>NC_022349.1:1200000-2400000 GCF_000354175.2 Vibrio alginolyticus NBRC 15630 = ATCC 17749
CTAAATTATGGATAATTCTTATTTTACTCGAAATCAGTACAGACACAGCAAGATTATATAACCAAATAACCTTAAAATATTTGGCTTTTCGAGCACAGCTTTAAAGTACAACAGTTTTAGCGTATTACTTCTCTTTGCATCAGACGCAAAGTCACGCAGCACATTGAAAGCCATTTTGTTTATTTACTTGAGCTTTTTAGGAAATTACATGAATGGCGCAGATATAGCAATGCAACATAACTCAAATTCCCATTCTAGTAATAGGCGATCAAAAAGGGTGAGCCGTTAAGTCTCACCCTAAATCACCTACAAATGTAGTCTCAACAGCCAGGCACATCATCATGTTAAAAAGTACTTAACCTTCCACAACCTTCATCAATAGTTGACCATCGTACAACGCTTGCTTAATCAACGCGGCACCAGGCATTGTGGCTTGCTTATAGAAACGAGACTCCACCAGCTCAAGATCTTGGTGATAAACAGGTAAACTCTGCTCTTCGATACAGCGACGAACCGCAGGATAAAGCACATCTTTTGCTTGGTTAATCACACCACCGATCAAGATTTTCTCAGGGTTAAATAAGTTGATCACAATAGCAATTGCAGAGCCTAAGTAGCCTCCAAGTTTTTCAATCACATCGACGGCCAAAGGATCACCGTTTGCAGCGGCTTCACAAATGCTCTCAATACTCATTTCTTCTTGTTTAGCAAGAATAGAGTCTTCGCCATCAGCGATTCGTCTTACGACTTCTTCACGAATTGCCTGAGAACTGGCAACGGTTTCCAAACAGCCAATATTGCCGCAATGACAACGTTTTCCATTTGGGTCAATTTGAATATGCCCGAGTTCACCAATGTTACCGTGACGGCCTTGCAAAACGCGCCCATCCAGAATGATGCCCGCACCTAAACCGTGGTGGATAGAGATAAGAACGGAGTTGTCATTATCTTGAGAATGACCAAAAAGCTTTTCTGCTAATGCCCAAGCTCGCGTGTCATTGGCAATGAAAACTGGCAAGCCTGTTGCTTTGTATATCTCTGGTCCAAGAGCAAGATTTTCGACATTGTAATGAGGCATCTGCAAAACGACACCTTGCTCTGAGTTCACGAGACCAGGCAGCGTAAGGGCAATACTGGTAACACGATCAAGTTGATCCGCGTAAGTCTGAAAGAATTCATCAATTTCGTAAAGCAGGCGCTCAAGCACATCGTCTTGATCAAGCTCGTGTATCTCGATTTTAGTATCGATCAGTACATCACCGCCTAACTCATGCAAAGCAATGGTTAAATAACCTCGCCCCAAACGCATTGACAAAAATTGCCAGCCTTCATTATTGACCTGCAAACCGACAGCAGGTCGACCACGACTCGTCGCTTCTTGTACTGTCGTTTCATGAATCAAGTGCGCTTCAATTAATTCTCGAGTGATTTTGGTGATACTAGCAGGAGCAAGCTCACTCTGCTTGGACAAATCAATTCGAGAAATAGGACCTTTTAGGTCAATTAGTTTATATACACGACCAGCATTGACCTGTTTGATATGATCAATATGGCCCGGTTGAGCCATGTACATCTTGCACTCCGAAATTCTATAACGGGACAATTTTTTTACTTTGCGAACTAATTGTGAAGTGAATTAATAAATCCCCGTGACAAGCATCACGTATAAACCTGTTTGTTTGTGTATTCAATCAAATAACGAAGAATCTACTCCTGTTAAATTGTTTGAAAAATAACTTATTTTTATTCACTAAATTATGAAGTAATGCCTTTAAAGCAGCGTATTTTTATCAATAAGGCCATTGCCTGTCGAATATCTGTCTGTTTTACCGGGGTTACTCTTAATGTAAACATTCTGTGCATATACTTATATTCAAGTAGCTTTAAGGTGTGGGCTCAGCAACGAGGCTAACCTTGAGAGCGATTGCGTAAAGTAAGGATAGAGTTCAAGTTACCTTTACACACACATTCATCGGAGAATCTATGACTTCCAAATTAAGACGAACAAAAATTGTCACTACGCTGGGTCCTTCAACGGATAAGGACAATATACTTGAGGAGATCATCAAAGCCGGTGCAAACGTTGTCCGTATGAATTTTTCACATGGAACCAGTGAAGACCACATTCAACGTGCGAACAAAGTCCGTACCATTGCAGCAAGACTTGGGCGTCAGGTTGCAATTCTTGGTGACTTACAAGGCCCTAAAATCCGTGTATCAACGTTTAAAGACGGCCAAGTCATTTTGAATGTGGGCGATAAATTCACATTAGATAGTGATTTACCAAAAGGTGAAGGCAATCAAAAATCTGTAGGGTTAGATTATAAAGAACTACCGCAAGATGTTTCACCAAATGACATTTTATTACTCGATGATGGACGCGTTCAGTTGCAAGTTACTAAAGTAGAGAGTAATAAAGTTCATACCCGTGTGATTGTCGGTGGTCCATTGTCCAACAATAAAGGGATCAACAAAAAAGGCGGCGGATTGTCAGCGGATGCGCTCACAGAGAAAGATAAAGCTGATATTCTTACCGCCGCAGCAATTCAAGTGGACTACCTTGCTATTTCATTCCCACGTAACGGCGAAGACATGCATTACGCTCGACGCTTAGCCAGAGATGCAGGCCTTGAAGCCATGTTAGTGGCTAAAGTCGAACGAGCAGAAACCGTCGCGACCAATGAGTCTATTGACGACATTATTCTCGCATCCGATGTGGTGATGGTTGCACGTGGTGACCTTGGTGTAGAAATCGGTGACCCTGAGCTCATTGGTGTCCAGAAAAAACTGATTCGTCGCGCACGCAGTTTAAACCGTATCGTGATTACTGCGACACAAATGATGGAATCCATGATTACTAGCCCAATGCCAACGCGTGCTGAAGTGATGGATGTGGCCAATGCGGTTCTAGACGGCACTGACGCGGTGATGCTGTCTGGAGAGACTGCTGCAGGTAAATATCCTGTAGAAACGGTCAAATCCATGGCCGAAGTATGTGTGGGGGCAGAAAAAATGTCGGAGGCAAGTCTATCTACTTATCGCTTAGATAGAACCTTCGAAACCGCTGAAGAAACCATCGCAATGGCAACCATGTACTCTGCGAATCACATGGAAGGAATTAAAGCGATGATCTCGTTAACTGAGTCTGGCAGGACTGCGTTGATGATGTCTCGCTTAAGCTCTGGCTTGCCAATATTTGCCTTATCACGGAATGAATCGACACTAAATCGAGCAGCATTATACCGAGGCGTGACACCTGTATATTTCGAGTCAAAAAGTGATGCGGGTTTACCAACAGCTCAAGCAGCGATTACTAGCCTTAAAGAGCAAGGGTTCTTGCACAAAGGTGATTTAGTCATTATTACTCAAGGCGATGTAATGGATGTTGTTGGCTCAACCAACTGCATGCGCATTCTACAAGCGTAGTCGTTATACCTAACTGGAATTAACCACAAGAACCCGCAAATAAGGCTCCGAAAATGGAGCCTTATTTATATGCTTTGTATATTGCGCACATCGTGAACGTAAGAAGGTTTATGCAGTCTCTCTACCATCAATTTCAACATCCAGCTGGTCATAGAGTTGAACTAGGTTAAACCCAGCTTGAAGCCCAAGTTGATAGTCATGCTCTAGTGACTCTTGGTCACTTAACAAAGAAGAAGAACGAAGTCCCTCTTTAGGCGCAACTTGTAAAATAAAAGTGTCGTCAGGTGGAGCAGATATAAAGGCCTGAGTGAGCTCAAATGTTTGATAATGAATCATCAGCATGTCGGCTAAACCTGAATCAAAATTCTCACCAATCAGATGACTTAAACGATACAAGTTATCGGCACCGAACAACCAACGGCCTCCATTTAACAGCATTTTCCCTGCAAGCTTCGATTGATGTGCTGCATTAATTTTTTGTTGGAAGAACGACGCCCAATCCAGCTTCCACTGATTCACTTTTTGCTGCCATGATTGCTGTACTGAGTTGATAGACTCTCGATACCATTCGACAGGCACATCCCCCACTTCACTTTGGGCTCTCGCTTCAATCTCTGAAAACGGCTCTGTGCGAATGACAATAATGTTGCGAGCATTCTGACGCCACGCTTCTTGAACAGGGATAGAGGCAGACACGCCGCCATCAACAAACTTATTGCCATTTACGTCGACAGGTCCGTGGTACAACTTGGGAATCGCACATGTCGCTAGCATAGTGTTAAACCACGAGTCATCCAAGATTGGTAGATATTGATCTGATAGCGTCTCTATATTCGTTACCGCAGCAAACGCTCCTCGTTTTCCCAATGCGCTGCGACCTAAATCAAGGTCAAGCTTGTATGGGAAATCTTGAATCCGTTCTAATGCCCACTCTAAACCTAAGTACTGCTGCTTTCGGATATAGCGAAACAGATTAAAAAATTCAGGAGACGTTGTCAGCTCGGTAATAAAAGCTTTGCCCATGCCATGTTGACGACACAAGTAAGAACATAAGTTAAGTGCTCCGGCAGAGGTGCCATAGAATTCATCGAAAGGATCGAAGTTGGAAAGTAAAAAGGCGTCTAAAACGCCAGCGGTAAAAATCCCTCTCTGCCCTCCACCTTGCGTGACTAAAGCAGTTTTACCATGCCTAAAGTGCTCATAAACTTTTACATCAAGCTCTGCATGGCTTTCTGTGATTATACCGCTGTTACGTATCATAGGCTCACGCCGTTTTGTTAAAACGTTTGGTAAAAGTGGTTATCTTAAGCTGTTGTAATAGCAATGATGCCAAATGACAAAAGCACTGCAAAAACAGTCACCACAATGATTAATGCGGATTTTAGATCGTGTTCCATAAACACCTCCTTAATATGTAACAAATTAATAACACCGGTGTGAAATATGTTCAAGATTTGCTTAATTTAGTCGCGCAATTTTGACTAACCCATCACAATTAGCTTAGTCATAATAAGGAGATAGGGGATGAACCAAAAACTCAGCTGGCTAGTAGGAATCATGATGATGAGTACTGCTATCAATGCACAAGCGAATATCATCGTTACACCATACATAGGCTATACAGGAGGCGGCCAAGTAGAGGATGAAAGTGGTAATACATACGATCTCGACCCCGCAGTGAATTACGCTCTTTCAGTCGAGACTCCCTTAGAAAAAGGAAGGATCGGATTGTTTTACTCCAATCAATCGACGGAACTTGAAAAGCTGTCCAACTCGGCAGATATCCATTATCTGCACTTCCAAAGCAGCATGTACTATCCTGTCGCAGAAAAATGGCAAACCTATATCGGTGTAGGTTTGGGCGCTTCTTACGCCGATGTGGATTGGGTAGACAAAAAATACGGATTTTCGGCTAGCGCTTTTGCAGGGCTGGAATATGAATTTTCAAAGAACTTTGCATTAACAGCCCAACTGAGATGGTTAGGAACGGTCGTTGATAACGATACATCTGGCGCCTGTACTCTACCTAATGACGGCTCAAACTGTATCATTAAGTTCGATACTGATTGGATGAACCAATTCCAATCAAATGTCGGTTTTAGTTTCCGCTTCTAATTTTTATGCATGTTCCTTTATAGGACTCGTCACAAAGAACGCTGAACGAGTCCTGCACAGAGCCGATAAAGGACATCGTCTAAACACCATTGTTTGGCAAAGTAACGAAGCATCATCTAGATAGGTGCACAAAAGATAGCCGTACGCCCTAATTAATCAAAATAGTCTTAAACACCAAAGCAATTATTAGATCCCAGTCATTTATTCCAGACAAACAACCACACACCCACATAAAACCACAATCAAACTCAAATTTAACAAGATTAAAACCAGACAACGCATCTGAATTAACATTTAGATTCTATTGCGCTAAGTATTATTAGAAGTTAGTCTGATCAGTGAAAACAGATAAATATTTCAGTTTTATCAAACACACATCAAAATTTTAAGATTAATAATCTACTTTCTCTTACAGTAGCCAGAATATAGCTCTATAAAATTATAAGAAGTTAGAATTAAGGATAGAAAAGCTGATGGATAACAGCGGTCCTTTCTTCCAACTGTTTGCGCAATTATTACTGTGTTACGTAGAGAGCTTCATTCCTCAGGGAGTCTTATAGGAGTCAAATATGAAGCGAGAACAATGGGGATCCCGGGCGGGATTCATCTTAGCAGCAGTTGGGTCTGCTATCGGTTTGGGAAACATTTGGCGTTTCCCATACATGGCCTATGAAAACGGTGGCGGCGCATTTTTTATTCCTTACATTTTTGCCATGATCACTGCCGGTATTCCATTTATGATCCTTGAGTTCAGTATGGGACAAAAATACCGAGGCTCGGCACCAAAAACACTTGCGAAAATTCATTCTAAATTTGAATGGCTTGGCTGGTTCCAAGTTGGTGTGGCTGCAGTTATTGCCGTTTACTATGTGGCTGTTATCGGTTGGTCGATTTCTTACTTTGGGTTGTCGTTTACTCAAGGTTGGGGAACCGATACCAACGCATTTTTCTTTAGTGAATACCTAAAGCTAGGTGACAACTCACCAACAGACTTAGGCAGTATTCAATGGAAGATTGCTTTATCCATGGTAATTGCTTGGGCAATTACTTACACCGCCATTGCCAAAGGCGTGAAATCAGGAATTGAACGAGCATCTAAAATTATGATGCCAATCCTATTCTTGATGGTGATTTTCTTAATCGGACGTATGATTTTCTTGCCAGGAGCTCTAGATGGCGTGAACTACATGTTCGAACCCGATTTCAGCAAAATTTGGGATGTGAAAGTATGGGCAGCGGCATATGGTCAGATCTTTTTTACGCTAAGTATCGGCTTCGCCATCATGCTAGCTTACTCTAGCTACCTACCAGAAAAGTCGGACATAACGAATAACGCGTTTATGACCGTGTTGATCAACTGTGGCTTCTCGATCCTAGCCGGCATCATGATCTTCTCAGTATTGGGTTACATGGCTCAAGAGCAAGGTAAGCCGTTAACAGAGGTGGTATCTGCAGGCGTTGGCTTGGCTTTTGTTACTTTACCTGCGGCAATTAACCTACTACCTGCCCCATATATTCTTGGTCCACTGTTCTTCTTTGCACTGGTGGTTGCTGGTCTAAGTTCGCATATTTCAATTATGGAAGCCGTAACTTCAGCCATTATCGACAAGCTGAAGTGGAGCCGTAAAAAAGCTGCAAATGTTGTGATTGGTATTGGCTTCGTTGTCTCTATGGCGTTTGCTACCAATGGCGGTCTGCTGCTACTCGATCTAGTAGACCACTTTGCAAACAACGTTGGCATCATGGTTGGTGGTCTGGTTGAGATTGTCTTGATGGCGTGGCTATTGAAGCGCGTGCCAGAAGTACGTAATTACGTTAACGAGCGCTCTGATTTCTCTGTTGGTCAATGGTTCGAGATCTGCTTACGCTTCGTTACACCAATCATGCTCGCCATTATCTTAGCGACCAAGCTATACGCCCTAATTACTGAAGGCTACGGTGGCTATGATCTAACTTTAGGCTGGGCACTTATCGCCGCACTCTTTATCTTTGGTCTAGTGATCAACGCAGTGAACCGCAAGGAGACAGCAAAATGACAATCAGCGCAATTATTATGATGGTTATTGGTTTAGGTATCACTTGGGGCGGCGCTGCCGTTTGCATCAAGCGAGCCATGGATAAACAATAAAACGTTAAGTTCCATATAAAAAAACGCCGGTAGTTACCGGCGTTTTTTTGTACATACTTTAGTTCAATTCTAGAAACTGTACTTGATGCCAACGGCGCCGCCAAGTTGCAAGTCAGCACCTTTGTAAAGATCTAGCTCTGGGTGTATTTGACCATAAAGGTCCCAGCCGCGTGATAAATCCCAGTTCACACCAAGTGGTACTCTCACACCAAACTCGTCATCCCATTCATACCAGCCACCAACGCCGACATACCAAGTCACAGGCATGTTTTGATCGAATGTTCCACGCTTAGCGATGTAATCAAACGCCATACCATCGTTTCCGATAATGCCACGATATTTGTTATCTAACTCTACAACAACACTTAATTGTTGATCGACAGCCATACCAACTGATAGATCCGTTGGCTCGCTTGCCGCCATTGCCGTACTAGAAACTAGTCCCAAAACTAAAATGAATTTGTTCTTCATACACGTTATCAATTATTCAAAAAAACATTATTCGCTATTCAAACATAATGGCATATCAATATGTCAACGATGGGTAAGCTCGATGTATGAAAAAGCTGACAAAAGTAAAGATGAGTTTAGGATCACACTAAAAAAGGAACTGTCAGTTAATAAAATAGGAACTAAAAAAGGAGGCCGAAGCCTCCTTTTATGCATTACTATGAATGACTGCGATTAACCGTGGTTACGAATCCACTCATCCATTTCAGTTTTTAGGTTATCAGACTTAGTACCGAAGATAGCCTGTACACCACCAGCTACAACTACAACACCAGCAGCGCCTAGTTGTTTTAGCTTGTCTTGGTCAACAGCTGCTGTATCTGCAACTGCTACACGTAGACGTGTGATACATGCATCTAGACCAGTAATGTTAGCTTTACCGCCAAACGCTGCAACCAGTTCACCGCCCATATCAGAGCCAGAAGTTACAGCTGCACTTTCCGTTTCATCTTCACGGCCAGGTGTTTTTAGGTCAAGCGCTGTGATTACACCACGGAACACTACGTAGTAAATTACTGCGTAAACTAGACCAACGGCAATCATTAGCACCATCTTCTGAGCGTTACCAGATAGAACTAGGAAGTCGATCAGACCGTGAGAGAAAGAAGTACCGTGTACAAAGCCTAGAGTGTTCGAAACGATGTATGCAGAACCAGCTAGTAGAGCGTGGATACCGTATAGTAGTGGAGCAACGAATAGGAATGAGAATTCGATTGGCTCAGTAATACCAGTTAGGAATGAAGTCAGTGCAGCTGACGCCATGATACCCATTACTTTTGCACGGTTTTCTGGTTTAGCACAATGAGCAATTGCGATTGCTGCAGCTGGTAGACCGAACATCTTGAACATGTAACCACCCGCTAGCTGACCGAAGCCATTACCAGCAGCACGAGATGCTTCATCAGCAACTAGGTAACAAGTTAGTACACCATTTTGAGCTTCACCGGCAGCGTTAACACAAGAACCTGCTTCGAAGAAGAACGGTACGTTCCATACGTGGTGTAGACCGAATGGGATTAGAGAACGCTCAACAACACCGTAGATACCGAATGCTAGCTGTGGGTTTTGGTGTGCAGCCCAATCAGAGAATGCAGAAATTGCACCGCCAATTGGTGGCCAGATAACAGAAAGGATAACACCTAGGATGATCGCAGCAAAACCAGTGATGATTGGCACTGCGCGCTTACCAGCGAAGAAGCCAAGGTACTCTGGAAGTTGGATTTTGAAGAAACGGTTGAATGCCCAAGCAGCCACACCACCGACAAGGATACCACCTAGTACACCTGTATCGATTTTCTCAACACCCATAACGCCCGCCATTACACCTAGCGTTGCCGTCATGATGCCGTAACCAACGATAGCTGCAAGACCTGCAACACCGTCGTTGTTAGTGAAGCCTAGAGCTACACCTACTGCAAATAGAAGTGCCATTTGGCCGAATACTGAACCACCAGCTTGTTCCATAAGATTAGAAACGATCTCTGGAATAAAGCTTAGATGGGCAGCACCCACACCTAATAAAATACCTGCAACTGGTAAAACTGATACTGGAAGCATCAGAGCCTTACCAACTTTTTGCAGGTTAGCAAAAAGGTTCTTAAACATGTTTATGCTCCTGATAAATTTATAAGTATTATTTGGGCACTAACGGCACACCCCCGTAGCCTAAAGGTTAGCACCCAATGAAAATGTAACCACAACTGCATTATATTTTCCGGCTCTAAATATATATTGATGACCCTCAAACTTTCCACACAGTTACGAAATTTAGTTTCAAAACAAGTCTTGGATCACACCCAAAAACAGCCGATGAAAAGGTTTGCATTGCACTTATATTACTGTTTTATAAAGAATTAATTATTTATATAATTAATTTTAAGGCGTAAATAAAATACGCCCCAATGTTATTTTTAGTAACAAAATTACATTTGTGATTTTTGAATGTTATTAAATCAACATTTTTAGTAAACATTAAACTCGTGAGCGTATCTGTTGTTTTTATCAACAAAAAAGGAGCCTAAGCTCCTTTTTTATGCTCTTATTATTTTTTCATCGCAAAAAAAGATTTCGGAAGTTTTCGGTGGTTTTTTGTGCCACTTCAGAAAGAGAGCACGATTTGAGTTGCGCAATATAAGAAGCGACTTCGACAACGTAAGCGGGTTGATTCTCTTTGCCACGATGGGGAACAGGAGCCAAGTAAGGAGAATCTGTCTCAATAAGAAGCTTCTCTAAAGGTAGAGTCTTCACCACTTCTTTTAACTCTGTAGCTTGACGGAAAGTAACAATCCCCGAGATAGAAATATAAAACCCCAGCTCCAGTGCAGCTTCAGCAAATGGAAGATCTTCTGTAAAACAGTGGATAACACCACCACATTTCTCTGCCCCACCCTTACGCAAAATATCTAGAGTATCCGCACGTGCGTTTCTGGTATGGATAATTAAAGGTTTGTTGAGCTCCACTGCAAGATCAACGTGTTGCTCAAAGCGCTCTTTCTGTAACGCGGCCGTTTCGGGCTTGTAATGATAATCTAAACCCGTTTCGCCAATAGCGACGACTTTTGCATTCGACGCATGGTGGCGCAATACGTCCATCGAAAAGTCGCTTTCAACATCAAGTGGGTGCACACCGCACGAAGCATAAACATTGTCATAAG
This sequence comes from Vibrio alginolyticus NBRC 15630 = ATCC 17749, assembly GCF_000354175.2. Taxonomy (NCBI): domain Bacteria; kingdom Pseudomonadati; phylum Pseudomonadota; class Gammaproteobacteria; order Vibrionales; family Vibrionaceae; genus Vibrio; species Vibrio alginolyticus. The sequence continues at coordinate 1,210,834 of NC_022349.1, forward strand.
GCTCGATCATTTCCATCATTTTCGGGAAAGAATCCAGCGTTACTCCAACAGAAAGTAGCTCAGTTACGTTTGCTTGTTTAGCTTTGTTAATAACGTCTTCCACATTGATGTGGAGATCGTCGTAATTCAATTTGTCTAAATGACAATGAGAATCTACGAACATAATGCCTCTCGTGATTCAATTAACCAATTCATTGATAGTAGCTCAAGGTTCAGGCCAGGAAAGGCTTGCACCTGAGCTTTCAGGTTCATCAGCGCCTTCGCTGATGAGTACAAACCGTTATAGTTGTCCGGTTGAAACTTTGTCGCGCCCGGAAGCATTTGAGCTTCTGATACACCAAACTGCGCTTTCTGAGCATCTGTCAGTAAATACCATGCCCAGTCTAGTGATTGCTCTGAGTGTTTAGCGATTAAAGAAGCACACTCAGAAACGTCTGAAACAGGCGAAGACATTGCCTTAATAAAACTGCGTTCAAAAGCCAAGTAAGCTTCGAGATCACCATTATTTAACGCATCCAATGTTTTTATTGGAGAGCCCATATTCAGTTTTAAGGCATAAGCAGGAACTTGCTTCGCCCCTTGTTCGTGCATCCATTGCATTGCTTGTTCCGCTGACGGAGGCGCAACAACCCAGTGTTGGCAACGGCTACGAATCGTTGGGAGCAGACGCTCCTGATTGTGGGTAACGAGCAAAAACAAGCACTTTGCCCCAGGCTCTTCTAGCGTCTTTAACAGCGCATTCGATGCCGACTCGTTCATAGAGTCCGCCGGTTCTATTACAAATAGGCGGTAACCATTAAGCTGAGATGATTCCTGAGCAAGACGGTTACAAGCGCGAATTTGGTCCACCGTTATCGCCTTTCCTTCTTTCTCTGGCTTGATCCAGTGTAAATCAGGGTGGTTTTGAGATTGATTTAGCTGGCAGCTATGACAAAAACCGCATGCTTCACTCGCGTAATTTTGGCAAAGAAGCGCTTGGCTAAAAAACTCGATAAGTTTTTCGATGCCTAAGCCCTGATCGCTTTGTAATAAAAGCGCACCTGGTATTCTGTCCGACTCTAACCCTACTTTGAGGTTATCCCATATTGGCTGTAGCCATGGATAATCATTTAACATGAGTCACCTAAATTTACATTTCACTTATTGACGAGCTAGCCACTCGTTTAGAGCGTCCCGAATATCACGCGACACGCCTTCAATCGTCTGTTCTGCGTTAATGATAACGATGGAAGGATCGGCATGAGCAATCTCCAAATAACGCTCACGTGTACGCTCGAAGAAACTAATATCCATCTTCTCTATACGATCTAACTCACCACGCCCACGCGCACGCTCAAGCCCAACACGAGGGTTAATGTCCATATAGAGAGTAAGAGCAGGTTTAAAATCACCAAGCGTTGTATCCCGGAGATTTTTCATTAACGATGCGTCAATCTGACGGCCACCACCTTGATAAGCTTGCGACGACATATCGTGTCGGTCACCAACCACCCACTGACCGTTTTCCAAAGCTGGTTTGATCACGTTCTCAACCAACTGAACACGTGCAGCGTACAGAAGAAGCAACTCCGTCATGTCCTTAAGTTCTTCGCCTTCGTGCTCTTCTTTCACCAGAGCGCGCATTTTTTCTGCTAGCGGTGTGCCTCCTGGCTCACGGGTATTTACGATATCCTCAATACCTGCCGCTTTTAGCGTATCTAAAACGGTTTTAATCGCAGTGCTTTTACCCGCGCCTTCTAGGCCTTCAACGACAATAAAGTTTGCTTTCATCATTTGTTCTTTCTTAGTTCTCTTAAATAGGCACGAACAGCACGGTTGTGCTCAGCAAGGGATTTCGAAAATACATGTCCGCCCTTTCCACTTGCTACAAAATATAAATAGTTGCTGCTTTCTGGATTCAAAGCCGCTTCAATGGAAGCTTCACCAGCCATCGCAATCGGTGTTGGTGGCAAACCATTGATGGTATAAGTGTTATATGGTGTCGGCGTACGCAAATCTTTCTTACGAATATTGCCATCGTATGCATCACCCATACCATAAATAACTGTCGGATCAGTTTGTAACCGCATGCGTTTGTTCAATCGGTTGATAAACACAGAAGCGACGCGCTCACGCTCAGAATCAATAGCCGTCTCTTTCTCGATGATAGACGCGAGAATCAAGGCTTCATATTTGTCCTGTAATGGCAGCTTTTCTTGACGAGCTTCCCAGCTAGCGTCCAGTATTTTATTGAGTTTTCGATGCGCTCGTTTTAATAACTGGCTTTCACTCGCACCCGCTGTGTAATGGTAGGTTTCTGCTAAAAACAACCCTTCTAGCTTTTCTCTCTCAATTCCAAGCTTCGCAGCCATTTCTTTTTCTGACAGTTCGGTTAAATCATGCTTTAAATAAGGAGCACTTTTTAGTTGATCTACCCATTCAGAAAAGCGGCTGCCTTCAACAAAAGTGATCGCAAACTGGTATTCTTTTCCAGTATTCAGATGCTCCAATGTTTGCGAAAGCGACATACCAGGCTCAAGTTGGTAAGTACCCGCTCGCACTTGCAACAATTCTGGATATAAGTGAGGAATTAAACGGATGTACTCCGATGTTTCAATCACCTCATCTTCAACTAAGGCGCGCATGACATGATGAAAGCTTGTACCACTTTCTACAGTAAACAGCTGAGGTTGTTCCAATAGAATAGGCTTTTCAACGTATTGTTTAGCCTGTGAAATTATATAAAAAACAGCTGCTGCGCCTATCACTGCGATCAGCACAACAAAAGCCAACAGTTTTTTAATCACGTAGTTAAATTCCCTTGCAGTCGTTGAGTCAATTTTCCTATCGGAAATATAGTCTTAGAGTTCGATGTCACTATGCTGCGAATAGGTACGACACCTAATATTGAGTTACACATGAAAGCCTCGTCAGCACTCAGCAAATCTGGAAGTATAAAACGCCCCTCGATGACTTCAATATGACTTACTTTAAGTAACTCAAGCACCTTACGACGCATTACGCCCGTAACGCCTGATAAGGTCAGCTCCGGCGTAAATACTTTATTACCTTTAACCCAAAAAAGGTTGGCCATTGTAGTTTCAATGACATGGTTTTGCACATTTAACGTTATTGCATCTGCAAACTCTGTATTGTCGATTTCAGCCTTGGCGAGAATCTGCTCTAAACGGTTGTTGTGCTTATGTCCCGCAAGTAAAGGTTGAATCCCTAGACGAGTATTACAAACGCCCAAGTCCACACCTTGTTCTTGCCAAGATGAATAATGAGAAGGAAACGCAAAATTGGAAATCGTCACGATAGGGCCTTTAATCCCATTAGGGCTATACCCTCGCCCGCCAATACCGCGGCTAACGTGAATCTTCACCCCCGCTCGTGCGTCAGATAAAACCGCTTTGCTTGCCCAATCATGCACAACTTTCCAGTCAGGTGAAGAGATCTTCAAAGCGTCAAGGCAAGCACTCATGCGCTCAGTATGTTCTTGCCAGTAAACCAACTCTCCATTTTGGGTCAGGATGGTGGTAAAGCCTCCATCACCGTATTGGAATGAGCGATCACCTAGCTCTACATGCGTTTGCGGAACTCCATTTACCCAAAACATTCACGTACCTTCAAATTAGCAGACAACAAATAAAACAAAACGGCTCAATGCTAAGCATCGAGCCGTTAGAATACAAGTTTCGCTTATCTAAATAAGGTTAGATAGTGTTACTCAGCGAACTTCTTGAAGATCAAAGAACCGTTTGTACCACCAAAGCCAAACGAGTTACAGATAGCGTACTCCATACCTTCAACTTTGCGCGCTGTATGCGGCACAAGGTCGATGTCTAGACCTTCTTCTGGTTCATCAAGGTTAATGGTTGGCGGAACAATTTGGTCAACCAAAGACATAACCGTGATAATTGCTTCAACAGAGCCAGCAGCACCTAATAGGTGACCCGTCATCGACTTAGTTGAAGACACAAGAACTTGCTTCGCACCTTCTTCACCAAGAGCACGTTTCACGCCCTTGATTTCTGCAACATCACCAGCAGGAGTAGAAGTACCGTGAGCATTCACATAACCTACTTGAGTACCTGTGATGTTAGCGTCACGCATCGCCGCTTCCATCGCAAGTGCACCACCAGAGCCATCTTCGCTTGGAGATGTCATGTGGTAAGCATCACCAGACATACCAAAACCAACCAGTTCTGCGTAAATCTTCGCGCCACGTGCTTTTGCGTGTTCGTACTCTTCAAGCACCATCATGCCAGCACCATCACCTAGAACAAAACCATCACGGCCTTTATCCCATGGGCGAGACGCTTTTTGAGGCTCTTCATTACGAGTAGATAGCGCTTTAGCTGCACCGAAGCCAGCCATGCCAAGAGGCGTAGAAGCTTTTTCTGCACCACCAGCAACCATCGCATCTGCATCGCCGTAGGCAATCATACGTGCTGCATGGCCAATATTATGCAGGCCAGTAGTACATGCGGTAGAAATCGCGATATTTGGACCACGAAGACCACGCATGATAGATAGGTTACCTGCAACCATGTTTACAATGGTCGAAGGAACAAAAAATGGGCTAACTTTGCGAGGGCCTTTGTCTACTAATGCAGTATGGCCAGTTTCGATAAGGTCAAGACCGCCAATGCCTGAGCCGATAGCAACACCAACTCGAGCCGCATTTTCTTCGGTAATTTGTAAGCCAGAGTTATCAAGAGCTTGAATACCCGCTGCAATGCCGTACTGGATGAAAAGGTCCATCTTACGAGCATCTTTTTTAGACATGTACTCTGTGCAATCGAAATCTTTAACAAGACCTGCAAAACGAGTTGAGAAGTTCGTAGTATCAAAGTGCTCGATATTTACGATACCACTTTGACCTTCTAGCAGGGCTTTCCAAGATGATTCTACTGTGTTGCCTACCGGTGACAACATACCCATGCCAGTGACAACTACACGACGCTTGGACACGATATAATTCTCCGGGAATTGAATATTTCTATGAGAGGATAGAAGAAGTTAGAAAGAACACAGGCGGTCTAGGAGACCGCCTGGGAGAGCTAATTACTGAGCGCTGTTTACGTAGTCGATTGCAGCTTGAACAGTAGTGATCTTCTCAGCTTCTTCGTCAGGAATCTCAGTGTCGAATTCCTCTTCTAGAGCCATAACTAGTTCTACAGTGTCTAGAGAATCAGCACCTAGATCGTCAACGAAAGAAGCTTCGTTTTTAACTTCTGCTTCGTCTACACCTAGCTGTTCAACAATGATTTTCTTTACGCGTTCTTCGATGTTGCTCATTTTTCTTTCCTTTACAGATTTCGCCTAATGCGATGATTCCGTAGTTTATTCGAACTATTGAAAGTTGCAAGGGGGTCCTTGCTGGTCAAACCACAAAATTAGCGAATTTAACCGAATTTCAATACATTTTTGACTTAAATCATGCACAAATCTTGCGCATAAGCATGACAAGTTCATGACAGTTAACTGCAACTATAGGCTATTTTTCACAATGTAAAATAGCTTATTTTGCATAAACTGTCGCATTAAACCATGTACATGCCACCATTTACATGCAAAGTTTCACCAGTAATGTACGCTGCTTCAGGAGAAGCAAGGAAAACTACTGCTGATGCAATTTCACTTGGGTCACCTAAACGACCTGCTGGCACGTTCGACAATGTTGCCGCACGTTGGTCATCATTTAGTGCCTTAGTCATGTCAGTTTCGATGAAACCAGGAGCAACAGTGTTCACTGTTACACCACGAGACGCAACTTCACGAGCCATTGATTTAGTAAAACCAATCACGCCCGCTTTCGCTGCTGCGTAGTTAGTTTGACCAGCATTACCCATGGTACCAACAACAGAGCCTACGTTGATGATACGACCCGCACGTTTTTTCATCATACCGCGTAAAACCGCTTTAGACATGCGGTAGATTGGCGTTAGGTTGGTATCGATGATGTCGTTCCACTCATCATCTTTCATGCGCATCAATAGGTTGTCACGAGTAATACCAGCGTTATTCACCAGAATATCGATCACACCAAATTCTTCGTTGATCGTTTTTAATGTCGCTTCGATAGACTCGACATCAGTCACGTTAAGCGCTAAGCCTTTACCGTTATCACCAAGATACTCGCTGATAGCAGCCGCACCACTTTCAGAAGTAGCAGTACCGATAACCGTAGCACCTCGCTCGACAAGAAGTTCCGCGATCGCGCGGCCAATACCACGGCTTGCGCCGGTAACTAGCGCGATCTTACCTTCTAGATTCATCATGTTGTGTTTCCTTTTCTTATCGCAAATTTATCGCTTGATGGATTACTTCGCAGCGTCTAGCGATGCGATATCATTCACTGCTGCTGCAGTTAGCGTTTTCACGATACGTTTTGTTAGACCTGTTAAAACTTTACCAGGACCAAGCTCAAGAAGATTTTCTACGCCTTGTTCGTGCATCAGTTCAACTGTTTCAGTCCAACGAACTGGGCTATGTAGCTGACGAACAAGCGCATCTTTGATTTTTGCAGGATCTGTCTCAGCAACCACATCAACGTTGTTGATAACTGGCAGCTGTGGTGAGTTAAATTCGATAGACTCGAGAGCTACAGCAAGTTTTTCCGCTGCTGGCTTCATAAGTGCACAGTGTGAAGGTACTGAAACAGGAAGAGGAAGCGCACGCTTCGCACCAGCTTCTTTACATAGCGCACCAGCTCGCTCTACTGCGTCTTTGCTACCAGCGATAACGACTTGACCAGGCGAGTTAAAGTTTACTGGAGAGACCACTTCGCCTTGCGCTGCGTCTTCACACGCTTTTGCAATCGCATCATCAGCCAAACCGATAATCGCGTACATTGCGCCAGTACCAGCTGGTACTGCTTCTTGCATAAGTTGACCACGTAATTCAACCAGCTTGATGGCTTCTTTAAAGTCAATAACACCCGCACATACAAGTGCTGAGTACTCACCTAGGCTGTGACCGGCTAGGTTTGCTGGTTGCTCTAAGCCAAGTTCCTGCCATACACGCCAGATTGCAACAGATGAAGCTAGCAAAGCTGGTTGAGTACGGAAAGTCTCGTTTAAATCTTCTGCAGGTCCATTTTGAACAAGCGCCCATAGATCGTAACCTAGTGCGTCAGATGCTTCTGCAAATGTTTGTTTTACTACGTCATATTGTTCGCCTAGTTCTGCAAGCATACCTACAGCTTGAGAACCTTGACCTGGAAATACGATAGCAAACTTGCTCATGTTGTTTTCCTTTAAGCAAAGTAAAAAGAAATAAGATGCACCAAGTGCACCTTAAATTTTGAATTCTTGTGAAACTTAGAACTTCACAAGGGCCGAGCCCCAAGTGAATCCGCCGCCAAACGCTTCAAGAAGCAGAGTTTGACCGCGTTTAATACGACCATCACGTACCGCTTCATCTAGTGCTGTTGGCACCGTCGCAGCTGATGTGTTGCCGTGTTTATCAAGTGTAATCACGACTTGGTCTAGTGACATCGAAAGTTTCTTCGCTGTCGCTGAAATAATGCGGTAGTTCGCTTGGTGCGGCACTAGCCAGTCTAGTTCAGACTTATGCATGTTGTTGGCTTCAAGCGTATCTTTTACTAGTTTCGATAGCTGAGTTACAGCGACTTTGAATACTTCGTTCCCAGCCATATGAAGCCATTTATCCGCATCTTGCCCCCGCACAGGTACAGGTAGGCTTAGAAGCTCTCCGAATTGACCATCCGAGTATATGTGGGTAGAGATAATGCCAGGCTCTTGGCTAGCGCCTACGACAACGGCTCCGGCACCATCACCAAATAGGATGATGGTTGAACGGTCTGTCGGATCACACGTTTTAGACAAAGCATCTGAACCAATCACAAGTACGTTTTTGCACATACCAGATTTGATATGTTGGTCTGCAACAGATAATGCGTACACAAAACCAGAACAAGCAGCGGCTAAGTCAAAAGCTGGACAACCTTTAATGCCAAGCTTTGCCTGCACCTGACACGCAGATGAAGGGAAAGTATGGCTACTGCTCGTTGTGGCTACGATAATCAGGTCGATATCGTTTTTATCAATACCCGCCATATCGATAGCGTTTTCAGCTGCGTAGAATGCCATGTCTGCTACAGTTTCGTTTTCTGCAGCAATTCGACGCTCTTTAATACCCGTGCGAGCAACGATCCACTCATCACTTGTATCTACCATTTTCTCTAGATCTGCGTTTGTACGCACCTGAGATGGCAGGTAGCTGCCAGTACCTAAAATTTTGCTATACATGAAGACTAATAATGCCTCTCGAGTAAAACCGCTTCCAAACGATCGCTAATACGGCTTGGTACTTGTCGTTTGACCTCGTGTACTGCCTCGCCAAGTGCATTGACAATCGCAGATACATCCGCACTTCCATGGCTTTTTATGACAATGCCGCGCAATCCTAGCAAACTTGCGCCGTTATACTGGTCGGGGTTCAGTGTTTTTAGTTCATTAAACAGCCTAGAAAACAACTTTCTAGCTATCCAACCCTTTATCGTTGATGCCATTATGCTGGTTTTAATTTTTTCGATAAAAAGTTGAGCTGTTCCCTCACTGGCTTTTAAGCATACGTTGCCGACAAATCCATCACAAACAATGACGTCAGCAACATCATGCAAAATTTGATTACCTTCAATATAACCGACAAAGTTAATCGCATCGGTCTGAGAAAGCATTTCTGCGCAACGTTTGACTAAATCGTTACCTTTAATCTCTTCTGCGCCAATATTGAGTACAGCAACGCGAGGAGGACGACCCAAGTGTTCTTCAGCTAATGCACTGCCCATTACAGCAAATTGGAACAAGCTATCAGCATCGCACGATACATTCGCCCCCAGATCTAGCATCCAAGTACGCTTTCCGGTAATCGTCGGTAAAGCGGAAACTAAAGCAGGACGTTCAATGCCAGGAAGTAACTTAAGAATGAAACGCGATAGTGCCATTAATGCACCGGTGTTGCCACCACTAACACAAGCATCCGCTTTCTGCTCAGAAACCAAATCGATAGCCATACGCATAGAACTATTTTGGCTATTACGTAACGCCAATGAAGGTTTTTCTGAGTTCGAGATAACTTTCTCGCTGTGAAGAATAGTCAAGCGGGAACTGGTCGAGGTACCGAGTTGAGATAATTGAGACGTGATCAGAGATTGATCACCAATAAGAATCACTTTTAGCTCTGGGAAATGAGACAGTGCCTGCACGGCGGCAGGCACTGTTACGCGTGGACCGAAATCCCCGCCCATTGCATCAAGTGCAACGGTAATACTTTGCAAAGGTTCAACCTTACTTGTTGATAACCTTTTGACCACGGTAGTAACCTTCAGCAGTTACGTTGTGGCGTAGGTGAGTTTCACCAGAAGTCGCGTCTACAGATAGAGCAGCTGTAGTTAGCGCATCGTGTGAACGACGCATACCGCGCTTAGAACGAGTTTTACGGTTTTTCTGTACGGCCATTGACCCTACTCCTATACTATTGGGTTAAAAACCTGAAGAAGAATCGGCTACCACACCTATTACTTTTTCAGACTTTTCAAAACGTCGAATGGATTCGGTTTTTCTTCCTCAATTTCTTCAGGAATCTCACCAAAAACCATGTTATTTGAATCAACGCTACAATCCGCTTCATCGTGCATCGCAATTTGAGGTAATGCTAAGATGAACTCGTCTTCAACAAGTTGTATGAGGTCTAATTCACCATATTCATTTAGATCTACCAAATCATAAATTTCTGGTGCTTCCTGTTCTGTTTTCTCACCGTAGTAAGGAGTAGAAAGGAATTCAACTTCGCACTCATGTGCGAATACCTCATTACAACGCTGACACTCTAAATCGACTTCGATGTTAGCTTTACCAGAGATAACAACGAGTCGCTGTTCATCCATCCCAAATGACAATGAGACTTCTGCGTCGCGTTTTACGCCTTCAGTTGTTTCCACTAAGCGCTTGAAAAGACTAGCTTGGATGATGCCATCGTAATCCAATCGTTTCTGTGCAGCTTTAGCTGGGTCAACCGTTCGCGGTATTTTTACCTTTTGCATAGGGCGCGAATATTATCTTCCAAATCAAAATTAGTCAAAGAAAAAGGCAAAAAAGTTGTACTTTTTTACGCTTAACATACAGAGCATTAGCCAGAATCATTTTTGATCGATTATCCTATTGGAAATGCTCCCACGAATTGTAATTCAAAATGAAAAATTACCAACTGGTTTTAGCCTCAACTTCCCCTTTTCGTAAACAACTGCTTGAAAAGCTCTCACTACCATTCGTTTGTTTACCACCTGATTGCGATGAAACACCTTTTGACCAAGAAACGCCAACTGAACTTGTGCAGAGACTGGCCCAAGAGAAAGCAATATCTTGCCAGACGGATAAAGCAAGTTTAGTTATCGGCAGTGACCAAGTTTGTGTCATTAATGGTGAAATCGTTGGCAAGCCTTTAAATAGAGATAACGCGATAAATCAACTTTTGGCTCAAAGTGGAAAAGTCATCACTTTCTATACTGGTCTTGCGGTACATAACACCGTGACAAACCATACAGAAGTCGGCTTTGATTCTTTCGAGGTGCACTTTAGAGATTTAACGCTTGAACAAATCGAACGCTACGTCGACAGGGAAGAACCTTTTTACTGCGCAGGCAGCTTTAAAAGCGAAGGCATGGGAATTTGCTTGTTTACGAAATTAGTCGGTAAAGACCCGAACACACTTGTCGGACTACCATTGATTGATTTGATTGATATGTTGAATGTTCAAGGACTCGATGTCCTTTAACCCAAATACGATAAAAGGGAGCCACAGGCTCCCTTTTGCATCCGCGAGGAAAACATGGTTACGCGTTTCTTAAACCCGCCAACACTTTTTCTAGTTTCGGTTCCATCGGTGCGTTGATTTCCATCCACTCATCATTTGATGGGTGTTGGAACTTGATGTTTGCCGCGTGTAGGAACAAACGATCTAAACCAACTTGACCTGTGTAAGCATCAAAGCGACGATCACCGTAGCGATCATCCCAAGCGATTGGGTGACCAGTGTATTGCGTATGAACTCGTATTTGGTGAGTTCGACCAGTAATCGGACTCGCCTGAATCAATGTAGCTTGTTCGAACTTTTCCAAAATCTTAAAACGCGTTTCTGACGGCTTACCATTAGGGTTAACACGAACAATACTGTTCACTTCGTTTTTGAGCAGTGGCGCGTTCACAACCTTACAACTGCTTTTCCATTGCCCCATGACAAGAGCTAAGTAAAACTTCTTTACTGTCTTTTCACGAAACTGGGCTTGCAAGTGACGAAGTGCAGAACGCTTTTTAGCAACCAGCAAAATCCCTGAAGTATCACGGTCAATACGATGCACAAGTTCAAGAAAGCGAGCTTGAGGACGCAGAGCCCTAAGCGCTTCAATCGCACCAAACTTTAAACCACTGCCACCATGCACAGCGGTGCCAGATGGTTTGTTTAGAATCAACATATGGTCATCTTCGAAGATAATCATATTTTCCAACTCAGCGACTTTGTTAAGTTTCGTACTTGGTGCGACATCGTCATCTTTTTTCTCGACGGTCACCGGTGGAATACGAACGAGATCGCCTGCTTTTAACTTGTACTCTGCTTTTATACGCTTTTTATTTACGCGCACTTCGCCCTTACGCACAATTCGGTAAATCATGCTTTTAGGAATGTCTTTTAATTGGTTGCGCAAAAAATTATCAATGCGCTGACCCGCCATATCTTCGTCGATGTCGACGAACTGGACTTTTGTTCTTATTTCGTTCATGGGCGGTATTGTAAACTCAATTTCGTGCGACTTCACATTATTCTTGTCGTAAAAGAAACACTCGGTGGCACATACTGGTCTAAATTTCGCCAAGCTTTTGTTTAAATTATTAAAACTCTCAATCAAGTTCTCAATTTGTTTTCTGTCTTGAACAGTTTGCACATCTCAATTGCTTATGAAACAGCCAGTTATAAAATAGAAATTTTGAGTTTAGCGGCAAATTTTCTATCGTTTGCGTGAAAGCAGATTGCTGATAGCCACGCGCACTGCTATAGTTCACAGCTGCTAAGGAAGGTTTGGTTACATTTTATTCATTACCAATCATTTATCCTCAAGCAATGTGAGTAGATCGTTGAAGGTCGAGTGCAGCATTGGCGTGAGACACATCGAATTCAACACTCTTGCCACCCTACTCCTCGCATATTCACGTTGAGTACCTACCGCCCAAATAGCGGGTCACAAGTCTACGTTTCCAACAGAAACCACAAGAGGCTTGTGATGACTGAAGTGCCCGAGAGCATCCCCTTCCAGCCGGGAGGCTGCAAAATACAAGCCATGGGATCAGGCACCGTGAAAGAGCGAAAAAACAGTGGCAAGTCGACAAGAAAGATATAAAAGAAAAGACAACGAGAATTTTCAATGAAAAGAATGTTAATTAACGCAACTCAAAAAGAAGAGTTGCGTGTCGCTCTGGTTGATGGCCAGCGACTTTTCGATCTTGATATCGAGAGTCCAGGTCATGAATCTAAAAAAGCGAATATCTACAAAGGACGTATCACACGTATCGAACCAAGCTTAGAAGCCGCATTTGTTGATTACGGCGCCGAGCGTCACGGTTTCCTCCCTCTCAAAGAAATTGCCCGCGAATATTTCCCTGAAGGTTACACCTACCAAGGTCGTCCAAGCATCAAAGAAGTGCTAACGGAAGGCCAAGAAGTTATCGTTCAAGTGGAAAAAGAAGAACGTGGAAGCAAGGGCGCAGCTCTTACTACTTTCATTTCTCTTGCTGGTAGTTACCTTGTTCTGATGCCTAACAACCCTCGTGCTGGCGGTATTTCTCGTCGAATCGAAGGTGACGAGCGTACTCAACTAAAAGCCGCATTAAGTACTTTGGAACTGCCTCAGGGCATGGGCCTAATCGTACGTACTGCTGGCGTTGGCAAGAGTGCTGAAGAGCTTGAGTGGGATTTGAATGTACTACTTAACCACTGGGGTGCAATCAAAGGTGCAGCGGACTCTAACCCTGCTCCATTCTTAATCCACCAAGAAAGTAACGTTATCGTTCGTGCAATCCGTGACTATTTGCGTCGTGATATTGGCGAAATCTTAATTGATAGCAACACCATCTACGAACGTGCAAAAGAGCACATTCAATTGGTGCGCCCTGATTTCCTTAACCGCGTTAAGAAATATGAAGGCGAAGTTCCACTATTCAGCCACTACCAAATCGAAAGCCAAATTGAATCGGCTTTCCAACGTGAAGTGCGTCTGCCATCTGGTGGTTCTATTGTTATTGACCCGACTGAAGCACTAACGTCTATCGATATCAACTCTGCTCGTGCAACCAAGGGCGGCGATATTGAAGAAACAGCTCTAAACACGAACCTAGAAGCAGCCGACGAAATTGCTCGCCAATTACGTCTACGTGACTTGGGTGGCTTAGTGGTTATCGACTTTATCGATATGACCCCAGTTCGTCACCAACGAGAAGTAGAAAACCGTCTACGTGAAGCCGTTCGTCTTGATCGCGCTCGTGTACAAATCGGTCGTATTTCTCGCTTTGGTTTGTTGGAGATGTCACGCCAGCGCTTGAGCCCTTCTCTTGCAGAAGCAAGCCATCACATCTGTCCTCGCTGTAGCGGAACTGGTGTCGTTCGCGACAACGAATCTCTAGCACTTTCTGTACTTCGTTTAATTGAAGAGGAAGCGCTAAAAGACAACACAGCACAAGTACTTGCAGTCGTACCTGTGCCAATCGCCTCTTACTTATTGAACGAAAAACGTCGTTCAGTAAACCATATCGAACGCATTCAAGAAGTGAAAATTACGGTTGTTCCTAACTCTGATATGGAAACACCGCACTTTGAAGTTATCCGTGTTCGTGAAGGCGAAGAGTTCGATCTGATTTCTTACTTACTTCCTAAGAAACTGGAAGCAATGAAAGAAGCAGAAGGTAAAGAGCCAGCGGAAGTTGACGTAAAACCAAAACGAATTGAAGAGCCAGTTCTTAAAGGCTTTGCTGCTCCGTCTCAAACCGCACCTGCACCAGCAGCTAAACCAGCTCCTGAGGCGAAGAAGAAAGAACAAGACGTTGAACAAGAAGAGAAACCTGGATTGTTCAGCCGTCTGTTTAAAGCACTTGGTAGCTTCCTATTCGGTGGTTCTGAAGAAACAAAAGAAGAACAGAAACCTCAGGAAGAGAAAAAACCAAATCGCGATAATCGACGTAACAAACGTGATCGCAACGATCGTCGTCGCAATAACAACCAGCGTGATAATCGTGATAACCGCGACAATCGCGATAACCGACGTCGTCGTAAGCCTCGTGATGAGCAGGCTAATGAGCAAAACGAAGCTCAACAACAAACAAATAAACCGCAAAACCGTAACCAAAAGCGTAAACCTAAAGCTCAACAGGCAGATAAAGCCCAAGAGCAGAAAGCAAACGCAAAAGTAGCGGAAAAAGGTCTGCAGCTAGCAGCGGAAGCTCGTACTGAAACAAAACCAGAAGAGAGCAAACCGAAGCAGCAAAATGCGAAAGCAGAAAAAGTGAAAGAGCGCCGCCAACGTCGCAAATTGAACAAGTCTGTACGCGTTAAGGACCAAGAAGCTATTGAGAAGAAAGCCGAAGAAACAGCGGTTAAGACTCAAGAAACGGTTGAAGCTAAAGTTGAAAAGCCAACAGAAGCAGCGGTAGAGGCACAGCAAGACAACAAGCAAGCAGAGTCTAAGCAACGTCGTAATCGTCGTTCGCCACGTCACCTGCGTGCAAGCGGCCAGCGTCGTCGCCGTGGCCGTGATCGCCGCCCTAACCCATTCCGCCTACGTAAGGGAGGTGTCGCTTCTCCTGAAATGGCTATGGGTAAAGTAATGCCACGTTACATTCCGAAACCAGCACCTAAGAAGGAAGAGCGAGTTAAGGAAGAAGCTGTAGCAGCAGTACCTGCAATCCAAGGTGGCTTTGCTTGTCCAGAAATGGCAATGGGTAAAGTGATTATTCGTCGCGAGCAGCCTGTCGTAACAGATGCGCCAGTTGTTGAACACAAGGTTCAAGAAACCGTTGAAGCGAAAGTGGAAGCTCCAGTAGTAGAAGCACCCGTTGTGGAAACAGTAATCACAGAAAAAGCTGAATCAGCAGTAATAGAAACAGCCTCGGTAGAGCCTATCGTTGAAACTCCTGTAACTGAACATGCTGAACCGGTTGATGCCATTGTAGAAACGGCACCTGCTGAAGAGCCTATCGTTGAAGCAGAAAAAGAGATTGCGGCCGAAGCGCCAGTAGATAAACCAGAGCCTAAAGTCGAAGCCATTAAAGTTGCGGCTAAGCTAAACGCTAGCGCACCGATGACGAAAGCACCTGGCCCTCAAGAGCTACGCGAAATCACGGTTGCAGCAGCACCGTTCAAAACCGAACGTTACCAAGCTAAAGGTGCTGGTAGCCAAGTGGCTAAAAACCGTGCATCGGCAGAGATGACAAAGCCTAACTTTAACTAGGCTAAATCATTACGTTCAACTGCTTAACGGCATAAATAAATTAAAGGCTACCATCTGGTAGCCTTTTTTATCTTCATATTTGCCCAATAAATTGTTCATATAAATACCAATTCGTGATCACATTTGTACGCCATTATTCGTATCATTCTTGAACTTAATCACACTTTTCGGTAGCATGCGCCGACTCAAGTTTTCGACACCATTCTGATGCTGCTCTTTTAATACTACGGTTTACACTGCAATGTTTGATTAAAAATCAACCTTCCAGTGGCTTGTGCAAATACGAATATGTGTCGGGTTTAACTCATTGCAAAGAGAACTTAAAAACAAACATGTTCGAATTTCCCCAATTTTCTAAGCACTCCGTAAAAAATGATGTGCTATCAGGCCTAACCGTTGCGCTAGCATTGGTTCCTGAAGCTGTCGCATTTGCGTTCGTCGCAGGCGTAGATCCGATGGTCGGTCTTTACGCTGCATTCATCGTTGGTCTTATTACTTCCATTTTCGGTGGTCGTCCTGGCATGATTTCTGGTGCAACAGGTGCCATGGCAGTCGTAATGGTTTCGCTTGTCGCGACTCACGGTGTCCAGTACCTATTCGCAGCCATCATGCTCGCTGGTATTCTTCAAATTGCCGCTGGTATGTTTAAATTGGGTAAGTTCATCCGTATCGTACCTCACCCTGTGATGATCGGTTTTGTGAACGGTCTGGCTATTGTTATCTTCCTAGCTCAGTTGGGTCAGTTTAAAGCGCCAGACATCAACGGCATGCTTACTTGGCTACCACAAGACCAGATGCTGCTAATGCTTGGTTTGGTTGCGCTGACTATGGCAATCATTCACTTTCTACCAAAAATCACAACAGCTGTACCCTCTTCACTTGTTGCGATCGTAACGGTGACGGCTTTAGTGGTTGGCTTGGATCTGGAAACTCGTACTGTTGTTGACTTCCTGCGTACAATGTCTGGAGATGAAGCTGCAACACTCGCTGGTTCACTACCAACCTTCTCTATTCCTGCGGTACCATTTACGCTAGAAACTCTACAAATCATTCTTCCATACGCGATCATTCTAGCGGCCATTGGTCTAATTGAATCTCTACTAACACTGACAGTTTTAGATGAGATGACGAATACTCGTGGTCAATCTAACCGCGAATGTATCGGTCAAGGTATGGCAAACATGACGTGTTCTGTGTTTGGCGCAATGGGTGGTTGTGCGATGATTGGTCAGTCGATGATCAACGTAAACTCAGGTGGTCGCGGCCGTCTATCTGGTATCGTTGCGGCTATCGCTCTATTGATGTTTATCTTATTCGCTTCTTCGCTAATTGAAATGATCCCACTCGCTGCTCTGGTTGGTGTGATGTTCATGGTTGTCATTGGTACATTCGAATGGGCAACATTTAAGCTAGCACGCCGCGTACCGAAGCAAGACTTCTTCGTTATTGTTCTTGTGACCGTTGTTACTGTTCTTACTGACCTTGCTGTTGCCGTAGCGGTTGGTGTTATCGTTTCTGCATTAATGTTTGCATGGCAACACGCTAAGCACATCTATGCCGACACGTGCTTAAACGAGGAAGGTTCAAAAGAGTACAAGATTCACGGCCCTATTTTCTTTGGCTCTGCGGCTAACTTCCTGGAGTTGTTTAACGCGCCTGAAGATCCAAAAGATGTGATTGTCGATTTTGCAGACTCTCGCGTGACAGATCACTCTGCAATTGAAGCCATTGAAACACTGGCTGAGCGTTACAATGCTCAAGGTAAAACGCTGCACCTTCGTCACCTAAGCCCAGATTGTCGTAAACTTTTGGACAAAGCTGGCAGCTTGGTTGAAATTAACGTGAAGGAAGACCCAAGCTACAAAGTCGCAACCGACATACTAGCGGGTTAACACGAATAAAAAGGGATGAGCTGAGCTCACCCCTTTTTCTATTGTCTTCAAGCACGGTGATTATAGCTTCTTCAAAATTGCGTCTGATGCCTCTTCGATTAAATCAAGCACCAGTTCAAAGCCATCTTCCCCACCATAATATGGGTCCGGGACTTCGTCGTAAACTGACTCAGAATGACTTAAAAATAACGATACTTTGTGTCGATACTTCAACGGACAAATATCCAATAAATCGGCCAAATTTGCTTTATCTGCGGCTAATATAAGGTCAAACTTTTCAAAGTCATCAATGGTGACTTGGCGCGCTTGCATTCCTTTAAAAGAATAACCTCGCTGCTTTCCTGCTGCCATTGCTCTTGAATCCGGTCGGTTTCCTGCGTGGTAGTCAATTGTACCTGCCGAATCAACCTCTACTTCAACGCCTAGCTTTTGAGCTTTCGCTCTTAACACTGCCTCTCCAGTTGGTGACCGACAAATGTTTCCCATACAAACAACAAGTATTTTCTTCATTTTATTCCCTGAATTATCGGTGGTTTTTCTTCACGATATGTTGGTCTATCATAGCGAGATAAATCAATGAACCCAAATTAGCTTGGGCACAGCACGAAAAGGAATTGAGGAAGTATTATGTCTATCGAAGAAAATAAAGAAGCACGCCATAAAGCTCGCCAACAAAAAGTCAAAGAACAGGTAGACGCAAAAATCGCTGCTGCTCAAGAGGAAAAAGGTCTGCTACTGATCATTACCGGAAATGGTAAAGGTAAATCGACATCAGGATTCGGTACGATCGCACGCGCAGTGGGTCATGGTTTGAATTGTGCTGTCGCGCAGTTTATTAAAGGTACTTGGGACAACGGAGAGCGCAACCTACTTGAGAAACTCGGCGTTGAATTCCAAGTAATGGCAACCGGCTTTACGTGGGAAACTCAAAACAAAGCCGCTGATACCGAAGCAGCGCAAGGCGTATGGCAAGAATGTAAGCGCATGCTGCAAGACGACTCTATCGATGTCATCTTGTTTGACGAGCTAACTTATATGGTGAGCTACGGCTACATCGACTTAGACGAAGTGGTCGAAGCACTGAGCAACAGACCTAAAATGCAGTCGGTTATTATTACTGGGCGTGGCGCACATCGAACCCTGATTGAAATGGCCGATACCGTTTCTGAAGTGAAAAATGTAAAGCACGCATTTGAATCTGGCGTAAAAGCCCTCAAAGGCGTCGATTGGTAACACTCGCAGAGTAATTTAAAAAGGGTTGGCAAAATGCCAACCCTTTTGATTTTCACGCACGGTTAGTTGAAAAGATTCTTCAATAAACCATCGACCGCATCTTTGGTTTTCTCGTCTTTGATTTTGTCCGTTAGCTTCTCCACGCCACGATCGATTTCTTTTTGAGCTTTCTGCTTCAGAACATCATCGAATACGAGCTTGAATTTAGGATCTGCCCACTTACCAGACACATTGATTGGAATCGTGATGTCTTTCAGCTCATCTATATCTTTACCGCCCTGGCCTTCTAGGCTGCCTACAACTGACGTGCTGATAGTAAAGTCGACTGTTTCATTGATGTAGTTTGCGGTACCTTTACCACGAACACGTAACAATGGAGACTGAGCTTGCATATTATCCGTTGATACAACACCTTTGTTGAGTTTCAATGTCGCCGTCATCGCACTGAAGTCTGTTTTCTTAGCTACATTGGTGCCTTCAACTTTTTGCCCTTTAAATTTCGCATAGTTTTCACGAATCAACTGAGCAACGTTGATGCCATTCACCGCACCGTCAGCAAAATTGATAACAACCGTACCAGATAGATTCTTCTTGATACCGGTAGGCGTGAGACTCTTACCTGTAACATTCACATCAATGTTACCTGTCCCTTCAAGTTTGTCGTTTTCAGCAACGTCTATAAGTAGCGGTTGAACTTTCACGCCTTTGATTGACTTTTTAACACTGTAAGTCGCTGGTGATTGGCGTGCATCTAACTTCGCTGTCGCTGAGATTGAGCCTTGGTACAACTTCGAACTAAAAGATGTAAGCTCAAACACGCCACGATTTACAGTGAAGCTCGTTTTTACCGCTTCCATCTTCGCATTTGCCGCTTTGAATTTGTCGATGGTAATGTCACCCTTTACATCTAACGTTTTCAACGCAGACAAATCAGGCTCAACCTCAGGTCCGGCAGGAGCACTCTCGCCACCAGAAGCAGGCTTATTACCTTCGGCAGCTTGCTTATCTAACCCTAAGAACTCATCAAGATCGATATTGGGGCTATGGAGAGCAAAGCGTACTTTAGGAATATCACCGAGTGCCACATCAGCCTTACCATCTAAGGCGATAGCATTCGCTGTTAACTTCTCTAGAACAAAACTCAGATGGTTTTTCGTTAGGTCGAAAGACAGATCAGACACCATGTCGACTTTCATCGGGGACTGAGGTAAAGCATCACCCTCAAAAGTCGATTTAAGAGTTAACTTATCCAACTGTACTTTGCTGATAGCCTTGTCCACGCTAAGTTGACCAGCACCCTGCATATCTAACTTCATACCACCAGCGTCACCCTTAATGGCATAAGTCAGGTTATTTACTTTATCGAATTCAAACGTGTCTAAACCGATCGTTGCCGATTCAATTTTATTGGCAGGGTCAGAGTATGTCGCATCAAAGTTGATGTTCTTTAGCGCGTAGTTTGCCAAACCTTTTTCTAGCTTAAAGTCTGCCTGACCTTTCGCGGTGAACTTTTGGTCGTTCATTTCGCCCTTCACGCCAAAATCAGCCGTTGTCCAGTTGTCAAAAGCGAATTCGGAAAGGTTTAATGAAATATCATAAAGTTTGGTGTAACTACCGGCTTGCTTATCCTGCATTTCTAATGAACCGTTAGAAACCGTAACGCCAGCAAGATTAATACTCCAATCAGAACCAGAAGTTTGCGTTTCACCATTTTGCGTAGGCGCAGCATTGTTCTCTTGTTCTGCTTGTTGTGTTTGGGCTTTCGTCAATGCATCAATATTCTTGCTGCCATCTTTCTTGGTTTCAATGTAGAACTCAGCACCATCAAGCGTGACGTTTCCAATTTCAAGCTGTTGACTAAAAAGTGGCATAACAGAGATGTCTACACCAACGGTATCAACTTTGAATAAATTGGGTTTACTAAAGCCTTGTGGGTTTCGCAATTCTGTATGTCCCAACTCAAAGCCAATTGATGGGAAAAATTGCCAACTGATATCCCCTTCAATCACCAACTCTAATCCCGTTTGCTTTTGCGCTTGCTCAACAATAAGGGGTTTAAACTGATTCGGATTGACGAAGATGGTTAACGCTAAAATTGCGACCAAAATGACCACAATCGGTATTGCTAGAATTAAGAGCAGTTTCTTCATTTGTTTTTCCTTGCTCGAGTGTTTTTACAATTATAAGCGCAGACTCCATTTGCCGCTGACAGTTCCACAAAAGCGTGAAAAGTGTCTGGTTTTAACCTGCAACTGACTAATTTAAAAACAAAAAAAGAAGTGGCACTTAAGGTGCCACTTCTTCTCCTAAAAATAAAGCGATATAGCCGTCTATAGGCTTAAGCTTTCAAAAGTCTTGCAATGTGAGCTTTTAATACATCAATTGCGATACGGTTTTTACCACCGCGAGGAACAATAATGTCCGCATATTGCTTAGAAGGTTCGATAAACTGCATGAACATCGGACGTACTGTTTGTTGGTATTGCTTAAGAACAGACTCCATAGTTCGGCCTCGCTCTTCCACATCACGCTTAACACGGCGAAGCAAGCAAATATCTAACGGTGTGTCCATAAATACTGTCGCATGCATCAAATCACGAAGACGAGGGTCTGTAAGAAGAAGGATACCTTCTAGAATGATCACCTTTTTAGGTGTCATTGTGGTGGTGTTAATTGTTCTTGTGTGCTCAGTGTAGCTGTACTCAGGCACTTCTACTGCTTCACCACGTACCAATTTTTCTAGGTGCTCACACAGTAGGTCGTGGTCCAACGCACTCGGGTGATCGTAGTTCGTCTTTACTCGCTCTTCCATGCTTAGGTGGCTTTGGTCGTTGTAGTAGCAATCTTCCGTGATGACACCGATTTGATGATCGCCTACTTTCGCGCGAAGCTCATTATAAATAGTGCTCGCGATCAGACTTTTTCCAGAAGCAGAAGCGCCAGCAATACCTACGATGACGCATTGATTATTATCAGACATTAGTTTGCACCCGATGATGATTTCTAGTCACATAAAAAGATAAACTGCCTGATTATAGGGAGTTCACCCCATAGTTACTAGTTGGAATTAGGGTTTAGTCATAAGTTTCTGCCTGCTCAGAGGATTAACCTCCGAGCAAACGTTAAAATGTGCAATTATCAACCAGCAGGCATAGTAAACTTAGTTCACCATTGTAAAGCTAATCGCATCTGGTTTTGCTTTGCCTTGCCAAAACATCGTGCTACATACGCGATCGGCAAGTTGCTTATAATACCCTGCATGCTCACTTTCTGGGCGTCTTGCTACCGTTGGCACGCCAGCGTCAATATCTTCTCTCATAGAGATATGAAGCGGAATTTGTCCTAACAATGCTAAGCCAAATTCTTGCGACATTTTTTCAGCTCCGCCCATACCAAAAATATGCTCTTTCGCGCCACATTGACTACAAATGTGATAACTCATGTTTTCCACAACACCAATAACCGGGACATGGACTTTGTTAAACATTGCCGCTCCCTTCCTTGCATCGGCAAGGGCTAAATCTTGCGGCGTTGTGACTAACACGCTACCTGTTACCGGAATTTGTTGTGACAGCGTCAATTGAATATCCCCCGTACCTGGCGGCATATCAATCACCAAATAATCCAAATCTGGCCAATCTGTTTCAGTTAATAACTGCGACAACGCTTTTGAAGCCATTGGACCGCGCCATATCGCCGCTTCTGATCTATCCACCAAATAACCGATAGAATGAGTATAGATGCCGTGAGCAAAAATGGGTTCCATCCACTTGCCATCACGAACTTCTGGTTTAGCATCTTCTTGCCCCAACATCATAGGTACAGACGGACCATAGATATCTGCATCCAACAATCCCACTTTCGCCCCAGATTGAGCAATCGCCAACGCTAAGTTAACTGCGGTAGTAGATTTACCAACGCCACCTTTCGCAGAACTGACGGCAATGATGTTCTTAACACCCTTAACCGAGTTAGCCACTTGAGTTTCTAAAGCTTTAACTCCAAGGCGAATATTAAATGGGAATTCAGCCACTTTACCCGAGGCTTGCTGCTGTTTGATCCAGTCATGCAGTACGGTTTGAAGCTCATTACTTGCGAATGGCAACGTTATATCAATAGAACCCTGTGTCGTAATCGAAATTGCGCCATGAATATCTGCCCAGTTTTCCACCAACTGTGGATGTTGGAATTGGTTAAACCAGTGACAAAAATCTTGTTTTGAAGTGAACTGATGCATAAGCCCTCCTTTTAGATGTCATGCTACCACCGTCCAGGCTCAACCAGAACCCCAAAAAAACTAAGGCATTCCGCAGTTTGACACCTTGGAGTTAGTCAGTTCATGGGGTAGTATTATCCATCAAAATTTATTTATACCTATCAAGAAAAGCGAATATTAAGTATGGCAAACGATCCAAAAAACTTTCCGTCAAGGAAAATGCTGGTAACTTGTGCCCTTCCGTACGCTAACGGTTCGATCCACCTTGGTCATATGCTTGAGCATATCCAAGCGGACATTTGGGTTCGTTACCAACGCCTACGCGGCAACACTGTAAACTTCATCTGTGCTGACGATGCTCACGGCACGCCAATCATGCTTAAAGCGCAACAGATGGGTATTACTCCTGAAGAAATGATTGCCGCAGTTAGCGAAGAGCACCAAAAAGACTTCGCTGGATTTGATATCAGCTTTGATAACTACCACAGCACACACTCAGATGAGAACCGTGAGCTAGCGTCACACATTTATCTTGAGTTGAAGAAAAATGGCTTTATCTCTAGCCGCACTATCTCTCAGCTGTTCGATCCAGAAAAAGAGATGTTCTTACCGGACCGTTTCGTAAAAGGTACCTGTCCAAAATGTAAGTCTGAAGACCAGTACGGTGACAACTGTGACAACTGTGGTGAGACTTACAGCCCAACAGAACTGATCAATCCTAAATCTGCGGTTTCTGGTGCGACGCCAGTAATGAAAGATTCAGAGCACTTCTTCTTCGACCTGCCTCAGTTTGAAAGCATGCTAAAAGAGTGGACTCGCTCTGGCTCGCTACAAGCTGAAACAGCGAACAAAATGCAAGAATGGTTCGAATCTGGCTTGCAGCAATGGGATATCTCACGTGATGCACCATACTTTGGCTTCGAGATCCCTGGTGAGAAGAACAAATTCTTCTACGTATGGCTAGACGCGCCTATCGGCTACATGGGCTCTTTCAAAAACCTATGTGACAAGCGCGACGACCTAGATTTCGACGAGTACTGGAAGAAAGACAGCTCAGCAGAACTGTACCACTTCATCGGTAAAGACATCGTTTACTTCCACAGCCTATTCTGGCCAGCAATGCTAGAAGGTTCCGGCTTCCGTAAACCAAACAACGTATTCGTACACGGTTACGTAACCGTAAACGGCGCGAAAATGTCGAAGTCTAAAGGTACGTTCGTAAAAGCAAGCACTTATCTAGAGCACCTAGACCCTGAGTGTCTACGTTACTACTACGCTGCGAAGCTAAACAGCCGTATCGATGATCTAGATCTTAACCTTGAAGACTTCACTCAGCGCGTAAACGCTGACGTTGTTAACAAGATCGTTAACCTGGCATCTCGTAACGCAGGTTTCATCGCGAAACGTTTTGAAGGCAAACTGTCTGACAACTTTGCAGAGCCTGAACTTTACAACGAATTTGTTGCTGCTGCTGACCGTATCGCTGAGCTTTACGAAACGCGTGAGTTTGGTCGTGCAATCCGTGAAATCACGGCATTGGCAGACAAAGCTAACCAATACGTTGATGAAAAAGCACCGTGGGTTGTAGCAAAAGAAGAAGGCAAAGATCAGGAACTACAAGACATCTGTTCTGTCGGTATCAACCTATTCCGCGTACTGATGACTTACCTGAAACCAGTAATGCCATCGCTAGCTGCGCGTACTGAAGCGTTCCTAAACCAAGAGCTAACTTGGGAAAACATCGCTGATCCACTAACAGGCCACGAGATCACTAAGTTCAAAGCACTGTTCAACCGTATCGAACCGAAGAATGTTGAAGCGATGATCGAAGCGTCTAAAGAAGATGCGGCGGCAGAAATGGCGGCGAAAGAGAAAGCTGAAGCGGAAAAGAACAAGGCTAGCCAAACCGAGTTAGACAAAGAACCAATCGCTGAAGAGATTGAGTTCGATGCTTTTGCTGCAGTAGATATGCGTATCGCTCGCATCATCTCTTGTGAAGAAGTACCAAAAGCCAACAAACTGCTTAAGTTCCAATTAGACATCGGTGGTGAAACTCGTCAGGTATTCTCTGGCATCAAGTCAGCTTACAAACCTGAAGAGCTAGAAGGCAAGCTAACGGTAATGGTAGCAAACCTAAAACCTCGTAAGATGAAGTTTGGTATGTCTGAAGGTATGATCCTAGCGGCAGGCCCTGGTGGTAGCGACCTGTGGATCCTTGAGCCACACGAAGGCGCTCAACCTGGCATGCGCGTAATGTAAGTTGTAGCTTTACGATCAAATTTAAAAAGTCCTCGCCAGTTCAGCGGGGACTTTTTTTGACTGAATTCACACTTTTGGGGAATTTGTGCACCAAACTTGTACAGCATCTTTCCCGTCACAAGCCTAACTCACTGTTTTAATAGAATTTAATTAGTGGCATCAAAACTGCAATCTTCCTTGTTAGGTCCAAACACTAACAAGGAGTTGGTTATGTTTGTTTTGATTTCCACACTATTGTCCATCGCTATTTTAGCCGGAATATATCACTTATCTTCTAAACGAGAGCAGCAACATGCGCGCAAATATCAGCTGTTAACATTGTTACGAGATGTTGTTCACCTTCTGAGACACCACCGAGCTGCTACTCACTACTCGCTTCAATTCCAACAAAACGATCAACAAAAATTGGACGCTCTTCATGATGCTCTGACTAACAAGCTGCATCTTTTAGTCGAAACATCACGGTTTGAAAACAAACCCATGTATCGCGTATTACAGATTAAAGTAGGGAAACTACTTGAACAATGGAATGACCATAGTGTTGCAAGAAACCAGATGGAGCATGGTAAGTTAATTCGTCATTGCTTGTTTTTGATGGATGAAGTAACCATCGCATGGCTAGCGGTTGAACAAAGAGATGACTTGCATAATGAGTATCACATGAACTGGCAAAACATTATGGATAGCTTGGAGACCCTGACTCAGTTACGAATCAGCATTCAAGATTTAGGAGAACAAGGCGGAAATGAGCGTTTCAAAAACTATGCATCGGTCATGATGCGTAAGCTAAACCAACTAGCGGTTATCGCTCCACTTAGCATTACCTCTCCTGCTTCCACGCGCTCAATACAGACGCTAAATGAATACGTGACAGGGAGTCATGTCGACTTAACAGAAGCAGAGCTTTATGGCGTCACATCGGACTTGTCATTGACCATCTTCAATACTTACGACCATGTCCTTTCAGATGTCGTAGAGTCATTATATCTACCGTTACCCAGACTCTCGCTAGCAGGATAAACGTTCCATGCCTTTTTATTGGTGCTTGGTTCGTCGCCGACTTATAAATAAAAACAAAAAAAACCGCAGGCCTAAGGCACTGCGGTTTTCGTTTATTCAACTTGTCAGCGCTTAGCTGTCGTCTTCCGTGAAGTTCGTTGGTAATTGCTTTTTCATTTCGTTCCAGATCAACGCACTTTCCATACCATAATGACGAATCACCACTGGTAGTTGTTCACGCTGGCCACTTTCACAAGTTTCGAGCAATTGATGGTAAAACTTCAGAGCTAGCTCACGAGAAGCTGGATTTGAGAAGTAGTAGCTACCGACACGATCGTAGAGCTTCTTCAAACCATTAAAGATCAAACCGTAAATTTGATTTCCTGAATGGAATGCTAGGCGCTGGAAAAGCATATAATCGTAAAAGTTGAACGTTTTAGCAATCAAGATTTCTTGACGCTTCGCTTCATCTTTCTCGTTATCTTCTTTCACATTCTGCAGAACTTTTTCAGCATACGGCGAAGAAGCGATGAATTCGTCCCAGGAAGCCGCATTCATTAAAGCTTCACAAGATTCGATTACGTTCTTAATTGTACGCTCAGAGCTCTCTTTGTTCGCTTTAAATGCATAGCGCATAAAGATAGGACTGATGTTGGTACGTGCCGCAAGCAGATCTTCTACAATGTTTGTCGCATTATCAACGTCTAGCGTCATTAAAGTATCCAAAATATGCAGACCAGAGGTCTCCATAAATTGGTTAACTTTCGTAGGTTTGCCGTGCTGGATAGTCAGCCATCCATCACGGGCTAGTCGTTGAAGAACCTCTCTTAAAGTCGTTCGAGTAACACCAATCAGTTCGGACAGCTCGCGCTCAGCAGGTAAAATTGAGCCTGGAGGAAAACGGCCGTTCCAAATGCTCTCGATAATATATTTTTCTGCGAATCCCGCAGGGCTTTTCGCCTTTATGACCATTCTACTTTTTATCCAATATTGATTTCTGAGGGTCGATACTACTCATCATACCACTACTTAGCGGTTTGAGAAAATTTACGATCAATAGTGGAAACGACTCCATAACATAGAGTTAATACTCTATATGTTGTGTCAATTTAAGAGGCTCTAACATGCGAGCGAAAGCAGTAAAATATGAATTTTCATTTAATTAAACAGCTCACAAATCTCGGAGAAATAAAGACAACCGTGTCACATTTTTATATTCAAAATATGAAAAATTACTTTGTATATCACAGTTAATATTCTTTCTTAATTTGCCTTTTCTCGTCACTGACCGTCATTTAAAATCCAAGAGGATTTTTTTAAGACTTTCATGGTATAGTAACGCCGTTTTGATCGCGTTATTACATTTAAAAAGTCATTTTAGTCGGTAGCATCACGTTTTGTTATTGACTAATAAATGCCTGAGTGTAGAGTTTGCGGTCGAAAGTGAGCGGTGCTTGAGTTCAGGGGAAGTAACTTGGCAAGACTACAATAAACAAAGGATTGTTGTTTTACTAAGTTATTGTTTTTAAAGACTAGTTAATAAGTCTAACAAACAGATACTTAAGCACTATTGTAGTGTCTATTCATAATTTTGTTATAAAGAGAATTATCATGCCGATATCGCTCGGAAACGCTTTTATCAAGAACTTCCTTGGTAAAGCGCCTGATTGGTACAAAGTTGCCATTATAGCCTTCTTAATAATTAACCCGATTGTATTCTTCCTAATAAACCCATTTGTAGCTGGATGGTTGTTGGTCGCTGAATTTATTTTCACGCTAGCAATGGCATTAAAATGCTACCCATTACAACCTGGCGGTTTACTTGCTATTGAAGCCATTGCTATCGGCATGACTAGCCCTGCGCAAGTTAAGCACGAATTAGTAGCAAATATCGAAGTACTGCTACTTCTGGTGTTTATGGTTGCGGGCATCTACTTCATGAAGCAGCTATTGCTGTTCATTTTTACCAAAATTTTACTTGGCATTCGCTCTAAAACCCTACTATCACTCGCGTTCTGCTTTGCTGCGGCATTTTTGTCTGCATTTTTGGATGCCTTGACGGTTATCGCCGTTGTTATCAGCGTGGCGATCGGCTTTTACTCTATCTATCACAAAGTAGCGTCTGGTAACCCTATCGGTGACCATGACCATACACAAGATGACACGATCACTGAACTAACGCGTGATGACTTAGAAAACTATCGTGCCTTTTTGCGCTCTTTGTTGATGCATGCTGGTGTAGGTACTGCCTTAGGTGGCGTAACCACGATGGTTGGTGAACCTCAAAACTTAATTATTGCAGACCAAGCGGGTTGGTTATTTGGTGAATTCCTAATCCGTATGTCTCCAGTGACACTACCTGTATTTTTCTGTGGTCTCATCACTTGTGCTTTAGTTGAAAAGCTTAAAGTGTTTGGCTACGGCGCGAAGCTTCCTAATAACGTTCGTCAGATCCTCGTCGATTTTGACCGTGAAGAGCGTAAAACGCGAACAAATCAAGATGTCGCAAAACTCTGGGTTCAAGGTCTTATTGCGGTTTGGTTGATCGTTGCACTCGCTTTGCACTTAGCTGCTGTCGGCTTAATTGGCCTTTCTGTGATCATTTTAGCGACCGCATTTACTGGTGTCATTGAAGAGCACTCCATGGGGAAAGCGTTTGAAGAGGCCCTGCCCTTCACTGCACTGCTTGCAGTATTTTTCTCGATCGTTGCTGTAATCATTGACCAAGAGCTGTTTAAACCAGTCATCGATGCGGTGCTTGCCGTTGAAGATAAAGGTACTCAGCTAGCTCTGTTCTATGTGGCGAATGGCTTATTATCTATGGTGTCGGATAACGTGTTCGTTGGTACGGTTTACATCAATGAAGTAAAAACTGCACTCATTGAGGGCCTCATTACTCGTGATCAGTTCGACTTACTGGCGGTGGCAATCAATACTGGTACTAACCTGCCTTCTGTTGCAACGCCAAACGGTCAAGCGGCATTCCTATTCTTACTCACATCGGCTCTCGCTCCATTAATTCGTCTGTCTTACGGTCGAATGGTTATCATGGCGCTGCCTTACACCGTCGTTCTTGCGATTGTCGGTCTGATGGGAATCATGTTCTTCCTAGAGCCTGCAACAGCTTCTTTCTACGAAGCTGGTTGGATTTTACCTCATAGTGGTGATCTGACTCCCGTAGTATCCGGTGGTCACTAAAATTTGAGTTGATTAGGAAACTTATCCACGATAAAAAGCTCTGAGTATTCAGAGCTTTTTCTATTTCAGACAGGAACAAAAACGTGACTATTTTAAATTCACTTAACCAGTTTTCAAAGGGACGTTTATCGTGGCTACTGCTTCTGCTATTCGTCGTTTTCTTTGAAGCATGTGCCCTCTATTTTCAGCACGTCATGATGCTTGCACCATGTGTCATGTGTATTTATGAAAGAGTCGCGATGATGGGAGTGGGCGTCGCTGCAATGGTTGGTATATTGGCACCCAAGAACCCAATTTTCCGCTGGCTAGGTTTGATAGGCTGGGGATTAAGTGCTTACAAGGGTTTGTTACTTGCGATGCAGCACGTTGACTACCAGTTTAATCCATCACCATTCGCGACTTGCGATTTATTCGTCACATTCCCTAGCTGGGCTCCGCTCAATCAGTGGGTTCCTTGGATGTTTGAAGCATATGGTGATTGCTCTAAGGTTGTATGGCAGTTCCTTGATTTATCAATGCCACAATGGTTAGTCGTAATTTTTGCAGGCAATTTAATCGCTTTGGCATTAATTGTAATTGCACAATTCTTCCCTGCAAAACGCGTTAATCCAATTCGTTAATCCTACTGACGCGTAAAAATTAACAAAAAGCCGACCATCTGGTCGGCTTTTTGTTAAGTGGATAGCGCGGCGATTCGACTTAGCCGCGTTATTGACCACAGCACTGCTTGAATTTTTTTCCGCTCTCACAAGGACAGAGATCATTGCGCCCGATACCTTTGAATGGGTTTAGGCTTTGAGCTTTATTGCCTACCATCAACTCATCCGCGCCCAGCGCGACTTCACCGACCATTAAATCAAGCTGGTCGACTAAATCTGTCAGGGCCGGTGGCGTTTCAATACCTGCGTCGCGCATCTGTTGCTGCGTTGCTGGCTCATCGATCGCCAGCATCAAAGTGGTCAGTAATGCTTGCAGCATACGCTGTAATCCATCATTGAGCTCAACGTCTTGCCACTGTTCTTCAATCATTGGCCAAACAGACATAAAGCCTTCGGCAAAATCAGCAAGTTGTTCAGGTTCTTTGCCTGTTAGCTCTAGCACGGAATATTCGTTTCGTTGAATTCGGTTATGCTGCTTGTGAATTTGCTCTTCCACAGCTGGTTGAATCGCTTTGAATCCCTCACCTAATAGCGGCTCTAACCACTTTTCAGGAGCGAGTGGTTTTGTCGTCAGATTCGCAGCTAACACTGCGCCTTCGATAAATAGGCAAGATTCATCGACGTGAACTTCACCTTTTTCAATCAATGTGTATTGCATGACATCTGGTTTCCCATAAATTTGGCGGCATTATACCTCAGAGCTCAAAAGCAAGTAACCTAACGTTGTGTGTTTGACGGCATTGGGCGCTTCGAGTCTTTTAATGACAAACTTAACTTACATCGCTACAATCGCCCTCCTTTTTACCACCAAACTGTATTAGGCAAGCTATGCGAGTTGTACTAGGCCCAATGGAAGGCGTTTTAGATCATTTGATGCGCCAAATCCTGACCGAGATAAACGACTATGACCTGTGTGTTACGGAGTTTGTTCGCGTAATCGACCAGCTATTACCCGATCATGTGTTTCACCGTTTATGCCCAGAGCTGTTGCAAGGTTCTCAGACTGCATCTGGTGTGCCAGTACATGTGCAATTGTTGGGACAGGAACCGAACTGGATGGCTGAGAACGCAATTAAAGCGGCAAATCTTGGTGCCAGAGGCATTGATATAAACTTTGGTTGCCCAGCCAAAATGGTCAACAAAAGTAAAGGTGGAGCAGCGCTACTCCAGCATCCAGAGCTCATTCACCGTGTTGTGAAAGCTTGTCGAGAAGCCGTTCCAGAAGCCATTCCCGTAACTGCAAAAATTCGTCTTGGCTGGGAGAACCCTGAAGATTGCTTTGAAATTGTCGATGCCATTCAGTCTGCTGGCGCAAATGAATTGACCGTACACGCACGTACTAAACAAGGTGGTTATAAAGCTTCTGAGATAAAATGGGATTACATCAACCAAATTCGCGAACGTTTCGATATCCCACTGATAGCGAATGGTGAAATTTGGAATTATGAAGACGGTCAACGTTGCATTGAAACGACTGGCGTTAACTCTTTGATGGTGTGCCGAGGCGCTTTCAATATCCCTAACTTAGGCAATATGGTGAAACATAACCACCAGCCAATGTCATGGCCCGAGGTGGTTGAGTTGCTCATCTATTACTCCAAGTTTGAGATGAAAGGCGATAAAGGCTTGTATTACCCAAACCGCGTAAAACAATGGTTCTCTTACTTACGTCAGGCTTATCCTGAAGCAAAAGACCTATTTAGAGAAATCAGAACGTTCAACAAAGCCGCACCAATTGTTGAGCATATTCAACGCTACCGCGATGACTTAAACTCTCAGGTTGCATAACTCCCGAACACAAAAAAGGACGAATATCTCGTCCTTTTTTGTACCTAAATCCTAGTAACAGATCTTATTTTTGCCGGTACTTTTGGCTTGATATAACTTTTCATCCGCCGCTTTAAACAATTCATCAAAGTTTTCTACTCGGCTCTCTTTACTAAACACCACACCGCCAGAGATCGTAAAGCCTTCTTTCGTTACGCGTATCGAGCGCTCATCTATGGCTTTTTTTACTCTGTCTAAAATGAGTTTAATGCCTTCTGAATCTTCGTCATAAATAGCTAAAACGAACTCTTCGCCACCAAACCTTGAGGCAACATCGGTATGGCGAATATTTTCACGTATACATTTTGCAACAAGCTGAATTGCAGAATCACCGACATCATGACCATAGGTGTCGTTGATCTTCTTGAAGTTATCAATATCGAACACTGCCAAAGCAACCTGTTTTTTTGTCATCTTATTACGCCACACGGTTTGCATACCTCGACGATTCAATAAGCTGGTCATTGGGTCTCTTGCTGCCAGTTCTTTAAAGTAACGTCGCTCGCTATGCATATTCACATAGAACAAGACGACGGTACTCAGCACGTAAATAAATAGTGCAACAATAAGGCTGTATTTTTCAAAAACCGCTAGGTTCTTAGCTTCATCCCAAAGGTTGTACTCGTAGTACATGCTGTGATTCGCACTCAATCGCTCTAATTCGACTGGTTTGATTCGTGTACTGTTTGAAGGAATGGATTGTAAATTGGAAACCAAATGAAACTGACCAACAAGACCTAGCGACGAAGCCATGAGCGTATTGATGTCAAAATCAATAGACAAAACACCTTGATGTTCTCCTTTCTCATAGACGGGTACCGTCATACTAATGACTTGACCTTCCATCGAGTCCAACACAGGCCCTGGTCCAGCCAAGGTAATGTTCACTTTATCTTGCGCGGTTTTTTGCCAAAAAGGTCGGGCTTTTAGCGTTGACAAAAGCTCTCTTGTGAAATTTTTTGCGTAGGTATCGGGTGAGGAGATAACGTAACCGCGCTTGTCAATGTAATGGATTCCAACAATGTGCGATTCAATATCGTGCAGAAATGACAATGACGGCGCAAAACCCGCCTTTTGTTCAGCTAACTGGTTAATCGTTGAACCTTGCTGACATAAGCTTTCGTCCCCTACGATCATATAATCAAGGTCAACCGCAGGTAACCCTTCACTATAAACACTTTCGAGTAATAACACATCTATAGGCCAAAGATAACAAAGCCCTTCTTTGACTAAAGAATTATGTTCTTCAAACAGTGGGTTAGCGTAATTGGTATAGTTGGTGAAGCTGTAATCTAAAGCCGTGAGTACTTTAATACCGCGAGACATTGCACGCTCGATACGCGAATACTCAGAATCGATATAGCGGTTAACCGCATCATAGTAATTTTTCGTTGTCACGAGTAAAACCACTACAAATAACGCCAGAGGAAAAAAGATGACAAATGAGAGGCTAAATCGCCTTTGGTTTACCATTGAGTACCATGCATATGAAAGGTCAATAGTCTCTTATGACTGCTATTAAATTGATACTCGTTATCTGGTGACGCATGCAATGCAGCACCAGATAACAAGAGACCAAACAAATGTGTGCGCGCTGTTTGAGACCGTTTATATATTAAAGGAGTTTAATCAATATAGAGTGTGGTGTCACTTTAGTCGCCATAATTTGCAGCTTTGTGCCGACATATTGACAGAGATATGACCTTTATAATCAACCTGTTCTGTGTCACCTAACAACGATACAACTTGGCTAACCTCCAAGCCCAGTTGCCACATAGGTAAATCGATTGAACATTCATTACCACTGAGATTAATCATTACAACGACTGCTTCACGACCCAGTACACGTGCGTACGCCAACTGGTTGTTAGTGCAATGAAGCCATTGAATACAGCCCGACTGTAAAGGCTTACATTGTTTACGTATCTTGATCCATTGTTGGTAAAGCGATAGCCATTGTGAACTTTCAATTTCATTCCAAGGAAAACAACGACGATTATCCGGGTCCAGCCCTCCCTCTAGTCCGACTTCACTCCCATAGTAAATACAAGGTGTACCGACGTATGTCATAAGCATTGCTAGCGCGATGTTCATTTTACGCTTATCACCATCAACCAGTGTGATAAAACGAGCAGTATCATGACTATCGAGTTGATTTAGCTGCGATAGCTGATTCGAAAATGGGATTTTTACTCTGGCTTCGTCCAACCATGCTTTAAACTCCAAACCATCAATGTTGATTGGATCGTACACAATGTCTTGTCGTGCGATAAAAGCTCGGACTGGATGAGCAAAACCGTAGTAGTTCATCGCCCCATCCTCTTGATCACCTTGCAACCACTGCGTTGCTTCAAAAAAGTGCTCACCTAACACATAAGCATTCGGGTTTACTGACTTAGTCGCATTACGAAACGCTGCCACATAATGAGCATTGTTTTTCGCGCCGTCCCCTTCGCCAAGCATATGAATTACATCAAACCGCCAGCCATCAACCAAGTACGGTGGCTTCAGCCAATACTTAATGACAGAATCTTCACTTTGGTAGATGTAGTCGCGCACCTGTTCATTTTCAAAGTTCAGAACCGGTAAGTTACCAATGCCTTTCCAACCAATGTAGTGATTGGTTTCACCTTCGAAAAAGTAGTAATCACGGAACTTTGACTGCGGATTGCCATACGCTCCTTCTCCTTTTTGATGGATATCAAACCAAGGATGATGCACTGACGTGTGGTTAAACACCGCGTCTAAGACAATCTTCATATTCTTACCACGGATTTTCTCACACAGTTCAGCAAACTGATCATTGGTGCCGAACATAGGGTCAACAGTGAAGTAATCGGTGGTGTCGTATTTATGATTACTTGGTGAAGAAAAGATCGGATTAAAATAAAGCGCAGTAACGCCGAGCTGTTCAAGATAGTCCAACTTTTGCTCCACACCTTTGAGGTCGCCACCAAAGAATTCACGTGCCCCGGTATTTTGGTGAGAGCCTACCGCGTCTCCCCACGCCTTGACGATCGATGCAGAATCATACTGAGCATAAGCGTGGCGAATATCAGACTCACTTTTACTAGCAGAAAAACGGTCAGGAAAGATTTGATAGAAAACTTGCTCTTGGACCCAGCTTGGTGGTTGATGCTCTACATTCAACTTAAAGTGGAACTCTTTGGGTGGAATACGCTTTTGTACGCCTCGTGCATCGAGCCAGTATTGTTGTCCGTCTTTGAGGAGCTTAAACACATAATGTGTGACATCTCGATCTTGATTTGGTCGAAACGATGCCTCCCATAGTAATAATTCACCAGCCGTTCCTACTTGAGCCATGTCGACCAGATATTCTTCATTGTCCGGTTCAATACGCACATAGACGGAATCAAAATCCAATGTCTCGGTTTTCAGTCTGACTGTAACTTGCTCGTCATTAAAAGCTAAACCATCAATAGTTTGACTATGAAAAATAAATGGCAGGTTCATTATGGGCACTCCTCGTCATCGGATATGCCACTATGTTATTGAAGAATTAGAGACAAGAAATCCTCCCTGCGAGTTGACATATCAGCCAATTTTCCCAAGGAGGATCACACTTAGTAGGCGTAGTGACTTGTCGGATACCGCTTAGTTCAACAAAAGACTGTCATCTGCAAGCTCTTCACCACGCACTTTAGAGAACATATCCAGCAAGTCTGGTACTTGCATGTTAGCACGCTGCTCTCCAGCCACATCAAGCACAATTTCACCTTGGTGAAGCATTACGGTCCTATCGCCACATGCTAATGCGTCTTTCATCGAATGCGTCACCATCATCACTGTTAAATCGAACTCATCGACAATACGTTTAGTTAAGTCGATAACAAACGCCGCCATACGAGGATCAAGCGCAGCCGTGTGTTCATCAAGCAACAACAACTTACTCTCCGATAACGTCGCCATCACAAGGCTAACGGCTTGTCGTTGTCCACCAGACAGCAACCCAATGCTATCGCCCAAGCGGTCTTCTAAACCAAGACCGAGGATGCTAATTCGCTCTTGGAACAGCTTGCGACGTTTGGTAGAGAGCGCCAACCCCCAGCTGCGTTTTTTACCACGCATGTGCGCTAGAGCCATGTTCTCTTCTATCGTCAGTTCACCACAAGTCCCGGCCAATGGATCTTGAAACACTCGGGCACATTGCGTCGCACGTTGGGCTACCGTCTGCTTGGTGACGTCTTTACCATCAATGATCACCTGACCACCTATCATCGGCGTCTCACCTGTCACCGCACCAAGCAACGTCGATTTTCCTGCGCCATTAGAACCAATCACGGTAAGAAATTGATGCTCTGGAACCTCTAAAGAGACGCCTTTCAATGCACGATTTTCCAAAATCGTCCCTGGGTTGAACGTGACCTGAATGTTATTTAGTTCGATCATAATGCCTCCCCAGAACCATTTTTTGATGCCGCTTGTTTAGCATCAGTAACGCGTTGTTTCGCTCTCATGCTCTGTTTTAGCTTTGGAGCAATAAGCGCCACAGCCACCAATACTGCGGTAACCAGGTTGAGGTCTGAAGCTTGTAAACCAAACATGCCAGAACTCAAAGCGAAAGCCACTGCAAGACGATAAAGTACCGAACCGATGATGACCGCAAATACCGCAACCCAAATCTTGCGCCCGGGAATAAGGGTCTGCCCCAAAATCACAGCTGCCAAACCAACGACAATGGTGCCCACGCCAGAGGTCACATCCGCAAAGCTGTTCGTTTGTGCAAACAACGCGCCTGCGAATCCCACAAACCCGTTGGATAAAGCCAAGCCAAAGTAGGTATAAAAGCCAGTGCTCGCCCCTTGCGCAGAAACCATACGCGCATTCACACCCGTGGCTCGTAAACCAAGACCAAAGTCGCTGTTCAGCAGGCGAATGACAAAGAAAGCGGACAGAAGAACTAAGGCCCCAACAACCAGAGGGCGAATAAACATCGCATCGCCCAATGCTTCAAACGGAGTGAGAATCGTATCCTCTCCAAGCAACGCCATATTAGGTTTGCCCATAATACGAATATTAATTGAAAATGCAGCGATCATGGTAAGAATGGAAGCTAACAGGTGTAAAATACCACACCGAACAGCCAGAAAAGCGGTTACCCACCCCGTCATACTACCAGCTATCATCGCCATTATTGTCGCAAGCCAAGGATTAATACCTGCGACAATCGCCGTTGCAGCCACCGCAGCTCCCATTGGAAAGCTGCCATCCACACTCAAATCGGGGAAATCGAGAACACGGAACGTAAGATACACACCCAGAGCGACTAGGCCATAAATCAAGCCAATTTCGAGTGCGCCAAAAAAAGCAAATGCAGACATAACTGCTCCTTTCTGCATGCTCAGGCTGGCTAATACCAACCTGAACGTAAGACTTCTAACGTATACTCCCCTTCTTCTCTAGCAGAATGCTCTACACGAGAAATCCGGCGAGTATCAATTTTGGGGCAAGCGTCTACCAACCAACGTGACAGGCTTAACCCCAAAAAGCGTTACTTATTGCATGCTTGTCGCACGTTCAACCACAGAACTTGGCAGCTTGATACCGAGCTTAGATGCTGCGCTTTCATTAATTACAAGGTCAGAGCCCGTCGCGACTTTTACATCTAGCTTGCCTGGTTCTTGACCATCAAGAATCGCCGCCACGTAATCCGCGGTTTGTACACCAACCTGGTAGTAGTCAAAACCTAAGCCTGCAATTGCACCCTTTTCCACATACGACGTCGCGCCACCAAATACAGGTTTCTTCGCTTGATTCGCTGCCACAATCATCCCTTCAATCGCACTTGCAACTGTATTGTCTGTTGGGGCGTAAAGAATGTCTGATTTCGCTGCAATCGCTTGAGTCGCAGACTGAACATCAGCACTTTTTAGTGCGGTCGCTTCAACCACTTGTATGCCTTTTGCTTTTGCGCTTTCTTTTAGTAATTCAACTAAAGTCACGGCATTAGCTTCACCGGGATTAAATACAACCCCGATGCTTTTCACCTGAGGAAGAATTTCTTGGATGAGATCGACATGCTGAGCAACGGGTGAAAGATCAGACAGGCCAGTTACGTTTTTGCCTGGTTGTTCCATCGACTTAACCAATTTCGCACCAACCGGATCTGTTACCGCAGTAAAGACAACAGGAATAGAGCGAGTAGCCGACACCAAGGCTTGTGCCGAAGGTGTCGCGATGCCAACTAACACATCAGGATTTTCGCCGACGTACTGACGGGCAATTTGCACCGCAATCGCTGGATTACCCTGTGCGGTCTTATAATCAAATTCTAGATTTTTGCCTTCTTCGTAGCCTTTCGCTTTCAAACCATCAAGTAATCCTTGGCGCGTCGCGTCTAACGCCGGGTGTTCGACAATCTGTGAAACTGCGACAGTTGCAGTGGCGGCCAGTACATTGGTAGAAGAGAAAATAGCAGTAGCAGATAGAACGGCGGTGGCTAATAAACGTTTCGTTTTCATCATAACTCCTTGATGTGACTTCGTCCTTGTTTCACGAGCTTTCAATATGTGTATCGACTCGTGAATTCAAATGTTTGAAGGCGGTATTGTTGTGTTCGTATAACTGTGCACTTCT
Source organism: Vibrio alginolyticus NBRC 15630 = ATCC 17749 (assembly GCF_000354175.2). NCBI lineage: Bacteria > Pseudomonadati > Pseudomonadota > Gammaproteobacteria > Vibrionales > Vibrionaceae > Vibrio > Vibrio alginolyticus. Next base: position 1,249,216 of record NC_022349.1, read on the forward strand.
TGCGCATCTTGTTTTTATTATTACTACTAAGTCTTAGTAAAGAAAAGAAAGATTTAACACTAAAGCAACATTTGTGATCGGGGGGACTTCTTCATCCGGAAAGAATCTTTGGTAAACAAAGCTTCGCTCGCTTCATCAACGACCGTCAAAGTAGGTAATAGAGGCAGGATCAAAAATGGAGCGGCCAGTGCACACTCCATTTCAAACAATTTAAATTAGAACCAACGCTCTAATGACGATTTATCGAGCTGGCGAAACGCTCGGTTCAGTATTATCGCAAGCTCTTTGTAACGAGGGCGAGCTTTGACAGGCTCTAATGCAAAACCTGTTTCCACAATTTTTTGATGCAACTCCCGATACCAAGAGGCCAAAGAAGGCGGCAATTTCGTGTTGGATCGAGCACCAAGCCACCAAATGCCTTGAAGTGGCAAGCTAATCGCAAACAAGGCGACAACAATGGATTGAGGTAACGCGTGGTAATTGTTGAATGCCATTTGAGTGAGTACGCTGATCGCAGCAACGGCCGGCATGACTTTAATGCCAAAGCGAGTCGCCTTAATGATACGCTGTTCCGGAAATATGGCGCTTAGCTCTTTACGAACCGGCCAGATCTCCATGTAATTCTGGCCATCTTTCAGGCTATGGATCAATCCGACTTTATTACTCATACCGCTCTCTCACTAAAAAATAGTTGAACATTTCAACTGAAGGTACAAAAAATTGATGAAAGTTAATATTCTTTCAAATTTTTTTTGTTATCATTGCTTATTATCGCTATCCTTTGCAGACCCTCAATCTCATTGTTGCTGTTATTTACAATTTAAGCAACTCCGAGATATCTATCTGCACGGATCGCATCATAGTGATGGAAGGGTTCATCACTATTTCTTTATATGGAATTAGAACAATTTTTGACCAGGATTAGTACGCAGCCTTCTGGGTATCGGCTATTCTTGTGATTAATTTTTCATTCTTTAACTGATTTTTTATCAGACGAATAACAGGTAGTCATACATGTCTAAGCTAGTTTTAGTTTTAAACTGCGGTAGTTCTTCTCTTAAATTTGCCGTTGTTGATGCCGAGAACGGCGACGAGCACTTGTCAGGTCTTGCTGAGTGTCTTCACCTTCCTGAAGCTCGCATCAAGTGGAAACTTGATGGCAAGCACGAAGCTCAACTAGGCAATGGTGCAGCTCACGAAGAAGCACTAGCGTTTATGGTAGAAACTATTCTTGCTTCTAAGCCAGAGCTTAAAGCTAACCTAGGCGCAATCGGTCACCGTATCGTTCACGGCGGCGAGCAGTTCACTCAATCTGCACTAATTACTGATGAAGTTCTAAAAGGTATTCAAGACGCTGCAACATTTGCACCTCTTCATAACCCTGCTCACATCATCGGTATCGAAGCGGCTAAGAAAAACTTCCCAGAGCTGAAAAACGTTGCTGTATTTGACACTGCGTTCCACCAAACTATGCCTGAAGAGTCTTACCTATACGCTCTTCCATACAACCTATACAAAGAACACGGTATCCGTCGTTACGGCATGCACGGTACTTCTCACTTGTTCATCACTCGTGAAGTTGCAGGCCTACTAAACAAACCAGTTGAAGAAGTAAACATCATCAACTGTCACCTAGGTAACGGCGCATCTGTATGTGCGATCAAGAACGGTCAATCTGTAGACACTTCTATGGGTCTTACTCCACTTGAAGGTCTAGTAATGGGTACTCGCTGTGGCGACATCGACCCTGCTATCGTCTTCCACCTACACGACGCTCTAGGTTACTCTGTTGATCAAATCAACACGATGCTAACTAAAGAGTCTGGTCTTCAAGGTCTAACTGAAGTGACTTCTGACTGTCGTTTCGTTGAAGACAACTACGGTCAAAAAGAAGAAGCAACACGCGCAATGGACGTGTTCTGCCACCGTCTAGCTAAATACGTTGCTGGCTACACTGCTTCAATGGAAGGCCGTCTAGACGCAATCACTTTCACTGGCGGTATCGGCGAGAACTCTGGCCCTATCCGTGAAATGGTTCTAAACCGTCTTGGCATCTTCGGTATCGAAGTAGATAGCGAAGCTAACCTTAAAGCTCGCTTCGGCGGCGAAGGCGTTATCACGACTGAAAACAGCCGTATCCCTGCAATGGTTATCTCTACTAACGAAGAGCTAGTCATCGCTGAAGACACTGCTCGCCTGACAGGTCTTTAATTGAATTCCTGGCTAGCCACTCGGCTAGCCAGATTTTCATTCAAACGAATTTCTTAGGGGCTCAACTCCTATTCTTCGAGCTTCATGGAATAAGAGTTGAGCTTTTATCCCCCAAATAGCTAAAGGTACTCTACGAATGTCTCGTACTATTATGCTTATCCCTACTAGCGCAGGCGTTGGCCTAACAAGCGTTAGCATGGGTGTTCTTCGCGCTATGGAGCGTAAAGGCGTTAAAGTTTCTTTCTACAAGCCAATCTGTCAGCCACGTTCAGGTGGTGATCAGCCAGATCTGACTTCAACTATCGTTGGTCGTAACAGCGATATGAAGATCGGTGAACCAATGGCGATGTCTGTTGCTGAAAGCCTAATCGGTAACGACAACATGGACGAGCTGCTAGAAACCGTTGTTGAACGTTACAACCAAATCAACAAAGACGCAGACGTTACGCTAATCGAAGGTCTTGTACCTACTCGTAAGCACCCATTTGCAAACCAAGTAAACGCGGAAATCGCGGCAACACTTGGTGCAGAAATCGTGCTAGTTGCGACTCCAGGTACTGATAACCCTGCGCAACTGAAAGAGCGTATCGAAGTAGCATGTTCTAACTTCGGCGGCACTAAAAACAAAAACATCTCTGGTGTTATCATCAACAAGCTAAACGCTCCTGTTGACGAAGCTGGCCGTACTCGCCCTGACCTATCTGAAATCTTTGACGATGCAGACAGCGCGAAACAAAACGAATTGAAAGTGATGGAAATTTTTAACACTTCTCCAATTCGTGTACTAGGTTGTGTGCCATGGAGCATTGATCTGATTGCGACTCGTGCAATCGACATGGCTAAACACCTGAAAGCAGATATCATCAACGAAGGTGACATCAACACTCGTCGCATCAAGAGCATCACTTTCTGTGCGCGTTCTCTGCCAAACATGATTGAGCACTTCAAACCGGGCTCTCTACTTGTTACTTCTGCAGACCGTCCTGATGTTATCGTTGCTGCTTCTCTTGCTGCAATGAACGGTGTGGATATTGGTGCAGTACTACTAACTGGCGGTTACGATATCCCTAGCGAAATCGAAGGCCTATGTAAACCAGCATTCGACACTGGTCTACCTATCTTCAAAGCACAAGGTAACACTTGGCAAACGTCTCTAAACCTACAGAGCTTCAGCATCGAAGTACCTGCAGACGATAAAGAGCGTATCGAGTTCATCAACGAACACGTTGCTGGCCACATCGACGGTAACTGGATCGAGTCTATGACTGAAGGCACTCAGAAGTCTCGTCGTCTAAGCCCACCAGCGTTCCGTTACCAGCTAACTGAACTTGCTCGTAAAGCAGGTAAGCGTATCGTTCTTCCAGAAGGTGACGAACCACGCACAGTTAAAGCAGCGGCAATCTGTGCTGAACGCGGCATTGCAGACTGTGTACTTCTAGGTAACCCAGATGAAATCCGTCGCGTAGCGGCTCAACAAGGCGTTGAGCTAGGTACTGGTGTAACCATCATCGATGCAGATGCTGTTCGTGAAAACTACGTTGCTCGCCTAGTTGAGTTGCGCGGTGCGAAAGGCATGACTGAAGTTGTGGCTCGTGAGAAGCTACAAGATTCAGTATTCCTAGGCACAATGATGCTTGAGAACGACGAAGTTGACGGCCTAGTTTCTGGTGCTGTTCACACTACGGCGAACACTATCGTTCCTCCGTTCCAAATCATCAAGACGGCACCAAATGCGTCTATCGTATCTTCAGTATTCTTCATGCTTCTGCCTGATCAAGTACTGGTTTACGGTGACTGTGCAATCAACCCAGATCCAACTGCTGAACAGCTTGCTGAAATCGCTATCCAATCTGCTGACTCTGCAGCAGCATTCGGTATCGAACCACGCGTTGCAATGATCTCTTACTCTACTGGTGAATCTGGTAAGGGTGCAGACGTTGATAAAGTACGTGAAGCAACAAAACTGGCTCAAGAGAAACGTCCTGATCTTATCATTGACGGTCCTCTACAATACGACGCTGCTATTATGGAAAACGTTGCTGCTTCTAAAGCACCAAACTCTCCAGTTGCAGGTAAAGCGACAGTATTTGTATTCCCAGACCTAAACACGGGTAACACGACTTACAAAGCGGTACAACGTTCAGCTGACCTAGTATCTATCGGTCCAATGCTGCAAGGTATGCGTAAGCCTGTAAACGACTTGTCTCGTGGCGCGCTAGTAGACGACATCGTGTACACCATCGCTCTAACAGCTATCCAAGCAGACCAAGAAGCTAAATAATCGCTTCTGACATCTAGTTGGATATAGATACAAAGCCCTCGATTCGTCGAGGGCTTTTTCTATTGCTGGCCAGAACACTTATTTGTTTTTTATACCAATCACTGCACAACCTATAATTACTGGTGCACAAAGCTTTTCTCCCTATCGCCCCCCCATACCTAATCGACATTGCTCGTGCTTGTTCTTACACCGATTGACCCACTCCCAAAAAATGCATTGGCTCCAAAGCAGCACGGTCCCTGTTCAATTTATCGACATTATTTACGTTTTAGCTAAACTTTTTTGCTAGGAAATACGTAAAAGCTACTGCAATGCACAAACTCATTGACTGCTAAGGAATATATATGAAGGATTTCATCAATACATCACTGATAAAGTTTGGTTTAGCTGCGTTTCTGATTAGTTTTTCTTCATTCAGCTTTTCCGCCCCGAGTATTAAAGGCGTCGATCAAGATATGTCCGGAGGAACGGTGACCGCTGAAATGGCTCATGCTGATGACAATGGGTGGATGGTTGTCCACCGAACAGACGAATCAATGAAGCCTGGTCCTGTTATCGGCTACGCTCCGTTAAAAATGGGAAAGAATGAAAACGTAAATGCAATTTTGATGGAACCAGTAGAATCAGGCGATATGCTGATGTTAATGGTCCACGGAGAGAAAGGTGGCATGAAGACTGGTGTGTTTGAGTATACGCTCGGCGCTAAAGAGGACGGTCCTGTAAAAGTGGACGGAAAGCTAGTGATGGACATCGTACGCGCTAAGTAAGGTGGCGATGAATGAAAAAGTAAACTTCCTACTCCCGGTATTTAGATGACACAAAAGTACTTAACGGCATTGCTAACCGTTAAGTACTTTTTCATTTGCGATGGAAGCAGCAAACTAGCCAATCCTTTCTCTTCCATGAGGAGTATTTAGGTCTAAATCAGGCCCTTTTGGTACAACTTGCGTCGGATTAATCCCAGTGTGGCTGAAGTAGTAGTGGCGTTTAATGTGATAGAAATCCGTCGTTTCTTCGACGCCTTTTACTTGATACAACTCTTTTAAGTAGCCTTGTATATTTTCGTAGTCTGCGATGCGCTGCTTGTTACACTTGAAATGCCCCACATACACCGCATCAAAACGAATAAGAGTCGTAAACAAACGCCAATCCGCCTCAGTAATTGTGTTCCCTGCTAAGTAACGATGCGTAGCTAGGTGAGCATCGATTTTATCTAACGCATTAAACAAAGAATCAAACGCTTCTTCATACGCCTCTTGCGTAGTCGCGAAGCCACAACGATACACTCCGTTGTTGACATTCGGATAAACAAAATCGTTCCACTCATCAATAACGTGTTTTAGATGTTCTGGATAGTAGTCGTCGCGATTCCCTGTTAACGCATTGAACTCCGAGTTAAACATACGAATGATCTCTGACGACTCGTTCGACACAATAGTATTGGTCTTTTTATCCCAAAGTACAGGCACGGTTACGCGGCCCGTGTAATCGGGTTTGGCCTGCGTGTAAATTTGATACATGCGCGTGTGACCAAACAATGGCTCAGGAAGCCCCATTTGCCAACCTTGGCTGAGCATATCAGGGCAAACGACCGTGACATCAATATGTGGTTCTAAACCTTTCAGCTTGCGGAAAATGAGGGTTCGATGTGCCCACGGACAAGCAAGAGAGACATACAAATGGTATCGACCGGACTCTGGTGTAAACTCCGCATCAGGGTCGTTTTTAACCCAGTTACGGAATCCGGCATCTTCGCGCACAAATTTGCCACCATTTGATTTTGTGTCATACCAGACATCTTGCCAAACACCTTCAACCAACTTACCCATGATTGCTCTCCTCTCGTTCTGTTTGTGTCTATATTAGCGTTTCCTATCAAACAGAGAATCATCGAACTTAGGACATCATGTTCAAGAAATTCGAATGTATAAATCAGACACATAAAAAAAGCGCGACCCGATGAAGGTGTCGCGCTTAAGCCCGTCACAGGCTGAATTTATACACTAACGTGTAAACAAGATACCGCGTGAACGTCATTACCTAAAATGGTTGGCTTCGTCTTCGCACACTCTTCGGTTGCTTGTGGGCAACGAGTGCGGAATACACAACCCGACGGTGGGTTGATAGGTGAAGGAAGATCACCCTCTAGCATTTGGATTTTCTTATTGCGCTCAATATCCGGGTCCGGGATCGGAACCGCAGACATCAGCGCACGCGTATATGGGTGCTTAGGATCAGCAAACAGAGCCTCGGCCTCGCCAAGTTCCACGGCATTACCTAAATACATAACTAAAACGCGATCTGAAATGTGTTTAACGACAGACAAGTCATGCGCAATGAATACCAGAGAAAGCCCTAACTCTTTTTGAATCTCTTTAAGCAGGTTAACAACCTGAGCTTGAATAGATACATCAAGCGCCGATACTGGCTCGTCACAAATGATCATCTTAGGCTTAAGGATAAGCGCACGCGCTATCCCGATACGCTGACACTGACCACCCGAGAATTCGTGTGGGTAGCGGTTAATCACGTTAGGTAATAGGCCAACTTTCGCCATCATCTCTTTAACGCGATCTTTCACTTCCTGCTTAGACAGTTCTGGATAGAATGTCTCAAGAGGTTCAGCAATGATATCACCAACAGTCATACGCGGATTCAGCGATGCCAATGGGTCTTGGAAAATCATCTGAATTTCTTTACGCGTCTCACGGCGCTGAACGCTTTTCATTTTAGTAAGGTCTTGACCCAACCAAACTACTTGGCCGTCAGTAGCTTCAACCAGACCAATGATGGCACGAGCAAACGTCGATTTACCACAACCTGATTCACCTACTACACCAAGCGTTTCCCCTTCGTATAGTCGAACGTTCACGCCATCTACCGCTTTCAGGCTCGAAGGCTTTGACCACGGCCATGCCGACTTTGAGGCAATGCTGAAGTGAACTTTCAGCTCAGAAATGTCCAGAATTAGTTTTTTGTCTACTGCGTTCATTTGTTCCAAGCCTCCCATTCAGAAAAACATGCACGCTGACGACCATCACCAAATGGTGTCAGAATTGGCGCCTCGCGCTTACAACGATCCATCACACGGTGACAGCGCTCTTGATAAGGGCAGCCCGGCGGTAGACGAAGCAAGTTTGGTGGATTACCAGGAATGGTCGGCAGAATTTCACCCTCAGTATCGAGGCGAGGAATCGCCTTCAGCAGCCCCTCCGCATAAGGATGGCTTGGATTGTAGAAAATTTCGTTTACGTTACCGTACTCCATAGTACGGCCTGCATACATCACCAGCACCTTGTCACACGAACCTGCAACCACACCAAGGTCGTGCGTGATCATGATGATCGCTGTGTTGAACTCAGATTTCAGCTCATTCAACAAGTCCATGATCTGTGCTTGTACCGTCACATCAAGTGCTGTTGTTGGCTCATCGGCAATAAGCAGTTTAGGACGACATAACAACGCCATCGCGATCATTACACGCTGACGCATACCGCCTGAAAACTCATGCGGGTACATCGTGATACGCTTACGCGCTTCAGGGATTTTTACCGCTTCCAGCATGCGTACTGATTCTTCAAATGCTTCCGCTTTGCCCATGCCTTTGTGCAGCATAAGCACTTCCATCAACTGATCACTCACTTTCATGTAAGGGTTCAGTGATGTCATTGGGTCTTGGAAGATCATTGCGATCTGTTCCGCACGCACTTTGTTCAGTTCTTTTTCTGGTAAGTTTAGGATTTCTTTGCCTTCAAACTTTGCGCTACCAGAAATAATACCGTTCTTAGCCAAAAGGCCCATGATTGCGAATACGGTTTGAGATTTACCTGATCCCGACTCTCCAACGATACCTAAGGTTTCGCCTTGGTTGAGAGAGAAGTTCAAATCGTTTACTGCGGTTACGATACCATCTTGCGTGGTGAATTCGACGCGCAGATCTTTGACATCTAATAAGCTCATCATTGCTTCCTTAATCTTATCTTTTAATTATCTGTCTTTTGGATCCAGCGCATCGCGCAGGCCGTCACCAACGTAGTTGAAGCAGAATAGCGTCACAACCATGAACACTGCTGGGAATGCCAGCTGCCAGATTGCTACTTCCATTGTCTGTGCACCTTCTTGTAGAAGAGCGCCCCAACTTGTCATTGGTTCCTGAACACCAAGACCAAGGAATGATAGGAATGATTCCGTTAGAATCATACTTGGGATAAGCAGCGTAGAGTATACCGCTACAATACCCAGTACGTTCGGTACGATATGACGAGTAATGATTTTCCAGTTGCTTACACCACACACATGTGCCGCTTCGATAAACTCCTTGCTACGTAGACTAAGAGTCTGACCACGTACGATACGCGCCATATCTAGCCATGCGATAGCACCAATCGCAACGAAGATCAGCATGATGTTACGACCGAAGAATGTTACCAGTACAATCACCAGGAACATAAACGGTACCGCGTATAAAATTTCTAGAATACGCATCATTACGCGGTCAACTTTACCGCCGATGAAACCAGATGCTGCGCCGTAGAGCGTACCAATCAGTACCGCTACAAATGCACCCATAACACCTACCATCAACGAAATACGACCTCCAATTAGCGTACGCACGTATAAATCACGGCCTAAGCTGTCAGTACCAAACCAATGGTCAGCATTCGGTGCAACGTGCATCGCGTACCAGTCAGTATCATCAAATGTGTACGGTGCGATCATTGGCAGGATAATAACCGCCAACGTCATTAAAACAAGAAGGAATAAGCTCACCATCGCCGCTTTGTTGCGCATGAAACGGATACGAGCATCTTGCCAAAGACTGCGACCTTCAATCTCCAAGTTTTCGGAGAATTTCTCAATCGCTTCTAGGTTTTCTTTTTTCGTTAACATAACCAAACGTCCCTGTTAGTAGCGAATTTTCGGGTCAATCATTGCAAGTAAAATATCTACAATCGCGTTGAATAGAATGAATAGGAAACCAATCAGAATGGTTACCCCCATTACTAGCGAGTAGTCACGGTTAAACGCAGCGTTAACGAATAGTTTACCAATACCAGGCAGACCAAAAATAGTTTCGATAACAACGGAACCGGTGATGATACCTACGAAAGCTGGACCCATGTAAGAAACAACAGGGAGAAGTGCCGGCTTAAGAGCGTGTTTGATAATGATATAACGGTAACTTAGACCTTTAGCACGTGCCGTACGAATAAAGTTACTGTTTAGGGTTTCGATCATCGAACCACGCGTAATACGAGCAAAGGTAGCAACATACAGTAGCGACATACCAATAACAGGAAGCACTAAATACTGCCAGCTACCATCTTGCCAACCGCCCGCAGGGAAGATATTCCAGTGAAGCGAGAATATGTAGATAAGCGCAGGCGCTAATACAAAGGATGGCATTACGACACCAAGCATCGCAGTCGACATGATGGTGTAATCAATCCAAGTATTTTGCTTGAGCGCAGCAATAGTACCGACGGTAACCCCCATTATCAAAGTAAAGATAAAGGCGATGAAGCCCACTTTAGCCGAAACAGGTAAGGCAACCGCGATCAGCTCGTTTACTGAGTAATCAAGGTATTTAAATGACGGTCCGAAATCACCTTGGATAACATTGGTCAAATACGTGGTGTATTGTTCAAATACAGGTTTATCCAAGCCATATTTAGCTTCGATATTTGCCATTACTTCGGGTGGTAATGGACGCTCTGTCGAGAAAGGGTTTCCCGGTGCAAAGCGCATAAGAAAGAAAGATACGGTGATCAAAACCAACATTGTTGGGATCGCCTCAAATATCCTTTTTGCGATGAATTTAAGCATAAACTCACTCTTTCAGTCTGTGACAGTTAAATTAAAGAAGTCGTCCAATTCTTTTGGACTAAAGATAGGCGCTACATGCAATTTCTCACATGTAGGGCCTCATTTTTATAGTTCTATCGAGTTACGAATTACTCTGTGATGTAGAGATCTTTAGAGTAAATCTTGTCTTCCGCGTTATTTACTGGGAAGCCACCAACTTTCGGTGATAGTAGACGTGATTTCACGTACTGGTAGATAGGTGCGATTGGCATATCTTTTGCCATCAACTTCTCTGCTTCTAGGTAAAGTGCTTGGCGCTCTTCGTCAGAAGTTGAAGCAAATGCTTTGTTCATGATCGCATCGTACTCTTTGCTGTCGTAGTGAATACCACCAGTAGTGTTATTACTCATCATCAGCGTTAGGAAAGATGAAGCTTCGTTGTAGTCGCCACACCAACCTGCACGAGCAACCTCAAAGTTGCCAGAATCTTTGGTAGATAGGTAAGTTTTCCACTCTTGGTTTTCTAGCGTAACGTCTAGACCAAGTGTCTTCTTCCACATTGAACCCAGTGCAACCGCAAGTTTCTTGTGGTTCTCTGATGTATTGTATAGAAGGTTAAATTCAAGAGGGTTGTCTGCGCCGTAACCCGCTTCTTCCAATAGACGCGCAGCTTCTGCGTTACGCTCTTCTTGCGTCATTTTGCCGTATGCAGGAATTTCTGGGTTGAAACCTGCCGTAATTTCAGGTGTTAGGAAGTAAGCTGGCTTTTGACCTTGACCTAAAATCGCATCGGTCACAATGTTACGGTCAATCGCATAAGAAATCGCTTTACGCACACGAACATCATCAAACGGCTTTTTCTTCGTATTGAAGATGTAGTAGTAAGTACATAAGTTACCGGTTACAGACACTTCTTGTGGGTGCTCTTTCTTCAGACGCTTGAAGTGCTCTGTAGGCAGCTCGTTCGTGAAGTCGATTTCACCCGCTAGGAAGCGGTTCATTTCCGCTACTTGGTTCTCGATTGGTAGGAAAGTAACTTGGTCAAGCGTCGTGTTTTCGTTGTCCCAGTACTGTTCGTTACGTTTTAGAACCAAACGCTCGTTTACAACCCAGTTGTCAACAACATAAGCACCGTTACCTACAAAGTTCTCTGGCTTCGTCCATTGATCGCCGAACTTTTCAACAGTTGCTTGATGAACAGGTTTCACTGTCGTGTGGCCCATCATCATTACAAAATATGGTACTGCAGTATCTAACTCAACCACTAACGTGTGATCGTCAACCGCTTTAACACCTAACTCGCTCTTATCTTTTTTACCCGCAACAATGTCTTTTGCGTTCTTCATCTTGGTGTATTCCATGTACCAAGCATATGGAGAGGCGGTTGCTGGATCGACTGCGCGTTGGAAGCTGTAAACGAAATCACCTGCAGTGACAGGATCACCGTTTGACCATTTTGCGTCTTCACGTAAGTGGAAAGTGTATGTTTTGTTGTCTTCAGTTTCCCAAGATTCTGCAACACCAGGGATAGTGTTACCGTCCGCATCTTGGTTTACAAGGCCTTCAAGAAGATCGCGAATCACGTGGGATTCTGGAACACCTTGAGATTTATGAGGGTCTATTGTCGCAACTTCTGTACCGTTACCACGCACCAATTCTTGAACAGCAGCAAGTTTTGGCTCTTTAGAATCAGATTTAGCTTCAGGGGCTGGAGCCGGAGCAGGCTCAGCAGCTTGTTTCTCCGCAGGCTTTTCACCACAACCAGCTAGAGCGAGAGAAAGACCAGCACCAATAAATAAAGCGCGCGTGATTTTATTCTTATACATGCGTAAAACTCCAAATTTTTTCGTTAGCATCCATGACTTCTTTGTAAGGGCCTGGAACGGTCAGAGTTTTAGATTTTTTTAGTGCACTTTCTGAGCACAAAAGTCTAAAACCTTACAAAGACTGCGGCACACATTAGCAATCATTGAAGTAATTTGCCATAAAAATGTAGCAAAAAAACCAATAATGCTGACTAAACCACACATATCTAGCAGTAAACTCTAACCCCAAAGCATTCACCAGCCAAATAAAGACCAGAAGCGACATTTAACAGGCGAAACTTTCGATTAATCTGAGTTTAAACCATTTACTAGCATCTTATGCTAGATATTTACACATCATTTAACATTTATGACAAATCAAGTCTAACAAATAATTGTTTATATATTGGGCAAAAAACTTTTATTGTGAAGAATATCACCAGACAAAAGATAGGAAATATTGAAACAAAGTGAGCAATACAATGAAGATAAATACAAAAAAAGCTAAGTACCATTAGCACTTAGCTTTTTTCACTAGAATGCGGGTTAGTTCTATTTTTCCCAACGCTGTGCAGCTTGATGATCGGTGTCGCGCGACTCAACCCAACGATCTTCATTCGTCGTACGCTCTTTTTTCCAAAATGGAGCTTGGGTTTTCAGATAATCCATGATGAACTCGCACGCATCAAATGCCGCGCCGCGGTGCGCACTGGAAACGCCCACAAATACAATTTGATCACCGCTATCCATGTCTCCGACGCGATGAATCACGCGTACACCTAATAGTGGCCAGCGAGACTCAGCTTGATCGCAAATGTCGCTCAAGCTCTTCTCTGTCATCCCCGGATAGTGCTCTAGATGTAAACCAATCACATTATCCCCAAGGTTCATATCTCGAACTTTACCAACGAATGTAACGACAGCGCCGGCAGCCGTCCCTTCAGATAGACGTTGATATTCTTGCTCAACCGAAAAGTCTTCAATTTGTACAGAAACACGAGAATCCATCTTAACCCCCAGTTACCGGCGGGAAAAACGCAACTTCATCACCTGCTTTTACTTGTGTATCCAGAGGGACGATAGATTGGTTCACTGCAGCAAGTAGCTTTCCTGACTCGAGTGCTAAATCCCACTTGCCATCTTTCTCAGTGCCTTCTTCCACTAGATGTGCACGAATTGATTCAACCGTTTCAAACGGCCCGTCTAACTCAACACTGTCGATGCCAATCAGCTCGCGAGTTTGAGCAAAGAAAAGTACTTTAATCATGATTCCACCTTAAAGTGACCAGATTTACCACCCGTTTTCTCTAATAGACGAACTTGACCAATGACCATGTCTTTTTGTACTGCTTTACACATATCGTAAATCGTTAGAGCAGCAACGGAAGCTGCCGTGAGCGCTTCCATTTCCACACCAGTTTTACCCGCAAGTTTACATACTGATTCGATGCGAACTTTGTTCTCTGCTTCGATAGCTTCCAGTTGAACTTCAACTTTAGAGAGTAGTAGCGGATGACAAAGTGGAATCAAATCCCAGGTTTTCTTCGCAGCTTGAATACCAGCAATACGAGCCGTCGCAAATACATCACCTTTATGGTGCTGGCCAGAGACAATCAGTTGAAGTGTTTCTGGGGCCATGTGAACAAATGCTTCAGCACGAGCTTCACGAACCGTCTCCGTTTTTGCTGACACGTCAACCATGTTTGCTTCGCCAGAAGCATTGATATGTGTAAATTGGGTCATTGTTTTTCCTTCGCTTTTAGGAAAGGTTATACAGATAGGTGTGGCATGAAGTTACAAGGGCGATGACTTGCATCCAACTGCTGTTTAATAATTTTTGTCCAGCCTGTGCGGCACGCACCAGTTGAACCTGGCATTGCGAAGATCACGGTGTGGTTAGCAAAACCAGCAATCGCACGAGACTGAATCGTAGACGTACCGATCTCTTCGTACGACACCATACGGAACAACTCACCAAAACCTTCAACTTCTTTATCAAATAGAGGCTTAAGTGCTTCTGGCGTGCTATCACGTGAGGTGAAACCTGTACCGCCAGTAATCATGATCGCTTGTACGCTTTCATCAGCAATCCATTGAGAAACAATCGCGCGGATCTTGTACATGTCATCAATAACAATTTGCTTGTCTACTACGTTGTGACCCGCTTCTTGAGCATGCTCAGCTAGGTAACGACCAGAGGTATCGTTTTCTTCAGTACGAGTGTCAGATACCGTTAGAACGGCAATATTTGCAGGTTGGAATTTGCTTTCAGCGTGACCCATTTGTTCACCTATTCTCTTAATTAGCTTTGATACGCTTGGTATCGATTCGGAAAAAGTTAGAGCCAGCTTATCACTAAGCTCGCTCTAAAAGTTGAATGAAGTTAGCCGCCGATAGACGCGAGGTGTGGCGTCATACCAGTATTGCCATCATGCAAGAAATGGCTTACCGACTTGGTTTGTAACTGCGCCTGGATACGTTCAATAAGCTCACTCTCTTGCTCATCACGTTCCAAAAGATCACGCAATTCTACACCGTAGTCTCCAAACAGACATAGGTGCAGCTTACCCATCGCAGAAACGCGCAGTCGGTTGCAGCTTTCACAAAAGTCTTTTTCATAAGGCATGATAAGACCTATTTCACCCTTGTAATCAGGATGAACAAATACTTGCGCAGGACCATCATTATGCGAGCGTACTTTCAGCAACCAACCATTTGCAATTAGCTGGTTACGAATTGCCACTCCGGATACATGGTGCTTATTAAATAGCTCATCCATCTCACCCGTTTGCATCAACTCAATGAAACGCAGTTGGATTGGACGATCTTTTATCCAGTTAAGAAACGCTGGCAGCTCGTGATGGTTCAGATCTTTCATCAACACCACATTAACTTTTACTTGCTCATAACCGACCTCGAACGCACGTTCGATACCATTCATGACTTCAGTAAACTTATTTTCACCTGTGATTTGATGAAACATACGCGGGTCAAGGCTATCCACACTGACATTAATGTGGGTTAAACCCGCTTCACGCCAATCTGCGACTTGTTTTGCCATGCGATAGCCATTGGTTGTCGTTGCAACTTTTTGAATTCCAGGCGTCGCCGCTACTGAATGGATAATGTCGGTAAAATCTTTGCGTAAGCTAGGCTCACCACCAGTGATGCGCACTTTTGACGTGCCACAATCAGCGAATGCTTTTACGACCCGTTTGATTTCAGGGAGAGATAAAAAAGACGAGTTTTTATTGCCCGAAGGCTTATAGCCATCAGGAAGGCAATAGGTACATTTGAAATTACATACGTCGGTCACAGACAGACGCAAGTAATAAAACTTACGATGAAATTTGTCTTCGAATTGTTGCGCCACGGAACACCTTTCCAAACACGGGAGGCATGGCCATTTCCAATCATGCCCTTGTGACAGTATGCCACTGGCTCAAAACGCTTATCCAAGGACTTAGCAATAGTGAGCTCGGAGTTATGGCAACCAGAGATATGAAATCTCTGATAGCTTTGCGGTGTAAAATACTTAATATTTGTAATGGAATCCAGACTTGAGTGATAAAAAACTCTCTAGAGACACAATTTACCGCTAAGTGAGTACCTTTAAGACACTCCTTAAGATAAATTGTAGCCGTTTTTTATTAGATTATTAGAAGAACATAATGAATATCTACACAGATAAAAAAGTGGTCGCTGTTGGCGGTGGTCATGGCTTAGGTCGAATGCTGGCCGCATTACGAGATTTTGGCAGCAATGCAACTGGGATTGTTGCCACGACTGACAATGGTGGTTCAACAGGAAGAATTCGTCACTGCCAAGGAGGAATCGCTTGGGGAGACACACGTAACTGTATTAATCAGCTCATTACAGAGCCTTCGATCAGTTCTATGATGTTTGAATATCGCTTCAAAGGCACTGGCGAACTTGATGGTCATAATCTTGGTAATTTGATGCTTACTGCACTCGATAACTTATCGGTCAGACCTTTAGATGCCATTAATCTGATTCGCAATATGTTAAAAGTCGACGTTAACATCCTTCCTATGTCCGAACACCCTTCGGATCTTTCCGCGTTATCCGTAGATGGGAAGTGGGTTACGGGAGAAACAAATGTCGACGAAATGAAAGCAGACTTGCGACGTTTGGATCTTTCACCAGAAGTGCCTGCTACCAAAGAAGCCATCACAGCTTTGGCGGAAGCGGACGCGATTATTCTTGGCCCTGGCAGTTTTTTAACTAGTATCATGCCTCCTTTATTGCTGCCTGAACTCGGCAAAGCGATTGCAGCAAACACAAAAGCAAAAGTCATTTTTGTTGCTAACCTGAGTCCAGAATACGGCCCAGCAGGAAGAATGACGATGGCTCAAAAATTAGAATGGTGTGAACGTGCCTGCCAAGGAAGAAAAATAGACGTGGTTCTAACAGAGAAAACCGAGCAAGACGTCTTAAGTCAATGGAATGTAGTGACGGAGTCACTCGCCTCCTCTAACCGAGACTGGCGTCACGATAGAAACAAGCTCAAACTAGCGATTGAAAATCAGCTACAACTTTCTATCTAGGAGCACGTTACCTGACTAGCGCCCTCTTTTAAGTTGTTTATTGATAATGAAAACCCTTCTGTCATCGAAGGGTTTTAGTTCAGGCATCCAGTAAGAACAGATGTTTACTAAGAAAAATGGTTAATAGGAATAAATAGCTACTGTCGCCAAGAGCGATAAGCATCTCGAGTTTCGTGCAAAAGATCGAACATAACCTCTAACACCTCAGACTCCGCAGTTAACTCACCGGCTTTCGCTTTTTTGTCTATGGACATCGCCAGTTCACAAAGGCGATCTGCCCCAAAGCTCGCAGCACTACTTTTCAACGCGTGGCTGATTTCTTTTGAGTAAGCTAATCGCTCTGCCCCCTGTAGTTGGGATAAGTTCTCGATATAGGTATCCATTTCTCCTAGGAAGATATCGAACAGTACAGGTACGTTGTCACTGCCAATTTCCATCGACAGTTCATCTATTTTTTGCTGATTTAATACATTTACACTCATACTTTTTGCCGCTCTTCCTTGCCGTTCCATGCCTGTAACTTGCGGTAAATCGTCGACGGACTGACATCAAGGTATCCCGCCGCTCGAGGAATATTGCCATCACATGCTTCAATCGCTTGCTCGATTGCCATTTTTTCCGTCATCCATAATGGCATAATCTCAGATGCGGTCATCGCTTTCGGCTCAATTAATTTAGCCACAGACGACGGACGGTCAAGCGGTTGATTCAACGGTGGCGGTAACATGTCCAACGTAATCTCTTTACCGTTGTTTAGAACAACGATATTGCGTAGCACGTTTTGTAACTGACGAACGTTACCCGGCCACTCATAGCTGTTGAATCGCTCGATGACATCTGGCGCAAAACGTATGAAGCTTTTTCCTTCTTCGTGTGACATGTAACCTAGCAGTGAGTATGCAATTTCAATAACATCTTCGCCTCGTTCGCGTAAAGGCGGTAAATGCAAAGGAATGACATACAAACGATAGTACAAATCTTCACGGAATCGACCTTCTTGTACCTCTTTCCAGGGATCACGGTTAGTGGCACAAACAAAGCGCACATCCACGCTCTTCATTTTTGAGGAACCCACTTTTTGGAATGTGCCCGTTTGAATAAATCGTAGCAACTTGGTTTGTAAATCCAAGTCCATCTCACAAAGCTCATCTAGAAAAAGTGTGCCGCCATCCGCTAACTCAGCTGCCCCTTGACGATCATTCGCAGCGCCAGTAAAGGCCCCTTTTACGTGACCAAACAGTTCACTCTCAATCAAATCTTTTGGAATTGCAGCACAGTTAATTGCAATAAAAGGTTTGTCACCACGTTTACTTGCTGCGTGAATAGCCTCGGCACATACCTCTTTACCAGTTCCACTTTCACCTGTGATAAAAATACTCGCTTTACTGCTCGCCGCTGAATCTATCGTACGGTAAACCTGCTGCATGGTTTGGCTACTGCCGATAAACCCCTGATAGCTCTGATTGCCTGGATTATCGGCTTCATTTTTTAGCTTGGTCGCTTTACGAATTGCATTGTTAACCGTGACACGTAAACGGTCTGCTTCACACGGTTTAATTAGAAAGTCTTGTGAGCCATGACGCATGGCCTCGACAGCGGTATCGATAGAACCGTGAGCGTTCATAAAAATTATAGGTACGTCGGGATGACTCTTTTTAACGGCATGTAAAACGTCCATCCCCGTCATATCTGGCAGACGGAGATCGAGTAAAATAAGATCTGGAATTCGATGATTTAGGCTCTCAATGGCATCCCTACCTGTGCCGACAATATTGATATCTATGCCAAGCGGTGTCAGGTATGAGCGGTACAGAGCCGCAACAGATGCGGTGTCCTCGACCATTAAAAGGTAACGAGACTTTGGGCCTTCGGGTTTTTGTTGCATAACCTAGCTATTATTTTGTTGTGTTTTAAACAATAATCGCATTACGCTTTGCATTTTGCAAATAACATTAGCTAAATTATGGGCAAAGGAAAAAATTCAAAAATAATATCAATTATTTAAAAAGTGGCACAAACCATGCTGTAACGATAGTGACCCCTCGGGTCACCTAGCCAACTGACGTTGTTAGTGAACGATATGTTCACAAAACAAGCCAATAGACCCGACTGCCTATTGGCTTCTTTTTTTACAAGCGACCTAAAATGCTTGGATAGTTAAATCGGTAAGTTTGTTCAACTATTTGCGATGAACTGCGCTCGTAGTTTTTCAATCTCGTCACGCTTTTGTGCCGCTAACTCAAATTCTAAATCTTGCGCATGCTGATACATCGCTGCCTCCAGTCGACTGATTTCTTTTTCTAGCTGCTGAGGGGACAGTGCCTCGTAAGTTTGCGAAGGCTCCGCCACTTTCGATAATGGTACCTGTTTAGTGTTACGCTGGCGTTTAGACTTAGTGATATCGCCAAGTTCCATGATGTCTTTGATATTTCGTTTGAGCGCTTGTGGCGAAATACCCATTTCTTCGTTGTACGCTTCCTGCTTCTCGCGACGACGGTTAGTTTCATCCATCGCCTTTTTCATTGAGTTGGTGATTCGGTCAGCGTATAAAATCGCCTTACCTTCGATGTTTCGCGCAGCACGACCAATGGTCTGAATGAGTGAGCGTTCAGACCGCAAGAAGCCCTCTTTATCCGCATCCAAAATTGCAACTAACGAGACCTCTGGCATATCCAGGCCCTCTCTCAATAAGTTTATTCCCACCAGCACGTCAAATTCCCCAAGACGAAGGTCACGGATAATTTCCACACGCTCAACAGTATCAATGTCTGAGTGTAAATAACGTACCTTAACATCATGTTCGTGAAGGTATTCGGTGAGATCTTCAGCCATTCGTTTGGTCAGTGTTGTAACCAGAACTCGTTCATCTTTAGCTGCGCGAATACGGATCTCAGACAATAGGTCGTCGACTTGGGTCGCTACTGGGCGAACTTCCAACTCAGGGTCAAGCAAGCCTGTTGGACGAACGACTTGATCCGCCACATCACCCGCCGATTTTTCTAGTTCGTAATTTCCGGGCGTAGCAGAGACGAAAATCGTTTGTGGCGCTAGTGCTTCAAACTCCTCAAACTTCAGTGGACGATTATCCAAAGCTGAAGGTAACCGGAAACCAAACTCCACCAGCGTTTCTTTACGCGAACGGTCACCTTTATACATGGCACCTATCTGCGGTACTGTCACGTGAGATTCATCGATGATCAACAAGCCATCATGAGGTAAGTAGTCAAACAGGGTTGGTGGCGGCTCACCTTCCGAGCGTCCACTGAGATAACGAGAATAGTTTTCGATACCGGAGCAAAAGCCCAACTCATTCATCATTTCGATATCGAATTGAGTGCGCTGGCTAATTCGCTGCTCTTCCAGTAGCTTGTTGTTATCTAGAAGCTGCTTTTTGCGCACTTCTAGTTCGACTTTAATATTTTCAATCGCTTCAAGAATGCGATCTCTTGGCGTCACATAGTGCGTCTTGGGATAGATGGTATAGCGCGGCAAGTCTCGTTGTTTGACCACGCCTGTCAATGGGTCGAACACACTGATGCAATCCACCTCATCGTCAAACATCTCAACGCGCACAGCGTCTTGGTCTGATTCAGCAGGGAATATATCAATCACCTCGCCACGGACACGGAACTGCCCTCGCTCAAAAGCAACATCATTGCGCGAGTATTGGAGCTCCGCTAGGCGACGAAGCATATCACGCTGATCAATCACATCTCCACGTCGCAAATGAAGCATCATTTGTAAGTAGGATTCCGGATCACCCAAACCATAGATAGCTGAAACCGATGCAACAATAATGGCATCTTTACGTTCTAGTAGTGCTTTTGTAGCAGACAAACGCATTTGTTCTATATGCGCGTTAACTGAAGCGTCTTTCTCTATAAAGGTATCCGTGGTCGGAACGTACGCTTCAGGTTGGTAGTAATCGTAGTAAGAAACAAAATACTCAACCGCATTATTAGGAAAGAATGACTTCATCTCACCATATAACTGAGCAGCAAGCGTTTTGTTTGGCGCAAGTAATATTGCAGGTCGTTGGGCTTGAGCAATCACATTCGCTAGTGTGAAGGTTTTACCTGAGCCTGTGACCCCCAACAAGGTTTGATGTGCTAGCCCAGCATCGAGCCCCTCAAGCAACTGATTGATCGCTCCTGGTTGATCGCCCGACGGCTGATAATCGGAGACCAATTCATAGACTTTACTCATACCCTTCCTCAATTTTACTGCGCTTTGGCTGTATATATATACACCTTAGCTAATGAAATCTACGTCTATCGAGAATTTAACCATCATTGTTAATAAATTTTCTTGTTTGTCTAGAATGCTATAGCCATACAAAAGTGACTCTGATATAGTACTTCGCCCTAGTTGAAGAGCTACACACATTCTTCACATTATAGTTTCCACAACTTTTCCCCAAAAATTAGCTTAAAACTTTCTTATCCCCAAAAGATTGATTTTTATCCACTTTGAATACCTTTTGATTAACATCGATAAATCTTTGTTTTATTTGCTTATTTTACGCATAATTCCTACTAAAAATTCATTAAATAAAAACTTAGTTGCATATCAATTTTCTTTACCCAGATCTCATCAACATACTTATCCACAAATTTAGTGGATAACTAACCTCGAGCCTTTACTGACAAGCCATACAGAAAAGTAAAGCCCTTAACTCAATATTTTTTGCTAAAAATGTATTTTTTTACTGTTGACAGTAGTTTGAGTGCTCGGTAAGATTCGTCCCGCTTTCAAGCAAAGCAATTCCTCCTTAGCTCAGTTGGTAGAGCGACGGACTGTTAATCCGCAGGTCGCTGGTTCGAGCCCAGCAGGAGGAGCCAGATTATAGAAAAGCCGTGTCGCAAGACACGGCTTTTTTTGTATCTTAATCGCCATGAAATCTAAGCCAATCTAGGCGTCATAAAATCACACCGAAATAAGTTCAAATTACAGAACTCATAACATTGTCATAGATAGTGTTCTCACAGCACCACACATTTAATTCTGTCTCTTTTCTAGCAAAAAATAATCATAACCAATTGAATGTATTATTAATGCAATTTAATCATTGAAAAAATGAAAAGCATTCATTTTACTCATACCAAATAAATCCATACGATTAAAAGGGTTAAGAATGGTTCCGTCCTACTCGTCGCCTCCATTCTAATTATCAATAACTTAGGGATTTACTTATGACTATTCCGACAACTGACATGCTAGATGCATGGGCTGGATTTACTGCTGGTGAATGGCAAAACTCTGTCAACACTCGTGACTTCATCCAAAAAAACTATACACCCTATGAGGGAGACGAGTCTTTCTTAGCCGAGGTTAGCGAATCCACTTCAGCATTATGGAACCAAGTGCTTGAAGGCATAAAACAAGAAAGCCGCACACACGCCCCTATTGATTTTGACACAGACTTGCCCTCAACAATCACTTCCCACGATGCAGGCTACATCAACAAAGATCTGGAAAAGATCGTTGGCTTACAAACTGATCAACCGCTAAAACGTGCAATCATCGCCAATGGCGGGATTCGCATGGTAAAAAACTCGTGCGAAGTTTATGGCCGCGAATTGGATCTAACGGTTGAAAAAATCTTCACTGAATACCGTAAAACTCACAACAAAGCGTGTTTCGACCTTTACACCAAAGAAATTCTAGCCTGTCGTAAATCCGGCATCATCACAGGCCTTCCTGATGCCTATGGCCGTGGTCGTATCATTGGTGACTATCGCCGTCTCGCCCTTTACGGTATCGACTTCTTAAAAGCAGACAAAAAAGAGCAATACAATTCGACACAGACTTTCCTAGAGCGCGGTGGCGATCTTGAGAAAACACTTCGTCTACGTGAAGAAATTGCAGACCAAGTTCAAGCGCTTGAAGACATTCGTCAAATGGGTCTGAAATACGGCATTGATATGTCGCTACCTGCAAAAACTGCACAAGAAGCGATCCAATTTACCTACTTTGGCTACCTAGCGGCGGTTAAATCGCAAAACGGCGCAGCAATGTCACTGGGCCGTACTTCGACTTTCCTAGACGTCTATCTAGAACGCGATATAGCAAACGGTTTGATTGATGAATCACAAGCGCAAGAAATGATTGACCACTTCATCATGAAGCTACGCATGGTTCGCTTCCTACGCACACCAGAATACGATTCATTGTTCTCTGGCGACCCAATCTGGGCAACCGAAGCCATGGCTGGTATGGGCGTTGATGGCCGTACGCTAGTATCTAAAACGACATTCCGGTACTTACATACACTACATACTATGGGCCCTGCTCCTGAGCCAAACATGACGATTCTTTGGTCAGAGCAATTACCTGAAGCGTTCAAACAATATGCTGCAAAAGTGTCGATTGATACCTCTTCGGTTCAATACGAAAACGACGATCTAATGCGTCCTGATTTCGACAATGACGACTACGCGATTGCCTGTTGTGTGAGCCCGCAGGTTGTTGGTCAGCACATGCAATTCTTTGGTGCACGTGCCAACCTTGCAAAAGCACTGCTTTACACCATCAATGGTGGTATCGATGAAAAATCGAAAGCGCAAGTGGGTCCGGTAGTGGACAAAGTTCAAGATGAAATTCTCGACTTTGACGCTTTGATGCCTCGTTTCGACAATATGTTGGAGTGGCTAGCAACGCAATACGTCACAGCGTTGAACATCATCCATTACTCACATGACCGTTACAGCTACGAAGCATCACTGATGGCATTGATGGATCGCGACGTGCACCGCACCATGGCGTGTGGTATTGCAGGTCTGTCTGTTGTCGCTGACTCTTTGGCGGCAATTAAATACGCGACCGTGAAACCTGTTCGTGATGAAGATGGCATCGCCGTTGATTTTGAAATCGAAGGTGATTATCCAAAATTTGGTAACAACGATGCCCGTGTTGATGACATCGCTTGTGATCTAGTTGAGCGCTTCATGAAGAAAATTCAGAAGATGCACACCTACCGCGAAGCAGTGCCAACTCAATCGATTTTAACAATCACATCTAACGTGGTTTACGGTAAAAAAACGGGTAATACACCTGATGGCCGTCTCGCAGGTATGCCTTTTGGACCGGGTGCAAACCCAATGCACGGTCGTGATGAAAAAGGGGCGGTTGCGTCTCTGGCATCGGTTTCTAAATTACCGTTTGCTTACGCTAAAGATGGTATTTCTTACACTTTCTCAATTGTGCCGAGCGCATTGGGTAAAGATGACTTGAGTCAGAAGAAGAACCTAGCTGCGCTAATGGATGGTTACTTCCATCACGAAGCAAGCAACGAGGGCATTGCGATTGAAGGTGGTCAACACCTTAACGTCAACGTTCTAGACCGAGAGATGTTATTGGATGCGGTTGAACATCCAGAGAAATACCCTCAGTTGACGATTCGAGTGTCTGGTTATGCGGTACGTTTTAACTCTCTAACGACAGAGCAACAGCAAGACGTCATCACTCGTACCTTCACGAATAAGATATAAACACAGTCCATCAAGCACTCAGAAAGTTTAAATAATTAGCTTGTAAATATGCATTGCCCGCCTCTCTTTTCTACCTGGGAGAGGCGGGCTTTTTTTAAAATCACACATTAGATGAAAATTAATAGGTAGTATCCTCTCGCTAACAATACATTCAGCAAACGATTCAATTTCTTATTGATTCATCAAAATAGATCAAATAGACGACTATTTTTCCATCGTGTATGTAAAACCACATCGTTCACTGGTTGTTATTGGTGTCACAAAACACGATAATATCAAGATCGGATTTTAAGAACGTAATAACTATGACCGAATATGTTTTGTTGTTGGTCGGCACTGTGCTGGTGAACAACTTTGTACTGGTGAAGTTTTTGGGCCTATGTCCTTTCATGGGCGTGTCCAAAAAACTGGAAACAGCAATAGGTATGGGCTTAGCGACAACTTTTGTGCTAACGCTCGCGTCAGTGTGTGCGTATTTAGTGGAAAGCTACATCCTTCGTCCACTGGGTATTGAGTACCTTCGAACCATGAGTTTTATTTTGGTGATAGCCGTTGTGGTGCAGTTCACCGAAATGGTTGTGCACAAAACCAGCCCGACGCTTTATCGCTTGCTTGGCATTTTCTTACCGCTGATCACAACAAACTGCGCAGTATTGGGCGTGGCACTTCTTAACATTAATGAAAACCATAACTTTATTGAATCGATCATCTACGGCTTCGGCGCCGCTGTTGGTTTCTCATTGGTGTTGATACTTTTTGCATCCATGCGAGAGCGCATAGCCGCCGCCGACGTTCCTGTGCCTTTTAAAGGTGCATCAATAGCAATGATTACAGCAGGTTTAATGTCACTCGCCTTTATGGGCTTTACAGGTTTGGTGAAGTAAGCGATGAGTACGATTTTAATTGCGATTATCGCGTTAGCGGTTCTGGCTGCGATTTTCGGCGCGATACTTGGTTTTGCTTCTATTCGCTTTAAAGTTGAAGCGGACCCTATTGTGGATCAAATCGACGCCATTTTACCGCAAACTCAATGCGGTCAATGTGGCTACCCTGGTTGCCGCCCTTATGCTGAAGCAATTGCAAATGGCGACCACATCAACAAATGTCCCCCTGGTGGTCAGGCAACAATCGAAAAGCTCGCCGACTTAATGGGTGTTGAGCCAGAAGAATCTGCGCACGATCTCGACAGCAAAATTCCAACCGTTGCGTTTATTCATGAAGACATGTGTATTGGCTGCACTAAGTGTATTCAGGCGTGTCCGGTGGATGCAATTGTAGGCGGAACAAAGGCGGTCCATACCGTAATCAAAGATGAATGTACGGGCTGTGACTTGTGTGTTGCCCCATGTCCGACTGATTGTATTGAAATGATTCCTGTGGCAACGACCACAGAAAGCTGGAAGTGGCAACTTCACTCCATTCCGGTACTTAACATTACGGATGCTGCCGACAATGCAGCGAACGTGAAAGATTCAATTAAGTAAGGTTTCACATGTTGTCTTTGATTGAACAAATTCGTACAGGCGCGCTTTGGGATTTCCCAGGTGGTGTGCATCCGGCAGAAAATAAAAAGCAGTCCAACAAAACTGAACTCGCTCATGCGGCTATCCCGTCAGAAATTGTATTGCCGCTAAAACAGCACATTGGTAAAGCGGGTAACCTACTGGTTGCCGAAGGTGACTACTTATTAAAAGGTCAGCCATTAACGCAATCGGAGACCGGCTTTACGGTTCCAGTGCATGCTCCAACATCAGGTACGCTCACCGCGATTGAGCCACGAACTGTCGCGCACCCTTCTGGGTTAAGTGAGTTGTGCGCAGTCATCACGCCTGATGGGAAAGATGCATGGTGTGAAAGAAACCCCGTCGCAGATTACCAACAAGAAACCCCTGACGCACTGATTGATATTATTCGTCTCGCTGGTATTTCTGGTATGGGTGGCGCAGGCTTCCCTACTGCAAAAAAAATCCAATCAGGTTTTGCTCGTACCGAGATTCTTATCGTTAATGCAGCAGAGTGCGAGCCATACATCACGTCTGATGACAAGCTCATGCAAGAACATGCCGAAGAGCTTATTCAAGGTATCGAAATTGTCGAACATATCCTGACACCAAAGCTCACGATTATTGGCATTGAAGACAACAAACCAGAAGCAATCAAAGCGCTAGAAGCTGCGGCTATAAACAAAGACATCGTTATTCGCGTTATCCCAACTAAATACCCTTCTGGCGGTGAAAAACAGCTGATCAAAATTTTAACCAATAAAGAAGTGCCAAGTGGCGCGATTCCAGCAGATATTGGTATTTTGGTCCAGAATGTTGGTTCTCTTTACGCTATAAAACGCGCAGTCATCGACGGTGAGCCGATGATAAAACGCATCGTGACTCTCACTGGTAAAACCTTCAAACAACCACGCAACGTTTGGGCATTATTAGGGACACCAGTACAAGCACTGTTGGATGAGTTTGGCTATAAAGCAGATAAGAAGTTACAGCGTTTAATTATGGGTGGGCCAATGATGGGCTTTACCCTTCCTCACTCCCAAGTGCCGATTACCAAGACAGCAAACTGTATCCTTGCTCCGACTCGTCGTGAGATCTCTCCGCACCAGTATGAGATGGAATGTATTCGCTGTAGCCAATGTGCAGAAGCGTGCCCTGCTTCGCTGCTGCCTCAACAACTGCAATGGCATGCAAAAGCTGAAGAGTATGACAAACTCGAAGAATTAAACTTAAAGGATTGTATCGAGTGCGGCGCTTGTGCGTTTGTATGTCCAAGTGAAATTCCGCTCGTACAGTACTACCGCCAAGCGAAAGCAGAAATTAGAACTAGAACACAAGAAGCGGAAGCTGCAGAGCGAGCAAAACTGCGTTTTGAAGAGAAAAAAGCGCGTATGGAACGCGAAAAAGCAGAACGTGAAAATCGCTTCAAGAAAGCTGCCGATCAGCGCCGTAAAGAGATGAAGTCTTCTGGCGGCGATGATGCGATAGCAGCAGCAATCGCACGAGTGAAAGCTCAAAAGACAGAAACCACAGAAAAAACAGAGCCAGCAGTAAAACCAGCCGTAGCGGCAGCCATTGCCAAAGCGAAGACGAAACAAGCGGCAGCAGCTAAAGCAGGCTCTAGTGAACCTGATAACTCAGAAATGGCAAAACTGCGCGAAGAGCGCAAACGTCTTGCTCGCGAACGGAAAGCGCAAAAAGAACAAGGCGAAACGCCAGACAATAACGCTGATGATAAAAAGTCGGCAGTTGCGGCCGCCATCGCCCGAGCTAAAGCGAAAAAAGCACAACAAGAAGATTCAACTGAATCTGTAGAATCGGAAACGTCTGCACAGCAAGACAGCGATCCGAAGAAAGCCGCGGTTGCTGCTGCCATTGCACGTGCCAAAGCACGTAAAGCGAAGCAAGCAGACTCAACTGAAGCGGAAGAAGCTGACGCACCTGCTGAGCAAACCGACGATCCGAAAAAAGCCGCAGTTGCCGCTGCAATTGCTCGAGCCAAAGCGCGCAAAGCTAAGCAAGCAGACTCAACCGAAGCGGAAGAAGCTGACGCACCTGCCGAGCAAACCGAAGACTCCGAAAAAAGCCGCCGTAGGCTGCTGCGATTGCACGTGCCAAAGCACGTAAAGCGAAGCAAGCAGACTCAACTGAAGCGGAAGAAGCTGAAGCACCTGCTGAGCAAACCGACGATCCGAAAAAAGCCGCCGTGGCTGCTGCGATTGCACGTGCCAAAGCGCGAAAAGCGAAGCAAGCAGACTCAACTGAAGCGGAAGAAGCTGACGCACCTGCCGAGCAAACCGACGATCCGAAAAAAGCCGCAGTTGCCGCTGCCATTGCACGTGCCAAAGCGCGCAAAGCGAAGCAAGAAACGCAAACAGAGCCTGTTGAAGAAGCAACCTCCGAAGAACCAGAAGTGGATCCGAAGAAAGCCGCGGTTGCCGCAGCAATTGCGCGCGCGAAGGCACGCAAAGCGCAACAAGAAGCTAATAAAAATAATACTGAGGAGAGCGAGTAGTGTCGTTTTTTATTGCCAGTTCACCGCATACCCACAGTCGTCGTAATACGCCAGACTTAATGAAATGGGTGGCACTTTGCGCACTTCCAGGTTTAGTAGCTCAAACCTACTTCTTTGGCTGGGGTACGCTGATTCAGCTGATTTTTGCCATTGCAGTCGCTGTATCCCTTGAAGCCTTAGTCATGATCTGTCGTAAACGCTCACCAATGAGAGCGCTACGTGATAACAGTGCAATAGTTACCGCTTGGTTGTTAGCCGTTGCTATACCACCATGGTCTCCGTGGTGGATTATGGTGATCGGGCTTATTTTTGCGATAGTAATCGCTAAACACCTCTATGGCGGCCTTGGACAAAACTTATTCAACCCTGCAATGGTCGCTTATGTGGTCTTGTTGATCTCTTTCCCAGTACAAATGACGAGTTGGAGTGCACCGACATCACTCATACCTGATCATGTAAATTTTGCAGATACACTCTCTTTAATTTTTACGGGCTATGATTACGACGGCTTATCACTTCAGCAAGTTCGCTCAGGAGTTGACGGCGTGACAATGGCGACACCACTTGATGCATTTAAGACTGGCATTCTTACAGGTGCCACTCCAAGCGAAGTAATGTCGCAGCCAATATTTGATGGCTTAGGTGGTATTGGTTGGCAATGGGTAAACCTTGCTTACCTTCTTGGCGGCATAGTCATGATCAAAAAGCGTATCATCCAATGGTATATTCCAGCAGGTTTCCTTGCGAGTCTGACTCTGTTTAGCCTAGTGTTCACGTTGCTGACGCCAGGGGAAACTGCGTCGCCAGTTTTACACTTGTTATCTGGTGCAACCATGCTTGGCGCATTCTTTATTGCAACCGATCCCGTTTCGGCGTCTACCACCGTCAAAGGACGTTTAATCTTCGGTGCGCTTATTGGTGCTTTGGTCTTTATCATTCGCAGTTGGGGCGGTTTCCCAGATGGTGTTGCATTTGCAGTGTTGCTTGCAAATATGTGTGTGCCACTGATCGATTACTACACCAAACCTAGAACTTACGGTCACTGAGGTAAACATGTTAACCGCTATTAGAAAAAATGGTCTGACACTCGCGATATTTGCATGTGCAACAACCGGATTAGTCGCCCTTACTCAGTACCTAACAAAAGACCAAATCAAGGTACAAGAGCAAAAACAATTACTTTCTGTTTTGAATCAAGTCATTCCAGAAAACATGCATGACAACGCACTCACGCAAGCTTGTACAATGGTCACGTCTCCAGATCTGGGGACATTACGTGCGATGCCAGCCTACCTCGCCACGAAGAATGGTGAACCAACAGCAATCGCAATAGAATCTATCGCGCCAGATGGCTACAATGGTGAGATAAAAGTAATTACTGGGATTGATAATCAGGGCAATATTTTGGGGACACGCGTCCTAAACCACCAAGAAACCCCTGGTCTGGGCGATAAAATCGATCTTCGTGTCACCGACTGGATCCTGAGCTTTACAGGAAAACAAGTCACGGAAAACAATTGGAATTCGTGGAAAGTTCGTAAAGATGGCGGCGATTTCGATCAATTTACTGGTGCAACGATCACGCCAAGAGCCGTCGTAAAAGTGGTGCGAAATACCGTTAACTACGTAAACCAATCTCGTGAAGACATTCTTAGCCAGCCGTTAGGCTGTGAAGGAGAGCAGTAATGAATGAGAATAAATTACTGATGAAAAACGGTATGTGGAGTAATAACCCCGCTCTCGTACAACTGCTGGGCTTATGTCCACTGCTAGCGGTTTCTTCCACGATAACCAATGCATTAGGTCTTGGTATTGCAACCTTACTTGTGCTAGTTGGATCCAACGTAACAGTTTCTCTTATTCGTAACTATGTGCCAAAAGAGATCCGTATACCTGTATTCGTTATGATCATTGCCTCACTCGTTACCTGCGTTCAGTTGTTAATGAATGCCTATGCGTACGGTTTATACCTGTCTCTAGGTATCTTTATTCCTCTGATTGTAACGAACTGCATTATTATTGGCCGAGCAGAAGCTTACGCGTCAAAAAATGATGTTGCACCCGCTGCGCTAGATGGTTTGTGGATGGGCCTTGGTATGACGAGCGTCTTGGTTGTTTTAGGTGCCATGCGCGAATTAATTGGTAATGGCACACTATTCGACGGAGCAGACCTTCTCCTAGGAGACTGGGCTTCAGCTCTACGGATCCAAGTTTTCCAATTTGACAATAGCTTCCTGTTAGCGCTTCTCCCACCTGGTGCATTTATCGGTGTTGGGCTGTTGATAGCGCTCAAAAATGTCATAGATAATTCAATTCAGGCACGTCAACCAAAAGAAGAAAAACCAACCATAGAACGTGCTCGCGTCACTAACGCATAACAAGATAAGGCTCTGTCATAGGAGCCTTTTTCATAAACCGCAGAGACGGTATTGGAAGTCAGCAATGAACAAAATAAAAAGAATCGAAATTCTTGAGCGATTACGAGAAAACAATCCGAATCCTCAAACTGAGCTTAACTGGAGCTCCCCTTTTGAGCTGCTAATCGCTGTATTACTATCAGCTCAAGCAACCGATGTAAGCGTCAATAAAGCCACCGACAAGCTTTTCCCTGTAGCGAATACACCTCAAAGCATTCTTGATTTGGGAGTCGATGGCTTAAAAGAATACATAAAGACCATCGGTTTGTTTAACTCAAAGGCAGAAAACACAATCAAGACTTGTAAGATCTTGTTGGAAAAACACAATGGTGAAGTTCCTGAAGATCGTGCAGCGTTAGAAGCGCTGCCAGGCGTAGGTCGCAAGACCGCAAACGTCGTGCTCAACACCGCTTTTGGTTGGCCAACTATTGCCGTCGATACGCACATTTATCGCGTGTCGAATCGCACTAAATTTGCGATGGGAAAAACGGTTGATGATGTCGAGCAGAAGCTATTAAAAGTTGTGCCAAAAGAGTTCAAACTCGATGTGCACCACTGGCTCATTCTTCATGGTCGTTATACGTGCGTAGCAAGAAAGCCTCGCTGCGGTAGCTGTATTATCGAAGATTTGTGCGAATATAAAGAGAAAGTATACCCAGATAGCTAACGCTATTTGTAAATCAAAGCTAGGAGCAAAAAATGTCAAACGGTCGAATTCTCCACACTATGCTTCGCGTAGGTGATCTAGACAAATCCATCAAGTTTTACACTGAAGTTATGGGCATGCAGCTGCTTCGTACTAACGAAAATAAAGAGTACGAATACACGCTAGCGTTTCTTGGTTATGGTGACGAATCCCAAGGTGCAGTGATCGAACTGACTTACAACTGGGGTAAAACTGAGTATGACTTAGGTACCGCTTTTGGTCATATCGCCATTGGTGTTGATGATATCTACACAACTTGCGACGCTATCAAAGCGGCGGGCGGTAATGTGACGCGTGAACCAGGTCCAGTAAAAGGCGGAAGCACGCACATTGCATTCGTAAAAGACCCAGATGGTTATATGATTGAGCTTATCCAAAACAAGCAAGCTTCAGCAGGTCTTGAAGGCTAAGCGGCACTTCTAATAATCACTTGTACTGCAAGTTGAACATCGATTACAGGCAGGTCTGCGATCTGCCTGTCCTTTTATAAACAAAACTCTTTACTTGATAATAGTTATCGTTTAGATTTGTCCGCAACTTCGATATGCGGGATTACGATAATGATCAGTGAATGGGAAAAACACACACTTCTAGCCGATACGGCACTTCAACTAGATGACCCTGTTCGCAGCATTCTTCATTACCAGCAAGCCCTAAGCCTGAGTGAAGATATCAGCGAATGTGTGGAAATTGAGGCGGACGAGCGATTATTAATTTCTGTGATTTCTTGTCATAACTTAGCTCAGTTCTGGCGTTGGGCTGGAGATACTGACTATGAACTCAAATACCTTCAACTGGCCTCTGAGAAAGTCTTAACACTTATCCCACAATGCCCAAATAAAGAGTGTGCAAGCTTTATCGACTCGATAGGATGCTGTACTAAGGCGTTGATAGACTTTATGAAGCGTCACCCTAATCCGGCTATTGCCAAACAGGTTGAAAAAATAGATACCGCAACCAATTGCGAAGTCATTGCCAAATTCCGCTTAAACTAACATTCAAATTATACAGTAGGAATCACCGAAAGGTGCTTGGCAAAATACCACTAAAATATTATTAACAACGTCAGTAAATCAAAAACGCCGAAGCTTTCTAGCTTCGGCGTTTTTATAAGCATCACACTTGGGTTCGCCCTAGAGATATCACGACTCGGCGGTTTTTGCTTTTCCTATTGGCGAACCGTTATCTGCAATAGGACGACGCTTGCCGTACCCTTGCACTTGAATTCGATCTTCCGGTAGCCCTAGAGACTGAAAGTAATCACGAAGTGACTCTGCACGTCGCTCTGATAAACTTTGACTCGCACTTTTACCATCGGTTGAATCTGTGTACGTCGCCACCAGCACGAGATCGATATCTTGATTATGTCGGATATAATCTGCAATTTGTGATAAACGCTTTTTAGAAGCCTTGGTTAACTGATCACCTTGTCTTTCGTAGTGCAAAATCGTAAAAGCAATGTCCTCGAAACTGTATTTCAATAAGTTGGAAATACAGTCGCTAAACGCGTTGTACTTGTTTTGAAATAGTACTGATGACAATGCGACTTCAATTCTCTGATCTCGGCTCTGCCAATCTTGGTAACTAAAAGTCGGATAACGGCCTTTTTCCAGCTCAGACAAAATGCCCCATGCTGTTTGCCCTCCGACATAACCATCAAACTGTTTAAAAAACTTTAGGTTTGTAATTCGATCGGCGTGTTCACCTGGTCGCCAAGGTGGCGGCATAGAAATGAGACTGACGTTACGTGTTTCTCCCATCGGACGACGCATTTTTAACTCAAAGTCTAAATTGATTTTTTTATTCGCACGAGATGAAAATACCGCATCTCCAAAGCTTGGAATGGGGTGTACAAGCTGACATTCTAATGGTGTATTGACCACCATTTCCCATTGAGATTGCTGTGGAGTTGCAGCATAACGTTTGCCCATCAAAGCGAAGCTGCTTGTGCTAAACAACGAAAATACAACACCACTGGTAATCAGCCATTTCTTCATCTAATACTGTCTCTTAAACGGCAGTCTGTTGCCGTCAAATTGCATCAATAAAACCACTTCAACGGGCATGCAAAAATCTCGCCAATATCGGAATATCTGTCACTCTGCCATTAATGTGAGCCATAGTGTTCCAATCACCTTAACCGCCACTTAGCGTTTTACTTCCTCATGTTTTATCGATTTACATGATGCAAAGTATGGCGAATAAACGTCTACATAATATGCAATACAAACTTATTGATTGGATGCAAAATAGAATTCCGGTTTTCTCTTAAATTGCGGTTTTTCTCATCGGTATAATCTGCAATAATGCAGCCTTCGTCACACAAAAATAAGCCAACATGACACTAGAAAATGAAGCTCTAACCTTGAAAAAACGCTTTCGTGGTTATTTCCCTGTGGTAGTAGACGTTGAGACCGCTGGTTTCAATGCTCAAACTGATGCACTTTTAGAAATCTGTGCCGTTACGTTGAAAATGGACGAACATGGCGTGTTGCATCCGGCCTCCACCATTCATTTTCATGTGGAACCATTTGAAGGCGCTAACTTAGAAAAAGAAGCGCTTGAATTCAATGGTATTCGTGACCCTTTCAGCCCTCTTCGAGGTGCTGTTTCTGAGCAAGAGGCGCTAAAGGAAATTTATAAGCTTATTCGCAAAGAACAAAAAGCCGCAGATTGCTCACGTGCAATTATGGTTGCTCATAACGCAGCATTCGACTTGGGTTTTGTAAATGCAGCAAATGAACGCTGTAAACTAAAAAGAGTCCCTTTTCATCCCTTTGCTACTTTTGATACGGCTACATTAAGTGGCCTTGCTTATGGCCAAACAGTTCTCGCTAAAGCATGCAAAACAGCCGGGATGGAATTTGATAACCGTGAAGCACACTCTGCGCTTTACGATACACAAAAAACAGCAGAATTATTCTGCGGTATTGTCAACAAATGGAAGGCCCTCGGCGGTTGGCCGCTTGTCGACGAAGAATAATAAGTAAACACAACATATTAGGAAAAGTATGAATCCTGTCGTTATATCAGTGTGCGTCATGCTCGTGTTAGCATTGATGCGCGTAAACGTGGTGGTTGCCCTCACGTTTAGTGCCATCGTAGGCGGCCTAGTCGCAGGCATGAGCCTTGGGGATACGGTTGCCGCATTTGAAAGTGGTCTAGGTGGCGGTGCAACTATCGCACTAAGCTACGCCATGTTAGGTACTTTCGCTGTTGCCATCTCGAAATCAGGCATCACGGATCTACTGGCCAAAAGTGTTATCAAGCGCTTAAATGGTAAAGAAAACTCGGCGTCAACTACCGGGTTAAAGTACGCCGTGCTGGTGGCATTAGTGCTTGTCACGATGTCATCTCAGAACGTAATTCCGGTCCATATCGCCTTTATTCCAATTTTGATTCCACCTCTTTTGGGCGTATTCGCGAAACTTAAGCTCGACCGACGTTTGGTCGCGTGTGTTCTTACCTTCGGTTTGATCACACCTTACATGATCTTACCTGTTGGTTTCGGCGGTATTTTCTTAAACAACATTCTATTAAAGAACCTACATGACAACGGTTTGGAAAACGTGGTTGCAAGCCAAGTCCCAACCGCCATGTTACTGCCGGGTGCAGGAATGCTGTTTGGTCTATTACTGGCTATCTTTGTTAGCTATCGTAAACCGCGTGTCTACAAAGAAACTGAGTTGACTGTCGTTGACGAAACCGATCATGTCATCAATAAAAAGCACATCTTGGTTGCGGCACTTGGTATTGTCGCTGCATTGGGTGTTCAGCTTTACACGGGTTCAATGATTATCGGTGCTCTAGCTGGCTTTATGGTGTTTACTTTCGGCGGCGTTATTGCATGGAAAGAGACACACGACGTGTTCACTAAAGGTGTACACATGATGGCAATGATTGGCTTCATCATGATTGCAGCGGCAGGTTTTGCAGCAGTAATGAAGCAAACTGGCGGTGTTGAAACACTAGTACAATCGCTATCAACCAGCATCGGTGACAATAAGCCTCTAGCTGCACTACTGATGCTGATCGTTGGTCTATTAGTAACAATGGGCATTGGTTCATCGTTCTCTACGATTCCAATCCTTGCAACTATCTATGTGCCTCTTGCGCTAGCATTCGGTTTCTCGCCGATGGCAACGATTGCACTGGTAGGTACTGCAGCGGCGTTAGGTGATGCAGGCTCTCCAGCTTCTGACTCTACATTAGGCCCTACATCTGGTCTAAATGCCGACGGTCAACATGAGCACATTTGGGAAACAGTCGTTCCAACCTTTATCCATTACAATATCCCTCTAATCATCTTTGGTTGGATTGCAGCAATGGTGCTTTAATACTATTGTTTGGATGGATATACATTTAGTTACGAAAAAGCCGCTCAATGAGCGGCTTTTTGTTATTCATAACTGTGGTTATTGCGCTGGCATATTGTCAATAATACGCTCACGAATCAGCTTCAAGGTTGGTTCTGTCGACAGGTAATCGATGGCAATCGGAAAATAAGCGTCGTTAATTTTAAGAACCAAGCTAGGGTAAGAGCTCACACCTAGGCTCTTTGCAAGGCTCAATTGATCTTCGAACACACCTTCTAAGAAAGAGCCATCCATGTCATTCTTGAATTGCTGAACATTCAAGCCAATTTCTCTCGCTAGTTGCAAGTGAGTGGCTTCTTCATGAGGAGGCATCGCACGTAAGTAATACGCATGCTGAATCGCTTCTAGCATCTGCTCATAAGAGTCTTGAAAGCCCGCTGCAATAACCGCACGACAAGATTGGTAAGTGCTTCTAACTGGCGTACAAAGCTTCCAGAAATCGTAGTTAAACTTAGTGCCTAACTGGCGCTCAATCTGCTTCCAAATACCTTCGAGTTTTTGTTGCATCTCGGGCGGCATCGGTAAATTAGTATCTGGCGCAAGACCACCAACCACATACTCAAACTGAATCACACCTGGCAGTTGCTGTTTTAGTTTATCCAGCGTTGGTTTGTAACCCCAACACCAACTGCACATTGGGTCATGCACGTAGTAAAGCTTTATATCCACTTTAATTTTTTAACCTATAAAATCAATTAGTTAAATGAAACAAGAATAATAAATGGCGATAAAGTGGCGACACATTTAAATCTTATTGCTTGGTTTCTGCTTAAGAGTTAACGAGTTTTGCTTGTAACCCTGATAACAATATAGGTCCAGCACTCACTCGTTCCCCTCTTCTTCATCAACACGTAAACAGCGGTTTTGTCCCGTTAACTGCACAGTGATTTTGACATCTAAGTTTAATTATACCGTCTCATAAATTGAAAAACTGCTTTATCTTAATAATTCGCTCTAAAGCCTTATCGAGTAAGGCTCTATGCCCTCTTAATCAGATCTTATCTTCGCTCACCTGATCATCTATATTTCTCACAAAATCCTGAACAACACTTATTTTTCATGCACTTACAAAAGCCACCTTGATCTTTCCAGATCATTAAAATTGGAATTTACTGAAAATATTTTCAATCTTTGAAATTTTCAAAACACTCTCAGTCTAGACTCTAAGTAGCTCTATTCTCTCGCAAGCCCCGCTATATATATGGTTTCCCGCGAGACACTCTAAGAACTCTCCCCACTAAATTTCAGTACACAAAAACTGAAAAAAAACTGATCGAAAAAGCTCGCAGGCGGGTGAGGAGAGTGCGGATTTTGTCATCCGCTCAGTCTGTCCCGTGAGTTCATAACCGTTCATCGCCATATGACTTGTAGCTTTAGTTTGAGACCAACATAAAAAAACGCAGCCGTATGGCTGCGTTGGTTGTGTGAAAATCAAGTTCTTTATGTGTGCTAATATGCCTTAAACTTGCTTTCATCATCACCTTGTCCTACGGACTGCATTTCAGAGCAGCTCCATAGCAGCTCGAATTGGTTCAGATCTTCGTCGTCTTCGGGAAGAACAATGGTTGAATCTTGAATAACTAGCTTCACGCAACTTGATTGTTTAGTTGGGATACAGTGGTAAAGCTCAGCAACTTTTTTATCATCTTCGACTCCCCCAAGCACAAGCGTTGAAGCGTCTAGAATGAGACACTGGCAAGGTACAAAGTCCGGCAATGCCCCAAACTTAGTTTCTAGATTATTCAATAACTCCGTATCTAAACTATCTCTCTTCAAGCAACCAACGATAGCAAACTGGTAATTTTTCGATTTTCTAACCACCTTACCAGAGAGCCAAGGTTTGTGGTCTTCGTTGACAATTTCTACCCACCAATTCCAGTCCTCAAACATTTTATAGATCTTCTTATTTTGAGTGCTTTTTTTAAAAACGAGACACAAACCCACCACTACAAATACTGCAGCTACTAGAGTACTGATTGTCATCCCCTTACCCCTAATTAATGGTTCTTTAAATACAAAAATAGGAAAGAGAATAACAATAATTTCAAACAGTTATTATTCTTAATGGAGTATTCCAGCGAATCTCCCTACAAAATGGTTATTTTGTCTATCAAAAACATGGCATAAGAAGGTAATAAGCCTAATTAATATATGGATAACAATTGTTAAGCTATCAACATTAAAGTCCAAGTGGGTTATCCCCCACCCGTTGGGCAACTAGCTTGTTTGTGTTATCGGTTCG
The DNA here is from genome assembly GCF_000354175.2 of Vibrio alginolyticus NBRC 15630 = ATCC 17749. Lineage (NCBI taxonomy): Bacteria > Pseudomonadati > Pseudomonadota > Gammaproteobacteria > Vibrionales > Vibrionaceae > Vibrio > Vibrio alginolyticus. The sequence goes on from NC_022349.1 coordinate 1,287,134, forward strand.
AGTCTTCCCTTCAATTTCATACTATCCTCCCCATGGCCAACAATATCATTCGCTTGGACTGGTGTTTTGGTGCTTGCTCGTCCTGGTGCTACACCGCTGTGTGTATGCGTTGCTAAAGTGTCGGCCAATTCTTTAACCACCTGCATTAGCTCCGATAAAAGAATCAACACATTCTCTTGCTTAGAGCCTATCCAAGTCTTAGGTGATTGAAGCCATTGGTGCTCAGCGGCAATACTTCGGCGAAATTTTCCGATGGTCTCAATCAGTTCGCCAGCGGTAGCCGTTTGCATGTTACCCAAGCTTCCTAACACCAGATCATCTCCTGACAACAAATTAATAGCGCCAAGCGCTTCAATGAGCTTCTTACCATTCACTTCTTCAGTGCTGTGCTCATTTACAAAAAGCTGATGCTGGCCAAACTCACCTTTATACCGTTCAAATTGGTCTAACTTACCAAACGCTCTCTGATTTTGAGTTTGGTCAGTCTGCAGTGTTGTATTTCCTGCGGCATCGACTCGATAACTCACTTCTTCACGTTGCTGTTGTAGTTGTTCACCAGGCTCTATTGAGGGAAGCGCATATTCACGTCCATAAACGCCACGTATGATGGGTCTATCGCTTCGACCATAAGCGAAAGCAATTTCAACCAATGTCCCTTCTAATGGATACGCTAACAATCCGGACTCATGTCCGCTCATGTTAACTGGCAGTGGAATCGAGCGATAAACCGGTACGTTACTATCTGGTTGCAAATTCTCATCTAGAACTTGCACATCAACAGAGAGTCTTGGCCGAAATGGGTCAGATACTTTACCCGCCGTCGCACTGTCTCTGACCATTTCGACTCGCCCGAACTTTGGCAAGTGAAAGCCAGCTGCTAATTCAGGAAAATGCTGTAGTGTTTCTCGCTTTTTAGGTATGACTTCAGACTGTTCAGCTTTCCAATACGCCGTCATATCATCCTGTATTAAGTCAACCCGATTGACTCGCTTACCATTCACAACCCGACCTGGTCTAAGCATAGGAAACGGAACAAAGGTGACACTGTTACCATTTTGACGACTCGTAAACTCTTCAGGTAGTGGCATTGGTTTGTCGTTGAAATGGCTATCTTGATAGGAGCCAAAATAAACTACCTGGTCAGTATGTTGAAACCAAACACAGTCAGGAATAGAAAAAGCCTTAGCGACCTGATCTAAACATTGATAACCCGTTCCCTGGCAAACAAAGTTTGGGATCGCGGTCTTCATGTATTCTTCATTGGGTAGATTAAACTCGAGACCAGTAAGGTGAGAGAGCGCATCAATAACTTGCTCGGCATTTGGATGCTCTAAACTGAGAGACCAACGTTTACTCAAAATACCTGTCAGTTCTTTTACTGTGATTTTTTGGTAGCCATTGACTGTAGATTGGATTTTATCAACATAGCCCTCAAACCAAGGCGACGTTTTGTTTTCATATCCAATATCAAAACGCACCGGCTCGAATAATTTCAAGGGTTGTGTAGCTTCAATTTCAAAGATGGCCACACTACCCAAAGAAAGCTTTAAGCTCACCATGTTACTTGCCAATTTGACTTCTTCGCCGCTTATATACAAGCGCTTCTCTAACTTCATTGAGTCGCCTCCTCTGCGGTGATGAGTGCCTGTTTCAACCGAGTGTTCTCTCGCTGCTCTGGCTTGCTTTGCGCTTTAATCCGCTGCTCTTTTTGCTCGGCGACACTGTTGTACTCCCGAAGCTCAAAAGATACATTCCAAGCCTGTAGAGTTTCATGTTCTCTTGCTTGAATACGTCCAGTGAACTTCACATTGCGAATTTTAAGTGCGAGCGCAATGTCATTGCCGATTCGATAAATACGCCTAGCATTCGACTCATCTTTATCTGAAGCAAACGCATAAAGTTGGGTCAGTGTTTCTATACGAATGAATGGAACACGACCACTAAAGGTAAGCTTTTTGCCTTTGTCACCTTGCTCTGCCACCTCGGTACCAGAAGACTGCCCACTCATGTCCTGGTCTTTAAACTCCATAGACATTTCAACGGTCATCGAGTCTAAGTTAATTGGCACACCATCTAGAGCTAGCATAATAGCTCCTCAAAAAACGTCATAGGTTCATAGCTAAGCAATAAGCTTGCTAATGTAAATTGATGATTGTTGGGCGCTCCCGCTTGATTCAACCGTGTCGCTATACTTTCCGCATTGCCCTCCACGGAGAACGCATAGATACTTCCTTTCAAGTTCTTCAGGGCGTTGAGCTGAGCCTTGATTTCTTCCATCTTTTTATTGCGTTTTGCTGCTAATAACTGCAACTTGTCAATTACGTGATGGTCATCGTCTGCTAATGACTCTAGCGTAGCTACTTGGGCACCTTGCCAATGTAAAGCATCATGTAATGGGTTAGCGTTGAGTAAAGCCATCGGCTTAAAGCGTGGTAGAGCGAGCGCTGCAGGTTGATGGAACTTATCAACGTCATTGGTATTTAAAGCATGACTTTGCCTAGCTACTTGGCACCATTCAGGCATTGGAAGCAATGATGTAAGCTCAATGAGCTGCCGAGAAAATTGATTCAATTGAGAGGCCGTTACCATTATCGCAATTCCGTGAAGATGGCCGTTTGGTCGGTACCTATCAGCGTAATCCCGCAGCTTATAAGATAACGTTTTAATTGCAGTACTAGGATTGAGGTAACACCCCGAGTCCAAACGGGTCCCCACTTGAAACTGATATGGCGACACTGTAAGTACGGTTCCTGAGACAAGTAAGGATTGAAGTTCACTACGCAGCTTAAGCAAAGCGCTCGCCTCTTCACTTAAAGAGTGACGCCCGTAATTGGCGTCACTTGTATGGTTGGTTAACCGGTTAATCGCTTCATTCATTACGGCGCCGACTGCGTCTGTCACTGACTCAGCCTTGGTTTGAATGTTCTGCGAGTAACTTGGCCAGTTTAATTGGGATAAGTGCCAAGTCATAAGCGGCCTTCAATTGTCATGGATTTCTCCGTAGGGCGTTGTGGTCGAATGGCCATCGTTACTACACCATCCTTTACATAGTCGCGCAGCGCTCTCCGGTAGCTTCTCCAAACTGAAGCAGTTAGCGTAGAACGAGGATCGGAGTCTTCATGTAATGTGACTTGTCTATCCACATAAACCATTTCATGTGCCACCCATTGATTTTCTGCTTCAGCAAAAATGGATGGCTCTTCTTGACCAGGAACTGCATCTGGATATGTCCATATGCCATTTGATTGTAAGACAGCAGGCAACTTTTCGGGTGGTGAAGGGATCTCTATCCATCCATGCGGAGGGGTACCTCCGACAACTTGAAAGCACCCTGTTCCCACTAATCCATATATTTGCTCTTTATCCATGCCTTACACCTTAACGCCCACAATCTTTCTCAAATAATGCTCACCTGAATAGGCGGTCACACCATCGTATTTTAGAGAAGTACCACCTCTAACCGATTGAACTTCCTTACATGTCAAGGTAAACCCGTACTTGCCATCACTCTGCAAGATGACATAAAACTGGCCCAGCTCCATTGCTAATTGCACATCAACAATCGCGCTAAGACTTAGCCCTGACGCCGCTGCATAACCACCTTCGGCTGTCACTATCAAGAAGTCGAAGTTTGTAATAGGCTCTGACGTTTTTAGCTTCGTATTACCTGGCGCTCTTCCATTCCACAAAATTGACCGCTTTGTATTTGATTTACTACTGAGTGCTTCTTGTAAACCTCTAATAGTAGAAATCGCTTGAGTGCCCGTATGATTAGCTCGGTTCTTTAAATGTGCGTCTGTTTGGTTTTTCGTAGCTTGAGTGGCAACTCCATCGAGCTTTTTCTTATCTGCTGCCGTCATTACCCCTGCATGAGATGCCGTCACCGCACTTAAAACAGCATCTTTACCTGTAGAACTCTTGATCGTTTGAGTTGTGGCATTGCGAGATGCCGTCAAGTTAGTTGCGATATTCGCTTGCGCTCCAGCTTGTATGCCATCCAGCTTCTTCTTGTCTGCTGCGGTCATAACCCCGGCGCTAGATGTTGTTGCGGCACTTAAAGTGGCATCTTTACCCGTAGAGCTATTAACCGTTTGAGAATTGGCGTTGCGAGACACGCTCAAGTTAGTTGCTACATTGACTTGAGCCCCACTCTGAATCCCGTCTAATTTTTTCTTATCGCTTGCACTCATCCAACCGGAGGCTGTTTTAGTGGCATTCTTAACATTCTTGTTGATGTATGACGCGACAGACTGAAAGACTCGTTTTGCACTCCATAGGCTACGGTGTTCATCCTCACCAGCTTCAGCTTGTTGCTGAGTGATAACATCCCACACACGCCAATCAGTAACATTGCCATGGGAGTCAATGCCAGCAAGTCGAGCGATGTAATGCTGTTGACCGTTTTCATCAACGTAATTACTGAGTTCTGTTTTTGAGCTTCTTACTGTCGCTATGTTTTCCCAACGAGAGAGTGCGCTGCCTTGACGTACCACATCTAAGTACAAGCCGCAGGGAACGCCATCACTGACCACCACCTCTTTTTTTGAGAGCTCAACACGTAACCCTGAGACATAAACAACTCCGGGACTAACAACAAATGTGTTTGACTTTCCTTTAGCGACAACCGAGCAGCCACGTACAAAGGCCGAACCGCCATAATGGTCAAGGTTCACCAAACGTAAATCATCATCAATGCCCATTAAGCGCGCATGAAAATCTATCTGCCAAGTTCTTGGATCAACATGAATATTTGCTATCGCTGCAGCGCCACTGTATTCCTGCGCGACGGACTTAATAGTGGTCATGTTTTCTTCTTTAGTTTCCGTGTTCTTATACACGATCAAGCCACAGGAGTTCTCAACATGCTTGTCATGGAGGTAAATCGCATTGAACTTAAAACTCGGTGTGGTTGACTGAAGAATGACGGAATACACCAACGTATTACTATTAAGTCGCGCAGCCTGGTCCACTTTTTGACGATGCACGATATACGCTTCACTAGGCAAACCTAGGGCACGGTCAATCGGTGATTCAGCGTCCAAGTTAGGAATATGAGCAAACACAAACTCGTTCATGTCTGTCGTACTACCCGCTGTAATTTTATCCACTAAATAGCGCTCAAACTGAGCAGGGATAATGGTTTGGCTCATACTGTATTATTCCTCTAGTTTTGCACTAAATAGCTGCTGACTTTGGCTGAAACAGGCCGTACGAATGTGCACCTGAATGGGATAAACAACTTCAAATCGATATCGACGGCAAGTTCTCCCATACTGCTCTATGAGCACTTGAACCAACTTGCTGTTTTGCGAGATATCGCCATCACTTAGCTCAATAGTACAAACGTCCCACTGAACTTCGCTTTGACGCTCTTTGAACTTAACGATGCCAATGCCTAGCCTTTCAAAAATCCGCTTGAAGCCCGCTACGCTACCTGCGTCTTTGGCGTTCACTTCTGCGTATTTCACTCGCTTTCGAAATAGTGAAAGTGGCTCACTCTCAAACCTTTTGATATCTCTATCCCATGCCATTAATTCCAATGCTTTTTCGTTACAGGTCAACGCATCCATTTGGCGAAGCGGAAATAGCAGACTGCTCCAAACTATCTGGAAGAATGAAAAAACGCCTTTAGATAAAAAGTGAGGTTCTTTGACTTCATCCGCCGTCGTTCTTCCGTCCTGCCACCATGGGATCACTATTTCTGGTAAGCGAGGGGAATGTCGGCTTTGGTCGTAATTTCGAGACTCAGACATCCACGAGTTCCTTAACTGTGAGTGATTTCAAGCGAGGCTGTTCTAGCTTGCTGATAATGTCTTTTTGGACTTTTCCGTCTACGGTAAACCTTACCGATTCAACTTCCGTCATGTTGGTATGTATCTCAGTACCAAGCAAAGATAAGCTAAAACGATGCTCAGGTTTCGCGCGTGTCATTTCTGGGTAAGCTGCTGTTTCTCGAAAAGCCGCTCTAATCCTCGCTTCCACTTCAAGAAGTTCATTCACTTTGGTGGTACTGTCTAAGTTCTCAGCTAAGACGACATCCGCCGTGATCTCATGTTTCGTATCGGGAATGGCTTTACAGGTAAGTACATCACCGTGACCGTGATGCCCTTTAGACATTATGTGCTCATTTAGCTGTTCAAGAACGGTTAGCGGGGTTGGTCCCACTTCCATCAAAATCAATGCTTCTGCTGAACCAGGGGTTATGTCCCCTGTATTTCTAAAATAGATGTTATCACTTCGGATCCCCGCTACGCTGGCGATGATAGAGCGATACACATCATCGATGTGCCATTCACCAGAACTAGTAAAGGCATTTTGAATACGAAGCGCTAACTCTTCATCAGTCTCTGCGTCAGCACCGAGTACAGAGAGCCAGTCAGGTTCATTCACCGCATCAACAATGCCCGGTATCGCTTCAGGAATAATGTTGAAATACCCCGCCGGCAAGTTAAATGCGGAGCCCGCTTCAAGTGCTTCGACAAGCACCTTACCCTTTAAGTGACCAGCCTCGATGATTCCAGGCTCAGTAACTTGAACTTTATACATAACGCCATCTATAGGTAGCGTTTGAATAACCGCCCCTTTCTCAATCGTCACCGCATCAGCAGCATTTGCTTTAGTTAGTGTGATGTAGCCTTGTGCTCTTTGAGCTACTTTCGGCGCGATATTGTGCTCCCATGCTTTTAGGTCCAGAGCCCAACGCTCAGCGGTTGCCACGAACATATTGGGCATAACGTGCTGAGCCAATAGATGTCTAATCAGCCAAACACATGGCGTGACCACTGCAGCGCGAACCCAACGCCAAAACGGTGACATTTCGGAGTCATTCGAAACCTTGCTACCAGCCCCCACGACTTCTTGTTTTAGTTTGGTTTCAAAGTCCTTTTCGGTAACTGGCACACCCGATTCACTTAGTACCTGAACAAAATCCGTACTTGGTCGTTTACTCATGCTTTCACCTCAAGTTCCCCATATTCATAAGCCTTAGCGGTTAAGGTGATATCACCAGTTTCTGTTTCTCTTGCTGTCGCTGAACCCGGTACCACTCTTACATCTCTCTCAGCAAGTTGCTCAATTTGCACCATTACATCAGCGCGTAACGCTGGGTTTCTTTCTGCAACCAATTGGCGAGCCAATCCTGATTCCATGATCGCGTGCTTAATGTCCTGCGCGATGCTGTATAAATCACTGCACTCTTTAGGTTGTTGGCCTGCGTCCATATCCCAGCCACCCTCGACCACTTTGATATCGTTGTAGCGCTTGCGTTCTGTTAAGTCGTTACCCCACATTGAGCTCATCCCACTCGGCTAATTGGTCTGGTGTTATTCCGTTAGGGGCAGTGATATACACGTCGCCAAAAGAGCTAACTCGACTAGCATCACTGTGATTGGTTGTTTTCATATTGTTCACCACTTGAGGAGGCAATCGTGGCTCGTTGCTCTTCCCTTTATATTCGATAAACGGTTGAGGCGATTGAGTATCTAGATTTGGAGCTTCAACATTGATGCTTGGCTGAGAAATAACCTGGCTTTCTGCAATTTTGAACGGCGCCATTTGCTCTGGCTTATATCCATAAACGTCTTGGTTCGTCGCTATCGCAGACTCGTAACTCATTTGAGGTTTAAGTAGTTCTAATTGCTTAACTTCTGACGCATCACCCGGAGCTAGGTTCTGTGATATAGGAGTACTGTGTTCAGCTTGGACGGCCGTTGTCATCTCTGGCGTTTCAATTTGGCTCCCCAGTTCAATATCAACACCTGGGATCATATTGAGTAAATCAACGAGTCCTTCGATAGCATAAGCAATAACATCAAACCAAGCCGTATCTTTAAACGCGGAGGTTAAGTCGTCCCACCAATAGATTGCCGCAGCAATACCACCTATAAGCAGCGCTATACCAGCGACAACCCAAGTTAACGGGTTGGCCCAAAGCGCGGCGTTAAACAGCCATGCAGCAGCAGTACTCGCCAGCGTACTAGTACGCAGTAGTTTCATGATGCTATTTAAACTCGTCATGGTAACCGTCCAACCAGCAGACATCATTTGCCCGATACCCATGGCAAGCGACAATGTTGCAATCACCCCGCCAAGAGACAGGCCTGCGATAGCGACATAGCCAAGAATTTCAGCAAGCCAAGGAAATTGGTCCGTCCAACCAACAATCACCATTAAGCCGTCAGCCATGGTGCCTACAACCGAATTGATTGAAGGAAGAATCGCACCAAATACCGCAGCACGAACCGCAAACCATGCCGCTTCTAACCGTTCCCACTGATCTGTCATGGTGCTGGCCATTTGCTCAGCCTTCGACATTCCCTCGATTTGACCAAGTTGGTCAATACTGCCTGCGAGTCCTTCGGTATCAGCCATTAATAACTTAATCATGCTAACGGCTTCTTCTGAGCCGAATGCCTTTTTCAAATCAGCCGCTTCAGCAACACTTAAGGTGTCACCATATTTACCTTTCAATTGTTCAAGAATATCTAGCATAGGCAGCATCTGACCTTGGCTATCGGTAAACGACAAATTGAGCTTATCTTGAGCGTTGGCCACACCCGCTAAGAATGCTTTGTATTTGGTACCCGCTTCGCTGCCACTCATGGTTGATTGAAGAGTGCCTAAAATCGCCATCTGCTCTTCGATAGCAACTCCTGCACTGGTCGCATTCGCTCCGATGCTAGTAAAAGCACTACTCATGCCTGCGCCTGTAGTCTTAAACATTTCAACAGACTGCGCGGTCATGCCGGCAATTTGTTTGGACCAAATACCAACCCCAATTTCATCAGCTTGATTTTTGAAAACACCATACATGGTGCCCATATAATCCGTAATAGTTGCTGTATCAGCCTTAGTCGCAGCAGCTAAAACGGCAGAGCTTTTGGTGATGTCAGAAAGGCTGCCTCCATCAATATCACCAAATGCTGACTTGATATCATATGAGGCGCCGACAATATCTGTTGCGGATTTCCCGTACTCTGCCGATGTCCAAAGTGCGGTCTTTGAAAGCTTCGTGAGATCCTCATCCAGAACCCCTAACGACTTCACTTCGCCTAGCTTTCTATCCATTTCAATCGCTGGCATCAGCGCATTTTGAATAGCAAAGCCCGTGGCAACTAAACCCGCACCACCTGCCGCCATGTTTTGCATGCCTTGCTTACCAGCATCCATCGAAGCTTGTACTTCTTTAGTAATCCCCTGCAGCGGCTTGGTGACTTGATCAACCAACGCTATGTGCATCAACAGTTTTTCCATGCTCATCGCGTAATACTCACTCGCTCTTTATGTCTGTTAATGACTAAACAGTCGGCTGATAGCACTCATTACTGCTCTTTCTTCGCGTTCGAACTGGTGTTTGTCCAGCCAGATAGCGCGACTTAAACTTCTTTCATCGTCTGGCTCACTCGGCAAAAAATGACGACGAAGGGCAAAGGCTTGTTCCAAAGGATTGTCTTCAATCCGCTTTGCCCTATCTGTTATTTTTTTAGTGTGATTTCGATACCACCTTTAGAAGCGTTACTTACCGTGGCATAAAGCTCGATAGTTAAGCCAGGAACGCTATCAAGTAACTCAGTGAGCTCATCTTTTTGCTCTGGGTTCACGGTACGCGTTAAGTACGTATAGGCAGGCGCGACTTTGTTGTTAGGCATCATGTCATTGGTATAGTTATTTGCATCCTGTACCGTTGGCGTAAATACGAAGTCAGTGCCACCGATAGCGACTACGACAGGTTTTGATGTGAAGGTAGGTTTAGTCATTTTTACTTCTCTTCTTGTTTTCGTGCTTAGCACGCCATTGCAAATAATCTTCAATCTGGTTATCACACTCAGTCAGTGCGTTTTTCAGTTTGGGAATGTCGTCGGTAACCACTTCCGGCCATGTCCCTTGAACTTGTGGTTTTGAACAGGGCACCAACATTCCAGCAGGTGGCAATTTCATGAACACCTGCATTGCGACGGTTTCAGTAGGGGTCGCGCAGGCGGTCAGTAACAGTGGCAGGGATATGGCACTGAACGTTTGCCAGCTCTGTTTTAAGTGCTGCCAGGTCTGCATTGAGTTTTTCCTTTGCTGCTATGTGTTGCCGTTGCCGCTGAACTAACATGTTGTTAGCTTGCTCACTTTCACCCTTCAAAAATTCAATGGTGGTTAAGTTGATTTGGTTGTCTGCTTCTGCCTTGGTGAGCTTTTCACTTAATGTGGTTTTCTCTGCTTTGACGGTATGAAGCTGCAGCTTCAGCACCGCGATGGTCGTCACCAACACCGCAATACCAATCCACTTAATCCATTTCCATGCAGCGATCACGTTCTAATCCTCTTCGAGTGACGAGTCCTTTAAGCACAACGCCCTGACTCTTTACCCACTCCGTAATGTGACCGCAGGCTTTGGGATAATTGCCATATTTGATTGCTTCGTAAATCCGAGTGTCAGAGCCGTCCTTATTTTTGCGAAACTTGGTACACCCGAAGTTGAAAACAAAGCTGGTAAATGCGTCAAATTGACCCGTGCTCATTTGCGCTCCTGAAATCCTTTCTGCATTGGTCACACATCGTTCGGCCGATTGAATGTTTTTCACCCAGTCGATCGCGACTTGCTCCAATGTGATTGGCGTATCTGGCACACCATGAGTATTCCCAATTCCATTCGTAGGAATACCTCCCGGACAAACGTAAGGGTTCTGCCGGCATCCCTCTGCATCACCAATCAACTTCAGTCCTTTAGGGGTGATGCGCAGCGTTCCTAAGTCTCGTTCCGATACCACAACTTGCCCAATGGGCTGCGTCAATTCTGGTCCATAAACAGCCGTACCACCTGTTACCAAGCCGATCACAGCGACTACAGAACAAATGATGCGCTTAGTCAGTTTCACTCAGTGCTACTCCTTTTTCGCTAGCAATACGTTGCATTGCTCGCTTGTGCCAATAGTTCAATCCCAGTGCTGCAAGGCCAATCACTAGTGATAAAATGAAATACCACTGTTCAAATGTCAGCTTGCTGAAAGTCATTCCTGCCAATGACACAAGGTAAGCAACTCCACTGGTTAATTTGTCGAACCAATCTTTCATATCGTTACTCCAAATTAGCCTGGCAAGGGGCGCAAAACCGGCACCCCGCTATAGCTATCTGACGCCCTTCAGGGATAGGGTCACCACACTCAAGACATTCTTTTGCACTCTCTCGTTCGCTTGTCTTCATAGACTGTTTAAGCTGGTTTGCGATTGCCATTTCAGTAAACTTGGTTTCGTTACTACTAGCATGGTCGATAAAGTCAGGCATTCGTTCTCTCTCTGATAGGCTTAAAGCAAACCGCGGGTATCATCATTACTTAGGTATGAGATGCCATTAATGCGAACAAAGTGAGGGCTCGTCACAAAGCCTTTAAGCTTGCGCTTGGTTTTATCACTGCTGTTTGGATCAACACTAAGTAAATCTGAGATTTGAAGCTTCACACCAAACAACTCTACTTTGTCTTCATCATCGCCAGTATTTGCATAGAACATACAGTCGTGTGGCTTAATACCGCGCCAACTGCCAGCTTCGCGAGCTTTTTGTTGAAGCTTACGGAAGTTGTTCAAGTCCAGCTCATACTCAACATCACAACTCACAGCTCCATGAGTAAATCCAGTGGGAATGCCGCGCTCTTTATCAACAGCAGACTCATCATTGATGGTTGCTGTAGCCGACTCCACATGAACCAAAATCCCCAGCATGTTTATGTCGAAGCTTCGCCCTGTATAACGAGAATTCATTGTTTACTCCCCTAGTCGTTGATTGAGCATGATGCCGATGGTGATCTTCACTGGGCACTCGTAAGGTGTCACAGCGAGTAGAATTTCAACTTCTTCACTATTAACCCATGTAATGGTGATGTCATCGTCTTGAGGTGGTTTGATTTCACCAGGGAACTCGTAATCACCGATTTTTTTCACTACCGCCATTTCACGGAGGTCTTGAGTGAAATACAGCTTTGCGCTGGCTTCACTGCCTGGTGTGGAATTGAACTCTCGATCAGCAATTCGTGCGATTGCTCGTACCCGTACTTTACGTGCTGCTTTCATGGCAACGCGAATGTGACGAATATCTTGATAATCACCACCAGGGACATCTAGCGTACGTCCAGTTGTCCAATATTGCCCCGGATAGTCCGGATACCACATCGGTACAGCGATTCGAGAAGCTTCTAGTGCTTTAAGTGTTGCTAGCTCTAATGGCTTTCCATCCTTATCTTTTGCTAATGCCATACTGCCGAGAATGCTGCCTGTTTTTACTCGTGCCGGTGAGTCAGCAATAGATACTTCTTGATTGGCCAACCGACCTGCATAAATGCCAACTGTAGAGTTTCCTTCGTGTACTTGTGGCACTACGGTGATGTATTCACTTGCAATGTTCTTTGGCACATTCACCGTTTGCGCTAACCACTCAGCCCATGTTTCACCGTCCTCGGAATCATTAATTCCTGGTAAGGAACAGATCATGAAAACTTCTCGTCCAAGCTTGGCTTTAAGTTCATGCCGAAATGCGACTGCATCTTCAAGAGTGGACGCTCCAGTATTTGGCTTATCCAACACAACAGCTTCAAAGCTTGATGTCTCATTGGCTTTAAAAACCGCAGCCTGCCAACTATCTGATGGGTTTAAAACGATCACACCGGCAGTCCAGTTCTGTTTCCCATTTAACTGAGCAGCTTTTAGCGTGAGCATGTGTACAGGGTCGATGTTATCGAACGTGCTGTCTGAAAAATCCGTGGTGTTATCCACCATAATTAGGTTGCGCTCTGTTCCTGCAACTGTGCCGTACACAACAAACAGAAAGTGAAATTCAACGCCCGGGATCGGTCCGCGCATCATGTTCAGAATGTTAATAATGACGGTAGGCCATGCCATGTTTAGTTGCTCCTATTTCGATTCATTTCCCGCTTGATAATCATTGCTGCCCGTTTCGGACTAATGCCTATCAATCGGCGTTCTGGGCGATCTACTTCCCACTTACGTGATGGCGTTTTATTTTCCAGATCACTAATCAGTTTTGCGGCTTCAGCGACGGTCATATTCTGAGTAATGAATTTGAGCGTTGGCTTTTTGCCTCTCTTCTGCCTGCCTTGGGGCGGAAGTCTGTAACCTAAATCGCGTAACTCTTTTGCTTGCTCTCTCGTTGCCGGGTCGGTTTTCTTTGGTTCTTTCGCTTTCTTGGCTTGCTTGAATCTCTGCTGCAATCCGCTTTCCTCTGCTTCACCGGTATGGTGAGCCAGTGCAACGGTTCCTCGTCTTGATGGCCAACCAACAACCAAAACCCGGTTATTGTCTTTTTGAAAATGCTTTAGCTTCTTAGTGAAACCTTTAAGCATTTTTCGCCTGCCGTTTTTGCGCTTTGACCACGCTTTACCGTCTGGGTCACGCTGTGCTCGAATGTTTTTTTTGGTCGTTTTGGTGATGTATTTACCAAGCTCTTTCAGCACTCGGGCTCTGGCTTTTTTCTCAAGCTTTAGCAGCTCGAATTGCTCTTTAACTCGCAAATAACTGCGCTTATCGGCCCGTATCTCATACATTGCGGAGAACTACATTTGATAGCCTTTCCGCCTGCCAAATCTCGTACTCTTCAATCTTCCAGCGTTGACCATTCCAATAGATTGGCCCGTCTGGGTCTGCAGCCACTTTGACGGGTTCTTCAAACATGACTGAGACCAATACTTCGGCGTTTTTCTCATCTTCCAGTACTACGTCTACGTCTGGGTCGTCTAAGTCTTCGATGCGGAAACGGTCAGAATCGTTGTCCATCAACCACGCCCCAACATTGGCGAACAGCACCGCTGGGTCGTATTCTTTGAAAGGGAATTTGTCGAAGTAGAAGTCAGCAACATAACGCTGATACAGCAGGTCAAAACCATGGCCCATGTGCTTGGTTTCTAGTTTCAACTCAACCTTGCCCATTTCACATTCCATGCGCTTGGCTATCTTGTCGCCCACAACGCTGATTAAAAATGCATTTAGATCACGCAGCTTGTAGCCTGCTTGGTATTGCGTTCTCATAGCAAATCCACCGATGAACGGTTCAGCCCTTTCATATTTCGAATAATGCGCTGGCTTTCTGAAAGTAATTCAGTGCGCACCTCTACGCTTCTGTCTGCGATGTGATCGCCCTTGTCCTTGGTATGAACAGTTGCAATGTCCGGCAGCAAATCAGCTTTGGCTCTCGCAAATACTGCTGATTCGTATTGATATACAACACGATTTTTATCATTCATTTTCGGAAAAGCAGGAACATCGCCAGCAGTTGCATGCCCCTCTTCCTGATACATAGCTTTTAAGTCTTCGAGTTGCTGATTAACTTCCGAAACCGCATTAACTAGAGCGATAGCAATACGTTCTGAATCTTGAGCAGCAGGAATACCGCGACGCTTTTCAAAATCACCGGCATTGATGTTCGGCCAAAAACCGTCATTAGTGATTTCTGTCGCTTGATAATCCGAACCGGAAGATCCCGTAAACATCGTTATTCCTCTTTTAATAAGTGAGCCTCTAGCCACTGGGTCGACGGTATTGAGTTAGCCTATTGGCACTCTTACCTCACCAGCCGAGGCTCGGCGGCGTAGGAGCTGTTATAAGTTTTTGTTGTCTTTAATCGCTCGAATACGTTGTTCTACCTGACCAATTTTGGTTTTCACCCCAATTTTGGCGTACTTCTCATGAGCACACTGCAGTAGCAACAAGGCCTTTTCCAAGGTATCTAAACAACCGATAGATGTCGGTTGCGGTTGTCCTTCTTCATTTCGAAGTAAGTGCAACCCAGCAAATCGATACCACTTGGCATGCACTTCTTCGTGTAGTCGCCATTCGCTCTCAACCTTTTCAAAAACCGCGCTGAAATAAGGCTCGATAGAATGTCCTCTGCCAGACTCTTTTTCCGCCCAAGCTAAAACTTCATCGGCGCACACGGTTGGCCAGTCACGTCGGAAGTTATCTGGTGTAGGTAAATCAAGCGCTATGGCTTTCAAGCACCAATCAATCGCGGTTTCCATGTCGTTGACATCGAACAACCAGATAACCATATTGGTGAAAATTGGGTTCTCGAATACTTCGCCTTTTGCTAGGTAAGCTTCCACGTACGGTTTGTACTTGGGCACCAAAACATCACGCTTATGTTTCACCTTGTCTTCGATAGCATTGAGCTGTTTTAGATATTTGCGGTCTTCTTCAAAATCGATCAGCTTGATGTGCAGGCTTTCGGTATTTGCACTAGCACTCAACTTCGATGCAGAATGACTGACTTGATTTTCTAGAAGCTGACGACGCTGCCTTGCTAAAGGACTAGCCATTCATCACCTCTGCAGTGGCTGATTCGACGACTGAAACAGATTCGATAGCCGCGAACTTTTTAAGATTTCCCACAGCGTAACCTTCCATACGGATATGGTTTTGCTTGAAACGAAGCTCATCTTCATCGTTTTTCTGCTTACGCCACTGAGTGCCTTCTTGCGTCAGAATCTGTAGGTTCTTGGTATTGGTAACCCAAAGTTGATCAGCCGGGAAAAATGGTGGTGTGTAAGCCTTTTTGCCAGCAATTGTCTTGGCTAGGCTTTGGGCCGCTTTATGCTCTGTTGGACTATCGGCAGCCTCAAGTAAGCGGTGCTGCTCAGCCGCGACTAGATTCGACCCAACTAAAACAACGAGATCTGGGTCTTGACGATGTTCGGGAGCAATCGTCGTGTTGATTAGATCTTGCGTAAGTGAATCAAGATTCTTGTATGAATCAGTCGCAGTGCCTGTTGGGTCAAGCTTTGCTGATGCGAGTACCTGGCTAGATCTCTTCTCTTTAACAATCGTGAGCCAGCCTTTATTTACATCCTGGCCTAATGGATTTTTAATCGGGTCCGTATTAGTTGCGATAGACGTACCGTTAAAACCGACACGCAACATATCCAATGCAAAACGACGAGAAATCGCGCTTTTCATCATGCTCAACCAGTGACCTTTAGAGCCAGAGTTTGCCCATTGCGTCATAGTTTCCCAAAGGATGTGTGCTCCTGAATCTGTCTTTGTAAGCTCGTAGGTATTACCACTTTGGCCCACTTCCACGCTAAAACGTCCCGAACCAGATCGACCGGTCGAAAGGCCATCATCACCAACATCAACAACCTGACCTTTGATTTGCTGAACTGGCAGCAATGAAACCATACCTAGGAAAGCATCCGATTCCATAATTGCTTGACGTAGCTTAGTTTCCATTGGGGGCGTCAAGTTAAACGACTGTGTACCTTGCGGAGCATTTGCGGCGGATAACGTCGCTGTACAAAACTCTTGTAAATAACTGGTAGATAGTGCGTTCAGCATTAAAACATCTCCTTAGATGAGAAAGATTCACTAGCACCTGATGGATCTGGTTCCTGGTCAGGGACTTCTTGTGATAGTTCAGCAAACTTAGTTTCTAGTCCGTTCACTTTCTCAAACAACGGATTTAGCTTTTCTTCCAGCGCAGCGGAAAACTGCTCGACCGTCGCATCTTTGCTTGCTACTTCTGGTGTTTCTGGTTGTTCAGGTGTGTTTTGCAAATTGAACTCTTCTTTTAGTTCTTGCTTAAACTCACCTTTGAAAGCAGAAAACTGCTCTTTTAGTGCGACTTTTAATTGTTCTTCGGTCACGTTGGTGCCCTCTGCTGTTGATAGCGTTTCTGGCTCTTCATCGTCAGAAGAGAAAAATTCATTGAGTGCCGCAAAAAAGCGGTCTTTGCGAGTAAAGCAATCTGAAAAGTCCACCTCTTCTAAATGGCTTGCTTTGATCTCGGTGGTTTCCCCATGAACACGAGAGAATTGAAGGAGCGATGTTCCTGTGGAGGCTGGGGAGTCAGTCGCAGCTAGGCCCATTAGATAGCAACGCCCTTCCCCCTTGTAGTCGGGATTTGGCTCAATAGATGTGAAAAGTTTTTGTTTTTTACGGTTGGCTTCAAGCAGATAGTCATTCGGCTCTAGCTTGGCGAACAGACGTAATTTTCCGCCTTGTTCCTCCGCTTTTACTTCAACCACTCGGCCCCAGTTTTCACCGTAACCGTAAAATCGACGATGCTCAGGCCAAATTAGTGCGGTGTACTCATCCATCGAATAACTAGCGGCCATTTGCTCAATCCAATCACGGGTTATTTTACGCCCGTCGACGGTCGGTCCTTCTGTCGCGATGATTTTCCACTCACTAATCTTTGGCATTTTTGTACTCAAACTTGTCAATCACATACGGTTCGAGCCAACAATACGCCTTTGAATGTGTCGTTTCAGCTACTTCAATTCCTTGTAATTCGGATACATTTACTATCCGAATTCATCCGAACTTTGCTTAGTCATCTGCAAGTTTTCGGCGCGTATGATGCGCTTATGGCATATTCTCCCGAAATACGACAAGCCGCCCGAGCACTCTATTTGAAAGCTTGGACGCCACGTGAAATCGCTACCGAACTGAACCTGAATAATGAGCGCATCATTTATTACTGGGCAGATAAATTCGGTTGGCGCGATATGTTGCGTGAACAAACCATTGATGAAGCGATAGCAAATCGAATTCAAACACTGCTTGAACTTGTTGACCCCAGTAAAAACCAACTAGACATGCTCGATCGGCTTATCAAGCATCACGCTGCATTAAAGAAACAAAGGGCACAAGAAAAGCAGCAAGGTGAGCAACCTTTAAATACAGGGAATAAAAAGCACGACGGTACGAATAGCCGTAACAGCCAGAAATCTAGCAGTAATTCAAAGTCTACCAAGAAACGTAAAAGTAAAAAGAATGACATCAGCGAACTGAGTGAAGATGACTTTGTCACATGGCATGACTCCCTGTTTGCCTATCAGCATGTAATGCGCAACAACATAAAACAGCGTATTCGAAACATTCTTAAGTCCCGCCAGATTGGCGCAACTTACTACTTCAGTGGTGAAGCGTTAGAAGATGCGATTCTGACCGGCGATAACCAGATCTTTTTGTCAGCATCACGAGCTCAAGCGGAAGTTTTCCGCAGCTACATCATTGCTATTGCAAAAGAGTTCTTAGACATAGAGCTAACTGGAAACCCGATCATTCTCTCCAATGGTGCTGAACTTCGTTTTTTATCTACCAATAGCAAAACCGCGCAAAGTTACCACGGCCATGTTTATGTAGATGAGTATTTCTGGATACCGAAGTTTGACGAACTAAACAAACTCGCTTCGGCAATGGCTACCCATAAAAAATGGCGTAAAACCTACTTTTCGACACCATCATCGAAAATGCACCAGGCATATCCGTTTTGGACGGGCGACCAATGGCGAAAAGGCAGAGACTCACGCGCCAAAATTGAGTTTCCAACGTTCGATGAATATCGCGATGGGGGTGTACTTTGCCCTGATAAGCAGTGGCGATATGTCGTCACGATTGAAGACGCTGCTGCAGGCGGCTGTGAACTATTTGATATTGAAGAACTGAAGGACGAATACAGTAAAGACGATTTCGATAACCTGTTTATGTGTATCTTCGTCGACGGCTCTTTGTCTGTATTCAAATTCTCTGACCTCGAAAAAGGCATGGTTGACTCTGCCCACTGGCAGGACTTCAAGCCGAAAACAAAATCACCGTTTGCCGGGCGTGAAGTATGGTTGGGTTATGACCCTAGCCGAACGCGAGACAATGCTTGTTTGGTAGTAATAGCTCCACCGGCAGTTGCAGGTGAAAAGTTTCGTGTCTTAGAGAAGCACTACTGGAAAGGACTTAACTTCCAGTACCACGTGAGTGAAATTGAAAAGGTATTTCAACGCTACAAAGTCACTTACATAGGCGTTGATACTACAGGCATTGGTGGCGGTGTTTGGGACTTAATTAAGAAAAAGCACCCTCGTGAGGCCCACGCCATACATTACAGCAACGAAAACAAGAATCGCCTAGTAATGAAGATGATCGATATCGTAGAAGCAAAACGACTGCAGTTTGATGCCGAACACAAAGACATTGCTATGGCATTTATGGCGATTAAACGAGTGCCGACCAATAGCGGTAACGCTATGACCTTTAAAGCAGAGCGAAGTGAAACAACAGGCCACGCTGATGCGTTTTGGGCCATTTCACACGCCATTATCAATGAGCCGCTAGACCACAACACACCAACGAAATCAACCTGGGCGACTGCAGCATGAACAATCAAAAAGACAAACTAGTACAACAGGAGCAACATGTGGAATCGGTTTATCACCTTGACTCCACACCTGAGGCAATTGACTCAACGAGTTGGATGACTTCATATTCTGAGCTTTTCTATAACGACACTGATGGTTACTGGGAACCTCCAATCTCACGCCAGGGCTTAGCAGAAACTTCACGTGCAAACGCCTATCACGGGTCTTTACTTAAAGCTCGAGCAAATTATGTTGCTGCCCGTTTTATTTCAGGTGGCGGTTCAAGACGTCGGCAGATTCAATCTTTTTGTAATAACTACTTCACGTTTGGTGATGCCGCATTTTTAAAAATCCGCGACCACTTCAAGCGTGTTGTGCGCTTGTTTCCTCTACCGACCATGTATCTACGTAGACGTAAAAATGGGGACTTCGTTTTGCTAGAGCGAGACAACAAGCAACGAGTATACAAAGAGAATGACATCATTTTTTTGCCTCAAGAAGATCTGCAGCAACAAGTTTATGGATTACCTGACTATCTAGGTAGTTTACAAAGTAGCTTACTAAACCGTGATGCAACGCTATTTCGTCGTCGCTATTACAAGAACGGTGCACACATGGGATTCATTTTTTACGCCACGGATCCAAACCTTAGTGATGACGACGAACAAATGCTGAAGGAAAAAATCGCGAGCTCCAAAGGGGTGGGTAACTTTAGAAGTATGTTTGTTAATATTCCAGGCGGTGCGGAAAAAGGGATTCAGCTAATCCCGGTGGGCGATATCGCGACAAAAGATGAATTTGAGCGAATCAAAAACATCACTGCGCAAGATATTCTCGTAGGCCATCGCTTCCCTATAGGAAAAGCAGGAATAATTCCCCAGGGAACGACTAATCTGGGTGACCCCGTCAAAATTGGCAGTGAGTATGCCAAAGACGAAATCATACCTGTATGCGAATTAATTATGGATGAAGTTAACAACGATCCAGAGATAAGAAATATCAAAAATCTACATTTAAAATTTGATACTACGTTTGGAGAATGCTCATAAACCTGTACAAAAACACAGCCCTTTGACGTATCATTATTTGGTCAGTCAATAAGTTAGGTGCTTGTATGAGAGTATTGTGTCCGGAGTGTGGTTGTAAAAGCCGAATTCAAAAATCCAATCGACTATCCAATAGTCATGCCGATTTATATTGCAGTTGTAGTGACCCAGAATGCGGGCATAGTTTTGTGATGAACTTGTCTTATAGTCATACTTTAAGCCCATCGGCAAAAACAACTAGTCAAATAGCTTTTGATTTATGTAAGGCGTTGCCGCCAGAGGCACGACAACAGCTCAAACATCAACTCTCGATACTATAGTGAATCTTGTATAAACGCCGTGCTATCTACTTCAGAAGCCATCTCGACAATGCTCAAGATGGCTTTTTGTTTTTCGGAGTCCAACTGCCCTTTTGTATCAGCCAGTATTAAGCCAGCAATATATGCACCTGCCGCTCTAGTCCTCTCTGTTGCCTCACTATTAGCCACACCATCAATGACGATTTCTAAAGCAGACAACAAGATATCGTTTTGATTTTTATTCGACATATCAACACCCTTACCAATCATCAGTGAAATATACTGTATATCCATACAGTTTTCCACAGTGGTTTTTAGATACCAGTCACTAGTTTGTTATGACGACACATAAAGTAGCTAAAACGTATCTCTGCTGGAGAATGTTAGTTGATTAGCAGTGAGGAGATTTCATTTTGTAATTACTCATTTGAAGCATTTCAATTTTAAAGCAGTATTGCTGCATGACCTTCAGTTTGAAGGTTACTTTTCAATCAAACAAGAAAGCTGAACACTGATTAATATCACTAATTAAACATCTGCTAATTGAAGAGAATTATTAAAGGTTGCAATATCAGTATTGAAAATTATGTTTTAACACAAGCAACAATCTGACTTTTATGAGAACTATAACAACAGAAATTCTATTATCATTATTACTTGGAGCTGTGCCGATAATATTGCTCAGCAATCAACCTGATTTTTCAGCGGCAGAAAGCTTATCGTCTTTGAATCCTGGTGACATTGTACTCAACTACTTCTTATACTTATTATGTATTCATTTAGTTATTTGGTTTTTAAATAGTCAAGTTTTAAAAACAAACCAGTCTATTTCAGCAACGCTACAAAGGGCACACGAGTTCACTCACAAGCTCGGGTTTGCCATTCATGGTGTTTATCGTGTTATAGCAGGTGCTGTTCCAGCGGCAATTTGGTTTGAAATTGATAAGCATGGATTTGTTCAAGGTTGGCAAGCGATAACTATTTTCAGTGTGGTTTTATCAATATCTAGCTTTATCGCTAGTGTAGCTTTAGCCAAAGCTACTAACTATACAGCACCAAGAGCACTTCTTTTCGGTAAATAACATCAAAATTATAGTAGGCATAAATATCAAGTTGCTTACATTGCAAACAAATGTAACTTTTAGAGAGACTATTAATGAACAAATCAATCATTCTGGCCAGTGTTTTCATTGCATTAACTGGCTGTGCTTCACAACCTAATAATGAAAAATTCAATGTACATACAGCAGACTTTACAAAATCTAGTGACTTAAACCTATGTGCTGTCTATGGGGCCAGAGCGAATCGCTCTATTGAAGCTAAGAACGAACTAGTTAAGAGAGGTGTTTTCTCTGATGCTGAGTGGGAAAGCATTGCAGATAACAAAGTATCTGTCGGAATGACAGAGTGTGCTGTTAAAGCGGCCTACTCTGTTAATTTTATAAAACAGAAAACCACAAAATTCAAAAATGGTGATAAGGGTATGACTTTCTTTTATGATTGTAAGTCAAGCAATGCTACGTATTGTCCATTCACAAAAGTAGACTTTGTAAATGGAAAAGTCTCTGCAGTGTCTAAAGTTCAAAAAATATAACACCAAAAGCTAAAAAATCTTGATCTAATTTAAGTGTACCAAACCAGTAGGATGAGAATCACTAGCTTGGTACATTTATTACCAGAATCTGAGTAATGACTACAATCTCATCAATCAAATGGATCTGTCAGATTAGAAGAAAATACGAGTCCATTAAGCTGATTTTGTTCACACATAGCCTTGAACCTCTCTGTACAGTATAAGTTGCTGGCCCCTTCTAATCTTGATTTAAAGATCACTTTATCTTTCACATCATCATCAATGAATGCAAGAACCTCTAACCCATCAGGGCTTCCATATGAGATCTTCTCTACACACTTTTGTCTATCTTCTTTTCCAAAAGTCAGCGATGTATATAAATACCATTGTTCACTTTGATAATTGACAGGTAAAAAATCCCCGCTTTCAGATAAGAAACTATTTAAAGCTTCATATGCTCTCGGCGATAAAACAAGATATGTTCGTAACCATAAGCTAATATCAGGCAATACGGAGTTATCGGTTAATACATCTTCAAACTCGACCTCCGCAGACTTCCAAATATCTTTCAGAGATTTATTTTCAACAGCCTGCAATAAGATTCTCTCAAAATAGTCGAAATCCCCCAACTGGGTAGCGATTTCATCTGGGCCAGAACATACCGACTGAAACTTAGTTAAATCATCTGTAATTTTATAAACCGTCATCATCCTTTCCAAACTTCATTCTTAGCTTCCAAGACCTCTTTAGGGTAGGTGCCACTCTTTAACTCCATTTTGACCCGAAGTAAGTTAGCCTCAAAGTGCTGTTTACTCGGAATACCCTTCGAAAATTTGGAACTAATCCAAGTTTCATAATTAAATGTATGGATCGAACGGTGAGCCGGAGACTTAGGTGCTTCCCAGTTAAAGTCCGTATGCTTCGCATAATTTGTTAACCAAACACCATTTACGGGCGCATTTATGCCAATTTTATGCATGTGCAAATTTAATCTTGCGGCTCTCATTTCTGCTTTTCTAAACCTTCCCGAGCCAGGAATGATATGGTGAGGCTCATGGTTTTTAGTTGGTTTAGGCTCTCCTGCAGCGGTTAGATTATTAGCTAGTTTCGTCGTCGGATGATGCTTTTCAACGAACAACTCTTTCGCATTTTTTTTTAAGTTTTCTGCAGAGTACGATTGCAACTTAGCTTGCATATCTTCAACTCGAGCATGAGCAATGAGTTCAATCCTCATTTTTTTCAAAAACCTCAAGTCTTGTGCTTCAAACTGCAATCGTTTTGCTCTTTGCTGTTCAGTTTCACCCGCAGGTGGAGCCACACGATACTTGCTATAGAAATCGTCGACTAACGCATCAAAACGATCTAAGGCCAACTCAGCTGCAGTTGGATTACTAGGACGATTCGTTTTTCGTCCAACTATACTCAAATTATGCTTCATACTCGTATCCCTCCAACAAACAAAGCCGTTGGATAACATTCACATAACTGACGAGCAAATAATCAATAGCCTTTATGTGGCCTACAGCTCAGATTTTTATGCAAGCAATAGCACTTTAAATCAACTTTAAGAAATAGCGGTTCACTACTCTAACCTTTAAGTTCTTATGACGACACAAACCGGACTAACTCAATATTGGAAAAAGCCGCCCCTCAAGATAATCTGCCGTAATGCTATGCCAATAAGAAAGCTCACTTTCATCAACTTCCATGTGTTGTATAGATTCATGTAATAGTGATTGCCAATAGGACTGATTCTCCTTAAATCGCTGATATTCAGATTGATAGAAGTGGCTCGCGTCTTGTTTTATATCGCTCAGGTCCAAATCCCTGCAGTTCAATGACCACCCTCTTGCACCAGCAGCCCAAACCATAAACTTGTCTACTTTATCCTTAGCCAGTTCTCCCTCAAACGTAATGCAGAAGCGATTGCTCGTATTCACGTGTACTCCCCTGCTATGCAAGTTCTGACTCAGCTTTTCGGCCTGCTTTTCCAAACGGATGACTCTCTGATAAAGCTTGTTCTGATACTCCTCAGATTTCTGCTGCTTTTTGGCGATCGCTTTGGCCTTGATGGTTTGCTCTTTGGCATTTCGTAGCTTGCGGATTTGCCGCTTAATTGGCTTTTTCCACTGCTCAAGTTTGTAGCCCAACTCCTTAATTATTGCGGTCATATTGCCAGCTTCAAACGAAGCAAGAGTTTCCCAGGCAGGAGCTCTTGAGCACTTCGCGATATTGTATCTATTTCCCTTGATTAGCCCTTGATCAGCATTTTCACCTTTCGCGGCATAGCCAACAGCCTTGATAATGTAGGAACCGGCGGCTTTTGGCTTTTTGATTCGCTCTAGTTTCGCAAATCCATGTCCCCATATTTTTTCAAGTCGCTTAGCCCAAGGGCTAAAGAGATGCTCTGGTACCGTCCAGCGTAGCAAAATATGAACGTGCGGATTAGGCTCTCCATCTTCATTAGCTGGACACTCGGCTACCCATATGTAATGGAAATCAGCAGGCAAGTAAGTCGGGCCAACATCGCCGGGCTGAACATGTTTAGCAACTTTCTCCTGAGATAAGTCGCAGTACTTTCGTCCACTATCTTTATCAACTTGGATGGTATGGTCCGCAACCCAGCCGCGTTGATACATTTTCTTTGCGCCATCAAGAAAACGAGAGACTTCTTTACCTATTGTTGTCTCTAAAGTTTTTTCCATCGAGAACTCTTGCTTGGGCTTTTGTTTAAGATCGCAATATGGACCGACTATGACATTGCCCTGGTTCATAGCTTTAACACGCTTACTATCTGAGGTTGGAAACAGCCAGTATTCTCCACCAATATCCGTGATTGGTTGGCCAACTTTCTTTTCGCCACGCTTGGGATGTATTGTCACCATGTTGCGCTTATAGATTATTGGGTGATGCGATCCCATACTGACACACTCACTTCCATCCAACATTCCACCGAATATGGCCATCCGTTGTGCCTTGGTGAAAGTCAGCGTCAGAAAAGTAGAGAAACCACCATGGCAAGCTGCAGTGTAAGCCCCTGCCTCAAAGATTTTAGAAACAGAACGGGACGTCAGCTTTTCCGAGAACCTCTCACCACTGTTTTCCGCAGGCGCAGCACTAGATGGCGTTTCGGTTACCGCCTGAAACTTATAAGTTTCATTCCAAGACCGGTGCATTAGCTGCATTGAAATAGGAATCTTTTTAGGTTCGCCTTGTCCTCGTTTTCCATTCTGATTGAGAATGGCAGGTTTGGAGCGCTCGTTCGTTTCATACAAAGCATCATGGCTAAAGTTGGCGTCGGCATTGCTGATGATACTTTTAGGGCGTAGAGACTTGCTCAGACTCATCAACTGCTTAATTTGCTTGTCTTTTCTGTGGCGAAATTTCTCTGTCGGACTTTTGCGCCCTTTGACTAGCCTATACTCTTCGGCGATTCTCGCCGCCGCTTCGCGGTCGTGTTTCGAGCAATAATTTACAGATTTATAGAAGTCAGTTCGCTCTTGAAGATCTCGTTCGCGCTTAGACTTTCGATTGGGAACACGGTCATATATCGCTATTTTTTTGACCATGCCACTATCTAGAAGTGCTTGTTCTTGGTCTGAGTAAATTTTGGAACCTAAAAAACCAGCATTATAGCTGGCGTCATTTTTCCTGATTCGGTCCAGGGGCATCACTGCCCCACCGATATAGAGAAGATCAGATTGGTTCATAATCCATTCGTAATTTGTCTTTACCTACAGAGAAAACAGTAAACTTTTGGTGCTTCATACCGCCTCCAACTCCTGAGTTGTCACCAACATAAAGCCGCCCTTCCGGTTGCCCTTGCTCAACACGCCTTTGCTTAGATGAGTGCAGCTAAGGGAAACACATGCTTGTTCGATGGCTTGGTCTAGTGAGTCGAAGTCGCCAACCATTACATTGGCAACTTCTTGAGTTTCTTCATGGCGGATAACACCGCCAGCAGGACAAAGCATTATTGCGGCGTATTGCATAAATCAGCCTCCAGTTCTTTCTCATCGCGACGAACGGCAATGCGTTCGATCAAGTAATCTTCAATGTTCAGTAGTTCTTCAAGCGCACGCTCTTTATCAATTAACACAACGTTGTGAGCGTAATTCGTTGTGTTTTCATCAAACACAATCACGTTGATAAGGCTCATTTTTGATGAATACTCGATACGAATACTGATGACATCTGAGCTATCCAACGCCAAAGCGAACAGACTATTAATAGTTGTTTGGATCGCGAGTTTGTTTGCGACTTCATTTAGATTCATCTTTTATGCTCCTACGCTAAGACAAAAAAAGCCCCCTGTTACAGGAGCAAAGGCTTGGAGAATTAATGCGTACTGCTGAATTGGCAATGCTTGAGGCGTCGAACGTCACCAAGATTGCGATCGAACAACGTTGCGATTTCTTTAATCTGTTGCATGCCGTCACGGATTTTTTGAAGCTCCAAATCATTAAAGCTTTCAAACTCTCGCACATGCTCCGAGGCTTTCAGATCACCGGCTACTAAAACCATACCGCGAAAGCGTGGTGGCATCGCGTTCCACAACTGCTTCAACTTGCCGCGTGTAGCGGAACCATTGAACAAAGCTTTGCAAGCGGCAATGCTCTCGTTGGCGTTGGGTATTTGGTTTTGTTGTTCCTGTTGAATAGCTAACTGACTCATTGGCTCTCCTTAGGCTAAGCCCGGAAGTGGCGCACCGTTGGCGAGGAAATCTGTGCCCATTTGCATGAGTGGCTGAAAGCCGGTGGTGCGGTTTTCTAAATCGTTGACGAACAAAACTAAGTTGCCGATGGCCGCTTGAACCTTGGCAATGGTTTTGCGCTTTTGACTGCGGGGTAAACGGTCTGCACTGCACATGTGCATTGCATCGCTAGACAGCTCACCTGAATATTGGTTGTTAAGTAACGTGCGCTCTAAAAGGTTCTTATCTTCCCCGTCTTGAGGTAACTGAACCGTCACGACACCTAGATCAGCAAAGAGTGTGTTGACAATGGTGTAATCGCCGGATTCTTTACTCAGCAATGCCAAATCCACAGGGTCCAGTTTGTGAGGCTGTTCTGGGTTTAGCTTGTTACGCAGCATTCTCCCAGTCAGGCCAACGCGTGGAGCCAGCTTTTCCATATTGTGATTGATGGCGAAGTCGCAACATGCAGCGTTAAAAGATTGCTGTTTGCGTTCGCGGAATCCGCACATAGCGATATTTGAGTCCATGATCCACACTCTTACATGAAAGGCGGTACGAGAATGACAACCAACGTAAACACATTTAGCCACATTAGGCTGTGCATTTTAGCTAGAACAAGAGAGTAAAGGCCCATTACTTACCCAAGTGCAGCAATGGCTTCACGTGCCGCCATTTCGTGCATAGCAACCATGTTAATCAATGGCTTATCGCGGCGTTTGTCTTTGGGCTTGATGATGACGCGACCTTCAGTCACGTATTGCTTGATGGTGCCCATAGGTAAACCAGTAAGGCGGGAGTATTCTTCGTAAGTCACATATGGACTTAGTGGAGGTATCTTGTACGTTAACATGGTGATATCCTTGTATTTATGTCTATCTTCTTCGGTTGTCTCTTGCTTTGGTCGGCGTGACTTCCGAAACACACAAGAATTATTGATCGTCATTCTCGAACTTTCAACAAAAAATGACAAATTAATTCGAAAACGAGAACTTTAAGTCATGAGCATTCGTAAAATAGAACCTTTCGATTATTTGAAAGGCACTGATTTCACAGAAAATTTGAAGGATTTGACGGGATGTAAGAACTTTCAAGAAATGGCGTTCGTATATGGCGTACCAAAAAGCACTTTTAGCACTTGGAATACTCATAATCGAACTTCCCATGAACTCATGGTAAGAGCTCATTTAGCTTTGGGAATCCCAATGGTGGATTTGGCGTTAAAGCCAGAGGACCGGTTTAAGGCTCACTCAGCGACAAAATGTACTGCCGAAGAAGCAAGCGCTACAACTTCACCTAAACACAACTCAGTCCAGATCAAAAGCTATTGCCTGACCAATGGGGAGCTTTTAGATACTGGTGAGTTACCTTACGCTATCCGCAGGTTTAACAGCTTTAACCTCAAAGCTGACGCGACAATTGAAGTTGAAACTAATGAAGCTATATATCTCGTTGACAAAAGCTCTACAAACCCAGCTTCGGGCAAATACTTAATAGATATTGACGGTACTTTGTCGATCAATCATATCCAGCGCTTACCAGGCAAAAAACTGGCTGTTGTGTTTGGTGATAGCACCGTAGAAGTTTCAGAGAAAGCTATAAAAGTAATTGGTCGTGTAGCAGTCACGCTAAAAACATAGATATAAGTAAATATATCTTCCGTTACGTGACGAGTATCATCAGATTTTTATCCTAACGTTAAGCTTTGACATTTTATATGGTACAACATCCATATTCACTCAATAGCAAAATAAGTTAGACAATGATTATCGATAAAGTTGACATTTCGAGGTTTAGAGCTTTCGAGAATACGGCATTTACATTAGGTGAATGGGTTACTCTAATAGCAGGCCAAAACGGCACCCAAAAGAGCACATTATTAGGGATGTTATCCCAACCGTTTACAATAACTGATGAAGATCATCCATTACATGGTGAATTACCGTTATCAGGAGACAATTTTCGCTCCAGATTCAAAGATAAGTTTCGCTTATCTCCAATATTTGACCAAGCCAAACAACATGAGTGGACTCTACATTTAAAAAACAACAATAAACCTTTTACCCTTGAAAGTATTTCTCGAGATAAAGAAAAAGGAAAGATTCGTTTTTGGAGAAAAGGCGATCGGTCTGCAGGAAGTGGCTATATCCAACTACCAGTTATTTACCTTAGCCTCAAACGATTGATTCCAATAGGTGAAGAAGATGATTCTAAAATATCAACGAGCACTGATGTCACCCTAACCGAAGAAGAAAATGTTTGGTTCTCTACCTACTATAAAAAGATAATGATTAATCATTCAGAGGTATTAAACTCTGTTGATTATGTAAAAAGTCCAAACAAAGCTACTTTAGGTGTTAGCACAAAGACATATGATTGGAATACAAACTCTGCAGGCCAAGATAATATAGGCAAAATTTTATTAGCCATCTTGTCTTTCAAACGATTGAAAGACAAGTATGGCGAGAAGTATGAAGGGGGTATTTTAGCTATAGATGAGATAGATGCAACATTGTATCCTGGCTCTCAAATTAAGTTACTTGATTCTTTTATGGAAATTTGTCGAGATTACAAAATCCAAGTAATTGCGACAACGCACTCTTTAGAACTACTTAAAAAGGCAGATGCTCTTTCAAAACGTAAAGCCAAAAAGGTAAAAATCATTTATCTTAAAAAGCAGGATGGAAAAGTTCTTATAGATGACAATCTTGAATATGATCGAATACTTCATAATTTAAAGTTATCACTAGGAGAGCCAGTACCGCCTAAGCCAAAACTTACAATTTATACAGAAGATCCTGAGTGTATACATTTTGTGAAGGCATCACTAGGAAGGACTGTAAATAACATTGCCTTTTCAGATATAAGTTTAGGCTGTGGTAATTATGTTCAAATGGCTACAAAAAAAGTTCCAACTTTTACATTCCCGCATTCCATCGTTGTCTTGGATGGGGATGCAGCTCCTATTTTACAGAAAAGGCGCCTCAAAAATTTTATATGCATACCTGGGGAGCAAAGACCTGAAGGAACTTTAGCTAATTTCTTGCATAACCTACCTGAAGCAGATTCATTTTGGACATCTAAGAATCCAGACTATTCTAAACAACATTGCTTTCTAGATTTTACTCTTAACGATATATTATTAGATCGCGGTAAAGCAAAAGCTTGGTACAACAGACAATTAGGAACAAATAATTGGGGGCGCCATGCCAGTCACCTCTATAAGCGATATTTTGAGGCATACCCAGAAGTAAAAGAAGATTTTGTTTCTAGATTCAAGAAAATTCACGAAGAAATATTGAAACATACCGAATAATAAAAAGGCTCCTAATGGAGCCCTTTTACTTTAGTGGTTTACCAAGATTTTTTAACTTTCTCAGTTCATTAAATGAGATGTCAGGTTTAAACAATACCTTATGGATAGTTGGGCTATGAATGATAAGCTCAGAGCCTTTGCGTTTTGTTTGTGCCGTATATGTTAGACCAAATGGTTGTGGATCAAACTCTGCGTATATACCAGCAATCTCGGGAGTATCATCATAGGTTACAATCCAAGGATGCTGAATATTTCTCACACTGCGGTAAAGACGATAGTGATCATCATGCTTAAAGAAATTTTGGTAAAGACCTTTGCCTTTAACATAGTAAGGCGGGTCGATATTAACGAGACATGGGCCGTCGATATCTGGTAGGTATTCATCAATAAACAATGTAGCGTCGACATTAGTTAAAACTATGTTTTCCCTACGCGCAGCAATAGCCCTAATTTGCTGAGTCAATCTTTCTTTGTTATATCTACAGTCTAGTAGGTAGTTACCATTTTGCTCTAGACCACCGATCACACCAGCTTTAATGATCCCAGAACGGTTTGTTCTATTTAAGAAAAACGTCGCAAATCCCAATTGAAGAGAGTTAGTCTTGTCATTGGAATAAACTTCCTTTTGTCTGAACCACTCTTCTATTGTAACGTCGGTGTTTTCTATCAACTGACAAAGCTCATCAGTTCGATTTAACACGCTATACCAGAAAGCATGAATCGCAGGGTCTAAATCGTTAACCCACACATTTTCAACATGCCCTTCTAAAAGTAGATACCATGCGATTGCACACCCACCGGCGAATGGCTCCACGTACGTTCCCCCCTCAAGCCCATTTAGCTTGAGAGTCTCCACGACATATGCGGTAAGCTTGGACTTCCCACCTGGATACCTTAGCGGTGAATAAAACATTATCTTTCCTTCAATTCAATCAGGACTTTTAGCAGGGGCGTAAGCATATCCCAAAAGCCATTTACAAATCTATAATCAATTTTATGGGTTTCATGTCCATGCATATAGCTGTTCAACGTATCTAAACTGTGTTCATTGTTTGGCTGAAGTAGCTTACTGATAACCTTGTTTGCTTGTGTTTCCTTTACATGACTATCGCACAAAAACTTAAGACGTTGCTGGAGGATAGTATGATTGTAGTCTTTGTTGTACTGTTTGGCCACGAGCTTTTCTAATTCATTTCTACGAATAAAATCATCGACTGAAAGATCAAGAAATACGCGAAGAGTTATAGATGCCGAATGAGTATAAAGATGCACTGGCACTTTTTTTAGTTCAGCAAATAGGCTATTGAGTTTTGCGCTATGCACCTTGATCGTCGTTTGGGGAATGACCATTCGAAGTCTATTACTCTTAAGCTTAACTGGTACGTCCAACTTAATTTGAGTAGAACCAGATACACTAGCTTGCTCATTAACGTTATTGGTTGTTTCAGCTTTAGGTTCCGTACCATTACTAGGACTGTTCGGTTCGATTTTTTCTGGAGAGTCTATCGATGTTGAAAGTACTTTTTCTTTTCCATTTTCTGGGAAAGTAACTTCTGGAAGTACAGCAAATATACTCTCGTTCCTTTCTGGTATCGAACGAGTGTTCACAGCAAAGTCTAAGTCATTGGGTTCAATATTAAACATCAGTTTAAGAAACTTACCATACGCATGGAGAAAACTATCTTCGTTCGAAGTTATTTTAACTTTCATTCCATCAAACTGAACTCCCCACCGATCTCGAACTGACTCACTAGCAAACCAACGCTCTAGAATAGTCATAGATATACGGTTGCTATAAATCAGCTCTTTTTCTTCCTCACTCATCAAGTCTGTAACTTGTTTACGAGTAGCTAAATCACGCAACTGAACATATCTGAGTGCCTGAATTATCTCTGAACGAGTAAAACCTGTGACTGATATAATTTTATCAATATCGTGTTCGTACTCATCATACAAACTCACAATGAAGCGCTGTTGCTGCAAACGCTGCCACGGTTTCTGAATAGAGCTAGTCGAATGACGCTGTAAAACATACCAGCGTGTTGCTTCTAGGCTTGGTGCTACACAGACTTGCACTTTTTCAATGTCGTTTCGGTCAATGAGCTTTGACTGCTGCAAAATGAACTTACGAATTGATTTAGGCGCTTTCTCTGGATTCCGCAGCAGTTTGAGAGCCAAAATACGACGATTTCCTTCTGCAACAATATAGCGTTCAGTCTCGTCTTTCCAAACAACAATGGGTTCAAAATCCATAAAGCCGAGTTTGATGATCGATTTAATGAGCTCAAAAAAGCTCGCTTTGTCTGAAGGTTCATTGATAATTTCTTCAGCAAAGTCAGCTAACTTTATTCTCGATTGGCTTTCTGCCGTATCAAAACGGGGGTTTTCTTTCCAGAGCTTCAAATAGTCAACCGAACGGGGTGTACGCTTTTCCCACCACTTATTTTTGTTACCAACCACTTTCATTAAACCTCAAGCTTATATATCTACAAGTATGATATTCATATAAAACGAGTATGTTAAGCACCTTAATGCTCATTTGAGAAGGGTTGCTTATATTTGGAGCAAAATTTGACTATTATCAAAGACTAACACTGTATATAAAAACAGATTTGGTGTAAGTGCCGCGTCAAGCTAGAGAGCATGCTCTAGCTTGACTTACCTCTATCGTTCAATAGTAGAGGTATCATTCCTTTGCCTGAACAAGCCTAACTAAAATTGCTTGTTTTTGACGTACTCTTCTAGCTCATTCCGTATCGACGTATTCAAACTTAGCGCAGCGAATGCATTAGAAAATTTGTCCATCGTCAATTTACAATCAGAAAATGGCTTCTCATTTCTAGCATAGTCAAACAAATCATCCACCAATACTTGAAGTTCTCCTAAAGAATACAAGCAAGACTTTCTATATGATCGATTGCCTGAGCTATCCGTCGGAATAGCTCTCATTCTTGCATCATGAATCTGCAGTAGCATTAATATATTTGCCAAATATTCAGCTACATCCGGCGTTGCCGATTTTATACATTCTTTGAAAATAGGGATATGACGCTCATATGTGTCTGGTATTTCAGTCTTTAGAGCATTTCTCTTGCGCCTAGGTTCTTTCGAGTTTTCATATGCTTCACTCAGTACCTTAGCGCTTTTTCTAAGATAGTCACATAATTCATTGAGCGCTTGTGGCAAGAAAGCCTTAGCTGCTATAAATTCTCTTTCTAACTGTTTAGTGACATGATATCGAGATATGTTAAACGCAATCAAGCTAGAGCCAAAAGCTAGCATGCCCACATTGAGAGCCTGCCATGAGTACCACACGCCATGTACATACTGCCAACTCCACTTTCCTTCAATAAAGGGATGGATGAACATTGAATATAAATATACAAGAATTACAACGACACTAAAAAAGTTCAGCGCCCGAATTAGATTTTCAACCCCAAATAAGGTTCGATACAGTTTCAATATTCCTCCAACCCACGTCGGTTCTTGTTCAACATTCACTTTCTAACTCCAAACATAGTACAAACCCTCGCTAGCCTTCAAAATGATTGGTTGACGCCCTCATAATGTTACTTTTTGCATATAAATACAATTCATAAGAAAAACTCCACCACACAGCGTCTTTAATCACACCTGATAGCACCAACTATATTATTGTCATTCCTGTTCGTTCATCATCCACTTAAACATTGCAAAATCTCCGACATAGAAATACTGTATATAAAAACAGTAAAGTTTATACTGAGATGACTACACGAAACCTTAAAGACGGCAGTAAAAAACCTTGGCTATGCGAGTGCTACCCACAAGGTCGAGCAGGAAAACGTGTCCGTAAACGATTTGCAACCAAAGGCGAAGCTACCGCTTTTGAGTTGCATCTAATGAAAGAGGTGGATGACAAACCATGGTTAGGGAGTAAACCCGATCACCGTCGATTATCTAACTTGGTGGAACTTTGGTACATGCTCCACGGAAAGAACCTGAAATCTGGAGAACATACTCGTCTACGTTTAGGGAATATGGTTGAAGACTTAAGCGACCCGATCGCAGCTCAACTAAACTCGAAACACCTCGCGACTTACCGAGCAGCCCGCATGAACAAGGGGCGTGGCCAAGAACACAAAGAGCTTTCTATTGCATCCAACAATGTGGACTTTGGGTTGCTAAAAGCGATGTTCAACAAGTTAATAAAGCTTGGTGAGTGGAAGCTACCAAATCCGGTTAGCGGTATTGAGGCAATCAAAAAGCCTGAGTCTGAGCTTGCGTTCCTGACCGAACAAGAGATTCATCTCCTGTTTGAAGTAGCTCAACAAAGCCCGATTGGTGATGAGCTAACGAAGATATATAAAGTTTGCCTAGCGACTGGTGCGCGTATCAGGGAAGCTATTTATCTGAAGGGTTCTAACTTGACGAAATACCGCATTACCTACAACAACACCAAAGGTAAGCGCAACAGAACAGTACCAATTTCTGAAGAGTTGTATAACCAAATTTATAAGCCAACCAATGACCGCCTTTTTACTTGCGGTTACGGCGTAGCATACAAGTGGTTAACTAAAGCCCTCCCCCATTTACCAGAAGGACAAGCGACTCACGTTTTACGTCATACCTTCGCAAGTCACTTTATGACTAATGGCGGCAACATTCTTGTTCTTAAGGAAATCCTCGGTCATCAGCACATCGATCACACTATGATTTACGCTCATTTTTCGCCAAATCACCTGAGTGATGCCGTACGTTTCAACCCACTAACAAATCTTAGTATCTAGTCGCCAATTATGGCGACAAAATGGCGACAAAGGTCAGCTTTTGTCGTGATTTATAGGTCACAGTCAGATTGATGAATTACTTATACTCTATGTATAGCAAGGGATAGCAAGGATTAAGAAGGTTAGGCAAGGTGGCGACACATAATAAAGCTTTATATCCACTTTAATAATTAAACCTTTAAAATCATCTCAAAATCTCAGAGTAATTATACAGTCTCATAAGTTGAAAAACTGCTTTATCTTAATAATTCGCTCTAAAGCCAGTCTATACGAGGCGTGTTAAGTTTCATTGTAGATCTTAGGTTAGATAAACAAGTCTGTCAGCTGAGAACTCTAGCCCACCTAGCTCATTTTGTTCGCACAAACTCTTAAAATGTTCAGTACAATACAGAAAGCTCGCTCCTAGCATCTTTGACTTGAAAACAACCTTTTCTGCAACGTCGCTTTCATTAAATACTAACACCTCTACACCTGCTAAGCTGCCATATTCAATTTTTTGGACGCACTTATCTTCATCTTCTTGCCCAAACTCCAACGGTGTATACAGGTACCATTCCTCTTCTTTATAGCGAATCGATAAGAACTCGCCTACTTTGCTCAATGGCTCTTTTAAAGATGCATAAGCTTTAGGGCAAAGCACTAAGAAAACCCGTAACCATAAACTGATATCAGGAAGTAATGAGTCTTTCTTGAGAACATCTTCAAACTCAATATCTACTTCACCCCATATACTTTTGAAAGAAAAGTTTTCTAATGGCTGCACAAAGATTTTTTCTATTAAATCCATGTCACCTAACTGCCTAGCTACAGAACTAGGCGTAGTGCTCACGATTTTATATTCATTGTGACAGTCGAAAATTTTATAAACCGTCATTAATCTATCAACTCCTCATGTTTTACTACCAAGTGCTACCTATGGGTAAGTTACTTTTCAAATCATTTTTCATGAAGGAAACAGGCCTAAAAAAGCTGCGTTTTAGAGGAGAAAGCTAATTTTCTCGTCGACCATTACAGTGCTTACAAACCTCAAAATCAGAGAAATAGTATTTTCATATTAATAAAAATCACTAATTAAATGGATCTGTCAAATTAGAAGAAAACATGATGCCATTGAGCTGATTTTGTTCACACAAAGCCTTAAACTTATCTGTACAGTACAAGGTGCCCGCTCCTTCTAACCGAGACTTGAAAACCATTTTGTCTTTAACATCATCGTCAATAAAAACAAGGGTATCTAACCCATCTCGGCTCCCATATGCGATTTTTTCTACACACTTTCTCTTGTTTTCCTGTCCAAAAGTCAGTGATGCATATAAATACCATTGCCCACCTTGGTAGTTAGCAGGTAAAAACTCCCCGTGTTCACTTAGATCAGCATTCAATATTTCATATGCCCTCGGAGATAAAACAAGGTATGTTCGCGCCCATAAACTAATATCAGGCAATAGAGAATTGTACTTAAATACATCTTGAAACTTTACCTCCACAGGCTTCCAAATATCTTGCAGAGATTGGTTTTTAATAGCCTGTAATAAGATCCTCTCAAAATAGTCGAAGTCACCTAACTGGCTAGCGATTTCATCGGGACCAGAGCAGACCGTTTGAAATTCTCTTAAATTATCTATTATCTTGTAAACTGTCATAATCCTCCCAAAACTTGGTTCTTAGCGTCCAATGCTGATTTATGATGGGGCTTACTCTTCGAGTGCATTTTGTGCCGAAATAAGTTGGCCTAAAAATTCTGGGGAGTTAAATTGCCTTTAGTGTAATTCCTTAACCAAATACCATTTGTAGCAACTCCCTTATCAAAGACGTGTAAGCAATGATGTTTGAAAACGACTTTACGAAATAGATGGCAGCATACATCGTAATTACACGCCAATATACATCAAAATTCATACTGGAATTTTTGTATACACTAGGCGGGATTAACATGGCTTCGCGAGGTTTACGAGATAGGCAGTTAGAACAAAGCTTTATGTTCATTCCACTAACCTAAAAAGAAAAAGGAGCCAGTACGGCTCCTTCGTATTCTATCGCTAAATGTGAGTATTTACGAATTACTCAGCTTGATCTTCAGCGCGCGCTGCTGCTTCTTTGATTAGAGGCTGCAGTTCACCTTTTTGGAACATTTCTAGAATAATGTCACAACCGCCGATAAGCTCACCTTCAACCCATAGTTGAGGGAAAGTTGGCCATTGCGCGTACTTTGGTAACTCAGCACGGATATCTGGGTTTTGCAGAATGTCTACGTAAGCGAACTTCTCACCACATGCCATTAGTGCCTGTGACGCTTGAGAAGAGAAACCACAGCTAGGTAGTTTCGGTGATCCTTTCATGTACAGCAGGATTGAGTTTTCAGAGATCTGCTGTTTGATTTTGTCGATAGTTTCCATCGCTTCCTCATTCATGGGTTTGAACTTTATTTATTTGCCACATTCTACTCAATAACGACAGAATAAAAACCATATAATTAATAAGGCTTAATTTTAGGTTGCTCATTGGCGAGCAATGCAGCACTTCACCACTGCTAACCTCTTAAAATATTTTCATATCGGGGTTTTAATAAAGTAAAAACTTGCTAAAATACTTAGCAAGTCAGCCTTAAAGGCGACATAGCTATAAAAAAACACTGGAAGCAATCGAAAGGTCATCCTTTCAAATCAATGGAGAATCGAGTAATGGCATTTGAACTACCAGCTCTTCCTTACGCGAAAGACGCACTAGAACCACACATCTCAGCAGAGACTCTAGACTACCACCACGGTAAGCACCACAACACTTACGTTGTTAAGCTTAACGGTCTTATCCCTGGTACTGAGTTCGAAGGCAAAACTCTAGAAGAGATCATCAAGACTTCTACTGGTGGCGTATTCAACAACGCAGCGCAAATCTGGAACCACACGTTCTACTGGCACTGTCTTGCTCCAAATGCGGGCGGCGAGCCAACTGGCGCAGTTGCAGACGCAATCAACGCAGCATTCGGTTCTTTTGAAGAATTCAAAGCGAAGTTTACTGATTCAGCAATCAACAACTTCGGTTCTTCATGGACTTGGCTTGTTAAGAAAGCTGATGGCTCTCTAGAGATCGTTAACACTTCTAACGCTGCTACTCCTCTAACAGAAGAAGGTACAACACCACTTCTAACTGTTGACCTATGGGAACACGCGTACTACATCGATTACCGCAACGTACGTCCTGATTACATGAACGGCTTCTGGGCTCTAGTAAACTGGGACTTCGTAGCTGAGAACCTAGCGAAGTAATATACTTCCCCTAAGTTCAATTTAGTCTTATTCAAAAGCTCGCTATTTAGCGGGCTTTTTTGTTTCGCCTTCCCTAGCACCTTTAAATAATTCCCTCTTTTACTAAAGTTCTTCTTATCCACGCCGTTAAAAGAGCATCGAGCGAGGAACATCATGCAAATTCATACGTTAGACAAAGCTGCAATTATCAACGAACTTCAGTTCGGTAATGGTATTAACCATGCCGTACACGAAGGTCGTCGTGCGGATTTCTCACTGATTCTGTCTATGTTCTCTAATGATGTTCGCGATGTGGTCCCGGTTGAAGAGGTCCAGGAAGTCATCACCAGTGATAGTATTCTTCGCCAACAATTGGGTTTATCGCAACCTCAAGCTCTTCGTTCTGATGGCAGCAGCTATGAACTCGCAGCTGAACAAGCGAAACAGTTTCACGATGCAGGATTGCCTTCCGCAAAGCTGAGCCATTACCTAAAACCAGATGCGCTGACTTACCTGCCTGAAGACACATTCAACCTACCAGAGGAGGTTTATCACAACCTATCTGGTCATGAGCGACGCAGATTGGGCGAACGCAACAAACAACTGATCCCAGATGCTGGGCTATATAATCAGCTAGTGACGGCTCAACGTCAGCATCAAATTCAAGCTAAAGCATAGAGATCCGCTTTTTATCCAATAGCTTGCAATACCTACACGTCAGAAATGTGACATCTTACAAATTACCGCACAATAGTCCTCACTCGAAAGCGTTAGTTTGAAGCCTTTCACACTGAACCCAACGAATTTCAACCATGCTATTAGCACAAACCACTGGTGTATTGTTTTTCACATATGGATACAGTGAAGGTGCTATGGATATCAAAGAATCAATTATTCTCGTCACGTCTGCAGGTTCGGTTATAGGAAGAACCTGTGCAAATCACTTTGCTCACCTTGGAGCAACGTTGATTCTTTGTGACCAAAATTCTAGCGCTTTGAGAGCGAGCTATGAGCAAATCAGCGCTTTCACTGACAAAGTGTATGCGATGAATGTGTGTAGTGATAACACAACGTCCATTAACTTATTGTTTGACCAGATAGAATCACAGCTACGTGCGACACCAGATGTGATTGTTAATTGCTGGACTAGCTCTCCTATGCCTGGCTTAATGGCGCCAGAACCAATGAGTACTTACATTGATCACTTGTCGTCTGCGGCACGCTTCCTTTATACCTACGGCCAAGTAGGAGCAGAGCGCTTTCGAGCCAGAAACAAGAAAGGCGTCATTGTTAACGTCATTTCTCATGACAACCATGAAGACTTTACGGGAGTTGAAAGCATGGCGGCGTTGGTGTCAGGTTTTACTCACAGCTGGGCAAAAGAACTCACACCATTCAACATTCGAGTGGGCGGCGTTATTCCCTCGGTAAATCATACAAAAGAAGAGCTCAACGAGAGGCACTGGGCTGAGATCCAAGACGAACTAGTCCGCAACACAGCATACATCGTCGCGAATGAATACTTCAGTGGCCGAGTAGTTGCGACCGAAGTGTAAGCATACACAGCAACTCTGTTTTCCCAAGCCAGATGTAACTCCTGCACCAAAATAAAAAAAGCCCCAGTCATTTGACTGGGGCTTTAACCTTTTCCCGATTAAGGTTCCGTGCTAGCGAAAACCTTGCTCACTCGATTTTTTAATTACGCGTCAGCTTTTTCTTTCTTTGCTTTAGGTGCTGCTTTTGCTGCTTCTTGGTCTGCTTTCTTCTTGATAACAGTTGTACCTTCGAAAGTTTCGCCTTCAACAAATGCTTTACCGTAGTAAGAAGCCATCAACACATCTTTAAGTTCGCTGATTAGAGGGTAACGTGGGTTCGCACCAGTACATTGGTCATCGAACGCTTCTACCGCTAGCTCATCCAGTTTCGCTACGAAATCTGATTCAGCAACACCTGCCGCTTGGATAGACATTGGGATGTCTAGGTTAACTTTTAGTTCATCCAACCATGCTAGTAGACGTTCAATCTTCTGAGCAGTACGGTCACCTTCTTGGCTTAGGCCTAGGTGGTCAGCAACTTCAGCGTAACGACGACGTGCTTGTGGACGGTCGTATTGAGAGAACGCAGTTTGTTTAGTTGGATTGTCGTTCGCGTTGTAACGTACCACGTTAGAGATAAGTAGTGCGTTAGCTAGGCCGTGTGGCAAGTGGAACTCAGCACCCAGTTTGTGAGCCATTGAGTGACAAACACCTAGGAATGCGTTCGCAAATGCAACACCAGCGATAGTAGCTGCGTTGTGTACTTTCTCACGAGCGATTGGGTCATTTGCACCGTTCGCATAGCTTGATGGTAGGTACTCTTTTAGCATCTTAAGTGCTTGAAGAGCTTGGCCATCTGAGTATTCGTTAGCAAGAACTGATACGTAAGCTTCTAGAGCGTGAGTTACTGCATCGTAACCACCAAATGCTGTTAGAGACTTAGGCATGTTCATTACTAGGTTAGCATCAACGATTGCCATGTTTGGCGTGATTTCGTAGTCAGCTAGTGGGTATTTAGCACCAGTCTTGTCGTCAGTAACAACCGCGAATGGAGTAACTTCTGAGCCAGTACCTGAAGTTGTAGTGATACATACAAGCTCAGCTTTTTTACCCATTTTAGGGAACTTGTAGATACGTTTACGGATGTCCATAAAGCGCATTGCTAGTTCTTCAAAGTGAGTTTCTGGGTGTTCGTACATTACCCACATGATTTTCGCTGCATCCATTGGTGAACCACCGCCTAGCGCTAGGATAACGTCAGGTTGGTAGCTAGCCATTTGAGCCGCACCTTTTTCTACTACAGACAGTGTTGGGTCAGCTTCAACATCGAAGAATGTTTGAACTTCCATGCCTTGAGCTTTTAGTAGGCTTACTACGTCATCTGCGTAACCGTTGTTGAATAGGAAACGGTCAGTTACTAGGAATGCACGTTTCTTACCTTCTAGGTCGCCCAGTGCGATTGGAAGGCTACCACGACGGAAGTAGATTGACTTAGGTAGTTTATGCCACAACATGTTTTCAGCTCGCTTCGCTACAGTTTTCTTGTTGATTAGGTGTTTAGGACCTACGTTCTCAGAGATAGAGTTACCACCCCAAGAACCACAACCTAGCGTTAGAGATGGCGCAACGTTGAAGTTGTACAAGTCACCGATACCGCCGTGAGTAGTCGGGATGTTGATTAGGATACGAGCTGTCTTCATCTTGTCACCGAAGTAACGGATACGGTCAGCGTTAGTATCTTGGTTAGTGTAAAGACCAGATGTGTGGCCGATACCACCAATCTCAACCATAGTTACCGCTTGAGCAACCGCGTCTTCGAAGTTGTCAGCACGGAATAGACCTAGAGTTGGAGATAGTTTCTCGTGAGCGAATGCGTCATCGTGAGATACTTTGCCCAGACCTTCACCAACAAGAACTTTAGTGTCTGCTGGAACTTTAACGCCTGCCATTTCAGCGATTGCTGCTGCTGGCTGACCTACGATTTTCGCGTTTAGCGCGCCATCGATAAGAAGCACTTTACGAACTTTATCAGCTTCTGCTTTGCTTAGGACATAAGCTTTGTGAGAAGCAAAACGCTCTTTCACTTCGTCGTATACTTCATCAACTACGATTGCAGCTTGCTCAGAAGCACATACTACACCGTTGTCGAAAGTCTTAGACATAAGGATAGAAGCAACAGCACGTTTGATGTCTGCTGTTTCATCGATAACAACCGGAACGTTACCTGCACCTACACCGATTGCTGGCTTACCAGAAGAGTAAGCGGCTTTAACCATGCCTGGACCACCAGTTGCAAGGATAAGAGCGATGTCATCGTGTTTCATTAGAGCGTTTGAAAGCTCAACAGAAGGCTGGTCGATCCAACCGATGATGTCTTTTGGTGCGCCTGCTGCTACTGCTGCATCTAGAACGAGTTTAGCTGCATCGTTAGTTGAGTTTTTCGCACGTGGGTGTGGTGAGAAGATGATACCGTTACGAGTCTTCAAAGAGATTAGAGATTTGAAGATCGCTGTAGAAGTTGGGTTAGTCGTTGGTACGATACCGCAGATGATGCCTACAGGCTCAGCGATAGTCATAGTACCTAGGTTGTCATCCTCTTCTAAGATGCCACACGTTTGTTCGTCTTTGTATTTGTTGTAGATAAACTCAGAAGCGAAGTGGTTCTTGATTACTTTATCTTCAACAATACCCATACCAGATTCTTCTACCGCTTGTTGAGCTAGCGGGATACGGGCCTGGTTAGCTGCAAGCGATGCTGCACGAAAGATTTTATCTACTTGCTCTTGAGAGTAAGTAGCGAACTCTTCTTGCGCTTTCTTAACGCGAGCAACCATTGCATCTAGTTCAGCCATATTAGTTACAGGCATAGGGAATCTCCTAAAATTAACAAATATTAAAAACTTTTTACTAAGGCTATTACTTATCGTTTTTACTGTTTATCAGTCACTTAGAAAACAAACGTCTTAGTAAATTGCTTTCAGGACTGAGTATAATATTTCAGAGTGTGAAAAAAATTGACTTGGATCAGTTCTCACCACCTAAATACTACCAAAGTGGTGCCTCATCACACCAAAATGACATAAATCACTGATAAACAAATAAATTAACTTTCATTTTTTATTGAGTAAAAAAGAAGCAAATGGACAAATAAATAAAAGAAACTACAACAACCTGTAAAAAAGTTTCATTTTTGACCAACAAAATTACATGTAGGCCCAATTCTTTGTGCTACTGAGAGTATATCGAACCGAATACATCTCTCTACAAACCACCTTGGTTTTTATCAAAAATGTGCGAATGTTAACGTTTATGTAAAACAGTGCAATTTATCAGCAACCTTATGCGTAACATTTCCTTTCCAGATTAGATACAGTTTATTAAAGAATTAGTTTTTCTCACTTAAATGGCAGGGAATGCGTTAGTTTTTTTCATTTCTTACAACCTAACTTTTGCCTTACATTACGCCCAAATTACCCCTTCTCCTTTTCACTAATGTGAACTTTGATGAGTACGCAACATGCAAACTTTTGAACTTGCTATCTTCTTGCAGTTTTTTCTCGGTTTGGTAGCCGCAGTAAACCCTGTTGGTATCATGCCTGTGTTTGTGTCACTAACCGGGCATATGACACCAGACGAAAAGCGCAATACGGCAACAACAGCAAATGTGGCTGTTGCGATCATCCTGATCATTTCGCTTTTTGCTGGTCAGTTACTGTTAGACATGTTCAGTATTTCTCTGGATTCGTTTCGTGTCGCTGGCGGGTTGCTATTACTTAGCATCGCATTCTCGATGATGAGCGGTAAACTGGGGGAAGATAAGCAGAACAAACAAGAGAAAACGGAATACGTCAGTCGTGAACAGATTGGTGTGGTCCCTCTTGCAATGCCTTTAATGGCAGGTCCTGGTGCAATCAGTTCGACTATTGTTTATGGTGCACGCTACCCAAGCATGTTCGATACCGTGGGCATTAGTATTACGATTGGTTTGTTCTGCCTTTGTTCATGGCTATTATTCCGTTCTGCCCCATTGATCGTACGATTTTTAGGTCAAACTGGAATCAACGTCATTACTCGTATCATGGGTTTGATATTGGGCGCGCTTGGCATAGAGTTCATTGCGAATGGCTTACGCAACTTATTTCCAGGATTAGCCTGAGTTTCTATAAAATTGTATGATAGAGCGATTCAACAATGGATCGCTTTGTCATGACGACTGACTCTCTTAAACATACTCTATATGTCACCATTTTTGGTACTCATACCAAAGCTGGTAAAACGTTCGATATTGCTCTCATTATCGCGATCATCAGTTCGTTAATCGTACTGGTGTTAGATTCGATACCCTCCGTTCGGGCCGAGTGGGAAAAAGAGCTGAAGTTTATTGAATACACATTTACTGGCCTATTCACGATTGAATACCTTCTAAGGCTTTATTGCTCTCCTAAACCTGCCGCCTACGCAAAGAGTTTTTATGGTGTCGTCGATTTACTTGCGATTTTGCCCACTTATTTAGCACTCTTCTTCCCATCCGCTTCGTTTATGGGTGTGATCAGGGCGCTGCGAGTGATGCGAATATTCCGCATACTCAAGTTAGTCCGATACCTCCAAGAGTCCAATATCCTCTTACGTTCACTGCTTATGG
Source organism: Vibrio alginolyticus NBRC 15630 = ATCC 17749 (assembly GCF_000354175.2). Taxonomy (NCBI): domain Bacteria; kingdom Pseudomonadati; phylum Pseudomonadota; class Gammaproteobacteria; order Vibrionales; family Vibrionaceae; genus Vibrio; species Vibrio alginolyticus. The sequence continues at coordinate 1,331,373 of NC_022349.1, forward strand.
CGCGCAGAAAGATTTTTATCTTCTTTAGTTCCGTCGCCATTATGGTAACGATTTTCGGCTCGTTGATTTTTATCATTGAAGGACCTGAAAACGGATTTACTAGCATTCCTAAAAGTATTTATTGGGCGATCGTGACCATCACAACGGTTGGGTATGGTGACTTGGTCCCTCAAACAGACCTGGGTAAAGGGCTTGCATCACTCACCATGTTACTGGGTTATTCCATTTTGGCGGTACCTACAGGTATTTTCACTGCCGAATTACACCAAGAGATGCAATCGCACAAAGTATTGGTGAAATGCCCAAACTGCTCCCACGCAGGGCACGACTCTGACGCAATTTACTGTAAACATTGTGGTAGTGAACTGGCCGATCCAGACAAAAGAGTCGTTCGAACAGAAGACGACGCATGAAAAAAGAGCTCCCTAAGGAGCTCTTTTATTTTGTCATCAAATAAAGGATTGATGTGATTATGCTTTCTCAGACAGAATAATTCGCAGAGTACGACGCAATGGCTCCGCAGCACCCCAAAGCAGTTGGTCACCAACAGTGAAAGCATTTAGGAAATCATCACCCATTGCCATCTTACGTAGACGACCCACTGGTACAGACATTGTGCCCGTAACTTTTGCCGGCGTTAGCTCTTGAGCAGTGATGTCACGGTCGTTAGGAATCACTTTCACCCAATCGTTATGAGTGGCGATGATTTCTTCGATTTCGTCCATTGGTACATTTTGTTTAAGCTTGATAGTAAGTGCTTGAGAGTGACAACGCATCGCGCCAATACGCACGCAAGTACCGTCAATTGGAACAGGTGAACTTTGAGAACCCAAAATTTTATTCGCCTCAGCGCCCGCTTTCCACTCTTCTTTACTCTGACCATTATCGCGCTTCACATCGATCCATGGGATCAACGAACCAGCTAGTGGCACACCGAATTTATCGGTAGGGAAAGAGCCGCTGCGCATTGTATCCGCGACTTTCTTATCAATATCTAGGATAGAGCTTGATGGGTTTGCAAGTTCAGAGCTAACAGAGTCATTGATAACGCCCATTTGCGAGATCAATTCACGCATATTTTGCGCACCAGCGCCAGATGCGGCTTGGTAAGTCATTGCGCTTGTCCACTCAACAAGGCCTTTCTCAAATAGACCACCTAGCCCCATTAGCATTAAACTAACCGTACAGTTACCACCGACAAATGTGTTCGTGCCACCGTGGATGCCTTGTTGGATTTGCTTTAAGTTCACTGGATCAAGTGTGATGATCGAATCTTCAGCCATACGTAGCGTAGAGGCCGCATCAATCCAGTAGCCTTTCCAACCAGCCTGACGAAGTGCAGGGAAAACTTTTTCTGTGTAGCTACCACCTTGACAGGTGATTACCGCATCAAGCTGTTTTAAGCTTTCAATATCATACGCGTCTTGCAGTAAGCCTGCGTCTTTTCCTAAGTTAGGAGCAGGAATACCAACTTGAGAAGTACTGTAGAATACTGGTTCGATTAGGTCGAAGTCTTTCTCTTCAACCATACGCTGCATAAGGACTGAACCAACCATACCGCGCCAACCAACTAAACCAACTCTCATCGTATTAACTCTCCATGTATTAAAAAACCTACCCCATAGTTAATTTTTCACAGCAAAATCTCAACCCCTATTTTGTAAATAAGCGCGTTTTTTAACCTTTTCCTCTGAAAAACCGGGTTACACGAGATTTTTTAGTGTTTGGTTTGCGGTTTTAACCATTTTTCAAGTAGGGAAAGCACTTTAGCCCCCTAATTGGTCTTACCACTCAATGAGAAAATAACACATGAAGCACAATAATTTCACATTACACAACATTTAAAACCAAAAAAGTTAAAACAAACTAACAGTTAATTTCACAAGCAAACGTTTTTACCGACGAACATCAAGATAAAACACCAAATGTTCGAAATATAATTTTTGTTAATGTATGTTATGCGCGATTACAACAAGGAGCGCCTTCCTCTATTGCTCCAAGATTGACAGAGGCACATATGAAGCAAGTTACACCACGCCTACCAAGCTTGATACAGGTATTTATCTCGCTCGGTTTATTTCTCCTGCTGGCATTTTCGTTCACAGCCAAGCTAGACCTACCGATTCAGCTAGCGCTATACATCGGTTGGTTCATTGTCATGATATTGGGCATAAAGCTTGGCCATCAGTATAAAGATCTGGAAAAAGCAGCACTAAATGGCATTTCCAATGGACTTGGAGCCGTTTTAATCCTTTTGGCCGTTGGCGCGCTTGTAGGTACTTGGATCTCTGGTGGTATTGTTCCAACCATTATTTACTACGGCCTTAAAGCAATCCACCCTTCCATCTTTTTGCTGGCGACCATGATCATCTGTTCATTGACTGCGCTAGCGACTGGCACATCTTGGGGTGCGGCTGGCACGGCAGGTATTGCAATGATGGGTATCGGTCAAGGTCTTGGTGTTCCTGCGCCAATCACTGCAGGTGCCGTACTTTCAGGCTGTTACTTTGGTGACAAAATGTCGCCTCTATCGGATTCAGTAATCCTTGCTTCATCTATGTCTAACGTTGAAGTGATGGAACATATTAAAGGTATGTTGCCGATAGCACTCATTAGCTACATTATTACAGGCATTATGTTTACTGCATTTGGCTTCCACTACGCAGGTCAAGTTGACATGAGCCAGGTAGACTCTGTCATTAAAGCGATGGAACAGCAGTTCTACATCACCCCTTACTCATTTGTTCCTGTGATCATCGTATTGTCACTTCTAGCGATGCGTATGCCTTCATTCCCAGTGATCAGTTTTGGTTCTCTGCTAGGTATTATTTGGGCAGTGATGATCCAAGATGTCGATTTCCTAACCGCGTTCAACACGGCTTGGGCTCCGTTTGCAATCTCATCTGGCGTAGATTTCATTGACTCAATCCTTAACCGTGGCGGCATGTCTTCAATGCTTGGGTCGGTAGCGGTTATCGTATTCGGCCTTGGTTTTGGCGGTCTACTAGATAAAGTAGGCGTGCTAGAGACTATCGCGAAGCTGTTTGAAAAACGCGTTCAAAGTGCAGGTTCATTGGCAACAAGCACAATTGGTACGGCCTTTATGGGCAACGTATTTGGTTCAGCGATGTACGTTTCACTTATTCTGACCCCAAAAATCTGTGCGAAGAACTATGACCGTCTAGGCTACAAACGTAAGAATTTGTCTCGTAACGCAGAATTTGGCGGCACGCTAACCTCAGGTATGGTCCCTTGGAGTGACAACGGTATCTACATGGCCAGTATTTTGGGTGTTGCTACACTGTCTTATGCCCCGTTCATGTGGCTGAGTTTTGTATGTATCATCGTAACGATCTTCACTTCTTACATGGGTTGGTTTGTTGATAAGTGCGAACCAACAGCAGAAGCAGTTGAAGAAGCTGAAGGCGAATTAAAGCAGCAAACCGCTTAACTTCGCAGAGATAGGAAGAACCTCCCTTCCGAATTCAATACTAAAAAAGAGCACTTTAAAGCGCTCTTTTTTTATTTCCAAAACAAATCGTTAGCTTTGTTTGACTGGCGTTTTCACGGCTGCACGCTTCCCAAACCAATAGCCCAAGCCAAGCGGTGCAAAGAATATAACGGCAATGAACAGAATAAAGTAGATGATGGTACTTTTGACAAGTTCAATCAGCTTAGTCATGGCGAGATTCACAACCTCTTGCGACACTCGATCCATATCTTGAGCAAACTTCTCGCGCTCATGGGTAATGATCTGTGCGATTTCTTGGCGCTCTCTGGCAACCATCAGCTCTATAGCTTGGCGTTCTTCACCCAACTGAGATAAACGCGCCTCCGTCCTTTGATCGATATCGTCAACCAAAGGTTGTAACTCCAGCGCCATTTGTTCTGCCAAATAGCGCATGTACTCTGGGTTGTTATCGATAAAATCCCTCATCGAATCAGCGGTAACTTGCAAACTATTGAGCGCCGCATTGACTTTTTCGATACTGGCAGAGCTATTCAAGGCCAACAACTGCGCTTTCCACGTCATAATTTTTGGTGTCTGCTCTGATACCAGACTTAGACGATCAGAGACATCCCCGAGTGCTTCTGGCATCGTGCCTAGCGTTGTAACGGCTTCCTCTTCGCTAATTTGGTTTGCATCTAACCACCTACGGTAAGCCGGAGTCCTAATCATGCTTAAATCAGCGAATGGATGCTGCTTGGCGAACTCTGCAACAAACGTTTTTGTCTTGATGTATGCTTCTTTCTTCAATAAAGATTGAGCCAGTTTATCTACCTCTTTCGCTAAATAAACGGAAACTAACTTGGCCTCATCAGACGCAAAGAGCTCATTACCAGAAGCGGTAATAAAAAACTGTTCCATTTGTAGCGTGAAAGTCCATGTATCAATCAGTGCAGCCATTGGGGACACTTGGTATGCAGAAGCTTGGATGCCTTCTTCAGCATTTATCTTCCAAAGTAAAATATAAGATTGATGAACTTTATCATGAGGCTCATATTGTTCGTGTAGTGCATCTGCTGCTTGCTCAACCTGAGCAAAAAACTGCTGCGCATACTCACGAGTCAAAAGACGCATATTGAGCTCTTGTTTGGTAAGAGGGACGGTTTGACTCTCGATCTTGACTTCGAGCAGGGAGCACCCTGAAAGCATCATAACCAGCCCTATCAACATCATTGAAGACATTCGGCGAACGGACATGAAAACACCTTTAACAAATTGTATAGAACAGGAATAAAGCGAACTAAGTCATATAGTTCGAGCCTTTATTACCTCAACTCTTATGACATTAAGTCAGAGCAATATCAATCTGTTAGCGCTTCTGTTATCTTTTCACTATTGAGAGCATTATTAGCAAAAAGTATGGTTTGTTTTAGGACATCATCTAAACATGCCAACTTCTCTTCCGGCACTTTTTGCCCTTGTTTAATCAACAGTTCAATATCACCCGAAATACAGTGCAATGGCATTGCACCTAAACTCCCTGAGACCCCTTTAAGACTGTGTGCGGCTCTTTGCGCTTTCTCTTTATCCTCTTCTAACAGCTGATACATTTTAGTGCCATCGCCAGAGTGGTCCTGAATAAAGACCTCCAGTAACATCCGCACAGCGCCCTCGTCACCAGACAGAGAATCTAACATTTTATTGATATCTATGTACGGCTCACGTTCCACTACTTCCACTTGTGATGAATTCACCTCATTACAACTTTTTTCGTTCATTTGGACGTTTTGAAAATTTTCTGACTGAGCTGAGGGAACAGTGTTAGCTCCATTTTCATCATCGCCAACTTGCTCTGACTTTTTATCATCGGTTCTGGGTAGTGGTATCGGTTGAATCGTTTTTGGGGAGAAGGCTCCCCATGAAATGAGGAAAAGGAGCAAACCACTGATTACAGACAGCCAAACAATAAAAGTCATTAGCTTCTGTTCCAACTGCTCATTTATCGAAGTTAACTGGTTCGGGAAATCTGGATTAAGCAGTTGATTAGATAAATAACTGCCCTGTGCCTGAGCAGATAGTGCGCTTGAGGTTTGAGCAAGCTGGCGCTGAAGAGCGCTTCGCTCTTCGGGAGAGAGCGTCTCTGATTCAATAAAAAGTCGGTCTAAGTCACGGTAAGTATCGCTATTCGTTGCAGAGTCACTAAAGACAGACTCAAAAACAAGCGCACCTAAGCGATAGTACATTGCCTGAATTTGCTCAGAGTTTTCTGTTCGAGCACGGCTGCTTCGTAACTGTTCTGCTAACGAAACCAATTCACTGTCACTTCTTACAAAAGCTCGAGCACTTTCTAAAAATCGGTCGGTCGTATAAAGTAATTGAGTGATGTCTGGTGTGATTTTCCCTTCAGAAAACTCACTTTCAAGCTGTAAGCGAACTGCATAAGCCAACTGAAGTTTCAGTGAAATTTGGTCGACGTGTTTAACACGGTAAGGCAGATCGAAGTTAAAAAAGTGCCTGACTTCTTCAACTTTACTTCCTAACTCATTTACAGTCGAAATCGTTTGAATCGTTTGTTTGGCTTGCAGCCAAATGCCAAGTGCTAAAACACACCACAAAACGAACCAGAACCAAACAAACCGCCGTATTCCTTCTTTTAGCTTCAGCAACACTTGCCCCTCGCATATCTCCATTAATTACAAGCATATACTATGGATGTTTCTTATTCACATAAAAAAAGAGAGCCGTTTGCTCTCTTTATTTAACGATATGATTTTAATTGCGACTTAACTGATCTTTTAGATTTGGAGGCGTCCCTTTAATCGTTAAGGTATCCGTCTCTGGATCATAAAAAATACGCTCGCCAAGTAAGAGACTATCGAAGCTAATATTCAAACCACCACCAGCTCCAACAAATTTAGTCAGTTTGCGAACCGTCGCACGATCACCTGGGAAAGACTCTTCAAGTTCGTACCCTTGCTCTTTGGTGAAATCCATAAAGCTCGTGCCATCTTGGCTTTGAGGAAGCTCTCCGGAAAGCTCTGAGATTTGAACTTCATCACCGGATTTAATTTGCTCATTGCAGTAGTCGTAAACTTGTTTCTTGTACTCGTTCACTTCTTGCTTTTCTAGCTTCGAGTCAGCACAAAAATCATCCACCGCCTGCATCAACACTAAGTTTTGTTGTTTAGTATCTAAGCCAATATCCGCTTGCAGAAAATCTAGGAAGAAGTCCGCCACTTTACGGCCAACGCGTCCTTTAATGTATTGCAGATAACGATTGGATTCCTTGTCGGTCTCGTAGCTCGACAGGTCGATGCGTGCGGCAATATCCATTTTGGTGATATCTAAGTAATCTGTCGCACTGATGTCCAAACCTTCGGTCACTTTTAAACTTTGATTCATTGGTAGGATACCGATGAACAAGTAGTCCGTTGCTAAACTCTGATACTCTGCGAAAACCAAGATACCTTCATCCGCAAATGGGTACTTAATCAACTCTTCTTTCAAGCGATTTGCACTAATTTGTGAGAAGTCGTAAAAATCTCGCTCTCCTTTGCGCATTTCTTGAAGCCAAAATTGAAATTCGCTGTCTGACTGGAAAGCGCCAAAACCTTTACCAGCTTTAGAATGGAATACTCGGTGAAGCTCAGCGACTAAGTTTTCTGTAGATGCATCGTTCTCTAATGATGCTGGACGAAAGTTTACAACCAGCTCGTCCTGATCGTTTTTGCACAGTTGATGCAGAATAACGTTTGAAAGATGAAGACTCATAGTGATTTTATCTTGCTACAAGGTTTTAGTTGATGGGCATTGTAGGTTATCATAAGCCGCTTTTACTATCATTATTAGAGTCTTTATGCCGATTACATCTAAATATACTGACGAGCAAGTAGAAAAAATTCTTGCTGAAGTAGCAACAGTTCTTGAAAAACACGCTGCTTCTCCTGAGTTGACGCTAATGATTGCCGGAAATATCGCAACCAATGTCTTAAATCAACGTGTTGCTGCTTCACAACGCAAAGCGATTGCTGAAAAATTTGCTCAGGCGCTGATGTCTTCTTTAGAAACACCAAAAACACACTAATCACGGACAATAGAACACATACATGGTAGACAGCGGAAACTCATACGGCGAACGTGTATCTCGACTAGTTGGTTGGGGTCACTGGTTTGCATTCTTCAATATCGTTGCGTCGATGTTGATAGGCACACGCTACATTGTTCAGTCTCCTTGGCCCGAGACGTTACTTGGTCAGTTTTATCTGGCGGTTTCTTGGGTTGGTCACTTTGGCTTTCTAGTTTTCGCACTTTACTTGCTTGTTCTATTCCCGTTGACGTTTATCCTGCCATCGCGGAAATTGTTCCGTTTGGTGGCAGTGATTTTCGCAACCGTTGGGCAAACCATATTATTAATTGATACCCAAGCGTATCAGTCGATCAATTTGCACTTAACTCCCGTTGTCTGGGAGTTACTATTCAGCGAAGACAAAAGTGCACTCAGCACTGACCTACAACATTTATTTGTTGTGATGCCGCTGATCTTCCTTATTCAACTCGCACTATCCGAATGGGTATGGCGAAAACAGCGCAAACTATCTCATAAGCACGTAGGACGCCCTCTCGCGGCCGTCTTTTTCCTCAGCTTTATGACCAGCCATTTGGTTTACATTTGGGCAGATGCGTATTTTTACAACCCAATTACTAGCCAGCGTTCAAACTTCCCGTTGTCTTACCCGATGACGGCGAAGAGTTTTATGGAAAAACATGGTCTACTTGACCGTGAGGAATACCTAAAACGTTTAGCAGAAAACGAAGGCAACGTAGAGTTAGTCAACTACCCTCTTGAAAAGCTTGAGTTTAACCGCCGAGTTAATAAGCTCAATGTGTTGATGATCAGCATAAACAATTTACGAGCGGATGCGCTTAACCAAGAAGAGATGCCTAACCTCTATGAGTTTGCTGAAAACAATCAGAACTTCCGTAATCATTACAGCTCAAGTAATGATACATACGGGGCCTTTGGTTTGTTCTATGGCTTACCGACCAGTTATGCATCAAGCATCAAGGCGCAAGGTGCGTCCCCAGTATTGCTCGATGTACTGAAAGATCAGGGCTACAACTTTGGTTTATTCAGTGGTAGTGGGTTTGAAGATGATCTCTACTCAGAAATTATTTTCCGCGACTTGAACTTAGCGGAAGACCTAGATGGCACGCAAGCTCATACCGATAAACAATCTATCGCAAACTGGAATACATGGTTAGCAGAGAAAGCAAGTCAGCCATGGTTTAGTTACATCGAAGTCACCACCGTTGATAATTTTGAATCGATTCCTTCAAATAATGACGAAGAAATGCCCGCAAGTGAGCGATTCAAAAAAGCTTATGAATATGCAGTGAAGTCGGCGGATAGAACTATCGCCGGTATTATTGATGAACTAGAAACGACGGGACAACTGACAAACACCATCGTAATCATCACTTCTAATCACGGTAGTGAATTTAACGAAACCAATACGAACAGCTGGGGAGCAAACAGCAACTACAGCCGTTATCAATTACAAGTTCCGATGGTGATCCATTGGCCTGGAATGCTGGCTGGCGAATTTAATCACAGCACAAGTCACTTGGACCTCTCAGTTACACTGTTGCAAGATATGCTCGGCGTATCTTCCAACCCATATGATTACAGTAGTGGTCGCAACCTATTCGATGAAAGCCGTCGTCGCTGGATCTTGGCGGGCGATACTCGCGAGCTTGCCTTAATTACTAGCTCACAAACCACAGTGATCGATAAGTTTGGCAACTACAAGCTGTATGACAAAAACTACAAACGACTTCGAGATGATGCACCGAAGTTGCCAGTTTTGATGCAAGGTTTAACTGAGTTACAGCGTTTTTATTCTAAAAACGATTAATACCTAGCAATCCATATACTATTCAAACTCCCCTTTTTGGGGGAGTTTTTGTTTATTTAAACAACACAAACCACAAATTTGCGCAGTAAACATCCAATCAGTTCAACTAGGGGTTTACAACATTTTCAAAGCCTTATATTATGCGCCTCAACAACGGAGAGATGGCTGAGTGGTTGAAAGCACCGGTCTTGAAAACCGGCATACGTTAATAGCGTATCTAGGGTTCAAATCCCTATCTCTCCGCCACTTTTAGAAAAAGCCCGCTAAGAAATTAGCGGGCTTTTTCGCATCTCCAGACTTAAAAGATTTGTACAAATCACTTATCACTTCTTGAACGCAACTAAGCACTCCGCCACACTCCGAAAGAACCCACAAAAAATTAATGCCCTTTTCGTTCGTTCCAGTGTTGAATCAATTTGATATTTACATCTAGTTGTATCTACTCATCAATAAAGACTTCTTTAGCGGCATTGATAAGCTGCAAATGGATTGGGACGAGGTCAGCATGATTCGTTCGATATCCACCTCCAACGACAGCTGCGACAGGGATACCTCGAGATTTCACTGTTTGCATTAAAAATCTATCACGTTCTAAAATCCCTTGAGTCGACACATCAAAATATCCAAGCTCATCGTCTTGATGTATATCGACACCAGCATCGTAGATAACTAAATCAGGGCGATGAAGATTAAGTGCCATATCGACCACTTCTTTAAACGCCATTAAAAAATCCTCATCACCTGTCCCTCGCACCAAAGGTACATCGAGGTCAGACTGAGGCTTCCTCGCTGGGAAGTTTTTATCACAGTGGAAAGAAAGCGTGATGATATATGGCTCATCGTCACATAAAGTTGCTGTTCCATCCCCATGATGAACATCACTGTCAATGATCAATACTTTATCGACATGCTCAACTTCGAGTGCTTGCCTGGCCGCGATCACTAAGTCATTAAATAAACAAAAACCACTACCAAACTCTTTGTGTGCGTGATGATACCCACCACTCAAATGAATGGCCACTCCGTACTCAAGTGCCTTTTTTGCGGTCAGAGCCGTGCCCGCAGCTGAAGTTAGCGTTCTGGTAATGAGAGACTCACTCCAAGGAAAACCTATTCGGCGCATCTTCGCAGCTGGCATGTTTCCACTAACAAGTAACTCGACGTATTCCTCGTCATGAACACGTTTTACTTCCCCAACAGTTAATGCTTCGGGCTGGAAAAACTGCGTGTGCTCTTTCCAGTTATCTTTCTCCATATGCACCAATACCGATTCATAGAGGTACTGGTATTTCATAATTGGGTAACGATGCCCCTCTGGCAACTCAAGTTGAGAATAAATCGGGTGGTAGATAAGTGGCAGCATGAGAAATTCTTAATAACAATGGTAACGAAATAGTATCAACTTCAAGGGTTGAATAAAACGCAATTTAATTGATAATGATTTTCAATATCAATTAAATTTAATATACATATGAATTCTACTTTCTTTGCTATTCTCGGCGCACTGTTTGGCTCTCTTTGTGCTCTGTCCCTATTTTCATCTCTTGTTGTTGGTGCGTGGTGGTTGGTTGATTTTATTGTGCTTAGCTAACACAATGACTTTCAACTGAAATCAAAAAAACATAGGTGTTTGTATGAGTCAAACCGTCTTTATTACCGGAGCAAATCGCGGCATTGGCCTTAGCTTAACTGAGCTGTACCTGAAGCAAGGCCACCAAGTACATGCTACTAGCCGTTCCTTAGAGAACAGTTCAGAACTACAAACTCTAGCCTCACAATTCAGCAATCTAGTTTTGCACGAACTGGATGTCACGCACTACGAACAAGTCGCTAAGCTTGCCGATAAACTCCCTGCCATCGACTTACTCATCAATAATGCAGGATATTACGGGCCCAAGGGATATGGCTTTGGAAATACTGACGTAGAAGAATGGCGTAAAGTCTTCGAAGTAAACACCATTGCTCCATTAAAACTGGTTGAGTACTGTTACCCTCGCTTACAACAAGGCAAGATGAAAAAGATTGCTTGTATCTCATCAAAAGTCGGCAGTATGACCGAAAATACGTCCGGCGGCGGCTATATTTATCGCTCATCGAAAGCGGCGCTTAACTCGGTTGTGAAAAGCTTAAGTAATGATTTAACACCTGAAGGATTTACCGTTTTAGCGCTTCACCCTGGTTGGGTAAAAACGGCGATGGGCGGGCCAAATGCTTTGATAGATACGCAAACCTCCGCGCTAGGCCTAGCGAACGTGATAGAACTGAGCACACCGCAGCTTTCAGGTCGATTTATTAACTACGATGGTACTGAGTTACCTTGGTAGCAGCATTAAGACACAACCATCACTAAACCAAATACCATCAAAGCCAGGCTTCATAATCGTGACTTGGTTGGCAAACATAATGTTCATCAGTGATCCACCAGCATAATTCGCGCAATCTAACTTGAATTTATCTACATCCAATCCAGACTTAGGAAAAAGTAGAACAAATAAGGAGAAAGCACGATGGCAGCAGATAGGGATTTGGTTAATTTTAGCGAAGAGCACGAACTAAATTACTGCTTGAGAAGTGCTGGTAAACGCCAAACTCAAGCGAATCGAGATACATTAGTTGACTTGGGCAACCAGGTGAAAGAGGTACTGGACAAACGCGTGTTAACTCAAGGTGAAGTAAGAGGCGCGATCCAAAACCACGGTGATCTGTTCGAGTAATCTATTTTCAAGCATGCGCGGTGTTTAATTACACCGCGCTTGTCCTATGCCTGCTTACCTTTGGTTGCACGAGATTTAGTCGCGCCACCATTCTTTGAATAACTGCGCTTTTTACGTTTAAACGCAGGACGTTCCACCTTGGGTAAATGACGTAATGAATCAGGGATAGGGCCTGCTTTTACTTGTGCCATCAAGCTATCAATGCGTTGTTCCAGTGCTTGCATGAACGGCTGATATGCTTGATTTCTCTCTGCCATACCTTGTAACTGGTGCTCCCAATGAGCCGTCATATCAGGGTATGTTGAATCTTCTGGCAAGGCATGAATGAGACCTCTTCCCGCAGGAGAACTGAGAATTGACTTACCTTGACGCGTAAGCAGTTGGCGTTTGAACAGCGTGTCCAAAATACCAGCGCGAGTCGCTTCCGTGCCTAGCCCATCAGTGTCACGAAGGATTTTTTTCAGTTCTTTATCCGCAACATAACGGGCGATCCCGGTCATCGCTTGCAACAGCGATGCCTCGGTAAAATGCTTTGGTGGCTCGGTTTTTCGGTCTTTTATTTCCCCTTCACGACAAGTTAACACGGTGCCTTCGGGTAGCGGTGGCACGGCATCAATACCTTCATCTTCCTTGTCAGTTTTGCCCATTAGCGCTTTCCAACCCGGCGAAACTAACTGACGACCTTTCGCGACAAACGTACCACCAGCGATATCGAAAACCAATTTCGCTTCTGCGTAAACCGCCGCCGGATAGAACTGCATGAGGTACTGGCGCGCAATCAATTGATACACTTTCATCTCATTGCCTGAAAGCGCATTCACATTAGCTTGCTTCGGTGTAGGGATAATCGCATGGTGTGCATCCACTTTTTTATCGTTCCAGGCTTTGGACTTTAATGTTAAGTCTGCTCCCTGAACGGCAACTTGCAACTCTTTTGCGTTATTCGCAATAGCAGTTGTCACCGTCCCTGCTTGTGAGTAGTGTTCCATCGGCAAATAGCGACAATCTGAACGCGGGTAAGTGATCAGCTTGTGCTTTTCATACAATGCCTGACAAGTATCTAGTACTTGTTGCGCACTCATACCATAGCGCTTCGCGGCATCGATCTGTAAAGCAGATAACGAATAAGGTAATGGTGCTGATTGCTTGGTTTGCTTTTGTTCCGACTCTGTCACTTTTGCGGGTTGATTTGCAATACGGTTTGCAACATTTTCTACCAACTTACGGTTTAATACTCGACCTTCTTCGTCCTGCCAAGGCTTGCATGCCTCACTTGGCTTCCAACGAGCACGAATATCAAAAGTACCATTGGCATCTTGATATGGGATCAGAGCATGTAGGGTAAAATAGTCCTTCGGGACAAAGTTTTCGATTTCTTCATCACGACGCACCACTAAGCCAAGAACTGGCGTTTGCACTCGCCCTACCGAGAGAACACCTTGATACCCTGCTTTTTGACCAAGCAAGGTATAAGCACGAGACATGTTCATACCATACAGCCAATCAGCCCGAGAGCGGGCCAATGCAGAAACTGAAAGTGGGATAAACTCGCGATTACTGCGCATAGAACTGAGTGCGCGTTTAACCGCAGGTAAGTTCAAGTCGGAAATCAGCAAACGCTGTGTGGATTCCTTCTTGGTTTTAGATAACTTGCAATAGTCCAGAACTTCATCAACTAACAGCTGACCCTCTCGATCTGGGTCTCCTGCATGAATGACTTCGTTAGCTTCTTTGAGCAATTTACGAATCACTGTTAATTGCTTACTTGCGCTTTTCCTCGGTCTGAGCTGCCATTGCTGCGGAACAATTGGTAAATCTGCCATATTCCACTTTTTATAACGCTCATCGTAAGCGTCAGGTTCGACTTGTTCGAGCAAATGGCCGATACACCAAGTAACGATATCCCCGTTCCCACAGCGGATGAATCCTTGATCTTTCTTTTGAGGGTTTGGCAGTGCAGCGGCAATCGCACGGCCTAAGCTTGGTTTTTCAGCAATAAACAGACGAGACATAACGTTTTGGAAATAAATATAATTAGGGCCACATTAACGAATGTAGCCCTAATAAATCAAGAAAAACTGTATAAATAAACAGTCAGTTTATTTAAGTTTTTAGTTATAGGAATTCAACAAACTGAGAAAGGTCACGCTCAGGAACTTTCATCGGTGTACAACCAGGCGTGCCTAAGTACAAGAAACCAACAATCTCATCGTCACCCTCTAAACCAAATGCTTGATGAACTTCTGGATGGAACATCCACTTACCTGAGCGCCAAAACCCTTGAAAGCCTTGCGCTACAGCTGCCATTTGCATCGCTTGTACAGCGCATCCCGCAGATAAGTGTTGCTCTAGTGCTGGTACTTTCTCATGTTCTGTTACTTTAGCAATCACCGTGATCACCATTGGTGCGCGAAATGGGGCATTCTTTACCTTTTCGACCACCGCTTCATCACTATTTTCAGCTTCTGCCGCTTTTACCAATATATCTGACAGTTTTTTCAAACCATCGCCCTGTGCGATAACGAAACGCCAAGGGGTTAATCCCGCATGGTCAGGCGCACGAAGGCCAGCACGAATGATGTTCTCAAGTGCTTTACCTTCTGGAGCAGGCGCGGATAACTTCGCGATAGATCGGCGATTGAGCAAAAGATCGAGAGCGTCCATGAAAGAATCCTTATTGAATATCGTTGTTATTTTGTTTACGCCACTTTAGCACAATCTGCTCCTGCGAATAACAACCGGTTTTCTGTGGGCTTGATAACGTGCTTCACTTAACATCAATCTGGGTTTAATGTTAATTTATTCGCGAAATGAATAAGTTGAACATAGGCAGGTTGATGAACAAGGACAAACAAAACAGCATTTACGAAAAGATCGTTAATGACGAAGATGCCCGTGCCTGTAAGGCGATTCCTGAATCAGCTTGTCATCAAGTTCCCGGCAACTTTCTTAAAATAATTCTCGCTCAGTTTTTAACGAAAGTCGGCGATGCGTTAATCAATCCTAAAGTCACGTTGCCGTGGATACTACAAAGTCTCGGGGCACCGGTTTACTTAATTGGTTGGCTCGTTCCTATTCGTGAATCAGGTTCCCTTATCCCACAACTTAGCATCGCGCACTACATCCGACGCATTCCAGTAAGAAAATGGGTCTGGGTAATTGGCAGCATCTTGCAGGCTCTTTCCATATTTGCAATCGGAGTGGTCGCATTAACTCTGACAGGAGCAGCTGCGGGTTATGGTGTGATTGCATGCCTTGTGATCTTCAGCCTCTCACGCGGTTTAAATTCCGTCGCATCAAAAGATGTATTGGGCAAAACCATCCCTAAAAACCAACGAGGTCAAGTCAACGGCTGGTCTTCAAGCGCTGCTGGCCTAGTTACGCTGCTTTTCGCTAGCCTTCTGGCACTAGCCTGGTTATGGGACGTAGAGCCGACAGAGCGCTTTTACGGTCTGAGTTTAGGCTTAGCGGGCGTCATATGGCTCATCGCTGCATTCGTCTATGCGCGAATTAATGAGTATGCCGGTGAGGTAGATGGTGGTAGAAATGGCGTCCTTGAGGCATTTAAACAACTCGCGTTACTTAAAACAGACGTGACCTTTCGTCGATTCGTTATCACGCGGACACTATTTTTATGTTCTGCGCTGAGTGCACCGTACTACGTTGTGCTGGCACAGCAATCTCTCGGTGGACAACTCTGGGTGCTAGCTCTCTTTATGTTTGCGAGTGGCTTGGCCTCCTTTGTGTCAGGTCCTTTCTGGGGAAGAATGTCCGATCGCTCTAGCCGCAGTGTGATGGTCATCGGCGCAACGATGAGCGCGCTACTTGGCGTTGTTTTATTTGTTTACGATACGTGGGTCACCGCTAGCCAAAGCTTCCTATTCGTGATTCCTCTGCTCTACTTTTGTGTGTGTATTGCCCACGACGGAATACGAGTCGGACGAAAAACCTACTTAGTTGATATCGCAGAAGGTGACAAGCGGACAAGCTATGTAGCCGTGAGTAACACGGTGGTTGGAATAATGCTGCTTCTAATGAGTTCTCTTGGTGTTATGTCGAACTTTTTGAGCCTTTCAGCAGTGGTGTTAGTGTTCTCTTTTATTACTCTTGCTGGCGTAGTAATGGCCAAACAACTGCCAGATATCAGTGACTAGTTCTATACAAAAAAAGCTGCGCTCAAAGCGCAGCTTTCATGGTAAACACACATTAAAAAGCTAGAGTTTTACCGCCAATTTAACACCTTGACGAATCGCACGCACAGCATCAAGTTCACCCGCATGGTCAGCTCCGCCAATGATATGAATCTTCTCTCCGAGTTCAGACCATTTATCTTCAAATGGACGAACAGACTCTTGCCCCGCACAAATGACGACTTTGTCCGCGTTCAATAATTGTTCTTTTCCATCTACATGAATGTGCAAACCTTGATCATCAATTTTATCGTAAGACACGCCACCGACTAAATGTACGCCCCGTTTTTCAAGGGTACGTTTATGGATCCAACCTGTCGTTTTACCCGGACCTTTACCTACACGACCTTTACGACGCTGAAGTACCCAGACTTCTTTATCGCTGACCGCATCAGGGTAAGGATATAAACCACCCGGCTGAGACATCTCCTTGTCGATTCCCCATTCATGCAACCAGTCATCCAACGTTTGTCCAACTGGCTCTGTGAGCATGGTCGCGACATCTACGCCAATGCCACCAGCACCAACGATAGCCACTTTCTCACCGACTGGCGTTTTGTCTCGAATGAGAGTTTGATAGTCGACGACTTTCTCTGGGTTATCAATTCCATCAATATTGACTTTACGTGGCTCAACACCCGATGCCATCACTATCTCATCGTATTCTGTGAGTAAGTCATAGTTCGCTTCCGTCGATAAGTGCAGATTCACGCCTGTTTCATCAATACGGTTAGCGAAATATCGTATCGTCTCTCGAAACTCTTCCTTACCAGGGATCTGCATCGCAAGACGGAACTGACCACCGATGCGGTCGTTCTTTTCGAACAAATCAACCTTATGGCCACGTTCAGCCAGTGTGGTCGCACAAGCCAAGCCCGCAGGTCCAGCACCAACAACTGCAATGTTTTTCTTTTTAAAGGCTGGTTCAACAACAATTTCGGTTTCATAGCACGCTAGAGGGTTCACTAAGCAACTGGCGCGTTTACCTTTAAACACGTTATCTAGACACGCCTGATTACAACCAATACACGTATTAATAAGCTGCGCTTTTTCCTGTTCGGCTTTAGCAACAAAGTAAGGATCGGCCAAGAATGGGCGCGCCATCGAAACCATGTCGGCATGACCTGAAGATAAAATACGTTCTGCTTCATCTGGCGTATTTATACGGTTGCAAGTGATAATAGGAACCGAAACGTGAGGTTTAACTTTTTCCGTAACCCATGTAAACGCACCGCGTGGTACTTGAGTCGCAATGGTCGGAATTCGAGCCTCATGCCAACCGATACCCGTATTAATAATCGTGACGCCAGCCTCTTCAAGTGCTTTCGCCAATTCGATAACGTCTTCAAAAGTGCTGCCCTGCTCGACAAGATCCAGCATAGAAAGACGGAAGATGATGATGAACTTGTCACCTACCGCCTTGCGTACCGCTTTAACAATTTCTAGCGGAAAACGCATACGTTTTTTATAGCTGCCACCCCATTCGTCGTAACGCATATTAGTACGTTTACATAAGAATTGGTTTATCAAGTAACCTTCCGAGCCCATTAACTCGACGCCATCATAACCAGCAAGCTGTGCTAACTCCGCACTATTAGCAAACGCGTCGATGGTTTTCTTTATCTGGCGGTCGCTCATTTCACTCGGAGCAAACTTTGCAATTGGCGCTTTAATGCCAGATGCACTTTGCGAGAATGGATGCATTGCATAACGCCCAGCATGGAGAATTTGCAACGCAATTTTACCACCGTGCTTGTGCACCGCTTCTGTCACAACTTTATGGGCTTTAGCATGTTTTGGCTTGCTGAATTCAGCACTCAACGGGTGTAAACGACCGCGTAAGTTAGGAGAAAAACCTCCGGTTACAATCAGTCCGACACCGCCTTTCGTGCGTTCTTCATAAAAAGCAGCGAGCTTGTGTAATCCTTCTTTGTGCTCTTCTAAGCCCGTGTGCATTGATCCCATCAGAACTCGGTTTCGTAATTGTGTGAAACCGAGGTCCAGTGGCTTTAATAGGTTTGGGTACATGGCAGACATCACTTAACATCCATTGTTATTATCATGGTCTGACCAGATTAAGCCTGCTCAACCAAAAAATCAAACAAGCGTTTACATTTTTGTAACACCGATCAATCTCGTGTGAAAATATGCCAATTGTTGAGTGGTCGTGATAAGCTAAAAAAATGTTATCTTTTGAGATCTTAGAGATAAGAACCCATACTTTGTTAGACTCGGCGTAACTATCTCGTTATGGAGACAAGATGAAAAAACTCTTCAAATTTATTGGTTTGATATTTAAAGGGATATGGAAAAGTATCACTTTCATCAGACTCGCACTGGCAAACCTAATTTTCTTGCTGATGATTGCCGTTTTCTACTTTGCCTTTACTTATACCGGAGACGGTCAACCTGTCGTCGAAAAAGAATCGGCATTGGTGATGAACCTTTCAGGCCCAATTGTCGAACAAAGACGTTATGTAAACCCAATGGACTCTTTTGCTGGTTCCCTTTTGGGTAATGAGTTACCGAAAGAAAACGTCCTTTTCGATATCGTTGATACTATTCGCTACGCGAAAGACGATCCTAAAGTATCTGGATTAGTGCTAGCACTGCGAGACATGCCAGAAACAAATCTCACGAAACTACGTTACATCGCGAAAGCGTTGAACGAATTTAAAGCGTCAGGCAAACCCGTTTACGCCGTAGGTGATTTCTACAACCAAAGCCAATATTACTTGGCAAGTTACGCCGATAAAGTTTATCTGGCACCTGATGGTGGTGTATTGATTAAAGGTTACAGCGCTTACTCAATGTACTACAAAACGTTACTTGAAAAGCTTGACGTTTCTACTCATGTTTTTCGCGTAGGTACTTATAAATCCGCTATCGAACCGTTTATTCGTGATGACATGTCCGATGCGGCGAAAGAGTCAGCAACACGTTGGGTTACTCAATTATGGAGTGCTTTTGTTGATGACGTAACAACAAACCGAAACATTGATGCGAAAGTGCTTAATCCAACCATGGATGAGCTGATTAACGAGATGAAGTCTGTAAATGGCGATATTGCTCAGCTCGCAGTCAAATTGGGGCTAGTGGATGAACTTGCGACACGCCAAGACATTCGCACTCTATTCGCAAAACAGTTTGGTAGCGACGGCAAAGACAGCTACAACGCGATTGGTTACTACGACTACCTTGCAACGATTCGTCCCGATTACACACTACCTCAGCACGACATCGCCGTTGTTCTAGCCAGTGGCGCGATTATGGACGGTCAACAACCTCGCGGAACTGTTGGTGGTGACACAGTCGCAAGCTTGCTGCGTCAAGCACGCAATGATGAAAAAGTGAAAGCGGTCGTATTACGAGTAGATAGTCCAGGAGGCAGTGCCTTTGCTTCTGAAGTGATTCGTAACGAAGTAGAAGCTCTGAAGCAAGCAGGTAAGCCGGTTGTTGTATCCATGTCGAGTTTGGCTGCTTCTGGTGGTTATTGGATTTCAATGAGCGCAGACAAAATCGTTGCTCAGCCAACAACCCTGACGGGCTCCATTGGTATATTTAGTGTCATCACCACGTTTGAAAAAGGCTTTAGCAAGTTAGGTATTAACACTGATGGCGTTGGCACATCGCCGTTCTCAGGTGACGGTATTACCACTGGCCTTTCTGAGGGCGCGTCTCAAGTGTTCCAATTAGGTATCGAACACGGTTACAAGCGCTTTATTTCTCTAGTTGGCGAGAATCGCGATATGTCTCTAGAGGAAGTTGACAAAGTTGCTCAAGGTCGAGTTTGGACTGGCCAAGATGCACTATCCTTTGGTCTTGTCGATCAAATGGGTGACTTTGATGATGCTGTAGAGCTAGCGGCGAAACTAGCGAACGTGACCGATTATGGCATTTACTGGGTAGAAGAGCCTCTTTCACCTACTGAACTATTTCTACAAGAGTTTATGAAACAGGTGAAAGTCTCTCTAGGTATTGATGCAACAAGCTTGCTACCAAAAAGTCTTCAACCCCTAGCTCAACAATTCGAACAAGACGCAAGCTTGCTCCAAAGCTTCAACGATCCTAAAGGTCAATACGCATTTTGTTTGAACTGCCAAGTGCAGTAGTTTTTCCATCAATATTACAAAGGGCACTTCTACTTGAAGTGCCCTTTTTATTAGGCTTTGCATCTCCTCAGATGACTTTCTGATGCTGTGCGTATAGCCTCGCATCTCAAGGTTATTTAGGTATATAATCCCCGCCTCTGTTCCCCTACACGAAAGAAAAAACGATGACTAGAAAACACATCTACATCGCTTACACCGGTGGTACCATCGGAATGCAAAAATCCGACCACGGCTATGTGCCTGTTGCTGGCTTTATGGAAAAGCAATTAGCAAGCATGCCAGAATTCCATCGTCCTGAAATGCCGGATTACACCATCCACGAATACGACCCTCTGATTGACTCATCAGATATGACACCTGCTGACTGGCAGCAGATTGCGAATGATATTCGTGACAACTATGACAAATACGATGGTTTCGTTATCCTACATGGTACTGACACCATGGCGTACACAGCGTCCGCATTGTCTTTCATGCTTGAAAACCTTGGTAAGCCAGTGATTGTAACGGGTTCACAAATCCCTCTCGCAGAGCTGCGTTCTGACGGCCAAGCAAACCTATTAAACGCGCTACATATTGCGGCAAACTACCCGATCAACGAAGTAACTTTGTTCTTCAATAATCAATTGATGCGTGGTAACCGCAGCACAAAATCTCATGCAGACGGTTTTAATGCCTTTACTTCACCAAACCTTCCTCCACTATTGGAAGCTGGGATCAATATTCAAGTTAGCAACAGCGTAACCGTTGGTGCACAACCAGAAGGTGAGTTTAAGGTTCACAACATCACGCCACAACCAATCGGTGTGATCACCATGTACCCTGGTATTTCACACGAAGTTATCCGCAACACGCTTCGTCAGCCCGTGAATGCGATGATTCTTCTGACTTTTGGTGTCGGTAATGCTCCTCAGAACCCTGAGCTGCTTGGTCACCTGAAAGAAGCCTCTGAGCGCGGCGTTATTGTCGTAAACCTAACTCAGTGTTTGGCAGGTAAAGTGAATATGGGCGGATATGCCACAGGTTGTGCGCTCGCAGACTCTGGTGTTATCAGTGGCTTTGACATGACGCCCGAAGCGGCGCTGGCAAAACTACACTACCTTCTAAGCCAAAACCTTTCTTACGAAGAAGTAAAAGAGAGAATGCAACAAGTACTGCGTGGTGAAATGAGCCTGTAAGTTCAAGCTTTCTACGATCTAAAAAGCCCAATACAATTTGGGCTTTTTTCTTTCAAAATCAAAATAATAAAATTTTGAGAAATAAGGCGTAAGGATTAATCAATGTTCGGATTGACACGAACAATATCGCTCTCTTCTCCGCTGAATTGTTTTTTAAGCTCTTGTTTTGATTTAAAACTGATTTCACCACCGGCTGCAACCGTCATATGCTGCGCATCAGTATTATGTTTTGATTGATACAACATCACAGCTTGCATACACGAATCTCGCTGCTCTTTAGAAAGTGTTGTACCCTCAGGCCATCTTCCCGTTTCTACTGCATACACTAAGCGATCATAAACTTCTGGAGTCATCGCTTGTAATAGTTGTTCTGCGTCCATAGTGTACCTTCTTATTACATTCTATTTACAGAACATAACGGGTTAAGAAACTGAGTCAAGAATACGAAAATGAATTGGTGTAACGGATCACAAGCAAAGCCATGAAAAGAACAAACTGGTTACTTCTCAGCCTCGCATGTTTTGCGCTATCGGGCTGTTTTGAAGGTAACGTGACAACCGAAGAGTTGTGCCAAAAAACACCAGAGCTGCGTTGCGAGCAGCTCAATATGGATGACGGCCAATGTCGAATTCCAAGAACAAATTTGGTTTGGCATCGGTTTGAGCAATTGAAAAACCCATCAGAGGCCAACCAAATCATCGAATACGGTCTGGTCGCTGAATATAGGAAATGCTTAGAACTCGCCTCCCAGATCACCCCTATTGATCAAAGTGCTCTCAAAAGACAACGCTTTAATGCATTGGTACACAGTATTGATGAGCTAGAGCGCATTGTAAACGAGTTAAAAGGCTCAGAAGACCCGGCTACTTTGTATTTCTTATGGTCTCAAACGGGAGATACTCAAGCTCGGCGCGCATTTTTACAAATGGAAGGGTCTCCCCAATTAAATAATGCTGAGATGCAATATGCATTAGCCACTTTTTATACCAACCGAGATACCAAGAAAACCCTGGAGCTTCTTAATAACGCGTTGTCTTTATCTGATGAAGACAACATCAATCCGGTCATTCTCAAGTCAATGGCAAGTATTCATCAAGGGCTTGGAGACAAAGAGCAAGCGTATCTATGGGCAATGGTCGCGAAGAGATTCGACGTACCGCTTGCTGATGAAAAGCAGCTCCAACGTATGTTCAATTTCAGTCATCCAGAGCGATATAAGCAGTTGGATGAATTAGCCGAATCGGTGGCGAAAGCCATAGAGAAAGGTATCTATTCCCCAGCAATGATACCCAGTGAGATATAAACGAAAAACTCCCGCAATGAGCGGGAGTTTTTATTTAAGTCGAGCGACACTCAGATCACCGTTGAGCATGAATCATCCTGAAAGGATAAAACAATCTCGAGCACAATTTTGTCGTTATTATTCTGATTTGTTGAAAATTAACGACACAGAATTAACACAAAAACGCTCTCCTGTGGTCTGTGGGCCATCTTCAAAAACGTGCCCTAGATGGCTATCACACGTTGCACAACGAATCTCTGTACGTACCATTCCGTGACTTAGATCTTCTAAATAGCGCACCGCTTGATCGTTGATAGGCGCATCAAAACTTGGCCATCCGCAGCCAGAGTCATACTTGTTATCAGAGACAAAGAGAGGGGCATTACAACAAGTACAAGCATAAACACCAGTTTCCTTATTATGCAGTAGCTTACCGCTGAAAGGAGGTTCTGTACCTTGCTCTCGGCAAACACGGAACTCTTCATCAGACAGTTGCTCACGCCACTGTTCATCTGACTTCGTCACTTTTTTCCCGCTTTGTTCCACGACTTTCGGCTCCTTATTTACTGTTCTTGGTATTGACTTTTTTAGCAAAAAACTTGCTTCTCTTAACAGTTGTAGCACATACTTTCTCACCAGGACACCATGCGTAATTAATTTGATAAGAGCACTTATCTCACCAGTTATATTACGCCAACTGGGCTACAGAAGAATCAGTTAAAAGTTTAAAAAACGTACATTTGCAAAGAATTGTTAAAAAAAGCGTCGCTTTTTTTTGACTTTAAACAAGTTAAGTCCGATTATCACTTG
This sequence comes from Vibrio alginolyticus NBRC 15630 = ATCC 17749, assembly GCF_000354175.2. Lineage (NCBI taxonomy): Bacteria > Pseudomonadati > Pseudomonadota > Gammaproteobacteria > Vibrionales > Vibrionaceae > Vibrio > Vibrio alginolyticus. The sequence goes on from NC_022349.1 coordinate 1,355,022, forward strand.
CAGATGTTTACTGGATTCTGTAATTTTACTACCAGTTATCTTTAATCAGAAATTAAGTTGTGGAGCAACTATAATGACTATCAAAGTAGGTATTAACGGTTTTGGCCGTATCGGTCGTTTCGTATTCCGTGCAGCGCAAGAGCGCAACGACATCGAAGTAGTAGGTATTAACGACCTTATCGATGTAGATTACATGGCATACATGCTTAAGTATGACTCAACTCACGGCCGTTTCAACGGTACTGTTGAAGTTGAAGGCGGTAACCTAATCGTTAACGGTAAAACTGTACGTGTTACTGCAGAGCGCAACCCTGAAGACCTAAAATGGGACGAAATCGGTGTTGACGTTGTAGCTGAAGCAACTGGTCTTTTCCTAACTGACGAGACTGCACGTAAGCACATCACTGCTGGCGCGAAAAAAGTTGTACTAACTGGTCCTTCTAAAGACGCTACTCCAATGTTCGTTAACGGCGTAAACTTCGACACTTACGCTGGTCAAGACATCGTTTCTAACGCTTCTTGTACTACTAACTGTCTAGCGCCTATCGCTAAAGTTCTTAACGACAAGTTCGGTATCGAATCTGGTCTTATGACTACAGTTCACGCAACTACAGCAACTCAAAAAACTGTAGATGGTCCTTCTGCTAAAGACTGGCGCGGTGGTCGTGGTGCTTCTCAAAACATCATCCCATCTTCAACTGGTGCTGCTAAAGCTGTAGGCGTTGTACTTCCAGAAGTAAACGGCAAACTAACTGGTATGGCTTTCCGCGTACCAACTGCTAACGTTTCTGTAGTTGACCTAACTGTTAACCTAGTTAACGGTGCTTCTTACGAAGACATCTGTAAAGCGATGAAAGAAGCTTCTGAAGGCGAACTAAAAGGCGTTCTAGGCTACACTGAAGATGCAGTTGTATCTCAAGACTTCATCGGCGAAGTTTGCACTTCAGTATTCGATGCTAAAGCTGGTATCGCGCTAACTGACAAATTCGTTAAAGTTGTATCTTGGTACGACAACGAAATCGGTTACTCAAACAAAGTTCTAGACCTAATCGCTCACATCTCTAAGTAATTAGAAAGTTAGCAATTAGCGAATAACTTCGTTAAAGAAAAGGCGGCTCTAGAGTCGCCTTTTTTGTATCTGGAATTTGAGAGAATGCAGGCTCGATGTTGCATTTAATGTGCGAAGCGCGTCTAAAAGCTCTCCCCCAGCGATAGGAAACTACACATGGATTTAAAAACTCTCCCAGCCCTAACGGTGCTATCTGATAACGTCACTATCGTTGAAGTTGATCAGATAAAAATCGTCCGCGTGATTCATGACAAAGCAACGGCAGGCATCTCGCTACACGGTGGTCATGTCGTGTCGTTCACGCCTAAAGGTCAAGAAGATCTGATCTGGATGAGCGAAAAAGCTGTCTTCGATGGTAAAGCTGCTCTTCGCGGTGGTATTCCGGTTTGTTGGCCTTGGTTTGGGCGTATCGCTGCTCCAGCTCACGGCTTTGCCCGCACCGCAGAATGGGAGTTGGTTGAACATCGTGAGAACCATAACGGTGTGATTGTTGAACTTGCTCTGTTCCCGACAGAAGAAATCCACGATATTTGGCCCCATATGTTTGACGCTCGTTTGGTGATTGAAGTGGGCGATGAGCTAAAAGTGACGCTCAAAGTCATGAACATTGATGACGAGGCTTGGACCTTCTCTGGCGCATTACATACTTACCTAAACGTTGGAGACATTAAGCAAGCACAAACGACAGGCATGGGTGCCGAGTACATTGATAGCTTGAAAGCTGATGCGGTATGCCAAGGTGGTAATGTTCTACAACTAACTGACACGATTGATCGCGTTTACACGCAACCAGAAGCGAAAATTTTGGTAAAAGACCCGGTATTGGATCGTACGCTAAGCGTACACAACCAAGGCCACAACTCAGCAGTATTATGGAACCCTTGGGCAGAAGGTGCGCAAAGCATGGGTGACATGGCTGACGATGGTTATCAAACCATGTTGTGTGTAGAGTCTGCTGTTCATGCACCAAGTATTGAGCAAGGTCAAACGCTCCAACCAGGTGAGACACATGAACTTGTCACTGTCATTTCAGCGCAGTAAGAATCACCATATAAAGGCCGGGGATACCCGGCTTTTTTTTGTAATAAAAGCTCTGCTTAGATGGTCCTATCTTTACTAACTTATTGGTTACTGGTCACTTTTGACGGTTTCATTAATAAATATCAAAAAAATTGATCATATAAACCGATAGCATACCGATACAAAACTCATAAATAATAAAAATATCAGGAATTAGTCTATGTTAGAGAGATACCGAAATCAAAGTGTCGGATTCCAGTTGAAACTGGTGATCACTTTGTGTCTATTCATTGCTTTCAGCAGTATTGCAGCGCTTGTTTACCGCAACGCTTCCGATGTTCTATTGGAAAGCACACTGAAAGAACACCAATCTAAAGTAGAATCAATGGCAAAAACCATTGCTGGCCAATTCGATGCTTACCTGCACACCGCTAAAGTCCTCGAATCTACTTTTCGCAATGGCTACCTTGCCGGTGTCTATGTCGAAAATTACACGGTTGACTTCATGGGACATGAAGTACCAAACATCACTCAATACAGTGAAAGCTTAATTAATGACACCAAGTTGGTCGACAGTTTCACACGTGATACCGGCGCTATAGCAACGCTATTCGCACCATTGGGTGACGACTTTATTCGGGTGTCCACCTCCCTAAAAGATCCACAAGGTCAACGAGCGGTCGGAACCACGCTAGGCATCAACCATCCTGGTTATCAGCAACTTAAAGCAGGACAACCGTATTACGCTCAAATTAAATTGTATGGCGAGCGCTACATTACCTACTATGCCCCAATCAAAGATGCGACAGGAAAGGTAGCAGGCCTATCGTTTATTGGCTTACCAGTAGACCAAGCGACACAAGCCTTGTTCGATGCACTCGAAGAGATAAAATGGGGCGACACTGGTTACACCATTATCGTTGATAACGACGACAACAATCTTGGTAAATACCTACTTCATCCAGCAAAAAGCGGCTCAGATTCGTCAATACTAGAAGTCGCCGACTACAATGGTCACAAGCCTTTTGGTCAGATTTTCGAACAATCTAGTGGATTAATTCGCTACCCTTTCGAGTACCAAGGTAACGTAGGCGAAAAGTATCTTGTCTACACAGAGGTTCCAGGTTGGAATTGGAAACTGCTAGGCGGTACGTTTATCAAAGAAGTTACAAAAGGTAGCGACACGCTTCTCACACTCATTGCCATCATTTCTTCGGTAGCGGCAATCATTACTTTTGTTGTACTGACACTTTTCTTGAATCGCAGCTTACAACCTCTCACGACTCTAAACTCATACATGACTCGCTTAGCGGGCGGCGAAGTCAGCTTGAACATTCCAGCGTCTCGTAAAGCATCAAAGAATGAAATTACGAACCTGAGCTCGGGTGTCGCCAGTATGGCAAGTCAGCTCAATGAACTTGTTGGTAAGATCCGTTCAACAAGCGACTTAGTGGAGAGCAACTCCACCAGCGTTGCCAACGATGCACATAGCAATTTGACCCAAGCCGACCGACAACAACAAGAAGTCGAGCAAGTTGTGACAGCGATTGAAGAAATGGCCTCTTCCGCTCAATCTGTCGCACAACAAGTCGAAAGCATTGCGGAAAACGTACGCTCAGCAAATACTGATAGTCAGTCTGGTCTCGCGATTGTTGAAGGCGTATGTATCGACGTTGCTCAACTTAACGATCAATTGGATCAATCAGCAACGGCTATCGAGCAAGTAAATCGCGATAGCGAGAGTATTCAAACCGTCACTAAAATGATTGATGAAATTGCTGAGCAAACCAATTTACTTGCCTTGAATGCCGCCATTGAAGCAGCACGAGCAGGTGAGCAAGGCCGTGGCTTCGCTGTTGTAGCAGATGAAGTGCGCACACTTGCGCACCGAACCCAAAGCTCAGTTCAAGATGTCGTGGAAATTATCGAGAAACTAAAAGGGTCGACTCATAATGCAGTTAATATGATGACAGACAGCCAACGCAGTGCAAACCAGGTCTTGGACAAAGCACAAGACGCGGGCACAGCATTAGAAGCCATCGCAGTACAAGTGCAGTCGATAGCCTCTCAAGCCGACGCCATTGCAGCGACTTCAGAAGAACAAGCTCAAGTTTCACAAGAAATTGCAGCAAATGCCCACTCTATCAGTGAACTTAACCGAGAAAGCCGCAACACGAGCGCAAAAACCTCGCAAAGTGCCATTGAACTTCAACAACAAGCACGAAACTTGAAAGAGCAAGTCGACTTCTTCCACTAATACTTAATAAGAGCCGACCCAGTCGGCTCTTTTTGTTTCACTTGAGACCATGCTTTTTGATAGAATTTGCCGCCCTACTTTCTGTTCGAGATCGTCATGAACTATCAATGCCCTCTATGCCACCAAGCTCTAGCGTTAAATGAAAAAACGTTTAAGTGCGAAAACAATCATCAGTTTGACTTAGCAAAAGAAGGCTACGTTAACTTGATGCCAGCGCACCACAAACGTTCTAAAGATCCTGGTGACAACAAAGAGATGATGCAAGCTCGTCGTCGATTCCTTGAAGGAGATTACTACAACCCAATGCGCCAAGAAGTGGCGCAGCTGTGTGCAACATACACTGAGGGGAGCACCCATCAATTATTAGATATTGGTTGTGGTGAAGGTTACTACACAGATCAAGTACAAAAGACGATAGAAACACAAGCGAACCATGCCACGATTTATGGCTTAGACATTTCCAAAGTTGCCATTCGTTACGCGGCGAAGCGTTACACGCACTGCAACTTTAGTGTGGCTTCTAGTCACCGACTTCCCTTCGCAAATGAATCCTTAGATGCCATTTTGCGCATTTATGCCCCGTGTAAAGCTGAGGAGCTGCAGCGCGTTGTAAAAAACGACGGCGTTGTTGTCACGGTTACTCCTGCTAGCCGCCACTTATACCAACTGCGTGAGCGCATTTATCAAGAAGTTCGTCTTCACAATGAAGAACCAGAACATATTGAAGGGTTTGAATTAGAGCACCAGCAGCATCTTAACTATGTTATGGACTTGAAAAACGGAGCCGCAATCGATTTATTGCAAATGACGCCATTCGCATGGAAAGCAACCGATGCTCTTCGTGAAGAGTTGAAATCCGCTACACTTTTCCAATGTGAGGCTGATTTTATGTTGCGTGTATATCGCAAAAAAACACTCAATTAATAAGTCAAAAAAACAACAAACGCAAATAGTTATCATTTATATTGATTCATTGCTCAGCCTCCATTAATATCATCCGGACATTTTTGGAGGCTTTTCAATGCGCTTTTCTACTACTTTGAGCTTGCTCTTTGCAGGCTTACTTACTGGTTGCTCTTCATATACGCACACCGACTCTCACGCAACCTCAGCGGAAGTCACTAGTTTTTACGACTACCAACTATACACCCCTTCTGGCGAGCACATCGCTCTAAGCAAACTGCCAATTGAGCTGCAACAAGCAGATGTCATTCTTATTGGTGAATGGCACACACACGCCGGCGTTCATCGCTTTCAAACCGATATGCTCAAACAACTTACGTCCTACGACCGCTCACTCGCGTTATCTATGGAACAATTTACCCGCGACAAACAACCTGTTGTTGACGCTTACCTACGTGGGGAGATCGGCGAACAGTACTTAATGAAACAAGCCAACGCTTGGCCCAATTATGAAAGCGACTATCGCCCTCTCGTGGAGTTTGCTAAGCAGAAAAATCTCCCGGTCATTGCAGCAAATGCACCAAAGAGCATTGTCCGATGCATTGGTCGACAAGGGCTAGATTACATTAACAAGCTCGATGATGATCAGCGGATGTTCATTGCACAAGCCATCAACACTGGTAGTAGTCCGTACAAAGAAAAGTTCATGGCATCCATGCATCACGGTAAGCCAGAGCAGACGGAAAAACAGTTTGCAGCTCAAGTTACTTGGGATGAAACTATGGCGGAATCTATCGTTAGCTACCTAGACGACAACCCAGGCGCTCAGGTTGTCCATGTTGCAGGCAAGTTTCACACCGAGCAAGGGTTGGGTACGGCAGCATCAATCTTAAGCCGCAACCCGAGCTTAAAAGTGGTTGTAATTAGCCCAACAGATAACGTGCTTTCTGATAATACTGACTATCAGTTAGAGGTTCTCGCACCACCAGTACGGTATGTACAAGATGCTCACCGCATGGCGGCATATCAACATCTAACTAAACGCAATAACGATCTTCAATGTAAGTAGCTGCTCTTCAATTTAAGTTACTACCTTGCCGTTGCGTTGCATCATCACACCGCTCCGAGTTCATCGAGTGACAAGGGTCTGCTTCCTGCTGGTCTATTTTTTGCTAATGATCACCAATAGAAACTAGAAGCGGCAAAAGCAGACCTGTTTTTATCCAAATAGCTTCAGAAATAAACTTTGCCGCCGATAAAAATATAACTGCTTTTTACCCGCACTCAGTGACCGAGTGTCGATGTTCCAAGGAGTATTCGATGAATCCAGTAGGAAGCACTTCTGTTAATAGCTATGCCAAACAATCTGTCGCCTCTAAACAAGCAAGTATTGCACAAGAAGAAACTAGTGCTTCGCCGCTGAAAGTCGAACACAATAAGGTGACGCTTTCGACCGAAGGCAAAGCGCTACTTGCCGCTCTGCAACAAATCGAGCACGACAGCAAGAAAATAGAAGCAGAAGATAAATCTGTTGGTGAAAAGGTCGAATCTTTCACGCATGGTGCGCTTGGCATGGATCACCCCGATAAAATCGAGAAAGAAGAGGATGGCTCATATTCTGCGGGTCAATACCTTTCTGCGGCACTTACCGTTGGTGGCATCATACTGGCATTAGTCTGATAACCAGTCTGATAATCGTCACGACAACAAATCCTATTTGAACCAAACACTTACTGCAGCCCATAATTTAATAGGCCAAAGAACGATATGATGCAAACGTAAGTGAATTCGACCGCTCTTGTGGCCCGATAATACATGCTCGTTTATTGCTCCCTAAACTAGGTTTCTTGTGAAGGCACTGAATGGATAACTTTAGTCCATGCTTTCAACTCCTAAGCGTAATCCAAGCCCACGTTTGTGGGCTTTCTTCTTTCCAAACTAACGAACGTTACAGAGCGACTCATTTTTTCTGCAAAACCAAACAAAAACGACAATTTGGTTAAACTTTTATTACCGACACAAAACCTTCATAAATCATTGCTTTAATGCCTGCGCTTTCAATAAACAAGGAAAATATAATGAAGCGCTTAGTATCTCCAATCGTTACGGCAGTGGCTGCATCTACCCTCTCTTTCAACGCACTCTCAGCTGAAATCAAAAACGTCATTTTGATGATCGGCGACGGCATGGGTCCTCAACAAGTTGGTTTACTCGAGACCTACGCAAAACACGCACCTAACTCGGTTTACAAAGGCGAAAGCACAGCGTTATACAAACTCGCTCAAGAAGGTGTGATTGGATCATCACTGACCAATCCAGAAGACGCAATTGTCGTCGACTCTGCGTGCTCAGCTACGATGCTAGCGACAGGAATCCCTACCGCTTCTGAAGTCATTGGCATTGATAGCCAAGGCAACCATGTCGAAACTATTTTGGAAAAAGCCAAAAGTAAAGGTAAAGCAACAGGGCTCGTCTCTGATACGCGTATGACCCACGCAACGCCAGCAGCATTTGCCGCTCATCAACCACATCGCTCCCTAGAAAACAGTATTGCGGCGGATATGCTCGAAACAGGCGTAGACGTGATGATGTCTGGGGGACTTCGTCATTGGATTCCAAAGTCGACAAACGACAAGGGAGAGACATACGAGCAACTTGAAAAGCTCACTGAAGGTAATGTCTACCTAAAGTCGAAACGTAAAGATGAGCGCAACTTGCTTACTGAGGCGCAAGACCAAGGTTACAACCTGGCTTTCAGCCGCGATATGCTCACACAAGCTAAAGGTGACAAATTACTTGGACTTTTTGCTTACTCGGGCATGAACGATGGTATTGCCTACAGTCAAAGCAAAAACGATCCAAAACGCACGCAGCCATCGCTGAAAGAAATGACCACCAAAGCAATCGACATTCTTTCAAAAGACAAAGACGGTTTTTTCTTGATGGTTGAAGGCGGCCAAATTGACTGGGCTGGCCACAGTAACGATGCAGGTACGATGCTGCATGAAATGCTTAAATTCGATGAAGCGGTAAACTCAGTTTATGAGTGGGCAAAAGGCCGTGATGACACCCTGATCATTGTTACTGCTGACCACGAAACCGGCTCTTTTGGCTTTAGCTACTCATCAGCAAACTTGCCTAAACCACAAAAACGCGACGGCGAAGCATTCAAAAATCAGGATTACGCGCCAAACTTCAACTTTGGTCAGTTCGAGATCCTCGATGGTTTATACAACCAAAAGAAAAGTTACTACGGCATGATCAGTGAGTTCCAAGCGCTTGATAAGAAAGAGCAAACTCCAGAGAAGTTTGCGGAAGTCGTGAACGCAAATAGCGATTTTTCGATTACGCCTGAGCAAGCAGAACGCGTATTAGCAAGTAAACCAAATCCATACCGACTCGCTGGACACAAATACTTAAGCGAAGAGAACGTACCGGCAATCAATGACTTTGATGCTTTCTTTCCTTACAACGACCGTGGCAACTTGCTAGCGCGTGAGCATGCAACAAAGCAAAACACAGTATGGGGGACGGGTACTCATACGCATACTCCTGTCAACGTATTTGCTTGGGGACCTGCAGAAACTATCCTTCCAGTATCAAAAATCATGCACCACTCGCAACTAGGCGAGTACTTGAAGCAACAAATTAAATAATCAACTTGCACTTACTTCACAACTCGTGATGTTTCAACGCTCTCGCAAGGGAGCGTTTTTTTATGCATGAAAACAGTTGACGTTTTAAATCGTACACCACAATAATTATGGGTCTTTCATTATATGAATAAAGAAAATGTGCGAAATCTTTGCTAAGCAACCCCAAGACAACTATCAGTTCATCACCCGCTCTATCCGTATTGATGGTCACGCGACCAGTGTAAAACTTGAAGCGAGCTTTTGGACAATTCTTGAGGAAATCGCTAGTGCTCAAAACATGACGGTTCCTAAATTCATAAGCACTGTTTATCAAGAAGCACTCGAATACAATGGTGAAGTGAACAACTTTGCCTCCTTACTTCGATGCGCTTGCCTCACTTACGCCCGCCAACCTCAAGAGACCACTCGTCAAGCACTTGCGCAACTTAACAGTTAATAGCAACCAACCGACCAATAACCATCCTAGGCTATGCATCCGTATTATAAACCCTTGAGCATCTTCTAATTTGTCGTACTAGAGTACTACCCAGACTCCTTTTGAAATCGCTAACCTGTGCGGACTATCAAGGAGTACCTATGACAAAAATGATTCACACCATGATCCGAGTAAGTGATCTGGACCGCTCTCTACAATTTTACTGTGACGTACTTGAACTAGAAGTCGCTGATCAATACATCTTTGATGGCTTTTCTCTAACCTATCTAGCCAACCAAGAAACTGGCTTTGAATTGGAACTGACGCACAATCACGACCAAAGTGAGCCCTACACTCACGGCTCAGGTTACGGCCACCTTGCCGTCAGCGTGGAGGACATTGAACAAGCCCACAAACGCATTAAATCTCTCGGCATTGAAACTGGTGACATCAAAGCCTTTGACCATCAACAAAAGCATTTAGCAACGTTCTTTTTTGTAACCGACCCTGATGGTTACAAAATTGAGTTCCTGCAACGCCAAGGGCGTTACCTATAACAAAAAGAGTAAACATTATGATTCACTTGACGGCTACCTTTCATGCACAACCGGGAAAAGAACAAGAGTTGAAAGAGGTACTTACCCGAGCGCTTGAACCTACTCGCAATGAAGAAGGTTGCGTTCGTTATCAATTGTTCCAAGATAAAGACAATACATGCCACTTCGTTTTTCAGGAGCAATTTAAAAACCAACAAGCATTTGAGCTTCATGGTAAAACAGAACACTTTGCTCTTTTGATTAGCCAGATCGACAACTTGTTAGAATGCGAGCCGAAACTGGTGTTCTTTAACGAACTGTAACTATGGCGCTAACCGAAGATCAAAAAGGGCACTCTACCTAGAGTGCCTTTCACTTGTTGGGACCTGTGATTAGGCGTCTTGCTTCTCCACCATATGCAAATGCACATCTTGTTGTGGGAAAGGAATCGAAATACCTTCTCGGTCGAAGCGTAGTTTCACCTCTTTTGTCACATCCCAGTATACATCCCAGTAATCATCCGTTTTTACCCAAGGACGCACAATAAAATCTACAGAAGACGTATTTAATGTATGAACTTTGATCATTGGCTCTGGAGTGCGAAGTACCGAAGGGTGAGAGGTAATGATATCAGACAATACTGACTCCGCTTTTAAGAGGTCATCCGCATAGCCAATGCCAAACACCATATCCACGCGGCGAATGCGTTCATGCGTGACGTTCTTAATAACATCTCCCCAGATTTTGCTGTTAGGAACAATAATAATTTGGTTATCAAACGTACGGATTGTGGTGTTCACCAAACTCATATGGCTTACCTTGCCATCCACACCGCCAGCATACACAAAATCACCAACATCAAATGGGCGATAAATAAGCAGCATCATACCCGCCGCGAAGTTGGATAACGTGTCTTGCAACGCGAAACCAATAATCACACCAGCAATACCGAAACCGGTTAGGATTGGCGCTAGGTTCAAACCAAGCTGAGATAAGCCCACCATGATACCGATCACCCACACGAATTTGCCGGACATCGAGATAAAGAAGTCCTGCATCAAGTGGGAAAGTTTTAAGTTTTTCGATGCAACTGCTTTACGGACGACTTTGCGAGTTAACTTAGCCAGTCCGCGAGCGATCAATAAAATCAGCGCAAAAACAAACAACTGGAAGATATGCTGCGGTGCATTCTCGGCAAACCAATCCAGTGCCGAGTTGGACCAGTGACTCAGTATTGACCACACAACTTTGGTATTCAGTAAATCATGGGTGATATTACCCGTCACTTCAAAAATTTGGCGTTTGTATTCAGACGTTTCTAAACCGACTTTATCACCAATTGAAATCAGGTTGCGTAAGCTTTCTGTCGCAATATTTAGCCTTTGTTTAGTAATGAGCTGACTAAGTTGCAACGACGCTTTTTCCGACTCTGGGCTAGACGAAAGTTGGGAGCCAATGATCTCACTTTGCTGACTCAAGTACTCAATTGAAGCAGACAGTAAGCGCATACGTTTATCAATTTTATCTTTTAGTTCCGCTTCTGCGCGCTCGTTTTGGGCCCCTAGCTCCTTCAACCAAGCGAGATTTTGCCAGCTCGAATCGAAGCTAACATCAAGATAACGCTGTAGCTCTCGATAATCATTAACAAGAGCAAGCTTCTCTTCATCCTTAGCCTTATTTAAATCCTCGACGACTTTCTTTATTTTTTCCGATAGATAGTTCGTCGCATCCTCAGAGTATTGTTCTTGTTTTTTAACTAGCAAGATCAGCTTGTCGCGAGAGATAGTTTCACGTTCAATCGCTGACGCTAACTGGCTTCTTAATTCTTCATTCTTTTGGAATAGTTGCAGTTGAAGGGCATCACGCTCGTCGCCACTCGCTTGCGAGAGGCTTTGGGATAAATCCACAATCTCTCGGTTCAAGTTGTCAATCGAGATTTCGGCAGCAGAAGGCTCTTGGATATCGTCAGTAGCAGTCGCATGAACAGCCATTGGGGAGAACATAATGACGGCAAGTGCGAATAATGTCACCCAAGATGTCAGGCGCAGTTTCTGGGGGAAATGAAACGTCATGTTTACCTCATAGGGAACAATCCTGATCAAAACAATCAGGAATAGAAGTGTAAAGCGTTGAAATCATACTCCTAAGTTTACAACACTAAATAATAAACTGAGCAGCATTTCGTTAGCGAGACGTCAAAGTTGGGAGCCCCAATAGCAAACAAGCCTTTCATTTAATCAATGAAAGGCTTGTTTGTATTCGACTAAGGACGGTTGGGATGATTTAAAATATGGTCTTCCCAATCCACCACATCAATCTCGTAAACAACTTTGTTACGGACACTTTCCCCTGCCGCATGCATTGCGGACTTAGAGCCGGTAATCAACGGATGCCATTCTGGTAAAGGCTGCTTTTCAGCCAACAGACGGTAAGCGCACGTGTGTGGCAGCCAAGTAAAATCGTCGATGTCTTCTCGGGTCAGCTTGGTGCACTCTTCACCCGAAGTGAAACGGTTTGGGTAATCCTTACATGAACACGTTTTACTGTTCAGCCAGCTACAAGCCACATTGGTATAGTAGATTTCATCGGTATCTTCATCCATAAGCTTATGCAAACAACATTTGCCACAACCATCACAGAGAGATTCCCATTCCTCTTCTGTCATCTGCTCTAACGATTTACTTTGCCAAAATGGAGTGCTCATACTTCAGGTCTCACCAAGGGAATTTAGGGGGCGATTTATACTCTTCTCAACGCAAAAGTTCAAGTTTTGAGAAGATCTTGCATCCTTCCCACATAACGGTGGAGATATTCAACTACTTTCGTTTTACTGTTCTATCCTTAAACAAGTTTCCATTACTCAATTGATCAAGAAGGCATTAAGGAGTTTTCATGGGTATTATTTCTTGGATTATTTTGGGCTTAATCGCCGGCGCACTTGCTAAATGGCTCATGCCAGGAAAAGATGGGGGCGGTTGGATTGCAACAATGTTACTTGGTATTGCAGGGGCATTTGTAGGTGGCTTCCTTGGCGGCATTCTCGGTTTCGGCGGAGCAACTGGCGTCAACATTGGTAGTATCATTACCGCAACACTAGGCGCATTTATTCTGTTGTTTGTTTATAACCGTTTCTTAAAATAATCACGATGATTTAAAAGCAAAAAACCAAAAAGGGAGCGTAATGTTAAGCGCGCCCTTTTATTTTTTCTTTCTTCACTCTTCCAATCCACGTCAAAATGACCATAATTGCCCCCTTAATTTTTAAGAGGTTTACATTATGGATTGTCGATTAGGATGTGGAGCGTGCTGTATTGCGCCAAGTATCTCTTCACCAATACCTGGAATGCCAAAGGGCAAACCTGCAGGTGTTCGTTGTGTGCAACTCAACGACGACAATTTGTGCAAGCTATTTGGTAAGCCTGAACGCCCCAAAGTCTGTCACGATTTTAAACCGTGTCCGATTGTATGCGGTAACACCAATCAAGAAGCACTCGACAACATCACTGAATTAGAACAATTGACGTAATGCGACTCTAGACCACACGTTTAAAGTTAGTACCTCGGTTGTTTCTCTCCGAGGCAGTAATCAAAGCAAACTCGAGATTTAGCACTTCCCCCCTCTGCTTTTTATCTCACCTTTGAGAACTCTTGCCACATAGCGTTCCATTTGCGGTTTTTGCGCGATCTCCCTCACAATTTATTGACAATTCTCGACTATGTTCAGCGGGTCATTTAATTAAAGATCAGGAAAGAACATGAATAAGTATTTGGCTGAGGCTTTTGGCACGTTCTGGCTAGTGTTAGGCGGCTGTGGTAGCGCGGTGTTGGCTGCGGGTTTCCCTGAAGTGGGTATTGGTCTGTTGGGCGTTTCTTTGGCATTCGGTTTAACCGTTCTGACGATGGCATTTGCTATCGGTCATATTTCAGGTTGTCACTTGAACCCTGCAGTGACAGTTGGCCTTTGGGCTGGCGGTCGTTTTGAGACAAAAGACGTTACGCCTTACATCATCTCACAAGTGATCGGCGGGCTTATCGCAGGTGGCGTGCTTTACGTTATTGCATCTGGACAAGCAGGATTCGATGTTGTGGGTTCTGGCTTTGCCGCCAATGGTTATGGTGAACACTCTCCAGGCCAATACTCGATGATCGCTGCACTTGTGACTGAAGTTGTCATGACGATGATGTTCCTGATTGTCATTATGGGTGCAACAGACAAACGTGCGCCACAAGGCTTTGCACCTATCGCAATTGGCCTGTGTTTGACTCTCATTCACCTGATCAGCATTCCTGTCACCAATACGTCAGTAAACCCTGCTCGTAGCACGGCAGTCGCAGTATATGTGGGTGAATGGGCGGTTTCTCAGCTATGGCTGTTCTGGATTGCTCCTATTGTGGGTGGCGTGCTTGGTGCGGTTATCTACAAAAACCTTCTTGGTAAAGAATCGAACGATTAATCGTTCCTAACTCCCAAAATCAAAAAAGCCGCTGAATTCAGCGGCTTTTTATTAAATTCTGTGTCGACCTAATAGCGAATGTGACAACGTCGTGCCATCAACAAGCTCTAGCTCCCCACCGACAGGCACACCATGCGCGATGCGGCTGGCATCAACTTGGTGCTCTTTACATAGCTCTGCGATGTAGTGGGCAGTGGCTTCACCTTCAACTGTTGGGTTTGTCGCCAAAATCACTTCGGTAATATCACCGCGACGTAAGCGGTAATCAAGGACATCCAATCCAATATCACTTGGACCAATACCATCTAATGGCGACAAATGCCCCATAAGAACAAAATACCGACCAGAATATTGGCCTGTTGCTTCAACGGCTGCGATGTCTGCCGGGCTTTCTACCACACAAATTTGACCATTTTCTTGGCGTTTTAGGTTGGTACAAATGTGACAGACTTCTTCTTCGGTGAAGGTTCGACACTCAGTACAATGACCTATTTCTGTCATTGCCTGACTAAGCGCATCTGCAAGCTGCAAACCGCCTTTTCTATCGCGCTGTAACAAATGAAAGGCCATACGCTGCGCTGACTTGGGGCCAACCCCAGGTAGACAACGTAAGGCCTCCATCAATTGCTCCAGCATATGACTGGTACGCATTAAAAGTCCGCTTAATTAAATATCAGCAGATTAGAATGGCATTTTCATGCCTGGTGGTAGTTGCATACCGCCAGTTACAGAAGCCATTTTCTCTTTTTGAGTTTCTTCAACACGACGGGCTGCATCGTTGAACGCCGCAGCGATCAGATCTTCAAGCATTTCTTTGTCGTCTTCCATCAAACTTTCATCGATGTCAACACGACGTACGCTGTGACTACCAGTGATAGTAACTTTAACTAGGCCAGCACCAGACTCGCCAGTTACTTCCATATTCGCGATTTCTTCTTGAAGCTTTTGCATGCGATCTTGCATTTGCTGGGCTTGCTTCATTAGGTTGCCCATACCGCCTTTACCAAACATGTTTATCTCTCTGGTTTAATGAGGTGTTGCATCAATTAATGGGGTTATACCTTTGGGTTTTCAACCCCATTCCATTCGATTATTAGATAGGGCGCACACTATCTTTATCAAGCTCTGCAGCAAAACGGCGTTCAATAAATTGAACATTTGGATCGTTTTCTAAACTGTTCAGCGCTTGCTGTAATTTCTCTTGGTAGAGCCTATCTCTCAGTTCAAGTGGTGTTTCTCCACTCTCCCCTATTTCGATGCTCATGTGGCACTCTTCACCCAACACGGTATTAAGTGCTTTAAGCAATTCGGCTTGAGCTCTATCAGTATTCAAATGAGCTTGGCTGCTTCTCAATAGTAACGAAACGGTTGTTCCTTCCTTACTATAATGAGAGTTTAGCGCAAGTTGCTCTACCAGCTTAGGGATCTCCATTAAGCTGATTAGCTTCGCCCATTCATTATGTTCTAATGACTCATCGATGAGCTTTTGTGCCATTTCAGGCGTTTTCTCATGCTCAAGTGCCTGCTTGAGCTGCGTAGGTGTCAGTTTTGTATTTACTTTTGTCTCAACAGGCTTGCTTGGACGCCAGCGATACGCTTCCTCAACTTGTGGCTCCGTCGACTTCGGAGCTGAGTTTGGCGACACCTGCGCGGAATTGCCATGCAATTGCGCTACTCGGTCGATAACCGATTCTGGTTGTGCAGATGCCGCTTTAGGCTTTTTTGAGCCACCATTTTGAGGAGTGTTCTGTTGTAGGCCTTGACGCTGAGAACGTAATTGGTGACGCAAACCGCTTAGACCGCCGCGCGCTGGTGTTGAAACGCTCTCTTGCACTTGTTGAGGTGGCGTTTCATGTTGCGGCGCTGGGTTTTCGCTCATCGGCGGCGCCATATCATACTGTGGTGGAACCGTCTCATATCCACTCGCTTGATACTCAGGTTGCGAACTGGATGAAGGTTGAGGCGCCGCTTGTGGTGTGCTTTGTGCTGGACTCGGCTGCTGAGCTCGAGGAGCCGCGGCTGTCTGAGCTGGCGCAGCCTTTGGTTGACTGGTACTTTGAGCCGGAGATGACGCTGGCTCGCAGTTACTAGAAACAACATTTGCCCCACTGTTATTTGATGGGCGGAACGCCATCATACGCAGCACAATCATTTCCAAACCGACTCGCCCATTTGGCGAGAGGGTCAAATCTTCACGACCTTTCAATGCAATTTGATAGTAAAGCTGAACGTCTTGCGGGCTTAGAGCTTTACTCAACAGCTCAATTTTCTCTGCATCTGGTTGGGCTCGGTCTAACGATGCGGGCAACGCTTGATACATCGCAATTCGGTGTAACTGTGTTGCGACTTGCTGCAACAAACCATCCCACTCGACACCATTTGCTGCTAATTGCTGGATTTTATCCATGGCTTGTTGAGGTTGCTTGCTGCTGATTGACTCTAGTAAGTGAATCGCTTGGTCGGTATCAATCGTCCCCAACATGTGGCTGACAATATCGGTTTGCACCGCACCGTTACCTAAAGCAATTGCTTGATCAGTCAAGCTAAGAGCATCACGCATACTGCCATCTGCAGCATGTGAGATCATACCCAACGCTTTTGGCTCTGCTGAAACTTGCTCTTGACCTAGGATGTAATCAAGTTGCTGGTGAATATCATCAACGCTGATTGGTTTCAGATGAAACTGAAGACAACGCGACAATATAGTGACAGGCAGCTTTTGTGGATCAGTTGTTGCGAGTAAGAACTTCACATACTCTGGCGGCTCTTCCAGGGTTTTCAACAACGCATTGAAAGAGTGACGCGATAGCATGTGCACCTCATCGATGAGGTACACTTTAAAACGTCCACGAGCAGGTTTGTATTGAACGTTGTCTAACAGTTCACGAGTGTCTTCAACTTTAGTACGTGATGCTGCGTCGATTTCAAGAAGATCGACAAAGCGACCTTCATCAATTTCACGACAAGTATCACACTTACCACAAGGTGTCGCGGTAATGCCGGTTTCGCAGTTCAAGCCTTTGGCAAACAGCCTACCGATACTCGTTTTACCCACACCACGAGTCCCGCTGAACAGATAAGCATGGTGTAAACGGTTTTGCGCCAGTGCGTTTTCCAACGCCGTCAGGACATGTTTTTGTCCGACAACTTGGTCAAACTGATTAGGACGCCATTTTCGCGCTAAAGCTAAATAACTCATTGAATGTATTAATGTCCTTCAAAATCGCAGATGCTGTACACGTTTAGACCTAGTGCTTCTAAACGTTTATCGCCACCGATTTCTGGTAGGTTGATAACGAAGGCAGCGTGCTCAACTTCACCACCCAGTTGGCGAATCAGCTTAGTCGTCGCTTCAATAGTACCGCCCGTTGCCAATAAATCGTCGACAACCAGTACTTTGTCGCCTTCAACGATGGCATCTGTATGGATTTCTAGTGTATCAACGCCGTATTCAAGCTCATAAGATTGAGCAACAGTAGGGCGTGGTAGCTTGCCTGGTTTACGCACTGGTACAAAACCAACACCTAGCTCAAGCGCTAAAGGCGCGCCAAATAGAAAGCCACGAGCTTCCGTACCCACAACCTTGGTAAAGCCCATATCTTTGTAACGTTCAACAAGTAAGTTGATCGTCGCTTGGTATGCTTTCGCGTCTTCAAGAAGGCTCGTCACATCACGAAATAGAATGCCTGGCTTTGGGTAGTCTTGGATGCTTTTGATGCTAGATTTGATCAGTGAAATTGTTTCTGTAGTCATAATACCGATTTACTTAGATTGGCTCATCGCCCTCTCTAATCGCAGTATCACGAGGGCAACGAACAATAGGTTTTCACCACTATGTGCTTATTTTCGTAAAAGTCACAGGCGCTGAAAATACAAACGCCCACTCGAAGAGCGGGCACACTATTCTCTACAATCTTAGTGATTTTCTTCTCGGTCAGCAACCAACTCAATCACAGGCAGACGCATAAACCAGCTGAGTAAAACGATTAGCATCACTAAAAGACCAATTTTTACCCAAACGAGGGGGACAACAACGATTGAAACCATGAAACTAAGCGCAATAAAAATCGCACCACGCTTTTTTACTTTTGAAGTAACAGCCCGATGCTTATGCCAATTGTCGAGAATGGGTCCAAACGTTTTGTGGTTATGTAACCATTGATGAAATGCGGGGCTACCACGCATAAAACATGCGCTAGCAAGCAAAATAAAAGGTGTGGTGGGTAAAAGTGGAAGGGCTATGCCGGCTATGCCGAGCACAATACAGAGTCCACCAACAGTATTGAAAAAGTAACGCTTAATACGAATGGTGAACTCCGGTACAAAATAGCTAGATTAAAAGCCTGCGTAACCATTCATTACACGAAGCCAGGTTAGCGTTGCAGGAAGTGTTGGGATCAAAAGAACTGCAATAAAACCTAAAAAGTAAAAAATATTATAAGGCTCTTTAAAATCTTTGTCTGCCATGATGTGTCTTCTCACTAGTTGACTTTGCTTCTCCCAAGGCACAGCGTTAAATTATCGTTGCACAAATGGGTCATTATTGTTTTAAGCGCTGACTATACATTAAACAGCCAAATCTAAACACCAGTAAAAAGTAAGGTTATTGAACTAAACGTATGTTGTTTTGGTGGTTCTAAAAAGATAATAAGCAGCGTCAGGACGCTGCTTATTGGTTTGCAAGTCATAATTATACTAGTCGGGATTTCCGGGTAATACTTAAACTAAAACTTGAAGAACCTAAACACCCGATGGACAACTGTCCTGCAACACTAAGCGGTAAATCGCGGGTGATGAAGTTTTTCATACTTCCTCCCCCTAAACGGTTACCTGCTGCGATGTGTTGATTCGTATTTCCGTCAGACCAATGGCTATCTAAACCCGCAGGCAATATAGAGACCGAGGATGAAGCGAGGTCGGCGACACCAAACACAGCATTGACTGCACCCGCACACTCCGAACACTCAATTCCTTTTTCAATGATCCCTACCATGTCCTTGAGATCAGCACTGAAACTTTTCAAGTTACGGAGATAATCGTCAAACAATGCCCTAACGAGCAATGTCGTCGCAACTCCATCATTAGCTTGGGAAGCAGAATCAACGAGATAAAACGCAAATTGACCATTCATTAACCAACGATAATCGAAAACCAAGGGCATCACATCCGTCGATTGCAATAAACGGTATGAGCAGCGCCAATCTCCCTGAGCAGCATCCTTCTCTGGCAATAGAGCTTGCAGTAAATCTCTTGCCGCACTCGGATTCTGTTGTAAATATTCCAGATGCCAATACAGCTCTTGTTCATCTGGGATTTCACCACCATCATCAACCCTGAACCACTGACTTGAAAAGTCACGTTGTTCTGAGAAGTGGCTATCGGTATCTTCTAGCGTATTCTCTATCGCCTGAGATAGGTGCTCATAATTACCTATCGGTTTAGGAAGAAAATCTTTAATACCAAATCGCAACGCTTTCGCGACATCGGACATTTCATCCGTGCCTGATACCACGATAAGCGGCATATATGGATATTCGAGACTAACTTCTTCGACGAACTCGATACCATCTAAGACCGGCATCGATAAATCACATAAGATAAGATCGGGTTGGCATTCCCTGAGTTGTTGAAGCGCTTCTAGGCCGTTTTCTGCTTCTACTACTTTAAAACCCTGACTTTCTAAATAGGCATTGGTTACTTTACGAAATATTGGATCATCGTCCACCAACATTATTAGTTTTTGATTAATCACTTCCTGTGCCGAGACCATTGCCGTTTGACTGTGAGTCTTAAACATACCTTTATCCCTCACAAAGCTCAGTCAAAAAAACAGATTTATTATTAAGTCATTATTTTTGTTGTGTTTACTTCCAGCAAAACGTGTCACAGCAAGACCTGAGGCCGCTTCGCCTTGTTATAAAACTTAGCTCGGAAACTGCATTAATACAAATATTACGGCGTATAACAGTATTTACTCAAACAGGGTTGCTGTGTTCAAATGATGCAACATGTTGACTTAAAGCAAGCTTTGATCACAAAGTTAATTATAAATTAACCGTAATCGGTAATTTAATGTGTCTGGAAATATGAAATTAGATGACTTAAACCTGTTTCGACTGGTTGTCGAAAATGGGAGCTACACCGCAACTTCGCGAAAAACCATGATCCCGGTTGCGACCATCACCCGACGCATTCAAGCGCTAGAAGACTCTGTCAATCTTCGACTATTGAACCGTCATGCTCGCAAACTCTCGCTCACTGAAGCAGGGGAACGTTTTTACCATGAGTGCTCTCCTTTACTACAAAGGCTAACAACCGCAGCAGAGGAAATCACTGACGACTGCCGAGGAGCATCCGGCAAGATTAAGATATCCGCGCCTTACAACTTAACTAAACGAATGATGATGCCGATGTTCAACAGCTTTATGAAGCAGTACCCGGACATCAACATTGAGCTAACGACAGAGAATAATGCGGACAAGCTTGACCCTACTGAATGGGATGTAATTTTTCGAGTGGGACCGCAACGCGACTCTAGCCTCATCGCGCGTAAGATTGGCGAAGTGAAGGATATTCTCGTTGCAAGCCCTGACTATCTAACCTCGAATCCTGCGCCACACCATGCAGAAGAGCTATCTAACCATTCATTGCTAAAAGGGTACCCACTTATTAAGTGGACCTTGATTAATAGCAAAGGCGAGTCTGTGGTGAATGTTGATCGTGGTCGTTTTCAAGCAAACGCGCTCAATGTGGTGCGCAGCGCTTGTTCCGAAGGTTTAGGCATCACACTAATGCCAGATGTAATGATCAAAGAGTACATCGAGAGCGGCGATTTGGTACGCGTACTGCCAGATTGGAGTGCAAACCCGCGCGACATTTATATGCTTTACAACCACAAAGACCACCTGCCAGAGAAAGTTCGCCTCTTTATTGACTTTGTGATCGCTTATAACATTCACTAACTAGATAGCGAAAACAAAAAACCAGAGCCGAAGCTCTGGTTTTTTTACGACTTAAGAAAGCGCATCCTATGCGCCTTCGTTATGAAGCTCTAGGTTTGCTAAATCCTGTTGGATTTCAAGTTGTGTTTTCGCATCATCATTACGAAGACCATCTAAGAAATCTAGGTATTGTTGGTCGATATCACCCGTTACGTATTCGCCGTTAAACACGGAAGTATCGAACTGAGTAATGTCTTGGTTTCCAAGACCTACAGCCTCTACCAAATCTTCTAGACGTTGATAAATAAGCGCATCGGCACCAATCTGCTTACAAATTGTATCGTTGTCACGGCCATGGGCAATAAGCTCTGTAGCACTTGGCATATCAATGCCGTATACGTTCGGGAAACGAACTTCAGGAGCCGCTGAGACCATGTACACTTTCTTGGCACCAGAATCACGAGCCATCTCAATAATCTGCTCTGACGTTGTACCTCGAACAATAGAGTCATCCACCAGCAACACATTCTTACCTTTGAATTCCGAACGAATAGCATTCAACTTGCGACGTACTGATTTCTTACGTTGTTGCTGGCCAGGCATGATAAACGTACGTCCAACATAACGGTTTTTCACGAAACCCTGGCGATAAGGGATATCGATCGCTTGAGCGATTTGCAGTGCAATGTCGCAAGACGTTTCAGGGATAGGAATGACAACATCGATATCAAGGTTTGCGTAATCTTCACGAATACGTTCGCCCAGCTTTTTACCCATTTCAACGCGAGCGCTGTATACCGAAATTTTATCGATGAACGAATCCGGACGAGCAAAGTACACGAACTCGAAAATACAAGGGTTAAGCTTAGGATTATCTGCACACTGCTTCGTGTAAAGCTCACCGTCAAACGTTGCGTAAATCGCTTCACCAGGTGCAACATCACGGACGAAATCAAAACCGACCGCATCCAATGCCACCGATTCAGACGCAACCATGTACTCTGCTCTGCCGTTAACTTCACGCTTACCTAAACACAGCGGGCGAATACCGTGTGGGTCACGAAATGCAATCATACCATGACCAATGATCATGGCGGTCACAGCATAAGCACCGCGAATTGTGCGATGAACATTGGTGACTGCGCGGAATACGTCTTCGGTCGTGACATTTCCTTTTACTGAGTCAATTTCGTGCGCCAGTACATTTAGTAATACTTCAGAGTCTGAAGTGGTATTGATATGACGGCGATCTTTTTCAAACAGCTTCTGACGAACTTCGTTAGCGTTGGTCAAGTTACCGTTGTGGGCAAGTGTAATACCGAAAGGAGAGTTTACGTAGAAAGGTTGAGCTTCTGAAGCACTTGAACTGCCTGCTGTAGGGTAACGAACATGACCAATTCCGACCTCGCCTTGCAGGCGCTGCATGTGTCTTGCTTCAAATACATCCTTGACTAAACCGTTCGCCTTACGCAGACGAAAACGATTGCTTTCTATGGTACAAATACCAGCGGCATCTTGGCCACGATGCTGTAACACCGTTAACGCGTCATAAATAGACTGGTTTACAGGCGTTGTGCCCACGATTCCAACAATACCACACATGTCCTAATCCTCGATTTGCGACAGTAGCTGGCACTACTAGATAGTGCCAGACAGAAAACTTGATGTTGCTTGTAAATGCTCGAAGAATGGGGCGATGATACGGCTGAACTCAGGGATCAACTGTGAATCTTTCCACCAATCCGAGCTTGGGAATGCAGTAAACGCATCCATAAAAAACAGCACCGCAGAAACAATTAAGACTCCGCGTAGACCACCAAATACAATCCCGAGAATTCGGTCCGTACCTGATAGCCCTGTTTTTTGTACCAGTTGACCAATGACGTAATTCACCACTGCACCAACTACCAAGGTTGCGACAAATAACGCCGCAATCGCCGCTCCGTTACGAAACATATCATCTTCGATGTTGGTGAAGTACACCGCCAATTTGGCATAGTAATTACTGGAGATAAAAAACGCTCCGAACCAAATCACCAAAGACAAAGCTTCTTTAGCAAAACCGCGAACTAAACTGATCAGAGCTGAAAATCCGATCACACCTAAAATGATAAAATCTATCCAATTCATCTTTTCTTCATCTTAAGTTGGCGCGCATTTTAACAGAAAAAATGCTGACGCAAACGTTTTCTTATGGATTTAATGGCTTAAATTTAAGCAATTGACCTTTTGAACCTGTAATTTTTTGTAATTCTTGAACTTGTCGTTCAAGTTTACTTTTTGACACATCAGGGCCAACAATCACTCTCGTAAACTCGTTTTCTTTCTTTGTGTGAGCTTGATAACCACGCTTTTGCAAATCCGCGACAAGCGCGACAGCATTTTCGTGATTCTTAAGTGCCATCAACTGAATGATCCAAGCTGAATCTTCATATTGATTTTTCTCTTGAACAGGACGAGTGACGACCTCAACTTGCTCTGGTTGTTTGATGACCTCAGGTTTAGATGTTGGCGCTGGCTCGGGCTCAGAAACGGCTACTTGAGCATCCTCACGTTCTTGCACTACAGCTTCAACCGGAGAATCCGGTAACGTAATGTCGTCTTCCACTGGCTCTAATATTTCGAAGTTTTCCACATCACTATCAAGTTCTGGTTTGATAGGAATACTGGCAAATTCTTCTTTGTAGTGCAGTTTCTTACCATCTAGCACATCGGGAAGAACAATGACTCCGACTGCGACTAGAATGATGGTGCCGACTAAACGACTTTGGAATTTACTTGCCATCAAAATACCTTTACTTATTTATTATTTGATTGCCAATGTTCCAATACCTCTCCGACGGTATGGAATGAGCCAACCACCAGAATAACGTCTCCTGTCTTTGCGTGGCTTCTCGCACTCTCGAAGGCGTCAACAGGGTTTTCAAAATGAACTTGCCCATCAGGTAAGTATTGGCACAATTCATCAGCGGTCGCCGCTCTCGGTCCAGTAAGCGACGCTGGATACCATTGTGTTGCAACTGGAGTTAGAGCTTCAATGGTTGCTTTAATGTCCTTGTCATGCAGCATTGCAACCACAATATGGATATTCTTACCCAGATATTGTTGCTTCACTCTCTCTACCAAATACTCAGCAGAGTGCGGGTTATGAGCGACATCAAGGACTATTTCAGGTTCGTGATGCAGTACCTGCATACGCCCCGCCAAACGAGCATTATTCAAGCCATTGACAATATTTATGTCAGTGATTTGCAATTCCGAAGCCCCTAGTGCCATCAGTGCAGTGGCTGCATTTTGTAATGGTAGCGATGGGATTGGTAAATCCTCTAACTCAAATGCCCCACTGCTCCATTTCCAACCATTATCAGTTAGTTGGTAATCGTACTGAATACCTACTTGGAAGAACTCAGAACCAATATCGTCAGCATGAGCCGCCACGGTCGCTGGTGGCGTCGGTTGACCACAAATTGCTGGCTTCCCTGAACGGTAAATGCCCGCTTTTTCAAAACCAATAACATTGATGTCATCACCAAGCCAATCCACATGATCGATCGCTAAGCTCGTAATAACAGAAACATCATGGTCAACAACGTTAGTGGCGTCTAGACGGCCGCCAAGTCCTACTTCAAGTAAGACAACGTCAACTTTCTCTACTTGGAAAATACGTAGCGCAGCAAGCGTACCGAATTCAAAGAGGCTAAGGCTAACATCACCACGCTGCTTTTCTACATAATCGAATGCTTCACAGTGCTTGGCATCTACAACGTCAACGCCATTAATGCGTACACGCTCGTTGTAACGAATCAGGTGCGGAGAACTATAAACACCGACTGAATAGCCAGCATCAAGTAAAATGGCTTCCATTAACGCACACGTTGAGCCTTTGCCATTGGTTCCGGCAACGGTGATTACGGTTGGAGCTGGTTTGGTAAGATTGGCTTTGTTTGCTACCGCTTGGACACGGTCTAAGCCTAGATCAATTGCTGAGGAATGAATATTTGCTAAATAATCAAGCCACATCTCTAATGAAGATGTGGCTTGAGGAATTGGGTTTTGGGTCATCTAACTTTAACCATTAAATTCTTTGGTTTTTATGTTAGTTGATACTTTACCCTTTTTCGTCCGCTTCTGGTACAGAATATGGCTCTTCATTTGGAGATTCGTTAACCGAAACCACCAAAGGAGACTTGTGGTTAGTCATCTTAGCGATAAGACCACCCACACGCTGACGCATTTCACGACGGTCAACGATCATATCAATAGCACCGTGATCAAGTAGGAACTCACTACGCTGGAAACCTTCAGGAAGATCTTCACGTACAGTTTGCTCGATTACACGACGACCAGCAAAGCCAATGAGGGCCTTAGGTTCACCGATGTTGATATCACCTAACATAGCCAAACTTGCTGATACACCACCCATTGTAGGGTCAGTTAGAACAGAAATAAACGGCAGACCTTTTTCTGATAAACGCTCAAGCGCAGCACTGGTTTTTGCCATTTGCATAAGAGACATTAAAGCCTCTTGCATACGAGCACCACCACTTGCTGAGAAACAAACAAGCGCACAGTTATTTTCAATGGCTGCATCCACTGCTTTCACAAAGCGAGCACCAACGACTGAACCCATTGAACCACCCATAAAGGAGAATTCAAACGCACACGCCACAAGCGGCAGACCAAGCAATTCACCCTGCATCACAACTAGCGCATCTTTCTCACCGCTATTTTTTTGTGCAGCAGAGATACGCTCTTTGTATCGCTTAGAATCTTTAAATTTCAGTTTATCCTGTGGCTCAAGTTCGGAACCTAATTCAACTCGATTACCTTCATCTAAAAATGTTTCCAAACGACGACGCGCTTTCATACGCATGTGATGGTTACACTTTGGACAAACTTCTAAGTTACGCTCTAGTTCAGCATGGTATAAAACCTGTTCACAAGAGGTACATTTAGTCCACACACCTTCTGGGATAGAAGCTTTGCGTGAACTTACTAGATTGCTTTTCTCTAAAATCTTTTCAAGCCAACTCATGGAAGACCTTTTCTCTCAACTCTTCCGCTTCATTGCGAAAGATATAAATTCGACATAATACCGACGGATTAAACCATATCTTGCAGCTACTGTAGATAAAAAACTGGTTGTACCTATTTTTGATATCGTAAATAGCGTATGTTTTCCGTTCACATTCAATATAAACACTACCGATATTTTGAAATAAGTTTGTAAAATTAGTTCAAATTATCTGGTAAAAACAGTGGACCGATCGGCACTTCAGGTAACCCAAACTCTTCTGGGTAGTCTACATCTACCAGGTACAGACCTTCCGCTTTCGCTGTCGCACCCGCTACTTTGCGATCTTTGGCGTCTAATAACCACTTGATCCATTCAGGACTCTCTTCGCCACGTCCAACTTTTATCAAGCTACCCGTGATATTACGAACCATATGATGCACGAACGCATTGGCTTTAATATCAATAACCACATAGTTTCCATGGCGCGTAACGTTCAGATGCATCAAGTTTCGAAATGGACTGCGAGACTGACAATGCGCCGCGCGAAACGACGTAAAATCATTTTCGCCGAGTAGGAACTGCCCTGCTTCATGCATTTTTTTCTCGTCGAGCTCACCATGATAGTGACTAACCCCCGAGTTTAAGATGCCTGGACGTAAAGCATGATTGAAAATAATGTAACGATAACGGCGCGCTGTCGCTGAGAATCTTGCATGGAAATCATCTGAAACTTCTTGAGCCCAACGAACCGCTATATCGCTCGGCATGTTCGCGTTTGCGCCCATGGTCCAAGCTACCATTTTTCGAGTAACGTTGGTATCAAAGTGCACAACTTGTCCCGTGCCATGCACGCCTGCGTCTGTCCGACCAGCACACTGAACTTCAACTGGGTGATTAGCGACGACGGACAATGCTTTCTCTAGCTCTTCTTGGACACTTTTCACTTCTCTTTGGCGCTGCCAACCAAAGTAGTTTGTACCGTTGTACTCGATACCTAATGCGATTCTCATCTTAACCTTCGAACTCTAAAATGGGGCGGGAAGTATATACTCAAGTCACCTCAAGTTGCCAGTTTCACCAAGGGTGACATAAAGGTAGCATCCTACTAACGGGACACAAAAAGGGTAGCAAACGCTACCCTTTTGTTTCGGTTTATCGGCCATTAATGGCGTCAATCAGGCTTTTTGCTTCGCGGCGAATATCATCCTCACCGTAAACAATCGCCTCTTCTAGTAGTTTAATCGCCCCTTGAGAATCGTTCATCTCGAGATAGATTTTAGCCAAATCCAGTTTCCCAGCCGCTTCAGCATTGCTATCTACGTCAATATCGCCGATCTCACCGATAACATCTGGAAACTCGTTCAATCCGACATCGAGCTTAAGGTCTTCTTCTTCGAACTCACCACCTTCTCTGTCGACCTGAGCCATCAATTCATCAATCGTCATAAATTGATTTTTCTTCGGGTCGAAGTCATCCAAGTCGCTTTGCTCTGCCCAGTTTTCTTGCGCGATCTCTGGCTGACTTAGTGCATCACTCGAATTCCAAACATCACGCTGGTCCTCAGGCACTTCTTCAGTAGAACTTACGTTATCAGCTGCGGGTTTAAAGCCATCCCAATCATCTCCAACATCAAGCATGGTTTCAAAATCCATACCTGCACTTGCGATGGTGTCACTGTCTAGTTTACCTTCAAATACTTCTGAGTTTGCGTCTTCCGCAAGAAGGTTAGCCATTGATGATTCATCATCCAAATTACTGAGCGGCTCACCCTCTGTCGCTGTTGGCTGCACTTCTGGGTCAGTATCAAAGCCGTTTTGCTGCGCAAATACTTCAAACAAAGCATCATGATCGTTATCGGCTTGAATAGCTGGTCTCGATGTCTCTGCTTCAACCTTAGGGCTCCCTGAAGCACCCTCGTTCATTGACGCGAGAACATCTTCCTCATTGAACTCTGGAAGATCTTGGTCGTCAAAACTTAACTCTTCATCCTCACCGGAGATTGGTTCTATATCTGCAGTCTCAGAGCTCGGTAATTCTGGCTCTTCTTCCATCGACGCCAAGGCATCTTCTTCGCTGAACTCTGGCAAATCGAGCTCATCAAAATTGAACTCTTCTTCGGACTCAGTTGGCAAGTCGGCTTCAACTTGTTCTAGTTCAATGGACTCGGACGTTTCTAACTCCGGCTCATCCACCATAGACGCCAATGCGTCTTCTTCACTAAACTCAGGAAGATCCAGCTCATCAAAATTGAATTCATCTTCTGATTCAGCTGGCAAGTCGGCTTCAACTTGTTCTGGTTCAACGGACTCGGACGTTTCTAACGCAGGTTCGCCAGCCATAGATGCTAGAGCATCTTCTTCGCTGAATTCTGGAAGATCTAGCTCATCAAAATTGAATTCTTCTTCTGAATCGTTGGTCGACTCAGTTTCCGGCTCCAATTCAGGCTCATCCAGTAGCCAATCTTCTTCTTGTGGAACACCGAATTCATTTTCTATTGTATTTGGTGTCGGCGTGAAGGCTGGAATGTCTTCCTCTTGCTCAACGTGAGGCTGTACCTCAGCATCGGACTCCACGGATGGTTCTTGTGTTGAATCAGTATCGGTAGCCTCTTGTTGTAGTGATGAAGCTTCCTCTATCTCCGTTTGTGTTTTTTCAACTTGCTGCGGTAAATCGTCTTCACTATCAAATAGAGCGTCAAGTTCAGCAGAAAAATCCGCTTTTTCTTGTTCTGTTGGCAGAAGTTCTTCACTGTCTGACTCAAATAGGTCGTCTAGCTCGCTCATTAAAGGATCATTCTCTGGTGAGAGGTCCTCTAAATCACCAAGAAATTCATCGCTGCTAAATGGCTCTGAGGCAGCCTCTGGCTCGGTTAATGGTTGATCTTCTACAGCTTGTTGCGTGTCTGGCTGGCTTTCACTTAATAAAGCGTCGATGTCCAACCCAGACTCAATGTCCTGATCTTCATGAGTTTGTTCTGACCCAACTACGGGAGATGGCTTTTCGTCGGCGTCTGGCTCACCAAAACCAAGTGATTTCAGTAACTCTTCCTCTTCCGATTTATTCTGCTCTGGGCTCTCGTCCTCTCGAATCAGATCATCAAACGGATCTAAATCAGCTTCAGTCTCTTCATCAAGTTCAGAGGTAACATCATCAATGAGTTCGTCCAGTAAGTCTGTGCTATCTGCGTCTAACTCTTCGATCGAGTCATCACCTTCAAAACCAGAGATTGCTTCTAGCTCGTTTAGTGGATCAAACTCGTCTGTGTCATCTTCATCAAAATCAATGAGTTCATCGAGTAGCTCTGTACTGTTTTCATCTAGAACAGGACCTTCATTGGCGTCAGCTTCTCGAACTTCCGATTCACTAGCCGGTTGTTCATACTGGGCCAATAGCTTATCGATATCGTCGTCAGATGCCTCTCCTACACTAAAGTCATCATCCGAAACGGGCTGTTTTAACTCAGGCTCATCAGTATCTAAATCGAAGTCATCGTTGCCAAGTTCAGCAAACAAGTCATCAAGCATATCCTGGTCGACAGTGTCACTTGGTAACTCTTCTGACGGCTCATCGGCTGCAAGTAACTCGGCAAATGCGTCGTCTGAAAGCGAGTCTGATTTCTCATTCGCATCATCCGAAAGATCGAAGCCAGACTCATCGTCATCGAGCACTTCTAGTTCTGGAGCAACCTCATCTAAGGCTCGCTCCATTTCTTCTAAACCAAGCGCCTTTTCTTCGCCGTTGACTTGGATACCATTGTTCGATGACTCAAACTCATCCAGACCAACATCTAGGTCACCGTCATCGCCAATATCTGCAAATGGGTCATCGTCCCCTTCCAGATTGAAATCAAGTTCTTCATCGTCGAGGTTAGCAAAGACGTCTTCTTCTAAATCTGACTTCTCTTCTTGTAAAGACTGTGCGTTGATATCTTCATCTGCAAACAATTCATCATCAAGCGTGAGCTCTTCATCCAGCTCATCCGCCGCCGCTAAACCGATTGGCGCCGCAAGAGGATCAACGTTTTGCTGTTCCTGCGCAGCCGCTTCTTCCTCTTTCGCTTTAGAGCGTCGGCCAAGAAGCATAACAACTAGCAACGCAATCAAAGCACCAGGAATTAATGCCGCAAGACCAACGAGCCAACCATTAGACAAAATTTTGTCCATGGTGCTTGGTTGCATGCGCTGTTGTTCAGCAAGGCGTTGGCGCTCTTCAGCAAGCAGCTTCTCGACTTCTGAGCGAATGCGTTCTTCGTCATTCAACTCGCTTTTCAAAGTTTCGACTTCGCTTTGCACTTCTGACAGCATCAATCGAAGACGATGGTTCTTCTCTTCTAATGACTCTAATTCACTTTGTGAGCCTTGAAGTTTGTCCTTCAGCGCACTGACCTGCTTTTCACCCTGCGGAGAGGTGGTTACTGGTGGCGCAGGGATGACGGGTATTGTTTTCGGAGTTGGTTTTGGCTCCTTTGCTGCCACTGTCTCTGGCTTAGTCGCAGGCTTGGGTTCTACTTTAATTTGTGGCTTTGGTTGCTCGGTGACTCGTTGTGCTGGCGTCGCTCTATTTGTCGGCTTCGGCTGTTTTAACTTAGCTTCATGCGCCTTCATAATCGCAACAGCTTGCGCTGTGGTCGCGCTTTGCACTTGCTCTAGAGAAGGTACTCGTAGCCGACTCCCTGGGATCAATTCATGAATGTTTTGGTTCTCAAACGCTTGAGGGTTAATTCGGTAAATGGCAAGAAGCGTTTGTTGAACGGTAACACCGCGTGAAGGTCGTAATTCTGAAGCGATCGACCATAGTGTTTGATTTTCACCAGTCGGACCAAAGAAACGTGACGGTTGAGTATTCGCAGGAGGAGCAGGTAATGCTCGCTCAATATCTTCAGCATAGCTCGGAGATGATTGCACTTCACCAGACGGTCCAACAAGACGAATTCCTTCGGCTTGAACCACTGATGATGTCTGAGTCGCGCTCATCAACACAAGGGCTGCTAACAAACGCTTATAATTTTGACGCATAGAAGGCTCAGTTTTGTGCTAAATACAATTTGAAATGGTGATCGGTTAAATATATCGGATATCGCATGCAAAACTATAGCGTTGAGAATAAAAAATGTGTGGCTCTCGCCATATTCGTACTAATCTCACACTATTTTGTTTCGTTCGTACAAAAAAGCCTCGCACTGTGCGAGGCTTTGAAATGAACTGTAAGCGACTTAGTAGTAATCGCGGATCAGAACTTCTGCGATTTGCACCGCGTTAGTTGCCGCGCCTTTACGCACGTTATCAGCAACAACCCACAGGTTTACGCCGCTATGATGGCTGATATCGTTACGGATACGGCCAACCATTACATGGTCTTTACCGCCCGCATCGCGAACTTGTGTAGGGAAGTCTTCACCGTGGAACACTTCGATACCGTCAGTTTGCTCAAGCAAGTTAACGACTTCTTGTGCATCGATAGGTGAACGAGTCTCAATGTGAAGTGCTTCTGCGTGACCGTAGAATACAGGAACACGTACACACGTTGGATTGACTGTGATTGATGGATCGTTAAAGATCTTCTGTGTTTCCCACACCATTTTCATTTCTTCTTTGGTGTAGCCGTTTTCCATCATTTGATCGATTTGTGGAATACAGTTAAACGCGATCTGTTGAGAGAATTGCTTCTTGTCTGCTGGCAGACCGTTTAGCAGCTTCGCCGTTTGACCTGCTAGCTCATCGATACCCGCTTTGCCTGCACCAGACACCGATTGGTAAGTTGATACGTTAATACGCTCAATGCCCACCGCATCGTGAATTGGTTTTAGTGCCACCAGCATTTGGATGGTTGAACAGTTCGGGTTCGCGATGATGTTACGGTTACGAAACTCTGCAATCGCTTCTGGGTTTACTTCTGGCACAACAAGAGGAATGTCGTACTCGTAACGGAAGTGTGATGTATTGTCGATAACAATCACGCCTTCATCAGCGGCAATTGGAGCCCACTTGGCTGATAGCTCACCACCAGCAGAAAACAGTGCGATATGCGCTTGAGACCAATCGAACTCTTCTACGTTTTGAACGCGTACCGTTTTACCATTGAAGCGATAAGTCTTGCCTTCGCTGCGCTCACTCGCGAGTAGGAAGATTTCGCCTACTGGGAATTTGCGCTCTTGAAGCACATCCAAAATTGTTTCACCGACCGCACCGGTCGCACCTAAAATGGCAACATTATATTGCTGGCTCATTGACTTACCTCAATCTGAAAACCTAGTTCTGCTAATGGAGCAAGGTTACATGTTTTGTTACCCACTAGCGTGACAGCGCTGTATTCACGGCGATCCCAGTAGTTTTTACGCATCAGGTCAAAAGCGCCTGGCTTACTGATTTCACGGCGGAAAAGAGCGTCATCTCTACGCACATCATAGATTAACTGCGTGATGTTATGCAGTGTTGCTTCGTCCCAAGCTCTGTCCAATACCATAGTAGGAACAGGCGCGGTTGGCAGTAAATCGCTGGCATGCGCACGTAATTCGTTATTTAAGAACTCACAGTAGCTGTTGAAAATCATCGTTGTACCGCGAGCTTTCCCTTCCAAGCCGTAGCCTGCAACGTGAGGGGTTGCGAATGCTAGCAGAGGCAGAAGCTCCATATCAACCTCTGGTTCAAATTCAAATACGTCGAGTGCCGCTGTAAAGCCATCATTTTTCAAAAGACGTTGCTTCAAAGCAGCGTTGTCAACGATGGGACCTCGAGCCGCGTTAATCAAAATTTGATCGCTGCGGAGACCATTTAATACCTTCTCATCAATCAAATGATGCGTTGGGTATGGGCCATCTTTGGTGATTGGCGTATGTAGTGTAATGATGTCTGAGCTTTCAATCAGTTCTGTCAACGGAGTAAAGCTACGAGGATCACCAGACTCTTGTTTGAATGGGTCATTGATGAGAACTTTCATACCCATGCCTTTCAAACATTTCTCTAGGTAGCTACCTACTTGGCCTGCACCAATAATACCTACCGTCTTGTCAAATACCGAGAAACCTTGTTGCTGAGCGAGCACCATCATCACGCTGAACGCGTATTCCGCCACACCCACTTTGTTACACCCTGGCGCCGCAGTGAAGAAAATGCCTTTCTCTTTTAAGAGTGCTTGGTCAACATGATCCATGCCTGCCGTGGCCGTACCAACAAACTTCAGCTTGTTTGCTTTGCTGATCAGGTCAGCATTAACTTTGGTGACTGAGCGAATCATTAGGGCATCAACATCCACTAAATCATCGGCGGTCAGTGTACGACCTGGTTTTAGAATTACGTTACCGAGTTGGCTGAATAGCTCTTCAGCATACGGCATATTTTCATCAACAATAATTTTCATAGCGCCAGCGTTCTAACATCCATTTGTAAGAGTTCGTTTATTCGCAAGATGCGAAACTAAAGCGATTGTGCCCTTTTCCCGAAAAATCTCAAGATATAACACCAATAAACCTCAAGGAGGTAACTCCTATAGAATCGATTGACGGGAAGCCTAGAGAAAAGCAGAAACAGAGAAAAGAAAAAGCCCGGCTAAATAGCCGGGCAAAGTTCCAGAACAAAAGGATCCTATCCCGCTCTCCATGGGATAGAGTCTGCGTCTGTTCGATCAGTGTGACTGATCAAGCTCTGGAAACTGGATTGTTGGCGTTTACAGTACTCTCGCAAGGCGCCAACAAATTCAGTTAACCTTGGTACTTTTTAATAACCAAAGTTGCGTTTGTGCCGCCAAAGCCAAAGCTGTTTGACATTACGGTCGTTAGCTCTGCATCACGTGCTTCTGTCACGATGTCCAGACCTTGTGCTGCTTCGTCCAAGTTTGAAATATTGATGCTTGGAGCAATGAAGTTTTTGTCTAGCATAAGTGTTGAGTAAATCGCTTCGTGCACGCCCGCTGCGCCGAGTGCGTGGCCAGTCATTGCTTTTGTTGCAGAGATTGCAGGGCTGTTCTCACCAAACAATTGTTGGATAGCACCAAGCTCTTTCACGTCACCAACTGGTGTCGATGTGCCGTGCGTGTTGATGTAATCCACACCATCAACGTCTTGCATCGCCATCTTCATACAACGAATTGCGCCTTCACCTGATGGCGCTACCATGTCGTAGCCATCTGATGTCGCACCGTAACCTACGATTTCACCGTAGATTTTCGCACCACGTGCCAGTGCGTGCTCTAGTTCTTCAATAACCAGCATGCCGCCGCCGCCCGAGATAACAAAACCGTCACGGTCTGCATCGTATGTACGAGATGCTTTGTCTGGCGTGTCATTGTATTTGGTTGACAGTGCGCCCATCGCATCAAACATCATAGTTTGAGACCAATCTAGCTCTTCGCCGCCACCAGCAAAAACAATATCTTGTTTGCCTAGTTGAATAAGCTCCATAGCATGGCCGATACAGTGTGCAGATGTTGCACATGCAGAGCTCATTGAGTAGTTCACGCCACGAATCTTAAATGGCGTAGCAAGACAAGCAGAAACAGTAGAAGACATAGTACGAGGAACCATGTAAGGACCAACTCGCTTTACGCCTTTGGCGCGCATCGTGTCTGTCGCTACCGTTTGATTGTATGCAGAAGCACCGCCAGAACCTGCAACGATACCGGTACGATCGTTTGAAACCTGCTCTTCTGTAAGACCAGCGTCTGCGATTGCCTGCTCCATTGATAGGTATGCATAAGCAGCCGCATCACCCATAAAGCGCATCTGCTTACGGTCGATGTGTTCCGCCGGGTTGATTTTTAGATCACCCCATACTTGCGAACGAAGACCGTGTTCTTTGAACTGCTCAGATGCAGTGATGCCAGATTTGCCCGCTTTAAGAGACGCTAGAACTTCTTCGACGTTGTTACCGATACTTGAAACAATACCCATACCGGTGATTACGACTCGTTTCATTATGACATTCCTATAATTCAAAAATCCGCTAGATGATAACTAAGATAGTCAACAAAAGTGGTCAGCTTTCCCATAAATTCGTACAATCGCCCCATTCTTACCGCGCCAAATCACAAATTTGCACCATTATGACTTCAATAAAAAACGCAGAACTTGGTTGGAACGAAGCTGGTACTCCGGTTTCAGACCAATTTGATGATGTTTACTTCTCTAACGTAAACGGTCTTGAAGAGACACGCTACGTTTTCTTAAAACAAAATCATCTCCCAGAAAGATGGCAGGAATTTGACCAAAGACGTTTTGTCATTGGTGAAACAGGATTTGGCACGGGATTAAACTTCTTAGCAGTATGCCAGTGGTTTAGTGAGTTTCGTCGTCAGCATCCGGACGCAACATTGAAAGAGCTGCATTTTATTAGCTTTGAAAAATACCCATTAAGCAAAGCCGATTTAAAGAAGGCGCATGAAGCTTGGCCTGAGCTAGCTGAATACGCGGAAAAGTTACAAAAGCACTACCCTGCCGCTGTGCCGGAGTGTCATCGCATCGTTTTAGAAGACGGCGCAATCACACTCGACCTTTGGTTTGGTGACATTAAAGACTGCATGCCGCAAGTCCCATACAACGAACAAGGTTTGATTGATGCTTGGTTCTTAGATGGATTCGCGCCAAGCAAAAACCCAGAGATGTGGAACCAAGGCCTGTTCAACAACATGGCAAAGCTAGCCAAGCAAGATTGTACAGTTGCCACGTTTACCGCAGCAGGCTTTGTACGTCGTGGTTTGAACGAAGCTGGCTTTACAATGAAAAAGGTGAAAGGTTTCGGCACTAAGCGAGAAATGATCGCCGGCTCTATGGAGCAACGTGAAAAGCAGTCGAACCATCTCCCTTGGTTCAATCGCACAGCATCTAGCAATCTTGATTCGATTGCCATCATTGGCGGTGGTATAGCCAGCGCGGCGTTAGCGAAAACGTTAGTTCGTCGTGGCCAAAACGTCACCCTTTACTGTAAAGACAAACAACCAGCCAAAGGAGCGTCGGGTAATCGTCAAGGGGCCGTGTATCCATTGTTGAACGGTCCCCATACTGGCGTTTCGCGTGTGTTTGCTCCTGCATTTTTGTTCGCACGTCAGTTTGTTGAACAAGCAGCACAAGAGATCGATTTTGATCATGACTGGTGTGGCGTAACTCAGTTGATGTGGGATGACAAATCCACAGACAAACTGGAGAAAATACTTGCGGGTAACTTCACACCAGAGCTCATTCACAAGCTGTCCGCCGAGGAGACTGCGAACACTATCGGGTTACCTATTGATATGGCATCTGTGCACTACCCAATGGGAGGGTGGCTGTGCCCTGCCGAGTTAACTCGTGGGTTAATAAAACAATTGGAGAAGACGTCGTTACTCTCAACGAAGTTTGAACACCATGTTGAGGCATTAGATTGGGATGAAAAGCGTCAGCTCTGGCTACTAACAGCGAGTGGTCAAACATTTGAGCACTCAACGGTTGTGATTGCGAACGGCCATGAGTTCCAGACATTGAGTCAAACCGCTTCCCTACCAATGGGACAAGTGAAAGGACAAGTCAGTCATGCGCCAGCAACCGAAACGCTGAGTCAGCTGAAAACGGTGTTGTGTTACGACGGTTACATGACACCTGTTAACCCAAGTAATCAACACTTGTGTATCGGTGCAAGCTACGACCGCAGTCACCTTGACTACGAATTTGATGAAAACGCCCAAAAAGATAATGCAGAAAAGCTAGTGAAATGTGTACCGAATCAAACATGGGCAAAAGAGGTAGATATCACTGGTAATCAATCTCGCCAAGGTATTCGTTGTGTTAGCCGAGATCACTTACCATTTGTCGGAAATGTGGGTGACTTTGAGACGATCAAAACGCAATACACCAACTTACAAAATCAAAAAGAAGAAGAGGTAGAAACCATTCATCAGTACCCTAACCTATTCTGCTTCTTAGGTTTAGGATCTCGTGGACTGAGCTCTGCACCATTATTAGCTGAAGTGTTGGCCTCCCAGATCTGTGGGGACCCGCTGCCATTACCGGTTGATGTATTGACCGAACTTCACCCAAGTCGAATGTGGGTTCGTAAACTAAGAAAAGGCAAAGCCATTACCGAGCTGTAAGAGTATTCTCTGTTTTGATTCCCGACACAGACACGTGTCGGGAATCGCTAACTCATTAAGTCGCTCGTACTGAGATTACTTCAGCAGTGCAACTGCCTGTTTCACTTGCTCTGCCACTTCTGGGTTTACAACCTTACCCGATTCCACGTCAAAATTTTCGTAGAAGCTCGGCACAGATAACGATGCCTTTACATCCGCGCCAAAAAATTGTGCAGAACCTGTCGCCGCCGCAAGAACACTTTGCGCACCACCGGGACCTGGGGAAGTTGCTAAATAAACGACAGGTTTGTTTTGAAATACATTACGCTCAATGCGCGTCGCCCAATCGAACAAGTTTTTATAGGCCGCTGGGTACGAACCGTTGTGCTCTGCGAAGGAAACAACGAGAGCGTCAGCCTCCGCCAAGTCACGTAAAAACGCGACAGCCCCTTCAGCTTGACCTATTTCTTTCTCTTTGTCCTCGCTAAACATTGGCGCTTGATAATCGTTTAAGTCTAGAACATTCACTTGAGCGCCTTCGACTTGATTTGCTGCGTATGTAGCAAGTAGTTTGTTGATTGAGGTAGAGCTGGTAGATGCACCAAATGCGACAATTTTCATGGTTGTAATCCTTTGTTCACGTTTTATGCTGATCAGAATAAAAGTTGAACAGTTTCGCTACAACCACAAAAATTTTATGGAGAGGTTCGAATTTTTCGAAGTAGTAAATGACTAGGATTAAATAAAGGGAGAACGCTGCTTAGGGACTAAGCCTGAGCCTGGAGCTCCTGCCACAAATCACTGACAATCACGCGATCGGCCGGGCTTAACTCGGTACGCGCATTTTCTAAGCTGCTCTCAATGCGTGACTTCAGCTCAGTAATATCGCTAATCCCTTCTTCTTCACAAGACGCCGCGGATAAAGAGATGTGACCACGTAAATAACCACCAGCAAACAATTCATCGTCAGATGCTGTTTCAATTCGAGCATCAATCAGTTCCAGTAGTTTTTCTTCAAATTCAATAATCATGGTGTATCTCTGAGGTTATTAGTGGTTATTTAACGCAAAAGTCCGACGCTTCCAGTGGCTTAGTTTGATAAAATGCGCGCAGGGCATCAGAAAGCATTTTCACTCGCAAAGGCAAGCCAACGTCCAAAATACCTAGCACTTCTTTATGCACTTTTTTCATAAAGCCGAGCCTATCTGGTTCAAAATCGCCGTGTAGATTGTCACAACTCACCGTAAAAGGGAAGCCAGCGCTTTGTGCCAGAATCCATTCATAAGCTTGAGGTCGCACTTCAACTTTCTCAAACTCCGCTTGAACTTCTGCTGTTCGCCCATCAGGTTCATACCAATAACCAAAATCTTCCAGCAAACGACGCTCTGGACCAGCCACACACCAATGCGAGATCTCGTGTAAAGCAGAGGCGTAAAAACCCCGAGCAAAAATAATCCGATGATGAGGGTGTTCATCATCAGCAGGAAGATAAATAGGCTCATCACCACCTAACTCTAATTTCGTATTAAATTGTTCTAAAAAGGTGTCATTAAAAATGGTGATTAAGTCTTGGTATTCGTGGGTCATCGTCGAGTTTGTACTTCAGTTTGACATGCGCTGCATATTGTCGCTGTTTTTAGCTATGAGGTAAAGGCAACCCCACATTTTTGGTTATTAGTTGAATTTATCTGAACATCGCTTTCTCCATACAATTTCTCATTCGTCAGCGTACTTATTTACCACTACACTCTCGCCTTATTTTGATGCCGTTCAAACCGCTATTTTTAAGCCGTTTGATTACAAGCATGTTGCTGGTTTTAATCACTTTTTAAGAGAGATAGAACCGTTTGTAAGTGTTGTTACTTCGCCTACGCTGATTCTCGTAGAACGTAGTGACTTTTTACGTTGAGTGTTTCCCTATGTTGCTAAGTGTGTTGTATATCATTGGTATCACGGCTGAAGCCATGACAGGTGCGTTAAGTGCTGGTAGAAGAAAGATGGACTGGTTTGGTGTTATGTTGGTGGCCAGCGCAACGGCCATTGGTGGTGGCACCGTACGTGACATTCTATTAGGCCACTACCCTCTTGGTTGGGTAAAAAACCCAGAGTTCCTTGCAATTACGTGTGTTGCAGGTGTGCTAACAACAGGTTTAGCGAAATGGGTGATTAAGCTGAAAGGTCTGTTCATTCGCCTCGATGCACTAGGTTTAATCGTGTTTAGTATCATCGGAACAAAAATTGCGATGGGCATGGGCTTGCACCCTGGTATTTGTATGGTTTCAGCGTTAGTAACTGGTGTATTCGGTGGGCTACTTCGTGACTTAATCTGTCGCCAAACACCATTGGTACTGCATGAAGAGCTTTACGCTTCTGTCGCTCTTATCGCATCAGGAATGTACTTAGCGCTATTAGAATTTAATGTTCCCGATGTCACTGCCACGATCATTACACTGGTTACTGGTTACATGCTGCGTATGGCTGCAGTGCGCTTTAAGTGGCGTCTGCCTTCTTTCCATTTGGAAACCGAAGGCTCGATTCATTAAGCAAAAACTACTTAAACAAAAAAGGTTGCCTGATAAAATTGTGCCACCCGCGATTCAGTGAGTGGCATAATTTTATATTCAGTCATCCTGAACAGCGACGAAGGAGCATGATTCAGGATCTATTATCCGAGCACTCTGTTGTCAGAGATGTTTCTTTCTCTTTTCATCGTGCTGAAATTAGATTCCTAGTCTCGCTATAGCTCGCTGGAATGACACAAAGCTCTTAAATCTTCGGTGTTTCAGTTGTTACGCCATGGTTTTGACCACGGTGGCGTAGTAAATGATCCATCACCACAATTGCCAGCATCGCTTCTGCGATAGGCACAGCACGAATACCCACACATGGGTCATGACGACCTTTGGTGATCAACTGAGTTGGTTCACCTTCTTTTGTGATGGTCTCACCCGGCACAGTGATACTTGATGTTGGCTTAAGCGCAATGTTAGCGACAATGTCTTGACCAGTCGAGATACCGCCAAGAATGCCACCCGCATGATTACTACCAAAACCTTCAGGAGCAAGCGTATCACGGTGCTGACTGCCTTTTTGGTTTACCACGTCGAAACCGTCTCCGATTTCCACGCCTTTCACCGCGTTTATGCTCATTAGTGCGTGCGCGATGTCTGCATCCAAACGGTCAAATACGGGTTCCCCAAGACCAACAGGCACGTTAGTTGCCACAACCTGGATTTTTGCGCCAATAGAGTCGCCTTCTTTTTTCAGGTCACGGATAAGTTGGTCAAATGCTTCTACTTTGTCAGCATCAGGGCAGAAGAATGCATTGTTCTCGATTTCGTTCCAATCTACCTTGTCGATAGATACATCACCCATTTGTGACAAGTAAGCACGAATCTCAACACCAAACTCATCTTTTAAGTATTTCTTCGCGATTGCACCAGCAGCCACACGCATTGCGGTTTCACGAGCTGAAGAACGGCCGCCACCGCGATAGTCGCGGATGCCATATTTTTGGTGGTAAGTGTAATCAGCATGACCCGGTCTGAACTTATCTTTGATGTCAGAGTAGTCTTTTGAGCGCTGATCGGTGTTTTCAATTAGCAAACCGATCGATGTGCCCGTGGTTTTGCCTTCAAAAACGCCAGAAAGAATTTTAACTTCATCCGGTTCACGACGTTGTGTGGTGTAACGTGATGTGCCTGGACGACGGCGGTCGAGATCAATTTGTAGATCTGCTTCTGTAATTTCCAACCCCGGAGGACATCCGTCTACGATACATCCCAGTGCGATACCGTGACTTTCCCCGAATGTCGTCACTCGGAAATGTTGTCCGATACTGTTTCCTGCCATTACTTCCTCAAGTTTTTATCGCCACGCTCTCTCAAAACAGAGCATAGCTGCTTTCCAATTCTTCGTGGATTCATAGTGGCTTTATTACGTTTTGATGTAAAGAGTTAATATCGGCGAGGTATGCATAAAAAAACACCGAGCATAAAGCTCGGTGTTTTGATGTTTAGTGCAAGACTCTATTAGTCTTTGTACAGTTTAAACTCTTCTGCACACTCAACCAGCTGGTCACGCGTTAGCATAAACACGCCATGACCGCCGTTCTCGAACTCAATCCAAGTAAATGGAATCTCTGGGTACTGTTCCATCATATGAATCATTGAGTTTCCGACTTCACAAATAAGAATGCCGTTATCTGTTAGATAATCTGGCGCGTTAGCAAGAATACGACGCACTAGTTTTAGACCATCCGTACCCGCAGCTAGCCCAAGCTCAGGCTCATGCGTGAACTCATCTGGCAGGCTGTTCATGTCTTCTTCATCCACATATGGTGGGTTGGACACGATTAGATTGTATTTCTCTTTTGGAAGATCACGGAACAAATCAGAGCGAATTGGGAACACTTGCTGCTCCATGCCGTGATCTTGTACGTTTTGCTCAGCCACTTGTAGAGCATCTGTAGAGATGTCGATAGCATCCACTTCTGCTTCAGGGAAAGCGTGCGCACAAGCAATCGCGATACAACCAGAACCCGTACATAGGTCCATGATGCGCGTAGGCTCTTCCACCAACCAAGGTTGGAATTCCGCTTGAATCAATTCGCCGATAGGAGAACGTGGCACAAGTACACGCTCATCAACGAAGAACTCAAGACCGCAGAACCATGCTTTGTTTGTTAGGTATGCTGTTGGCGTACGCTCGTTGATGCGTTTTACTACGCGCTCAACAATACGCAGACGCTCGCTTGTCGTTAGGCGAGAGTTCAATACGTGCGGAGGCACATCAATCGGCAAGTATAAGGTTGGCAGGATAAGCTGAACTGCTTCATCCCACGCATTATCAGTACCATGACCGTAAAACAGGTTCGCTGCATTAAAGCGGCTTACCGTCCAACGAATCATATCTTGAAGGGTATGCAGTTCCGATACCGCTTCTTCTACAAAAATCTTATCCAAAATTGCCTCCGAAAAGCGCTACAATACTGCCAATAAAGTTTATTAATGAAATTGTTTACCTAATGAGCAAAAAAGACACCGAGAACGATGACGATTTCGCCTTGTTTCAGGAAGCAGTACAGGGCGTAAAAAAGTTGCGACAGGATACCATAATCCAGCAACCAAAAAAAATACTAAGCAAAAAGAAATCAAGCGCTCCAACCGTGAAGCGAGTGACTCTGAATTTTACTTTTCAGACGAGTTTGTCCCTCTATTAAACGATGAAGGTCCAACTCGTTATGCACGTGACGACGTCTCCACTTATGAAGTCAAACGTCTACGTCGTGGCGTGTATGTACCGGACGTGTTCCTCGATATGCACGGCATGACACAGCAAGAAGCAAAACGCGAGCTTGGTGCGATGATAGCCTATTGCATCAAAAACGAGATTCATTGTGCGTGTGTGCAACATGGTATTGGGAAACACATCCTGAAACAGAAAGCCCCACTTTGGTTAGCACAGCATCCTGACGTTATGGCTTTTCACCAAGCGCCACTAGAATTTGGTGGTGATGGTGCGTTGTTAGTGTTGCTTTCAATTCCTGAAAAGTAACAAGCTTGCTGTAGACACGACGAAACGAAAAGGCAGGGATCTCCTGCCTTTCTTATTCTGTCTCTAATTTGCAAACGCTTATTTTGGTTTAGACACTTATGGCGTAATATGCCATAGCACTTCACCATTTTGTGTTTGTAAATCATATTCAATGCACACTAGCCCTGATGTAGGAAACATCGGTGGTGTCATGTCTTTTACAAACTCTGAAGTCAGATAACCGACCAAAGGCAAATGCGATACGAACAAAAGCGAGTCCAATTGTTCGACTTCTATTAACGCACTTGCGAAATCGAAGACATGCTCGGACTGGCCATAAGGTGTAATATCTTCACAAGTTTCAATGCTTTTTGCAGAGAAATACGCACTGATCTCTTGCCAAGTTTGTTGAGCTCTAATGTACGGACTCACCAACACTTTATCGAATTGCGCAAAACCCTGTTCTTTACAGGCTCTCGCAACCGCTTCTGATTCGACTCTGCCTCTTGGGGTCAATTGTCGTGCTGCGTCTGAATCTGCAAAATGCTCGGCTTCACCGTGACGCATGATGAATATTTTCATGTTATTTCCTAGGGATAGCTAACGCTACCAAAAGGTTGACTGCTATCTTTATTAGATAGACGGGGCTAACTTTAACAATGACGAAACAAAAATACTGATATAATTATCTGTTCATTATACCAATTCGCTTGTTAAAGATAGCGACTTTCTTAACAATCTATTAAAAGAATGTACTCAGTTCATCACACTATTTAACTGTGCAATGAGTTCAGAGCATTCACTCAAACAGTTCTTCCCCATACGCAAACGCGATGGGCCTGTGCAGAAGTCTACGAATAACAAAAATACGGCAAGCAGTATTTGTCGAAACGCAAACTTTGCGCCCCCCGCGAGGGGAGCCTAAATTACTGTAATGCGAAATCTGGAGACGCATCGTGCATCTAAGTCCTAACGATTCAAATCAATACCGCTACATTACCTTGAGCAATGAACTGCGTGTACTGCTGATTCATTCCGATACAGCTCAACAGTCGGCAGCTGCTCTGGCAGTGAACGTTGGACACTTCGACGACCCAAACGATCGCCAAGGTCTGGCACACTATTTAGAACACATGCTTTTTTTGGGTACGGAAAAATACCCTAAAGTGGGCGAGTTTCAAAGCTATATTAGCCAACACGGTGGAACAAACAACGCTTGGACTGGTACAGAGCACACTTGTTTCTTTTTCAATATTGCTCCAAATGCCTTTGAAAGTGCCTTAGATCGATTTAGCCAATTTTTTACCGCACCTTTGTTTAACGAAGAAGCATTAGACAAAGAACGCCAGGCTGTCGACTCCGAATACAAGCTCAAACTCAATGATGATTCTCGTCGCCTGTATCAAGTTAACAAAGAAGTCATCAATCCAGAGCACCCGTTTTCAAAATTCTCTGTCGGAAACTTAGATACTCTTGGCGACCGAGATGGTAAATCCATCCGCGACGAAATTGTGGAGTTTCACCACTCTCAGTATTCCGCCGATTTGATGACACTGACTCTATTTGGGCCACAGCCGCTCGATGAACAGCAAGCTTGGGTAGAAGCCATGTTTGCCGACATCCCAAATCACCATCTTCGTGGAAAATCGATTGATGTACCGATCGGCACTGAGGAAAGCACGGGCATTTTGGTTCAAGTCGAGCCGCTCAAAGAGTTCCGTAAACTGATTCTCACATTCCCCATGCCGGGAATGGATGCGCATTATAGCGTGAAGCCACTCTCCTACTTTGCTCACCTGTTGGGTTATGAAGGAGAAGGCAGTTTGATGCTTCAACTCAAAGAAAAAGGCTGGATTACTTCTC
This sequence comes from Vibrio alginolyticus NBRC 15630 = ATCC 17749, assembly GCF_000354175.2. Taxonomy (NCBI): domain Bacteria; kingdom Pseudomonadati; phylum Pseudomonadota; class Gammaproteobacteria; order Vibrionales; family Vibrionaceae; genus Vibrio; species Vibrio alginolyticus. The sequence goes on from NC_022349.1 coordinate 1,399,723, forward strand.
TCTCAGCGGGCGGCGGCGCGAGTGGCAGTAACTACCGAGACTTTACCGTAAGCTGCACCCTGACGCCAAACGGCTTAGATCATGTTGATGATATCGTTCAAGCGGTTTTTCAATACCTCTCGATGATCAAACAAGGCGGGTTAGATGAATGGCGCTATCTCGAAAAACAAGCGGTATTAGAATCGGCTTTCCGCTTCCAAGAGCCATCGCGCCCAATGGATCTCGTCAGCCATCTGGTGATCAACATGCAGCACTATCAACCGGAAGACACGGTTTATGGTGACTACAAAATGGCGGGCTACGATGAAGAGTTACAGCGTTCATTGCTGCGATACTTAACCATCGATAATGTGCGCGTCACTTTGATTGCTAAAGGCCTGGAATACAATCGTACTGCCGAATGGTACTTTACCCCGTACTCCGTCACGCCTTTTAGTGAAGACCAACGTCGTTTCTATCAACAAATCGATCCAAGCTGGCAATTCGTCTTACCGGAAAAGAACCCTTATATTTGCTACGATCTCGACCCCATGCCACTCGAAAATGGTGATTCACTGCCAGAGTTGATTGAGGATCTCGAAGGGTTTCGGCTGTGGCATTTGCAAGATGACGAATTTCGCGTGCCCAAAGGTGTCGTTTATGTCGCTATCGACAGCTCTCATGCCGTTGCATCACCAAAGAACATCGTCAAAACGCGCTTATGTGTAGAGATGTTCCTCGATTCGCTAGCAAAAGAAACCTATCAAGCAGAAATCGCAGGGATGGGTTACAACATGTATGCTCACCAAGGTGGCGTGACCTTAACCCTCTCAGGGTTCAGTCAAAAGCTGCCTCAGTTGCTAGAAATGATTCTGCACCGTTTTGCTTCTCGAGATTTCAGCCCTGCTCGCTTTGAAACCATCAAACAACAACTGTTACGAAACTGGAGAAATGCTTCACAAGATCGCCCTATTTCGCAGCTGTTTAACGCACTTACTGGGTTACTTCAACCCAATAACCCGCCTTTCGCAACCTTAGTCGAAGCGCTAGAAGAAATCGAAGTCGATGAACTCTCGGTATTCGTAGAATCCATTCTTGCAGAACTGCACGTTGAAATGTTTGTTTACGGAGACTGGCAACGCCAGCAAGCCCATGACATGGCAACGACCTTAAAGGATGCTCTAAGAGTTAACGAGCAACGTTATGAAGAGACACTTCGTCCGCTCATTATGCTAGGTAAAAATGGCAGTTTTCAACGTGAGGTGCATTGTAACCAGCAAGATTCCGCGGTCGTTATTTACCACCAGTGCGAGGATATTGAACCTCGTAGTATCGCGCTATACTCATTGGCCAATCACCTTATGTCGGCAACGTTTTTCCACGAAATCCGTACCAAGCAGCAATTAGGTTACATGGTAGGCACTGGCAATATGCCGCTAAATCGTCACCCTGGTATTGTACTGTATGTGCAGTCACCTAATGCAGCACCTGCCGAGCTGGTTACCTCAATCGATGAGTTTTTAAATGCCTTTTATATGGTGTTGTTAGAGTTAAACGATTACCAATGGCACAGCAGTAAGCGCGGCTTGTGGAACCAAATAGCAACGCCGGACACCACACTTCGAGGTCGGGCTCAACGTCTTTGGGTTGCGATAGGAAATAAAGACACTGAGTTTAACCAACGTGACAAGGTACTGGCGGAGTTGAAGAAGCTGACGCGCGCAGACATGATTCGCTTCGTTGTGAACGAATTGAAACCTCGTACTGCAAATCGTTTGATCATGCACTCTCAAGGTCAAGCGCATTCGGAGGCTCCGCGCATCCATCTAGGACAAGAAATAGGATCGATTGAAGAGTTCCAACTTCGGCCAAAAGATTGCGGCTTGGGGTGATCTAGTTGCGCAGAAATAAAATTGTCGATTACTAGAATGAACCTACAAACCCATGAGGTTGTCGGTCTCATAGATTGAATCGGCACCATAATTGGCAGAAAATTGAAATTGCGCCATTGCGGCTTATGCTCTAATTACCGCACTAAAAATAACTTAATGAGGTAATCATGAAAAAAGCACTTTTACTTGTGGCTCTTATACTGCCATTGGCATCTGCTCACGCTGAAATCTCAGTCAAAGGCGATGGTTTCGAACTAAGTGACGACTGTGTGCGCCTTAGCGGAGACAATGTATCCATCAAATCAGATGATTGCTCTTCAAAACAGTGGAATGATAAAGACAAAAAAGGTAATAGCAGCGTTCACGGGGACGACAACCCTGGTAAAGGCCACAATAAAGATAAGAAAGACAAGAAGAAGTAACCATTTCTTCTTTATGAAAAAGGCTTGCCACTGGCAAGCCTTTTTCTCTACCGAAGCAACCTTTAATAGAACGTTGTCCCTTCACCAGCTCGAGTAAGCAAACCATCACATGGCGCGTAACGATCGCCATATTTCGATGCAAGCTCATTCATTTTCTCTACGAGCTCCTTAATACCAAATTGGTCCATGTAACGGAACGGGCCACCCAAGAACGGTGGGAAACCAATACCAAATATCGCGCCAATATCACCGTCACGTGGCGAGCGAATGATGCCATCATCCAAACAACGTACCGCTTCATTCAGCATTGGCAGCACACAGCGCAACGCAATATCGTTATCGCTTAGCTTAGATTCAGGGTCGAGCTTAAGCAGTTTGTAAACCGATTTGTCGACATCTTTCTTCTTGCCCTTATAAGTGTAAAACCCCTTACCACTCTTGCGTCCTTTACGTCCATCATTTAACAAGATATCAAACACATCCGGCCCTTTGAATCGGTCACCTAACTCATTAACCAGGATCGGCATAATTTTCGCGCCAATGTCGACACCAACTTCATCCAACAAGGTAATCGGGCCAACAGGGAAACCAAAATCAAGCAACGCCGTATCAATCTTTTCGATCGGTTCGTTAGCCAACAAAATATGCGCCGCTTCGTTCATGTATGGAGCAAGAATGCGGTTCACGTAAAAGCCCGCTTTGTCTTTCACTACGATCGGGGTTTTACCTTGCTTCTTAGCAAGTGCAACAACTGTTGAAACGGTTTCATCTGACGTCGTTTCATGCGGAATCACTTCCACCAACGGCATTTTTTCTACCGGGCTGAAGTAATGCAAACCCACTACGTTTTCTGGACGCTCCGCTTTTTCTGCAATTTTGTGGATAGGCAACGAAGAAGTATTGGTCGCAAAGATAGTTTCTGTCTTAGCGTTCGCTTCAATGTCCGCCACCATTTTTTGCTTAAGATCTAGGTCTTCAAAAACGGCTTCAATTACGACATCAATATGATTAAAACTGGTAAAGTCGACACCACCAGACAGTTGCAGCATTTTCGCTTGCAGGTCGGCCTTGGATAGAATGCGACGTTTGCGCTGTTTCTCAAATAACTTGTAGTTGTAGTTGAGCGCGTTTAAAACGCCATCGTTGCTAACGTCTTTGATGCGAACAGGTACTTTTGCTTTTGCAACAGACACATGGCTGATTCCGGCGCCCATCAGACCACCACCAAGCACACCAACTTTATGAACTGGTGCTGGTTTCGCATCCGTGCCATTTTCTTTCTTCATTTCTGTTGTGGCAAAGAAGATCGAACGGAGCGCTTTTGACTCTGAGCTCATTACAAGCTCACCGAAGCGCTTCGCTTCAAGTTCTTGGCCTTTAGCGAAGCCTTTCTCTAAGCCATGTTGAATAACTTCTAGAATTGCAACCGTTGCTGGATAGTTACCACGGGTTTTTTGATTCGTTTTCTTCGCAGCTTGCTCAAATACAAACTTGCGCCCTAGCCCGCTACCAGACATCACCTTTTCTTTCGTCGATAGCTTTTTCGTACCCTTGTTTTTACCTTTGTCGATAAACTGTTTTGCTACGTCGAACAAAATGGTGTCCGGCACACAGGCGTCCACAACGCCCAGTTTTTTAGCTTTCTTCGCACGAAGTTGTTTACCCGTCAGGATCAAGTCCAACGACGGTAACAGGCCAATCAAACGTGGCAGACGCTGAGTACCACCAGAACCTGGCAATAAACCAAGTTGTACTTCTGGCAGACCTAAACGCGTTTTGTCAGAATCCGTACAAACACGATAATCACATGCAAGAGCCAGTTCTAAACCACCGCCCAAACATGGGCCATGAATAGCCGCAACGACAGGATAAGGTAAGTCCGATAGCTGCTGGAACAACTCCTGACCCTGCCTTGCTAAGGCTTCCGCTTCACTTGCTGTGGTGCATGCTTCTAGCATTCTAACATCTGCGCCCGCAACAAAATTGTCCGGTTTTAGGGAGTGGATGATCATCCCTTTAATACCACTGGAGTCTTTTAGCTGAGCAAAAATTTCTTTCATTTCGTCAGCAAAAGCCGCCTGCAGCGTATTCATTTTTTCATTAGGAACATCGATGGCTAACCAAGCAATATTTTGCTCATCAACCTTTAGACTAAATGCTTTTTGCTCGCTCATTACTCAACCTCCAGAATCATTGCCGCACCAAGACCACCAGCAGCACATGCAGTATTCAATGCAATACCACCGCCACGGCGTTTTAGCTCTCGTAGGGTTTGCGTCATCATACGCGCACCAGTCGCAGCAAATGGGTGACCATAAGCAATTGATCCGCCAAGCACGTTGAACTTATCCATATCAATTTCACCAATCGCTTTTGAGCGACCAAGGTTTTCTTGAGCAAACTTATCGGAAGCAAACATCTTCACATTCGCCAATGCTTGAGCAGCAAAAGCCTCGTGCATGTCGATCAACGTCAGGTCTGACAGTTCCAAGCCTGTATTTTCAAGCACTTTCGCTGTGGCATAAGTCGGCCCCATCAGCATGTCCTTTTCCACGCCGATAGCAGAGAATGCATAACCTCGGATGTAACCAAGGATCTCCATTCCGAGCTCTTTCGCTTTACCTTCTCGCATCAACATCACTGCCGCACCACCATCAGTCAATGGCGTACTGTTCGCAGCCGTAACACTGCCATACTGACGATCAAACGCAGGTCGCAATTTCGCGTATCCCTCAACCGTTGAGTCATGACGAATATTGTTATCTTCCGAAATCCACTTTTTGTATGGTTCAGGGAAAGCCGTCATCACTTCATCTTGGATTTTTCCTTCTTTCCAAGCTTGAGAAGCCAGCGTATGAGAACGATGTGCAAGCGCATCCTGTTCTGCGCGAGAAATACCATGTGTTTTAGCCATTTGCTCTGCAGTTTGTCCCATGGATAAACCCGTAGAGTACTCTGCTACTGCTGGTGGCACTGGCATCAGGTCTTTAAAGCTCAAGTTTTTGAGGATACTAAGCTTCTGACCCATTGTTTTTGTCTTACTAAGAGCAAGCAGATTAGCGGCCAGTTTCTTTGATACGCCAATAGGCAGGACGGAAGAAGAGTCTGCACCGCCAGCAATACCAATATCAATGGTTCCCGCCATGATGCTTTCTGCGACATTAACCGCCGCTTGAAAACTCGTCGCACACGCTCGAGTCACACTGTATGCATCAGTATGAATGTTCATACCAGTGCCTAACACGATTTCTCGTGCGATGTTTGGCGCTTCAGGCATTTGTACTACTTGTCCAAATACCACTTGTTCGATTAGCTTCGGATCAATATCTGTTCGAGCAAGCATTTCGCTTACTACCATTTTCCCTAAATCGACCGCTGGCACTTGGCTAAATTCCGTGCTTTGACGAGCAAAGGGAGTTCGAAGCCCCGCGACAATAGCGACACGCTCACCATTGCGTGTTTTTACTTCCTGCTTGCCCATTGTTTCTCCTTAAATACAAGAGGTCTGACCTGATGCATTGTAATGAATTTGTTAAATTTATCAAACGTGCGTTTAAATAAACGTGAAGCAAGTAGTTCAATTACTCTACTTCTTTGATTCTTATGCGATTACTAATGGTTAACTATAGAGAGTTAAAACGGTAAGAGGTATACGGAAAGTAAAATCGAAGCAAAAAAAAACCACACATAGCTGTGTGGTCGGAATATCTATAAAACAATTAACTTACGCCAATTGAAAAGTAATCAGTTTCCTGATTAGGAGAAAGTAAAGTCAGCCTTCAAAAGGAAGTGTCATCTTGCTCAACATGTTAGTCGCAATGACTAACGAGATGACAAGGTGTACTATAACCCCTTCACTGCTTGATATTTTGAAATAGATCAATTTTATAGTGATTTTACGAGTTTTAAGCTCATCTAGAACGATTATTGATTCAAAACAATTCAAGAATCCACCATCAGAAGTCCCTTTTAATGCTCCATCGAGTGAACTTATCCAAGCCATTGATTACTAATGATGATATTGTTAACAATATATATCAATTCGTGTTCGATGATATCTGACATTTGCGTATACACTTTTAGGTAACCACATGGCTTATTGTGTCAAAGGGGTTGCATGACAAATCCTGCAACCAAAACCGCTAAGCGATGAAACAAGTAAAGTCATGCTCAGAACAAGTAAGAAACTCACAGAGCGAGGATGGAGGCTCCTGTGGCCATATTAAAAATGTTTGGAAAGAAAAATTCCAACAGTCCGGTCAACTCTGATATGGACAAGCAAAGAAAATACGAAGCGCTCGTCCGAGGGTATCATCGTGACTTGTACCGCTACGCATATTGGTTGTGCAAAGATAAAGCGGTCGCGGAAGATCTAGTTCAGGAAACCTGTCTTAGAGCTTGGAAGTCACTCGATAGCCTCCAAGACGAAAAAGCTGCCAAGTCTTGGCTCATCACAATATTGAGACGAGAAAATGCGCGCCGCTTCGAACGTAAACAATTTGATTTAGTTGATATCGATGATTACGGCAATGATGCTAAAGTCAGCGATGACTCACATCATCAGCAAGAATGGCTGCAGGCACAGATCATGAAGCTCGATGTTGAATACCGTGAGCCTTTATTTCTCCAAGTTGTCGGTGGTTTCAGTGGAGAAGAGATTGGCGACATTCTTGATTTAAATAAAAACACAGTGATGACTCGACTATTTCGCGCTCGTAATCAACTTAAAGAGATGTTGGATTCTCAAGATACCAAGAGAGGACAAAAGAATGGATGATTTAGAATTTCGTCGTCGTATTTTGTCGGATCCAAAACAAAAGGATGAAGAGATTCTGCAAGCTTTAGCTGGTAGCGACGCCAACAATAAGTTTGTTGATGACGTTTTGGATCTCGATGTAAAAATTAAACAAGCCATGAATGTGGATGTACCCGAAGATCTCGCAGATAAGATTTTATTTAGCCAGACGTCGAGTGCACTTGATGAAGAGAAGGTCGTAAGACCAAACTTTGTCCGCAAAGCAATGGCACTTGCCGCTTCTATTGCGTTCACCGTAGGGTTATTAGTTGGCCAAGTAAACTGGGGAAATGTTTTGGTGTCTCCAGCACAAGCCAGTTTAGCGGATACCGCGATGAAACACGTTATTCATGAAGAACCGTTTGTTCGTCATCTTGATGAGGATGTACCGAGCTCGCAAATTAATGCGAAAATGTCGCCATTTCATTACCAGTTTAGTGAAAACTTTCCATATCACGTTTACTACCTAAACCACTGCGGTTTTGGCGAATCCAATGCGGTGCATATGGTGTTCCAAGGTCCAAAAGGTAAAGTAACGTTATTTATTACTGGTATTCCAAGCGAACAAAGTACCGACTTTAGTAAGGATGGCATGACCGGAATCGTTCAGCCCGTCGGGAGTTCAAGCCTGATTTTAGTCGGGGAAGAAGGTGAAAATATTGATGCGCTCGCTACGACTCTTGCATCAATGATTAAGCCGATGTAACAACTTCGACGATTTCCAGCCTTCAAAAGGTTAAATGCCGCTAAATGATCTTATTTAGCGGCATTTTTGTATAAATAGAACACAAAACATTCACCACCCCTATCGCATTTAGAGCTTAAACTCTAAATTATGCATTTTAAGTGCAATTTCCCGTCTTTTAGACATCATTTCTGCAATTTTTATTCAATGGTCGGATTTGTCCAAGCAACTATTGATACTACTATCTGCGCCACTGAGCAAAAGCTCAATTTATCGTCCAAAGAGACGAATCTAATAAGGAAAAACAAATGACTCAGAACACGCGTCTGTTTAAAAAGACTCTCCTAGCAGTAACGGTAGCTTTTGCCTCAGGTCAATCGATGGCAGCGGGTTTCCAAATCAACGCTCAATCAGCAACTGGCATCGGCCGTGCATTTGCTGGTGATGCGGTAATCGCAGATAATGCAGCAGTAATGGCTCGTAACCCAGCAGCAATGGCTCTGTTTGATAAAATGGAACTGTCGCTAGGTTTCGAAAGCATTACTTCAATGATTGAAGTGAAAGATGCGAAATATAACGTTAATACTCCTTTGGGCTCCAATACTGTAAGTGTTGCTGATACTGATGATGTGGGTGATACGTCAATAGCTCCAAACATTCACCTAATCGTTCCAGTAAATGACAAGTTTGCATGGGGCGTAAACGCATACTCTAATTTCGGCACTAAAACTGAATTTTCAGATAACTACACCGCAAAAGAGTACGGTGGTCTTACGGATGTAAAAAGCTTCAACTTTGGATTGGCGGGTTCTTACCGTTTAAACGAACAATGGAGCTTTGGTGCTGGTTTAGATTTAATCTACGGCCAAGGCACAATGAAGCGTACAACTAGCTCTTCAGTCCCAAGGGTTGGCGGTCAAAAAATTCTGGACGTAGATAAAGCTGATGGTTGGGCTGTTGGTTTTAACGTAGGTACTGTGTACGAACTAGATGAAAACAACCGTTTTGGTCTAGCGTATCGTTACAGCCCTGAATTTACGGCGAAAGACGACAAAGGTCAGGAAATCACGCTACCTCTACCAGATATGGCCGAGTTTTCCGGTTTCCACAAAATCCAAGACACTAAATTTGCTGTACACTACAGCATCCAATACATCGGCTGGAAAGATTTCGACCAAATTGATTTTGAGAACCTAAATCAGGGTTTACTTAAAGGTGGTTACTCGAAAGACTATCAATGGCAAGATGGCTGGCACTACGCAATTGGTGGTACTTACTACCTAAACAACAACTGGACACTTCGTGCTGGTTACATGTACGACACAAGCGCTCAAGATAAAGTAACGTCTATCTCGGTACCAGACTCAGATCGCCAGTGGTTCTCCACAGGTTTCTCTTACCATATTGATAATAGCTCAAACATCGATTTTGGCTTCACGTACTTGTTAGGTGAAGATGTAAAAGTTAATGAGAATACTCAATTAGCTCCTGGTCTTTCTACCGGTGTAACAGCAACAACTCATGCTGATGCAATTCTATTCGGCTTACAATACAGCCGTAGCTTCTAAACGCTTCGCTGTTAGTTAGTAGAAAAATACTTTATATAAAAGGCTGGATTTCCAGCCTTTTTTCATATCTGCGATTTATTGCCCACTCAATTTGAGTGAACACGTGTATCTAAATCTCACAATTAGGACGCACAGCTGTTCGCTGAATTCCGTTTACAAGCCTTTCACAGTTAGATTATTAAACCACATAAATAATATTTGAAAGGATAATATTCCAAATGACCACTTGCGCTGGATTTTCATTTCTAAAGTAAAAACTCTACCTTTAAACTTTCGTCCCACGTTATAAACAAATCAGCGAACATTCGAATGAAAACCAACAAGACTCTTCTATCAACAGCAGTGGCATTAAGCCTACTTGGCACAACGGGCATGGCTAACGCAGCAGGTTTCCAACTTGCTGAATATTCTGCAACAGGCCTAGGTCGAGCATATGCTGGTGAAGCTGCAATGGCTGACAACGCAAGTGCACAATGGCGTAACCCAGCAATGCTAACTTATTTGGAAGGCACTCAAGTGTCCGTTGGTGCAATCTATGTGAACCCAAATATTGATATTGAAGGTGATGTAAACTTCCACGGTAGCACTTCTTCTGCATCTTCAGATGACTTCGCACATGATGCAATCATTCCAAACTTCTACCTATCACACCAATATAATGAGAAATTCGCGATTGGTTTGGCATTTGGCACCAACTACGGCATGGAAACCGATTTAGGTAAAGGCTTTGGTGCATCGCACTTTGGTAACGAAGCAAGCGTAACGACAATGGAAGCGAACTTAAACGCAGCTTACAAAGTCAATGAATCGATCAGCGTTGGTGGTGGTATCCGTTACATCATCGGCGAAGGCAGCTTTGGCGCAGCAGCTCCTAAGAATAACGTTGTAGGGTTAAATCCTGAAACTAATCAACCAATCAGTGTTCCTCAAGGTACCGCTCTAAAATACATGGAAGGTGACGATACCGCTTGGGGCTGGCAAGTTGGTACAGCATGGCAGATCAATGAAAATAACCGTATCGGCTTCGCGTACAAATCTGAAGTTGAACTGAAGCTTGAAGGCCATGCTGAAGGTCTTGGTTTTGGCTTCGGTACTTCTGAACGCGACAACGGCTACATGTATCTAAACCTGCCTGCAACGGCTGAGTTGGCAAGCTTCCACCAAGTAACAGACCAACTTGCGTTACACGCAAGCGTTAACTGGACGGATTGGAGCTCTTTCGAGAAATTGGAAGCACGTCTAAATACTGCTGGCACGCATATGGTTAAAGTAGAAAACTGGGAAGACAACTATCGCTTTGCTGTTGGTGCTACTTACCAGCTTGATCCTAAGCTAGCGCTACGCACTGGTATTGCATACGATACTTCAGCGGTAAGCGACAAAAACCGCACGATTACTATTCCAGAAACTGACCGCACTTGGCTAAGTATTGGCGCAACGTACGATTGGACGAAAGACTTCAGCCTAGACGCTGGCTTCACCTATATTTTTGCGAAAGACGCACCAATCGTTGAGTCTCGTGGTTACAAGTCAGACGACACTGCAGAACAAGTCGGCGGCCAATTTGTAGGCGAAACTACGGGTAATGTTTGGCTAATCGGTGTTCAAGCAAACTACCGTTTCTAACCAAGCGGCAAAATACAAAAAAGGCTTAGCATCAGCTAAGCCTTTTTTCATTTCTCTATTGTGAAGAACAACGCTTAAAAGTCTTCTAGATATTCATCTAAATACTCTTCTTCTTCGATGTTAACTTCTTCTACCGTTTCAACTTCTGCTTTAAAGTTTTGACGCTGGATATAAACATCGCGAGTAAGAATATATGGATCCGGCGACGAGTCTAGCTGCGCTTCTTGCGGTACTAACAAAGCACGCTTCTCCATTCCTTCAAACGCCCACTTACCCAAACTCGCCCAGAAGTTGAGATAAGAGAGGGGTAAATACGTACTATCTACGGTATCTGTCACTTCACGTAAGGTATACGGACCATAACCTGGAACCATGAAGTAAGGACCATTTCCAACACCATAGTGGCCTACTGCATCACTGAACGCTTTCTCGTCGTACTTCGTAATACCCGCGGCACTTGCAATATCGAATAAACCGAAAATACCGAACGTCGAGTTAATCCAAAAACGGTTAAAGTGGTCCACGGCTTTCGTACCATTACCCATGATTAAGTTATTAACCATGCTTGCTGGCTCATCTAAGTTCGATAAGAAGTTAGCGATACCAGAACGAATAGGAACTGGCGTGTATTCTACATACGCAAGTGATACAGGACGAACCAAATACGGATCTAAATATTCGTAGTTGAGTTCCCACATGGTTCGGTTAAAGCCTTCCAACGGGTCATACACATCAGAAGTCGTTTGATTTGTTTCTTGTCCTGTTACTGCTTCATCAGGCGCACTTGAACAGCCAACCAGTCCAACGGCTAACAGCAACAAGAAGGTAGATTTACCCTTGTTATACATTTTATTTTCCATAACGACTATTAATGTACCTAAGTCACCCCGATTAACCATTGTACGTATGTTGAGCAGGATACATAGTAAAGATGACTCAGATATGGGAATAAATAAAGGCCAGCAATCGCTGGCCTTCGGTATTCTACTCGATCGTTTAGAGTCATACCACTAAAGGCAACTGACTCTACCTCGTTGTCATGTTTCAGAGACAGATGTTAACAATTAATACTGCTGATCAATGGTCACTTCTACTGGTGCGCCAAATTCAACGACGTCACTTTCTCCGTGCCAATCTTGATCACGCGTTGCTACGTTACCGTCAGAATCTACACGCACACGGACGATTAGCTTATCGAGTGAAGATAACTTTTGCCCTTGCATCATGGCATTGCCATCATCTAATACGACTGTGCGAGGGAAAGTACCTAGCGGATAACGAGCAGCAGCCACAGGCATTGGAGAGCCATCTGAACGATGTACTGACACAATCAGAACTGCGTTTGGATCCAACTGAGCATTTGGTGCCACATTAATTGTCACAGCTACACTCTTATCCGGTGAAACCGCTTCGCCCATTTGCTTACGAGCACTCTCAATACTGCGTGACAACATCTCGTAGCGGCTATCTTCTGGACCAATCATTTGCTGCATGATTCCCCAGTACTTTATGGCTGCCGGGAAGTCTTGACGCTCAAACGCATCGAACGCTAACAAAGAAAACACACGCAGATCGACATAGTCTTGCTGCATCAGCTTGCCGAGTAATGAGCGAGCCGTCGCTTGATCCATTTCCTCTTGAGACAGCATCAGAGCTTGTGCATAACCCAACATCACATCTGGGTCTTTTGGCTCTAGGCGGTACGATTTTTCCATCGCATCGATAGCTGTGGTGACATCACGATTTGCTAACGCAATACGACCTAGCAGTAACCAACCTGTCGAGTCTTCCGGCTGGTAATGTAAGCGAGTTCGAAGGGCTAGGGTCAAATCCGCCATTTCATCGTCACTCAGCGGCTCAGAAGAAGCCGACATCAGCTTTTTCGATAACTCAGGTAGATTTGCAGACACTTCTTGCCATTGAACAATATCGTCTGACGCGCCAAATTTATAATACAAACCATAGCTCAGCACCACCGTCAGAATTACCGATGGAACTAAAACCGCGATTGGAGAAACCTTGGTTTCTTTTTGCGCTTTATCACCAGGGATATCGTCAAGCAGTGATTGCTTTAGATCAGAAATCAGTTCGTCTTCACTTTCAACCAGACCTTCGTCAGTTTCTTCTGCAAGCTCAGATAGTCGGTCTTTATAAAATGCCTTGTTGAGCTCATCGCGTAACACATCATCATTGTTCGCTTTTTGTTTAAGCAGCGGCAAAGCCACCAGCGCACAAGCAATAAGCGTGAGAGCAACGGTGGAAATCCAAAATAGTGTCATTACTTCTTATCTCCGTTGTTCTCTTCTTCAAACAATGCTTTTAAACGAGCTTCTTTTTGCTCATCCCATTGCTCGTCACTGCTCGCTTTTGCCTTAACTTTAGGTTTACGGCTACGCAGTACAATCAAACCAAAACCACCCAGTACTACAGCGAGTGGCCCTAGCCACAAAATCGCAGTCGCGACCGTAAATGGTGGGTTGTAAGTCACGAAGTTACCGTAACGGGCGATCATGTAATCAACGATCTCATCTTTGGACTTACCTTCTTTGGTCATTTCGTACACCTTATGGCGTAAGTCCTGAGCAAGTTCAGCGTTAGAATCCGAGATCGTGTTGTTCTGACATTTAGGGCAACGGAGCGTATGGCTTAACTCTTTGAACTGCTGTTCTTGTTCCAAATTATCAAACTCGTACACTTCAATGGCCGCATGAGCAGCAAGAGATAATGTCATCGCAGCAAAAACGGCAAGAATTAGCTTTCTCATTGCTTCGCCTCCTCAACCAATTTGTTGTAAAGCGGCTCCAGTGTTTCTGACCAATTACGTGGGTTTACATCCCCTACATGGCGATAGCGAATCACACCATTTGCATCAATAATGAATGTTTCTGGAGCACCATAAACACCAAGGTCAAGGCCAAGCATACCACTGCCATCAAATAGGCTGATCAAGTACGGGTTGCCGAGATCATTCAGCCAACCTATTGCTTTATTACGATCATCTTTGTAATTCATACCGATGATCTTAACGCCCTTACCCGCCAATTCGTTTAGGTATTTATGCTCTGCATAACACGTTGGGCACCACGTTGCCCAAACGTTCAAGAGCAACGGTTCACCTTTAAAAATTGATTGGTCGTACTGTTTTCCAGGCTCAGCCAGATCTTCTAAATGAAATTCAGGAACTGGCTTACCAACCAAAACCGACTCCAATTTAGTTGGATCATCGCCCTCTTGGTTACGCATTAATTGGGTTGCGAAAATGCCCGCTAGAATCATGAAAGCGACAAGCGGAATAAATAAGATTTTCTTATTCATGTTATGCCTCCTGCTCTTTTGACTTCGCGTTTTTCTTCGGCGATTTACGGAAGCGGTAGCGTTTATCAGAAATCGCTAGTGCGCCGCCTAATGCCATAATCAAAGAGCCAGCCCAAATCCAACGAACGAACGGTTTATAGTAAATACGAACAGCCCAAGATCGGTTGTCGTCTAAACGTTCACCCATTGCAATGTATAGGTCGCGGCTAATACCACGGTCAATGGCTGCTTCAGTCATCATAGACTTAGCCGTACGGTAGAAGCGCTTCTCTGCGTGAAGCGTATTCACGTATTTGCCATCATGTGTGATCTCAAAGTCTGCGATGTAGCCATCGTAGTTTGGACCATCTTTATCACGCAAGCCTGAGAAGTAGAAATCATAACCTTGAATTTGGAAGTGTTCGCCAGGTGCTAAACGTACATCTCGCTCGATGCTGTAGTTCTGTACCATCGCAATACCGATAACAGATACCGCCAGACCAACATGACCCAACATCATTGCCCAGTGGCTACGTTGCAGCTTGCGAACACCTTCACTAAAGCTATGACGGTGCGTTGCTCGCTCGTACAATTCAAAGCCATGCATCGCAATAATCCAAATCGCCATCACCCAACCAATGTAAGCCATGGTTGAGAAGAAATCGGCAAACAGGTACACGCATAGCGCGGCCAAAGCGAAAGCAAGCACACCTGAAACGAGCATTGGTTTCACAAGTTTAGATAAACTGTCTCGCTTCCAGCGAATAAGAGGACCAATACCAAGCAGAAAAGCAAATGGCATCATTAACCACGCAAATAGCATGTCAAAGAATGGCGCACCGATAGAGACCGACCCCAAACCAAGCTGCTTGTGTACGAGCGGCAACAGTGTCCCCACTAACACCACAACAAGAGCGGCGATAAGTAATACGTTGTTGGCTAAGAGCGCATTTTCACGTGAGACTAAGTCGAAGTTACCTCGTACACGCACTGCTGCCCCTTTTACGGCAAACAGCAATAAAGAGCCGCCGATAACGAAAACGAGGAAGCCTAGAATAAACATACCGCGCGACGGGTCAGACGCGAACGCGTGCACCGATACTAAAATACCGGAACGGACTAAGAAGGTGCCCAACAAACTCAACGAAAATGCAGAGATTGCCAATAGTACCGTCCACGCTTTAAATGTGCCGCGTTTTTCTGTCACGGCAAGAGAGTGCATTAATGCGGTACCCGCTAACCAAGGCATGAATGATGCGTTTTCTACTGGGTCCCAGAACCACCAGCCACCCCAGCCAAGTTCGTAGTAAGCCCACCAAGAACCTAGTGCGATACCAAGTGTTAAAAATACCCATGCTGCGGTTGTCCAAGGACGAGACCAACGAGCCCAAGCCGTGTCAAGGCGTCCGGTCATTAGGGATGCGATAGCAAAAGAGAACGCAACCGAGAAACCAACATAGCCCATGTAAAGCATTGGCGGGTGAACAATTAAACCAGGGTCTTGAAGCAGAGGGTTCAAGTCACGTCCGTCAACCGGGAAGAACGGTAACGTACGTAGGAATGGATTTGACGTTAAGATGATAAACAGTAGGAAACCCACTGAGATCATGCCCATAACAGCAAGTACACGTGCAACCGACTCTTGCGGCATACCACGACTAAACGTCGCTACAGCGACAGTCCAAGCAGCTTGGATTAACACCCATAGCAACAGTGAACCTTCGTGTGCACCCCATACTGCGGTTAAACGGTAGTACCAAGGAAGCTGACTATTCGAGTTGCTCGCTACATACTGTAACGTGAAGTCGTTGGTATAAAATCCCCAACATAAAATGGCGAAAGAGAACAACAGCATCAGGAACATAGACCAAGATAGCGGTCGCGCTGTGTTCATGAGCATGGTGTTATTATTCGATGCTCCCCACAATGGCAATACGCTCAACAGCACTGCCATTGCAAGCGAAAGAATGAGAGCAAAGTGACCGATTTCAGCAATCATTGGCCGCTTCCTTGTTTCTGTTCGGTGCTGTATTGAAGCGGTTCATGCGTTTTCTTCATCGCTTCTGCAATTTCTGGTGGCATGTATTCTTCATCGTGCTTCGCTAGGACCTCAAATGCCTCAACTGTCGTGGCATCTTTCAGTACACCTTGAGCAACAATACCCTGCCCTTCACGGAACAAGTCAGGAAGAATACCGTCATAGGTAATCGTCACTTTCGGACCGACATCGTGCAGGTCAAAACTCACTTTCAAAGAATTAGGATCTCGACGAACTGAGCCCACAACCACCATTCCACCGATACGCAGACGCTGGCCTACTTCTGGCTTGGTGCCATCTGGCTTACCATTAACCAATTCCGTTGGAGTATAGAAAAGGTCCATATTTTGGTTAAGCGCATAAAGTATCAAACCAATGGTGGCACTAATACCGATAAAGATCGCTAGTACAATACCTAGCCTCTTTTTACGTCTCGGGTTCATAAGGTGTTCTCCATGTTCTTCGCTGCGTCGATACGAGCTTGACGGTCAATTTTTGCTTTCACTTCTTTCAATAATGCATCACCGCGGCGAAGGCTAGTGATCAGAAGAATCAGCATGGATAAGAAAGTAATACCAAACGCACTCCATACGTATGATGCGTAGCCACCCATGGCAAAAAAGTCGCTCAGAGATTCAAAATGCATAATCAGTTACCTCACTGAGTTTGTTCTGTTGCGAGTTTGCGCACCCAAGGGCGGTGACTTTCTTTACTGATGATTTCGTTACGAAAACGGACCATCGTCACGGCACCAAAGAAGAACGCAAAGCCAAAGATGTTCAGCAATAACGGCCAAAGCATGTCGGATGAAATAGAAGGTTGTTCAAATTTCGTGATCGTCGCACCTTGATGAAGCGTGTTCCACCATTCCACGGAAAAGTGAATGATAGGTAGGTTTACTACGCCTACGATCGCTAAAATACCAGCAGCTTTTGCGGCGGTTTTTTGATCGTCAAACGCATGGTAAAGCGCAATCACACCAAGGTAGAGAAATAGAAGAATCAATTCAGATGTAAGACGGGCATCCCATACCCACCAAGTGCCCCACATAGGCTTGCCCCAAACAGCACCTGTAAGTAGAGCAATAAAAGTAAATACTGCACCAATCGGAGCCATCGCAAGTGCCGCCATATCAGATAGGCGAACTTGCCATACTAGGCCAATAAATGCAGCGATCGCCATCGACATATAAACGCCCATAGACCAAATAGCTGATGGGACATGAATGTAGATGATTCGGAAACTGTCACCTTGTTGGTAATCTGAAGGCGCAAATGCAAGCCCCCAAACCGTACCAACCGATAAGCATACGAGGGCCAATACAGAAAACCAAGGCAGAAACTTACCACTCAAACGATAAGCTGCTTCTGGCTTGGCATAAGGATGTAGCCATTTCCACATGTTTTGTTCTCACTCTTACTTCAGGGACACTGTCTAAAGGGTTGAGACCGTAGCAGTGCTTTAATAATAATTCTTTGATCAAGCGCCGCTTCATTGGCACTTTATTGAGTTAGTTGACACTAACTCGTAATGCGGCACTGATGGCAAAAGGCGTTAATGTCATCGCCCCCATTAGCATCGCACCTAAAATCGCTAGTTGACCGTTATACGCCATACCGAGTGCGGCAGCATCAATTGCCGATGTTGCGAAAATCAAAATTGGGATGTAGAGCGGAAGAATAAGCAAACTCAAAAGAACGCCACCCTTTTGCAACCCAACAGTCAACGCCACACCAATGGCGCCAATAAAACTTAGTGTTGGTGTACCGATCATCAAGGTTAATACAACCGATAGCCAAGTATTGAAGTCGAGCGAAAGTAAAACCGCCAATAATGGGCTAATTAAAATCAGAGGTAACCCTGTTAACAACCAATGTGCTATGACCTTTGAAACCACTACAAGTTGCAATGGAATCGGCATTAGCATCATTTGTTCTAGTGCACCGTCTTGAAAATCATCACGAAATAGACGCTCTAATGATAATAAGGCGGACAGCAATGCGGCAACCCAAACGATGCCCGCTGCAATACGTGCTAACAAATTAGGTTCTGGTCCAATACTCAGAGGAAAGAGAGTAATGACAATAATAAAGAACCACAGCGGGTTTAGAATGTCTGCCTGACGGCGAAATGCGATTAGGAGCTCACGACGAATGATGGTGGTCATCGAGGAAATCATATCAGTCACCCAGCTTTATTTTTCTAAGTTTCGGGCTGTCCGCAAACATATCTTGATGCGTCGTCAACACAACAATACCGCCATTATCAGCATGACTTGCGAACAAAGATTCAAGCACCTTGACGCCTTGCTTATCAATGGCAGTCAACGGCTCATCTAAAATCCATAAAATTTGCTTACTGAGCCATAACCTTGCCAATGCGACTCGTCGTTGCTGACCTGCGGAAAGTTGTGCTACAGGCACATCTTCTCGACCAGCTAATCCTACTTGAGTCAAAGCGATAAAGATTTCTTCGTCTGAAGAGCGATTATTTTGAATAGATTGATAAAAACGTAAGTTTTCTAATGCGGTAAGCTCTCGTTTCACTCCTGTTTGATGTCCTAAGAAAAGCAGATCTTGATGGAAAACATCACGAGATTTTTCAACCTCTTCGCCTTTCCATTTAATGACACCTTCTTCTCTATCACCTAACCCTGTCACAATCCGTAGCAATGTAGTTTTACCAGTACCATTACGCCCTTCGATCTGGACCAATTCACCAGGCTTAATTTCAAACTGCAGGTTTTCAAACAGAACCCTTTCATCACGGATTGCTGTCAGGTTAGACACTTCTAACATAGAGCTTCAACTAAAAAATGAACGAGCCGCTATATTAGCACAGCTTAGTTATGACAAAACAGGATAAGAGGGCTAGGTTACATGTAAGTTCATGTATTTTTGTTAATTAATCATCACACTTTAATAAAATTAACTATAAGTAGTTATAAGCGCTCATTTTGAATTTGAGAGGCCAGAGCTAAGAGCAAGAACGACTGAAGGTTATCTAGGGTTGTATTGAAGAAGAGCATTAGCGGCTAAAAACAAAAAAGAGGCGTAATAACGCCTCTTTTTTATCGCTTGATAACCTTTAGCGTCGACGACGTCCACGCGTTGGATATTCTGCATCATCTGATGGCTGACCACTTAATGGTGGAATCTTCTCTTTCCCCGCCAGTTTCTTCTGCAGTGAAAGCATCAACTCAGCTTCGGCTTTTGGTAGTTCGCACTCTTCAATCAGCTCGTTGATATCAGCGCCAAGCTGTACCATTTTAGAAGCGCGACTGTACAAGCGACCATCAGTATCAGCGTGTTCGAGTTCGCGAATTCTCTCGTTTAAGTGCTGAATAATGTCTTGTTGCTCCGTCACTTTTTGTCCAAGACCAACGACAACCGAGCGCACTTCGAGTAACTGCTTACTCAACTTTTGCACTTCTTTATCTGCGTGTCGAGATTGAGCTCGTTGTTGGTCTAACTGCTTTTGTAACCCAGAGCGAATCCGCAGTTGCAAAACAACCAAAACTAACACAATAAAAGCGACGCCACCCGCAAGGAATGGAGCAGATAAAAGAGTCTCTTCAGCCATCATCATTCAGCCATTAAAGGTGAGCCATCTCGTCCCACTCGTCATCTGTTAGCAGCTTGTTCAAATCCACAAGGATAAGAAGCTTGCCGTCACGGTTGCTCACACCCTGGATGAACTTCGCACTCTCGTCGGTACCAACAGAAGGCGTCGTATCAATTTCAGAAGAACGCAGATAAACGACTTCTGCCACGCTATCTACTAAGATACCAATCACTTGACGCTCTGACTCGATCACAATAATACGAGTGTTGTCGGTGACTTCGCCTTCCATCAGGCCAAAACGTGAACGTGTATCGATAACAGTAACTACATTACCGCGTAGGTTGATGATACCAAGTACATAATCTGGTGCACCTGGAACAGGGGCAATTTCAGTATAACGAAGTACTTCACGAACTTGCATTACGTTGATGCCGTACGTTTCTTCTTCTAGCTGGAACGTCACCCACTGAAGAACTTCGTCATTCGATGCATCTTTCTTCACTTCTACTTCAAAAGCTTGAGACATAGTTAATCCTCGTTAATGTCGTTCCCGACTTAAATCTAATTCAGTGATTTGACATCTAAACCGGCGTTTAGCATGTCAATGAGCGCCTGGACATGAATTAAGGCACACATTTTTTCTTTTACCATGCCCGCTAGCCAAGGGCGTTTACCCGCCTGCTCACGCCAGCGAACCTTGTCGATATTAAGCGTTTCAGTCCCCATTAATTGATTACTGGCCAACCCCCACATGCTCTCACCAAGCATGACGACATATTGGTAGTTATCTTTATAGCTATCATCACGAAGCTTATCTGCCATCACCCATTTCGCGGTATCGACGACATCAAACTGTTGCTCGCGATTTGTTTGTAGCCCCAAATACCAGGCGGGTTTTCCTATCAAATGGTTAAGCTCGCTAATGCGATGAATACCACCTAACTCATCAAGAGGTACAGCAAACGTGACACCATTCACATCAAAGTAAAGAACTTGGAAGTCCTCACTTCGCTTCGTGCTTTCCCAGACCGTTGGTATATCGGAATCTGCTTGTGTTTCGAGTTCAGTATCGACGTTCGATTCTATATTGATACTTTGTTCGATCACTGCGTGAGGTTCATCCACCTCTGGTTGAGCTTCCTCAAAAACTGGCTCATCAATCACCCAGTCCTGTATTTCCTCAACACCCTGAAGCTCAGGCACCTCACTAAAGGTTTGTACCTCAGGCTCAGCCGCTTTTATCTCTGCTGCAATATCAATCGTATTTTGTTCAAGAATACTATCAATATCCAACTCAGCCACTGGGTTGCTTGCTTCAAGCTGACTTAATAGCCTTTGAACATCTTCCAGGTTTGGAGCTTCCAACTCTGGCGGATATGTTTCTTGAAACTGGTACGTTTCTGGCTCCGAGTATTGTAGCTGCAATTCTGGCTCTGGCTCTGGCTCTGGCTCTGGCTCTGGCTCTGGCTCTGGCTCTGGCTCTGGCTCTGGCTCTGGCTCTGGCTCTGGCTCTGGCTCTGGCTCTGCAGATGATACCTCTTGAGCCAATAGGTCAAGGTCTTCCTCAAGAGTCGTTATTTCAGTTTCATCATCCAGTAATGCATTAAAGTAGTCATCAAGTGCTTGTTCACTGGACAGCACATCATTACTGCTCATCGAACGCCAACCTCTCCAGATAAATCAGTAGCTGTTTATAGGCAAACACACCACGACTACCAGATGCAAAATGCGACGCTGGCAAGTGCTTTAAACTGGCATCGCGGAACTTGGTATCAATAGGCACCGCTGAGGTCCACACTTGATTTGGGTAATCTTTTTTCAGTTGCATCAATGTCTGCAATGACGCTTTCGTGCGCTTATCGTACATGGTTGGGACGATAGTCACTTTGAAACCGCCCGGGCGAGATTTTTGCATAATGGTTAGCGTACGCATCATGCGCTCTAGACCTTTCATCGCCAAAAACTCTGTTTGAACAGGAATCAAAATTCGGTCACTGGCTGCCAACGCGTTCACCATCATCACGCCAAGGATTGGCGGACAATCAATCAACACATAGTCATAGTCTTGTGAGACAGTTTGCAGCGCCCGTTTTAAGATTAATCCCATACCACTGCGATTACCCATTACGCGATCAAGCGTGGCAAGGGACATATGCGCGGGAATGATATCCATTCCTTCCAGCTCTGTTTCTAAAATCAACGGCTTAACCGTCTCACGAGAAAACGTCTTCAACTGGAATAAATCAAATAGGCTCGAAGTTACTGCATCAGGATCATAACCGAGATAAGTAGTCAGTGAGGCGTGAGGATCAGTATCAACCATCAATACTCGATGGCCTTTTTGGCTCAATAAGCCCGCCAATGTCACTGTTGAGGTGGTTTTACCCACGCCTCCTTTCTGGTTAGCTACACTCCAAACAATCATGATGAATCCTAAGCTAGGCCAACTTCCACCAACATGCGTTCAGCAATGCGGTCAAGCGGTAAATCTTCTGAAGAAATACCTGCTTTAGCAACCGCTTGGGGCATGCCATAAACAACACAACTTTCTTCATCTTGTGCCCAAATAGTTGAGCCTGAAGACTTCAACATGCGAGCGCCCTCACGACCGTCTGCACCCATGCCTGTCAACACTAAAGAGAGCACTTTGTCGTCATATACTTTTGCGGCAGAACCAAAAGTCACATCCACACATGGTTTGTAGTTCATGCGGTCGCCGCCATCAATAATGCGAAGACGAGCAGCGCCCGCTCGTCCATCTACCATCATTTGTTTCCCACCTGGTGCAAGGTATGCCACACCGGGCTGTAACACATCGCCATCTTGTGCTTCTTTCACTTGAATCTTACACAAGGTGTTCAAACGACTGGCAAACGCAGCAGTAAACGTTGCTGGCATGTGTTGAATCAATACAATCGGATGCGGATAGTTCATCGGCAAGCGCGTCAGAATTTTTTGTAGAGCAACGGGGCCACCTGTTGATGTGCCAATTGCCGTCAGTTGATACTTCTTACCAGAAGCACGGTACTTTGTCGCAGCAGGTCGAGTTGGTGTTGGAGTCACAGGTGAAGCCGTTCTTGAACCTAATGATCGAGTAGTCGTGCTGGTACTCGCTGTTGGGCGAGCGATAGGTCGACGCATGAAAGCGCGCTTCGAGGCAATCTGAATCACACGCTGTTGAAGTAATGACACAGCTTCTTCACGGTTACGCGCAATGTCCTCAAACTTTTTCGGTAAGAAGTCCAATGCGCCTGCATCTAGCGCATCAAGCGTAGCTTTCGCCCCGTCGTGGGTCAGGGACGAAAACATTAGAATTGGCGTTGGAGCAGCGGCCATTATTTCACGTACAGCTGTAATGCCATCCATAACTGGCATTTCAATATCCATCGTGATGACGTCAGGTTTGAGGGATTTGGCTTTCTCAACCGCCTCTCTACCATTTACCGCAACGTCAATCACTTCTAGGCGCGATTCTGAGTTGATGATTTCGCTCACGCGACGTCGGAAAAAACTCGAATCATCAACGACTAGTACTTTAATCGCCATCTTATTCCTTTTAATAACGTCAGCTTTGCTTAAAGGCGTGAAGCCGCAGCATATCGCTTAAGTAAATCAGGCACATCTAGAATTAATGCAATATGGCCATCGCTAGTAATTGTCGCACCAGCCATACCTGGAGTGCCCTGTAATAGATTATCGAGAGGCTTAATAACCACTTCTTCTTGACCAATAAGCGTATCCACAACAAAACCAACGCGTTGGTTACCAATCTGTACAATCACCACGTGACCGTGACCTGTACGCTCTTGGACGTTTTGCGATTTAGATGCTAACCAGTTTTGTAAGTAAAATAGTGGGATAGATTTCTCTCGCACAATGATCGTCAGCTGACCATCTACCACGTTTGTACGGCTAAGATCTAAGTGGAAAATTTCACTCACCGAAGCCAGTGGTAGAGCAAACGGATGACCGCCAACACCAACCATCAGAGTCGGTAAAATCGCTAACGTTAGTGGTACTTTGATCGTAATCTTAGTGCCCTTGCCTAGCTCAGAATCGATATCGATTGAACCGTTTAAGGTATTGATCGCCGTCTTAACCACGTCCATACCCACACCACGACCAGAGATGTCAGAAATTTTATCTTTACTTGAGAAACCAGGTGCGAAGATAAGGTTGAAGCACTCTTTGTCTGTTAAACGCGCCGCCGCATCTTCATCCATCATGCCACGCTTCACCGCGATGCCACGAAGTTTGTTCGGGTCCATACCGCCACCATCATCTACGATGGATAGTTCAATATGGTCCCCTTCTTGCGATGCTGACAAAATCACTTTACCTGTGCGTGATTTGCCTGCCTTCGCGCGTGCGTCTGGCATTTCAATACCGTGATCAACTGAGTTACGCACCAAGTGAATCAACGGATCGGCCAATGCTTCTACAAGGTTTTTATCGAGGTCGGTTTCTTCACCGCGCATTTCTAGCACGATGTCTTTATTTAGGTTACGAGCCAAGTCACGAACAACGCGTGGGAAGCGGCCAAACACTTTCTTAATTGGCTGCATACGCGTTTTCATTACCGCGCCTTGTAGATCCGCAGTTACCACGTCAAGGTTAGCGACCGCTTTGGACATCTCTTCGTTGTCGCTATTCAAACCAAGGCTTAATAGGCGGTTTCGAACCAATACGAGCTCACCCACCATGTTCATGATGGTATCAAGTGTCGAGGTATCAACACGAACGGTTGCTTCAGCCTGAGGTTTTTTAACCGCTGGTGCTTTAGCTTCTTCTTTTACCGCGACTGGTTTAGATTCTGGCTTTGGTGCTGGCGCTGCTTGAACGGGTGCTGGCTTAGCAACAGGCTCAGGTTTCGCAGGGCTTTGCTCTACGTTTGCTGACGCTGGCTTCGTTGCCATATCCAATTCTTCTAGCGTTGGACCTTTACCTGAACCATGTAGCTCATCGAGTAACTTTTCGAACTCTTCGTCCGTCATTAAGTCACTGTCTTGATTTGATGAAGATGACACTGGAGCGGAAGGCTCTGCCGCTTTAGGTGGCTCTACTGGTACGGATGCAGATGCAGCAGCCTCTGCCGTAGAAGGGCTTTTTCCTACACCGTGCAGTTCATCGAGTAAACGTTCAAACTCATCATCAGTGATATCACCACTTTCAACTGATGGTGCACTCGATTGAGGCGGTTCAGATGGCGTTGTAGGTGTCGCAGACATTGAGGTGCCTGGCGCTGAACCTTTACCATGAAGCTCATCCAGTAGCTTTTCGAATTCGTCTTGGGTAATTTCATCAACAGAGCCGACACTTGATGGTGCTGACGGCGCAGCAGGTTCTTCGATGATAGGCTCGGGAATAATAGGCTCTGGAGTAGCCACTGGTTCTTCAACTACGGTTGCCGCTACTTCATCTTCTGACTCAGGTTTGCATAGACGATGAAGTTCTTCAAGAAGCTCAGGGTCCGCAGCTTCTAACGGCTCACGATCTTGAACAGCCTGGAACTGGGTATTAACCGTATCCAAGGCTTTTAGCATCGTATCCATTAAGTTTTGCGTTACCGTGCGTTGACCGTTTCGTAAAACGTCGAACACGTTCTCCGCACCATGACAAGTATCGACTAGCTCTGCCAATGAAAGGAAGCCGGCACCGCCTTTTACGGTATGAAACCCGCGGAAAATAGCATTAAGTAAGTCTTTGTCTTCTGGGTTATTTTCTAATTCAACCAACTGCTCAGAAAGCAGCTCGAGAATTTCCCCAGCCTCAATGAGAAAGTCCTGAAGAATATCTTCGTCTAAATCGTAGCTCATACGTTACCTTTAAAATCCAAGACTGGACAACAAGTCATCGACTTCGTCCTGCGATGAAACCGCATCTTCTCTCAGTTCTGGATGAAGAATCGGGCCTTCGGCTTCGCTTGTTTGTGTATTCTTTTTATCTGCCGGTTCTGACAAAACTTGAATGTGTTCTTCAAGTTTATTTCCAGAGAATACGGTTAGGATTTCCACTAAGCGGCCTTCAACTTCATTAACCAACGTAATTACGCGGCGAATGATTTGGCCAGTTAGGTCTTGGAAGTCTTGCGCCATGAGAATTTCGGTCAACTGGCCGCGCAATTCAGTGCTGTCCCCTTCGACTTGCACTAATAGCCCGTCGATTCGGTGGCACAGTGCTTTAAATTCGCTTAATTCTATGCGCCCGTGCATGAGTTCATTCCATTGAGGACGAACTTTTAGAAGGCAATCATGCAGGTTGTCAGCGATAGGAAGGCAGCAGTCGACCGCATCCATTGTTTTGTTGGCTGCAAGCTCTGTCTTCTCGATCACATAATTGAGACGATCCCTAGCGTTAGGGATTTCGTCTTTCGCAATTTCGGTCATGCGCTGATCGAGACTGAACTGCTTGAGTGATTCGTGAAGGTCTCGAGTTAACGCTCCAATTTCTTGCAGCATTGGGTTATCGGCACCTTCGTAGATCGAGGCAACAAGCATATTGGCTTGGTCTTGTTCCCCGTTTTCTAGCATTTGAACGAGTGACTTCGCCTGCTCTAGTGAGATCATTCTGAATAGACCCTTTTACGTTTAGTTCTTCTTATCACTTTGAAAACGCTAAACGAGTCATTTAATAGGTATTTAATAATTGGTATGAATGACTCGAATAACAAAGAGAAAGAGAGAGTTATAAACGCTCGAAAATTTTATCTAATTTTTCTTTTAATGTTGCAGCAGTAAATGGCTTAACAATGTAGCCGTTTACACCTGCTTGAGCAGCTTCAATGATCTGCTCACGCTTCGCTTCAGCCGTGATCATTAGAACTGGCAGATGCTTAAGTTCTGCATCCGCGCGGATGTGTTTAAGCAAATCGATGCCTTGCATACCTGGCATGTTCCAGTCAGTTACAACAAAATCGAAGTCACCTTTTTTCAGCATTGGTAATGCGGTTAAACCATCGTCCGCTTCTTGAGTGTTATTGAAACCCAAGTCACGAAGCAGGTTTTTAACAATACGGCGCATTGTTGAGAAATCATCAACAATAAGGATCTTCATGTTTTTATTCAAAATTGCCTCCACTGAATCGTAAAATCAGTGTTTTTAGTCATTTTGTGTCCACGCACTGAGCTTGGTACGTAAACGTTGCATCGCTTGACTCAGTATTTGACTTACGCGAGATTCGCTTACGCCTAACACATCGCCAATTTCTTTCAAATTGAGTTCTTCATCATAATAAAGCGAAAGAACCAAAGCTTCACGCTCTGGAAGCTGTTTTATTGATTCAACCAGTGCTTTTCGAAATGATTCATCAACTACCCCTTTGAATGGGTTGCTGTCATCGGTTTCATCCGCCGGTGAAATCACATCATCAGAAACGCCTAAATCTTCAATACCGACTAATTTTGAGCAGTTGATATCGGTAAGAGCACTATGATATTGATCCAGTGTCATACCGAGATGCGTGGCTACTTCAGAATCAGTAGGATCTCGATTTAATTCGCCTTCCAGCTCCGCAATCGCTTGGTTAATCTCTCGATTATTTTTATGAACAGAACGCGGTACCCAATCGCCTTTACGCATGTCATCTAACATTGCGCCACGAATACGGATACCTGCATAAGTTTCAAAGCTCGCACCTTTAGAACCATCATAATTCTGCTGAGCTTCGATAAGACCGATCATGCCGGCCTGAATTAAATCCTCTACCTGAACACTCGGCGGTAAACGGCCTAGTAGGTGGTGAGCAATGCGCTTAACCAACACTGAATAACGTTCAATGAACGCCTGCTGGCTATTAAATTTGCCATGTTGGTCATAGGTTATCGCTTTATTCACCAAAAGGGTCCTCTGCGAATTCGGTACGATTTAGCAACCTTTCCACAAAAAATTCCAAGTGTCCACTTGGTGTTTTCGGTAGTGGCCACGTCAACGCTTTGTTTGCTAGTGAGCTGATAGCTAAAGCGGCAGGCGAGCGTGGGAACGCATCAACGACAATTTTTTGTCTTTTTACAGCCTGTCGTACTTTATCATCTAATGGAATACATGCTACGAGTTCAAGGCTAACATTCAAGAATCGCTCTGTGACTAGTGTCAACTTTGCAAACAATTCTCGCCCTTCACGGTAGCTTCTGACCATATTTGCTACAACTTTAAAGCGTTGAACTTGGTGTTCTTTACTCAACAGCTTGATTAATGCATAGGCATCTGTGATTGACGTCGGTTCATCACACACAACTACAACCACATCTTGAGCTGCTCGCGAAAAACTGATTACCATGTCAGAGATACCAGCAGCGGTATCAATCAGCAGGACATCCATTTCGTCTTCAAGACTACCAAATGCTCGGATGAGTCCAGCATGCTGAGCGTGAGAAAGCTCTGTCATGCTCTGTGTGCCAGAAGTTGCAGGAATTATCTTTATACCATAAGGCCCTTCGACAATCGCATCTTTTAGCTCACATTCACCCGCTAAGACATGTCCTAGATTACGTTTTGCACGAATTCCGAGCATCACGTCCACATTGGCCAGACCTAAATCAGCGTCGAGAACCATCACCTTCTTGCCTTGGCGAGCCATACAAATCGCCAGACCCAGTGTTACGTTTGATTTCCCCACACCACCTTTGCCGCCAGTAACAGCAATCACTTTGGTCAACGATGGTTGTGTTAAGCGACGGAGGCCGCTTGCTTGATCGTGTATCATATTCTCAGTCATAGTAGTCCGCCGCCTTAGAGTCCTTCACTGTCACTGTTCCAAAAGTGAGGTTCGTTCTCTGTCGACTTCTCTAACAGTTCATTTGCTTTCGCAAGCATATATTTTGGTTGCGCTATCACAATGTCTTCTGGTACGCGCTGACCATTAGCGATGTAAGCTACTGGCATTGCGTTTTGAATCACTACACTGATGAATTCGCCTAGGCTTAATGACTCATCAAGCTTCGTCATAATACAACCCGAAAGTGGTATACGTCGGAAGTGATCCAGCGTTTCTTGTAGAACACGACGTTGTGCGGTAGCCGGCAAAACAAGGTAGCTGTGAATCACTTCTCCGCTCTCTTGCATTAGAGTGTCGAGCTGCTCGGAAAGCCTCACATCTCGTTGCCCCATCCCTGCCGTATCGACCAAAATCAGTCTTCTGTTTCTTAGCTGATATATAACATCGGCTAACTCGTTAGAATCTTTAGCAACTCTTACGGGACAACCCATGATTCTTCCGTAAATTGAGAGTTGCTCATGTGCACCTATGCGATATGTATCTGTTGTCACAAGGGCCACATTGTCGGCACCGTATTCCATGGCTGCGCGTGCTGCGAGTTTCGCTACGGTTGTTGTTTTCCCAACCCCAGTCGGACCCAACAATGCGACTACGCCACCACGTTTTAAAATGTCCTGTTTAGGAATATTGATTTGATCCGCCACCAGCGACAATAACGCTTTCCACGCTCGCGCTGGCTTTGTATCTTCCGGAATATAACAGGCCATCTGGTCTGCTAACTCCGGAGAAACGCCCATTCGCTCTAAGCGCTTAATCAGCATTGCTCTTAGCGGCTCACGGCGTTCTACTTCTTGCCACATCAGGCCAGAAACTTGGTGCTCCAACAGACGACGAATTGACGTCATCTCTTCGCGCATGCTTTCTAGCTCATCGGCCGATTCGTCACGCTCATCACTTGGGCGACGTCGGTCATATCGCGTCGGATCCAGCTTGGGCGTCGGACGTTCAAATCGATTGTCCTGTGCGATTAGCTTCGCCAAAGGTGAATCTGGTTGATATGGCGCTGGCTTTTCTTGGTTGTAGCCGTCGCGATGCTTATTTTGGCGTTGCAGCAAAGCAGAGAGCGAATCTTCATTTTCCGCTACGTGATCGTCAGCATCTGCTGCACCACCGCTATATTGCTTAAGCATATTAGCGAATCGCTGCGTCATTGAGCCTGTTTTTTCATTGTTACTGTTATTACTGTTCAGGCTAATTTTATCTTCATCTAAATGACGATCTTGGTAACGATCAGCAGAAGACGATGACATTTGACGATGTTCGTTATAGCGATTCGATTGAGAAGCACCGCGATTTTGCTGTGACGCTGCGCTTGCTTGAGGCGGATTAGATTCACTATCTATCGCCGCAACAATCGCTACTCCACCAGCCACTTTCTTGTTTGACATGATCACAGCTTCCGCGCCTAACTCCTCTTTCACTTGGAGCAGCGCCGTTCTCATGTCTTTGGCAAAAAATCGCTTTATTTTCAAACTATGAATCCATTAATGATGCGTGAGATCAGTTACCCACGGCTTGCACAATTCTGATCTGTTTTTCATCCGGGATTTCTTGGTAAGACAGTACCCGGAGATTAGGTATTGTGTTCTTCACAAATTTCGCCAACGTCGAGCGTAATACACCAGAAGTAAGCAGAACGGCAGGTTCGCCTTTCAGTTCTTGTTCCTGTGTCGCTTGGCTTAGTGAAGACTGCAATCGCTCAGCGAGTCCCGGTTCAATCCCCGCGGATTCGCCTCCTGATGCTTGCATAGTTTGATGCAATATTTGTTCCAGTTCGGGTATTAAAGTGATCACTGGTAACTCAGGCTCTATACCATTGATTTCTTGAACAATTAGACGTTTAAGACTAATTCGAACTGCTGCCGTCAATATGTCAGCTTCTTGACTCTTACTTGAGTACTCAGCCAAAGTTTGAACAATCGTGCGAATATCGCGGATTGGAATGGCCTCGTTTAACAAGTTTTGTAGGACTTTCACCACCACACCTAATGGTAATTGGTCAGGAACAAAGTTCTCGACCAACTTAGGCGCGCTGCGTCCCAACATTTCTAATAAATTCTCTACTTCTTCATGGCCAATTAGCTGTGATGCGTTGTTGGTCAATAGCTGGCTTAGGTGCGTCGCTAATACCGTTGATGAATCAACCACCGTATAACCTAAGGCTTGCGCGTGCTCACGCTGATCTTCTCGGATCCATACGGCTTCCAGTCCAAAAGCAGGGTCAATGGTTGGCTCACCATCAATCATGCCATACACCTGACCTGGGTTAATCGCTAACTCTTGATCCGGACGAATCTCTGCTTCGCCCACCGCAACCCCCATCAATGTAATTCGGTAACTGTTTGGGGTCAGCTCAAGATTGTCACGAATATGAACCGCTGGAATTAGGAACCCAAAATCTTGCGATAACTTTTTACGCACGCCTTTTACGCGCTCTAACAGTTCCCCACCTTGGTCTCTGTCCACCAAAGGGATTAAGCGATAACCGACTTCCAAGCCAATAATATCGACTGGCTGGACGTCATCCCAAGACAGTTCGCGCTGTGAGGAAGGTTCTGTACCTTCGTCTGCTGTTGCTGGTAAAGCGGGCTCTTTCGCTTTCTGCTTCTGCCGTTTGTCGATGAAATATGCCGCTGCACCGGCCGCGACTGCCAGGCTCAAAAACGCAAAGTGTGGCATGCCCGGTACGATGCCCATCACACCAAGAATAGCCGCAGTAATCATCAGCGCTTTTGGGTTGTCGAACATCTGGAAAACCAGTTGTTCACCCATGTCTTCATCGGTGTTTTGGCGTGTCACCATCATTGCCGCTGCAATTGACAGCAATAGCGATGGGATTTGTGCGACCAAACCATCACCGATTGTCAGTAAGGTATAGATTTCAATCGCTTCACCGAAACCCAATCCATATTGCGCCATACCGATCGACAGACCGCCGACGATGTTGATAAACAGAATCAAAATACCGGCAATCGCGTCACCTTTTACGAACTTCGAGGCACCATCCATCGAGCCATAGAAATCCGCTTCTTTGGTCACTTCAAAACGACGAACTCTTGCCTGCTCTTGGTCTATCAATCCGGCATTCAAGTCCGCATCAATCGCCATTTGCTTACCCGGCAACGCATCAAGCGTAAAGCGAGCACTTACCTCAGAGATACGACCCGCACCTTTGGTCACCACCATAAAGTTGATGATCATTAAGATGAGGAAAACCACTAGGCCGACCGCGTAGTTACCACCAATAACGACGTTACCGAACGCCTCAATTACGTTACCTGCCGCATTACCGCCTTCATGACCATGCAGTAAGACGACACGAGTCGAGGCAACGTTCAAAGCCAAGCGGAGCAACGTGGCGATCAGCAATACCGTTGGAAAAGCAGCGAAGTCCAAAGGGCGACGTGTGTAAACGGTCACTAACAACACCACCATCGACAGCGCGATGTTAAAGGTGAAGAACATATCCAGCAAAAATGCTGGAATCGGCAGTACCACCATCGCTAGGGTGGCCAAAACCATCACCGGAGCACCAATAGCTGGCATTTCACGTTGAGGGATTCGTGGCAATTTATCTGCAAACGGCAGGCTTAACTTCATACTGCGAGAGATCTCAATCGATTGAAGCGTCACGTAAGCTCTTACTATTAATACGCGACCGCTTTAGCCTAAAAGTTTAGGTAGGGTTGATAATTAAAGCGTTTTAAGCAATCTATGTACCATAATTAGCGCCAAAATAATGACTAAACACTCAAATAGAGCTTAGCTTTTGATCAAACGAGCTTTTTTAAGGCTTTACAGCTTTTCGTATCAATGACGGTGCTCGGGCGGGATTGGCAAATCATAATCTTGAATTTTCGGGCGCTGTCCACCTCGTTTTCGGTATTGCTTCAATTGGAATACAAATGCCAAAACCTGAGCGACGGCAGTAAATAACCCATCGGGGATCTCTTGCTCGAGCTCTGTCGTGTGGTACAACGCACGAGCCAAAGGTGGTGCGGGCACAATCGTAATGTCATGTTCGCGGGCGACTTCTCGAATCTTCATCGCCATGTGGTCAGTACCTTTAGCGATCACGACTGGCGCACGGTCTGTCTTCTGTTTATAACGAAGCGCTACCGAGAAGTGCTCTGGGTTAGTAACAATAACATCAGCTTGAGGAACGTCCGCCATCATTCGACGTTGAGCCGCTTCCCTTTGCAACATACGAATACGGCCTTTCACTTCCGGCTTACCTTCAGTCTCTTTGTATTCGTCTTTGACTTCTTGCTTGGTCATTTTTAACTGATCGGCGTGCTGCCAAATTTGAAATGGAATATCGATGGCAACCACAATCAATAGCGAGCAACTGATCAGCAAAATAAAGTTCAGCAAAATATCTAAAGCATGGAAGATGTTTTGCGGATACACATCCATGCTCAATTGAATCAGATCGGCCTGTGATGCTTGGATCAAATAGATGGCGACACCAGTGACCAGAACCACTTTAAGGATTGATTTGATCAACTCTACCCAGCTTTGCATGCCAACCATTCGCTTTAAGCCGCTAAGCGGATTCATTTTCGACAGCTTGGGCATGGCCGCTTGGGCAGAAAAACTGATTCCTCCCACACCTGCTGCTCCAATCATGGCGGCGGTAAACAATGTCGCTAACACCAAAAATAGTGGGAACAACAAATCACTCATCGCGCCCAAAGCGATATCAAACAGTTTTGCAGTATCGAAAATCTCTTCTCGTTGAAGATCAAATAAACGGCTCATGATGGAAAACAATGAACGTGCTAACGCCTCGCCAAACCACATCAATGAAATGGCGCCAACGATCAGCACAGATGCTGATGCAAGCTCTTTAGATCGAGCGACCTGCCCCTTTTCTCTGGCTTGTTGTAACCGTCGGGGCGTGGCTTCTTCGGTGCGTTCCTGACCGTCTGATTCTGCCAAATCTTAGCACTCCAAGCGAATGAGCCGACAAATCTGCGCCTCACCCACTGTCCAGAACATTTCATAATGACTGTATAGACCAGCCAGTATGTACCAACAAAGTAATAGACCCACCATCAAAGCAAAAGCAAAACCAAGCGAGAAGATATTCAGCTGTGGTGCGGCACGGGTCATTACACCAAACGACAAGTTAATGGTCAGTAGTGCAATAATGCCGGATAGAGACATACTCAATGCCGTTTGGAACATAATACCAAGCCAGCCTGCCATTTCACGGAAATCAACCGCGTTGAGCGAGCCGGAGCCAATCGGCAAAGTTTTAAAACTGAACACCACCAATTGCAGCATTTTTAAGTGTCCATCGGTGGCAAGGAAAAACATTGTCGTTAAGAACATGAATAACTGACCAAGCAATGGCGTGTTCTGACCATTTGCGGGATCGACCATAGAAGCAAAGCCCAAACTTGATTGCATACCCAATATTTGACCCAGCAGGACAAAGGTTTGAATCATAAATTGAGTAACCATACCCATCGCTATGCCGATGATCATTTGCTCGGCAATGGTCATGAAGCCACGAAACGAGAGTAGCTCAATGTCTTGAGGTACGGCGGGGATAGCTGGCATGACAGCGAAAGTGATGGCTAAACCGAGGTAAAGGCGGATTCTTGGCGAAACAAATCGGGCCCCGGTTACTGTCATCACCATCAACATGGATGAGATACGAACATAGGGCCAGAAGTAGTTTGCGATCCAATCTAAGACAACGCTAGTGGGGTACTCCATAGGCGCCTCTAATAAAGCACCTGAGGTAAGCGTTCAATCAAGCCATAGAAATATTCCATCAACATTTGCGTCATCCAATGCCCAAACAGCATCAGGGCCAAAAGCGTGACAATCAAACGCGGTAAGAAGCTCAACGTTTGTTCGTTGATGGATGTCGCAGCTTGAAAAATCGCGACTACAAGGCCGATAAGCAAGCTTGGGATGATAATAGCGCAGACCATGATAAGCACCATCCAAAGTGCTTCACGGAAAAGCTCGACAAACATTTCTGGTGTCATGTCTTATCCTCTATCTGCGCTTATCTAAAGGGCAAAGCTGCCCGCAAGTGTCGAGAGTATCAAGTTCCAACCATCGACCAATACGAACAACATCAACTTGAACGGCAACGAAACAATCATTGGTGACAACATCATCATACCCATTGCCATCAGTACCGAAGCGACTACAAGGTCAATAATCAAAAACGGCAAGAAGAGCATAAAGCCAATTTGGAATGCAGTTTTTAGCTCTGAGGTGATAAAAGCCGGAATCAACACCGCCATCGACACATCTTCTGGATTCTCGACTTGCTCTCCTGACATGGTTACGAACGTCTCCAAGTCTTTGATTCGGGTCTGCTTAAGCATAAATGCTTTCATTGGCGCTTGTGCAGCATCAAACGCTTCTCGCGCCGTGACTTGCTCGTTCAAATAAGGCTGAACAGCTTTGTCGTTGATTTCGTTCAGGACAGGGGACATAACAAAAAAGGTCAAAAACAGCGCAATACCAATAATAACCTGATTAGAAGGCGTTTGTTGCAAACCCATTGCCTGACGCAATATCGACATCACCACCACAATTCGAGTGAACGAGGTCATCAGAATCACCATGGCAGGCAAGAAGCCAAGCATGGTCATTAACGCTAAAATTTGTAGTGTAACCGAGTAGTCTTCACTGCCATCAGGGTTCGTGGTCATGGTGAATGCTGGAATACCACCGCCACTAGAAACGGACATAGCACGGCTAGCACCAGTATCACTTTGCATAGCCTGAACTGTAACACTACTTCCATCGGCTAAGTTATCTGGCAGCGCTGACTCCTCTGCTTCAGCAAAGGTAAATGAAGAAAACAGCACGCCGACAAAAAGTAACAACGTACTCAGGAGCAAACGAATTGGATTACCCTTTGTCATGTTTTTTGATCAGCTGGCTAAATT
This sequence comes from Vibrio alginolyticus NBRC 15630 = ATCC 17749, assembly GCF_000354175.2. NCBI lineage: Bacteria > Pseudomonadati > Pseudomonadota > Gammaproteobacteria > Vibrionales > Vibrionaceae > Vibrio > Vibrio alginolyticus. The sequence goes on from NC_022349.1 coordinate 1,435,282, forward strand.
GAGTCGCAAAAGCATTGGTCGCCAACTCTTCCTCTTTCAGTGGCTTATCTAACTTGGCTAAAGTTTGGATCGATTGGCTAGTAATCCCAACCAAAAACTGTTCTTCACCCACTTGAACTACTGCGATTCTTTCTTTTGTACCCACTGGCAACTGACTCACTATACGCAAGCCCTTTTGTTGTCCCATCGCTGGCACTTGCATACGTTTCAGCAACCAAGCCAGCAAAAGAATCACGCCGATTACAAGCACAAGCGAGCCAAGTGTCGTCGCAAGATCTAGATTATTTGGTGCGGCAGCAAATGCATAAGGAGCACTTAGTATTAAGCTCAGTGCTCCAGTGATTTGCTTCAATCGCATTTTGATTGAACGACTCATCTTAACGCAGCTTCTTAATTCGTTCAGTTTGGCTGATCACATCCGTCAAACGGATACCAAACTTATCGTTGACGACCACGACTTCGCCGTGAGCAATCAAAGTACCGTTAACCAATACGTCGAGCGACTCACCGGCTAGACGATCCAATTCAACAACCGAACCTTGGTTAAGCTGCAACAGGTTCCGAATGCTAATTTGAGAACGACCGACTTCCATCGAAATCGTCACCGGGATATCCATAATAGTGTCGAGTTTACGACGCTCATCTTCGCTAATTGGGCTTGAAGTGTCTTTTAGCTCTTCCAGTGGCGCAGCCAATACTTCATCTACGTCTACAGAAGGGGCAGACGGGTCTTCGCCAAGAGCGGCTGCCCATTCGTCTGCTAGCTTTTGATCGTCACTTGGTTCCATTTTTCTATCCTGTGTTACGCCTTACTCATGCCATAGCATGTCTGTTTAATAAGGTATCTTAATGGTCTATATCGTCTTCACTCTCAAGCTCGGACATGATGTCTTTACCTAAGAAAGCTAAATCTGTTTTGACGACATGTGGGCGCTCAATTTCCTCAGAAATTTGCACCGCTAATTTATCTTCCGAACGACCCATTTTTACGCGATAGGTCGGTAGGTCTTCTACAAACATCGTCGCATGTTCTGGCATTTCAATCGGGATGATATCGCCCGGTTGCAGCTCCATGAGATCACGCAAAGAAATGTCTTTTTCGAGCAAGTTCACACGGAAGTTAACCGGACAATCCATGATCTCTTCACGTAGTGCTGAGCTCCAGCGAACGTCCGTTTCCATCTTGTCGGACTGAACACCTGCATCCAATAGTTCACGGATAGGCTCAACCATGGAGTAAGGCATAACGACATGAAAATCGCCGCCACCGCCGTCAACTTCTATATGGAATGAACTCACGACAATCACTTCTGTCGGGCTGACAATGTTTGCCATGCTTGGGTTTACTTCAGAGTCGAGATATTCGAACTCTACCCCCATCACTGGCGACCACGCTTCTTTATAATCTTCAAATACAATTTTCAGTAACAACTGAATGATGCGGCGTTCCGTTGGGGTAAATTCACGGCCTTCTATTTTGGCGTGGAATCGACCATCACCGCCAAAGAAGTTTTCTACCAGAATAAAGACTAAACGAGCCTCCATGGTGATCAACGCAGTGCCTTTTAACGGACGAAAACGCACCATGTTCAAACTGGTTGGCACGTACAATGTGTTCTGGTATTCACCAAACTTCATCATCTGCACGCCATTGATCGACACCTCTGCCGTTTTACGCAGCATATTAAACAGACTAATACGCATGTGCCGTGCGAAGCGCTCGTTGATAAGTTCGAGCGTCGGCATTCGACCACGTACGATTCTGTCTTGCGACGAGAAATCAAAATTGACGGCGCCCTCAGTGTCGTTTTCTATCGGTTCATCGACGTCATCAACATCGTCAACCCCATGCAATAGCGCATCAATTTCGTCTTGGCTTAATAGATCGGTCACGTTTTACCTATTGAATAACAAAATCTGTAAACAGTACTTTTTCAATCACTGGCTTACCGACCGCAGCATTCAGCGCTGCTTTGATATCTTCGGAAGCACGATCGCGCAATTCCACTCGTCCTGTAGGAGAGCGCAATTGATCAACCGTCGCGGAAGCAAACGTTGATAGCATAGAGCTTTCAATCAGTGGCGAATGATACCGCGCCAACTCTTCATTTTCTGCACCGCGAACCATTAACTGCGCTTTAATTTGAACCAACCTATCGCGGCTATCCCCAGTAACGTTAAATACAAATGCCTGAGGAAGATTCACATACGCGATGGGCGCAGCATCCGATGCCTTCACTTGAGCCTGTTGAGACGACTCAGCCTGAGCAGGTTCATCAGAGCCCATTAGAAAAAATGCCGCTGCCCCGCCACCAAGTAGTAATACTACAACAGCGATGATGATGATAAGTAACTTGCTTTTTCCTTTCGGCGCATCGGCCCCTTGTAACTGTTCTTCTGCCATTCTTGTCTCTTATTGTTCTTTTGAGTTACCAAGACGTTTTAGTGAGTTGCTTGGTAACCATATTCCATTGCCGTTAAACGGCCTTTTATGCGTAAAAACTAATTCCATCACGCTTTGAAGCGACATTCAAATCCAGATTGACATCAGATTCAAAACCCTCTTCGGACTGTCCAGAAAAACCGCCACTTTGCGCGCTTTGACCATGTTGTTCAGCAGTATACCTACCTTGCTGTTGCCCGCTGTTTTGTTGCTGGACGGAAGAATCAGCCAGCTGCATACCTTGTTGTGCTAGCATTTCTCTCAAACGAGGGAGCGTCTGTTCAATAATGTCACGAGCTTGCGGGTTGTTCACTGTAAAATGTACATTGGCAACGTCATTATTCATGGTCATACGAATTTGCATACGACCTAACTCTGGTGGATCAAGACGAATATCGAGATTTTTCAGATTCTTCGACATCATCATTTGCACTTTTTCCGCAACTTGCTCGTTGGCTAGCTCTTTAGTTAGTTGCAACGGAAGCTGAGCTTGTTGTGCAGCATCAATACGCGCTTGTTGCTGTACATTAATTCCTTGCTGACCTGCCATAGCCTGAAGCTGTCCAGCGAAACCGTGTTGGAGATCCGGCTTATCTTGTTTATCCGCAGTCGCCTTTAGCGCACCAGTCGCCAATGCTGCGTTCATCACTTTCTGGCTAATCTCTCCGTCTTTCACACCTTGAAGCGACGTCGGCACTTGCGCGGTTATCAACGTATCGGGCGTTGGAGATAATGCGACTTTTTCTCCACTATGAGCAGTTTGTGGCTGGGGTACTTGAGCCGCTGTATGCTGGATTTGCTGAGACACTGCCATAGGTCCAGCCTGGCGAGTTAAATTATGTTGTACTTGTTGCTCTGCGAGAATCTGTTTAATGTCATTAGGGAGCGCAACAAATTGGGCAAGGTCTTGATCAGGAATATCCGCCGTGATCCTTCCTTGTTTCAACCCTTCAATGATCTGAGCTTCTTGCTGAGTCAGTGGTTTTCCTTGCGCCAACTTAGTATCTATAACTTCAAGTTCATCCAAGGAGACTCGTGGAAGCGCGTCGATGTTGGAACCATCAACGTCTGTTAACAACGGCGACAGATCATTAGCTACTTCACCACTGACTGCGCTCTTAGCCGTCGGATGGCTGGCTTGTTTCGCTAGCTCTTGCCAAGCAGCAAACTCAGGCGAAAGTTTGTCGACATCGATAGGTTGACCATTCTTATCTAAAATTGGCTCTAAGTCTTGTCCTGGGATCATCTGTGCTTGTTCAAGAGAATGAACTGATGGCGTTTCATTCAAAGCCAGCTCATCAAGGTGTGTCGAAACGGTTGCTTGCTCGTGGAACGAATGCACTAAATTCGCGCTCTGAGGCAAAACTTTGCCACTATCGATGGATGCATTACTCGCATTCAGGGTTTGATTCGCTTGTTCAATTCGACCAAGAAGCTGTTGTCCTTCGCCCATCGTGCTTTTTACGTCCACTATATTTGATGGGTTGCTCGTATCGATTGATGTTGATTTCACTTTTTCAATAGCTTCAACATCATTCTCCAAAGGTGTGCTGTTACTCGCCTTTTGTAAACTTGCTTCTTCACTTAAGGTTGCATTCGGTTTGTTTGCTGATATTTCATCAAAACCATGGGGCTCGTCACTGACGGATTCTTGGCTTTCTTGCGCCAACAATTCGTCCGAGACGTTAGCAGAAGAAGTACTGCCTACATCCGCTCTTTCTTTTTCTTCAACCACTGTCGATTCTGTTGCTACTTTTTCGGGCTTTTGTTTACCAGCAAACGCATCGGTTAACGTTTCTAAAAATCCCTTGCTCTCAGTGCTCTCTGCGGACGCTTTAGCGGACACATCAGAAACTGGCGTCTTGGTAGTCGCAGATACATGGGACAAATTCACACTCATTTAGAAACTCTCGTTCTCGTGGCTCTGAGTATATCGCTGGCAGGCAGCAATACTGGCGGCAAACTAAGGTCAAAAAGACCCGACACTGACAGCTAAAATGCAAAAATCACACCACAATATTGAGCCAATTCTCGGCAAGCTAATAGATGGCATGTTTATGGAACAAACATCAACAATACTATCCGATAACCTGGTTCCTAACATGATGTACAGCTACTTGATTGACTTTGAAAAACGATAAGCGTAAACAGACACTTGGCTTAACAATTAAGGAATCACTTTGAAGATCACAGAATTACGCCAATATAGAATCAAAGCAGGCAAAACAGATCAGTGGCTAAGTTGGATGAAGGAAGAACTGTTGCCCTATCAACGCTCACAAGGCATGCGTGTGCTGAATACTTACGTCCACACTGGTGATGATGGACATGACTATTTTGTTTGGCTTAGAGAGTTCGACAATGAACAAGCACGCCAGGCTCTCTACGAAGAAACATACAACGAGTGGTGGGTTCGCGAGATTCGACCGAAGGTATTTGAGCTAATTGAACAAGACTCAATCAAAGTTACCTTACTTGAATCGGTAGAGATGTAGTCAACTGCAACACCGTAATGCAATATCGAACCGATAACCTTTAGAAACGATGTGGTTTTCGACTGTAAAGTAAGGTGGAAAACTCGTCCATTTGCTTTTGTTCGCGCTTAGCTTCAGCAAGTTGTTTCTCTTTTTCGCGTTTGTCTATCATCCACTCATAGGATTTGCGTTCTTTACGCACGGTTAACCAATATTCTTTACAGTTTTCAACCTGCTCTTTGAAATGACTTTCTGCTTGCTTTTGCTTAGATAAAGTCTCATCTAGCTGGGTAAGGAATCGATTTAGGTGTCCATATTGACTTGCCGTTAGGCCCGCCTGACCACGGTCGACGAGTTGCTGGCAATAATCAAGCCGATACTTTTCAATTTGTTCAACCTGACGGTAATAATCTTCGAGTTCAGAACGCGCTTTGTTCAGTGCAAGCACAGCTTGGTCTTCACGATCCTTCGTTTGCTCAAGTAGAAACTCCATCGCATTATTCATGCGCTATCACCCACCCAAAATGTTTCTAAGCATATTGACGCACATATCGTATGGCACCGATTCTTTCATGCTCTGCTGCAAGTATTCGTCTAACTTCGGTTTCAAAGTAAATGCGCCATCAATAGCAGGATCGGTACCCGGTTTGTACGCTCCAATCGAGACCAAATCTTGATTCTTGCGACAAATAGACAAGACCTGTCGCACCGCTTTTGACATCAGAACGTGCTCTTCGGTCGTGATTTGCGGCATAACACGGCTCACCGACTTCTCGACATCAATCGCCGGATAATGGCCTGCATCCGCCATTTCACGAGAAAGTACAATATGGCCATCAAGAATAGCTCGCGATGCATCCGCTATCGGATCTTGCAAATCATCCCCTTCGGTCAACACGGTAAAGAACGCCGTAATCGAGCCTTGCTCGGCACTTCCATTACCCGCTCGCTCAACCAGCGCTGGCAGCTTGGCAAATACAGAAGGCGGGTAACCTTTCGTCGCTGGCGGCTCACCAACAGAAAGTGCGATTTCACGCTGTGCTTGTGCAAAACGAGTCAACGAGTCCATCAATAGCAGAACATCTAACCCTTGGTCCCGGAAGTATTCAGCAATCGTTAATGCCGTTTGGCACCCCTTTAAGCGCATTAGAGGTGAAGCATCGGCAGGCGCCGCGACCACCACTGAGCGGCGACGACCATCCTCACCCAAGATCTCTTCGATGAACTCTTTAACTTCACGTCCACGCTCACCTATCAGGCCGACGACCACAACCTGTGCGGTGGTGCCTCGCGTCATCATGCCAAGCGTGACCGATTTACCCACACCAGAACCTGCAAACAGACCGATACGCTGACCTTTACCAACCGTCAACAAACCATTGATGGCTTTTAGGCCAACATCGAGCGGTTCAGAAATTGGTTTTCGAGCCAACGGGTTGATCGGCTCGGCATTAAAAGAGGCACGGTGATCGGTATACAAAGGGCCAAGTCCATCAAGTGGATTCCCAACCCCGTCTATCACGCGCCCAAGTAACTCCATGCCGACAGGCAAACCAGCGTCACTGGTTAAAGGGGTGACTCTCGCGCCAGGTAAAATGCCCGTAATTTGTTCGCTTGGCATTAAAAATAGGTTGTCACCTGAAAAGCCGACAACCTCGGCTTCCATCTGACCTGACATGGTTTCCACTAAGCATAAACTGCCAATTGGTGAGCGACAGCCGGTCGCTTCCAACGTTAACCCAACCACACGCACCAGTTTGCCAGAGGCGACAGGGCGCGTCGTAAGGCCTTCAACTTTGTAGCTTTTTAAGCGGTCAGCGAGTGCTTGCATGGATTACTCACCCTCTTGATGACGGTTTGCGCCACAAAAGCTGTGCAATACGCTTTTGACGCGTTCTTCCATGCGATAATTAATGCTTGATTCACCGGCTTCAATCTGGACGTCACCTCGATTGAGCGATGGTTCAGCAACTAACGTCCAGTTGCGACAATCAAGGTCTTCTTCACCATAAGCTGAACGAATAATCGCGACATCTTCTGGATTCAGGTGCAAGGTAATAGGGTGGCCTGATATTGGTAGCGCCTCGACCGACTGCTTCACTGTATCTAAAATAATTTGAGGGTTGGTTTGTACTTCAACGTGCACCACTTCTTTGACTAAGCAGAGCACCATATCCACCAGCTGCTTTTCAACCTGAGCATTCATCAACTCCAAAGGTTGAGCAAACTGATTGGCCAAGTTCATAAAAGTTTCAACTTGCTGCTGAATGTATTCTTGCCCTGCAGTTACCCCTTCAGCTTTTCCGAGCTCGAGACCTTCAGCATGGCCGGCTTGCAACCCTTCTTCTTTACCTTTGTCGTAACCTTGCTTAAAGCCAGCTTCCTGACCTTGATGTAAGCCTTCTTGATAAGCACCTTGCTTAATCAGTTCAATTTGCTCTTCGGTTAGCGCAAGTGGCTGCTCTTCTTCAGGCTCATCAAAATTCGGCACCCATCCCGGGTCATAGTTGAACGCGGTTTGTTTTGCTTGTTTGGCTTTAGGCTCGCCATAATCAGGCAGCCCCCAACGTTGAGGTTCGATCATCGAATCATCTTCATCAGGACGGATAAATCCACGTTTTCTATCGCCAGCCATGGGTTACCTATTGTGTGTTCGATTAAGAAGTGAGGGTGCTCCGCAATAGGATAATTGCGAAGCAATAGAAATTATAAGAATTCGTCAGCACCGCCAGACAACATGAGCTCACCAGCATCCGCCATTCGACGGGCAATTGCTAAGATTTCTTTCTGAGCGGCTTCTACATCTGCCACTCGTACTGGCGGCATCGCTTCTATATCATCACGCATCATATCAGCAGCACGTTTAGACATGTTCTTGAAGACTTTCTCACGTAACGAGTCATCTGCACCTTTGAGTGCTTTTTGCAACACGTCTTGTGGTACGTCACGCAGCAACTTCTGAATACCTTGGTCGTCCACTTCGACTAAGTTTTCGAAGACAAACATTAGGTCTTGGATTTGCGTCGCCATGTCTTCGTCCTGATCGCGAATTTGTTCCATTAACAAACCTTCGACGTTGTTGTCTAGGTAGTTCATGATCTCCGCTGCTGCTTTCAGGCCGCCAATTTTGGCTGCTTGTGCACCCGCTTGACCCGCGAACTGTTTCTCCATGATTTCGTTCAGCTCTGCCAATGCTGATGGCTGAACTTCTTCAAGGTTGGCAATACGCATCATCAGATCCAAACGCACGCGCTCAGGGAACTGAGACAAAATCTCTGCAGATTGGTCTGCTTCTAAATAAGACAGTACGATAGTTTGAATCTGTGGGTGTTCATTGACGATAATGCTCGCCACTTGGCGTGGGTCCATCCATTTCAAAGAATCCAAGCCTTTTGAGCCCGTACCAAGTAGGATCTGGTCAACTAAGTTGTTGGCTTTGTCTTCACCAAGAGCGGCAACCAGTGCATTACGCATAAAGTCTTCGCTGCCCATACCAATGTTGGTGTATTTCTGGATATCCTCCAAAAAAGCACGATGAACAGCAGATACCTTGTCTTGGCTGAGATCCTTCGCGCGAGCCATCGCACTACCAACACGCTGAACCTGTTTTGGTTCTAGGTGACGGATAATGCCAGCTGCATCTTGTTCATTAAGGCTCAGTAGCAAAATTGCCGCTTTTTCTTCGCCAGTAATGGTTGAAACATCCAGCTCTACTGGCATTCCCGCGGCGTTGTCATCTTGAGGTACGATATCGTTAGCCATTGTCATTCATCCAGTTTTTCACTACTTGAGCAGCCAGTTCAGGTTCATTAGCAACCAGAGCACGAACCGCTTTCAATACATCTTCATCTTTATGAAGGTTTGGCAAATCAATACTTGAGCCAAACTCGAACAGTTCGCTGCTTTCGATGTCACTACCAATCAAGCTAGTTTCACCATCCGCACCAATCGGCAAGCCGTCTGGTCCGTACATTTCGTCTTCATCATCGCTGGTAGGGTTAAGCAATTTCTTCATTGCTGGGCGAACCAGAACCAACACAACCACAATAATCACTAATGCACTTGCGAACCAACGAACCCAATCACTGAAGTTAGGGTGCTCCCAAATTGGTGGTTCTTCTAGCTGCTCAGCCTCTGGCTCAGCAAACTTTACACTCAATACATTCAGCAAATCGCCACGGCCTTGATCAAAGCCAACGGTACCAATTAATACTTGGCGAATGGCATTGATTTCAGATTCGGACATTGGGGTATAAGTCACTTCACCCGTATCAGGGTTAACTTGACGACGGTCTTTAATCGCAACAGAAACGGTCTGACGAGCCACCGTCCCGGTCTGCTTTCGCTCGTGGCTGATGGTAGTATCTAGCTCAAAGTTACGCGTGGACTCTTTACGAACTGAACCCTGCCCCATGACAGAACCATCTTTCATTTGAGCCACATCTTGCGGAATTGAGGCATCCGCTGGAGGCTGATTACTCAACGCACCCGGAATACCCGCTACCATGTTACCGTTATTGTAATCTTCGAGTGCGTACTCACTGCGGGTCGCAGGGGTGTTCGGATCAAAGCGTTTGCGAGTTTGTTCAACCGCACTGAAGTCCATTTGGATATCAACCTGCGCCGTATAGTTGCCATAACCTAAAATGGGTAATAGTACGGAATCAATTTTTTCGCGCAGCGCTTGTTCTTGGCTGCGTTCTAATTCTTGTTCTTTGCGTCGCGCCGCAGAAGCGGGATCTTGGGAGCCTGAGCTGAGTAAGCGGCCATGCTGATCTGTGACGGTAATTCGAGAAGTTTTCATTCCCGGCACAGCACTAGCCACCATGTCGACAATAGAATCCACTTCTTGTTGCTTAAGGTTCGTGCCTGTCGACAATGTCAAAAATACCGACGCAGACGCTTCCTGGTTATGACGCACAAACACGCTGTGCTTTGGCAGTGCCAATAACACTCGTGCTTTGCGAACTTGCTTCATCTCTTCAATTGCTTGAGCTAATTGGCGCTCTCTACTGAGTTTGAGACGCTCTTGCTCGAGACGTTGTGAAACACCAAAACCCATGTCTTGCAGCAAAATATCATCGCCCGCTTCTGTAGCTTGGTTAACGCCGGAACGAACCATGCCAAGTTTGATCGAGTTGTACTCACTCGATTCAACAGAAACAGTATTGCCATCAAGCTTATAATTGATTTTCTGCTGGTCCAGATAATCCAGAACGGGGATCAATTCTTCGGTCTCATACGCACCAAGTGGGCGCATCTCCGGTTCTTTGACCCAAAAGAACAGCATCACGATCAATGCAACACAGATGGATATCGACAGCACAAGCACAACCTGACGAAGTAAATCGAGGTCGCCCACTGCCATATCGAATTTTGACGCACTGCGCTCCTCTAGATCTGGATTTTGACTCTCCACATCCACATCGGAACTTGCTACCAGTGCACCATCTGAGCCGCCTTCAGTGACGGTTAAATCTGTAGACTTGTCTGCCACACTTATTACCTAAATTACACTGGCATGTTCATGAGGTCTTTATATGCCTCAACGAGTTTATTGCGAATTTGAACCGTCGCATCAAAAGCGACACTAGACTTGTTACGAGCGATCATAACGTCAGAAAGGGATACATCGGCATCACCACGATCAAAACGGGTTTGTAAATCACCAGATGCTTTTTGAAGTGTGTTCACGTTATTGATGGCTTTAGTTAGGAGATCGTTAAAATCCGCTCCAACTTTCGCCCCACTTGCAGTAGGAGCCGTATTGGTTGCTTCTACCATCATGGCGCGCATTTCTGCCTGAATACCATCAATTTTCATTAGCACCTCTAAGCCAAAAGATTGACTATTAACAAAACTGATTATTGACACAGCAATTAACGTGCCATAAGACATTAGCAATCAATTTACTTACACTTTTCGTCTTATGGCCGTTGTCTGTGTTAATTCGGGATATCTATACCAGCATCACGCATTTTGGCAAGCTTATAGCGCAAGGTTCGAGGGCTTATACCCAGTTTCTCCGCCATTTCTTTGCGTCGACCATTACACTCAACCAAAGTCTCCAAAATAATGGCGTATTCTTGATCGCGCAGCTCGCTGCCTAAGCCTTCTCCACCAGTTACTGGGCGGCTGACACTCTCAGCTTGAGCAACTGGCTTAACATTGGGCACGACCATATCTGCATTTTGCACCACGTGTTGCAAGCTATTGGCATCTTGCCAATCTACGCCCTCGAGCAAAATGTGCTCTGCATCGATGTCGCCATTTTCACTTAATATCAGCGCTCGTTGAACCACGTTATCCAATTCACGAACATTACCCGGCCAAGGGTATTGCAATAGTTTTTCTAACGCAACGGTCGAGAATTGAGGCACTGGCATGCCCATTTTGCTGCAATGACGCTCAGCAAGATGCTTGGCAAGCGGTGCAATATCGCCTTTACGTTCTTTAAGTGCAGGCCACGCAATTGGGAATACATTCAGGCGGTAATATAAGTCCTCTCTGAAGTTTCCTTCTGACACGTATTGCTTAAGATCACGGTTACTCGTCGCTAACACACGAACATCTAACTTGATGCTTTTGCGACTGCCTAGGCGCTCTACTTCTCGCTCTTGCAAAACACGCAATAACTTCGCTTGCAGGTTCAAGTCCATCTCACTGATTTCATCAAGTAAGATTGTGCCACCTTGTGCTTGTTCGAACTTTCCTGGGCATGCCTGAACAGCACCAGTAAATGCGCCCTTTTCATAGCCAAACAGTGTTGCTTCGAGCATATTGTCAGGAATCGCGGCACAGTTAATTGCGACAAAAGGACCATTTTTACGATTCGACGCGTTGTGAATATAGCGCGACATCACTTCTTTTCCTGAGCCACTCGGACCTAGCACCATAACATTCGCATCTGTACGCGCCACTTTATCGGCCAACGCGAGTAAGCGCAGACTTTTCTCATCAGCAACGATAGCATCACCGTTGTCATCACTTTTTATCGGTGCATAACGACTGACCATATTTAGCAACACTTCTGGTGCAAATGGTTTCGCCATGTAGTCAATCGCGCCATCTTTCATTGCCGACACGGCATCTTCAATATTGGCGTACGCCGTCATTAGCAATACTGGTAAGTTAGGCCAATTCTGCTTGATGCTTTTGAGCAGAGCTAAGCCACCCATACCCGCCATTTGCACATCAGAAACGACGATATCAACCGTATTCGATTTCAGCTTCAACAGTGCATCTTCAGCACAGTCCGCTTCCAACCATTCATACCCTGCCAGAGCCAGAGTATCGACTAGGGCTTCACGAAGACCTTCATCGTCTTCTACGATCAGCACTTTGCTTTGCGCCATTATGATTCTCCAGAAATTGTTATTACCAAAAGCCGCTTATTGCGCTTCTGTTTGCACTCGCTCTAGCGGAATGCACATGGTGAAGCAGGCTCCATCACCCTGCTCTGAAATAAGTTCCAATCGACCGTCATGGGCACGGCAAACCATTTGAACAACTGCCAACCCTAATCCAGTTCCTTGAGAACGTGTGGTAAAAAATGGCTCCATGATTTTGGCTTGCAGTTCTTCGGGCACTCCCGGTCCGCTGTCTTGCACAGAAATGCGTAACTCACCATTTACCGGGCGGAAAAAAATATCGACTTGCGATTCTTTACCAGACATTTGAATCGCATTCATGACCAGATTACTTAATGCGGATGCAATGGCGTTCGCATTGCCTAGTAGCTCAGTTTGTTCTTCTTCCACTTCTAGGCAGTAATCAATACTGTTGTTTTTTAGCGCGGTTTCGACCATCGGCTGGTATTCCGCTACCAACTGGGCAATCGTGAATGGCTTAATGACTTTATTATCACCACCTTTAGCAAAAAGCAGCATATCATTAACCTGCTTTTCCAAATCGTGCAGTCGATCCATTAATTTGGTTTGGAAGCGATCTTTTGTCGCTGGAGGAAGATTTGGCGCTCCCAAATTGGATGCATATAACATAGCGCTCGACAGCGGCGTTCTTACTTGGTGAGCAAGCGATGCAACCATACGTCCTAACGACGATAAGCGCTGTAAATCACTGACACGAGCTTGAAGTAAACGGGTTTCGGTTAAATCGGTAATCAGGATCAATTGACCTGTTGTGGACGCCGAGATGGCGAGTCGAACTTTACGGCCATTACGTAATGAAACTTCGTGGCCATCATCTTCACGTGGGTCAAACACCGCCTGGATAACGTTGAACCATTTTTCGTTAACCAGTGGAATCTCAAGAATTCGGTGCGCTTCTGGATTTGCTTCACGCACTACTCCGTACGTATCGAGCAAAATCACTCCAGCAGGCATCACATCGAGCACCTGTTTGTAGCGCTCAACCTGATTCTCTACGGAATCTAAATGGGATTGATTGGTGTTGTTATCCATTACTGCCTGTCGAAATATCGCCGCTAAAACTAAAATAGCTTGGTAAGCAATTAGCGTACCAAGCTATTTTCTATATTTATCAGGACGTTAAGCTATCGACAATAAGTTGACACTCAGAGATAACGGTTTTGGATGCAAGAAAACGATGTTAACCAGCCCAAGTGATTATTCAGATATCGTCTTAAAACTTCACTTTACCTAGCGCTGTAAGTTGTACTTACGCATTTTTTCCACCAGCGTAGTACGTCGCATACCCAGCATGTCGGCCGCTCTTGCTACAACGCCACCCTGCGCTTCTAATGCTTGGCTGATCATATTAACTTCTAAATCAGCCAGCAGCTCTTTCAAATTAACCCCTTCCGGTGGCAGCGCTTGCGGGGCGTTCATGCTGTGATCAAGGTCGTCTTGATCTTCAAAGCTAAAATCTTCAGAGAAGATGTCTTGGAACACATCACGCTCTTGTTCTTCAACCGAAATAAACGGATTACTTTCTGGTTGGAACTCCGGGATATCACTGTAGCGATATTTGGTTGGTAAGTGGTTTACATCGACCAAGCTATTTGGGTACAGAATGATCATTCGCTCAACAAGGTTCGCTAACTCACGCACGTTACCCGGCCAGTTGTGCTCCATCAATGAATTGATCGCACGAGGGGTAAAACAGATAGGTTGTCCGCCTTCCGCCTCTAAACGTGTCATCAGTTCTTGCAGCAGCAATGGTATATCTTGTTTGCGCTCTTTCAGCGCTGGCATCTCAATCGGAAACACGTTCAGACGATAGAACAAGTCTTCTCGGAACGTGCCTTCTTCAATCATATTTTCTAGATTACGGTGTGTCGCCGCCACAACTCGAACATTTACCTTGATGGTACTATTGCCACCTACACGTTCAAAGCAGCGTTCTTGCAATACACGAAGCAACTTTACTTGCATCGACATTGGCATATCGCCAATCTCATCAAGAAAGATAGTGCCACCGTCTGCGAGCTCAAATCGACCTTTACGGGCAGTTAACGCACCAGTAAACGCGCCTTTTTCGTGACCAAATAATTCGCTTTCTAGGAGCTCAGGCGGTATTGCACCACAGTTAATAGGTACAAATGCGCCATCGCGGTATGAAGAGTGATAGTGGATGTTACGCGCAACAACTTCTTTACCTGTACCGGACTCACCTAAGATCAACACGTTTGCTTCCGTGTTTGATACTTGCTCGATCAGGTGTCGAACTTCTTGAATACCTCTACTTTGACCAACTAAGCTGCGAAAAAGCGTGTTTTTGCGTGCACTAGCAACAACATTCACTCCTTTTCGCCCCAGAAAATCTTTGCAGTGGCGTAACGCTTCACTAAGCTGTGGGTAATTAAGCGGCAGCTCTAGTTCACCAACAAAATTTGGAAGATCATCAACAGGCAAAGGAAAACGGCCCATGACTAGAAGAGGGATGTGGTAAGCGCTGTTTAAATGAGAGATAACCGTACTCGCCGCTTGACCTGCTGGAATATTACCAACAATACAGCACGACCATACGCTAGACCAATCAACATCGCTGAGCTGATCAGAACTGACCGCTTCGCAATTTTCTCCAACAAATTCCAATATATTGCTTAAATTTAAACGACTTGATGCGTCATCATCAATTACAAGCAGCTTTGCCAAACCATGCATAAGTAAGAATGATTGCCTTTATTTTAGGTGCGTTGCGGCCAAACCTTGATTTGCGCAATTGGGTGCTAAAGAAGGCAGAACCACCACACTCAATTTACGATAGACAAAATAGGAAAATCAGCAACAAAAAAGCCATTAGGGCTACTAATGGCTTCTATTTTATTTGAATATAAAAATAAGGCAACCAAGCAATGGAGAGGTGTGAGCTTGATAGAAACTTTGCTACACAACTCGTTGCGCAATTGACAAATATATTCGTCTAGTATCTTAACGCATTGTTTTGACTATTAAATACCAACTTCAGCAGCGGTAAGATTATGAAACTCTGTTGGGATTTGGTCCCAAGCGGACTTGATCTCACGGATAATATCGATAACGTCGTCGATCAGCTGAGGCTCATTTTGATGGTTAGCAGCAGAAATTTGCGTGATCATAAACTCATACAGTGAATCTAAGTTTGAAGCAATATCACCACCGTCATCCATAGATAGACAGCTGCGTAGCGCGATAATGATGTCTAACGCTTTACCTAAGCGCTCACCTTTTGCTGGAATATTGCCTGCTTGCATGGCTGCTTTACCTTGAATAAGGCGCTCAATCGCACCAGCCATAAGCATTTGAATGACTTTGTGCGGAGAAGCCGCGCTAAGCTGGCTGTCGACTGATACCTTTTTGTATGCTTGCAAAGAACCGCGCATAGTAATCCTCTTTTAAATAAATTTTTTGTACTGCTGAAGTGAACGCTGGCCATAACGAAACTTATGGAGCTCTTTTCCGACCTTTGACGTTTCCGATTGCATCAGCTCGACAATTCTTTTGGTACGAGTTAGCAATGCTTGCCACTCTGCATCCTGCTTAACCAAAGGATTTTGATGAATAATTGGTAACAGGTTTTGCAATAACCGTTCCCTGATATCGACCAAGCGAAGAATTTCTTCAGCATTAAAATCAACTTTTTCTAATTCTTGCGTAATTAGTTGATCTATATCACTAATTTCCATGAGTTCTTTTTGCATTTATTAACCCAACGCACTCATCAAAGCGCCTAACTGGCCTTGCATTTTACCGGTCGCATCTTGCATCGCGGTAAACTTCGCATGAGTACGCTTCTCTAGGCTTTCCATGCGGCGATCTAATGCCGCTTGATCGTCACTCAAACGGTAGTTTTGTTCTGTGAGACTTTTTTCTCGAGTACGAATACTGCCTGTAATACCTGTGATACCGTGAATCGCATCTTCTACTCGTTTAGCAAAACCTGTGTTGCCACCGAAGAACTTTTCTAACTCGTTGAAGTTATTGTTCAACTGGCGGTCTAGCATGTCATAGTTGATTTCTAGGGTGCCTTGACGTGTGGTCGTAATGCCAAATTCTGTTAAGGACTTTAGGTTTTCAGGTGCTTTATCGATTCGAGTAGAAAAGACCGATTTTAATCGTGAATCTGCACTACGTACGGTGCTGTCACCTGACAACGGCCCTTTTTGACCCGTTACCGGATCCACACTCGCCAACGCTTGGGAGGTTTGATAAAACGAGTTATACGCTGCCACAAAGTTTTCGATATCGTTGCGTACACTTTGACGGTCGTACTCGACACCAATTTCAGCAGGCGGTTTATTCGGTTCTGATTTGCCTTTTAGTGTTAAATCAACACCTTCGATCGCACCTTCAATCACATTGTTGTGACTAGATAGCTTTGCCACTCCATCAAGCAGAACTTCTGAATCTTGCCCTGCTTGTACTTCTGTCATCCCAAGGTATTGTTCAAAAGCAGATTGCGCCTTTACGATTTTCGCTTCTGCTTCATCAATTTTTTCCAGACGCTCACGTTCTTGAGGATCAAGTTTAGCGCGATGAATTTGCTTAGCTTGCGCTTCGGAAAGTTCACCACGTGCCACTTTTTCGTCTAACGCTTGCTTTTCACTCGCAATTTTTTGCTCGATTTCCGCTTTTTCTTGCTCAAGAAGCTGCTTAGCCTCTTTCGTCGTAACGTAAGAATCGGTTAGGGTGCCCGATGCGGCATTATTCCAGCCTGGTACATCTGGTGCCTTCTCTATTGCCTTTTCGTCGAGTTCAAGCTCTGGTTCTTCATAAGAGTCCAACAAAGTACCTGACGCAGTTTCTGTCCACCCTGGAATTCTGTCTTCAGGGCGTAAGCTCGCGCGTCGGTTGGCTTCATCAATGGCTTCTTGACCAGCTTTGGCTGCTTCTGCACCCGCCGCAGAGATTGGCGCTTGCGATGCATCATCTTGTACATCGTCTGCCGCTTTTTGCTCTTCTGGAGGTAGAGGATTGCCGTTTGCATCCAGCTCTTCTGCTGGTTGTTCCGGAAATTTAAGAGGACCTAAGACATCTTCCGCCGCTGAACGAGCTTCTTCAAGCGCGTTGACGCGGTCTTCAAGTGTTTGGTATTCGAAATATTTAAGAGGGTTGCCTTTTTCTGCCTCCACACTGACTCTGATTTGATGATCCTTACCAGAGAGGTTAGAAGCAAGGATAAGGCGTGGACCTTCGACGTCGTTAATAAGAGATGCACGAACGCCAGGGTTATCTTTAGCGCCATTGATGCCACGTACGACATCGATGAGCTTAGATCGGGAACGAACATCGATATTAAAACGCTCATCACCAAGCGAAATCTGCAGCTTACCAGGGCCAAATTTTGCGTCTTCTGGCAATACGTCAGAAGCGACTTTATGGCTCTGAGCAAGCTGCAACACATCGATAGCATATTTGCCAGCGATAGCATCTGTGGTTGCCGTGGCAGATACGATATTGTCATTGGTCGTTTCGACAGTGCGAACGGCAAATGCTTTCTCCTGACGAAAGTTCGCCATGAGATTTTTCATCGTATCCAATGATTCTCTGAGTCGCCCGTAAGCACTAATACTGGCATTAATTGTCGTGCGTTCGTTGTCGATGCGTTGCTGCTTTGGTACGCGTTCGGCATCCACAATTTTGCTGACCATGGAATTAATATCCATGCCGCCAGACATCCCCAAAGGGCCTAAACTCATCAAATCACCTCTAAAAACGACTTACACTTTTTCAGTCAACAACCCGCTGTTGGCTGTGTGCTCAGCTAGGCGACGCAATACCACTAGCATTTCTTCATCAGGAATTTGACGAATCACGTCACCGGTATTGGCTTCATAAATCGTCACCACATCTCGTCCGGATTCTTCATCCACTCGAAATGCGACTCCTTTGTTTATGGACGTTACAAATTCATTCATTTGTGCGACCAATTTTTCACGTTCTTCTTTGTTCAGTTCTTGACGGCTTTCAGCCATCTCGATCGCAGCTTGAACAGAGAAATCGTATTCGGTGTTTTTCGCTTTTTGCGGCGAAATCTCACCATTTGAATTTGCTGGGCTAGACGTGCCTATATCATTGCCATTTTTATTTGCAAACTTTGTGCCATTTGGCGTGCCGTAAGGCTGGATGTTCGATGCGTAGGAGGATATATCCATTACAATCTCCCTTCCACCTTATGGGCTAACGATAGAATCTATCGCTTTGGTGCCCCAGCACTAAGGTGTTGACCTCAGGCTGGGTTTACCACTTAGCCCAACAAGCTTAGCGCTGCAGATGGAGACTGCTTCGCTTGAGCCAGGATTGAAGTACTTGCTTGCTGAAGAATTTGCGACTTAGTCATCGCAGTGGTTTCCTTCGCGTAATCAGTATCTTTAATACGGCTTTTAGACGCGTTAACGTTCTCGTTAATGTTGTCTAGGTTGCTGATTGCGTGGTTGAAGCGGTTTTGGAAAGCACCGAGTGAAGCTCGTTGGCTGTCTACGGACTTAAGAGCACCGTCGATAACCGCTACTGCTTCTTGAGAGCCAGCTACTGTGGTTACGTCGATGTCTTTCACTGTTACGTCTTTCGGGCCACCAAAGCCGATCTCGTCTGCTAGGTTGCCAGAAAACTCAACATCACCTTCAACTTTTTGAGAAGAAGCAAATACTTGTAGTTTGCCATCTTCGCCAACAGAGGCTTTTACATCATCGTTTTGACCGTTGATGTATGTCGCTAGCTGCTCAATATCATCGCCTTGCTTAGCGCTGATTGATAGCTCTTTCTCTTCACCCTGCTTGTTGGTGTAGCTCATTTTGAACTCTGTTTTCTCACCAACAGTCCAAGATGCGTCTTTACCCTCTTCTGCTGCGTAGCTCTTACCACCCATTGCTGAAGTGTCTGAGCGTAGGTTACCCATAGAAAGCATCACTGCTTCACCTGAGTCCGCACCGATTTGGAAAGATTGAGTACCGTAAGTACCGTTTAGAAGCTTGTTACCACCGAAAGAGGTAGTTTCAGCAATACGGTTTAGCTCGTCGTTTAGCGCTGTTACTTCTTCTTGGATCGCTACACGTTCTGCTTTTGAGTTAGAGCCGTTCGCCGATTGAAGCGAAAGATCACGCATACGTTGTAGGATGTTGGTAGATTCATTCATTGCACCTTCAGCAACCTGTGCAATAGAAATACCGTCGTTTGCGTTTTTCACTGCCATGTCTAGGC
This sequence comes from Vibrio alginolyticus NBRC 15630 = ATCC 17749, assembly GCF_000354175.2. NCBI lineage: Bacteria > Pseudomonadati > Pseudomonadota > Gammaproteobacteria > Vibrionales > Vibrionaceae > Vibrio > Vibrio alginolyticus. Next base: position 1,454,802 of record NC_022349.1, read on the forward strand.
CACGGCTTTGTGCATTCAAACGGTTTGAAATCTGTAGACCTGCAGCATCGTCTTTCGCGCTATTGATTTTATAACCCGAAGACAAACGCTCCATTGATTTTTGTTGACCGTCAGCTGCCTGGTTTAGGTAACGCTGTGCAGTCATCGCAGAAACGTTAGTATTAACGTTAATCGCCATAATTGATCTCCTTAAGGCTTTAGTGAATGTACCGTCGTGTCTCTCACCTCACTTAGGTACATCTCATTTCTCTCAGTCCCTTTAACGGCGACCGATGAATATCCTTTAGAAGAAATTTTCAATTTTTTGCGATTATTTTCTTTGGCTTACTGAAATGTGATGAAGCTCTAATGTCGTGATTCGCAGAAATCCTGGGGGCCCAAAAGACAGAAAAAAACCCAGCCGAAGCTGGGTTTACTCGCTCATCTCTCACCACGAGCCAATGAGGTTCTCGTCTTAGGTTTGAAATTAACCTAGCAGACTTAGCGCTGAGTTTGGCGCTTGTTTCGCTTGCGCAAGGATTGAGCTTGACGCTTGCGATAAAATTTGTGACTTGGTCATTGCCGTCGTTTCTTTCGCGAAATCTGTATCTTTGATACGGCTCTTCGACGCATTCACGTTCTCGTTAATGTTGTCCAAGTTGCTGATTGCGTGGTTGAAACGGTTCTGGAATGCACCTAGCTCTGCGCGGTGGCTGTCTACGTATTTCAGTGCTGCATCGATGATAGCAACAGATTCTTGTGCGCCACCAACTGAGGTTACGTCGATAGTATCTACCGTTACTTTTTTACCTTCGCCCAAACCTAGCTCACCAGATAGGCCGCCTGAAAACTCGACTTCGCCTTCGACTTTGTTGTTGCCAGCAAAGATTTGCAGTTTACCGTCTTGGTCTACAGAGGCTTTCACTAGGTCAGTTTGACCGTTAATGTAAGTCGCAAGCTCTTCGATATCGTCACCCGCTTTTGCGCTGATGTTGATTTCTTGCTCTTGGCCGTAGCTGTCCGTTAGGTTGATTTTTAGGTCGTTCTTACCTTCAGCAACGTTCCAGTCTTTACCTTTACCACTTTCAGCTTGGTAGCTCACACCGCCCATCATTTTGTTGTCTGAACGCATGTCTTTTAGCTCAAGCATCACTGCTTCGCCGTTATCTGCACCGATTTGGAACGATTTCGCACCGTGTGTGCCGTTTAGTAGCTTGTTACCACCGAAAGAAGTGGTTTCTGCGATACGGTTTAGTTCGTCGTTTAGCGCGGTCACTTCTTCTTGAATCGCAACGCGCTCTGCTTTCGAGTTTGAACCGTTTGCTGATTGCAGAGACAAGTCACGCATACGTTGAAGAATGTTAGTGGTCTCATTCATTGCACCTTCAGCAGTTTGTGCAATCGAGATACCGTCGTTCGCGTTGCGAACCGCTACATCCAAACCACGGCTTTGTACGTTCAAACGGTTCGAGATTTGTAGACCCGCAGCGTCATCTTTTGCGCTGTTGATTTTAAAACCCGAAGACAAACGCTCCATAGAAGTTTGTTGAGCTGAGTTTGCGTTGTTTAGGTAACGCTGAGCGGTCATCGCTGATACGTTAGTGTTTACATTCACTGCCATGGTGATTTCTCCAATTGATTTTCCGGTGTAGCGGTTTCCGACGTCTCGGAAAACCAAGTAGTTCTCTCAAAGTTACTTTTATTAACGGCGCATACCCTGTTTTCTTTAGAGAAAATTTTAGATTTTTTTGAAAATAATTCGTTTGGAGGGGTAATCGTGACAAAGCGGATAAAAAAGCAAAAAACTTTCATTTTTCGCTAAAGCTTCTTTTCGAATTGTCGATACAGGCAGGTTTTGCGTTAAATTCGGGCAAGGCCGTTCATCAGCCAAGCAAGGTCAATGCTAGGTTTGGCGCTTGTTTTGCTTGCGCCAGAATAGAAGTACTGACCTGTTGTAAAATCTGTTGCTTCACCATTTGCGTAGTTTCTTTGGCATAGTCAGTGTCTTGGATACGACTGTTGGAAGCGGCTAAGTTTTCGTGGATGTTATCGAGATTATTGATCGCGTGATTAAAGCGGTTTTGATACGCGCCTAACTCCGCACGACTGCCATCTACCGTTTTCAAAGCATCATCTAAAATGCCGACCGCCATCTGAGCGCCACCGACCGTGCTAATATCAATACTATCTACCGTTCTATTTACGGTGACATACTTGCCAAGTTCTAACTCATCAGCCAGGCCACCACTGAAGGTTGGTCCAGGGTATTTTATGGCGTCCTTGTGGGACATGAGTAACTGCAGTTGCCCCTCTTCATTAACAGACGCTTTCACTTTATCGGTCTGCCCGTTAATGTAAGTCGCGAGTTCTTCTATATCGTCGCCAGCTTTAGCTTCAATACGGATCTCCTGCTCTTCAAAATTGTTATCACGGTAGCTGATAACAATTTCATTATTTCCGTTTTGAACCGTCCAATCTGAACTGACTCTTTGATATGAGCTCATTGAAAAGCTACCTAAAGATTCCGGCTGCATGGTCCGCAGGCCAATTTGTACCGCTTCACCAGCCGTTGCACCGATTTGAAAAGACGATGTACCGAATGTGCCGTTCAGCAATTTACGTCCACCAAAAGATGTGGTTTCTGCAATACGACTTAACTCATCATTTAAAGCAGAGACTTCTTCTTGCAGTGCAGTGCGCTCCGCTTTGCTGTTTGAACCATTGGCTGACTGTAGCGACAAATCACGCATACGTTGCATGATATTGGTCACCTCATTCATCGCGCCTTCCGCAGTTTGCATGATGGAAATGCCGTCATTCGCGTTGCGAACCGCAACATCTAAACCACGCATTTGTGATTGCAAGCGGTTGGAAATTTGCAGACCCGCAGCGTCATCCTTTGCGCTATTAATACGCTTCCCTGAAGACAAACGCTCCATGGATTGATTCAGCATATCCGTTGCACTGGTCAAGTGACGCTGTGCGACAAGTGCTGCAACATTGGTATTAACGGTGATCGCCACGAATAAAGAGTCCTAAAATTAAGGCTTTGAGTACTTATCGACCAAGTAACAGAAAAGTTTAGTGTTTTTTGAAAAGAGATTGGAATAGAAATCGAAAACAAAAGCCCTCCATTGGAGGGCTTAAGAAATAAAGTCTGACAACTTACTTGATGGCTAGCTCTGCGAGCATTTCTTGCGAAGGCGCGAAGAAGTACGCACCAGTTACCGCTGTTGTGAAACGAAGCATTTGGTCTGTTTTACCATCTGTCACGCCGTACATACTTTCTAGCATCACTTTAATGTTATGAAGTGTATTGCAGTAAGAAATAAACAGCAGGCCATGAGGCCCTGTCACCGTCCCGTATGGTAAGCTGTGGCGAACAATCTTCAAACCTTTACCTTCTTCTTTGATATCAACTCGACCAACGTGTGATGCAGCAGGAACGTCTTCTAGCTCGATAGAGTCTAGCTTGGTACGACCAATCACTTTTTCTTGCGCTTTGACATTCAATCGATTCCAAGCGGCAAGGTTATGTTCAAAGCGCTGAGCCATAACATAACTGCCTCCAGCAAATGGGCCCTCTTTTACTAGAGCCACATCAGCGCGAGCCTCCCCTTTCGGGTTTTCTGTGCCATCAATGAAGTCTGTCATATCACGAGCATCAAGGTAACGGTACCCATATGTTTCGTCCACAATGGTGACATCTTGTGCCGTCTCTTCTAGGAACTTACGCAACACGTAAAAATGCAAGTCGTGACGAGTCGAGTGACAGTGAATCAGTACATCTACGTCTGTTGCTGGAGCAACGATGTCACCTTCGCCAAGTTGAGTAAAATCAATAAGCTCTTCTGGCGCGTCTACATTAAGGTGTTCCCAAAACGATTTTGTGAATGCGATAGAAAGCGTCAGCGCTGCACCCGGCTGGGTAATGTTTAACTCTTCCACCAACTTTGGCAGTGCTTTCAGTTTTTCTAATACGTTTTCACGGTTTTGGTTCACTTTGAGTTGAGTGTACAGTGCAAATGGCCCGGCTTCTGGCACGATCGCCGTTTGAGCTTGTGACATTGAGGTTTCCTCTATTACTTTGCCCCAGAGTGGGAAGTTATTGTTTTTAATTCTTTGAATGCTGCTGTTCATCGTGCGCCAATTGTGGCACATGAAAACAGTCTTTTACCCATATTCCATTTAGAAGATAGATCATAAACCAAGCTAATAAGGTAATGGTAAGGGCGTTTGCCCAATTAAACACTCCATGTTCTAGGTACACATGATACATGGTCTGAGCAAGTTGAATACCGCACAAGATCAAAGTGATCTCGCGACCATAGCGAGTAATTCTGTTTACCCATCCTCTGTCGGGATGACGAAGCCCCATTAACCACATAAGAAGCAAACTTGGAATGCCCATCGCCAAACCTAAATACAACGTACTTGAATCTGGGTAAACAATAGCGAGTAGCTTGCTGCCACTATCACGACTTACACCAGCCATGGCAAACACCACCCATGAACGCACAAGAAACATCCATCCCACCCATAAAATGATCGGCGCCTTTAAAAATCCATGAGCGTCATATTGGTCAAACGAATAGCGCACAACATCTTCTTCTTTATGTGATAAAAACGTCACTTTAACCTATCGTTTCAGAGTTGCAAGCCAACAAAGATGAGAACTGAAGTTCATTTCAGCACCTTACACAGGTAAACTAAACAAAGATTTACAGCGACGTTGATGAGAAACATGAAAAAAAGAACTCCTGCCACCCCTGTGCCTTCTCAAGAAACACAAGCCGAAGCGATGAGAATTGCTAAATCCACGCAAAAGCCCGGCCAAACCAAAGAGCAAACCAAGCTCATCGCTCAAGGTATCGAAAAAGGCATCGCGCAATATAAGAAACAACAAAAAGAGCGCAACCGCCAAGCCGATAAAGCGAAGAAAAAACAGCAACGTGAAAAACAACGTCAGCATGAAGAGATTATCGAACAAGACAATATCACCAACGATGCGCCAAACCATTCATCAAGCAAACTGCCTTGGACACTACTTGTCCTGAGCTGGATTGGCTTTGCTGCTTACATAGTATTGGGGAAATAGCTAATGAAACGCCTGTTACTTGGACTTTTTGTCGTGCTTCTAACGGGTTGCACGATGCCATCTCACCTTACTCATGCTCAAAGTCAAGATGTTCATATTCGCATTGACGCGCAATTCGACCCTGAGCGATGCGAATACAAAGGCGAAGTCACCGGAAGTGAAGGCCATTGGTATAACTACATTTTCATGACTAATGACGCGATGATGCAAGGCGCGATGAACGATTTAAAAAACAATGCAGCGGCTATCGATGCGGACACCGTTTTTATGGTTTCCCCACAAGATTTTATCACTTCATTTAGCGTACTGGGTTCCGCCTACCGCTGCAATGGATGAGGCCTGAATATGAAAAAAGCCAGCAATTGCTGGCTTATGCACGAAATCCAAGACTGCTAGCGATATCTCTCTCCCGCTCTAGAACCCATTGGCTATCAAAAGGCCCCCAATCTGAAAGTTGATAATAGCCGTCATTATGACGTCGGCCATCTTGAACGAATATGAGTTCAATGCCGATCCCAGGTAACGCCTTGAGTACATCTTGAATAGTACGACGAGGCCACCCCGTTTTTTCGATCAACTTTGGCACATTCGGCCTTTCTAGGTTTTCCACCAACAAGGCCAAATATAGCCGCCTTGCAAAAACAGGACTCAATTCCATTGACACCTCCTAAAATTGTGCTGATTCATTATTTCGTTTTTGCTCAGCGAGGTGTTGCGTTTGATCAATAACTCGACTTTTCCATTTTATTTAGACGAATTTTTATTCGATTTATAGCGCATTCATCGTAAATAAGTTATGTGACATTAGTTATCTCAATCTATCTGAAAATATTTTCCACCGCATTTTGTCAGTTTGATTGCTTCTTGATAGGATGCTTTAACAGCCCAAATCACTTAAGTGCGTCTTAACCGCGCCAGTGAAAAATAGAACAAAGAAAAAGGAAACACTATGTCGATTACCATGTTTGGTATTCCCAACTGCGATACGATCAAAAAAGCCAAGAAATGGTTAGAAGCCGAGGATATTGCTTACGACTTCCATGACTACCGTAAGCAAGGCATTGATGCAGAAATGGTAAGTGAATTTTGTCGCGCTTTAGGTTGGGAACAGGTGCTCAATAAACGTGGCACAACCTACCGCCAATTAGCGCAAGAGCAGAAAGACACACTTAACGAGGAAAACGCCATCGCTCTTTTGGTAGAAAACCCTGCGATGATTAAACGCCCAATTTTAAAAGTGAATGATCAACTTCATATCGGTTTTAAAGCTGATCAATACGCTAGCATTTTCAACTCTTAAATAAAGGAATACTCAAGGATGACAGACAGTCCAGTATTGGCACTTGCTAAAGATCTGATCAGTAGACAGTCCGTAACGCCGGAAGACGCAGGTTGTCAGGATTTGATGATCGAGCGCTTAAAAGCACTCGGGTTTGAAATTGAAGTGATGGTATTTGAAGACACCACGAACTTCTGGGCTCGACGTGGTTCAGAAGCGCCGCTATTTGCGTTTGCTGGCCACACCGATGTGGTACCAGCTGGCAAATTGGAACACTGGAATACACATCCGTTTGAACCGACCATTATTGATGGTTACTTGCATGGCCGCGGCGCAGCTGACATGAAAGGGTCACTCGCCGCTATGGTTGTTGCAGTTGAACGCTTTATCGCCGAAAACCCAGATCACAAAGGCTCAATTGGCTTCTTAATTACGTCGGATGAAGAAGGGCCATTTATCAACGGTACCGTTCGTGTTGTAGAAACGTTGATGGAACGTGGTGAGAACATCGATATGTGTATTGTTGGTGAACCATCCAGCACCGAAGTGGTTGGCGATGTAGTGAAAAATGGACGCCGTGGATCCATCACTGGTGATTTAACGGTAAAAGGAACACAAGGCCACGTGGCCTACCCTCACCTAGCCAGCAATCCAGTGCATGAGTCTCTACTCGCGATTCATGAACTCGCGACGACAGAATGGGACAAAGGGAATGATTACTTCCCACCGACCAGTTTCCAGATCCCGAATGTATCGGCTGGCACTGGTGCGTCTAACGTTATTCCTGGCGAGTTCCATGTTCAGTTCAACCTACGTTTTAGTACTGAGCTTAACAATGACGCAATTGTTCAGCGTGTTACCGAAACATTGGACAAGCATGAGCTGGACTACGACCTAAAATGGACATTCAACGGTGACCCATTCCTGACCGATACGGGCGCACTGCTAGACGCGGTTGTAGCTGCAGTGGCCGAAGTCAATGATACGAAGCCAGCGCTACTTACAACTGGCGGTACGTCTGATGGTCGTTTTATTGCTCGAATGGGAGGTCAAGTCGTAGAGTTAGGCCCTGTTAACGCTACGATTCATAAAGTGAACGAGTGTGTGAAAGTCGACGATCTTGAAAAGTTGACGGACATGTACGAAAACACGTTGAAGCACCTATTGGCGAAGTAATCAGCGAGAACACAATGACACCAGAGCAACTCACCGGAATCACTGATTCCCATCTTCAATCCACTTTAGTGGATCAAAAAGCGTTTCTACTCCACCCTGAAGTGGCTGACGATCTGCTAAAGATGATTGAAGCGGCAACAGAAGCAGGTTTCAAAATGGAAATCGCCAGTGGTTTTCGTGACTTTAATCGCCAAAAAGCCATCTGGAACGGGAAGTTTTCTGGTGAGTTGCCAATTCTCGACATCAACTCCCGCCCTTTGAATAAAGCAGAGTTAAATGACAAAGAGAAATTGATGGCCATTTTGCGCTGGTCGGCATTGCCCGGAGGAAGTCGTCATCATTGGGGTTGTGATTTTGATGTCTATGCGCACAATTTATTGCCTGCTGACACAAGACTCAAGTTGGAACCTTGGGAGTATCTTGAAGGCCACCAGCAGGCGTTCAACCAATGGTTAAAAGCCAACCTTGGTCGGTTCGGTTTCTTCTTTCCTTATCAACATGATTTAGGTGGCGTTTCGATTGAGCCTTGGCACATTAGTCACCGCGCTGTCGGGCAGCAATGCCTCGAGCAGTTGACGCTTGATGTACTCAGAAGCCAGTTGATTAAACAAAATCAGACCGACAACATTGCAGGGATTGACGTCATACTGAATAATTTGGATAACGTCGTTGCCAAATTTATTCACAATATCACGCCGCCGGAGGCTCTATGATAGAAATACTAACCAATCCTTGGGTCATTATTATTGTAGTGTTGAGCGTGGTCATTGGTAATATTGCCGCACTCAAATATACCGCAAAAATGAAGTTTGGTCAGATGGATAAAAGCCGTAAGAACGATTTAGATAAGCTGAACACATTGGATAAACAGCGCTACGCTGAAGAAGATAAAAACAAAAACGAGCCTCGTTAGTTACTCACCAGCTTCATCTCGACACATTTAATCTAAACATCAAAAAAGGGACCACTAGGTCCCTTTTCTATCATTAAGTAAACACGCCGCGTTAAGCTCGCTTTGTTTACTGCTTCACTGTTGCAGCCAATACAGGCGCTAGTGATTTCAAAAACTCTTCTTCTACTGGCTTGCCAGAGGAGTCGGTGATATTGATAGACGTACGGTTGCCTAAATCACCAAGTAAGAATGTGTACTTACCAGCGGCTAACTCCACTGGTTTAACGCCGATATCGTTCCAGAATTCATCATCCGGAGATGCATATTTCGCAGTGATTGTGCCCTGAGACTGGCTACGCTCTTCAATCTTAAAGCCCATCTTAGGTAGAATATTAGGCAGACGTTGCCAAAGCATGTTGTATTGCGCACGCGCGATAATCACTGGAAGTCCGCTGCGGTCTTTACCCATTGTGATTGGGATCTGTTTAACCAACTCTTGCGCTTTACGCTGTGCTTCTTCACGCACTTCTTGATCGTAGCGAGCGGTGACCAAGTTCGTCATGAACACATTGTAGCGCTCACGGTTGGTCGCCGTTACTTCTTTCACTTGATTGCCTTCACGCCAGTCAATAAGGCTCACCTTAAAGCCGTGTCGACCATTTGCTTCAGCGCGTACGATTTCATATCGGCTGCCAATTTCTAGCTCTTCATCTGGCGAATCCCAAGTCACCCATCCTGTCTCGATGCGAGAGTCTGTTTGGCTTTCAACTGGAATCTCGTTAGCCGCGACCATGTTTTGCACCGTTTGCCAAACTTTATCTAGTTCATCTTTACGAAGTAGCCAAAGTGTCACTTCACCATCACTACTGCGGTCTAGACGTGCACCGGGAATAAGCTCTAGGACTTGTTGAGGTGGACGAATGTCGACATCTTTACCGACACCACCAGCGTAGTTACCCTGAGGGATCTCGTAGTTAGGGTAAAACTGAGGCTGTGCACCCTTTGGGACATTCCACTCACCCAAATTTGGGGAGTTCAAATACTCGAAGTCATCTTTTGCTTGACGACGTTGATTGGCACCACCTGAACAGGCAGTCAATACGAATACAGCTAATGAACTTAACACTAACTGGCTTGAAAGCTTCATCTATACTCCTAAAACACCGAGGGCGCTTTGGCCCCCAGTATGAACTTCAATCCTAGTAACTCAATCTTAATAGCTCAATCTTAATAGCTCAATCTTAATAAATATGGGCGTCTGTTAGCGCCTGCTCGACGATCGGCTGCGATTTTTCAGAAAGCGTAGTTAAAGGAAGACGCAAACCACCTTCTTCAATCAAACCAAGCTTTTGCGCTGCCCATTTTACTGGGATAGGGCTTGCTTCGATGAAAAGGTTTTTGTGTAGAGTCATCAAGCGTTGGTTAATCGCTTCTGCTTCTTCGTACTTACCTTCACTTGCCAAATGGAACATGTCTGCCATGTCTTTAGCTGCAATATTGTTCGTTACCGAGATAACACCATTGCCGCCAAGTTTCACAAAATCCAGCCCTGTCGCATCATCGCCACTTAGTAAGATAAAATCTTCGCCACAAAGTTCACGATGAATTGCAATTCGTTCCAAATCGCCCGTTGCATCTTTTAGAGCCACGATATTATCAAGCTTTGACAAGCGTGCCACTGTTTCTGGCTGCATATCAACAGCAGTACGGCCTGGTACGTTGTACAAAATTAGAGGCACATCACTCGCTTCGGCAATTGCCTTGTAATGTAGAAACAAACCCTCTTGAGTTGGTTTGTTGTAATACGGTGTCACACTCAGGAAGCCAGCAATACCAGAATCAGCCAGTAATTTGCTAAATGTTACTGCCTCATGGGTAGCATTTGCACCCGTGCCAGCAATCACAGGGATGCGACCGTCGGCAAACTCAACAGTTTTATTAACGACCTTTACATGCTCTTCAATGGTCAGTGTCGCTGACTCACCTGTTGTGCCTACTGCCACAATACCGTCTGTACCCGCTTCAACGTGGTACTCTACTAGCTTTTGCAGACCATCAAAGTCTACTTCGCCATCTGCTTTGAATGGCGTAATCAGCGCTACGATACTTCCTGAAAACATGTTTATCTCCCTCATTTAACTCTTTCTGCATGGTACTGTAATGCGATTGAAAAACACAAGAGCGTAAACTCGCTTACAAAGTACAAATGAATGAATAATTACCAGTTGTTAGAGGTCTAGCAACTTAATTGCTCTATTTGGTTTGATTAACGGCAATATTGATAATCGTGTTGGGCTTTCGAGTGACTTTAGAATCTATCAGTGATTTGGAAAATACTGAAGAGCACAAGCAAGGAAAATATACTCTTTGGTCTTGTTAGCCAAGTCAGATCTAAGTGAATAAAACGGCCAGACAATAGGCAAGCACATCATGCAAACGTTTTGTTTATCCTGTAGCCTGCATTTACTGTTTATTTCCCACCGCTCCCCTCAACATCCTCCTGCTTTTTATAGACTAAAAAAGAACTGGCTCGATATTTCTTCGCAATATCTGTGCTAACATCTCTCTATTGAAGAAAGGACAAGAAGCTCATTTATGAAGCAACATCTGGTACTTACAGCAGTTGGAACGGACCGTCCAGGCATTTGTAACCAAGTCGTACAGCTCGTTACTCAAGCTGGTTGTAACATAGTCGATAGCCGTATCGCTATCTTTGGCAGCGAATTTACGCTGATCATGCTCCTGACTGGGAACGCCAGCAGCGTGACTCGAGTTGAAACGCAATTGCCCCTGCTTGGCCAAGAACATGACCTTATTACGATCATGAAACGCACAGCGGCGCACGAACTGCTCGATAACAGCTACACCATGGAAGTGTTTATTGAGTCTGAAGACCGCCCTGGGTTAACTGAAAAATTTACTAAGTTCTTCGCTGATCAGCAGATTGGTTTAGACTCTCTTAGTGCGCAAACCATCAGCAAGTCGAAAATTCAACTCGATTCTGACCAGTTTCACATTGCGATTACTGCATCTGTAAGCGCGGATTTTAATTTGATGCAGTTACAAGAAGACTTCGATGAACTTTGTAAGTCGCTCAACGTACAAGGTTCTCTGAATTTCATTAAAAACACACTATAAAGTAAAGGAAATCAAAATGAATACGCTGACAGCAGGCTCGCCAGCGCCAGCCTTCTCTTTGCTCGACCAAGACGGAAATACCGTTTCTCTTGAAGACTTTAAAGGCAAGAAAGTACTTTTCTACTTTTACCCTAAGGCGATGACGCCGGGTTGTACTACACAAGCAAAAGGCCTTCGTGACATCAAAGCTGAACTCGATGCACATAACGTGGTAGTACTCGGCGTAAGCATCGACCCTGTAAAGCGCCTAGGCAAGTTCATCGAGCGCGATGATTTAAACTTCACTCTGCTTTCTGATGAAGACCATGCCGTTGCAGACCAGTTCGGCGTTTGGGGCGAAAAGAAATTCATGGGCAAAGTATACGACGGTCTTCACCGCATTAGCTTTCTGATCAATGAAGAAGGCGTGATCGAACACGTGTTTAACAAGTTCAAAACCAAAGATCACCACGAAGTCGTATTAAACTACTTAAACGAAAACGCTTAAACGCTATTGTTTTTCTACAAACAAAAAGCCCAGCAAACTGCTGGGCTTTCTTTTAACCATCGTACCTTTGGTAACAACTACTCTTGTTCGACAGGTTCGTTTTCTTCCGTGCTTGGTAATGCATGCCATACGGCTTTGACTAATGTCGCTAAAGGAATGGCGAAGAACACCCCCCAAAAACCCCACAGCCCACCAAAGACTAATACAGCCACAATGATAGCAACTGGGTGTAAGTTTACTGCCTCGGAAAACAGAACAGGAACCAACACATTACCATCCAGCGCCTGGATAATACCGTAAGCAAGCAACAACCAATAAAACGGAGGCGTTAAACCCCATTGGAACAAACCAACGATAGCAACAGGTACAGTAACAGCCGCCGCACCGATATAAGGAATCAAAACCGACAGACCAACGGCTACGGCAAGCAACGCCGAGTAACGAAGATCTAAAAGGGCAAAAGTCACGTAGCTCACACCGCCCACGATTAAAATCTCTAACACTTTACCGCGAATGTAATTTGATATCTGCTCGTTCATTTCATGCCAAACTTTATTCGCCAATTTACGGTTTTTCGGCAGAATACCGCTTGCGATTCGCAGCATTTCTTCTTTGTCTTTAAGCAAAAAGAAGATAAGGAGTGGCACTAAGATCAAATATACCGCTAGCGTTGCAATGCTAACTAATGAAGCAAGCGACCCTTTGACGACACTTTCACCCAGCCCCAGTGCTTGGTTTTTGGCGTTCGTCACCACGGTTTCTACTATTTCTAAATTGGCTAGTTCAGGATGGCGCTCTGGCAATGTGACAATAAACTTTTGTAGCCCGTTGTACATGTTCGGAATATCGTTAATTAGATTACCGACCTGAGTCCAAATCGTCGGAACCAAGCCAAACAACGCAATTAACATCAACCCGACAAAGACCAAGATAACGATAATAACCGACAAGGTGCGCGGCACGCCTATACGACACATTTTGACAACTGGCCATTCAAGTAGATAAGCCAAAACGATCGCGACAAGTAATGGCGCAATCAAGTGTCCAAAGAAGTAAATGGTGATAAAGCCAAACAGCAAGATCGCGACGAGACTTACTGCGTGAGGGTCAGAGAAACGTCGTTTATACCAACGACTAACCATTTCAAACATCTTATGCGGATTCCTTATTGAAGACAGTCAATGTGTAGTGCTCTGATGTAGATTGGCAATCAACTGAGTACCCTTGGGCACTAAGATAGTTCACAATGTCTCGTTTAGAGCTGTTGTCCACCACTTGAATGACAAGTTGATGATACTGCTTTGCTTCTCCTTGAAAGACCTCAGCAGCATGACGCTTTGCAAGTAACAGTGCCATAGGACAACGTTGCTCACGCAAATCAAGTAACATGGATTCCATTGTATTGCTCTGCACTTATGATAGGGTTGTATTGTAACGGCTTTTTGAGCTGGTGCTAGCACTTCTGACATGATTTAACCACATGCTGAAATAGCTCGGATATAAAATAATTTACGAAACCAATTCATTTATTTCCGGTCTTACTGTTAGCTTATATCCTCACGGATAACCAAAACGTATGTGGCGCTGTTAATAGGCTCTCGACCTGTAACCACATGCTTATGTATTTTGGAGAACCTTGTAAACGTATGTTAAAACGCACTCGCTCGCTAGTTTGCTTATGTCTTGCTGCTGCCATCAGTTCGCCGACAACTTATGCCAATAGCATTGACTTGCCAGACATTGGCACAGCTGCTGGTGGCACGCTTTCAATAGACCAAGAGTTGATTTATGGCGACGCCTATATGCGTATGCTCAGAGCCAGTAAACCTATCGTTAATGACCCTGCCATCAATGAATATATTGACTCTCTTGGGCACAAATTAGTGGCCAATGCGAATGATGTAAAAACGCCGTTCCACTTCTTTATGATTCGCGACCGTAATATCAACGCATTCGCGTTTTTTGGTGGCTATGTAGCGCTGCATTCTGGGTTGTTTCTTCATGCTCGTTCAGAAAGTGAGCTGGCCTCTGTTGTCGCTCACGAGATAGCGCACGTCACACAACGTCACCTTGCTCGGAGTATGGAAGAACAAGCGCGTCGCTCTCCGGCCACATTAGCCGCACTTGCGGGGGCACTACTACTTTCAATTGCCTCACCCGAAGCGGGGATGGCTGCAATTACAGCAGCAACCGCGGGCAACATGCAAAGTCAAATCAACTACACTCGTGCAAACGAAAAAGAAGCGGATCGCTTTGGTATTTCGACACTAGCAAAAGCCGGCTTTGATGTTCAAGCAATGCCAAGGTTTTTTGGCCGTCTTGCTGATGAGTATCGTTATGCGAGTAAACCGCCACCAATGCTCCTGACTCACCCTTTGCCTGAAGATCGAATTACCGATAGCCGTGCGCGAGCAAGAACCTATCCTCCAATGCGTGTTGTGCCTTCAATAGACTATCATCTAGCTCGCGCGCGCATTGTGGCTCGTTACGCTGGCATTGATGGACAAGCCGCCCTGAGCTGGTTTGAGAGAACCCAAAAGAAAGCCTCTGCGGACATTACACCTGCTTTTGATTATGGTCGAGCACTCGTGCATTTAGACAATAAACGCTTATCTCAAGCGGAACCAATTTTGAAAAAGTTACTGGAACAAGACCCAAGTAACCCGTTTTACTTGGACGCTATGACGGATTTATACATCGAGAAGAAGCAGCCAGAAAAAGCAACCGAGATGCTCCGCAAAGCGTTATCTCGTAACCCTCAAAATAAAGTATTGACCATTAACTACGCCAATGCGCTACTTGAGGACAATAAAAACGATCAAGCCACGCGAGTTCTTCAAAGATACACTCATGACTATCCTGAAGATACAAATGGCTGGCACCTAATATCGAAGAGCTACCACGCGCTGGGGCGTAGCGATGAAGAGTTGGCTGCTCGAGCAGAAATTTTGGCATTGCGAGCAAATTGGAATAAAGCGATTCAATATTATAGTGAAGCAAGTAAAATGGCCAAGTTGGGCAGCTTAGAGCAAGCGCGATACGATGCCCGTATCGACCAACTCATGATCCAAAGAGATCGATTCATGGCATTACAATAACGAAATGGAGAAAACCATGTCAGTCGTGATTTATCACAACCCTCGTTGCTCAAAGAGCCGTCAAACACTTGAACTGCTTGAGCAAAATGGTGTTACACCGGAAGTCGTCAAATACCTAGACACACCACTTAACGTGGATGAACTAAAAGCGCTGTACGCCCAGCTTGGCTTTTCATCTGTACGTGAAATGATGCGCACTAAAGAAAGTGAATATAAAGAGCTTGGCTTAGGCGAAGACTCCGTCAGCGATGAGCAATTATTCGAAGCAATGGCGAAAAATCCAAAGTTGTTTGAGCGTCCGGTTGTCGTTGCTAACGGCAAAGCAAAAATTGGTCGCCCACCAGAGCAAGTGTTGGATATTTTATAAATGGATTGCCAGATCCTTATTTTGTATTTCAGCCGTCATGGCTCGACAAAACAACTGGCAAGACAAATAGCAAGAGGAGTCGAATCGACTCCTCAATGCCAAGTAATTTTGCGTACAGTTGAAGAATTGTCACCTCACTCACACTCCCCTTCTGATCCAATTGTTACTCTAGAGGAACTGAAAACGTGCGACGGTCTAGCGTTTGGCAGTCCCGTCTGGTTTGGCAACATGGCTGCGCCTTTAAAGCACTTCTGGGATCAGACTACATCTTTATGGGTCAGTGGTGACTTAATCGATAAGCCTGCTTGTGTCTTTACCTCTTCGTCCTCGATGCATGGTGGTCAAGAAACAACGTTACAAAGCATGATGACCCCTTTATTGCATCACGGGATGATGGTTTTGGGCATTCCTTATTCCGAGCCAGAGTTACACACTACGCAGTCCGGAGGCACTCCGTATGGCGCCAGCAGTGTAGGCCATGAGGCAACCCTAAGCAGTGAAGAGATTCGCCTGGCACAACAATTAGGCAAAAGGCTGGCAACTGCAGCGTTAAAACTAAAAGTCTGTTAGTAAAATCAAGGATAGTTAATCGATGTCTGACTCTTTAGACCAAACACCACTCGGTACACAGGCTAAAACCTATCGTTACCTGGCTTTATTTGGCAACTTAGCCTTATTAGCCTGGGTCGCTATTTGGCAGCTTGCGTTATCCCCTCACCCTCACCTCAGCAGCACAACACTTGCTATTGCTTGGTGTATTCCGCTACTACTTCCGTTGCCTGGTATTTTAGCTGGTAAGCCTTACACTCATGCTTGGGCTAACTTTGTTCTTATGCTGTATTTCTTGCATGCGCTGACCATCCTCTATGTGGATGGGGGTGAACGCTGGCTTGCGGCAGTGGAACTGATACTGACTTCACTCGGTTTCGCTGGCAATATTTTGTTTGCTAGAGCGAGAGGCAAAGAGCTAGGTCTTAAGTTGAAACGCCTCTCTCAAGTAGAAAAAGAAGAAAAAGCGAAATTCAATAAATAACGCCAATTGCAGTCAATCACTGATCATTGGTTCGAATACGAATTTAGAAAACAAAAAGAGTCGCTATTGCGACTCTTTTTTATGCTTACCACATTGGTCTTTGATCCTTGCGTTTCACGCCTGGAACGCTACCAAGGCGATTACGATGCCGAGCGCCACTCGTAGATCAAGTCATACTGTTCTCGGACAGGCTCCACAATCATCGGCTGAGTTGGCTGTGTTTCGTCACTTGCTTCTGCCACAATATCTACTGGTACTTCAAGCTGCGCTTCTTTTGGCGTCGCGGCGTCTTTTGCTTCATTACTCTGAACCAATGGCTCTTCTTCTTGAGTTGAAGCTGGGGCATCAACTTCACCTAAAGGATCTTCAAAAACCATTAATTGAGAAATAGAAGAAGCTTCTTTCTCAAAAGCTTGTTGTGATGCCAAAAGGTGGATGTTGAGCGTTAACTCGTCCCCTTGAACACGCTTAATCTCTGTACCCGCAACCGAATTAAGTTGTTTTAACGCATTCTCTAAACGGAAGAAGTCCGTTGCAGAGGTTACATTAAGGACTTTCACTGCTAGCGCTTTTGAAGACTTTCCTGAAACCACAACTGCACTCTTACTTGCATAGTAGTCTGCGATGCCATCCACCATTTCTGCAATAGCATTAGCACCTGATGCAGACCCGCTACGCGGAGAACGTTGCGCTTCTACAATTCTCGTTGGCGACTGGTCGTAGAGTGTCCAACGAATTTGTTCACCTTGAGCTCGTACAACCAAAACGGCGTCAGCTAGGTAGCGCTGGCTGGCTTGACCAATTGGCTCAATAAAGCCGCCCCAAAGATCAGAGACATTAACACCGGTCACATCATCAAAATCCCCAACCGGGATAGTGATTGGTAGGCCTCTTAATTTCGCTGCGCTACGAAGTGCTGCAACATTTGAAGATTCAGAATGTTCCCACACAATGTTACGATCGTAACCCCGTTCTTCAACCATCCAAACTAAAATATTGGCACGATTTGGCGACCAAGATGGCAATTGTGCTTGTGTTAAAAGAGAGCTGATTTGGTCGTTGTTAAACAACATTTTTAGGCTCGCTTTTCCATCAACCTGCCCATAGCTCAGTTGAGAAATGTAACGCGCACTTGAGCTGAGTGCCTTTTTAATCACTGGATTGCTTAAAGAGGATTGAGAACCGGTCGCTCGAACAATCACATCCTGCATACCTTGTTGACGAGCCAAAGACTCACCGTCGTTCTGCTCACTGTCGATAACCACTTCGGCACGATAGATATCCACCTGAGTTAATGCATATACTGGTAGGGACAACCAACCTATCAGTAAGAGAGCTAAATAGCGCATAGTTTTTATAATCCTCTGAACAAGAACCCGAATAATAAGCAACTATCAAATCTTGAGCAAGGCAAGTACTGAGTAAATTGTCTGTATTATGACCAGCTTTGTTAACTCGGGCCTCAACCAGCGCTTCAGTGCTATTTTTATAATAAACTCATTGCTTATTAAGCTATCTCAACAAGTTAGGCTGTCCATTTTTCATCTTCACGCAAGACACGTAAAAGAGGACAATTTGCAAGCAAGCAACTCTCAAAAGTGCTATTTATGAGAAAAATTCAATCGAAAGTTTGATCTATGCAACATTGCAAACGATTGCAGGATGATAGTATTCGCCGGATTTGTCTGCGTATCTTGAAAATAGGGAATTATTATGAAAAACGCGTTACAAGGCGCTCAAATGCTCTTTGTCGCTTTTGGTGCTTTGGTGCTTGTGCCGCTCCTAACTGGCCTTGATCCAAACGTAGCCCTCTTTGGTGCCGGTGTCGGTACTCTCCTCTTCCAATTAATGACTAAACGTTCTGTTCCCATCTTCCTTGCCTCTTCTTTTGCGTTTATTGCTCCTATTATGTTCGGTATCCAAACTTGGGGTATCGGTGCAACGATGGGCGGCTTGATGGCAGCGGGCTTAGTTTATGTGGCTCTAGGGGCGATGATCAAAGTGCGTGGTGTTGGATTTATCCATAAAATTCTCCCGCCCGTTGTCGTTGGCCCTGTGATCATGGTTATCGGCCTTGGCCTTGCCCCAACAGCAGTGAACATGGCGGTAGGTAAAACTGGTGATGGAGCTGCACAGCTAGTTAATGGTGATGCTGCGATCATTATCTCGGCGGTCTCACTGCTCACAACCATTGTACTCAGCGTTTTTGCAAAAGGCTTTTTGAAGCTCGTTCCTATTGTTGGTGGTATTCTTGCTGGTTACTCTGTTTCTCTATTCTACGGGGTGGTTGATTTCACTCCCGTAGAACAAGCGGCTTGGCTAGCCATGCCAAACTTCACCGCGCCAGAGTTCAATATCAACGCAATTTTGTTCATGATTCCTGTCGCTATCGCACCTGCGGTTGAGCACGTAGGTGACATGCTTGCCATCTCAAACGTTACAGGTAAAAACTACCTGAAAAAACCAGGCCTTCATCGCACAATCGCAGGTGACGGGGTGGCAACTATCGCAGCTTCGATGGTGGGTGCTCCACCAAACACCACTTACAGTGAAGTAACAGGAGCGGTAATGCTAACCAAAGCATTTAACCCTGTGATCATGACTTGGGCAGCAATCACCGCAATCGTACTTGCATTGGTAGGTAAGCTAGGTGCGGTTCTTCAAACGATTCCAGTACCTGTCATGGGCGGTATCATGATTCTGCTGTTCGGCTCTATCGCAACGGTAGGCCTCAACACACTGATCAAGAATAACGTTGATTTACATAAGTCTCGTAATCTAGTGATTGTTGCCGTAACCCTTGTGTTTGGCATTGGTGGTATGGCCTTCGGTATTGGTGAGTTCAGTCTACAAGGTGTGAGTCTATGCGGTATCGTGGCAATTATTCTTAACCTTGTGCTACCAAACGATTTAGGTGAAAACCACGTTGTAGATAACGCACAAATGGAAGAAGAAAGCGCGAAATAGTTCGTTTGCGCCGCTTTATTAGTTGGCGTGTCTTACTCTTCTCCTCTTGTAGATACAAAAAAGGCTTGGTTTTCACCAAGCCTTTTTCTGTTCAGTCATAGTAATACATCAAAGAATTACTTAGTACCGAAGATCTTATCACCTGCATCGCCTAGACCCGGAACGATGTAGCCTTTGTCATTAAGCTTCTCATCGATTGCCGCAGTGTATAGCTCAACATCTGGGTGTGCTTTTTCTAGCGCTTCAATACCTTCTGGTGCAGCAACAAGTACCAGCACTTTGATTTGGTTACAACCTTTCTCTTTTAGGAGATCGATCGTAGCAATCATAGAACCACCTGTTGCAAGCATTGGGTCAACAACAAGCGCAATACGCTCCTCGATGTTTGAAGCAAGCTTGTTGAAGTAAGGAACTGGCTCAAGCGTTTCTTCATCACGGTAAATACCCACAACACTGATACGTGCGCTTGGCATGTGCTCAAGAACTCCATCCATCATGCCTAGACCTGCACGTAGGATTGGCACTACGGTTACTTTTTTACCTTTAATCTGGTCTACTTCTACCGGACCGTTCCAACCATCAATGGTCACTTTTTCTGTTTCAAAGTCTGACGTTGCTTCGTAAGTAAGTAGGCTACCGACCTCAGTCGCTAACTCACGAAAACGTTTTGTGCTGATGTCACCTTCTCTCATTAGACCAATTTTATGTTTTACTAGAGGGTGCTTTACTTCAACAACTTTCATGTCCATCTCCGGCTATAGTTGGCAATATTTAAACAAACCTTCAGATTATACATGATTTTCACAGGGATATCAGGATAAATCACTAAAGAAAAAACAGACGCAAACGTTTGCTATCTATGTTTAAGCACTGTTAGAATAGCGCCGTTTTCATATCCAACTTAATACCGAGGACTTCCCTGTGAGTGGTAACAACTCTTCTCTTAGCTATAAAGACGCTGGTGTAGATATTGATGCAGGCAACGCGCTTGTGGATCGTATTAAGGGTGCGGTAAAACGTACTCGTCGCCCTGAAGTTATGGGTGGTATCGGTGGTTTTGGCGCGCTATGCGAATTGCCAACTAAATACAAACAACCTGTACTGGTTTCTGGTACTGATGGCGTTGGCACAAAACTTCGCCTAGCACTGGATATGAACAAGCACGACACGATTGGCATCGACCTAGTGGCAATGTGTGTAAATGATCTTATCGTGCAAGGCGCAGAGCCACTGTTTTTCCTAGATTACTACGCAACAGGCAAACTAGACGTTGATACCGCAGCGGATGTTGTTTCAGGTATCGCAGAAGGGTGTGTTCAAGCAGGTTGTGCCCTAATTGGTGGCGAAACTGCGGAGATGCCTGGCATGTATGAAGGCGAAGACTACGACGTAGCTGGTTTCTGTGTTGGCGTAGTAGAAAAAGAAGACGTGATTGACGGCACGAAAGTCGCTGCTGGTGATGCACTTATCGCTGTTGGTTCAAGCGGCCCACACTCAAACGGTTACTCCCTTATCCGTAAGATCCTAGAAGTATCTGGTGCAGATAAGAGCGAAGAGCTAGCAGGCCGCACTATTGGTGAGCACCTACTAGAACCAACAAAAATTTACATCAAGTCAGCACTTAAGATGATTGAGAAACACGACATCCATGCGATTTCTCATATCACTGGTGGTGGTTTCTGGGAAAACATCCCACGCGTACTGCCTGAAGGCACGAAAGCAGTTATCGATGGTAACAGTTGGGAATGGCCAGTTATCTTCAAGTGGCTACAAGAGAAAGGCAACGTCGACACACACGAAATGTACCGCACATTCAACTGTGGTGTAGGTCTAATCGTCGCACTACCGAAAGACCAGGCAGATGCAGCAGTTGCTCTTCTTAAAGAAGAAGGCGAAAACGCGTGGGTGATTGGTCAAATCGCACAAGCAGACGCGAACGAAGAGCAAGTTGAAATCCAATAATTTGCAAATCGAGCTCAAAAGATAAGAAGAATGAGGACACTAGATGACTAGGTCCTCATTTTGCTATCTAGAACACTAAAAACCATTCTATTAGTAGGTAGTTTAGAAGCTACATAACTCCAACCTACAATACCAAGGCGCTCTCGACATCATGAAAAACCATACCCTAAAAAACATTGTGGTCCTCATCTCGGGTAACGGAAGTAACCTGCAAGCTATCTTGGAAGCTTGCGAAGACAGCATGCCAAACGCACGAGTGGCAGCCGTGTTCTCTAACAAAGCAGATGCTTTTGGTTTAGAACGTGCAAAAAAGTTTGATGTGGACGGTCACTTTGTCGACCCTAAAGCATTCAGCTCGCGTGAAAGCTTTGATGCAGAGCTAATGAGTCAAATAGATGAATACCAACCAGACGTGATTATTCTTGCTGGTTACATGCGCATTCTGAGCAGCGCATTTGTTTCTCATTACATGGGTAAGATGATCAATATCCACCCTTCTCTTCTACCAAAATATCCTGGGCTACACACACACCAGAGAGCAATTGATGCTGGCGATAAAGAACATGGTACGAGTGTGCACTTTGTAACGGAAGAGCTTGATGGTGGCCCTGTCATACTGCAAGCAAAAGTTCCTGTGTTCGAAGACGATGATGCTAGTGTACTTGCGGCACGTGTTCAGGCGCAGGAGCACCGAATCTACCCTATGGTGGCTAAGTGGCTGGTAGACGAGCGGTTGATCATGAAGGATGGTAAAGCCTATTTAGATGGCGCAGAGCTTGGCGTACATGGGTACGCCTCAGATGAGTAGCCCTGAATAATAAACTCCAAGCACAAAAGAGCAGCCTGAGGGCTGCTCTTGGTTGTTTTAATACTTATAAACTTGATTCAAGAAAACCATGGTGAGACTAGAAACCTAAAACCCAGCATTCTAAAAAATCCCATAACCACTTGAGTAACATAACACTCGGAAAGTAGATTCTGCATCTGGTTCGTTCTTCACCGTTCAGACTGACGAGGTGTTTTATGAGAAATTTCTATCAGTTACGTCTTTACAGCAAGCCTTAGCGAGACTAGGACTCTACTACCAGCACTCTAGAAAGTAAGAATGCTCATCCGTATCCGCCCTCGGTTTAAAACGCATAAAAATAAAGCTCGCGATTAAGCGAGCTTTATTTTTATATTCAGAGTAAGAGACCATCACTCTAACGGTTCGGTTGGCGCTTGATTGCCCGGCTTAGCCGCCGCAAACGGCACATTTACCAGTTCAGAGGCATTATTTTTGACTAGTTCACCTAGGTGAAACAAGCCGTATTCGCCAGGTTTCATACGCTGCCAAGCTTCGTTGCCCGTCAAAGGTTGAGTTGCGATCACAGAAACGATGTCATGTGGCGTTGTTTCTTCTTGGAAGTTAATTTCCACATCTTCATCAAGCAACGCGGCTTTTCCAAACGGTGCGCGTCTTGTGATCCAATACAAATGATTGGTGCAATACGTCATTACATACTCACCATCACTCAGAAGCATGTTAAATACACCCTTCTCTTTTAGCTCATCACAACATTTAGCAACATATAAGAATACCGACTCCATATCCTTTGGTGGCTCAGGATATCGATCTTCCATTTGCTTCAATAACCAGCAAAATGCCAGTTCACTATCTGTCTCACCGACAGGTCTATGTCGACCTGTATGCAAGTCTTGGTAGCCAGAGAGCTGACCGTTATGCGCAAACGTCCAATACCTACCCCACAGCTCACGTGTAAAGGGATGAGTATTTTCTAAATTAACACCACCACGATTCGCCTGTCGGATATGACTAACGACCGCACGACTTTTGATGGGATAATTTTGTACCAACTCTGCTATTTTAGACTCACAACTTGGCTTGGGATCTTTGAAGGTTCGAAAGCCCTTCCCTTCGTAGAAGGTGATCCCCCATCCGTCACGGTGTGGGCCGGTTCGACCTCCACGCTGCATGAGCCCAGTAAAACTGAAACAAATATCCGTTGGAACATTAGCGCTCATACCGAGCAATTCACACATGGTTTAAAAAACTCCCTAACAACACAGCTCGAAACGGTGGCCGTAAAACGATTATTCCATCTCTTTTTCGATCAACTGAATGATGATATGAATAATCTTAATATGAATTTCCTGAATGCGGTCTGCATAACCAAAGTGTGGCACGCGAATTTCAATATCTGCAAGGCCTGCCATTTTGCCGCCATCTTTACCTGTTAGCGCAATCGTCTTCATGCCTTTAGCTTGTGCTGCTTCAATCGCTTTCAGGATGTTACCTGAGTTACCTGACGTCGACAGACCAAACAGTACGTCACCTTTTCGACCAACCGCTTCTACATAGCGTGAAAACACGAAGTCATAACCAAAGTCATTACTCACACAAGAAAGGTGGCTTGGATCTGAAATAGCAATACCAGCATAGCCAGGACGATTTTCTCGATAACGGCCTGTTAGCTCTTCGGCAAAGTGCATTGAATCACAGTGAGAACCACCGTTACCACACGACAATACTTTACCATCTTGCTTGAATGAGTCAGCAATCATGTTCGCCGCTGCTTCGATTTGCGCAATGTTATGGTCATCGCTTAAAAATTTGTTGAGCACTTCAGCAGCTTCGTTTAATTCACTTCTAATCAGATCATGGTACATAAGACGTTCTCTTTATTATTTCGGCTTCAGTCAGCTCTAGACTCACTGAGCAAATTGTTCTGATACCAATTTGGTATCGGACATTTCATAAACCTGAACTCGGGTTTGATTACTCTGAGTTTACCCACAAACGAGAATTAGTGTCGATAGTGAACCAACAGATTTAGATTAGTGATGGTAATAAACTTGTCAACTTGCTCATGAAACCATCACTCAAATCTCAACTTTAGAATTTTAAATCTACTTAGATCACTTTTTATCCAATCTTATGTTTTACATTTCCTTAATATTTTGATTACACTTAAACCAACTGGTTAGACCTCTTACCTAACATACAGACGTACAAAACTTATAAAGTCTGAAAAGGAAAATATATATGGACATCTTGCTCTCAATCATCACGATGGCGATCGTGCTAGGCATTACGCTCTACCACCGCATGTCTCTCGTGAAATCTATTAGCTTACTCACCGCGGCCATGCTGGCTCTTACAGTAGCAGGAACTGTCGGCGTTATTGGTTGGGCTATTTACGTTCTCGCCGCAGCTGTGCTCGCGGTTCCTGGCGTACGTCAGTCTTTAATTAGCCGCAAAGCGTTAGTGCTTTTCAAGAAAGTGCTGCCAGCTATGTCTCAAACCGAAAAAGAAGCGTTAGACGCAGGTACCGTCTGGTGGGAAGCCGAACTGTTTAAAGGCAAACCAGAGTGGCAAAAGCTACACGCGATTCAAGCACCTAAGTTAAGTGCGGAAGAACAAGCCTTTTTAGACGGCCCTGTGAATGAAGTGTGCGCCATGGTGAGTGATTTCCAAGTGACCCATGAACTCGCGGACTTACCGCCAGAAGTTTGGCAATACCTGAAAGATCATAAGTTCTTCGCCATGATCATTAAGAAAAAGTACGGTGGTCTGGAATTCTCAGCATACGCGCAATCACTAGTACTACAAAAACTAACGGGTGTTTCTGGCGTTCTATCGTCTACCGTTGGTGTTCCTAACTCTTTGGGCCCAGGTGAGCTACTGCAACACTACGGTACTGAAGATCAAAAAAATCATTACTTACCGCGTCTAGCTGAAGGTAAGGAAATCCCTTGTTTCGCCCTAACAAGTCCAGAAGCGGGTTCTGACGCAGGCTCTATTCCAGATTACGGTGTGGTCTGTAAAGGCGAATGGGAAGGAAAAGAAGTACTGGGTATGCGCCTGACTTGGAACAAGCGCTACATCACCCTAGCGCCAGTCGCAACGGTACTAGGCTTAGCATTTAAACTTCGCGATCCTGAAGGTTTGCTAGGCGACAAAGAAGATCTTGGCATCACTTGTGCGCTTATCCCAACTGATGTCAAAGGTGTTGAGATTGGTAACCGACACTTCCCGCTCAATGTACCATTCCAAAATGGTCCAACGCGCGGTAAAGACATCTTTGTTCCTATCGATTTCATTATCGGTGGTGAAAAAATGGCGGGCCAAGGTTGGCGTATGCTGGTTGAGTGTCTGTCGGTTGGACGTGGTATCACGCTACCTTCAAACTCAACAGGTGGCATCAAAACTGCGGCAATGGCAACCGGTGCTTACTCACGTATTCGCCGTCAGTTCAAACAGCCGATCGGCCATATGGAAGGAGTTGAAGAACCATTAGCACGCTTGGGTGGTAATGCTTACGTGATGGATGCAGCAAGCAACTTAACCGTTGCGGGTATCGACTTAGGTGAAAAACCTTCAGTTATCTCAGCTATCGTGAAGTATCACTGTACGCACCGCGGCCAGCAAAGCATCATCGATGCAATGGACATCGTAGGCGGTAAAGGTATCTGTATGGGACCTTCTAACTTCCTAGCTCGTGGTTACCAAGGTGCGCCAATCGCAGTAACGGTTGAGGGTGCTAACATTCTAACACGCTCAATGATCATCTTTGGCCAAGGCGCAATCCGTTGCCATCCGTACGTTCTTGAAGAAATGAACGCGGCGTATTCTGAAGCAAGTAATGCTGTCGAGAAATTTGATAAAGCGCTTGCTGGTCACGTGAGCTTTACAATGAGTAACCTAGTGCGCAGTATCTGGTTTGGTTTGAGCGACGGTCTGGGCTCTTCATCGCCAACCAAAGATGCAACCAAGCGTTACTACCAACAATTGAACCGCTACAGTGCAAACCTTGCCTTACTATCGGATATCTCGATGGCAGTGCTAGGTGGCTCTTTGAAGCGTAAAGAGCGTCTATCAGCGCGTCTTGGTGACATTCTAAGCCAGCTATATTTAAGCTCTGCGACGTTGAAACGTTTTGAGCAAGATGGACGCCCAGTCGAAGATTTACCATTAGTACACTGGGGTCTACAAGACAGTTTGAAACAAGCGGAAGTGGCGGTAGACGAATTCTTAGCAAACTTCCCGAACAAAGTGATTGGTCGTGCACTGCGCGTGTTAATCATGCCATTCGGTCGTGTACGCAAAGCGCCAAGCGATAAACTAGACAGTAAAGTGGCGCGCATTCTACAAACGCCAAGTGCAACGCGCTCACGCATTGGTCGCGGTCAATACCTTGAACCAACCGAGCACAACGCAGCAGGTAAGATTGAGCTTGCACTATCAGTCATTCTTCAAGCTGAGCCTGTGTTTGACAAAGTATGTAAAGCGCAAGGTAAGCGTCGCCCATTCTTACGTTTGGATATGATTGCTCAGGAAGGGTTAGAGCAAGGCTTTATCACGCAAGAAGAAGCCGATCTACTCAGAGAAGCGGAACAGCATCGTCTAGATACAATCAACGTTGATGATTTTGAGCCGGAACTGCTTGCCGCAAAGCCGCTATACCCTCAGATGGATAGTGTCGCGTAACTCTAGAATCTGAGACCACAAACGGGAGTATCAGCTCCCGTTTTTTATTGCTTCCAGAATCGCATTCATAACACCACGAAGCCCCTGCGCAATCGCAATAAAAGCCACGCACTCCAATCTTTCCCCCGATTTCCAGTGATAACTAACTCACAGACGTTCCAACTAAGCGGTGTATACTTTAAGTAACTCACTCACATATATGGTAAATCCGTTGGCTAAAATATTACTCGCACAGTGGTTCCCAGGGCTTGTTCAGCTTAAGCATTATCAAAAAGAATGGTTTGTTAACGACTTTAGAGCCGCCTTTTCTGTTGTCGCGGTTGCACTGCCAGTTGCCATAGCTTATGCACAGTTAACTGGTGTATCCGCAATTGTCGGTCTGTATTCGTGTGTACTGCCAATGTTGGTTTACGCCATGATGGGCACATCTCGGCAACTCATTGTCGGACCCGATGCAGCAACCTGTGCAGTGATCGCTGCTGTTGTGACACCACTTGCCGCAGGTGACCCCACAAAACATTGGCAGTTGGTTATGACCATGACAGCGATGACGGGGATTTGGTGTGTACTGGCAAGTCGTTTCAAGCTAGGGGTGTTTGCAGATTTCCTTTCTCGTCCGATTCTTTTGGGTCTACTCAACGGTGTTGCTCTCACAATTATCGTTGGTCAGTTTGCGAAAGTAGTCGGTTTGAAATACGAGCAACGTTATTTACTGGAACGTTTATGGGAAGCTCCACAACGACTAACCGAGCTTCATTGGCCTACTGTAACTCTGAGTATCGTGACGGTTGTCGTTTATTTGCTCACCAAACGCTACCGACCAACTTGGCCTGCTGCCATGCTGGCGATCCTCGTAACTACTGCGTCAGTTTGGTTTTTCCATTTACAAGAGATGGGCGTATCGGTTGTCGGACTCACTCAAGGTGGCTTCCCTCAGTTTCAAACACCGGAGTTTGAGCTAGGTGAAGTTCGTGAACTAGTGGTCCCGGCTCTCAACCTTGCGATTGTCAGTTTTGTTAGCATGATGCTCACCGCCCGCAGTTTCGCTGCTAAAAACGGTTATGATATTGATGCTAATAAAGAGTTTCAGGCGTTGGGTTTTGCCAACATTGCCTCAGCGTTTTCGCAAGGTTTCGCGATAAGCGGCGCTGACTCACGCACAGCCGTCAATGATGCAAATGGCGGTAAATCTCAATTAGTTTCGATTGTCGCTGCAATCACTATTGCCATTATTGCGGTATTTATTTACGAGCCTTTGCAGTTCATCCCTATCGCTTCACTTGGTGTTGTATTGATCATTGCGTCCCTATCGCTGCTCGATCTTAAAGCAATTTGGAAATTAAAATCTCGTGACAAAGATGCATTTTATCTGGCCATCATTACTTTTATTTCTGTGTTGATCGTGGGTGTAATACCGGGGATCACTTTGGCGGTACTGCTAGGGCTGTTTCAATTTTTACGTATTGTCATGCGGCCGAGTGATCAGCTACTTGGCCTGGATGAAAAAGGTACCATTCGGACCATCGACGACTCAGGAAAAGCATCGCCTATTCCTGGAATGGTGATTTACCGCTTTAACTCACCGCTAACTTACTTCAACGCTCCTTACTTTAAACGTAGAGTGTTAGAGCAGGCAGAGCATCACAAAGACGCAAGTTGCGTTGTCATCGACGCCGTGTCGAGCTTTACTCACTTGGATCTCAGTGTGATGGCAACACTGGCAGATATTCACAATACTTTGAAAAAGAGAGGCGTACGCTTAATCCTAGCAGGAAGGAAACGACGTCTTCGTCAATGGTGTGAGCTTACTGGTATCAGCACCAGTGAAGGAGGCATCTTACTGCGAGCTGATATGTACCTTGCCATTAAACTTAGTGGCTGTTACATCAGTGCTGTGGGTGAGGGACAAATTCCTACTGTTCAAAAAGAGCCTGATTTAGAGCAGCCACCCAAACCAATTCCAGAAGTGGCTTAAATAGAAATTTAATATAGAAAACAGGAAATTAAACTCCTGTTTTCTAGTGCTTATCTTCACAGCTGAATACGTGTTATGCCTTTGGCTTAAACTTTTTTGTCATCCCTTGGCTTTTAGGAGCCACCAGCCTATAACCAAGCTTTTCGTAAAAGACCGGTTCATCAGCAATCATAAAAACGTAAGAGCCTTCAAGTGCAACAGAAGAAAGATAACCGTCGATGTATTCCATGACTTTTCTACCTAAACCGTTACCTTGATAATCAGAATCAACGGCAACGTCGACAATTTCGAAGTTACACGCCCCGTCACCAACAACCCGACCCATTGCAATGAGCTTTCCTTCATCCCGAACAGATACGCCATATAACGAATTGGGTAGGCCAATTTCAGCAGCTTTCAACGATTTAGGTGATAGCCCGGCTTTTATACGCATATCACAGTATTCTTTCGGGCTTGGCACATGCTCTTCATATCTTATTGTCATTATGTACTACTCCTTTGTATCACCTTGGAGCTTACATAACTAAACTGTATAAATAAACAGTTATACGTTGGAAAGATGTTCCCATTAAGCACACAAAGTATCGGGTCTAGAAAAGAACCCGCCGACAACTCTGACGCCATAATAGATATAAGTTGCTCTGAAGCTAGACATTCCTTTTTCTAAACATGTTTCTCTCAACAACGTATCCGCATGCTTTCGAGCACTTTGAGGCAACACCTCTTCCCTCATGAGTTGGTAAAGAGCATCATGCACTAAAGAAGCTTTCATAATGTTTTTTGTGTCTAACGCTGGCCCACTCGCTCCATCCCATGCATAGCCCTTTTTAATCGTTAACACGCCTTGTTTGGACAAACTAAGAAAAGGGCTGTCATACGCGTTACTCACTGAAATGTGAGTCTCAATCTTTTCTTCAGAATGGAGAGTGTATTTATACTTCTGACGCTTTTTGTATTTCATAACCTAACCGCTTAGCTAACTTCAGTGGGAGGAACGGAGATGACTCTCAAATTAGAGTTTCTCAGAGAGTTTTTTCAAGTAGGACTTAGCAAGCTCATGGTTATCTCTGCTCAACCACTTAATACAATCAAAGAGTTCCCAGATCAGGCCTTGATCACCACTGGTATAAACTGGGAACTCTTCATGCTTTGGCGCAGGTTCATCAGTAACCATGCCCGCAATCACATCAGCTTTATCAAATAAAGTCTTAAATGGCTTAGAAAGTTTGAAGGGGTCACAGAGATCTAAACAATGAATCTCTGCACTGGTTAGGTCATTAAAAATGTATTTTTTGAAACACGCATTTTCGTTGTGCTCTCCCTCAAGGCGATAAAAAATGTCTTTATTAGCTTCAAACTGGGTAAAGCAAGGCTCTGAGGCTTTATGGAAGTTGTTTTGAGTAAATACAACAACATCAGCGTCCGAAATACGGTCACCTTGTCCTGATGACAAGGAGCCAAGCAATACCGCGGCAACAACGTCTTTTTCAGAATAAAAGGCATCATAAGCTGACTCAACCAAGGCCTTTTGTCGTGGTAAATGTTCTAGTCCTAACTCTCCAATTGTCATAACTCACTCCGTCTATACGCACTAAAATCAAGTCGATACGTAAAGAGTATCATGCGAGCTTTATTATGATTAATCAACGTTAAATCATGGTGTTACTTTAAAATAAAATGATTAATGACCATGAGAAATATCAAATTCTGTCTCAAACTTAAACTGAAAAAAACGGAGCCGATTGGCTCCGTTTCTCGCTTTATGTGTTACTACTATTTCTTTGGCACTTCTAACTGCATCTCTGGCATGGCATCGCGCTTCGCTTTAATTTTGCGCCAGACTATCCATGCAATGATCACAATCAGCAGCATTATCACGTTACCCACCGCGATAATAATCATGCTGCGCTTACGCTCAGCCTCCCGCTCAGCGATAATTTGCTTTTCCATTTCAATACGGCGCTGCTCGGCTAATTCAGCTTCTTTTGCAATTCGAGCAGCTTCTAGATCAACTTCATCAACAACACTGAAGGTTTGCTCTGGAATAGGAAACACCAACGGACGCTGGGTTGCAAAATCAGTGGTAAAGATCTCGCCGCGCCATGCGTACTTACCAAGCTCAGCATCGTTATTGAGGTTCAACGTAACTCTCATTCCATCTTTAGAGACCTGTCCTTGGCTGTAACTAATGAAACCATCGGGAGCGTCCTTTTTCACTGTGACTGCAATAGAGCCTGGTGCAATCATACCTTGCTCACCACTCACCACTAATTGATGTGGCTTATCGGGATTACGAGCCTGAATAAAAGTACGAGAGATTGGGTTCGGATAAACCAAGATGACTTGTTCTTGCGCTCGTAAGAATACGCCATTGCCAGACGTGATGCGCGCGCGGTACTTACCAGGCTCAACGTCTATTGGGAGCTGAACCGTGAACACTCCATCCCCTGCTTTTTCATCCAAGCCGCGGCCGTCATCAGCAAACTCACCCACAACCATCGGCACTGGACGAGCTTCTTTGATCAGCTCATCTTCATTTTCGACAAACTTGGTAAATGTCACGCGCAGATTCACGCGATCAAGGAAGTCGCGCAATACAAGAGGTTTGCCGTCGGAGGTCAGGCGAGCTGTAAACTTAAGCGCTTCCCCATTATATAATCGGTTTGGGAACAGGTCCGTACTGAGCTTTAGGTGAGAAATTAAGCGGATGTTATTTTTAGGCGTAACTTTCCCCACAGCCTGCCATGGACCTGGCATCGGGTTATCAACGGAAATAATATCGAGTGAGGCTTCTTGATACCAACGTACATTGTCGTAAGAGCCCCAAGCATAGTATTTTTTACCGTCAGGACGGACTAAAACAACTGGCTGAGAACTTTGCTCACGATAAACCAAAAACGTGATCTGCTCGATGGTTGGATCAACTCGAAAGCGATTGTCTAACAAAGACATTGTAGATTCACTCGCAGCACTCGAGAGACTACTCCATATCGCTAAAAACGCGACCAACAAAGCCCTCAACATAGCTTCTCCTATTGATGCCAAATACAGTCGTTCACCAACTCTAATCTTTTTTGGTGAGCTTCTAGTTCATCGGCACTTGCGCGCAAAACCTTTAGCGCTTTTCTTCCTTCAATACGACGAATGGTTTCTACCCCACCCTCTTGTTTATTCGCGTTAAATTCTAGACTCGTTTGACCACCCGTCATAAAGAGGTAAACGTCGGCTAGAATCTCCGCATCGAGCAAAGCTCCGTGGAGTGTACGGTGCGAGTTATCAATACCGTAACGTTCACATAAGATATCAAGGTTGTTTCGCTTACCAGGGAAGATTTTCTTCGCCATAGCAAGGGTATCGGTCACCTTGCAGTAGTCGTCCGTTTTGCCGATGTTAGGATCGAGCATGCCAAACTCGTAATCCATAAAGCCGGTATCGAAGGGCGCGTTGTGGGCAACAAGTTCTGCGCCTTTAATAAACTCAAGAAACTCTTGGTGCACGCTCGCGTATTCCGGTTTATCAACCAAGAATTCATCCGTAATACCGTGAACTTCAACCGCTTCTGGTTGGATTTCACGATCGGGTTTTAAATAAACGTGGAAGTGACGACCAGTCAGCTTACGGTTGATGATCTCCACGGCACCGATTTCAATAATGCGGTGTCCCATGTAGTGAGGACCACCCTCGCGGTTCATACCTGTGGTTTCGGTATCGAGAACGACAATGCGGTTATATTCAGAATTGCTGCTGGTATTCATAAGGTTATGTATGTCAGACTATGCTTTATTAAATGTTTCGGCTAATAGTACCAAAAAATATGACCAAACACGTTGAGATTTTCACTGACGGTTCTTGTTTAGGTAACCCAGGACCAGGTGGTTACGGCATAGTATTGCGTTACAAAGACGTAGAAAAGACACTTTCCAAAGGCTATACGTTAACTACCAACAACCGCATGGAAATGTTGGCGGCTGTCGTCGCGCTACAGACGTTAAAACAACCTTGTAAAGTCACTTTAACGACTGACAGCCAATATGTGCGCCAAGGTATTACTCAGTGGATCCATAACTGGAAGAAGCGTGGTTGGAAAACAGCGGATAAAAAACCCGTGAAGAATGCCGATTTATGGCAAGCTCTAGACAAAGAAACCGCACGCCATCAAGTTGAATGGCATTGGGTAAAAGGCCACGCGGGCCATCGTGAGAACGAAATGTGTGATGAGCTAGCCCGGACTGCTGCAGAAAACCCAACTGAGGAAGATACAGGTTACCAACCCTCTTAGCGAGATTCTTTCCTCATAGTGTTACCCTCTCGATTCATCACCCCAAGTGGTGTGAGCTTTTTCTTCAAGCGCCAATGCGGTTTGATAGGCTTGAGAGGGTATGTCCGTTTCCGCGCGACTATGTAATACAAACTCCCAGCGGGTGATGCCCAATCACCAAGACTATTTTCCAACCATGTCCACATCGTACGGTAACGTTTCATCGGAAACAGCGCATAACGATCACAATGAATCACTTGATAATTAAGTAACCCTAACCAATCTTTGATGCGGTTCGACGTAAACATTCGTCCACTCCAAGGCAAATTATGTTTACGCCATGGAAGCAAACTCGCTAATCCAGTCAAGCTTAATGGGTTGAATCCAGTAATAATTACATAGCCATCATCCATCATCACTCTATCGACTTCACGCAACAAACGGTGTGGATCGCTTGCATAGTCGAGCTGATGAGCGAGTATCACAACATCAAAGCTTTTTTCCAAAAAGGGTAATTCGTAACCATCTGCAATCACATTATGCAACGGGTTCTGGATATCTACGTTGACTTGGTGTTGAATGTTACAATTACAGCTGGTTAGCTCACAGCTCAACCCGCCCAGTTTGAGCATATGGTAGCCGAAGAGTTTCGGGCACCATTCATCAAGTCGGGTCTGGATTGACTCAAGCACCCACGGACCGTTGTTCATTGCTGACCAAGTCGACGGGTGTGGTATAGTTTTGTTGCTGAGTGCTGGTTTCATTAACCACCTGACTAAAATGGGTGACGGAGAACGAATCGTGTTAGAGATCAAAAGCATACCCGCATTTAATGATAATTACATCTGGCTGATACAAAATAGCGATAAGCGCTGCGCAGTCGTTGATCCGGGCGATGCGAAGCCAGTATTAGAATTTCTGCAGGCTAACGAATTAACTTTAGAAGCGATTTTAATTACGCACCACCACAACGATCACATTGGTGGCGTTCCAGACTTAGTGCGTGCATTTCCTGACGTCGCCGTTGTGGGCCCAAAATCAGAGCCAATTCCAACCCTAACGACACCAATGGAAGAAGGCGACAAGCTGGAGTTGTTTGGTGAGATTTTCTTAGTACTTGGGTTACCCGGCCATACTTTGGGCCATATCGGTTACGTTGGGGACGGAAAACTGTTTTGCGGTGATGTGCTCTTTTCTGCTGGCTGCGGTCGTATTTTTGAAGGTACGCCTGAGCAAATGTTTGAATCACTGAGCAAACTAACGTCTCTACCAGAAGAAACTCAAGTCTTCTGCGCGCATGAATACACCGCGAGTAACGTGGCGTTTGCTCTAGCGGTTGAACCTGACAATGAGCAACTTCGCCAATATCGCGACGATGTAAACCGACTGCGAGCACTCAACATTCCGACACTTCCAACAACAATACGCAAAGAAAAGTGGATTAATCCGTTCTTGCGAACCTCTAACCCTGACGTGGTTCAATCTGTTGCTAGTCGCATTAAAAATAGCGATCCATGCTCGGTTTTTACTGCTTTACGCGAGTGGAAGAACGAATTTTAACCATTTTCTGCTTGTAAGTTTGCAAGACCCCAGTATTATCAGGGACTGATTTTTCGAGAAGCGCCACTGGCGCTTCTCTTACGTTTGGGGTTGATATAAATCTATTTGAATTTCTCCCCATTGCATAATTAGAAGCTCTTTGCCTCTATAAATTAGTTAGTGTTTAAAAGATGTCTATTATCTTGCGACTGCCACGCACATTACGTTGCGCGACAGGCAGGTGAAGATAAACAGGCCCTAAATAGGCTGAATCCATGCGTTTGAAGTATACTTGGGCGTTGGCGTTGTTATTATCTGGCTGTCAATTGACTCAGTCAGATTCAACGTCTTCTACACCAGAAACCAATAAATCTGAGCAGACTGCAAAGCAAAATGCAGTAAAAGCTCAACCGGGCAATAAATCGTCACTAGCAAAAAAATCCGCTAACGACGCGCCTAAAGTTCTCTCCCCCCAAGAACAAGAAGATGTGTGGCAACGTATCGCCATGCAGCTGGACATGGATATCCCAAACCACAAGAAAGTGGACTACTACCGTACGTGGTATTTAAAGCACCCAAATCACCTTTACACGGTATCTAAGCGTGCGACTCCTTTTCTATACATGATCACAAAACGTATCGAAGAGCGCGGACTCCCAATGGAGCTTGCATTACTTCCTGTAGTGGAAAGTTCATTCGATGCCTTTGCCTACTCACATGGCAGCGCGGCTGGGTTGTGGCAATTTGTCCCAGGCACCGGAAAAATGATGGGATTAGAGCAAAACTACTGGTATGACGGTCGCAGAGATGTGGCAGCAGCAACGGATGCAGCGCTGGACTACCTAGTACAACTAAACGAGCGTTTTGATGGTAACTGGGAACATGCAATCGCCGCTTATAACAGCGGTGGAGGCCGAGTTTCTAGCGCAATTCGTAAGAATAAAAAGCTCGGTAAACCTATCGATTTCTTCTCATTAGACTTACCAAAAGAGACCAGCAGTTACGTTCCTAAGCTATTGGCCTTGGCTGACGTTATCGCAAACCAAGACAAGTACGGACTTAATATTCCTGCAATTCCAAACAAGCCTGTTCTAACGCTTGTTGATCCAGAAGAGCAGTTAGATCTGGCTATTGCCGCAGATTATGCCGGCATTAGCGTAAAAGAGTTGCAGAGTTACAACCCAGCATACAACCAGTGGTCGACAGCGCCTGAGGGGCCGCACCAACTTTTGATTCCCGTAGAGAAAAAAGAGACTTTTCTCACCAAGGTGGAGAAAAATCGCGGTAAAGGGATGAAGGTCGCTCGCTACAAGGTGAAATCTGGTGACTCTTTAAGCGTGCTAGCTAATAAATACGGCACAACCACGAAAGTCATTCGACGTGCCAACGGCCTATCGAATAACAACATTCGTATTGGTCAATACCTATTGATTCCGACATCAACAAAAGACGATGCAAAATATGCATTAACGGCACAAAACCGATTAAACAAGACTCAATCTCGTGCTCGTGGTCAACTCAAGCTCACCCATGTCGTTCAGTCTGGAGAAAGTTTGTGGTCAATCGCACGTAACAATAAAGTGTCGTATAAATCGTTAGCTAAATGGAATGGTATGGGCCCTAAAGATCCATTGCGTGTGGGTCAAAAGCTAGTGATTTGGAAAGACTCAGACAAAGGTTCTGTGATCCGTACCGTTTTCTACAACGTTCGCTCTGGCGACACCATTAGCGGCATTGCAAGCAAGTTCAAAGTAAAAACGAACGACATCGTGAAATGGAACTCGCTACACAAGAAAAAATACTTACAACCAGGTCAAAAGCTTAAGTTGTACGTTGACGTAACGAAGGTAAGTGTATGAACCCATCAAGCAATCCACTTGTGATGCTGTTGGACATTTTTCGTTCTCCAACATCTTGTTTTCTTGCGCTTTATCAACGCGGTGGATGGG
Organism: Vibrio alginolyticus NBRC 15630 = ATCC 17749; assembly: GCF_000354175.2. Classification (NCBI taxonomy): domain Bacteria; kingdom Pseudomonadati; phylum Pseudomonadota; class Gammaproteobacteria; order Vibrionales; family Vibrionaceae; genus Vibrio; species Vibrio alginolyticus. The sequence continues at coordinate 1,491,490 of NC_022349.1, forward strand.
GATGGCAACCGTTCATCTTCCTGATGCTTAGTCCGTTTTTATTCTGGGGTGCTTACTTTTCGAATGTCGATTTCACGTGGCTCAGTGACCAACTTGCTGCGCAATTTCAGCAAATCGACCCGAAGCAGATTGAGCTATTAGAACCAAACACGCTAATGGCAAGCGCGATCATCAATGATGTATTCAACCGCTTTGCCACCTTACTATTGCTCGCGCTTTGGTTCTTTCTTGCAACAAAGGCAAGCAAACAACAATACGGTTACTGGAAATGGTTTGCCGCATCGTGTGCTATCTTATTCCCAGCAGTATTGGGCGATGTAGCAAGTTACGCGAGCTTGCTACTCAAGCATGGTCAGGTAATGACTTACGCTGCCGATTTAAATAGCCTCAATGGTCTATTAAAGCTGCCTCTTACTAACGAATGGTCTCATTTCGCTAGCTCGTTACCTTTGCTTCTGCCTTGGTACATTGTGCTCGGCTACGGCGTTGTACTGACGTGGACGGAGTTTGAACGTGGCCAAGCTTTGGTGATTGCAAGCCTGCCATGGGTATTCTTCTACGTTATTTGGGCACTTTATATTGTGGTAACCTAAGCTAGTCATTTAACGTAAATGACAATAACAATGGGTTATGATCGGAAGCGTCGCTCTGCGGCGCTTTTGCGTACTTAAGCGTCAGACCTCGGTAAAACACATGGTCCAGTGGTAACCCTGTTATAAATTGGACTCGATGATCCGGCAAGAACGCCACCTCTTGTAAGTCCGCAGCCTTTAAGGCCTGCCTCATCGCATTAACGCGAGATTTACTCCAGCTATTGAAGTCTCCAGCAAATAGAATTGGCCCCACATGATGCTTTAAAAGCATTTCAAGCGCCGTTAACTGAGATATATACTCTTTTGTACCTACGGTGAAGTTAATCGCATGTACATTCACCACTGCGAGTTTCTCGCCATTACTCAAGTGATACTGGCTATATAATGCAGACTTAGGTAAGCGAAGCCACGGCTCTTTAGAGGTGTAAGCGCAGGCTTTTTCTGGTTGCCCTTGAGCAATACTAATTACACCGGCACCGCTACCCAGCGCCTTAAAAGCACTCACTTGATTACTAACCCAGCGACCATCCACCAACCACTGTTTAAATGATGGTGTCATGCTGGCTTCTTGCAATAACAGCAGCTGCTTATCAGCAGAGAATTCATTGAGTGCACTTTGCCAATTCGTTCGGTTCTGTTTGTAGATATTCCAGACAAGTACATTGATTTCACCGCCCTGATCCAGAGCTTTTGAGCCGCTAAATTCGATACACCTAATATCCTGCGTCAACTCTGAGCCTCTTTGAGTAATGATTTGCGGCTGATCTGGTACGGTGAAAATAACCTGGAAGCCGACCAATACCGCCATAATAAGAAAAGCTAACGCCAGAAAAAAACGCTTAAACATACGACAAACCTGAATGTAGGCACCCGAAATCTAGAACAACCAATCTCGGGTTAAATGATTTCACTAATAAGCAAACAACAAAAAAGGAGCCACTTGGCTCCCTTTTAGCATAATAAATACGAAACAGGTGACAAGAAACCTTAGATCGCGTCTTCGTCTTCTTCACCAGTACGAATACGAACCACACGCTCAATATCAGTGACGAATATTTTACCATCACCAATCTTACCAGTTTGCGCGGTTTCAATGATTGTCTCTACGCATTTATCAGCCACATCTTCCGTTACAACGATTTCGAGCTTCACTTTAGGTAGAAAGTCCACCATATACTCTGCACCACGGTAAAGCTCTGTGTGACCTTTTTGGCGACCAAAACCTTTCACTTCAGAGACGGTCATCCCTGTAATGCCAACTTCAGCTAGCGCTTCTCGAACATCATCCAGTTTAAATGGCTTGATAATCGCTTCAATTTTTTTCATGTTCATCCCTTAAGCTTCAATCGATTGCGCTTATTATCGTTTAGCGTTTCGCAACATTCAATGTTTGTCTCTGATCCACCAGCGAAAATCCAGATTGAGCAAATTAACATAGCGAATATCGTGAGTTGATAAAACCCCAGTGAGGACTGCTCAATGCCCAATCGTCCAAGCTTTTTCAGACTCGCGTTTACTTCAAACTTGCGTAGTAAGCCGCTAGGTTAGCGATATCTTCATCAGACAACAATGAAGCTTGAGCTTGCATCACAGCAGCAAGCCCACCTGTTCGCTCTTTATTTTTATAAGCTTTAATTGAACTGATAATATATTGCTCATTTTGCCCTTTCAGATTTGGGTAACCCGGAATGACAGCAATACCATCAGCGCCATGACACGCCGCGCATACTCCCGACTTTGCTTGACCTGCTGTAGCATCTCCCGCAGCTAGAGCTTGCCCACTAAACATGGTTAACGCCACCATTGCACCCATGATTGTTTTCTTCATTGCTTCACCTAATCAATTATTATTTAAGGATTTTTATATTTTATAATCGACATTGTGGCATGAATTTTCATTACCTGCGCCAAATAAGTTCACAATCTTGACCATTAAACGCCTGATCAACGAACAGATCTGCCACAGCAACGACTCGATCTTGATACATCAAAATCGGAATTTGACGACGCAGCCAGCTTGGCACATTGTATTCTTGGAACAACTTCTTCAGTTTTCGACTGTGATTACGCGTGGTTGGATGCGCTGATAAGCCTTCCGGATTAAAGGTCACGCGAAGCAATTCTGGCTGACTCGGAAGCGCAATCGTTGCGTTGCTAGAACTCGTCGTTAAGGTCAGCTCCCCTAGCCGCTCTGGAAGCGATAAAACGGTATCGACTTGAATCGTACTTTGCCACTCAGTGACGTCAGCGATTTCCGTTACCCAATAGAGACGATTTCGAAAACGGCGCACTTCACCTTGTTTAAGTTGTAGTTTGGGGTTGGCATCTTGCTGAGCTAATGCCACTTCATTCCAGATGAGATTGAGTTGTACCTGAGTCGGCATACTAGTATTAAGATTAGCTAGCCACATACGAATCAAGCGCGCACGAGCTAACTCACTGTGCTTAGCCAGCTCTTCAATACTCAAACTTAGATCCGTTTGTAAAGCGCGTTCAAACACCGCGCTCAATAGTTCATCCAATAGCGCTTCTTGTTGAGCACATAAACTTGCACTGCGCTGAACCGCTTTATGGATACTCGGCCAACGACCAGACAACTCAGGAATAACACAATGACGAAGAAAGTTACGATCATAACGGGTATCTTGATTGCTTTCGTCTTCCACCCACTCCAAACCTAATTTAGTAGCCGCGTCTTCGATGGTTTTCCGCTTGATAGTAAGCAATGGTCGAACTAGAGATCCGCAAGAAAACGGCATACTCTCCGCCATCGAAGATAACCCTTTTGGCCCGCTACCGCGCTTAAGAGCAAGGAGAAAAGTCTCTATTTGATCGTCGGCATGTTGACCAGTCAACAGTATATCGCCTTCTTGAATGTACTTAGTTAAGGCTTGGTAGCGAGCTTCACGAGCAAGAAGTTCAATACTTTCACCATTGCTGATGTCTAAGCTCACTCGCTCAATCGAGCAAGATATCCCCACTTGTTGTGCCCAAAGTAAGCATTTATCGGCCCAATTATCGGCATTCGAGCTTAAACCATGGTGCACATACACAGCGTGACACTCTATCGAATGCGCTTGTTGGTAGCGACTGAGTAATTCGAGTAAAAGACGTGAATCCACTCCTCCGCTAAACGCCAAGACAACCTTAGTGCCTAATTGATAGTAGCGGCCGAGAACTTGAGCAAAATGCAGGTAAAGCGATTCCATAAACGATCCGATAGATGCAAAAAAGGGCTGGACTCTCATCCAACCCTTTCTATTTTAACTGTTATCAATTGAGATATCAGCTAACGCTTAACAGCAATCACCGAAATTAACAGTAACCGTAGCTCATTAGGCGCTGGTAACGACGTTCACGTAGCGTCTCTTCATCCAGTTGTTCTAGATCTTCTAGCTGACGAAGTAGTGTCGCTTTCATATTCGCTGCCATTTGAACATGATCGCGATGAGCGCCGCCTAGTGGCTCTTCAATGATTTCGTCGATCAGTTCAAGCTCTTTAAGACGCGGAGCAGTTAGGCCCATTGCCTCTGCCGCTTGTGGCGCTTTGTCTGAATCACGCCATAAGATTGAAGCACAACCCTCAGGAGAAATTACTGAGTACGTAGAGTACTGAAGCATGTTCACGTAGTCGCCTACACCGATTGCTAGTGCACCACCAGAACCGCCTTCACCGACAACGTTACAGATTACTGGTACTTTAAGACCAGACATCACTTTTAGGTTTTTCGCGATAGCTTCAGATTGACCACGCTCTTCTGCGCCCACACCTGGATACGCGCCAGCCGTGTCGATAAATGTGATGATCGGCATGTTGAAACGCTCTGCCATTTCCATCAAACGTAGCGCTTTACGGTAACCTTCTGGTTTTGGCATACCAAAGTTACGTTTCACTTTCTCTTTGGTTTCACGACCTTTTTGGTGACCAATGATCATCACAGGGCGGCCTTCAAGGCGAGCCATGCCACCCACAATCGCTTTGTCGTCTGCAAACGCGCGGTCACCCGCTAATTCATCAAACTCCTCAAAAGCGTGTTGGATGTAATCTAGCGTGTAAGGACGTAGTGGGTGACGAGCCAGTTGAGCTGTTTCCCATGCGCCTAGGTCGCTGAAGGTTTTTTTCTTCAGCTCTAAGCTTTTCTTCTCAAGCTGTTCGATTTCTTTATCCAGGTCAATCGCAGAATCACCACCGTGACGAGAGACATCACGTAATGCTTCAATTTTCGCTTCTAGTTCTGCAATTGGCTTTTCAAATTCAAGAAAGTTTAGGCTCATCTATGAATCCTTGTTTACTCAGCGTCTAACATATTGCGCTGAATTTTTAGTTAAATTCGAGTTCTACCTGGCTTTTGCCAAGCAACTGTTTTAAATCGTCGAGTAATGTATCACTTGGCGTAACTCGCCACTCGGTGCCCAATGTTAACCGCGCTCTGGCGTCGGCACGCTGGTAGTATACATTGACGGGTACGGTTCCGGCTTTGTGCGGTTCTAAAATACGGCTGAACTGCTCAAAAAACTGATCGTTGATCTGATTTGCATCTATCGATACCGACAAACCACGAGCGTATTTCTCGCGCGCACTGCCGAGATCCATAACTTCACGCGCCGACATTTTAAGGCCACCGTTGAAGTCATCAAAGCTGACCTGTCCAGAAACGACCAAAATTCTGTCTTTTTCGAGAAGTTCAGCGTATCGATCCAGCGCATCAGAGAACAACATCACTTCCATGCGGCCACTTCGGTCATCCAGTGTCATAATACCAATTCGTGTACCACGCTTGGTCGTCATTACACGAGCGGCAATAACCAGGCCGGCTACCGTGACAGATTGATCGCGGCGAGTGGGCGTTGCGTCTTTTAGTCGACAACTGGTGTATTTGTTTAGTTCCTTTACGTAGGCGTTAATTGGGTGCCCTGTCAAATATAGACCTAGGGTATCACGCTCGCCCTCTAACCACACTTTTTCTGGCCAAGGCGGAACCTGCGTATACTTATGCTCTACTTCTTCAGGTGCATCCGTCAGCACACCAAACATATCCGTTTGACCAAACGCCTCAGCTTGGTGATGTTGACTTGCTGCTTTTACCGCATCATTGAGTGACGCCATCATCGCCGCGCGGTGTGGGCCTAGTCGATCCAACGCGCCCGCGTAAATCAGCTTCTCTATCACTCGTTTATTGACACGTTTTAGATCAACTCGAGCACAGAAATCAAATAGGTCTTTAAAGTGACCACCTTTATTTCTCGCCTCAAGAATCGCATCGATAGGGCCCTCACCAACCCCTTTTATCGCACCAATACCGTAAACAATTGCGCCATTTTCATCAACATTAAAGCGATATAGGCCAGAGTTGATGTCTGGTGGCAGCACGGTGAGCTTCATACGGAAACACTCATCGACCAAGCCAACGACTTTTTCCGTGTTATCCATATCGGCTGTCATTACCGCAGCCATAAATTCGGCAGGATAATGTGTTTTCAGCCAAAGAGTTTGATAAGAAACCAATGCATAAGCAGCAGAGTGCGATTTGTTAAAACCATAACCGGCGAACTTCTCTACCAAGTCGAAGATTTTCATCGCCAACTCGCCATCGATACCGTTCTTTATCGCACCTTCTTCAAAGATAGCACGTTGTTTTGCCATCTCTTCTGGCTTTTTCTTACCCATTGCACGACGAAGCATGTCCGCACCACCTAGCGTGTAACCTGCTAAGATCTGCGCAATCTGCATTACCTGCTCTTGATACAGGATGATGCCGTAGGTTGGATCAAGCGTCTCTTTTAGCGACTCGTGTTGCCACTTTTCATCTGGATAAGAGATCGCTTCTCGACCATGTTTACGGTCGATAAAGTTATCTACCATGCCCGATTGCAAAGGACCCGGACGGAAGAGTGCTACCAATGCGATGATGTCTTCGAAACAGTCTGGCTGAAGTCGTTTGATCAGCTCTTTCATGCCTCGAGATTCAAGCTGGAATACTGCTGTCGTTTCAGAGTTTTGCAACAAACGGAAAGAGGCAGGGTCTTCTAACGGTATGGATTCAATTTGAACCGGTTCTTTACCTTCTCGCTCTAGGCGTGGGTTAATCAGCCCTAACGCCCAGTCAATAATGGTTAAGGTACGTAAACCTAAGAAGTCAAACTTAACTAGGCCAGCGGTCTCAACATCGTTTTTATCAAATTGAGTAACCGGAAAGTGACCTTCAGCGTCTGCATAAATTGGCGCAAAATCGGTAATTGTTGTAGGTGAAATTACAACACCACCAGCGTGTTTACCGGCGTTTCGCGTACAGCCTTCCAAAATATGACACATGTCGATGAGTTCTTTAACTTCCTCATCGGCCTCATACAATTCAGGTAGTGCAGGTTCAGCTTTAAACGCTTTATCTAGCGTCATACCTGGATCGGGCGGGATCAGCTTTGAAATACGATCAACAAAACCAAATGGGTGGCCCAATACGCGGCCAACGTCACGGATTACCGCTTTTGCCGCCATGGTACCAAACGTGATGATCTGAGACACCGCGTCACGACCGTACATTTCCGCAACGTGGTCAATAACCTGGTCACGTTTATCCATACAGAAATCGACGTCGAAATCGGGCATCGAAACACGTTCTGGGTTCAAGAAACGTTCGAACAGCAAGTCGTATTCTAGTGGATCCAGATCGGTGATTTTTAGTGCGTAAGCCACCAAAGAACCAGCACCGGAACCACGTCCAGGACCGACAGGAATTCCATTATCTTTTGACCACTGGATGAACTCCATTACGATCAAGAAGTAACCAGGAAATCCCATTTGGTTGATAACATCTAGCTCTATCTGAAGACGTTCATCATATTCAGGGCGGCGACGTTTTCTCTCTTCCTCATCTGGAAATAGGAACTCTAAACGCTCTTCCAACCCCTCTCGGGATTTCATGACTAGGAACTCAGTCTCTTTCATCCCTTCGGTTGGGAAAGCTGGTAGGAAGTACTCACCTAAGCGCACAGTCACGTTACAACGCTTCGCTATCTCGACACTGTTTTCTAACGCTTCAGGAATATCAGCAAACAGCTCACACATTTCTTCTTCTGTACGAAGATATTGCTGCGGACTGTAGTTTTTTGGCCTACGCGGATCTTCTAATGTGTAACCATCGTGAATCGCTACGCGTATTTCATGAGCATCAAATAGGTCTGGACTCAGGAATACAACTTCATTGGTCGCCACTACTGGCAAGTCTTGCTGCTCTGCCAATTCAACCGCAAAGTGAAGATAAGTTTCTTCATCTGGACGACCGGTACGAAGTAGCTCAAGATAAAAGCGATCTGGAAAATGCTGTTTATAGAAATCAACACACCCTTGCACTATTTGACGGTTGCCTTTCAAAAGGCCGCGACCAATTTCCCCGCTTTTACCGCCGGATAATACAATCAGGCCTTCAGACATTTCAGCCAACCAGGCTTTATCAATCACTGGGTGGTGTTGAACATGTCCACGTAAGTACGCTTTTGATATCAATAACGTCAGGTTCTTATAACCTACATTATCCGCCGCAAGCAAAGTCACTTGTGTCAGCTCTTCACCAAACTCGTCCGACTGCATTTTAAAGTCAGCACCGATGATCGGTTTAACACCACTGCCATGCGCCGTACCGTAAAACTTCACCAAACCACATAGGTTGGTAAAGTCGGTCAACGCCATTGCGGGCATACCGAGCTCAGCAACTTTCTTTACGATTGGCGGAACTTTGTTGAGGCCATCCACCATCGAGAAGTCACTATGAACACGCAGGTGGATGAATTTGGGATCTGACATTAACAGGTACCGTGTAACTCTATTTTGTTGGGGATTCTAACCTAAAGAGGTTGGGTTTATAACACCAATTAGATCGTTTGATTATTCTATGCCTAACGCTTTTTTTACTGGCTTGAAACTCTTGCGGTGTTCACTGATCACTCCGTGTTGCTCAATCGCTTCAAAGTGCGCTTTAGTTGGGTAACCTTTGTGCTTCGCGAAGCCAAATTGTGGATGAAGTTTATCCAACTCTTCCATCTCTTGGTCACGCACGACTTTGGCAATAATTGAAGCCGCACTGATTTCGGCAACACGTAGATCGCCTTTTACTACAGCTTGAGCATCCATTGGCAGCTCCGGACAACGGTTACCATCAATCAACACCAAATCAGGTTGAACCTGTAACCCCGCCACTGCACGCTGCATCGCAACCATAGTCGCCTGTAAAATATTCAGTTGATCAATTTCTTCAGGAGAACAACGCCCGACCGCCCACGCCAATGCTTTTTCTTTGATTTCAGGAAGCAACGCCATGCGTTTCTTTTCGGTCAATTTTTTCGAATCGTTCAACCCTTCAATAGGATTGTTAGGATCAAGGATAACCGCAGCGGTGACGACGTCTCCTACCAAAGGGCCACGTCCTACCTCGTCGACTCCGGCCACAAGCTGATAACCTTGCGGATATTCAAACGGAGGGAGTTCAACTTTGGTTTTGGTCACTTTTGGTTTAACAGCCATGATAAATCTCTATTTCTCAATCAGTTTTAGAACCGCGTTTGCGGCTTGTTGGTCCGCATCTTTACGAATCCAATGATGCATTTCCGTAAACTTATCTAACATCGGTTTATTGTCGCTTTCCAATAAGCGAGAAACCTCAGTAAACAAATTGTCTGGTGTGCACTCATCTTGTAGATATTCTTTGACGAGCTCATCATCCGCCAAGATATTCGGCAATGACACATACTTCGTTTTCAATAGACGTTTAGCTAAAAAAGCAGTAAATGCATTCACACGATAACCCACCACCATTGGACGCTTGAGAAGCATACACTCCAACGCTACGGTACCGGAGGCCAACATCACGGCATCGGATGCGGTGATGACGTTGCGTGCGGTGTCATCAACTAACTTGAAGTCCAACTCTGGCGCTAGCTCTTTCCATGCTTGTTCAAACTGCTCACGGCGTTTTTGATTAACAAGCGCGACAACAAACCCCAGTTCTGGAAATTTTTTATGGAGTAACTTGCAGGTTTCAATAAATGGCTCTGAGAGCATTTTTAACTCGCTACCACGACTGCCTGGCAGGACAGCAAGCCACTTTTTATCTTGTTCTAAACCAAGCAACTCACGTGCAGGCGCTTGTTCTGATTCTAGTGGGATGGCATCAGCCAAGGTATGACCAATGAACTCGCAAGGTACATTAAATTTGTCGTAGAACGCTTTCTCAAACGGAAGAAATGCTAGTACCAAGTTCGTTGCCGCTTCTATTTTAAAGATGCGCTTCTGACGCCAAGCCCAAACAGACGGACTCACGTAATGAACGGTTTTAATGCCCGCTTGCTTGAGGTCAAGCTCCAAGCGTAAGTTGAAGTCAGGAGCGTCGATCCCTATGAAAACATCAGGCGGATTCTGAGTAAAATACTGAACGAGCTCAGCTTTCACTTTAAGAAGTCTCGGTAAGCGGCCTAAAACCTCGACTAATCCCATCACCGCAAGCTCTTCCATATCAAACAGAGACTCGCAACCTTGGGCTATCATTTTCGGACCGCCAATGCCTACGAACTCTGCGTCTGGATATTGCTGCTTTACTGCTTTGATAAAGCCTTCACCTAGCGTATCGCCAGACAATTCTCCGGCAATGATGCCAATACGTAATGGTCTTTCCATATCTACTTCGCTATTTTTCCTGTGCGCTATGGATAACGGTTTGCCTTATCCATAAAACACAAAAAGATCGTAACCTCAAATTCGGTCACGATCTTTTTATTTATTGGTTCATTCGCCAATTAACGAATAATGCCACGTTCCGTCGTTTCCAGAATATCTGAGAAACGCTTCACTGCTGGCCACTCTTGAGCCATTTCAGCTAGAATAGGCTTCACTTCTTCTAGCGTCTTACCTGAACGGTAGATTTCTTTATACGCTTTTTGTAGCGCACGAATCTCTGGTTTCTCAAAGCCATTACGCTTCAAGCCAACAAGGTTCAAGCCGAAAGGTGTGGCGTGGTTACCTTGCGCGAGTACGTAAGCTGGGACATCTTGCACCACTGCTGAGCAGCCGCCAATGTACGCGTAAGCGCCCACTGTACAAAACGGGTGAATCGCAGACAGTGCCATCACACCAGCATAATCATCAACAGTAACGTGACCACCAAGAATCGAGTTATTACCGATATGAGTGTGGTTACCAATAACAACATCATGCGCAACGTGTGCATTCACACACAATAAGTTGTCATCACCAATGATCGTGGTTGCTTTGTCCTGCACTGTGCCGCGGTGAACTTGGACCGCTTCACGAATGACGTTACGGTCACCGATAACCACAGTTGTGTCTTCACCACCGTATTTTTTGTCTTGGTTTTCTTCGCCGATGACAGCATGTGGGAAAATACGGTTATCTTTGCCAATAGTCGTGTGACCTTTGATCACAACGTGAGACATCACTTCTGTGCCTTCACCAATTTCAACCGTAGAGGTGATGTACGTAAAAGGACCTACTGTTACGTTAGCACCAATTTTGGCGCCCTCTTCTACCACCGCTGCCGGGTGGATTTTAGCGGTTTCATGAATCATATTAAAACTCTCGACGAGCACACTTCAGTTCTGCAGAACATACCACTTCGCCGTCAACTTTTGCTACACCGCTAAATGCAGCAATGCCGCGACGTTCTTTCAGAAATTCTACCTCAATAACCAATTGGTCGCCCGGAACCACTGGTTTACGGAATTTCGCGCCGTCTACGCTTGCAAAGTAGTACAGTTCATTTTCTGTTGGTGCACCAAATGATTTAAATGCAAGTAAGCCTGTTGCCTGAGCCATTGCTTCTAAAATCAAAACACCTGGGAATACTGGTAGTTGAGGAAAGTGACCTGTGAACTGAGGTTCGTTAACCGACACGTTTTTAATCGCGTGAAGGTACTTCTCTTCTTGGAAGTCTATCACTCGGTCGATCAATAAGAATGGGTAGCGATGAGGTAGTAGCTCTTGAATTTCAGAGATGTTCATCGTTTTCTTTTCAGTAGTCAAAGTCGTCTTCCTATATCAATTTTTTGCCGCCAAGATGGCAAACGTGGCAACAGGTCGTAAAGCCGAATCGCTTTGCAATATATTAGCAAAATACGCACCATCTTGGAGTTAAATCTACTTAGAGCGCGTCATTATAGAAGAAAAAGACCCGCATTTCGCGAGTCTTCGTACAGAATATGGAACTAGAGCCTGTTAGCTTTCACGTTAAATACAGAGCGAAAGATAACTTGTTCTAAATTTCTTCTTTCTGTTCCAGCTGTTTTTCAACCGCTTTCAGGCGCTTATTCATCTCATCAATACGGTGAACTCGAGTTGCAGTTTTACGCCACTCTCTGTTCGTTTGTAGCGGAATACCTGATGAGTAAAGGCCTTTTTCTTCGATACTGCGCATTACCATGCCCATACCTGTAATCGCCACACCATCTGCGATAGTGATATGGCCATTCAGAACAGACGCGCCGCCAATCTGGCAGTACTTACCAATTTTTGTACTGCCCGCGACAATAGTACCACCAGGCATCACGGTACCATATCCGATCTGCACGTTGTGCGCGATTTGAAGTTGGTTATCCAGAATGACATTGTCTTCAATGATAGTATCTTCGAGTGCACCGCGGTCAATCGTAGTACAAGCACCAATCTCAACGCGGTTACCGATACGCACTGAACCAAGCTGAGGAATTTTGATCCACTCGCCTTTGTCATTCGCATAACCGAAGCCATCAGAGCCAATGACGGTACCCGATTGAACGAGACAGTCATCACCCAATGACACTTCATGATAGATAGTGACATTAGCCCAAAGCTTGGTGTTATTCCCTAGCTTGGCGTTCTTACCGATAAAACAACCAGCGCCAACGCTTACGTTATCGCCGAGTTCTACGCCCGTTTCAATCACAGCGTTAGCGCCGATTGTAACGTTCTCACCCATCTTAACGTCAGCGGCAATCACAGCACTTGGTGCAATATCGTCTGCCGGTTTTGGTGTGGTATCCATCGCTTGGACCACACGAGCAAATGCGACATAAGGGTCTGAAACCACTAGCGCATTTCCAACGCATTGATCTTTATGCTCAGCCTTTACCATAACGACGGTAGCTTGGCACTCAGAAAGGTGTTTTGCGTATTTTGGGTTAGACAAGAAGGTTACGTCACCTTCTTGTGCTTTATCCATTGGAGCAACACGGCTTACAACGAGAGACTCGTCACCAAACAGCTCACCCCCGGTAATTGTCGCCAATTCGGCTAATGTTAATGTCTTCATAACTTCTTATTTTAGAGCTTTAATTACGTCTTCAGAAATATTGTATTCTGGCTTGCCGTACTGCAAAGCAGAGATATCAATCACAAGATCGTAACCATTTTTGTCTGCGACTTTCTTAACTGCATCTTGAATCGTTTTGAAAAGCTTCGCTTTTTCTTCAGCTTCACGACGCGCACTTGCTTTTTCAAGTGCTTGTGCTTTCACTTTGTACTCGCTGTCTAGCTTCGCGATATCGATACGTAGCTTTTCTACTTCGTCTTGACCCAAAAGCTCACCGTCACGTTGTAGCTTTTCGATCTTTGTTTTAGCTTGCGCTTGGATTGACTTCAGTTCATCAGCTTTGCTTTTGAAGTCTTTCTGCATTTTTTGTAGTACAACTTCACGTTGAGGAAGAGCTTGGAAAACTTGAGCTGTATTTACGTAAGCAATTTTCTGTGCAGCTTCTGCCGCATTTGCAAACATTGAAGAGCTCAGTACAAGAAGGCCAATCCCAGCCGCTTTGATCATTTTATTCAAAATATTTTCCTCTTTAGAAAGTTCTACCGATAGTGAATGTGAAGAACTCTTCATCATCGCCATCAAATTTCTTAATTGGTTTCGCTAGTGAGAAGACTAGTGGCCCCATTGGAGACATCCACTGCAACGCCGCACCGTAAGAAGAGCGGTAGTTGGTTGGATCTGAGTAATCGTAGTAGTAACGGTCACCATATTCCGCACCTGAATCGCGGTAGTCAAACTCCGTATCCCAAACACTTGCCATATCAAAGAAGATACTGGTACGAATTTGGTTTTGTACTTCTTCTGATGCAAATGGTGTTGGGACAATCAACTCAACACTTGCTAGCGCTACGGCGTTACCACCAACAGAGTCATCTGTTGCTGTATCTGCGCCATTGTTTGAACCAGATGTATCACGGTAAACCGCTTTAGGACCAACAGAGTTTGAGCCAAAGCCACGAAGCGATGTAAAGCCACCTGCGTAGTAGTTTTCGTAGAATGGGAACAAGTTATCGTTACCATCCGTTTGACCGTAACCATTACCGTAACCTAAGCGGCCACGGAACAAGAGGGTAAACTCGTGCTTTTTAGTCAATGGCACATACTGGCGAACATCGTACTGCATTTTGAAGTATTGAACGTCAGAGCCAGGTACGGTCATTTTATAGAATGCACGTTGATGGTTACCTGCTGTTGGGAAATAGCCACGGTTTAAGTTATTACGTGTCCAAGAGATATTGAAGTCGAAGTCGTTTGTGTTCAACGCTCCACTAGAATCAATGTTGTCTGCTTGTGCTCGTAAGAACTGCTCTACCTGCAAGTAAGGCGATAAGTTACCGATCTTGTTGTGCGTATAACCGACACCGAATTCAAAACGGTTCAACTCATCGAATGGGAAGCCCCACGTTAAGCTCGCGCCATAGCTTTCGTTGGTATAGTCAACGATATTGGCTTCTTTAGCTTCAAATTCGTTATAGAAAACCTTACCACCTAAGCTTACACCGTCTAAGTTCCAGTACGGATCACGGTAATCTAGACTGATGTTTTTCTGGTAGTCATTCATCATCGCGTTGATACCAACACGGTTACCGCTACCAATAAAGTTATCTTGTTGCAGGCCAACCTGGAAGCTCACACCCGATTCTGTACCGTAGCCAACACCGAAGTTAACGCTACCAGAGTTCGCTTCTTTGACAGAGTAAACTAGGTCAACTTGATCATCACTACCAGGAACTCGAACCGTCTGTACTTCAACATTTTCAAAGTAGCCCAAACGATTTAGACGAGTTTTACCCGTTTCAATCGATTTCGAGTTCAACCAACTGCCTTCCATCTGACGCATTTCACGACGAAGGACTTCATCTTTGGTTGAGTTATTACCCGTGAAGCGAATATCACGAACATAAATTCGGTTACCCGGGTCTACGTTAACGACCAAAGAAACTTCTTGATTCTCGTCGTCAAACTCTGGAATGGTATTCACTTGAGGATAAGCATAACCGGACTCACCAAGCACACGCTTAATCCCTTCTTCCATTGAAGTAACCGACGAGCCGTTGTATGTCTCATTGTCTTCAAATGGCACAAGTCTTTCGAACGTCGCTTCCTCGCCAATCAAATCACCACGGAACTTCACGTCCTTAACGGTGTAAACCTCGCCCTCTTCTAGACCAAGAGTAATGTATACCCCTTTCTTGTCAGGAGAGATTGCAACTTGTGTCGAATCAACGTTAAATTTTAAGTAACCACGATCCAGGTAGAATGATTTGAGTGCTTCAATATCGCCTGCAAGAACTTGCTTTTGATACTTTTCATCAGAAAGGAAATTCCACCACGGCACATCAACATTTAAGTTAAAGCGCGAAAGCAGTTCTTCATCACTGAACACTTCATTACCGATAAAGTTGATTTGCTGAATTTTTGCTGACACACCTTCAGTAAAGACAAACTTAAGATCAGAACGATTACGTGGTAGTGGAGTCACCACCGCTTTTACTGTTGCGTTGTATTTACCTACGCTGTAGTAAAAGTCTTCTAAGCCTTTTTCAATGTTGCTTAGCGTGGTGCGGTCAAGCGCTTCACCTTCACGAACGCCAGACGCGTTCAGGTTTTCTTGTAGCTGCTCGTCCTTGATTGCTTTGTTACCTGAAAAAGAGATGCTTGCAATGGTAGGACGTTCTTTGACTTGAACCATCAGAACACCACCGTCACGCAACACTTTCACATCTTCAAAGTTACCAGATGCATACAGGGCGCGGATAATTTCTGCAACATCGCCTTGGCCAATGGTATCACCGACACGTACAGGCATTTTCAACAATGCAGCACCCAGTGCTACACGCTGCAATCCATCGATTTCAATATCTTGAACTACGAAGTTCTCTGCTCCATTTGCAGATACACTGGTCGCCAGTAAACTTGCAAATAGAATTCGCTTAATCGCCATACTTGTTCTAATTATTCCTTGCTACTGCTTTTGTCTCTGAACTATCACAGACGAGTAAAATCATTAAATAGCGCTAACGCCATGAGCGAGAAGATGATCGCACCACCAATTCTAAAGCCCATTTCCTGCACTTTCTCAGGAACAGGACGTCGAATGACTGCTTCAATTGCAAAAAACAACAAATGACCGCCATCCAACATTGGTAAAGGAACGAGATTAATAATACCTAGGTTAACACTAATTAGAGCGAGAAAACCTAAAAAGTAGACCAAACCATAATCTGCTGTCGCGCCTGCGCCTTTGGCTATTGATATTGGTCCACTCAGATTATTCAGACCAACGTCTCCAACAATCAGCTTCTTAAGCATGCTGATTGTCAAACCAATGACTTGGCCAGTTTTGTCTACTGCTTTACCTATTGACTCGAATACACCAAACTGAAGATCGAAGCGATAACTTTCTGGCCATTCTGCGACTTTAGGTGCAATACCTGCAAAACCAACGACTTCTTTGTTAGCTAGCTCACGGCTACCGGGCGTCAGCGTCAATGTTTGCTCATAACCCTGACGTAACACCGTCAATTCAAGCGGTGTATCAGGATTAGAACGAACCGCTTCAACCACTTGCTTCCATTCGGTTACGCGTTGTTGACCAATTGCGACAACCTCATCACCTGGAAGCACACCAGCTTTTTCCGCCGCTCCACCTTGCGAGACCTGCTCGATAACTCGATACACCTCCGGTGTATACGGAGTAAAACCTAACGACTGCATCGCTGACTGAGTTTCTGGGTCGAACTTCCACTCACGTAAATCGAGCGTTTTCGTTACTTCTGAACCAACTTCATTCGCTGACGTTAGTGTTACCGTCATCAAATCATCGCCAATATGAGAAATCAATCCCATATTTACTGATTCCCAATCCGGAGTTTTGATACCAGATATCGATTTAAGTTCCATTCCAGATTCAATTCCAGCTTCCGCAACAATCGAATTGGGCGTAACTTCACCAATTACAGGCTTAACAGCCGGGATACCAATTAGAAATACCAGCCAATAGGCAAAAATTGCGAAAAGAAAATTAAAGATGGGGCCAGCCGCAACAATAGAGGTTCGCTTCCATAACGGCTTCTTATCAAACGCTAGGTGCTTCTCATGTTCTGGCACCTCATCGACACGGCTATCAACCATTTTCACATAGCCGCCGAGAGGGATCATTGAGATGCTGTACTCCGTTCCGTCTTTGCCTACTTTACTCCAAATAGACTTGCCGAAACCGATTGAAAACTTTTCAACTTTAACGCCGCAACGGCGAGCAACCCAAAAATGCCCAAATTCGTGCACGGCAACAAGAATGCCCAGTGCGACGATAAAAGAAATGAGATTCCACAATATACCAGTCATCAGCTACGCTCGCGTATGGTTTCTAGGGCAATAGTTCGTGCCATTCTATCTAGCTCGAGCAAGCTTTCCAAGCTATTCGCATTCTCAGCTTTGCAGCTTGCGTTGATTTTATTCAACACAGACTCATTGATGCGAGCAATATCGGTAAAACCTAGTCTGTTATTTAAAAATGCATCAACAGCGACTTCATTAGCTGCATTCAATGCCGTTGTTGCGTGTTGACCTTCATAACAAGCATCAATTGCGAGTTTTAGACATGGGTAACGAGCAAAGTCAGGCTGCAAAAACGTCAGCTCACCAACTTTCGTGAAGTCTAGCGGCTTAACCCCAGCTTCTACTCTTGACGGGTATGACATGGTGAGCGCAATTGGCGTCGCCATATCCGCTTCTCCCATTTGTGCCAAGACCGAACCATCACGATACTGAACCATAGAATGAATCACAGATTGAGGATGAATAACCACCTTCAGTTGTTCGCGAGCAGCATTAAATAGCCACTTAGCTTCTATATACTCAAGGCCTTTATTCATCATCGTGGCAGAATCAACAGAAATTTTTGGCCCCATCGACCAGTTTGGATGAGCGATCGCCTGAGCGGGTGTCACCTGCTCCAGTTCTGCGATGTCAGTGTAACGGAAAGGACCACCAGATCCAGTCAACAAAATATGAGAAATGCCATGTTCTTGTAAATTGCAACGACCTAGATTGGTTTGTACTTGCTGTGGTAAACATTGGAAAATGGCGTTGTGTTCACTGTCGACGGGAAGTAGCTCTGCGCTAAATTCTTCTACAGCATCAATAAATAGCTGGCCTGACATTACAAGTGCTTCTTTATTTGCCAACAAGACTCGCTTACCTGCTTTCACGGCAGCCATGGTAGGCAATAAGCCAGCGGCTCCTACAATAGCAGCCATTACACTGTCGACCTCGTCCAGCGAAGCTATATGACATAGCGCATCAGTACCACCTAGCACTTCGGTACCTGGCGAAACCGAGTGTAGCTCAGCTTGAAGTTGAGACGCCGCAGCTTTATCTGCCATGACCGCATATTTAGGTTGCCACTGACGACATAGACCGATCATCTTTTCAACGTTAGTGCTTGCCGCTAAGGCAACGACAGAAAACAGATCTGGGTTTTGTTCGACCACTTTAAGCGTGCTTGCACCAATTGATCCAGTAGCACCAAGAATCGTTAACTTTTGCATGTTGTAAGACCGTTAGAAAGCTCAGGAGCGACGACGCCGCTCCTGATAAATTAGAATACGTAGTAAAGAAGAGCAAAAACTGGGAATGCTGCGGTTAGGCTGTCGATACGATCTAGCACACCACCGTGCCCTGGGATAATGTTACTGCTGTCTTTAATGCCTGAGATACGTTTGAACATACTTTCAACCAGATCACCAAGCACTGAAATAACGACAGTAACCAGCGTAATCAGCACCATATGGACAGGGCTAGTGAACTGGATATCGAACCAATCAGCAAATGCCCACGCTACGATTAATGCCGTGATAATGCCACCAATTAGCCCTTCAATGGTTTTATTGGGGCTTACATGAGGAGCCATCTTACGTTTGCCTAAGCTTTTGCCTGCAAAGTAGGCGCCGCTATCTGCAGCCCATACCAAGAAACAAACGTACAACACAAGCTTTGCGCCGTGGTATGGATCTACAGTGATGTCATACGCTCTGAGAATAATCACACTCCAAAGGAATGGGATTAATGTCAGAAAACCAAATACATGACGTAAAACAAAATTACTTTGCCAAGATTTCGTCGTTTTGGGGTAAGTAATCGCCATTAAGCTAGCAATAATCCACCAAACAAAACCAATACCCAAGACGACATAATGAGGTGTCGTTAAGTGATTGAGGCTATATGCATCAGGCGAGATGTATAGAAAACTAAGTCCGGTCATAATGATTGCCGGCACAAGGGCAGCAATGCGAGAGTTGCTTCCTGTAAACTGAGTCCACTCCCAAAAACCTAATAGCGTTATTGCAGTTAAAGCGGCAATAAAGCCCATTAGCGGTAATTTAAAAATGCCTAAAATAACCAGGGGAGCTAAAATTAGTGCTGTTATTATTCTCTGTTTCAAACTAACTAGTCCTTATTGAGCTGCCATCAATGCCTTTATTTGTTCACCTGTACAGCCAAAACGACGTTCTCGGTTGATAAACCAAGTTACAGCTTCTACCAAACTGTCTTCATCGAATTCTGGCCAGTACTCTGGTGTAAAGTACATTTCTGCATAAGCCATTTGCCACAACATAAAGTTGCTGATGCGGCACTCTCCACTGGTGCGAATTAAAAGATCCACTTCCGGTAGGTCTGCCATGGTCAAATGCTCAGTGATTAGCTGCTCATTGATATCCTCTACACGAATTTCACCGTTACGTGCTTTTAGCGCTAACGTTTTAGCAGCTTCTGTGATGTCCCATTTACCGCCATAGTTGGCTGCAATGTTGATCACCATACCCGTGTTATCTGCCGTTAGGTTTTCTGCTTCTACAATTTTCTTTTGTAGACGCTCACTAAATCGACTGGTATCACCGATCACGCGCAACCGTAAGTTATTTTTGTGTAGTTTTTTTACTTCACTAGACAGGACCGTGATAAACAGTTCCATCAAAAGACCCACTTCTTCCTCCGGACGACGCCAGTTTTCACTACTAAAAGCAAACAGCGTCATGGCTCTAATGCCTAGTTTTGAAGCAGCAGCCACGGTCTTACGAACGGCACTAACGCCTTTTTTATGACCAAATACGCGAGGTTTTCCTTTGGACTTAGCCCAACGGCCATTACCGTCCATAATGATGGCAATATGCTTAGGAAGGGAATCAGAGAAGGCTTGAGAATTTTGCATAGGGAGTTAATTGAGTTCCATCAGTTGGATAGACTAACATAAAAAAACGCTGAGCTGTGAGCACAGCGTTTTCCAACAGTGATGTGTGTGGGAGTATTAAACTTCCATCAACTCTTTTTCTTTTGCAGCAAGAACTTCATCGATCTTCTTAACTGCAACGTCAGTTAGCTTTTGAATTTCGTCTTGTGCTTTACGGTCTTCATCTTCAGAGATTTCTTTATCTTTTAGAAGCGCTTTAAGATCGTTGTTTGCGTCACGACGGATGTTACGAACAGCAACACGACCACCTTCAGCTTCACCACGGACGATCTTAACTAGGTCTTTACGACGTTCTTCCGTTAGCGGTGGAAGTGGAACGCGGATGATAGTGCCAGCTGACATAGGGTTTAGACCAAGGTCAGACGTCATGATCGCTTTTTCTACTTTCGGCGTCAGCTCTTTATCAAAAACCGTGATTGCAAGTGTACGCGCATCTTCAGCAATAACGTTTGCTACTTGGTTTAGAGGTGTTGCTGCACCGTAGTATTCTACAGAAATACCAGATAGTAGGCTTGGGTGTGCACGACCTGTACGAATTTTAGAAAGGTTGTTCTTAAGCGCTTCAACGCTTTTATCCATGCGCTCTTGCGCGTCTTTTTTGATTTCGTTAATCACAGTTTCACCTTAAAAATGTCATCTTTCCTGAAGAAAGCCTAAAACGGTTGAGCAAAGCAAGCACCACCCTAACGCTTTGGAGTGGCACCTTAAGCCAAGCTTATTCGTTGATGAGCGTGCCTTCTGCTTCGCCCATAACCACGCGACGTAGTGCGCCTGGCTTGTTCATATTAAATACGCGGATTGGCATTTTGTGGTCACGAGCTAGCGTAAACGCCGCCAAGTCCATAACTTTCAGCTCTTTATCCAGAACTTCTGCATAAGATAGCTTATCATACAGCTCTGCGTCTGGGTTTGCTACAGGGTCAGCAGTAAATACACCATCAACTTTCGTCGCTTTTAGTACAACATCCGCTTCAATTTCGATACCACGTAAACAAGCAGCAGAATCCGTTGTAAAGAACGGGTTACCAGTACCAGCAGAGAAGATGACAACTCGGCCTTGGCGAAGCTCACGGATCGCATCAGCCCAATTATAGTCGTCACATACGCCTTTTAGAGGGATTGCAGACATAACGCGCGCATTTACGTATGCACGGTGAAGAGCATCACGCATCGCTAGGCCATTCATTACTGTAGCAAGCATACCCATGTGGTCACCAACTACGCGGTTCATACCAGCTTCAGCTAGGCCTGCACCACGGAACAAGTTACCGCCACCGATAACTACACCAACCTGAACACCCAGTTCAACCAGTTCTTTAACTTCTTGTGCCATACGATCAAGGACCGCAGGATCAATACCAAAACCGTCTTCACCTTGAAGAGCTTCACCACTCAGTTTTAATAGAATACGTTGATACGCTGGTTTAGGGTTCGTAGTCATGGAGTTTACCTTCCAAAGAGAGTTGTTGATTAACAGTCATGAATAGACACAACTTCAGTTATGGCTATTCATCACGGCTAATCGTTCACTGCTCATAAAAAGACCGCAGCCTTGGCTACGGTCTAATCTTTATACAGTCTCTAAGGATTAACCTTTTTGAGCTGCTGCAACTTCTTCAGCGAAGCTCATTTCTTCTTTCTTCTCGATACCTTCACCTACTTCTAGGCGAACGAACGTAGAAACTGAAGCGCCTTTTTCTTTCAGCATTTCGCCTACAGTTTTCTTAGGCTCCATGATGAAAGCTTGACCTGTTAGAGAGATCTCGCCAGTGAATTTCTTCATGCGGCCAACAACCATCTTCTCAGCGATTTCAGCAGGCTTGCCTTCGTTCATTGCGATTTCAACTTGAACCGCTTTCTCTTTTTCTACTACGTCAGCTGGTACGTCTTCTGGGTTAACGAACTCTGGCTTAGAAGCAGCAACGTGCATTGCAACGTGCTTAAGAGTTTCTGCGTCGCCTTCACCAGCAACAACAACACCGATTTTCTCACCGTGACGGTAAGAAGCGATTGCAGTGCCTTGAACGTATTCTACGCGACGGATAGTGATGTTTTCACCGATTTTAGCTACTAGAGCTACACGTGCGTCTTCGAATTGTGCTTGTAGTTCTTCAACAGAAGCTTTTGAAGCTAGAGCTGCAGCTGCAACTTCTTCTGCGAATGCAGTGAAGTTACCGTCTTTAGCAACGAAGTCAGTTTGGCAGTTAACTTCAAGAAGAACAGCAACGCCGTTTTCTTCTTTGATGATGATTGCGCCTTCAGCTGCAACGTTACCAGCTTTCTTAGCTGCTTTCGCTGCGCCAGATTTACGCATGTTTTCAATTGCTAGTTCGATGTCAGCGTTTGCTTCTACAAGCGCTTTCTTACATTCCATCATGCCAGCGCCAGTACGCTCGCGAAGTTCTTTAACTAGAGCAGCAGTTACAGTTGCCATTCTGTCTTCCTCGTTTGATTCGAAATAAGGTAAAAAACAGGGGCCTAACATTGTCGGCCCCCATTGCTAACTATAACTTAGTTTATGCTACACAAAGGTTTCACATAGACCAAGTGTGACACAGAGCCGCTATTATTCAGCTTCTACGAAACCGTCTTTTTCAGCAACTGCAGCTACGTCTTTGTTACGACCTTCAGATACTGCTGAAGCAGCAGCGTTCAGGTATAGCTGTACAGCGCGGATCGCGTCGTCGTTACCTGGGATTACGTAGTCAACGCCGTCTGGGTTAGAGTTAGTATCTACCACAGCGTATACTGGAATACCTAGGTTGTTAGCTTCTTTAATTGCAATGTGTTCGTGATCAGCGTCGATTACGAATAGAGCGTCTGGTAGGCCGCCCATGTCTTTGATACCACCAAGAGATTTCTCTAGCTTCTCCATTTCGCGAGTACGCATTAGAGCTTCTTTCTTAGTTAGTTTGTCAAAAGTACCGTCTTGAGATTGAGTCTCTAGTTCTTTTAGACGCTTGATAGACTGACGAACTGTTTTGTAGTTTGTAAGCATACCGCCTAACCAGCGGTTGTTCACGTAAAACTGGTTGCTTGCGATTGCAGCTTCTTTAACAGCTTCAGATGCAGCGCGCTTAGTACCTACGAATAGAACCTTACCTTTCTTCTCGCCAACTTTAGCTAGTTCAGCTAGAGCATCGTTGAACATTGGTACAGTTTTTTCTAGGTTGATGATATGAACTTTGTTACGAGCGCCAAAGATGAATGGCTTCATTTTTGGGTTCCAGTAACGAGTCTGGTGACCGAAGTGAACACCAGCTTTTAGCATATCGCGCATTGATACAGTTGCCATTTTAAAATCCTCTATGGGGTTAGGCCTCCACATTCCCCATAACTCCGACCAAGCTTCTGCTCAGCACCCCGGAATATGTGACGGAATGTGTGTGATTTAAAGATAAAAGGTTATTCGGATGAAGCTTGCTTCGCCGCTTAACTTTGCTAAACGAAGAGAACAGTCCTCTATTCCGGCGCGCTTTATACCATATTTTAGCTCACTGTGGCTAGTAAAAATTATTTCTTCACCGAGCCACTTTCTCCTATTTATAAGCAAAACTTTAAACATATGATCGAATTAAGAATGATGCATATTCCTATCTAACTTGGGTTAACGCCCCGATGTCTGATAGAATGCGGCCATTCGCACGTTTACGTGCTTAGGAATAAGTAGAGAAAGCCAATGTCAATCAAGATTAAAACTGCTGAAGAAATAGAACGCATGCGCATTGCGGGCAAGCTAGCCGCAGAGATTCTAGAAATGATCGAACCACACATCAAAGTTGGTGTGACGACAGAAGAGTTAAACAAAATCTGTCATGAGTACGCTCTAGAAAAAGGCGCATACTCTGCTCCGCTTGATTACCATGGTTTCCCTAAGTCGATCTGTACTTCAATCAACCATATCGTATGCCACGGTATTCCAGCGGAAAAAGACGAAATCGGTAGCAACGGCCAAATGAAGCCGGCGGTACTAAAAGATGGTGACATCTTAAACGTTGATATTACCGTAATCGTTCCAAATGATGAGAATGCCGATCTGAGCGTGCGTCCTCAGGGTTACCATGGTGACACTTCTAAGATGTTCCTAGTCGGTGATGTTTCGCCTGCAAACAAACGTCTGTGCATGGTAGCTCAAGAAGCACTGTACGTTGGTATGCGTACCGTTAAGCCAGGTTCAACGGTTGGTGACATCGGTACAGCTATCGAGAAGTACATCAAAGAGAATAACAAGAACAATCCTCGCAACAAGTTTTCTATTGTGAAAGACTTCTGTGGCCACGGTATCGGCGATGAGTTCCATGAAGAACCACAAGTGGTTCATTACAAGAACAAAGACCGCCGCGTATTAAAAGAAGGCATGTGCTTTACTATTGAGCCGATGATTAACGCAGGTAAATTTGGTTGCTCTGTTGATGCACAAGATGACTGGACTGTTTACACGGGCGACGGCAAGAACTCTGCGCAATGGGAACATACCATTGTTGTAACAAAAGAAGGTTGTGAAGTACTGACGCTTCGTAGCGACGATACGATTCCTCGCCTAATGAAAAACGCGTAAAGCTGACGACCACTCGTTGTTTACTATATCCCTGCTTCGGCGGGGATATTTTTTATCTGCCGCAAATTTGTTAGATTGTTATTAGATTAGCTTGCACGGATGGCAAATATGACACTTCAGTCCCCTCTTACCTTTTCCGATGAACAAATCAATATCGGTGAACTCAAACAAGAATTAGAGAAGTTTAGCTCTAATCAAAACCAAGAGTTTCTCAATCATCATCCGGTAACAAGCTTGGTTTTAGCCAGAGCTGAATATATGGATCTGCTTCTCAATCGTTTGTGGCAACATTTTGGTTTCAAGGATATTTACAACATTTCCCTAGTTGCCGTTGGTGGCTACGGACGAGGCGAGCTGCATCCGCTCTCCGATATCGATATTTTGATTCTGTCGAACAATAAACTGCCAACCGCGTTAGAAGCAAAAATCAGCGAATTCATTACGCTGTTGTGGGATTTAAAACTCGAGGTCGGACACGCTGTTCGCACCGTTACTGAATGTGCTGAAATTGGTAAAGCCGATCTAACGGTCGCGACAAACCTGCAAGAAGCGCGACTGCTGTGTGGAAGCGAGGACACCTTTCAGGCACTGAAGAAAGTCGTGTTATCAGACTCCTTCTGGCCAAGTGAGACGTTTTACCGCGCTAAAATTCAAGAGCAGCGCGAACGCCATGCACGTTACCACGACACGACCTACAACTTAGAACCGGACATTAAATCAACCCCTGGCGGGCTGCGCGATATTCATACATTAAGCTGGGTCGCTCGACGTCACTTTGGTGCTACTTCATTGTTGGAAATGAGCCGATACGGATTTTTAACTGACGCAGAATACCGAGAATTGGTTGAATGTCAGGACTTCCTTTGGCGAGTACGTTTCGCTCTGCACATGGAGCTTCGCCGCTATGACAACCGCTTGACCTTTGCTCATCAAGCACAAGTTGCGGAAAATCTAGGCTACGTCGGAGAAGGCAACCGAGGCGTAGAAATGATGATGAAAGAGTTCTACCGCACGCTTCGTCGTGTGGCAGAGCTCAATAAAATGCTACTCAAACTCTTTGACCAAGCGATCATTAATGGTGGGGCGACAGAAAGTGCCGAGATTATCGATACGGACTTTCAACGTCGCGGTTCTTTAATTGAAGCGCGGAAACCCGCATTGTTCCAAGCTCGCCCAGAAACTATTCTGGATATGTTCTTACATATTGCTAACGACTCAACTATTGAAGGGGTGAGCCCACCAACGCTGCGTCAACTGCGCACCGCTCGGCGTCGGCTCAACAAGTTTTTGCACACCATTCCTGCTGCGCGTGAAAAGTTCATGGCGTTATGTCGTCACCCTAATGCTCTTCACAAAGCATTCAGCCTCATGCACCGATTAGGGGTTATGGCGGCCTATTTACCGCAATGGAGTCAGATTGTTGGTCAAATGCAGTTTGACTTATTCCATGCCTACACCGTTGATGAACACAGTATTCGCTTACTTAAACACATCAATACTTTTAGTGACCCAGAAAATCATGCGAAGCACCCTATTTGCTGTGACGTCTACCCTCGGATGCAAAAGAAAGAGCTGCTGATTATTGCCGCTATTTTCCACGATATCGGGAAAGGTCGTGGCGGCGATCACTCGATTATCGGTGAAGGAGAAGCGTACGACTTCTGCATTGAGCATGGTTTATCGAAGCCCGAAGCGAAACTTGTCGCTTGGTTGGTAAGACATCATCTATTAATGTCTGTCACCGCACAGCGCCGAGATATTTATGATCCTGATGTCATTACCGAGTTTGCCAAAAAAGTCAGAGACGAAGAATCTCTCGATTATCTTGTATGCCTGACAGTTGCAGATATTTGTGCAACCAACCCAGAACTTTGGAATGCTTGGAAACGAACTTTACTTGCGGAGCTGTATTACTCCACACAACGTGCTTTACGTAGAGGCCTAGAGAACCCTGTCGATGTGCGTGAGCGAATTCGCCACAATCAACAAATGGCCTCCGCAATGCTGCGCAAAGAGGGGTTTGCCGCGCGCGAAATTGAAGTATTGTGGCAACGCTTCAAAGCTGACTACTTCCTTCGTCATACCCATACGCAAATCGCGTGGCACTGCGAACACTTACTTCGCATGGAAGATCCGACTAAGCCTTTGGTGTTGATCAGTAAAAAAGCCACTCGTGGCGGCACTGAGGTGTTTGTATATACGAAAGACCAGCCTGCTTTATTTGCGACAGTCGTGGCGGAGTTAGATAGGCGTAATTTTAATGTACACGACGCGCAAATCATGACCAGCAAAGATGGGCACGTGATTGATACCTTTATGGTACTCGATCAACATGGCGAAGCGATCGATGAGTCTCGTCACGCCGCGGTGATTAAACACCTCACTCATGTACTGGAGGCAGGCCGACCAACCAAGATTAAAACGCGCCGTACTCCGAACAAACTTCAGCACTTTAACGTGAAAACCAAAGTCGACTTCTTACCAACCAAAGGTAAAAAACACACTTTAATGGAGTTTGTCGCGCTAGACACACCAGGGCTGTTGGCCAAAGTAGGCCGTACGTTTGCTGATTTAAATATCAACCTTCATGGTGCAAAAATCACCACCATTGGTGAGCGAGCAGAAGACTTGTTTATTTTAACCAGTGATGCAGGGGGAAGATTAAGTGAAGAACAACAGGATGAGCTAAGAGAGAGATTGATCGAAAAGTTATCTGATGAGGTCGCAGCTTAGATCAAACCTGCCAATCTTTTCGGTTCAGGGCGAGAGCGATCTTGCCCACAAGTTAAGCATTTTGGCTAAATATCAGCTATCTAGCTCATACATAGGCTGCTACAGTTATATCAATATCAATTCGATGTAATAGAGGTAGCCTATGTATCCCCACCTCACTGGTTTGGGTATTCACGACCCTAAGCAGATTGAACGTTATTCCCTACGCCAAGAAGCACACAAAGACGTACTCAAGATCTATTTCCACAAGCAAAAAGGCGAACTGTTCGCTAAAAGCGTTAAATTCAAATACCCGCGCCAAATCAAAAATGTTCTTGTGGACAGTGGCAGTCACAAATATAAAGAAGTAACGGAAATCAACCGTAACCTCACATTAGTCATTGATGAACTGAATAAAATCACTAAGCCAACGAAACAACCTGAGGTTGATGTAAAAGAGAAAATTCTTTCAGACCTTCGTCATTTAGAAAAAGTCGTTTCGAGCAAGATCGCAGAGATCGAAGCGGATCTTGAAAAACTAAAGTAAAACGTTAAGTCTTAAATATTAAAAAGGGTTAGCATTGATGCTAACCCTTTTTATTTGTACTCAATCATTATCTAGATCTAACTGCGCCGATTATCGGTTCATCCCACTCAAATCGAGTAAACAATTGCTGCCAAGTTTCATCAAGATTGGCCGTCATGACAATCTCTTGATCGGTAAATGGATGGACAAACCGTAACTCTGAAGCATGCAGTAGCAAACGATGAGAATCAAACTCTGTGCGATACAGCTTGTTGTGCTTTCCATCCCCGTGCGTTGTATCACCCACGATCGGATGGCGTAGATGTGCCATATGACGACGAAGTTGGTGCTTACGCCCCGTTTTAGGTTTCATCTCAACTAAGCAATAACGCGTTGTAGGAAATTTACCCGTCGAATAGGGAACCTCCACTTTAGCCAACGGCTTATATTCCGTCACCGCTTCTTGCGCTTCTTTTTCTTGTGAAGCGAACTTATCAGCAATCTTGTCTAACTCCACTTTGAGTGCGTAATCCAAGACGCCCTCTTCCTCAATCCAACCGCGTACTATCGCGTGGTATGTCTTTTCCATTTTATGTTCAGCAAACATCGGCATGACTTGTGATGCGACTTCACTCGACAAAGCAAACACGAGCACACCAGATGTTGGACGATCCAGACGATGCAATGGGAACACATGCTGACCAATTTGGTCGCGCAAAGTTTGCATGACAAATTGAGTTTCGTGTTTATCTAACCAACTGCGATGCACTAACATGCCGGCAGGCTTGTTGACCGCTACAAAATATTCATCCTGATAAACGATCTCCAACTCAACTGGTTCTGAAGATCGCGCTATTTCTTGTTCTAGCATGCGTTTACTTACACAGTTCGTCAATGGTTCGGATTGTAACAAGCAGCTCTGCGAACTGCGGTTCCTGCTTCCACGCTTCTGAAAAATAGGGCTCGAGAGAAAACCCTCTTGGCAATGGTTGGTTGTTTTCCACTAGCACGTGCATTCTGTCTATAAAGATCCACTGCAACCACTCATGAGGATGCAATGTATCAATCGCAAATGGCTCCACGCTTTGTAAGGCTTGCTCTGAAGGCCTAGTGTGTTGCCACAACTTATGTTCTTTAAGCTGCGTTTCAAGTTGGTGAAGTAAGTCGACCAATTGAGTATTTGTTACCATTAATTCTATCTCGAACCTTGAATTAGCCGAGAATGATACCATTTCTTGTGAAAAGAACGTTAGGACGTCGTATTTAATGGAAAACATTCAAACCCTCACTCAACTGTTGAACAACAGCCACTGTGATTATCAAATCTTCGATCTTGGTCGCCGTATCAAAACCATCGCTAAGAAAGAGTTTACCGATGTAGAAAAAGGTCAAGCACCTTACCCATTTCCAATGCAGCGTAAAGCACACCTTGCCATCGCTTATTGGAATGAACAAAAGCAACCTTGGATTTGGTTTCTAAAGTTTGAATTGGACGAGCGCGGTTTGTTAAAGCAAGCGGATATCGGCAATTTCATTAAATACGTAGTGGAAGCCATGGGAACACGCCTCAATGGTGATATCTCTGAAGAGCAACAGCAAAAGCTGTCTAATAACCCATATACGTTCAAACCTTCCGAAGACAAAATGGCCGTGTTTCATAGCCAGGTCCGCGCGAACCTCGATCTTCCTACCAGCCAATATTATGAGCACACTCAGCATTACTTTTCAGGTGGTTTAGGCTGGGATAATTGGCAAACCGTAGGTCTGCAAGGGATCACCGACATGGCCGCTCGTTTGGACAAAGAGCAAAACGGGGTAATGATACGCAAAGCGTTGAACCACCTACCAAATGAGCCACTTTATGCCCTATTAGGTGCGCTTGAGCATGTAGAGCTTCAAGAGCGTTTAGCAGAACGTATTGCGGAAAAGGCACAGCAAGAAATCGCAAGTAGCGAACCTGATCTCTTCCTACTTTCAGCACTTATCCGAGCCCTTGCTGGTGCACCAACAGAAGTCGCCTCTCCAGTATTAGATGCGATATTGCATAGCCCTCGTTTAAGCCACCAGGAGGTTTTGATTGGTGTGGCGGGTCGCGCTTGGCACTTACTCGCCAATGAAAAGGTAGCAGAACAGTTTTTGCTGCGTTTAGCTCAAACCGGTAATCAAGCCCTATTTAATCAGTTATTTGCCGATTTAGTGATGCTGCCAGAGTTAAGAATGGTGTTATTGCCTTTGCTGCATTCAAACCCATCAGAGGAACTAGCAAATGCGCTAGTAAGCTTACAACAAGCAACAAAAAGCTAAGAAAGGTTCAGGAATGATTGGTGATCTTTTAGCAATTTTAGGGCTCTGCTTTTTCTGTTACCTGTTTTGGCAACAGCGTCGCCAAGCCGAACTCGCAAAAGCGGCCATCACGCGTAAATGTGAGCAATTGGATCTCCAATTAATCAGCATCGCCTTTGGTGCCCATAAACTAAAAACGCCAGACGGAGTCTGGCGTTGGCATACGGTGTATCAATTTGAGTTTTCATCTCTTGGTGACGATTGCTACCAAGGAGAGTTAACCATGGTCGGTTTCAGGCCGCAGAACTTTCACCTACCACCGCATCGCTTGTAAATTCCATTTCAAAGTAAGGACCATATATATCCTTACTTTCTTTTGTTTTAACAAATCCCAGCTTTTTCAGTACCGCCATAGAAGCTTGATGATTGCTATTCACGTTAGCTTTCACCTTATTCAAGCCCAACTCACGGCACGCTTTGGGGAAAAATGCTTTTAGTGCTTCTGTTGCTAACCCTTTACCCCAATATGATTTATCAAAAATAAACCCTAATTCAGGTTCGGAATCGAGATTAGCAATAAACACGTGCCCCATATAGTCACGACTGGTGCTCTCTAGCACTGCCATACTATAAATGTTCTCATCATCCAGTATTTTCTCAAACATCTGTTTGGCAGACGCAACTGTATACGGACCATTCAATTCAGCACGGTTTTTCGCACAGCAATTCAGCATGACGAATTCTAGTTGCAACGACTCATTGTAGGGTAGAAGAAGCATTCTTCTGGTTACTATGGCCACATCTGTTCCTTGATTACAACAAACTTAATCTATCCGCAGATCACAAACTCGATGAGCTGAACATGCTCAATGATTGCGGGCATAACACCTTGTAGAGAAGCCGAAAGTTAAACCAACTGGTTGGAAAGGATATTGATCTGAGTTGTTTTTTATTAAGTGTTATTAGGAATTTATATATTTTGTGATATTGATATCCCCAAGCAACATCGAGATGCTTAATTCAATGAGAACACTGGATATCGTTTTTATATAAGAAAGACCCCGACACATAAGTATCGGGGTCATGGTCTTACTCGCAGCAGTCCGGCTACTAAAAGTGCTCCATGCATCATCCATAATAGTGGCTGATTCCGTCAGCTTATTCCTTACGTCGCCGTCCTAGCGGTGTCCTTATCATCCTGACTGCTAACATTCCTCGTTAGCACACGTCACTTGTTCCTTGAGCGGTGTCCCTTGCATCTTCCTGATGCTGTCCATAACCTCAATCCTAGAGGGTCCATTGTCTATCCTTAGTCATCAACATCCTATTGATGATCGTATCCTTACAATGTCCTACGCTCCATGCTTGATTAATCATCCTGACCAACCAAATCGTCTTCCTGACGATAACCAAATCCTTGGTGCTTTCCTGTTCCATGTCTGCTTCCTGCTGACAACTCTCAATTTACGCCTTTTCCAAAAATAGACAATCTATCCAAGATAAATATTTGGCTCTCACATTGGTTAACAAGTTGTTAAATCATTATTTATCATAAACTTAAGCTCTTTATCTTCTCTTTTCCCGCTTACGAAATCGTTTTCTCTCACAACCTATGTAAGAGATCTCTCACACTACACTCTCCAAAATGCCATTCGCCAAATTAGCGCACTCAACGTATGATGATAGATATATCGTTGTTAAGGATTAAAAATGTTAACTCAAGACGTTACTAAAGAATTAGAAGCGGTAATGGAACAACTGCAACAACAAGGAAAAGAACCAACCGTAGCGTTAGTGAAAGCACGCTTGAAAACGCCCGTCCCAATGCCTGCATTAATCACCGCAATAAAAAGTTGGAAAAGTGCTCAGCGTGTTCCCAAGGTTGAAGTCGCAGCACAAGCGCACACCGATAATGATCGTCTTGCAGCGCTAGAAAGCACGGTGAAAAAATTAGTGGCTCGTATTGAAGAGCTAGAAGCCAAGCTAAGTGAGAAATCATCATGAAGTTATGGGTAGATGCAGACGCGTGTCCAAAAGTTATTCGCGAAACCATTGTGCGTGCCGCCGAGCGTACGGGGATTGAATGTACGTTTGTCGCTAACCACGTTGTCCCTGTGCCGAAAAGAGACAACATCCATTCGCTACAAGTCCCTGCGGGATTTGACATCGCAGACAACGAAATCGTCAAGCGTGTAGAAGCCAACGATTTGGTGATCACGTCAGATATTCCGCTTGCAGATGAGGTTATCTCTAAAGGCGCTCAAGCCCTCAGTTCTCGTGGCGAGCTCTATACAAAAGACACCATCAAAGCTCGCCTAAATATCCGCGACTTTATGGAAACCATGCGTTCAAGCGGAATTCAGACAGGTGGGCCCGCCGCGCTTTCTCAAACCGATCGACGCGAATTTGCAAACCATTTGGATCGTATTTTGGCGAAATTTAAGAAGTAACCCTCACTCTATTCAAATTGAGCCAGCAAATAAAAGCCTGGCTCATTCCTGAAAATTCATTCTCAGCATTGCACCCAAAGCGTGCTCTTACTCCCATTTGTTTTGTTCTGTTTATTTTTCATCTCGCTCACCATAGCTTCAATATGCAACGTGGTTTATTTTGAACGACGTTTTTAATAAGTGTATAGAGAATAATGGGCTTTAACATCGTTTCCAGTGGAAGCTACCTGCCAACGAATCAATGGTCTGATCGAGAGATGGATCACTTCCTAAAATTAGCGCCAGGGACCTGCCGAAATAAATTCGACGTTGAATATCGTCATGTAGCCAATACAAAAGAGACCGCTATTTACATGGCGGTGCAGGCAATAGAGCAGTGTTTAGGAAACACACATACCTTAAGCTCCGTTGATCTCCTTATCTACGCTAGCGGTACACACCACCAGTCTCTACCCTACGACGCTTCAGCGGTTCTCGCCGCGTTAGACGCTCCAACATGGCTAGAAAGCTTTGATTTGAACAGCACCTGTTTATCCTTTCTCTCTGCGCTTGATCTTGCTCAGAGTCTATTCTTAGCAAAACGGTACCGTCGGATTCTTATTGTCACCAGCGAACTCGCCACTGGCATCACACTGAATCGAAATTTTACGCTCAAACCAGAAGTTGCAACCTTATTCGCGGACGGTGCCGCCGCATTTTTGCTCGAAGAACACAACGATGATGGATTGCTCACCAGTCACTTTGAAACGCATCATACCGGGTATTCATTTTGTCAAATTAAGGGCGGAGGTAGTCATATCAATCCGCATACCTCCGAGCATCAAGCCTATTTAAAAAGTTGCCAGTTTGAGATGGAGGGCAAAGCACTCTTTAAACATGTGCGTAAAGCCTTACCAGCGTTTCTAAAAAAAGGGTTTGACGCCTCTCCGGTAACACTCGGCGATATTGATTATTTTCTTCCTCATCAAGCCAGCGCGCATGGATTAAAAAAACTGCCTTCACTCACCGGGCTACCAACAGAGAAAACCGTTAATCACTTTTCGACTTTGGGAAACCAAGTCGCCGCCTCACTCCCAATTAACTTACACTGGCTGCGTAATCAGCCAGAAACCGCAGGAAAACATGTGTTATTAGCTGGCACCGCCGCAGGGTTGTCACTAGGGATGGGAGTGCTAAAACTATGAAGATATTGGTCACTGGTGGCAGCGGGATGTTGGGTAGCGCAATTCTGAGAATGTTTCACCAGCAGCATGAACTGCATTTTACAGCACGAAATACAGTCATCGCTAAACAACTCGCCGAGCAATTCGATGTTATCCCACATATAGTCGATTTAAGAGACCACTCAGCAGTTCATGCGGTATGCCAAGGTATGGATGCAATCATCCATTGTGCCGCTCTCTCAAGCCCATGGGGAAAATGGCAGGCGTTTTATCAAGCCAATGTAGATGCCACCAAAAACCTCGTCAATGCGGCTAATACCCATCAAATCTCGCGTTTTATCCATATTTCCTCCACCAGCGTCTACTTTGACCATCAAGACCGTTGGAATATTCGAGAAACCGGCGCCATAGCTTCATACTGGTGTAATGATTATGCACACACAAAATACCTATCGGAAATTGAAGCCGTAAAAGGCCAAAGCAAAGCGATCATTTTAAGACCGCGTGGCATTTTTGGACCCAATGATCGCGCGATTGTCCCAAGAGTGCTTAAGGCGATAAAAAACAACACTCTGCTTCTGCCATCGGGTAGAAATCCTGTGGTTGATCTGACTTATGTCGATAACGTTGCCCATGCAGCGATGCTCGCTTGCACTCAGGCAGACCGACTTCAGCATGGTGATGTGTTCAACATTTCCAACAACGAACCAATGCCAATTGAGACTGTTCTGCAAGCTTTATGTGAGGGGTTAAACCTAAAAGTAACGTTACAATCATTACCATATGGCGTTGTATCACCATTATTAAAGCTCAGTGAGCAAATACGAAGGCACCTACCACATCAGCCAGAACCAAGGCTCACCTCATACAGCGCAGGATTATTTAACTATCATCAAACTCTGGATATCAGCAAGGCTAAACAAACACTGAATTATCAACCGCTTTTTTCAATTCAAGAAGGAATACAGCAGTATGCAAACTGGTCTAAAAATAAAAATCTTTGAGGCTGGACACTGCGTACACCCAGGCTTTGTTGTCAAACCAGGTTCTGGTATCAAGCCTAGAGCATTTCCGGCAGCCGTTGCGTTAATTCAGCACCCAACACAAGGCAACATCCTGTTTGACACGGGATATCACGAGCATTTTTTTAGCGCGACTCGTCCCTTCCCTGAACGTTTTTATGCTTGGACAACACCTTGTCGCTATAAAAAAGAACACGGAATTGTTGCGCAGTTAGCAAAAGAAAGTCTCAAACCTCATGATATTGAACACTTAGTGCTCTCCCACTTCCATGCTGATCACATTGCGGCCGTGTCTGAGTTTTCCCACTCTCAATTGCATTGCCAACAAAAAGGGGTGGATGCAATTACTAAAAGTGGTCGAATTGGAGGCGTAAGAAAAGGATACCTAAAAGCTCTACTTCCTCCACAACTTGAATCTAACTTATTCATTCATAGTGATTTTTCTGTATCAATCAGCCAAATTCTTCCTCAGTGCCAAGGTGTTAATTTGCTCTGTAAAGACATGTTCGACGATGGATTTATTTATATGGTTAGCTTGCCAGGCCATGCAGCTGGCCAAGTGGGCTTGCTGGTTAAAAGAGACCAAGGTTGGCTGTTCTTACTCGCCGATGCATGCTGGTTAATCGAGAGCTTGAGTGAAAATATCGATCAACATTGGCTGGCGAACATGCTTTGCGATGATACAAAAGCCTACAAAAACACCCTCTCCGAGTTGAGAAGTTGCTACCAACAAACCCACCACTTTGTTCGCTTCGTGCCTTCACATTGTCAGGAAACTATCCAGCAGCTAATCAAAGAAGGATGGATGAAGTGAGAACGCTTATCTCAGAATTCTGGCGAACCCGCTACCGCCCCTTCGGCTCAAGGGAACAAGTCGAAACATGGCAGCAACAACACTTAACGCAACACTTGGATTGGGTATGCCGCCATTCACCGTATTACCGCTCACTTCAAGGTGCACCACTCAGTGATTTCCCTATCATGAATAAGCAAACCATGATGGAGAACCTTTCAGAGTTGAATACGAAGGGCTTAGATGCTGAACAGTTAATGCAGCAGGCACTCAAAGCAGAGCAGTCACGCAACTTTGCCGCTTCGAAAGTTGGCGATGTTACGGTTGGGCTTTCTTCGGGCACATCAGGCATGCGCGGGCTGTTTCTTGCTGACAAACAGGAAACGCAACTGTGGGCTGGCAATATATTGGCTCGCCTGTTGCCCAACCTATGGCAAAAGCACCGAATTGCGCTAGCCTTGCGCGCCAACAGCCCACTGTATAAATCCGTCGCGAAAGGCCCTGTCACATTCTTTTATGCGGATTTAACTAAACCTTACCAAGAATGGATAAAAGAATTGGATGAGTTCCAACCCACGCTTTTGGTTGGTAGTGCGCAAGCTCTTCAGCTCTGCGCCCAGTTCAGCGGTCAATTTGGTCAACCCGCAATTCAACCACAGCGGATCATTTCTGGTGCAGAAGTCCTAACTGAGAGTGACCGTCACTTTATTTCTCAACGGTTCGACAGCGAACTCCATGAAGTCTATCAATGTACCGAAGGTTTTCTTGCATGTACTGAACAGCATGGACAAATGCGCTGGAATCAAGATGTTGTTTACATCGAAAAACATTGGCTGAATACCGAACGTACTCATTACAGCCCAATTATCACCGATTTTCGTCGTAAAACTCAGCCCATTATTCGTTATCAGCTCGACGATATTATTGAGAATAAACAGGATAATGGCGTATTTGAACCTCTTGGCGCGATTGCCGGACGATGTGGTGATCGCCTCACGCTAAACGCAAACCACGTCCCAGTGACGGTGTTACCAGATCTCATCTACCGCGCTATAACACTATCCGCCCAAAGTCGCGTGGATTACCGAATCACCCAAACAGGGTCACAAGCCATTCAAATTGAAGCGGATGTTCACCACCATCGGGTTATACATCAAGCCTTGATAAAGTTGTTTGACCAATTGCGGCTTGATCCTGTCAGATTTAGTTACCGCCCTGCGCCTATTTGGACGCCAATGAATAAACAACGACGTGTGGTGAACATATGCGGGTCTTAATCACCGGAGCCCGAGCACCAGTTGCACTAGAGTGGGCAACCATGTGTATGCATCATGGGCATGAAGTAATTCTCACCGATTCGCTAAAAAAGCCTCTGGGATCATTTTTGCGAGGTATCGAGTCTTATATACCCACCGCTTCACCTCGATTTACGTTTCCCACCTATCAACAGCAGATCCTAAAAATCATTACTCAGATGCGTATTGATATAGTGATACCCACTTGTGAAGAAGTTTATTACTTGGCTCATGTTGCCAAACAATGCCCAGAAGTAGATTTTTTTCTGCCCAATGTGGGACTACTCAATGCCCTGCACAACAAGTTGACCGTCTTTGAACAGCTTCAAGGTTTGCCAGAAATCACACTTCCAAAAACTCGTTTGGTCGCTGATAAAAGTGAGATTGAAATTAATAAGAGAACCGTTCTAAAACCCGTTTACTCTCGGTTTGGCGGGCAAGTCATAAGAGATGTGACGACTCAGTCTATTTCTGCCGCCACGATATCGCCCCTTTTCCCTTGGGTTCAGCAACAAAAAATCCATGGGACTCCGGTGTGTAACTATGCCATTTTTGAACATGGTGACCTTAAAGCACACCAAGCTTATGTGCCGAAATACTGTGTAAACGGCTCGGCCGCCAGTGCTTTTCAGCCGATCTCGTGCGAACGACTAGATACATTTATCGCAGCTTTTGGTAAACGTCATACTTATCATGGGCAAGTGTCGTTTGACTTCATCAAATCACAAGATGAACTCTACGTGATTGAATGTAACCCAAGAGCCACCAGTGGTTTGCACCTACTCTCGTCTCGATGCAACCAACTGCTTCCTAATATGGAGTTTACCAGTCCTTCCGAGCAGCGATTGCATCATTTAGGTCCAATAACACTCATCGCTGAAGGCGGGTTATCCCTGTTCAAGGCTCGAACTTGGCTAGATTGGTGGTCTGGAGTGAATGTGATGCAACAGCATAACTTACCGGTCGGGAGCCAAATCCGGAGTATGTTTGAATTACTCCGGTTAGCTAGGCAGAACAAGACGAAGTGGAGCGACGCTTCTACCGTTGATATTGAGTGGAATGGAGAGGCATTGAACTCATGACACTTTCCTCTCAAGAATGGCATCAAACCTTTATCACTCTCATGCAGTCAAATCCTATTGATGAATGCACAGCAAGCTTTGGTTGCTACTATATCGATGACGTTGCCATTCCTTACTCCGTAACACCAAAAATACCAAACAACTGTTATGCAGTCTCCCCTATGACACTGCTTAGTGGCTACGCCGAAGAAGAGCTTCACAAAGTCAAAAATGTGGCTGTTCGATGGGTATGTAAGTTACTTATTAATATGACTAAACCAATCTTATCACTGGCTGGATTGGATCAAGTCCAAACGCTCAACAATCAGTGCTTGTCCACCAATATGTATAGCGAACAATGGGCAGCCTTAAATCTCGATGAACTGCGTCGCGTCGCACGCGATCAATACCCCACCTTTCCCTTGGTGCTTCGCTCCCTCAACCAGCGTCAGCATTTACACTTAATTCAGCGATTGAAGCAGCCAAAATGGCAAAGCTTGGTAACACGACAAGTGTATTTACTTGATGATTGGCAAGCGTTCAGCTTCAACCGAGATTTAACGAAAGACTTCAAACTGCTTAATGATAAAGATTGGCAGTTTAGGCCACTGACCACTGATGAAGAGTTTCAGCGTGCCAAAGAGTTATATGACATGCTTTACCTTGATAAATACAGCCTCAATAACATACAGTTTTCAACCCAATATTTAAAACAGGCGAGCCAGAACAAATTAGTACAGTTAGTGGGACTGTTTTATCAAGAAGAGATGCTGGCTACGTTAGGCATTGTAGAAATTGATAATGATATGACTTGCCCAATTTTTGGCTACGATACCAATAAGCCACAACGCCTCGCATTGTATCGTCGAATATCGGCCTATACCATCCGCCACGCAATGATATTCCAGCGTCGCTTTAATATGAGCTCAGGTGCTCCGGCTTTTAAACGCAACAGAAAAGCCCGGCCAGAAATTGAATTTAGCTATGTTTATATTGCGCACTTACCTTGGTACAAACGCATAATTTGGAAAAGCTTATGCTGGCTCACTCAGCACTTTTATCGCCCTTTGTTGATGCGTTTTCAGCTATAAACCGACATCTATAATCAGGTAAGCCTGCGTACACAGTCTCAATCGATAAAAAAGCCTGCGACGTTCGCAGGCTTTTTATAATGGAGCTGTGTGAGGTAACCGTTTTCTACGGTGTGTAGTATGTTGCTGCGCCAGGGCCTACTGGTAAACCAAATACGAATACCCATAGGTAGAACAGCACACTCCAACCTACAATGAAGCAGATTGAGTAAGGTAGCATGGTCGCGATCAGCGTACCGATACCTAAGTTCTTCATGTAACGAGTCGCTACGGCAAGAATCAAACCAAAGTAGCTCATCATTGGAGTAATGATGTTTGTCGTCGAGTCACCAATTCGGTAAGCAGCCTGAATCGTTTCCGGTGCATAACCAACAAGCATCAACATAGGAACAAAAATCGGAGCCGTTACTGCCCACTGTGCCGATGCCGAACCAATCATTAGGTTGATAAATCCACACATCAGGATGAAGGCAAAGAACAACATTGGGCCAGTTAAGCCAATTTCTTGCAGGAAGCTAGCGCCAGCAACCGCGAATACCTGACCGAAGTTAGTCCATTTAAAGAAAGCAACGAACTGAGCCGCAAAGAAAACTAATACAATGTACATGCCCATAGAAGACATAGATTTCGCCATTGCATCAATTACATCGCGATCCGTCTTCATCGTGCCAACAACTTTACCAAACACAAAGCCTGGAATAGCAAAGAACACAAAGATGAATGCCACGATACTTTTCAGGAATGGTGAACCTGCAATTGTACCTGCATCAGAACGTAGAATGCCGTCTTCTGGAACAACCGTCCAAGCAAGCAGCGCTGAAACAACCAGTACAGCAACACCTGCTAGTTTTAGGCCTTTCTTCTCAATGTCTGTTAAGCCACCCATTTTGTCGTTCGACAAATCTTCTGAGGCTTCTTCTTCACTGTATTTGCCAAGCTTTGGCTCAACAATTTTTTCAGTAACAAACGCACCTGTGATTGCAATGAAGAATGTCGACACAAACATGAAGTACCAGTTAACTTCTGGACCAACAGTGTAAGTTGGGTCGATCATTTGCGCCGCCGTTTCAGTAATGCCTGACAACAGCGGGTCAACCGTACCAATAAGTAGGTTTGCTGAGTAACCACCAGATACACCAGCGAACGCCGCAGCAAGACCGGCAAGTGGGTGACGACCTAAAGAATGGAACAGCATTGCAGCCAGTGGAATAAGTACCACATAGCCAAGCTCTGATGCCGTATTTGAAATGATACCCGCGAAAACGACCGTCACTGTTACCATGCGTTGAGATGCACCCATGACTAAGCCACGCATTGCTGCAGATAGCAAGCCTGAGTATTCAGCAATAGCAACACCCAACATAGCAACCAATACCGTACCCAAAGGTGCAAAGCCGACAAAGTTTTTCACTAGATTGGTAACGATTAGCTCAAGGCCATCAGCGTTAAGCAAGCTAACGACATGAATCATGCCATCCGCGGCACGACCTTTTGCACCCTCAGGACGAGGGTCAACTACGGAAACTTCGAAGTATCCTGCAATACCCGACATCACCAGAATGGCTAAACAGAAAATGGCAAATAGTGTGATCGGGTGGGGTAATAAGTTCCCCAAATATTCGACAGTATCCAAAAAGCGCGTAAACAGCGGCTTCTTAGGCGAGTTTTGTTTAATTGAATCAGATGAACTCATCTGTTCCCTCCTTGTTTTTATTCCTATGCAAATGTGACAAAAATGTCAAAAAGCGTGCGAAGGGTACTTGAGTAGAAGGTCAAATAAAAGCCCTAAATGTTACAAACTGTGACGAATAGAGGCATTTATAACCAACATTGAATAAAAATGTAGATATTTCATCCATGTAAGATAATTAACTCAACATTATCAATTAAACAAAACCATAAGTTAGATATATGCAGGCTGATTACTTTTGCACAGCTTTGAATCTCGGGTTCGTTTTACAAATGACATAAAGACGCCCTCTCCGTTTTACAATCTGACAATCCGGATGACGACTTTTTGCACTTTTTAATGATTTTACTACCTTCATGATTTATTCCTTTTCGCTCTTAAATTGACCAAAACGACGGTTGAAGTTCGCAATGCGACCTTCGGTTTGTACAACGCGCTGTTTACCGGTGTAGTACGGGTGAGAAGCTGACGACACATCTAACGTAAAGTAAGGGTAAGTTTTGCCATCTTTCCATTCGATGGTTCTCTCCGTTTTCAACGTAGAACCAACGACAAAGTACTTATCTACACTGGTGTCGTGGAACACCACAGGACGATATTCAGGGTGGATTCCTGGTTTCATAATACTTTTCCTTTTAATTAAATTGTTATGTTATAACATTTTAATTAATAATCATTATCAACAAGAAAAGCAAGAGAAATTTGTGATACTTTTCATCTCAATGAATTCTTAAAGATGTCCACCATGTATTCCATCGAACCCATCGGCGTCATTGAGACACCGTACAAAGAAAAGTTTGCAGTTCCGCGCCAACCACGCTTAGTACCAGAGGCTAAAGCACGCGTAAAACTGTTAGGTGCAGCAAATAGCCCTGAAGCAGTGCGTGGGCTAGAACAGTTCTCTCACGTTTGGTTGTTGTTTCTATTTGATCAGAATCTGGAAGCTGGTTGGAAACCAACTGTACGTCCGCCACGATTAGGCGGCAATGAACGAATTGGTGTCTTTGCCTCGCGCTCGACTTTCCGTCCAAACGGAATCGGAATGTCAGCCGTTGAAGTGAAAGGAGTCACTAAGCAAGGCGATCAAATCTATCTTGATTTAGGCAGTGTAGATCTCGTGGATGGGACACCGATTGTGGATATTAAGCCTTATATTCCCTATTCGGATTCTATTTCGGAAGCACAAGGCGGATACGCAGACCAAGAGCCAGAAAAGTCACAAGTCACCTTTTCTGCTCAAGCATTAGCAACGATAGAAAATCGATCCGATACTGACTATGTAAGATCAGTCATTGAACAAGTTCTGGCACAAGATCCTCGCCCTGCATATAAGAAAAACAAGCCGGACGACAAAGAATATGCGGTAAATTTGTTCGACTTGAACGTAAAGTTCACAGCAACAAGCAACTTAATAACGGTTACCGCTATTGAAAGCTTTTGACAAACGCAATTGGCTGATATTATAGACGGCTAACAAATTTCCCTTTCGGGAACTCCCATACTCCTGCTTATTCAAGCTTGAGTATCTAACTTAAATAAACGGATAAATTTAATGCGTACCAGTAATTATCTTCTTTCTACTCTGAAGGAGACTCCAAACGACGCAGAAGTAGTGAGCCACCAGCTCATGCTACGTGCAGGTATGATCCGTAAGCTGGCTTCAGGTTTATACACCTGGCTACCTACTGGTCTACGTGTACTGCGTAAAGTCGAAAACATCGTTCGTCAAGAAATCGACAATGCAGGCGCAGTCGAAACTTTGATGCCCGTTGTTCAGCCGTTTGAACTATGGGAAGAGACAGGCCGCAGCGAAAAGATGGGCCCTGAGCTACTTCGCTTTACTGACCGTCATGTTCGTCCGTTTGTACTTAGCCCAACCGCTGAAGAAGTGATCACTAGCCTTGTTCGCAATGAAGTGAGCTCTTACAAACAGCTTCCGCTAAACCTGTACCAAATCCAAACTAAATTTCGTGACGAACGACGCCCACGTTTTGGCGTAATGCGTTCACGTGAATTCTCAATGATGGATGCGTACAGCTTTGACATTGATAAAGACGGACTACAAAAGTCATACGACGCAATGCACGATGCTTACTGTAAAGCATTCGATCGCATGGGTCTGGATTACCGTCCTGTACTTGCAGATAGCGGTGCTATCGGTGGTAGCGGCTCTCAAGAGTTCCACGTACTGGCTGAAAGCGGCGAAGATATCATCGCATTTTCTAGCGAGTCAGATTACGCGGCAAACATTGAAAAAGCAGAAGCACTAGCTCCAGCCTCTGAGGCTGCGGCACCAACACAAGAAATGACGTTGGTTGATACGCCAAACGCGAAAACAATCGCTGAATTGGTTGAGCAGTTCGAACTACCAATTGAAAAAACAGTGAAAACACTGTTTGTGAAAGCATCTGACGAAGTTGATACGCCAATCATCGCGCTTATTATTCGTGGTGATCATGAACTGAACGAAGTGAAAGCAGAAAACCTTCCTCAGGTTGCAGCTCCATTGGAAATGGCATCTGAAGAAGAAATTCGTGAGCTTATCGGTGCAGGCCCTGGTTCACTAGGCCCTGTTGGCCTTAAACTGCCGTTCATTGTTGACCGCAGCGTTGCGGTAATGAGCGACTTCGGTGCGGGCGCGAACATCGATGGCAAACACTACTTCGGTATTAACTGGGGTCGTGATGTAGAGCTTGGTCAAGTTGAAGACCTACGTAACGTTGTGGAAGGTGACCCAAGCCCATGTGGCAAGGGCATTATCCAGCTTAAGCGTGGTATCGAAGTTGGCCATATCTTCCAACTAGGTAACGCTTACTCCGCAGCGATGAACTGTGGTGTACTGGGCCCTGATGGTAAGAACGTCATCCTAGAAATGGGTTGTTACGGTATCGGTATCACTCGCGTAGTAGCGGCTGCTATTGAACAAAACCACGACAAATACGGCATCATCTGGCCAGATGCAATCGCACCATTCCAGGTAGCGATCGTTCCAATGAACATGCACAAGTCAGAAGAAGTGAAAGAAGCCGCTGAGAAATTGTACGCTGAGCTAACGGCAATGGGCATCGAAGTGCTATTTGACGACCGTAAAGAACGCCCAGGCGTAATGTTCTCTGACATGGAGCTTATTGGTGTACCGCATACAATTATTATCGGTGACCGCTCAATGAAAGAAGGCAACTTCGAATACAAGAACCGTGCTACTGGTGAGAAAACAGCAGTCGCAATGACTGACATTGTT
This sequence comes from Vibrio alginolyticus NBRC 15630 = ATCC 17749, assembly GCF_000354175.2. Classification (NCBI taxonomy): domain Bacteria; kingdom Pseudomonadati; phylum Pseudomonadota; class Gammaproteobacteria; order Vibrionales; family Vibrionaceae; genus Vibrio; species Vibrio alginolyticus. The sequence goes on from NC_022349.1 coordinate 1,535,513, forward strand.
GAGCACGTAAAAGCTCAACTAAAGTAAGCACTCGACGAGTTCGCATTTGAAGTAATTTCAAATAGTTAAAAAGGGTTGGCTTCGGTCAGCCCTTTTTTATTACAGCTCAACATCCTCCCTCCACCTTTTTCGAACTATTCACTTTGTTAATCTTTGGTTCAGCTTCTTGCTATTAAACTGATTTCATCATCTAAAGGAGGTCAGTTATGGATTTAAAAAGTCTTCTAAACCAAGCACTCAAATCAGACTTACTTAAGCAAGGTGCAGATGCATTGGGCAAACAAACCAACAACATCAAATCCTCATCAAATTCAAGTAGCCTAAAAACGCTAGGAGCAGGTGCTGTAGGCGGAGGCCTCATCGGTATGCTGATGGGCTCAAAGAAAAGTAAAAAAATGACTAAAAAAGTAGGGTCAAGCGCATTAAAAGTCGGTGGCGCAGCTGCGCTTGGAGCCTTGGCCTACAAAGTGTATAACGACTGGCAAGCCAAGCAATCCGGTCAAGGTGTTCAAGAAACCTTTGACCCCGATGACAGTAAACACAGTGTCTTAATTTTAAAAGCAATGATTGGAGCTGCAAAAGCTGATGGTCACGTTGATGAAGAGGAAATGGCGCGCATTGAACAAGCTCTCGCGGATATGGGCGCAGATGAGCACGTTCGTCACCTCGTTCAGCAAGAGTTAAACAAACCGCTTGATCCTGCTGAAATTGCTAATCAGGCGACCTCTCCTCAACAAGCGTCAGAAATTTACCTGGCGTCTTTGATCGTCGCTGATGAACAAAACTTTATGGAAAAAGCGTATCTGCAAGAACTAGCAAAACAACTTCAACTTTCACCAGAAGTCACCCAGCAGTTAGAAGCACAAATGCAGTGATTAAATCTCGCTCAAGCAAACCTTCAACTTGAGCCAAAACAACTCTGTACTTTGAGTTTCAAATCCGCTGTGTGTATATTGAGATAAGTTATCATTTAGTGGAAAGAAAACATGCAAGTATACGGCTGTTGTGAACTGGTTCGTGAGCTTTATGCTCAGATTGGTAGTGGCGATCAAGCTTATATTCCCCAAGCAATTTCATGTGCAGTTAAAGCACTGAACGATGTTGCAGCGGATGAGTCCCTGCCTAAAGAAGTGCGTGAAAAAGCGGCATTTGCTGCGGCAAACCTACTGATTTCAGATTTTGAGGATAAGTAATGAATCTAGCGAACTTTGAATCCATGGATCCTGTCATGCTGATGAGCATTGTGAATATGAAGCTACGCGACGACTTCGGTGGTGACTTAGATAAACTGGTGGCTTTCTTCGATATCGAACGCACAGCACTGGAGACAAAACTGGCTTCTGCTGGTTTTGACTTTCTTCCAGAAGCAGGACAATTCCGTTAATCAACACCATTCTTGGCGGATAACCGAAACGAGAATAACCAATATCAAAAAGGGCTTGATGAGTTACCATCAAGCCCTTTTCTTTTATTCGATAGGCGTCTCGGTTAGCCAAATGAAGCCCAGATGACTGTCGCCACAAGAATTGGACATACAAACTTCACATACGCAGGCCATAACTTACCAAACCAACCTTGCGTAAACTCCGGGCAACCTTGCTCAAGTTCTTTGATTTTTGAGTTGCGATTCCATACCCAACCACCAAATAAGCAGAATAAGAGCGCAGCGGTTGGTTGTAGATATTGAGTAGCAACCGTCGCGACCATACCAAACAGAGCGCCAAAGTTATAAACAATCACCACACTGAACAAGGCAATGAGACCACCTAAAACCCAGCTCGTTGCGCTGCGCTTAGTATTGAAGCGCTCACTCACTAAAGCCACTGGACACTCTAACATTGAAATGGAAGACGTTAGCGCCGCAATCGTCAGCAATAAGAAGAACACAATAGAGAATAATTGACCAAGCAAACCTAAACTATCAAACATTAGTGGCAATACCGTAAACACTAACGTATCTGAGCTTAAGAGAGAGCCATCTTCTGCATAGATTTGAACGCCCTTTTGCATTGCTACAAACATCGCTGGCATCACCACTAACCCTGCAATGAAAGCAACGGCAGTATCTACCATGGTCACGTTCATCGCCATCTTTGGTAGGTTTTCTTTCTTACTCAAGTAAGATCCGTAAATCAGCATTGAACAGCCACCGATCGTAAGCGAGAAGAAGCCCTGTCCCATTGCAGCAAGAATCAACTTGCGGTCCCATACCTTTTCAAAATCCGGCACTAGGTAATGTTTCAGACCTTCCATCGCACCGTTTTGCGTCATGATGTAAGCAAATAGCAGAGCAAACAGAACAAACAATGCTGGCATCAAACGTGTGGACCACTTTTCAATACCTTGTTTTACGCCACCTTGTACGATGAGAATCGTCAGTACATAAAAAGTAATGGTTCCGAACAAGTTACGTTCAACACTAAAGCCCTTTAGCCATTGAGTTGCAGCTTCTAACCCCATTAGATCTGTGATTGCACCCAGTAAAAAGCAGATCAACCAACCACCAACAATTGAATAAAACGCTAAGACAGCGCTTGGTACGCTTAAACCAATCCAACCCACAATGCCGCCGAGATTTTTACCGGTAGGGTTATCTGTGATTGCACGCATACTGTCTACAGGGTTGGCTTGACCATGGCGACCAATCGCCATTTCAACCACCAGCATCGGAAATGCGACGATAAGAATCATCACCAAATAAACTAACAGGAAAGCACCGCCACCATTACTGGCTGCTTGAGTTGGGAAGCCCCAAATATTGCCAAGGCCAACTGCGGCACCTGCGGCAGCTAAGATGAACCCGAGACGAGAGCCAAAATGCTCGCGAGGCTGAGAAGAGGTTTGCTGTGTCATACTACTCACACAAAAATATCATTGAACTAGCTAACTAGTACACTATAGCAATATTCACTATTCAACAAGAGTACCTCGGTTAAATCCTCGACAGTTGAAATAATTTATAGTCATTCAGCTTGTAAATTTTAACGTACATCTCATATTCATCGCTCAAAAGCCTCGTGACTGTTGCTCGTTTCACGTGGCTGAATTTTACCAATCCTTCTGCCGTGAAGTGAGCCGAAAAATAATGAGCTCTGGTGTAAGGGACGAACTGTTCCTCGTGATACTGTGTCGAAAAGCAGAATATTGTGCTTCGCTTTTTCCCCCTAATGTCTATTTATCAGCTAGTTATTACTCTGTTCTCATTTATACCCATGATTCAAGGAGAGGAAAATGAAGGTCACCCTACTTCACGGAGCGATGATTGTAGCACTCAGCGCCAGCTACCAAGCTCAAGCCTATAACTGTCAAAGTCTACCCGACTGGGACAGCACTGCGACTTATACATCGGGCGCTTTAGTAAAAACGCAAGGAGCCGCTTATGAGGCTGCATATTGGACGCAAGGCAATGACCCCGTGACCAACTCAGGATCTTGGGAAGCATGGAAAGCGTTAGGGCAATGCGATGGTGGAAGCAACAACTTATCACCAACGGTGTCGTTCTCCTCTCCAATAAACAACGCACAAATTCCCGAAGGCAGTGCGATCACTTTGTTAGCCAACGCAGCAGACGAAGATGGCCAAATCACACAAATTGAGTTTGTTGCAGGCAACCAAACCGTTGCTGTGGTAACTCAAGCACCATTCGAAGCTTCTTGGACAGCTATTGAAGGGATCTCGCAATTGACCGCAATTGCGACAGATAATGAGGGAGCTGTTAGCACCACGACGATTTCTATCCAAGTTCAACCACAAGTCGAATTACCGCCACCAAGCATTTCATTGACAAGCCCAGTAGGCACAGAAGTGCTTAATGTAGGCGATAACCTAACCGTAGCCGCTCAAGCTGACGATATTGATGGTGTGGTCACACAAGTTGAGTTCTTCGTAAACAATCAATCTGTCGCCATTGATACTAGTGCACCTTACGAGTATCAATGGACCGCGAGTCCAGGTACATACTCGTTCAAAGCACAAGCGACTGATGATACAAACCTCGCAACGATGAGCCAAGAAGTAGCGCTGGTTATTAGTAATTCAGAAACCGGAACGGGCGGATGTGCAGATGCAGTACCTTATGTTGCAGGCACAAGTTATCAAGCTGGCGACCTGGTTTCTCACTTCAACCAAAAATATCGTTGTGATGTTGCTGGTTGGTGCTCCTCGGATGCGACATGGGCTTACGAGCCTGGTGAAGGGCTATACTGGCAAGATGCTTGGAGTGGCCTAGGTGCTTGTTCGACACCACCGCAAGTTACCATTACGGCACCAACGGATGGACAAGTCGTGCTCGCTGGCAGCAATAACGAAATCACGGCAAACGCAAGCGATGCTGATGGCACAGTCACGCAAGTTGAGTTTTTTGCGAACAACACCAGCTTAGGGGTCACCACTCAAGCACCATATTCCGTTACTTGGAACGCCACACTTATTGGCGCTAACCAGCTTAAAGCCGTCGCAACCGATAATGATAACAACACGTCAGAGTCCCTGGTTGGGGTGGAAGTCAGCGATAAAGATTTGGTCGTCTCTCTGACTTCACCAAGCAGCGGTCAGACCGCCGGATTAGGCAAAAGCCTCGCATTAAGCGCCGATGCAACGTCTTTAACTTCAGGCATTAAACACGTTGATTTCATGATCAACGGCTCTATTGTTGCAACCGATACCACGGCACCTTACACAGCCAACTGGACACCAACTGCACTTGGTAACTTTACAGTTAGCGCCCAAGCTGTGGATTTGTCAGGAACCAATGCATTGTCTGACGCCGCAGCAATAACGGTGGTTGAGCAAATAGATAAACGCCATAAACTCATCGGTTACTGGCACAATTTTGTAAATGGAGCGGGCTGTCCAATTCGTCTAGCGGATATGGCAGATGCTTGGGATGTGATTGATATTGCCTTTGCTGAAAATGATCGCAACAGTGATGGCACCGTGCACTTTAATCTATATTCAGGCGATATTTACAGCGATTGTCCAGCACTCGATCCAACACAATTCAAGCAGGACATGGCAGCGCTTCAAGCTAAAGGTAAGAAGTTTGTTCTCTCTCTTGGCGGCGCAGAAGGCACGATTACGCTGAATACCGACCAAGATGAAGCCAACTTTGTCTCTAGCCTAACAGGTCTTATCGCTGAGTGGGGCTTTGATGGTCTAGATGTGGATTTAGAGAGTGGTTCTAACTTAGTTCATGGCTCGCAAATTCAAGCTCGCCTTGGTCGTGCTTTGCTTCAAATAGAGCAAAACATGGGTGGCGATATGTACCTAACCATGGCGCCTGAGCACCCTTATGTTCAAGGCGGCTATGTGGCTTACAGCGGTATTTGGGGAGCTTACATTCCTGTGATAAACGAGACACGCAGCACGCTCGACTTGCTTCACGTCCAGTTATATAACAACGGCGGTTTGCCAAACCCATACCTGCCAGGCAGTGCACCAGAAGGCTCTGTGGATATGATGGTAGCGCAATCTAAAATGCTTATCGAAGGTTTTGAGTTGGCCGACGGCACTCAATTTGCACCATTGCGCGATGATCAAGTCGCAATCGGTTTACCTTCAGGTCCTAGCTCGGCAAATTCAGGGCAGGCTCCAACACAGAATATTATCAACGCACTAGATTGTTTAACCAAAGGCACTTCATGTGGCACCGTTAAACCAGCGTACCATTACCCGAATTATGCAGGGGTAATGACATGGTCTATCAACTGGGATCAGCATGATGGCTTTAACTTCTCAAAACCTGTCGGCGATAAACTCACCGAGATGAATACGCAATAAGCTATCAAAGAACAAGCGAGTAAAACGCAAATATCGTCTTGTTTCCATTACTTATTCAAGTATGTAAAAACGAAAAGAGAGCACAATCGTGCTCTCTTTCTTTATCTCATTGAGTTTTTTACTTTTTAATGAGTAATTAAATCGTAAATACTCGGTAATCTTTTAGCTCAGGGATTTTCTTCAACAGATCGTCTTCTTGCCCTGCCATGTCATCCAGCGAATCGCACAAGTCTTCTGCTTGTTGTTCTACCTCTTTCGAATGCTCGGCTAAACGCTCTTCTACTTTCGCGCTGAGCTCAGCCATACTCTCTGATAATGCAGTGAGGTTTATTCCTCCCTCTTCCTTCATTTTTTTCGATAAAGCATCCAACGAACTGGCTAAAAACTCTTTATTGAAGATCTCTTGTGCTTTTGCAAAGTCTTCAGTCCACCCTTGTGTCATAGACTCAAAACTCTCCGCCGGCAGGATGAAATCACCATCTTTGTAGTAACGTGATTCAACATCAGCGAAAAAGTCCTTTACTGCGACTTTTACATTATCAAACGCACCAGGTGCATCGAGGCTTTCCGCAACATCATCAATAATATCATTCGCAAGCGCTAAACCATCACTCGCCAATTGCTTTGCTTGTGGAATATACGCGTTCATTTTTTCGCGATAGTCTTCAATTGCCGCTTTCTGGTCAGAATTGAGTTCAATTAGCTCACCTTTGATGAAAAGGTTGTTATCCTCATCCACGACAGCTTTATCACCTGTCGTTTGGCGAATTTCCAAGCTTTGCCCATCCATACGGACTTCATTATTGATGTCCACACGACACTGCGCTGCATAACCAGTAGCACTGACCATCAGCAATGAGAGTGTAAAAAGCTTTTTCATGTCATTCTCTTTTATTTAACATTACTCGTGTTAAACATAACACTGAGTGATACATGAGATGTCAGCAAACCGTCACGACTTCGTAACAAGTTGTTTTTTCTCCTATTTTCACATCAATCTCATCGCCTTCTTCTTTCCCGAATAACGCTCGACCAAGAGGAGATTTTGCTGTTAAGACAAAGACTTCCTGAGCCTGATATTTAACAGTCAGACCACCAGAGCAAGGGCCTACAAAGAAGTGCTTTTCAAGCAAATTCTCATCTGCGAGAACAACGTAAGCACCAACACCAACAGGCGCATTCTTAAAGTTGCGAGTCACTAAAGAACGATATTGACGCAATTCCTCTTCACTATCTTGAATTCGCATGGCTTGTCCATGAGCAAGATACGCGGCTTCAAGTGCCAATGTATCGTACTTGTGCTCGGGAACAGTTTCTTCATCTGTCGCGGCATCGATAGCTCGCTGAGCCGATGCATGGGCAACTTGAAGTTTTTCTTCCAGATGTTGGATGATAATTGGGACTAAGTCAGCTTTGTTCATACTTTTAGGACGCGCGTTTAGTATTCGGGGTGTGTTAATGTAGCCAAGTTTACCATCAAAGAAAGGTTTCCCTATTATGCAAAGTGACTCGCTGCATCAAACACTTCAATCTGTATTTGGTTTTGACTCATTACGCCAAGGTCAGCAACCCGTTATTGAAGCCGTTATGAATGGTTACTCTGCTGCGGCAATCTTTCCTACAGGCTCGGGGAAGTCACTCTGTTATCAACTACCTGCAACCATATTACCCAACCTTACGTTGGTGATCTCTCCGTTGTTGGCGTTAATGAAGGATCAACTGAGCTTTTTACAAAGTAAAGGAATCGCGGCCGCTTCTATCGATAGCAGTCAAAGTAGAGAAGAAGCACAAAAGGTCATGGCTGGCGTGAAGAATGGACAAATCAAAATCTTGATGATTTCTGTTGAGCGGCTAAAAAACGAGCGTTTTCGTGAATTCATTCGCCAAGTACCGATTTCTTTGATGGTCATTGATGAAGCGCACTGTATTTCCGAATGGGGGCATAACTTTCGTCCAGATTATCTCAAACTACCGCAATATCAACGTGAACTGAACATCCCACAGTCTTTACTTCTCACCGCAACGGCAACGCCTGCAGTTATTGAAGACATGCAAAAAAAGTTCGATATTGCCAGTGAACATATTACCGTTACAGGCTTCTACCGCCCCAATCTGGATATATCGGTGATCCCGTGTGAGGAAACAAAGAAACAAGAACAGCTCAGTGAGATCATCGCCTCTTCACCTAAGCTTCCGACCATCATATACGTGACGCAACAGCAAACAGCAGAACGAGTAGCAAAGTCATTAATCCATATTGGCATTAACGCTCACGCATACCACGCTGGCATGAAAAGCGACGTTCGTGCACAAATCCAACAGCAGTTCATGGATGGCCAAATTGACTGTATTGTTGCAACGATTGCATTTGGTATGGGGGTCGATAAATCTGATATTCGACGCGTCATTCACTTCGACTTACCCAAATCAATCGAGAACTACGCACAAGAGATTGGACGTGCTGGCAGGGACGGGCAACGCTCTGAGTGCATTCTGCTAGGCAATACGTCCGGCTTAACGGTGTTGGAGAATTTTGTCTATGGTGACACACCAGAATTTACGTCAATTAACTATGTAGTCGAGCAAGCGAAAGAACATGCTCCACAATGGGAGGTAGTGCCACTGCGTTTGTCGCGTGAAAGTAATATCCGCCAATTGCCACTCAAAACCTTGTTGGTTTATTTGGAGCTACATAACGTCATTGAAGCAAAGTACAGTTACTTTGCGGAATATCGGTTTAAGTTTTTGCACGATCAGCAATTTATTGTGAATCAATTTCAAGGCGAGCGACGTCAATTTGTGGAGGCCATTTTTTCCTGCTCACAAAAAGCCAAAGTGTGGTGCCAAGTTGATCTAGAAGCGCTATGGCTGAACTATCAATCGGAACGCAGCCGAGTTGTCGCAGCGCTCGACTATTTTCACCAGAACGGCTGGATAGAACTAGAGAGCAAACAACTGACGGACGTGTACTCAGTTATGCCAACCAAACAGAGCTCGGATGTTTTAATCCAACAACTGTATGAACTGTTCCAATCCAAAGAAAGCAAAGATATCGAAAGAATCCACACCATGCTGCACTTGTTCCAGTCCGAGCACTGTTTGAGCTCACAATTGGCGAACTACTTTGCGGATCACGATGCACCAAAGCAATGTGGTCACTGCTCCGTGTGTCGTGGTCACGTCGCCACATTCACAGCACCAGAACCTGAAGATATTGAACAATCTCAAGTATCGATATGGGCGCAGGAGTTTATTCAGCTTTCCCCATCGGCCATCAGTAATGATGCCGTTGCTCGCTTCTTGTGCGGAATCAGCACTCCTTTGATTAGCCAGCTAAAAGCCTCAAAGCTAGCAGGTTATGGTGCAATGGCAAACGTAAGTTTTGAGCAGGTATTAACGCAGGTAGAAACGGTAAGGGCCTAAAAAAAGCTCAATTGACGCGCTTGGTCTTCGGGCTTGAGCATCACGTTTAAGCCTAAAAGGCGAATTTCCCGTCCATTTTGGCGTTTAAGAATATCTCTTAGCAAGATCTTGAAGTCCTCAAGCTCTAATTGCGGATGGATGTGCTCAATTGTTGTCAGTTGAAAGTCGGCAAATTTGACTTTAATACCTTGTTTAATAATCGACTTATCTGGGCTTGCACGCTCTAAACGTTTCTCGAGTTCAGGATAAAGTTTCTCCTCAATCACTTGCCAACATTCATCATAGGTTGCGATGTTCTGGCTGAATGTCCTTTCCACACCGACGGACTTTCTCTCGCGCTCAACAACGACTTCTCGATTATCAATTCCATGGCTTCGCTGCCATAAGGAGGCACCCTGACGACCAAACTGCCTCAACAACTCTCGATAGTCACTGTTTTTAATGTCCTCACATCGATAAAAACCGGCTTGGTGGAGCTTCTCAAGACTCACCTTCCCCACACCAGGAATGTTCTCTAGCGGAAGACTATCGATAACCTCTTGGACTTTCTCTGGCGGAATCACAAACTGACCGTTGGGCTTGTTCATGTCTGACGCGACCTTGGCAAGAAACTTTATCGGAGCAATGCCCGCCGATGCCGTCAACCCAAGTTCACTCCAGATATCGCGGCGAATTGACTCTGCGATCAACGTAGCGGAGCCACGGCAAGCTGTCGAGTCCGTGACATCGAGGTATGCTTCATCCAATGAGAGAGGTTCAATGATAGGCGTATAACGCTCAAAAATAGCACGAATCTGCTGAGAGACTTGCTTATATACATGCATTCTACCGGGCACAACCAACAAATGAGGACAGAGTTGCAGCGCGCGCGCCGTTGACATTGCACTGCGAACACCATATTTACGCGCATCATAATTACAGGTGCTAATCACTCCACGCTGCTTTTCATGTCCGCCAACAGCGAGTGCAATGCCACGGTAACTGGGGTTATCTCTCATCTCTACGGCAGCATAAAAACAATCCATATCGACATGAATAATTTTTCTAATTCGATCTGACATAGCCATCAAAGCACTGTTCAAAAAAACAGTATAAATCAAATCTACCTGAAGAGAAATGGGCGTGTTTAAGCGAACGTCAATCTCGAAGCATTACGTCCAATTGATCGACTAATTCGGCCCAATCTGCATCTTCTTCGATGGCTTGTTTTAGAAAGTTCGCCTGTGACATCGTCCAAAAGCTAGCTTCATGTAAAGGCGCAGAATCTCTTTTGTGTCGATGTTGATTAATAAAATCTTTCATTTCTTGAGGAGAGCTACCGAGGCCCAGTTGTTGAAATAGCTCAGCCATACCATGTTGATGCATTTCCATACTACTTTCTCCCTACGTTAGCTAAACATAATTATATAACTAAGACAGGAATAATGATGTGATGTTAACGGATGCGTGTCAAACATTTGAGTAGTTGTTCTACTTTTGGTTGACATGTGTTTTTTGATGGCGATAAGTTTAATTTTAGTTATCATTGATTTTAAACAATTAATTTTGGGGACTGCGCTTGAGTAATAAGATTCTGGTTGTTGAAGATAGTCGTGCATTTAAAAACTTTCTTTGCCAAACAATAAGCCAAGCTGGTTATGAGGTCATCGCAGCGGAAAGCTACGCGGAGGCAAAGAACTTGTTATCTTCAGCACAGGACCTCTTCTGTGCGGTTTTAGACTATTGTTTACCGGATGCTCAAGATGGCGAGATTATTGACCTCGTTTTGGAACATGGTCATCGTGTCATTGTTTTAACGGCTCGATTTCAAGAAGACACTCGCGAAAAGATGCTTGCAAAAGGTGTCCTCGACTATATTTTGAAAGACAGCATGGCGTCCGTTTCCTATCTATTACCACTCCTCAAGCGACTAACCAACAATCAACAACACAAATGTTTAGTCGTTGATGATTCACACACCGTAAGAAGACACATTGCCCAACTTTTGGAGCATCAATATATTCAGACGTTGGAAGCTGACAATGGGCAAAAAGCCCTAGAGCTTGTCGAGCAAAATCCAGATATCACTCTCGTTTTAACCGACCATGATATGCCCGTTAAAGATGGCATTACTATGGTGCGTGAATTACGTCGGAGGTGGGATAAAAATCAATTAGCCATTCTCGGCTTGTCGGGTAGTAACTCTAAGACCATGACGGCTAGGTTTCTAAAAGCAGGGGCCAATGACTTTTTATACAAGCCATTTAATCAAGAAGAATTTTTTTGCCGTATTCACCAACTGTTAGATATCAAAGACGCAACATCTGAACTGTTTAAAATGGCAAATCAAGATGCGCTAACGGGCTTATGGAACCGCCGCTTTCTGTTTGAGCAACCCCATGTAGAAAACGCTCAAAGAAACATCGCGATGCTTGATATCGATTTCTTTAAGCAAGTAAATGATACACACGGACATGAGGGCGGCGATGCAGTGTTAGTCATGATAGCGAATATTCTAAAAATCTATTTTCCAAATGATATTGTCGCTAGGCTTGGTGGCGAGGAGTTTTGTATTCAAGCCAGTGGCGACTATGACGGCTTTCTAACACGCTTAGAACAAATGAGACAGCGCATAGAAAAAACGCCAATAACTTATTTGGACAAAAACATTCTTGTGACCGCGAGTATTGGTGTAAGCAACATCGAGGGGGAGCTGGAACAACAAATAAAAGTGGCGGATGAGCGACTTTACATGGCCAAAGAGAACGGACGTAACCAAATCATTTCTTCGTCCTAATGACTATCAGTGTGGTCTTGCTCTGTAACATGAGAGAAAGAAACAACAAAACACGGTATTGGGCTCTTTCTCGGACATCTGAGCTTTGGTTAGCTGCCTAAAAATAAAGCTCAGCAGAACGCTGAGCTTTATCACTTTCTTAGTACGATTAACCAATACTAAGCAATTCTATCTTTTTCCCACGCCGCCAATTTCTCAGCACGCGCAGCCTCGCGCGCTTCACGTTTTTTACGCGCATCGCAGGGTTCTGGACAATTACACACTTTTTCGATGCCAACTGCCCCTAAGCCACCACAGCTACCTTTCACGACTTTCTTTTGGAAAATGTATCCGACAGCCATTGCAGTGATTACCGCGACAAACACAGCAAAGGTAATTAGAAATGTATTCATAAAAACATGCTCACTTCTGTTGTTATTTCTTCATGAATGGCTTGTATGCTTCCGAAGCCAACTCTTTAAAACCATCTTCCGTTTTCACAATCATGAAAACAGGAATATTATTTTCGTTCGCAATTGCCATGCCTTTGTCTTCACCTAGCACCATAAGACCAGTTGCAAGACCATCAGCAGTCATCGACGATTTATCTAATACCGTTACAGACACCACTTTATGATGAATTGGTTTGCCTGTTCGTGGATTAATAATATGAGAGTATCTCACACCATTACTCTCAAAGTAATTACGATAGTCACCACTTGTTGCAATTGCCATGTCGCCTGGTTCAATAATTTCTTGAATTGAACGTTCATCAACGGTCGGTTTTTCAATTGCGATACGCCAAGGCACACCTTCACGATTGACACCTTTGAGACGCATTTCACCGCCAACTTCGACCATAAAGTTCTGTACCCCTTCAGATTGAAGGTAGTCAGCAACCACGTCAACCCCCAACCTTTCGCAATCGTCGATAGGTCGACGTACAAGTTAGGAAGGTCTTTGGACAGTGTATTACCATCAACAGATAGGTGGTGAATACCGGTATTTGCTTTGCGAGCAGCGAGTTCTTCATCGGTTGGAACTACATCTGGACGAGCTTCTGGACCAAACCCCCACAGGTTAACTAGAGGGCCGACCGTCACATCCAATGCACCTAAAGTAAGACCGTTAAGGCGAATTGCTTCTTTCACTACCGTTGCAGTTTGTGTCGAAACTGTAAATGGCTCGCTCGTTTGATGCTGATTAAAACGACTTAACTCTGAGTCGTCACGATAGGTCGACATTTGGTCATTAACCTCTTCCAATAAGCGATCAATTTCTGTCTGCATCGCTTTTGGCGTTGGAATACCATCTTGCTCGATATACTTGATGTTGTAAGAAGTCCCCATGGTAGGGCCACTTAAATGAATTTGATCGGCAGGCTGCTCACAGCCAGCCAAAATCAATAGAGAAGCAAATGCAACAAGCCACTTTTTCACTTGTTAACTCCCAATGTTGTTGAATTGATATGGGAAATAGGATCAATCCTTTCAATCCGATTACCTATATCAACTGTTGAGTATCAGTTTTATGTCTATAAAAAATAATGGCTAGCTCTCTTGGAGAGCTAGCCATAGATTCAATCACTTGGAGGAATTAACCACCGAAGTCATCTAGTAGGATGTTTTCATCCTCTACACCTAGATCTTTTAGCATGCCGATTACAGCAGCGTTCATCATAGGTGGACCACACATGTAGTATTCACAGTCTTCTGGCGCTTCGTGATCACGTAGGTAGTTCTCGTAAAGAACGTTGTGAATAAAGCCAGTGTAACCATCCCAGTTATCTTCTGGAAGTGGATCAGACAGTGCACAGTGCCATACGAAGTTGTCATTCTCAGCTTGTAGCATATCGAAGTCTTCTACGTAGAACATTTCACGCTTAGAACGTGCGCCGTACCAGAAAGACATCTTACGCTTAGAGTGCAGACGCTTAAGTTGGTCGAAGATGTGTGAGCGCATTGGAGCCATACCAGCACCACCACCAACGAATACCATTTCTGCATCTGTATCTTTCGCAAAGAACTCACCAAATGGACCAGAAATAGTACACTTGTCGCCTTCTTTTAGAGACCAGATGTACGAAGACATGATGCCTGGTGGTACGTCTGGGTTGTTCGGCGGCGGAGTTGCGATACGAACGTTAAGCATGATGATACCGTGCTCTTCTGGGTAGTTAGCCATAGAGTATGCACGAATGGTCTCTTCATTAACTTTAGACTCGTAACGGAAAAGGTTGAACTTCTCCCAGTCTTCACGGTATTCCTCAGGAATATCGTAGTCTGCGTATTTCACGTGGTGAGCAGGAGCTTCAATCTGGATGTAACCACCAGCACGGAAAGGTACTGATTCGCCATCTGGAATTTGTAGCTTAAGCTCTTTGATGAATGTCGCTTTGTTATCGTTAGAGATAACAGTACATTCCCACTTCTTAACGCCGAAGATTTCTTCAGGAAGCTCGATATCCATGTCAGTTTTCATTGCAACCTGACACGCTAGACGCTCACCTTCACGCGCTTCACCTTTAGTAATATGGTCAAGCTCGGTTGGTAGGATGTCGCCACCACCTGATTTAACTTTTACGCGACACTGACCACATGAGCCACCGCCACCACAAGCAGAAGATACGAATACGCCAGCACCTGCTAGAGCACTCAGTAGCTTACCACCTGGTTGTGTAACGATCGCCAGAGAAGGGTCATCGTTCACAGAAATTGTAATGTCACCTGTTGGTACAAGCTTAGACTTAGCGAAAAGAATCACTAGTACTAGTGCTAGTACGATCAGAGTAAACATCACTACACCAAGAATAATGTCCATTGACTATTCCTTAATTGTTGCGGTTTACCCGACTTACAGTTGAACACCAGAGAAAGACATAAAGCCTAACGCCATAAGACCTACAGTGATAAATGTGATACCAAGACCACGTAGACCTGGAGGTACGTCAGAGTACTTCATCTTCTCACGGATACCTGCAAGAGCAACGATTGCTAGCATCCAGCCCACACCAGAGCCGAAACCGTAAACGATCGATTCAGCAAAGTTGTAGTCACGTTGTACCATGAAAGATACACCACCGAAGATTGCACAGTTTACTGTGATCAGCGGTAGGAAGATGCCTAGCGCGTTGTACAAAGGTGGGAAGAAACGGTCTAGGACCATCTCTAGAATCTGTACAAGTGCTGCAATTACACCGATAAAGGTGATGAAGTTTAGGAAGCTAAGGTCCACGCCCTCAACTAACGCGTTCTCTCTCAGAACTAGGTTGTATACCAGGTTGTTCACAGGAACAGCGATAGTCAGAACTACCACAACTGCAACACCTAGGCCGAAAGAGGTCTTAACCTTCTTAGATACGGCAAGGAAAGTACACATACCTAGGAAGAAAGACAGAGCCATGTTTTCGATGAAAATCGATTTAACTAACAGACTAATGTAATGTTCCATGACGTCCTTACTCCTTCGCTTCTACTTGTTCTGGTTTCAGAATACGGATTACCCAGATAAGGAAGCCGATTAGGAAGAATGCTGATGGTGCTAGTAGCATTAGGCCGTTAGGCTGGTACCAACCACCGTTGCTCACTAGAGGTAGAACTTCTAGACCAAATAGTTTGCCTGAGCCAAATAGCTCACGGAAGAAACCTACAGTGATAAGAACGAAGCCGTAACCTAGACCGTTACCAATACCGTCAATAAGAGATGGTACTGGCGCAGACTTCATTGCGAATGCTTCAGCACGACCCATTACGATACAGTTAGTGATAATCAGACCAACGAATACAGATAGCTGTTTAGAGATATCGTATAGGTAAGCTTTTAGCACTTGGTCTACCACGATTACTAACGATGCGATGATTGCCATCTGAACGATGATACGCACACTGTTAGGAATGTGGTTACGGATCAATGAAACAGAGAAGTTAGACAACGCAGTTACAAATGTTACCGCTAGTGTCATTACAAAAGCTGTTTCTAGTTTAGTTGTTACTGCAAGAGCAGAACATACACCAAGAACTTGTAGCGCGATTGGGTTGTTATCCAACACTGGCGCTAGGATGCTCTTTTTAACGTTTTGTGCACTAGACATTAGTTAAGTTCTCCGTCACGAACTTTTGCTAGGAAAGGACCAAAGCCCATATCACCTAACCAGAAGTCAAATGTGTGTTGAACACCATTACTAGTGAGCGTCGCTCCTGATAGGCCATCAACACCGTGCTCAGAACCTTGCGGTGCGCCGCCTTTCACGACCTTAATCGCTGGCTGGTGATCTTCATTGTACAATTTCTTGCCAATGAATTGATCGCGCCATGAAGGGTTCTCTACTTCACCACCAAGTCCAGGAGTTTCACCTTGCTCGTAGTAAGTAATAGCAGACACAGTGTTACCATCAGTTTCAACGGCTACAAAGGCATACATCATCGACCATAGTCCTTTACCGTGCATAGGCAGGATAACTTTTTGGACTTCATCTTGATCTTTTACAAGGTACACCACTGCTGTATTCGCGCGACGACGGATATCAGCTACGTCTTCTTCTGGTGTCAATGCGATTGAACGTTCTGCATCTTTTGATGCTTCACGTTGATCGTACGTAGATGCATTACCCTCAGTAAAGTTACCTGTTTCAAGGTCTACTAGACGAGGTTCGATGTACTCAGCAAATAGCTCTGGTACTTTCTTACCGTTTGCGTCAATGCCTGCAACTTCAACGATCTTTGATTGCTTATCTAGGACAGCGTTAGCTTTTTGCTTATCACGCAGACCTACTGCTGCTGTTGATACGATGATTGAACAAACAAGGCTCAACCCGATAACAACACCCAGCGTCTTTTTAATGCTGTCGTTATTACTTGCCATAGCGTGCTAGTCTCCGCTTGATGTTCTTCTCAATCACTACATGGTCGAACAGAGGTGCGAATAGGTTCGCGAATAGAATCGCCAGCATCATACCTTCTGGGTACGCTGGGTTAACTACACGGATCATCACACACATTGCACCAATCAGGATGCCGTACCACCATTTACCTTTGCTAGTAAATGACGCTGATACTGGGTCCGTTGCCATGAAGAACATACCGAATGCAAAACCACCTAGAACTAGGTGCCAGTGCCATGGCATATTAAACATTGGATTAGTGTCAGAACCGATCACGTTAAACAGAGTCGATACTGCGATCATACCGATCATCACACCCGCAATGATGCGCCATGAAGCGATTCGCATGTAAACGATCATCGCTGCACCGATCATTAGAGCTAGAGTCGATACTTCACCAATAGAGCCAGGGATGTTACCGATGAACGCGTCCATCCAAGTGATAGGAGCGCCAGTTACTGTGTTAACTAGAGCACCGTTACCACCTTGAGCCCATTGGCTAAGAGCAGTTGCACCAGAGAAGCCGTCAGCTGCAGTCCATACTACGTCACCCGAAATTTGCGCTGGGTAAGCGAAGAATAGAAATGCACGACCTGCAAGTGCAGGGTTAAGGAAGTTACGACCTGTACCACCGAAGATCTCTTTTGCTACAACAACACCAAATGTGATACCTAGTGCCGCTTGCCATAGAGGTAGCGTTGGTGGAACGATAAGTGCGAATAAGATAGAAGTTACAAAGAAACCTTCGTTAACTTCGTGTTTACGCACCATACAGAACAACACTTCCCAGAAGCCACCAACAATAAATACTGTTGCGTAGATTGGCAGGAAGTAAGTCGCACCTAGTAGCATCTTACTGCCAACACCCGCTTCCGCACCGATAGTGCCGCCAAGCATTTCTGTTAGCCAGTAGTGCCAGTTACCTGCGATAACTGTCGCTAGTTGGTCACCAGCGTACATGTGGTTAAGTGCTGCAATAGCTTGGCCACCTGCGTTGTACATACCCCAGAACATTGCTGGGAATACCGCAAACCAAACCATGATCATGATACGTTTTAGGTCAACGCTATCACGAACGTGCGAGCTTTTATTTGTTACGATACCTGGCGTGTAAAAAACTGTTGCTACAGCTTCGTACAGGGCAAACCATTTTTCGTGTTTGCCACCAGGCTCAAAATGATGCTCGATGTCTTCAAGAAACTTTTTAAGAGCCATGAAAATTACCCTTCCTTCTCGATAGTATCTAGGCATTCACGAAGTAACGTACCGTACTCGTACTTACCTGGACATACAAAGGTACACAATGCTAGATCTTCTTCATCCAGTTCAAGCGCACCCAGTGCTTGAGCACTGTCTGTGTCGCCGGCACATAGATCACGAAGCAGCAAAGTAGGCTCCATATCTAGAGGCATTACGCGTTCGTAGTTGCCAATTGGAACCATTGAACGATCACTACCATTGGTCGTCGTTGTCATATTGAACAACTGACCTTTGAATACGTGACCAAGGAAAGAGCGAGTTACCGAGAACTTATTCTTACCAGGCATTGCCCAGCCAAATAGTTCTTTTTCACGGCCTTCACGTAATACAGAAACCTGTTGATGGTAACGGCCAAGGTATGCGTGTGGACCAGTTGCATGTGTACCTGTTAGTACTGAACCAGAGATCACACGAACTTCGCCAGGCATCAGCTCGTTATCTGTTAGGTCATCTAAGCTTGCACCCATTACGGTACGAACTAGACGAGGGTTATTCACAACTGGGCCAGCTAGAGACACAACACGATCTGTGCATAGCTCACCAGTTAGGAACAGCTTACCGAACGCGATAACGTCTTGGTAGTTGATGCTCCATGCCACATTCTCTGCATTTACTGGGTATAGGAAATGCATGTGGGTGCCAGCAAGACCTGCTGGGTGAGGGCCATCGAAGACGTGTTCTTCTACGTTAGACTGTGAAGAGCGTGGCAAGCTAGTGCCAGATTTACATACGTAAACCTTGCCTTCTGTCAGGGCTGAAAGAATGTCTAGACCAGCAATGAATGCTTCTTGTTGCTCATTAATGATCAACTCAGGCTTAGCTGCTAGTGGATTAGTATCCATTGCAGTTACGAAAATAGCCTTAGTAGAAGACTCGATTGCAGGAACCTTGCTGAACGGACGAGTACGTAAAGCGGTCCATAAGCCAGAGTCAACCAACTGAGTCTTGATCACTTCACGATCTAGACCTGAAAGTTGAGCGGCTTCGAACTTATCAAATGTCACCTGCTCTTCACCTGCCACTTCAATCACTACAGATTGAAGGACACGTTTAGCGCCACGGTTAACTTCGATCACTTTACCGGCTGCTGGTGCAGTAAATTTCACGCCTGGGTTCTTTTTATCTTCAAAAAGAACTTGCGCTTTTTTCACTTCATCACCAACGCGGACATGCATGGTAGGTCGCATGCCAACGTACTCTTCGCCAAGCAAGGCGACTTTTTTGATGGTCTTACCATCATTAATCACCTGGGATGGAGTTCCTGCGATAGGAAGATCCAAGCCCTTCTTTATTGTAATCATACGCACTTGCACTACTTTTATCGGGAAAAAGATTCTTTTGATTGCGTAACTTTTAGACACGACATCAGTGTCCGGTTTTGATGTTGTTTTAAACATCAAAATCGCAACATCCTATTAAAAATCTCGTCACAAGGAATACGCGAGATTTATCAGGTGCCGTAGTCTAGCATTTTTTAGGAACTTGATGCCATGATCAATCATTAGAATAGAGGGGTTATTTCGGTAGAATCAGGTCTAAAAGGTCAAAGAATAGTCATAACTTTGACCCATCGCACAAATGCCATATTCCATACATATCTTATGGAAAAGTGATATTCATCGCCTGAAATATTCTGCAATTTCCATTCATTTGTTGAAACACTGTTAACACATTTTTTAACCAGAATTTGTTTCACGTTAACGTCCCTTAAGAATGTAAAACGAAAAAAGATGGCCTTAAGCCACCTTTTCTCTGCACCTTTATATCTTGCGTTTTTAGTGACCACCACCCATACACATCGGGCTATCAGGGGCGCCATCTTGTTCACGCTTCCACTCTTCATCAGTGTATGTATGAATAGCTAATGCATGAATGTGGTTGTCCAGTTCATCTGCCAAAATTTGATGAACTTGACGATGGCGCCCAATCAAACGCTGTCCCGCGAACGAATCACTCACAACAATCACTTTGAAATGACTCTCTGAGCCTGGTGGCACATTATGCATGTAGCTCTCATTAATGACTTTGAGATAGCTGGGTTGCAGCTCACTGTGTAGTTTCTTCTCTATGATTTCTTGGATCATATTCGTTCCTCATTGATGCGAATTCCATAAGTATATACCTAAGTAAAGCAGACATGCATCACTCAAACGTCACTCTCATTATTGACGCACTTTGTAGACATATTGTCTCAAGGCGCTTGACTCCACGAACATGTCTAAAGAGCAGCCATCACTGAACTCGTAAAATTTGACAGCTTTTTGTATCTCGACACGTCATCATTTGCGACAATAACACTTAATTTCTAAATCAACTTACATTTAGCTATGAAAACCGAACTGAACCTTCACGAGCGAAGCTTAACACTTCATCGTTTCCCAAAACGTAGTAACGAAACGCTACAAGCGTGGGATGCCGGTGATGAGTATCTTATTAATCATGTTGAAGAGCTTGCTTTGCCAGACAATCAAAACATCCTCGTGATTAATGACAGCTTTGGTGCCCTCTCCTGCTGGTTTTCGGAAAAGCACCATGTAACGCTAATGAGTGATTCATTCATCTCACATAAAGGTGCACAGCAAAATCTCGAGCAAAACCAGTGCAATAAAGTAGCGTTTGCCACCACGATGGACCTCGTTCCTGCCAATATTGATCTCGTCTTGCTGCAACTGCCCAAAAGTAACCGCCATCTAGTGTGGATACTAAGCCAATTAAGAAAGGCGCTACCGGCTTCCTGCCCCGTCATTGCAGTCAATAAAGCGAAAGACATTCATACTTCGACGCTAAAACTGTTTGAAAAATACTTAGGCGAAACAAAAACATCTTTGGCCTGGAAAAAGCACAGATTGGTGTTTTCTCAAGCAACAGTTGAGCCTACGATTGAAGTAATGCCTTTCACGACTTGGCGCGTTGATGGCGAAGATATCGAACTCAAGAACATGCCAAATGTCTATTCAGGAGAAAGTTTAGATTTAGGTGCACGCTTTATGCTGCAGCACCTGCCTCAAGACCCTTCAATAGACAATGTCATCGACCTCGGCTGCGGCAATGGTGTTCTGTCTGTTAAATTTGGTCAGTTGAATCCAAATGCTCGGCTAACATGTGTTGATGAAAGCTTTATGGCGCTTGAGTCGGCAAAACAGAACCTACGCGACAACCTTGGTGAAAATAGAGACATACAGTGCATAGCGAACAATTGCTTGGACGGTTTTAAACACTGCAGCAGCTCTATGGTTATGTGTAATCCACCGTTTCATCAACAACAGGCAATCACCGATCATATTGCTTGGCAAATGTTCTGCGATGCTAAACAAGTATTAAGTGAAAATGGCCGTTTACTGGTTATCGGAAATCGTCACCTCGGGTACGACGCAAAACTCAAACGTCTGTTTGGCGATAAAAATGTGAAACTTATCGCTTCCAACAATAAGTTTGTGATTTTACAGGCTACAAAAAATCCTGCTAAATTAAGCGCAAAATAAGCTTTAGCAAAATAGTTAAAAGGAATAATAAAATGAGAAAATTGGTACTTGCGGCTTCGGTTGCGTTGCTTGCTGCGTGTTCAGCCCCTCAACAACCTCAGCTGAACCTGATGCCAGAAAGCACATTGAGCACCAATCCAATTGTTCAAGGCAAGACTTACAGTTTGACCAGCAAAGATGTACGTGCAGCGCAGTACGTGGCGTTGGTGGATAACGGCCGTTCGAACATTCTTCCTCTTCATGCTAAACAGAATTTACGTATTGCGTTAGAAGAAGCATTAGAGAAGCAATTCTCATCTCAAGGTTTCCATGCGGATCTAAACAGCAACAACGCGATTGAATTGAGCGTTCAAGAAGCGTTGGTCAACGTGAAGCATTCGGTGATGGAAAATGAGATGGATGCTAAAGTTGTGCTGGAAATCACAGCAGAGACACCTGAGGGCAAGCTAGTCAAAACTTATACAGGTACAGCAAAGCGATCTGGCACATTGAGTGCTTCTGATGCCGATATTGAAGAGACATTGAATGATGTGGTGACATTGACGCTTAAAGAGATTGCCAATGACCCTGAGCTTCGTCAATACATGCAGGAGCGTTTCTAATGTTACGCAAAGCGATTCTGTCCTTAGCACTACTCAGCTGCAGCGTTTGGGCTGGACCAAAAGTAGCGTTTGAAACGACACTTGGTTCATTTACGGTTGAGTTAAACGAAGAGAAAGCACCTATCACTGTCGCTAATTTTCTAAAATATGTAGAAGATGGGAGCTACGAGGGTACTATATTTCATCGTATTATCCCAGGCTTCATGGCACAAGGTGGCGGCTTTAACCAAGATATGCAGATGGTGAAAACATACGCGCCAATCAAAAACGAAGGAAATAATGGTCTAAACAATGACCGTGCTACCATCGCCATGGCACGAACCAATGCACCAAACTCTGCAACTCGTCAGTTTTTCGTCAACTTAGTCGACAATGACTTTCTCAACTATGGCGCTCGACCACCAGGTTATGCTGTATTTGGTGAGGTTACTGAGGGGTTCGACGTTATCCAGAAAATGGCTCAGCAGCCGACCACGACGGTAGGCCGAATGCGTGATGTACCAGAGACGCAAATCGTCATCACCAAAGCTACACTACTTAAATAGCCAAAACGATAAGCCCTTTGAATAATCGAAGGGCTTTCTCTTTCAACGGCTTCATTTTATTGGATTGATTTATGTCTTCATTACCTTCCATCACTTGGTTGGAAACGGTAAAAAGTTACCTCGATAAACGACTCATGTGGGTTTTCATGCTGGGCTGCTCTAGCGGCTTTCCGTGGGTTCTTATCGGTTCAAACATGTCAGGTTGGCTAAAAGATGCCGGCTTGACCCTCTCCGCAATTGGCTATTTTGGTAGCGTTTTTGCGGTCTATGCGATCAACTTTCTGTGGGCACCTCTGGTTGACCGCGTGAAGCTGCCAGTCCTCTTTAGACTGCTGGGGCAAAGACGTAGCTGGATTTTCTTTTGTCAAAGTATCGTACTCGTCGCTACCCTATTTATTGCCGGTGTTAATCCAGCGGAAAACTTGGTGTTTGCGTCACTACTCGCCTTGTGTATTGCAACGGCTTCAGCGACACAAGACATCGCAATTGATGCTTTTCGTATTGATACTTTCCCAAAGTCAGAAGAGTCTAAACTGCCTCAAGCTTCTGCAATGGCGGTCATTGGCTGGTGGACAGGTTATTCACTACCGGGTTATTTAGCGTTTGTTAATGCTGACAGTGTCGGTTGGAATGGTGTGTATTACGGGATGGCGGTGATAGTCGGCATTCTAATGGTCTTTACGATTTTAGTCGGTGAACCTAAGACTCAACGCGAACAACTTCAGTCTGCCGCTGAACAACGCCACAAAGAAGTGGTTGGTTCGAAAGTCGTAGCTTGGTTTACCGTGACTGTTGTGGAACCTTTCCTTGATTTCTTTAATCGCAATGGTGTCCGTGTCGCGATTACTCTGTTGCTGTTCGTTTTCCTATTTAAAATTGGCGAAGCGTTTTTGGGCAGGATGTCGATCGCGTTCTACAAAGATATTGGTTTTAGCAATGAACAAATTGGCTATTACTCCAAACTGATTGGTTGGGGAGCCACCATCTTCTTTACTTTTGTCGGAAGCATGTTCAACGTTAGGTTTGGTATTGTACGTGGATTAATGATCGGTGGTATTGCTATGTCTGCCAGTAACTTGATGTTTGCTTGGATTGCTTCGGTAGGCCCAAACGAGCACTTGTACTTAGCCACGATTATTGTCGATAACTTTACGACTGCTTTCTCAACTGTCGCTTTTGTTTCATTTTTGACGATTCTAACCGGACAAGCATTTTCGGCAACTCAGTATGCGTTGCTTGCTTCTCTAGGAAACTTCGGACGGACGACTCTTGCTTCTTTCAGTGGCGAGCTAGTGGATTATCTTAATGATTGGAGCACATTCTTCGTGCTTACCGCTGTCATGGTCGTGCCAAGCTTGATTATGTTGTACTCGCTACGACATTACTTTGATGCTCTATTGGAAAAAGCACGTCACAAGCATTAACGAAACATATAAAAAACCACCGAATTCGGTGGTTTTTGTTTTGCGAGATATAAGATAAGAGGTCTATGGGTATAACCCTTTACCAAACATATTAAATATACGTGCCACGCCTTGAGTAAAGATCATCGGCTCAGTCAATACGGTTAAACACAAGCAGTCTTCTCCGGCCTTAGTGTAAGGGCTGTGCTTCACTGATGCGTCTCTAATCATCAAATCGCCCTGTTCATATTGGCCATCCTCGTCACTAAATCCGCCATGCAGGATCAATGTAGACTCCAGGCCTTTGTGCGTATGTTGAGGAATTTGCACATCTTCCCCGATGTACATTAAGCTGACACGAGCGTCTTCCCCTAGGTCAATCTGAGCACTAAAAACCTTGCCTCCGTAACTTCTCCATGACCCTACGAGGTCAGAGAAACGCGCTAGAGTTTTAGGAAGAGCGAAACTTTTTCCTGCGACATTAACAGCAGCAGAGTCGCGGATCACGATATTATCAGTCGCTGGCTCCGCATTGATGATGTCATTAAACATGTCGTCAAATTCAGAAACATACTCAGAAGGTATGTCACTTACGATGTTCGCTTGACTTGCTTCGACTTGGTTCACATAAGCTCGGCACTTGGTGCATGTTTCTAAATGGGTTGCGACCACAAGACCAGAAACCGCATCAATGCTTCCCGAAGCGTATGCTTCTAACAAGCTGTTATCTGGGTGTTTGTTCATAGTTGCTCCGTATGCATTGAATGCCTTAGCTTTTCTACTGCAAGCCTCAGCCTGGATTTTACAGTACCGAGGGGTATATCAAATAATTCCGCGACCTGTTGATGAGGTAGCTCTTCAAGATATACCGCTTGTAAAACATCTCTCTGGTTTTTCGGTAATATATCTAAAAACTTAACCACCTGTTCTTTCAACATATCTTGTTCTGGTGAATAGTGATCAACAAGATCAGGTGGATAATACTCTGACGGCCAAATGTCATCAGAATGAATGTGTAATTCCTTACCTTTCTGTTTTCTCAGCAAATCAAAACAAAGGTTTCGGATTATGGTATATATCCAAGTCGATAACGCGCTCTTTTCACCATCATAGAGGTGCGCTTTCTGCCAAACTGTCGCCATGGTCTCTTGCACCATCTCCATAGCAACTTGCTCATTACCAACATGTTTGTAAGCGAATTGCTTCAGCTTGGGTGCGTAAAAACGGAATACAAAAGCGAACGCATCTTTGTCTCGAGCCTTCACTTTATCCATGTAATCGTTCCAATCACTGCGCCCCAGTTTTTTCGGGCTATCACTCATCATAATCGGCCTTAATTTGTGGGAGGAGTCTCCTCCTCCCATTCGTCCTAATCGGTCACGTCATCGACCAACAAGTTGAAACCACCGTTGTTCCCATCATCAATGGCAACGACTTGGTACACAACACCGTTCATTACATTGACTGGTGCTGAGTCAACCGCAACAATACTTGGGTTACCAGCCACTGTTACCGTTACATAATATGTACCTTCAGCGACATATAATCCTTGTACGCTATTTTTATACGCAAAATTAGCAATAGTTGGATCACTTCCATCTATTCCTGCACTCGTAGTGAGGTAAATATCCACCATTTCCGCTATAGGATTAGCCGCAGCGTGTGTCACATTCAATGTCGCGCTAGTCGCCACAGCGCGTCTCATATCTTCAACAACCAGAGCTTCGATATCAATCGCTGGGCTAACAACACCGACTGCATAAACACTGTAATCCATTCCACCTGCAACCATTAACCCGTCAACATCTATGATCGGATTGGTTGTTGTGCCATCCACGTAAAAGTCAATATCGTAAGCGCCAGCAGCAAGATCCAAATAACCACGAATCTCTTTGAACGCTAAGTCGGCAAGAGGAGCGAAGGCCGCCCCGTTAACGTTAACATCGACGACTGGCGCTCCATCGACAAGGTGTCCGACTCTTACTTCAGCTTGGCTGCCCATATCTTCAATTATAGAAGAGCCCGAACCGTCCAACACCAAGAGTTTGACAGGTGACGTGCTATTCGAATCTCCTGTGCCGATAGCGGCAATCGTCAAGTTGGAATTAGCCGCAAGAGGTACTGTGCCGGAGTCAAAAGCAACGCTGTCTCCTACGGCAAGTCGAACTTGATACTCACCAGCTGGGATGTTCAATACGTCGGTAGAAGCTTTGTAAGCAAGGTTAGTTATTGGAGTCGCGCTAGCAAGAGCAACACCTGGCTCAGTGACATAAAGATCAACAGCAGGAACGCCTGAAGCTGCATGAACAACTTGAACATCTAGACTATTGGCATCAGCCATTGAATCGGCGCTGCGAGTCACAACTAAAGGCTCAACTGGGTTTGGCGAACCATCGGCATCGCCAACAACGAACACGTTATAATTGAGGTCGGAATCAAGATCTAGTTCTGTTTTGGGTATTACGGTCGCGGTTTCATTACCTGGGAGCTGAACATCGACCTGAATCGAATTCATCCCCTCTCGCAATTTAACGTAGCCAGATCCCACACCATAATCAACATTCGTTAATGATGGTTTATCGTTGATCCACACATTTGCAAGCGGCGCATCAGAAGACGCGTGCACTGCTTGTAAATTGGAATACTCGATAGTGTCACTGTCGGAGCCACACGCCGCCAGTCCTAATGCCGCCACCATAGTTAGCGCAGCTCTGCCAAATCCTTTCATATCCTTGCCTCTTTGTTAGTCGGGGCTTCTATGGCTTCTGTCAGAAATTGCAACGCAGGAATGCAGTTCTCTGCGCCAACGAGCTGTTCGAACAGATTGCAGTCTAAAGGAAGTAATTCAAGCCAGCGCTGGGTCACCCAAGCTGAGTCATCGTAAAAACGATGCTGGTAGAGGTTTCCAAGTTGAGGAAACTCTTCATAAACATGGGATAACTGCTGGCTTAAATAGAAGAAATCTGGTGAGTTGTCTGGATGTTGCCAATTGTCTAACCATTCGACCTCTGCATGGCGTAAGCCGTCCGCATCTGCACGAACTCGTTTGACAACAAAGCGTTTCTCACCAGCGACTGTAATACCAAGAAGACCATCACTGAGTGTTTCAAAATCAACAATCCTGACCAAAGTTCCGATAGATGAAACGTTACCCACGTCTTTAGGGTCACCTTCACTTCCTACTAGGCAAACTCCAAAACCCACATTTTGTAGGCTGCATTCCTTTACCATTCGCTTATATCGTGGCTCAAAAATGCGCAGATTCATTTTACCTTCAGGGAGTACAACTGAAGTGAGTGGGAATAACATGACTTCTTTCATTCAAACGTCCTCTTTGATTCACGGATACATACGAATCCCTTATCACTCCGATCACTAACGATTTATGTTGGTTAATCGACTGGCTTAAAAAGTCATAAAATCGCTCACGCAAACGATCCAAATCACACATTTATTGCAATAAAATGCAACAAACAAAAAGTTCCGTAAATAAAGATAATTTCGTGATGCAACTCACCAAAAACGTTTCATTTTGCACCCTTTATCACTTTCATTTGGGATTTTTATCGCTATTATTCCCGCCAATTGGAAAGCGCAGCACAGATTGCGTGTTCTGAATCATTACAAACATAGAGAGTCCCCTTATGCGTAAATCACTTTTAGCTCTTAGCCTTCTAGCGGCTACTTCAGCTCCAGTTATGGCGGCAGATTACTCTGACGGCGATATTCACAAAAACGATTACAAGTGGATGCAATTTAACCTAATGGGTGCATTTGACGAACTTCCAGGTGAGTCTTCACACGACTACCTAGAAATGGAATTCGGCGGCCGCTCTGGTATCTTCGACCTTTACGGCTACGTTGATGTATTCAACCTAACTTCTGATCCAGGTAGCGACAAAGCTGGCGCAGAGAAGATCTTTATGAAATTCGCTCCACGTATGTCTCTAGATGCGGTAACTGGTAAAGACCTATCTTTCGGTCCAGTTCAAGAGCTATACGTTGCAACTCTAATCGAGTGGGGTGGTAACTCTGGTGTTAACTCTCAAAAAATCGGTCTAGGTTCTGACGTAATGGTTCCTTGGTTTGGTAAAGTTGGTGTTAACCTATACGGCACTTACGACGGCAACAAAAAGGATTGGAACGGTTTCCAAATCTCGACTAACTGGTTCAAACCATTCTACTTCTTCGAGAACGGTTCATTCATTTCTTACCAAGGCTACATCGATTACCAATTCGGTATGGATGATGATGCTGGTAACAAGTTTGGTTCAACCGCGTCAAACGGTGGTGCAATGTTCAACGGTATCTACTGGCACTCAGACCGCTTCGCAGTGGGTTACGGTCTAAAAGGTTACAAAGACGTGTACGGTATCAAAGATACTGATGGGTTCAAGTCAACTGGCTTTGGCCACTACCTTGCTGTAACTTACAAGTTCTAATTGAACCACTAAGTTTGCTCAAAAATGGCGCCTTTCGGCGCCATTTTTATTTGCTTTCCTTTTTTCCCTCATTATCCTTGCAGCAAACCTTTTTAATGAGAGCGTTTGGTGAATATCCTTATCCTCGGTCCAGGTGCGGTGGGCTCACTCTGGGCAACAAAATTTAAGCTTGCCGGGCACAATGTTTCATTGTGGGGAAGAAGTTCTGAAAGCCAACAATCACTTCAGTTGGATGACACACCCGCAATCGTATTCAGTAATCAAGATATTTCCTCCGTAAATAAAGCAGATCTCATTTTGATCACGGTAAAAGCTTGGCAAGTGGAAGACGCCATTCAGCCTTTGCTCCCTCATATCAATACAGACACGATTATCATGCTGATGCACAATGGTATGGGTACTGCCTCTGCCTTGGAGAAGGTTGTGCCAAACAATCCGATAGTGCTCGCAACAACGACGCACGGCGCATACAAACCAGATAACCAACACGTATTGCATACCGGTCACGGAACAACGCAAGCGGGTGGTTATAATGACAAAGGAATGCAGTGCGCTTTTCTGCAAGATGTTATGCATCATGCTCTTCCAGAGGTCATTTGGAATCCACACATCCAATCTGCGTTATGGACTAAGTTAGCAATTAACTGCGCGATTAACCCACTGACTGCGATTCACCAGTGTAAGAATGGTGAGCTTGCGCAGCCCGAGTTTAAGATACAACTCGAAAGCATCACTCAAGAACTGGTTGAAGTAATGAGTAAAGAAGGTATTGCTATCGAGTTTCGCTCTCTTTTCGATACGGTAATGCAAGTGGTGAACGCCACAGCTGAGAACTATTCTTCAATGAGGCAAGACGTATTCCATCAACGTCGAACGGAAATTGATTTTATAACCGGATACTTGTTAAAGGCTGCCGAGAAACATCGTATCAATACGCCTGAGAATTTAAAACTTTACCAACGCATCAAACAAATAGAACAAAGCTGGACAGAACAATGAGTAAGAAAATCTTAGTGCCAATAGCTCCAGGCACCGAAGAAATGGAAGCCGTCACCGTTATCGACATGATGGTTCGCGCGGGTTATGACGTTACAGTAGCGAGTGCTGCTTTTGATGGCTCATTGACGATGAAAGCTTCTCGCGGAGTCACACTAACTGCCGATTGTAAGCTAGTCGATATCGCTGATGATGAGTTTGACGCCATAGCGCTTTCTGGTGGTGTTGGTGGTGCAGAAATTTTTCGTGATAGCACGGTGATGATAGAAATCCTTAAGCAGCACATCTACGAGGGAAAATTGGTCGCTGCTATCTGCGCAGCACCGGCGTTGGTATTGCAACACCATGATCTTTTCCCACAATCACTGATGACCTGTCACCCGAGCTTTCAGTCACATATCCCGGAAGAGAAGTGGCGCAGCAAACGCGTGACCTTTGATATCAACCACAACCTGATCACCAGTCAAGGTCCGGGTACAGCTTTAGAGTTCGCGATGGAAGTAATCATTCAACTCTCAGGTAAAAAACACGCATGGTCAGTTGCTGAACCAATGATCCCTCTGCCTACTCTGCACTACCACAAGCTTGGTGAAGAATAATGTTTGACGTAAATGCTGTACGCGAGCAATTTCCTGCTCTAAACCAATCCGTCAACGATACGCCCTTAGTGTATCTAGATAGCGCAGCGACAACGCAAAAACCGCAATGTGTGATTAATGTCATCAGTCATTACTACAGTGCGCAAAATGCCAATGTTCACCGTGGCAGCCATAGTTTAACGGCTAATGCCACCAGCCAATTTGAAGCGGCACGAGAACGAGTGGCAAGCTTTATTGGTGCAAACAGCTCTAAAGAGATCATTTGGACACGGGGCGCAACCGAAGCACTGAACTTAATTGCTCAAACCTACGCCCGTAGCACGTTACAACCAGGTGATGAGATCTTGATTAGCGAGATGGAGCACCACGCCAACATCGTGCCCTGGCAAATCGTGGCAGAGCAAACGGGTGCTAAAGTCATTAAAGTTCCGATGACATCAGATTGCCAGTTCGACATCAGTGCATTTGAGGCGCTTCTGTCTGACCGCTGTAAAATTGTTGCTTGCGCGCAAATAACCAACGTAACAGGCACACGCCAACCTATCGAAAAAATCACTGAACTGGCGCACAACGTTGGCGCGGTTATTGTAGTTGATGGCGCGCAAGGCATCGTACATGAGCAACTTGATTTATCGGCATCAGATATCGATTTCTACGTTTTCTCAGGTCACAAACTTTATGCACCAGCAGGCATTGGGGTTTTATACGGCAAGCTTAAACTTTTGGAAGCCATGCCACCATGGCACGGCGGCGGTAAAATGGTTGAACGTGTTTCTTTCGAGAAAACGACGTTTTCTGCACTTCCTGGTAAATTTGAAGCGGGCACACCAAACGTTGCGGGCGCGATTGCTCTAGCGAAAGCCATTGAGTGGTACCAAGGTTTTAACCATCACGAAGTAGAGGATCATCTCCATGTGCTTCAGGATAAGGCCTACCAAGCACTAAGCGCTTTGGATGACATCCATATTCTAGGCTATCAACCGAATGCCTCTGTACTGACGTTCGTCATGGACGGCGTTCATCACCAAGACATGGCGACGCTGCTCGATCAACAAGGCATTGCGGTACGAGCAGGACACCACTGCGCTCACCCATTGATGGATGCGCTAAACGTTAAAGGCACGGTACGCGTTTCTTTTGGTATTTATAACACGGCTGAAGATGTGGATAGACTCATCGCCGCCGTAGAAAAAGCCGTCGACATGCTATAACGCCAACGGTTTGATTTGGAGTAACCAACAAGGTTACTCCATCTGCCTATCCAGAGTCGCCACGCAATTTCTGCCATTTCTTTTCGCAGCATAAAGCGCTTTATCTGCATGCGCATACAAACGTTTGGTGGTTTCATTTCTGCCTATTTCCACCACGCCTACACTCACCGTGACCGGAATTTCAATCTTTTCAAATTCGAACTGACAATTTTGAATGTGGGAACGTACTTCCTCTCCTACCTCTTTCGCCGCCGACAGAGAAGTTTCTGGCAAAATAATCGCAAACTCCTCCCCTCCGACTCTTGCAAAAATTTCGTCTTTGACGAGTAAGTGAGAAACCAAATCAGCTAAGCTCTCTAAGACATAATCCCCCGCATCATGACCACGTTTATCATTGATGACTTTAAAAAAGTCCAAATCAAACAATAACAACGCGGAGTGATAATCTGGAGCTTGGGATTTAATAACTTCTTCTGTGAGCTTTTCGAAAAAAACACGTCGGTTGTAGATATTGGTGAGAGCATCTATTTGGCTTTGATGGCGAAGAAGGGTTTCAACTCGGTGGCGATTGGAGATGTTGCGTGTAAGAATAAGGACAACGCGACGACCTCGGTATTTTATAGCGAGTGGGCAGATCTTGCCTTCGTAGTATAGGTCGCCTCTTGGTCCACTGTTGGCATCTATTCCCTGAATGCTGTCGGCGCACATCTTGTACTCGATCGTCACAATACTGTCTTGTTTCAGTGATCGACTGATCTGCTCGATAAACCAGTCGGCTTTATCTTTTTCAAGTACGCTGTGAAGTGTCTTACCTATCAAATTGCTTCCATCGTGATAGGCTTTTTTATCTGTTCCTCCAAAAACATCAATATAGATACCATCTTCACTCAGAATAAAAGTGGGGTCTGGCATTCCGGATAATACGTCTTGCGCATGTTCCAAGGTGAATTGCATATAGGGAGGTTCCTAGCGTTTGTACCTAAATATCCCAATCGCCTCCAAATGCGTGTCAGCATTGGGGAACAGGAGCGAATGAGGCATATGTCTACTATCTAATATAGACAAATTTTAAATACAATTGAGTTTATAAAAACCAAGTGGGCAATATAATGAACCAGGATCAATAGAAAGGTTAATTAACACTAAAATAGTCGACTATTTGCATACTTTTTATCCATATGCAAAAAATGTCTCAACTCAGATACAAAAAAGCGCCAAACAGCTAGGTTATTCGGCGTTTTTAAGAATTGGGAAAATGACTCGTTACACGGCGGTTTGCTTAATCTGCTCTACAATAGCTTTCAAGCCATTACCACGTGACGGGCTTAAATGGGAGACAAGCCCCAGTTGATCAAAATAAGCATCAATATCAAATACTTGAATTTGATCGGCCGTTTTTCCGTCATAAGCCGCCATCACCAAGGCAATCAATCCACGGACGATACGCGCATCGGAGTCCGCACAAAAATGCCAAACGCCATCTTGCTCTTGGCTCACTAACCACACCAAGCTTTCACAACCCGAAACGGTAACTTGTTCTGATTTCAGCTCTTCTGGCATTTGTGGCAGCTTTTTACCCCACTGAATAACCTGACGGTAACGATCTTCCCAGCCTTGAAGTTGCTGCATAGTCGCTACAATGTCTTCGCTGGTGATATCTGTACCAAATGGAGAAACGGGAAAATCTGTCATGATGCGCTCTTCTTCTAGTTTACTTCTTATATTTTGAAATCAACTTCTCAACGATTCGCGATACCGCGACAAAGCCAAACGTTGCAGTTACAACAGTCGCCGCACCAAAACCGCTAGCACAATCCATACGTTTTGGGCCTTCCGCTGTCGACTTCACACCACACACTGAACCGTCTGCTTGAGGATACTTCAGCTGCTCGGTTGAAAACACGCAATCAATACCAAACTTACGAGCCGGATTCTTAGGGAAGTTATGATGACGACGCAAGGTGTCTTTGATTTTCTTCGCTAGAGGATCTTGGATCGTTTTCGTTAAATCAGCGACCATGATCTGCGTTGGGTCAACCTGACCACCAGCGCCCCCCGTAGTGATCACTTTGATCTTGTTGCTGCGGCAATACGCCAACAAAGACGCCTTCGCTTTTACGCTGTCAATCGCATCTAGCACGTAATCAAACTCTTTGCTTAAGTACTCATGTTGATTGTCTGGCGTGATGAAATCATCAATCAGGTTGACTTTACACTCTGGGTTGATCAATTTGACACGCTCGGCCATCACTTCAATTTTGCTTTGGCCAACGGTGCCCGTCATCGCATGAATTTGGCGGTTAATATTCGTGACACAAACATCGTCCATATCAATCAGAGTCAGCTCACCGATCCCGGTACGGGCCAGCGCTTCGACCGCCCATGAACCCACGCCACCAATACCAATAACACAAACGTGTGCAGCGCGAAGAATGTCCACTTCACTGTTGCCATAAAGACGACGAGTGCCGCCAAAGCGTTGATTGTAGCTGTCAGATGCTGGGGTATCGAGTTCACGCATATTGAAGTCCAGATGATCGATAGAAAAACAAAGAGTGCGATTTATACGCACTCTTTGATGAAATGTCTAGATAAGAGGCGGTTCCTCTTTCTTGGGTCGCTATTGTAGCTTTTCTGGCGGTAAAGCCCAAGGCGCTTGAGTTGGTGAGTTTTCCAGCCCAAGTTTCCACACTCGACCAAAATGCTTGTAGTGCCCTGCTTCCGTTCCCGCTCTCGCACCAATACCATGATACAGATCCAAATGGTTCTGTTTTACCGCACCACCAGTGTCTAAAACGATCAGCATTCGCAGTTGATGAGCACCGCTCCACGTACCATCCGCATTCAGCAATGGTACTTCCGCCAAGATTGGCGTACCCATTGGTAAGATAGAACGGTCACCCGCGACCGCGGCCATTGGCAACAAAGGAATACCAGCCGACCCCGTTACTGGCGCTTCCGCTTTTGGCGCAAAGAAGACGTAAGAAGGGTTTTGCTCCAACAACTCGCGTACTGTTGCGTCGTCGTTGTCCATTACCCACTCTTTAATCGCTTTGAGAGACATTTTTTCACGCGGCACTTCACCACGTTCAATCAAAATGCGGCCAATACTAACGTAAGCTTTATTATTTTTCCCTGCGTACGCGAAGTACTCCAACGTATCATCATCTTCAAAATGCACATAGCCACTGCCCTGCACTTCCATCATAAACGGGTCAATACGGTTAGGCGCATAACCTAGCACTAAACCTTGGCCATCTAATGCCCCGTTGTAGATCTCCGCACGAGTCGGACAATCTGATGAGCAGTTTGGCTTGCCATAAACTGGGTACTTAAAAATGTCGTTTGGTGTATGACGCAGCTCCATCACGGGAGAAAAGTATCCGGTAAACAGCACATTACCTTTTTTATCACCACCACCCAATTGCGCGGCTTGAATGCCAAACGCACTCAACGCACTGGTATCTCCGCTCTGTTGCGCCCACTCACTTAATCGTTGATATAGCGGTTGGTATATCTTCGCCATGGATGGTGACTTTATCACCACTTGCTCAGCTTGCTTGTTAAATTCAGTAAAATCGCGTGGTTTGTTAGACTCAACCACATCCACTTGATTGAGGATCTGAGGAAACTCACCATCAAGATATTGCTGAGCACGATCATTTTGTTGAGCACAGCCAAAGAGTAGGCTCAAAGAGATAATAGGAAGGAGTTTTTTTAACACGTGTCTTTTCCGTAAAAGAGAATAGCAAAAGGATGGCAAACAAACGCATACGGTGCAATTGAAAAGCAACGACAAAATGTTTCAACGCTAAGCCAATCCGTTTACTCGTTGTGAATTCATTCAGTTAATACAACATGATAGCAGCGGAAGAATTACGGAATTGTCCGGATTATGTTTGAAAGTAAGATTTACTGATTGAGAGATGAAATTGTGATCATCCATGTGACTCACAGACGCAAGAGATCTCTGCTTAACAGACAAAGATAAAAACGACTATCTTACCGCAATCCTTGCACGCCCCTCTAAACGGAATACAGGTAGATAATGTGCATTGGCATCCAGCTTCATTTCTGCATGCTGCTTACCCACAAAATTGAAGTGCCGCTCATTTGAACCCACTCGATACGAAAACGAATCCCCATCGAATTCAAAACTGGTCGCCACTGTAGAACCATTTACGGTAACACCGCGCTCACTCAACACAAATTCTTCACGAGCATAAGGCGCAACATCTTGCTCAACCCAGCGACCATAAATTGTCGATTTGGGAATGGGCGGATTAATGGTTCGAGTAATCAAATCACTATACAGCATGCACACGACAACGGTTCCAACTATCGCTATAAGCATGAGAGAACGCTCTAGCCACTTACGAAGCATTGATTTAGATGACGTTTTTGACAGATTTGAAGCAGTGATCGCAGCATTCTTATTAACAGCAGAAGACATGAGGTTCACGTATTGAGGAAAGACGCCACCATTGTAACCTTCCCTCTTAACGGGACCAAGAACCTACCTCAATATGTTTGTGCTTTATTCCAAAATTTCACCTTGCCACCAAGTGAATAAAAAGGCATTATTTTAACATAATTAAACAAAGGAATGGCTGTAGTGAAAATTCGTAGTACTGCTCTCGTAAAAGGATTCCGTCAATCAACACCTTATGTCAATGCTCACCGCGGAAAAACCATGGTGATCATGCTGGGCGGAGAAGCCGTCGCACACAAAAATTTTGGCAATATTATTAATGATATCGCCCTCATGCACAGCCTCGGAATCAAAGTCGTGGTGGTGTATGGTGCACGTCCTCAAATTAATCAGCAGCTAGAAAAACAAGACCTCACTACGCCTTACCACAAAAATATCCGCATTACGGATGAATCGGCTTTATCTGTTGTTATGCAAGCTGCCGGACAACTTCAACTTGCGATTACTGCGCGCCTATCAATGAGCCTCAACAACACTCCGATGGCAGGCACCCAGCTCAATGTCGTTAGCGGAAACTACATCATTGCTCAGCCACTCGGCGTTGATGATGGTGTGGACTATTGCCATAGTGGACGCATTCGCCGCATTGACACCGATGCTATCAACCGCACTCTTGATCAAGGTTCAATTGTTCTGCTAGGTCCCATTGCTAGCTCTGTGACTGGCGAGTGCTTTAACTTACTTTCTGAAGAAGTCGCCACCCAACTAGCGATAAAGCTGGGTGCGGATAAGCTGATTGGTTTTTGCTCCGAACAAGGTGTCATTGATGACAACGGCAATGCTGTCGCCGAGTTACTGCCAATTGAGGCGGAGCATGTCATCAAAACGCTCTCTGAAAATACGTCTCCTGATCTAGATTACAACACAGGAACACTGCGCTTTCTTAAAGGATCTATTGCAGCTTGCCGTGCCGGAGTACCTCGTAGCCACTTGATCAGTTATAAAGTAGATGGCGCCTTAATTCAGGAGTTGTTCTCTTTCGACGGTATCGGAACCCAAGTCGTTATGGCGAGCGCTGAACAAGTGAGGCAAGCTAATATTGACGATATTGGCGGTATCTTAGACCTCATTCGTCCTTTAGAAGAACAAGGTGTACTCGTTAGGCGCTCTCGAGAGCAGCTAGAGCAAGAGATTGGAAAATTTACCATCATCGAAAAAGACGGTTTGATTATTGGCTGTGCTGCCCTTTATCCATACCCAGAAGAGCGTAAAGCTGAGATGGCTTGCGTAGCGATTCACCCTGACTATCGTGATGGAAACCGAGGTTTGTTGCTGCTCAACTACATGAAACATCGTTCTAAATCCGAAACCATTGATCAAATTTTTGTCCTCACGACACACAGTTTGCATTGGTTTAGAGAGCAAGGATTCTACGAAGTTGGAGTCGATTACTTGCCAGGAGCCAAACAAGGGCTGTACAACTTTCAGCGTAAGTCCAAAATCTTAGCGTTAGACTTATAAACAAACTCAACATCATTAACAGATGCGTTCTGAATCCTCAATCCGAGGTTTGGAACGCCATGCTCCGACTCTCTCAATAATAAATCCATGAATCATAAGCAGTAATACCATTAATTTAGATATGCAAAGCATTACATTGATTTTAGTTCCATTTTTACCTTTTCAATATACACACTGTTGGCTATACTCTGCGCGCTAGTGATTGGTTTTTAACCAATGCAAATGGATCTAGGTGATGATACGTAGCCTTCACCCTAAAATGCTGGGCAGTCGATAACTAGTTAGCCCGCATTGCACACCAAGGACAGTTGTTAATCTGACTTTCAATAAGCCGAGACGAGCACTGTTATGAGAACAATCATTTGTAATTCGCTTCAAAGTTTCTGGGATATGGCTGACAATCAGTTTTTAGAAGGCCTAGATGTTCACTGTGTTTTTCCGGTGAATGACGCCATTCGAGACTTTATCCTTACTTACCAACAGCAATACAAAATACGCAGCGTGTCGTTTACCGATGCCTTTGCACAACGTACATAAAAGAAGACCGAGCCATAAGCTCGGTCTTCTTGTTTTAGTTAGTAAGCCGCTGTACTAGCCCACTCGCACGAGTCGTTTTCACCTTAATGCCTCGCTTCAGAACATTGAGCTCGGCATAAAGAGCTAAGCGCTTTTTCGCGCGGGTAATGCCTGTGTAAATCAACTCACGGGTTAATATCGGGCTAAAGTCTGGTGGCAAAATCATAAGGGTGTAATCAAATTCACTGCCTTGCGATTTATGGATGGTCATGGCGTAAGCCGTTTCATGTTCAGGTACTCGACTTGGCAAGACCGATTTCACACTGCCGTCAGGTAACTCGAAAAAGACTTTCAAACGAGGTTCTTCTTCAGTGTCATCTCGCATACAAATACCGATATCACCGTTATACAAACCTAAACCGTGATCATTACGCGTAACCATGACGGGTCTGCCGTGATACCAAATTTCATCCTGAACTTGAATGAACTTGCGCGCCGCGAGCGCTTTCTCGATGCGTTGGTTTAGCCCAGCCACACCAAAGTCACCTTCACGGATCGCGCACAGTAGCCGGCATTGGTTGAAAGTCTCTAACACTGCTTTGGCTTTGTGCGTTAGCGACTCTGGCTCTCCGGTTTTAGGATCAGTTTCCTGTTGTCCAATGCGTTTGAGGTAACGACCGTATTCCTGCACCAACGTCTGCATCATTTGGTTGTAATGTTGACTACTTAGGGCGAAATGTTCGATATCGGAAAAGTCACGCGCCCAGACGTTATCTACGCTCGCAGCAGAACCTGAGTTAACCGCTTTTGCCAACTGACCAATGCCTGAGCGAGCGTCAAATCGGTAGCTCTTTTGCAGCATACATAAACTATCAGCAATGCTAGATGCACTGTTACCTGTATGGGCTAAAGTATCGAAACCCGTCAGTTTTGCGATGGCTGACGCCTGCTCTTTGCCATAACCCAATGCATGGAACGAACAGATATCACCCAACACTGCCCCTGCTTCAACTGAGGCAAGTTGGTCTTTATCACCTAGCAAAATCAGCCGCGCATGTTTCGGTAAGGCATCGACCACTTTGTACATCATTGGCAAATCGACCATCGACGCTTCGTCGATAACCAAAATATCCAAATGCAGTGGATTTTGTTTGTTGTGACGAAATTCTGCGCTATTAGGAATCGCGCCCAGCAATCGATGCAAGGTGCTCGATTCAGTCGGAATTTTGGCTTTTAGCTCCGGAGAAACTGGCAGTTCTTGCACTGCTTTACCAATGGACTCGGTTAATCGCGCCGCCGCTTTCCCCGTCGGGGCCACCAGCTTGATGGTTAGATTTTTCTCGTGCGTCGCCTGTTCAATCAAAGCAGCAAGCAATTTGGTTACTGTCGTCGTTTTACCCGTACCAGGGCCACCAGAAATCACAGCAAATCGACGAGTTAACGCAACCGCCGCCGCGACTTTTTGCCAGTTCACACAAGCTGAAAGTGGCACCAGCTCATCCAGTTGCTGCAAATCCTGAACCTTGCGCGCATTGCTAAGCACGGAATCAATGGCGTGCCAATCCAACGATTCGCTTGCGACCACATCAAGGTGATCACACAACAATTGTTGACGCAACACTTGGTTGCTGCTTCCCGCTTCTACTGCTTTGCCCAACGCGTTAAACAGAAAATGGTATTGGCGTGCGAACAGATGGTTGAGCAACTCCGATAATCGCGCAAACTCTTGTGGTTGCAAGTTAACTGCGGCGCCCAACTGATTGAGCTTTTCCGCCAGTGTCACTTCATAATGCCAATAGCGGTGCAGATACAGACGCTCGCCATCGAACATCAGCGGCAAGGCTTCTCCTTGCGCGCCGACCACGGTGGAATTTTTTAATACTTGAATCCAGTCTATGCCTTGCAACTGTGTGTTGAGCGCCAATGCCGACTCACCAAACAGCCCTAGCTTACTGGCTAAATCCGTAGATTGCCCTTGTGCATCGAACAGAGACAGACAGATATGTCCTTTGCCAAGCTCACTACTGACAACACCCGCGATAAACGCCAATGCTTGACTGTCCGACTGTTCATCATGCGTTTGAGAATCAATAAAACAGGCGAATTGGTAGTCGAGCTGACGAATAGCACCTTTGTGCGCCAAGCGTTCCAGCACTACCAATAAACTATCTTGGCCAGAATGAAGATTGTGATTTGTCGTCATTAAAGTAGCTCCATCTGCCCGGCTTGAGTTGAGCGCGTTTCAAGTACTTGACCATCAATCAAACGATCCATCTCTTGTAAGAAGTCTAAGGTTGGTTTCGCAGCAAAAATGCCGTGGTCACTCTGCCCATCCATGCCGCGTAAGAACAAGTAATACACACCACCGAAGTGCTGCTCGTATTGATAATTCGCCAATCGGCTGCGTAGGAAACGATGCAGTGCTAACGCATAAATCTGGTACTGCAAATCGTAGCGGTGATCCGCCATGGCCGATTTCAGAGCCTCACCATGGTAGCTCGTTACATCGTCGCCAAGATGATTCGATTTCCAGTCAAGCACGTAGTATTTACCTTGATGTTCAAACACCAAGTCGATAAAACCTTTGAGCATGCCTTGCACGGTTTGGAAACCTAAATCCCCCGCTTTCGCCGACAACGGATCGTGACGTTGAATGACTCGGTTTAACGCCGGTGCAGACAAAACTTCAATCGGCAACAAAAATTCCATCTCCACCAAACGTTGCGACGGTGCTTTTTGATTCAGCAGCAAAGACTTACCATCCAACGGCGTTGCGAGTACGGTATCAATCAATTGCTGTAAAATGGGCAACCACTCTTCATCGAGCTGTTCGCTTTCCATCAAGCCAAGGATGATTTGTGTATTCTCTTCCGTCGTGGCTGGCTGAGTAAATTCAATTTCCTCAAACAGGCTGTGCAGGAACGTACCCGGACGCGCACCACGAGGGAAGGTAAAAATAGAGCGCTCTGGCTCCACCAAATCCGCTTCGTCTTGCTCTTCAGATGAGTCGATATCAAAACCCGTAATCTCAATCGTGGCATCATGCTCGGCGTGATGAGAGCCTTGCTTGACCAAGCCAGAATAACTGGTGATGCGCCAGTTTCTGTCGATAGGGTTTTGCAGCTCTTTCGCGCTAAGATCGTGTATTTCTTCTTGTGGTGCTACGTACTTCTCTTCGAGTTGCGGCGGCGGATCGGCCACAACGACACAATCAAGCTCGTCTTGTTGCTTTGTTAAACTTTGGTACAAATCGTTGATGCCACCTTCTTGACCATTTTGAATCAAATAGCCAATCGCACTGCGGTGTACGCCGGTTGGCTCTTTGGTCGAACGGCCATTGCGTAAAGGCGAGGCTCCAATAAAACACGCATACACAGCACGCGTTAGTGCCACGTATATCAAGCGTAAGTCTTCCGCCAAACGCTCTTTATCCGCTTGCTTCATGGACGCATCGTTGCCAGTGATATCCAGTACCGTGCGGTCATTGGCTGCATCGTAATATTTGGCTTCGCTGGCTTCTCGATAGCTGAACACAAACGGCAGAAATACGAGGTCATACTCCAAGCCTTTTGATTTGTGAATAGTTACGATCTGCACTAAGTTACGTTCCGATTCTAAACGTTGGATTTGGTCATCACTGCCACCCAAACCGTTTTCCGCATCACTGATGGACTGAGCGAGCCAACGCAGCAGACCGTGGTCGCTGTCCAGTTCATTACTGGCTTGTTGAAGCAGTTCACCGATGTGCATTAAATCGGTAAGTACTCGCTCACCATTTTCACCCTGTGAACTCGCACCTTCTTCTAGTAATCGCTCGGCAATATGGCGTTTGCTGATCACCGCGCGCAACATCGGCAGCACACCACGTTGAACCCAAAGTTTGCGATATTCT
The DNA here is from genome assembly GCF_000354175.2 of Vibrio alginolyticus NBRC 15630 = ATCC 17749. NCBI lineage: Bacteria > Pseudomonadati > Pseudomonadota > Gammaproteobacteria > Vibrionales > Vibrionaceae > Vibrio > Vibrio alginolyticus. The sequence goes on from NC_022349.1 coordinate 1,577,249, forward strand.
TTGAATTCGTTTACGGCGTTTTCCCACACAATTTCATCGTTATTAAGTGCATCCAAACTTGCTGCGTCGAGGGCAAACAGCTCAGAAGCAAGACTTGCACGCAGCGCACGGTCATTTTCTGGAGTCAGCACCGCTTGCAGCAAACGCTGTAAATCCTGCGCCACCGAACTGGTAAACACACTGTCTCGGTTAGACAGGTACACGCTGGCAATGCCTTTATCAGCCAACGCTTGTTTGATCATTCGACCTTCGCTACCTGTTCGAACCAATACCGCGATATCGCCCGCTTGAACCGCTTTCTGTTTTTCGCCATTCACCAGACACGCTTGCCCCTGTTGAGCCTGCGTCAAAATAGTTTGGATTTGGCTTGCGGTCGCCTCTGCCATTCGAGTCAAATACTCGCCTTTTGGTAGCGGTTTATCGTCCGCTTCTTGCAACCAATAAGTCAGCGCCGGTTGCTTTTGGCCACCCATAGTCCAAATGCGTTTTTCGGCATTGGGACTGTACTTAACGGGTAAGAACGGGATGTCCGAATCGTAGATAAATGGACTGTCTGGCAAAGCAAATACTTGGTTTACCGCCTGCACCATATCTGCGCTAGAACGCCAGTTGGTTCCCAACGTGTAGTGGGCACTTACTTGGTTACGCGCTTTGATATAGGTGAAAATGTCTGCGCCACGAAAGCCATAAATCGCCTGCTTGGGGTCACCGATCATAAACAAACCACATTCCGGGTTGTTCAGATAAATACGGCTGAAAATACTGTATTGAAGCGGGTCGGTATCTTGAAACTCGTCAATCATTGCGACAGGATACAAAGTACGAATACGCGCCGCTAAAAGCTCGCTTTCGTCCGTATCGATAGAAGCAGAAAGTTGCGTCAGCAAATCATCGAAAGAGAGCCACTGTTTTTGATTTTTCGCGTTGGCCAGCATCACACGACAATGCTCAATCGCATGAGCAAGCAGTGGCGCTTTTAAGCTGATTGGATTGGCAAGAAATGTTTCAATGGCTTCAAATACCGCATGCTGCGGCGCACTGCCTTTCGATGTTTTTTCCAACAAGACGTTTTGCGCGAATTTCTCCAGCTTGTCTGGATAATCGTAACCTGTGGTTTCCGTTGCTGCCCAAGCGTTTACCGCCTCCAACCACGTCGGCAGAGACTTTTTGGTGTAGCTGCGTTTGTTAATATCTGAATCTGAAATCAGCGTGAAGAAGTCATCTTGGCTTTCTCGCCACTGTGCTTTTAATTCATCAATTTTTTTCAGATTTTCAGTATGAAGATCTGCCAAACTGCCTTTCATTGCAGGAACAGAAAGGCTTAACGGCGCACCGGTTAAGTAATTGCTGATGTCAGACAACAACGCAGATGGAGAGCTCCATAGCTGGCGAATTTCCCCAGCCAAGGTAAATGGTAACGGGTAGAAATTGCGACGCCAGTAATCGGCTACAACTTGCGCTTTTAGGTGACTTTCATCGGTCACAAACTCGTTGTTAAATCGGCTGCCAGATTCAAACGCATTTTGCGTTAGCATACGTTGGCAAAAACCGTGAATGGTGTAGACCGCCGCCTCGTCCATCTGACGCTCTGCCTGCAATAAAATTTCTGCGGCTTGCTTGTGATCGTCAAACTCATTAAGCAAAGGTTGGATCACCGGATCGGAACTCTGTCCACGCGCAAACGCGATTCGCGCGTCATGGATCCTTGCCCTGATACGATCGCGTAATTCCGCAGTTGCCGCTTCGGTAAAGGTTACGACCAGAATTTGGTCGACTGTAAGCGGTACGCGATGTCGAGTTTCCTCGCAGCCGTGACCAAGCAAAAGGCGCAGATATAAACCTGCAATAGTGAAGGTTTTACCTGTACCTGCTGATGCCTCGATTAACCTCGCGCCATGCAGAGGAAACGTCATCGGTTCTAGTGGCGTTGGTTGAGGTTGCTCTGTGCGGTCTAACGTATGTAGAGGACACTCTGCACCTGACATTTGATCCATAACGCTGAATCTCTCCGGATTATTTACTAGGACGTATCACCTAATAAATGTGATCTATAGTTAAAAATTCTATTAATATGTTTAACAAGTTGGATCATTTAGAGCTTTGTGAGATCTTTCTCACGGTTATCCATAAGACGTACCGTTAGTATGCGCCCCACGAGATAAGCCAAACCTTTTTGGCGGCACAACTCAAATGAATTAAACAAAAGTATCATGGTCCCTCTGACCTTGTGGCCGTACAGCGAACGCCCTACAAAAAATAATGATTTTCTGGCGGCCACCCTACTCTTCCTTCTCTTTATCCAACTTTCTTTATCACGCTTTTACATCATCAGCGTCTTGAACCGCTAAGCGCGCACCTTGCAAAACTAATGCTGTCAGCAAACGAACTTCTGAGGCCAACTCATCATTCCAAGCAGGCCAAATTCGAGAGATGTACGCATTATTGCCTTCGCCCGGGCTCATGAAGCCATTATTGAATGCGTCAGCCATTTTCTTCAAAGATTTCTCTTCGTCATCGACCCACTGACCGCGGCTAAAGCCCGCTTCAACACAAGCCAACGCCGTTTTCGGGAAATAAGGCAAAGGCTTAGTCATGCCTTCGAAGAACAAGCGAACTAATTCAGTCAGTAGCTGTTTGGCATACTGCGCATCGGCAATTTCTGGGTAGATCAAATGCAGCGCGCCTTCTTTACGATCGTAACCAATGATGTGGGTTTTCTTAGCATGACCCGACGCCGACATGGCAAGGTGATCGATCCACGCAGCAAGGTAATCCTGAGCTCGAATCTTACCGCTTCGGTAGCGAATCAACCCAGATTGGTAACACTGGGTTAGCCAACCTGTCAGACGAACGTTTTTCTCTTCGCCTTCATTTCGCTCAAACAAGGAATCAAACGTCAGGTCGATTTCCAAATCGTCTTGAGGCGCACCAGATAAAAACGCCAGTTTATCCACCAGCTCTTCCGCCTGAACTCGGTTGGTTTCAAATTCGATATCACCAAACGCCCCCACCGGCAGTTTGCCTTGCGCGCGCTGTTGACTCATAAAGTGTTTAAGCACCTCTGCTTTTTTCTCTGGCTGCGTCAATGTCGTTTCAAGCAAGGTTTCTAACAGCTCATCACGCATTTGATAGCTTTCCAAACCACCTAAAACAAAGGGTTCGTCGTCTTCCATCACCGGCAGTGGCGGTTCAAAGATTACTTTTAAGCGACGATTGAAAAAATACTGCACCGGTAAGCGCCAGAAACGTTGCAACTCGACTAAGTCGAGCTCAAGTGGGAACGTCGCTCCTAACAGATAGTCGTCTAATGCCCGATTAAAATCACGACGAACATAGCCTTGCGATTGACTACTTTGAGTCAATGCCGCTGGAATCCACTCTTTCGCGTAGCTGGCGTGCATGCCTTGGAACGCACTTGGGCTAAACGGCACCATGGCGTGGGCATTCACCAACGCATTTAATAAGTTGTCGCCAGACTCATCAACGGGCAACGCTTCATCACCACTTAAACAATAGTTTTGGTGGCAGTATTCCATCAGCTCAGAAACCAGAACCGAAGGTACTCGCTCGGTGTTGTCTTGGATTGAACGGCCAACATAACTGATGTAGAGCGTTTGCTGTGCAGACAACATCGCTTCGAGGAATAGGTAACGGTCATCATCTCGGCGCGAACGGTCGCCCGGCTTGGTTCTTCCCGTCATCAAGTCAAAGCCTTCTGGCGGCATGGAGCGTGGGTACACGCCGTCATTCATCCCCAGTAGACAAACGGTTCTAAACGGAATAGAGCGCATCGGCATCAGGGTACAAAAGTTCACTTGACCAGCCAGGAAGCGCTGGCTGACTCGTGTGCCAGATAATTTGTTTTGAAGGTATTGGCTGATGATCGACGGCGACAACGCATCATCAAATGCGGCATCAGCTAATTGCTCTTTGAGTTGACTGAGCGTATCGCGAATGGATTTGAGCGCCATTTCGCCTTCTAACTCAACTGAGAAAAAGTCATCCAGCAGTGAAACCAAAGTCTCTCGCCAACCATCAATAGTCTGAACATGAGAAAGTTTGCTTCGATAAGTGCTAATTTGTTGGATAAAGTGTGCCAACTTGCCCGCAAGCTCTGCACCCATGCCTTGCACTTCGTTGTACGGAGATAAACTACCTTGCTCGGTTTCAAACAAGCCTGCGGATTCTGGCATCGCATAGCCGAGCAACATGCGTTGAATACCAAATTGCCACGTGTTTTGACGTGTTTCCGGCAGTTCAAATTCGCGTCCGGTATTGGCATCCAATCCCCAGCGAATCCCCGATTCCTCAACCCATTGTTTGGCTTGTAAGAAATCATCTTCGCTGAGTTCAAAACGCTTTAATATCGCCGGAGTTTCCAGAAGTTCGAGTAGTTCTGATGCCAAACAGCGCGTATTGGGTAAGTTCACCAACTGCATAAATGCGGCGAGAATTGGGCTCTCTTGATCGGCGGTTCGGTCAGAAATCGAATAGGGAATAAAACGCTCACCCGGTGCGTTACCAAAGACCGCCTGAATCGCAGGGCTGTAAGCGTTGATGTCCGCGACCATCACGATAATATCGCGCGGTTTTAACGTTGGGTCAGCATCGAACATCGCCAATAGTTGATCATGCAGCACTTCCACTTCACGCATCGGGCTGTGACAAGCGTGTAGGCTCAGTGATTTATCACCCAAGCTAACCACTTGTTTGTGACGACTGTTTTCAATCTGTTGGTCATCTTGATGTTCTTCAAGATTGAGAATATCCGCTTGCAATTGATGGAGCAGACTGTCGCGCTCAACATCAACAAACGCTTCAATTTCATGAGACTCCAGCTGAGACAACAGATACATATTGTCACGCCCGAGTTTACCCATGGACGCCAACAGGCTGTTGCCGACCACATCGGTGTGCAGCTCATCGATCACATTATCTTCCAATGAGCCTTTCAGTTGCTCAGTTTCACCTTGCACTTCCGAGTGATCGTCCTGCCACACAACGTGCTGACGATGTTTCGCCGCCAAACGAGCCAGATACTTGCGATCTCGAACTTCACCCCAGTAATAACGACACGGGTTGGTGAACATCAGATGCACATCGATATGCTCACCAATTGCTTTTAGCGCATCCATATAGCGAGGCGGTAACGAAGAAATGCCAAAAACAAACAAACGCTTGGGTAAATGGTCAAAATTGCCGTTAAAACTCGCTAACGTGTCGATAAAGTGCTCATAAAGGTTGGCACGGTGATAAGGAGACTGCCCTAATGACACTGTGTGATCGTACAACGCTTGCCATAAGATCGGCTGCCACGGATGCTCATCTTCCAGCTCTGGCACACTCTGCCCAGCTTCCCAACTTGCGATCCATTCCGGACGATACACCAAGTAACCATCGAAAATATCGGCAATTTTCTCAGCCAGTTGATACAGCTTAGAGTGGTCACTGTCATCTTTGAGGTACTGCGCTAACGGCGAAAACACCTCTTGGTTGAGAAGCCCCGGCAGCAGATGCATCAACTTCCACGTCATCGCTTCTTTGTTAAACGCACTGCGTTTTGGCACGTCTGGCAACACCTGCGTAAACATTTCCCAAATGAAGGTAGCAGGGAGCGGAAAATCAATGTTCGCGGCAACACCAAACTCTTTGGCCAATTCCATTTTTAGCCACTGGGACATGCCCGGACTTTGAACCAGAATTTGTTCTTTTTCGAACGGGTTTTCCAGCGGACTGATTCGAATCAGTTCGACAAGGAGTGATTTAAGAACGTCAACTTGGTTGGAGTGATAAACAGTAAACAAATTGGGAATACCGAGCGCCGATTGAAACTGTTAGCTAGCTTAGCACAGCCCTATTTAAACCCGCAGTGATCTCGTGTTCTGAAAAAAGTAAAAGGTTACATATCGCTCAAAATGGACAGAAAACATCACCTTTTCAAGGCGTAAGCAAAATCTTACACAGCCATACAAAATGTGACACTACTCGCAACTATTCCATAATAAAAACACTGTTTTATACTCCTCTACCCATAATTTATAAACAAACAAAAAGTATGTTTCGCAAACTGTCTTCCAACAGCGCTTGGCTGATTGCTTTTTTTGCTTGCTTTGCAGTGTACCTGTCGATCGCTTGTTATCCTTTTGTGTTGTCTAACAATCAAAATGAACCGCTAACCTTGTTGCAAGGTTACTATTTGGTTTCGACTCAATATGGCTGGCTGGGCTTGATCGCTCTTCCATTTATGTTGTTGAGTTTATTGCTCTCTTTTCTACCGACTCGAGCATTCAAAGGTATCGTGATCGCTATCGCGATCTGTCTATTGATCATGTTTAAAGTCGATATCCTCGTTTTTCAGCAATACAAACTTCACATCAACGCCCTATTAATCCGTATGTTTTTCGAAGGTGGCGGTGATGTCTTCGATATTTCGTGGATGAGTTGGCTAATCTTCATCAGTGAAATTGCCATTCTGGTGATCGGGCTCGCTTGTACCGTTTGGGTAAGTAATCAACTGTCAGAAAGCCGAGCTAAGTTCGTTTTGATCAGCGTTTGGTTTGCTGTATTGCTTAGCACGCAGATGATTCATGCGTACAAAAACGCCCTTTACGACGATGAAGTCAGTCAGTTTTCGAATAACTGGCCACTTTACTACCCGCTGACGGCTCGTAAATTTATTTACAAACACGACCTAGTGGATGAGAACATTGCATCTAAGAACCGCGTAGAGTTAACCAACATTGAACGTAGCTCACTCAACTACCCGCTTGCGCCGATTCAAGTGCAAAGCAAAGAGAAACAGCCCAATGTCTTGTTTATCTTGGTTGATGCGTGGCGCTACAGTGATGCGACGCCGGAAGTCATGCCAAATGTCATTAAGTTCGCTGAAAAGACAGTGAATTTCACACAACATATGAGCGGCGGCAACTCAACTCAAGCGGGTATTTTCAGCCTGTTTTACAGCTTGCCCGCAACCTACTGGGAAAGCTTTTACGCAAGCCAACGCTCTCCTGTGTTTATGGATACGCTGCAAGCAGAAGGCTACCGCATGGGCATTTTTGGCTCGGCACCGCTCACCAGCCCGCCACTTTCTCGCACGGTATTCAAAAAAGTGTCGGACTTGACCCTGAAACAAACTGGGGAAACAGCAGTCGAGCGCGATCAGCAGATAACAGACAAGTTCATCGAGTTCCAAAAGCAGGACAGCGACAAACCGTACTTTGGTTTTCTGTTCTACGATGCCGCCCACGGTACGGTGTTTCCCGAGCCTGAATTTGCGAAATTCAAACCATACTGGGAACGCGTTGACCACATTTTGCTCAACAACGATTTTGACGCTTCGCTTTACCACAATCGATACAAGAACTCGTTGTACTACATCGATAGCTTGATTGGTGATGTGCTGAAAAACGTCGACTTAGACAACACCATTGTGGTGATTTCATCTGATCATGGTGAAGAGTTTAACGACCATAAGATGAACTATTGGGGCCACACGGGTAACTACAGTGACGTTCAAGTACATGTGCCTCTTTACGTGTACATGCCAAATCGTCAGCCAGAGCAAGTTGATTACCGCACGACCCATTTTGACGTCGTGCCAACCATGATGAATACGCTGTTTGACGTTCAAGGCACAACGAGTTCATACAGCGTTGGTCATAACTTGTTTGATAGCTCTGCCTCTCGCGATTGGTATATTGCAGGCAGCTACTACAACTATGCATTGGTCGGCAAAGAACTGATGCTTGTGGTCAATCCTGGCGGGCACTCTCAGCAACTGAATCGCCAGTTAAAAGTCGAGAAAGAACAGAAAGTTCCTGTCGATATCATTCGTCATTCTCTGGATGAGATGTCGCGATTTTACAAAAAAGGCTAGTGTCCAACATCGACGCCGATTGAAATAAAAAAGCCTCTTGGTTGTAAGACCAAGAGGCTTTTTCCTATCTGCTATTTAAGCGTGATGAGCGTGCATCAAGCGTGGTTGAATCAACAAGTTGTTGATGTATTGTAAGGCCACATAAGAGACAACAAATGTTGCCACAATCAACTCAAGACCAGCTAAGCCGCGCACTTGTTGAACATAGTGCGCAGCCAATCCTTGCAACTCCATCCAATTCGCCATTTTAAACAGAGCCGTCGCACCGATCACCATCGGGAAGGTAAACGCTGCATAGCCAGGGCTGAATGGCAGTCTAAGCAATTTAAAGAACGCGAGATATATGATGGCTGTCATCAATACCGCGATACCAAATAGCATAGCGATGATCACTGGTGATGGTGTCGCAGTGACCGTTAAGTACCCTGCCAATGATAGACTTGCTGGCGCTGCCATGATTGCCATTGTTGGTTTCGCTGCATCCGGAATTTCATGGGTGAACATGAAACGGTAAATCATCATCGGCAACATGATCGCGTACGCCACCATACCAAACATCAATGCACCTTGTGCCACTGGTGCTAGCATCGGGTTGCCAGAGAAAGACACATCCGCAACGATGATACCCACAGGCGGTACAAACCAACTAGGAACCATGTGGTGCAATTCAAAATCTTTGGCGCGATGGTAAACAAAGCTCACCAAGAATACGATGTGCAAAACCACCGCAATCAGCCAAAGCGCATCGCCAGCTAATGGGTAAAAATGGCCGAGAGAGTTCGATACCACCATAGTGCCCATCGCAAATGTCGGAACCACGCTGCCCACAACCGGATGAGCAAGATCTTGTCTCAATAGATGATTATGTAGCAAAAACTTGGTTGCCAATATAGCCAACAATATGCTCGCGATACCCGCACTAATCCACTGTCCGTAGCCATGTAATTCGGCGAAGTTTTCCCAACTCCAGCCCAAGCTTGCAATACCAAGAGCCAAACCCGCCATTGGAGTTGGTGCTCCCATTACTTTTGCTTTTGTTCTTTGAATCATGATGACCTCAACCAGACTCACTCTTTATGGAGCGTATAATACGCTTGCACTTCGTTCCGATATATCTAATTATTTAAAACAAACGTTCAAAATTACTTAACGGTGGGGTATGGCAAGTCACATTTCTCTTAAACAACTGAAAGTGTTTACGACGATCACGCAGCACAAAACGCTCACAGCAGCTTCTGATAGTCTCTTTTTATCAAAAGCCGCTGTGAGCATGGCACTCTCAGAATTAGAAAAGCAGATCGGCCATCACTTGTTTGATCGTGTTAATAACCGACTGATTTTGAACCAAGAAGGTCAAAAGCTACTGCCACTGGCGGATGAATTACTCAACCGAGCCAAGGACATCGAGAGCATTTTCGATGGTGACCAAGCGCTATCGGGCCAACTTCGCATTGGTGCCAGCGACACCATTGGCAACCAAGTCGCGCCCTATTTGCTTAGCGAATTTCGTCAGCAAACGAACCATCGTTCTCAAAGCCTGTTCATTTCTAACTCCGCACAAATCTGCGACATGCTGACCGATTACGAGTTAGACATAGCCCTCATTGAAGGCAAAACACTTCACCCTGAATTGCAGTCTACCCAGTTTAGCGAAGATGAAATGTGCGTGATTTGCGCGACCAATTCCCCAGCCGCGCACGAAGGGCCAGTAAACTTAACCGAGCTAGAAAACAGTGAATGGATATTGCGAGAGGCAGGCTCTGGTTCACGCGAATTTTTTATGCGCGTTGTCGCGCCGCGCTTGGAACATTGGCATGAAGCTTTTCAGCTCAATACCACCGAAGCGCTGATCAACTCAGTATCGGCAGGGTTAGGCTTAGGTTGCTTGTCACGTTTGTCTGCAGAACCTGCTATTCGTGACGGCCGCGTAAAACTGCTCGACATGCCTTTAGATATGAAACGTCGCTTCTGGTTACTGGTTCATAAAGAGAAATATCAAAGCCCATTGCTCAAAACGTTTATCGAATTTTGCCAAGATTGGGAGCGACCAACAAACCTTCCTTTGGCGGACAAATCCGCAAAGTGAAACCAAGATAGTTTAAATGCTAGTCAGTTAGTTGTACGTGTCTCTCATTCTGAGGCTTGTCGCTAGACTTGATTGGTCAAAAACTGTATAAAAAGCCAGTATCAATACACCAAATTAGGGGACCAACCATGGCTGTAATCGTCAAGTACGTGGTAGAACGCAATGGAGAAGAGAAAATGACTTTTACCTCTAAAGCGGAAGCTGACGCATACGACAAAATGCTGGATATGGCAGACGAGTTATTCTCACTGCTGGGTAAAAGTGAACTTCTAGAAGACGAAGGTAAGCAAGAAGATCTTGCAATGTTCCTTGCGCAAAACAAAGAAGAAGTGCTTTACGCTCTTGGTGCAAAACGTAAACCTGCACCAAAAAAAGCAAAGAAGCTTGAAGCTGTTGAAGAAGATAGCGAGCAAGAAGACGCTGCATAAGCCTCTTATTTGTTTAGAAAAAACGTCGCATTATGCGGCGTTTTTTTATTCCTTCCGTTTATCTCCATATATCTCTGAGAATATAAAGAACCGATTTAATATCCCAAATTGCTCTAAATTTCATGTTGCGGATTAGTGTGACTTAGATCTAGTCTAAATGGGTCCGGTGATGGGGTGCCACCGGAATCGAAAGATTCGAACCGCTGTTAAAGCTAATGACTCCTACAGAAACGAAAACAGGTCAGCCCTGTTGGAAGTGCTTTCGCTTATGTTGTGAAAGCGAGAGTTCTGTAGTGAGCAATTCAACTCTTCTCCAACCCCGCTCCTGTTTTCTCAAAAATTAAAAAGATATCCAAAATAGTTGTTAACTCAACAAGGCGACAAACGCATGAACCTCCTGAACATAGTTTTCTATTTGATGGAGCGAATAAGAGCAGTCAACGCCGTTGAGACTGACAAATAGGCTGGATATCGTACACTGGGAAAACATTATGCAATATTCACACGAAATCCAATCAATGTGCCCGATTCAACGCGGCGAGCTTCATGCATCTGCACCGATCCCTGTTGAAGGCGCAATGATCAATCCAAAAGACGTTATCGCGATTTCTGGTCTTAGCCACGGAGTTGGCGCTTGTGCTCCTCAACAAGGCGCAGCAAAACTGACCCTTAACGTCAAAAACGGCATCATCGAAGAAGCTTTGATCGAAACGATCGGCTGTTCAGGCATGACTCAATCAGCAGCGATGGCCGCAGAAATCCTAACAGGCAAAACCATTCTTGAAGCACTGAATACCGACTTGGTATGTGATGCTATTAACGTCGCGATGCGCGAAATCTTCCTTCAATTTGTTTACGGTCGTACGCAATCTGCTTTCTCTGAAGGCGGCTTAGAAATTGGTGCGGCATTGGAAGATCTTGGTCAAACTCAACGCAGCCAAGTGGGTACTAGCTACTCAACCAAAGCAAAAGGCGTGCGTTACATGGAGTTGGCTGAAGGCTATGTAACAAAACTCGCGCTAGACGAAAACAAAGAAGTGATTGGTTACCAATATCTCAACCTCGGCAAGATGATGAAAGCCATCAACGAAGGCGTATCTGCTGCAGAAGCCGCAGACAAAGCGACGGGGACTTACGGTCGTTTTGACGAAGCCGTAACTACCATCAACCCACGCCAACAATAATTGCCACCAAGAGGAAAGAGATTATGAACACTCCAATTACTGAATCTGTACGTCGCACATTAGACGAAATGCAACTTTCTTCTCTGGAAGAGGCTTACCAATACTGTATGGATCGTGGTATCGACCCTAAAGCACTAGTGATGGACACTCAACCTATCGCGTTTGAAAGCGCTGCCGATGCCTACACGCTAGGCACTGCTTTGGCGATTTTCCGCGTAGCAAAAACAGCTGAAGAAGCTGCAAACATCATCGGTGAAGGCCTTCAAGCCTGCACAAAACCAGGCAGCGTCGCAGAACAACGCCGAGTGGGTATCGGTCACGGTGCATTGGCGGCTCGTCTATTGAATGAAGAAAGTGGCTGTTTCGCTTTCCTTGCGGGCCATGAGTCATTCGCAGCGGCAGAAGGCGCTATCAAAATCGCATTGAACGTGAACAAGTCACGAAAAAATCCGTTGAAAGTTATCCTAAATGGCTTGGGTAAAGACGCCGCTTACCTAATCTCACGCATCAATGGTTTCACTTACGTACGCACTCAGTACAACTACCAAACTGGTGAGTTAGTGGAAGTAGAACGTCGCCGTTTCTCCCAAGGTCCACGTGGTGAGATCCTTTGCTACGGTGCAGACGATGTACGTGAAGGCGTGGCTATTATGCATAAAGAACAAGTGGACGTGAGTATCACTGGTAACTCGACTAACCCGACTCGCTTCCAGCACCCAGTTGCCGGTATCTACAAAGCAGAGCGTAACCGTGAAGGCATGCCTTACTTCTCTGTGGCATCAGGCGGTGGTACTGGTCGTACTCTACACCCAGATAACGTGGCGGCAGGCCCTGCCTCTTACGGCATGACAGACACTATGGGTCGCATGCACGCCGATGCGCAATTCGCGGGTAGCTCTTCAGTACCAGCACACGTAGCGATGATGGGCTTTATCGGTATGGGCAACAATCCAATGGTAGGTGCAACTGTTGCACTTGCTGTGGAGGTCGGTGAGCTAAGCCTCTAAGTCGATTTATCGCTTTACTATCCAAAGCCAGTAAATCCAACAAACCCAGTGTAGGGGGAGTGACTTCGGTCCTCCCCTTATTTTTTGCTATGCCCCCTTCTCCAACTTCACTTTGTCTTTACCCCAAACCGGTCTGAGAAGGCTTTTGCGACACATTTCTCATCAGACAAACATATCTCTAAAAAGACAAAAGGTATCCATCTACGGACTTTCTCCATTTCCCCTCTTTAAACTCCCGAACACTCTCTTTATGATGACTGACAACTTAATTATTTCTTGTCAGTGAACAGACGAGACACAAGACTCAACACATGGAGATCAACTATGGCTTTCTTCTCTCTAGCCTTTGGTACGGCAACTAAAAACCGCGACGGCAAAATCATCGAAGCGTTTTTCCCAAACCCAGTTCTTAACCCAAGCGAAGCGCTTGTTAACGCACTAGCAGCAGTAGCAGGTTACGAGCAAGGCAACCAAGCTATCGAGATCTCTGCGGCACAAAGTGCAGAACTTGCGGCAGCATTCGAAGCAAACGGCGATGCAGCAAACGCATCTTTCGCAGCAAAAGCAGCAGAATCAGCACAACCACTTGTACTGGTTATCCTTGCAACTGACGAACAGCCACAAAGCGTTGCTGAAGGCTTCCTAAAGCTTCAACTTATCTCTAACCGACTAGTTCAACCACACGGCACGGTACTAGACGGTATCTTCGGTCTACTACACAACATCGCATGGACTAACGAAGGTCCAATCGACCTACCTGAACTAGCAGAGCGTCAAATCGAAGCTCGCCTAGCGGGTCGTGCACTAAGCGTTGATTGCGTAGACAAGTTCCCTAAAATGGTGGACTACGTGGTACCAACTGGCGTTCGTATCGCTGACACTTCTCGCGTACGTCTTGGCGCACACGTTGGCGAAGGCACAACGGTAATGCACGAAGGCTTCATCAACTTCAACGCGGGTACAACAGGCGTGAGCATGGTTGAAGGTCGTATCTCTGCTGGCGTAGTGGTTGGTAATGGCTCTGACATCGGCGGCGGCGCATCTATCATGGGCACACTATCTGGCGGCGGTAAAGTTGTGGTTTCTATCGGTGAAAACTCTCTACTAGGCGCGAACGCAGGTCTTGGCTTCCCAATGGGTGACCGTTGTACTATCGAATCAGGTCTGTACGTAACTGCTGGTTCTAAAGTACGCATGCTAGATTCTGACGGTCAAGAAGTCGAAGTGGTGAAAGCACGCGATCTTGCTGGTGTTTCTGACCTACTGTTCCGTCGTAACTCTATAACAGGTCAAATCGAGTGTCTTGCAAACAAGAGCGCGGTTGAACTGAACAGCGAACTGCATAAAAACAACTAATAAATAGTTAAGAAAAATCCCCCAGCAGGAAACTGTTGGGGGACTTTTTAGCTTAAAGCAAAATGCGTGAGTGCTGATTACTGATTTAAAAAGCTGACCGCTTTATCTGGGAAATCAGTAAACAAACCATCCACTTTTACTTGGTTGTAGTACACATCCATCATGCCTTCAAAGCTGTCAGTGTACGCTGGAATGCGTCCTGGATCGGCGCGGAACGTGTATGGATGCACTTGCAAGCCAGCGTCTTTTGCAGCCTTCATCAACGGCTTGATGATGATATTGTCTTTGGTTGACTTATCATCTACCAGCATCGGCTTCCAAGGTCCAATTCCTTCCGCGTAACTCGCTACTTTCTTCATTCCGTCGGCTTCGAACATCCAGTCATAACTGTATGGTGTTGCCTTGTCGCCTTTGTACACCATAGTTTCGTTCCAGTCCGTGTAAGCCATAAGCTGAACGAGCTTTAAGTCCATGTCCATTGTAGGCATGAGTTCACTGTTGATGCGTTGAAGTTCATTCGCATCAAAACACTGAAGGTAGACTTTGTCGTCTTGAGAGCCGTAACCGTACTGCTTCAAGACTTTAAGTACTGCTTTAGAAATGTCCTTACCTTCATGACGATGGAACCAAGGCGCTTTAATTTCTGGGTAAATACCGATGTCATAACCCAGCGTTTTGTTTAAGCCTTGGATCAGCTCAATCTCTTCAGCAAACGTCGGCACGGTGAAATCAGATTTCCACATAGGGAATCGGGTTGGATAGCCCGCTACTTTGTTGCCTTTCTCATCGATGTTGAACCCTTCGGTAACTCGCAAGGATTTGATTTCCGCCAGAGTGAAATCAATCGCGTAATAACGACCATCTTTACGTGCACGATCAGGAAAACGCTCCGCAACATCCGTTACGCGATCGAGATAATGGTCATGCAACACGACCAACTGGTCGTCTTTCGTCATTACCACATCTTGCTCTATGTAGTCAGGTTTCATTGCGTAAGCAAGTGCTTTGGCTTCTAGCGTGTGCTCAGGCAAGTAGCCCGATGCGCCACGGTGCGCAATGACAAGCGGCTTCGCAATCGCACCAGCAGAGAGGCTAAGTGCTAAAAAAGTAAGACATACTGACTTTGTTTTCATTGTTATTTCCTTGATAAAGCGAAGAGGCAGTATTCCACTGCCTCTTTAAATAAATATTACGCTAGCGCTTCCTTCTCGCGCTCTTTTTGCTCGTGGTGCGCACGTTCACCTAAGAAGGCGTACATCAAACACACGATAGAAGTAATACAAGAACCCACTAAGATGATAAAGCCACCATCCCAGCCAAAGTGGTCTACGGTGTAGCCCAAAATCGCGTTTGCGGCAACTGCCCCACCCAGGTATCCAAACAAACCAGTAAGACCAGCGGCAGTACCTGCGGCTTTCTTCGGAGCGAGTTCAAGTGCGTACAAACCGATCAGCATAACCGGACCATAGATTAGGAAGCCAATTGCAATAAGCGCCATCATATCTACTGTTGGGTTGCCTGCAGGGTTAAACCAATAAACCATCACTGCAACTGTCACTAACACCATAAATAAGATACCAGCAGGTGCACGACGACCTTTGAACAATTTGTCAGAGATCCAACCACACAATAGTGTTCCTGGAATGCCAGCCCATTCGTATAAGAAATAAGCCCATGACGATTTATCTACCGAGAAATCCTTCGCTTCTTTTAGGTAAACAGGTGCCCAGTCCAGTACGCCGTAACGAATTAGGTAAACAAATGCGTTTGCAATTGCAATCGACCAAAGAAGTTTGTTGTTGAAGACGTATTTGAAGAAGATTTCCTTCGCTGTCATTTCTTGTTCATGGGACTTGTCATAGTCATCTGGGTAATCGTCTTTGTATTCTTCAATAGGAGGCAGACCACAAGACTGAGGGGTATCGCGAACCGTCATCCAAACAAACACAGCAACTAACGTGGCGAAAAATGCAGGAACATAAAATGCAGTGCGCCAATCATCATTAAATGCCCACAGGCCAAGAATAAATAGTGGACCAATCAAACCGCCACCCACGTTGTGCGCCACGTTCCAAACCGAAACGATCTCACCACGCTCTTTACGTGACCACCAGTGCACCATGGTTCGGCCACAAGCAGGCCACCCCATCCCTTGGAACCAACCGTTTAAGAAAAGCAAAATGAACATCGCAGTGACGCTACCAGTCGCCCATGGCATAAAGCCAAAGCAAAACATCACTAATGCAGACATCAATAGGCCGCCACTAAGGAAATAGCGAGGGTTGGAGCGGTCTGAAACGCTGCCCATTAGAAACTTAGAGAGACCATATGCAATGGAAACAGCTGCCAAGGCGACACCTAAGTCTCCGCGGCTAAAGCCTTGCTCGATAAGATAAGGCATCGCCAAACTGAAGTTTTTACGAACTAGATAGTAACCGGCGTAGCCAACAAAGATACCGATAAAGAGTTGCCAACGGAGGCGAGAGTAGGTGCTATCGATGCTGCCAGGGGACAGACGATCAATGTGCGCCTTAGGTTTGAATATTCCAAACATAGGAACCTCATTATTTTGTATGCGATGGTAAAAACACAAAAGGAGCGAACGAAACAAAATAAATCTTCGTTCGAAAGTTCATGAATTGTATGGAGTTAGGATTTTATTTCTGTGACAAATGTTGCACATGGATTAAATATAAGTAAATACAGTAAATTATATGAGCATTAATTAGATCATCGTTCAACTTTACTCAAGATTCGTTAATATTAAACTGATGTTCAAACCTCTCACTTGAGCATTCCAATTCGAAACCTTTGAAACAAAGGCTCG
Organism: Vibrio alginolyticus NBRC 15630 = ATCC 17749; assembly: GCF_000354175.2. NCBI lineage: Bacteria > Pseudomonadati > Pseudomonadota > Gammaproteobacteria > Vibrionales > Vibrionaceae > Vibrio > Vibrio alginolyticus. The sequence goes on from NC_022349.1 coordinate 1,594,016, forward strand.
AATTAGAACATAAACTAACCGTAAAAAGGGCGATTTACGCCTGCCCTACTCGCTCCGAACCAACTAATAACTAAAAAGCTGAAAAACGATCACGTTTAGCATCAAACGAAATAAAAAAAACAATTTTTATTTGAATACAAGCCGAAGCAATGATTCACAAACACAAGACATTAACAGCGTTTATTCTCTTATCAACTCATCCTATTGGTACCAATGGGATGACGATTTTTTCTAAAAGTCCAAACATGACAGCGTATTTTTTATATCACTGCTATCCCTTGATACATTTGACATTCCGCTACTCCTTTAGGGTTAATTGCTACACAAGTTCTGTGCAATAAGTCTCCAAGCACGTAGCAGCTTCACAAAACTCCTCTTACCAGTTGTGCATTCTTTTTCACATCGGTAATTTGAGCGCTCTCATCACTGGCCTCGTGACAAATAAATTATTTTCGTTGTGTTCTTTTCCGGTTAAAAGATGCGCCATTTAACAAAAACGAAGACTTTGATTAACAAATTTATGCTCAAACGCTCATTTTTAACGCTCGTTTGTTTTCGCAAACGTTTATATATGCACAATAGTATCGTGCTAGACAGGCAAAAATGATCAAAGGACTTTTAACATGACAACGAACAAACACCCCTCTCTGCTCGGAGAATGTTTGGCCGAGTTTATCGGTACAGGACTACTTATTTTCTTCGGCGTAGGCTGTGTTGCAGCCTTAGTTCTAACAGGCGCATCATTTGGACAATGGGAAATCAGTATTGTATGGGGCTTCGGTGTCGCCATCGCTATTTACTGTACGGCTGGCGTCTCTGGTGCACACATCAACCCTGCCGTTACCATCGCACTTGCTATGTTCCATGGTTTTGATAAGGCGAAAGTGGTGCCATACATTATCGCTCAAATGCTTGGGGCATTCTGTTCTGCTGCATTGGTATACAGCTTATACAGCAACCTTTTCACCGACTACGAAATCGCTCATAACTTCGTTCGCAGCAGCCAAGATGCACTAGCAACTGCTGGTATCTTCTCAACCTATCCGCATGCCTCCCTCTCTTTCTTTGGTGCTTTTGCTGTGGAATTCGTTATCACTGCTGTGCTGATGTTTGCGATTCTGGCTCTGGGCGATGAAAATAACGGCGCGGCACGTGGCGCAATGAACCCTCTATTAATCGGTATTTTGATTGCCGTCATCGGTGGTTCACTTGGTCCACTAACAGGCTTTGCGATGAACCCTGCTCGTGACTTTGGACCAAAGCTGTTCGCTTACTTCGCAGGTTGGGATTACGCTCTGACAGGTGCTAAAGACATTCCTTACTTTATCGTGCCTTTACTTGCTCCGATTGCAGGTGCGTGTTTTGGTGGTTGGTTGTATCCAAAAGCGATTGCCGCTTACCTTCCACAACAAGGCCACGGTTGTACGATTCCAAACCAATGTGAGACGGAAGAAGAAACAGAAGAAGCTAGAGCTTAAAACTGACGTAACTCGAACATTTACTAAAATATAAATAACGAAACAAAAGGATTCTTACCATGACTGAGCAAAAATACATTGTTGCCCTAGACCAAGGTACAACAAGCTCTCGCGCAGTGATTCTTGATCATGATGCGAACATCGTAAGCGTCGCGCAACGCGAATTTACTCAGATTTATCCAGAAGCTGGTTGGGTTGAACATGATCCAATGGAGATCTGGGCAACACAAAGCTCTACCTTAGTAGAAGCTCTAGCTAAGTCTGGCATCCGTAGCGACCAATTAGCGGCTATCGGTATTACTAACCAGCGTGAAACGACCATCGTCTGGAATAAAGAAACAGGTAAACCCGTTTACAATGCGATCGTATGGCAATGTCGCCGTACTGCTGATATCTGTGAAGATTTAAAAGCACGCGGTCTCGAAAACTATGTACGTGACAACACTGGTTTGGTGCTTGACCCTTACTTCTCCGGTACCAAAGTTAAATGGATTCTGGACAATGTTGAAGGCGCACGAGAAGACGCAGAAGCAGGCAAGCTTTTGTTTGGTACTGTCGATACTTGGTTAGTTTGGAAGATGACTCAAGGTCGCGTTCACGTAACCGACTACACTAACGCATCGCGTACCATGCTGTTTAACATCAACGATCTATGTTGGGATCAAAAAATGTTAGATGAGCTTGGCATCCCAGCATCTATGATGCCAGAAGTGAAGCGCTCATCGGAAATTTACGGTAAAACCAACATCGGTGGTAAAGGCGGTACTCGTATTCCTATTTCTGGAATCGCAGGTGACCAACAAGCGGCGCTTTACGGCCAAATGTGTGTTGAAGCGGGTCAAGCGAAAAACACTTACGGTACGGGTTGTTTCTTGCTAATGAATACTGGCCAAGAAAAAGTCACTTCGACACATGGCCTTCTAACTACTTTGGCTTGTGGTCCTGCAGGCGAACCAGCTTATGCACTTGAAGGCGCCGTATTCATGGGTGGAGCTTCTATCCAATGGCTACGCGATGAATTAAAAATCCTAAACGGTGCAGAAGACTCTGAATACTTCGCGACAAAAGTGGATACATCAAACGGCGTTTATGTCGTGCCTGCATTTACTGGTTTAGGCGCACCATACTGGGATGCCTACGCACGTGGCACGATTGTCGGCCTTACTCGCGGCGTGAATTCAAACCATATCATCCGTGCAACATTGGAAGGCATCGCTTATCAAACTCGTGACGTACTGGATGCGATGCAAGCTGACTCAGGCATTAAGCTTGCGAACCTTCGCGTCGATGGTGGTGCAGTAGCGAACAACTTCCTCATGCAATTCCAATCCGATGTATTGAACACAGAAGTACACCGCCCTCAAGTAACTGAGGTTACCGCTCTTGGTGCAGCCTACCTTGCCGGCCTTGCCGTTGGTTACTGGGATAGCATTGATGAGTTGCAGAATAAAGCGGTACTTGATCGCACCTTTGAGCCACACGATGATGAAGAAAAACGCAATCGTCGTTACAAGGGCTGGAAACGTGCAGTGAAATGTGCACAAACCTGGTCTGAACTTCACGACGAAGAAGATTAATCTCATCTCCATAAGAAAAAAAGAGCGCCATTTGTGCGCTCTTTTTGCGCTTTATCCCCGATTCCTGAACTCGCTTACTTCTCACAACGAGCAAATTCGAGCACAATAGAGCTTCGAATTTGAAGCATTGGCCGTTACCAATGCACAAGGGAGTGGTAAGTGAAGCAAATACCTCGACACCAGCAGATTGTTGAGCTGGTGAAAAAACAAGGCTATGTCAGCACGGATGAGTTGGTAGAAAGATTCAATGTCAGCCCACAAACCATCCGACGCGATCTCAATGAACTCGCCGATGACAACAAAATTCGTCGTTATCACGGTGGAGCCACTATTCCTCTCAGTTCTGAAAACACATCTTACAACACGCGTAAAGCGCTCAACTTCAATGAAAAAGATGTCATTGCAGACGAGGTAGTCAAACACATTCCAGATGGTGCCACACTATTCATCGATATTGGCACTACACCAGAAGCAGTTGCGCGAGCGCTCAATAAAAACCATAAACAGTTGCGTGTTGTCACCAACAACATCAATGTTGCGACCATTCTTTTCCCTAACCCTGAAATCAAAGTCATCTTAGCGGGTGGAGAAGTCCGCAGCAGAGACGGCGGTATTGTTGGCGAGGCTACCCTCGATTTCGTTAAACAGTTCCGTCTCGACTTTGGTATTCTCGGCATTAGCGGTATCGACTTCGATGGCTCGCTATTAGACTTTGATTACCACGAAGTCCGGGTCAAACAAGCGATCATTGACAATAGCCGTAGTGTATTTCTTGCCGTAGACCACACCAAGTTCGGGCGCAATGCTATGGTGAAACTAGGCAATATTGCACAGCTCAACATGATCTTTACCAATAAGCAGCCACCAGAAGAAATCTTGTCAATTTTGAAGGAAGCTTCTATCCCACTTGAAGTGGTTGAAGCTAACGAATCAAACTCCGAAAACGAGTAACGTCAATCGTATAACTCCCCCTCAAATGACCTCTGTCTTAATTAGACAGAGGTTTTTTTTGTGTCTAAATCACACAAAACGCTCACAAACGAAAATAATAGATGATCACAAACGAAACCTGAGCTAGGATTACATTATGTTCTAAAATGCTCGTTCGCTCACCAAGAGGTCAAATTTATGAGTATACAAAATAATGCTTCCACTACTAGCTCATCCACTACCTTAGACTTGATCGTAATCGGTGGCGGCATTAACGGAGCTGGTATTGCAGCAGACGCAGCTGGCCGAGGTTTGAGTGTTGGCTTATATGAAGCACATGACTTCGCATCTGCGACTTCTTCAGCAAGTTCTAAACTGATACACGGCGGTTTACGCTACCTTGAACACTACGAGTTTCGTTTAGTTTCGGAAGCGCTCGCAGAGCGTGAGGTTATTCTTCGTAAAGCACCACACGTCGCATTACCAATGCGTTTCCGTTTACCGCATCGCCCATTCCTACGCCCAGCTTGGATGATTCGTTGTGGCCTTTTCCTTTACGATAACTTGGGTAAACGTACGACGCTGCAAGGCAGTAAAACCGTCAACCTTGCGAAATCTGGCTTGCTAAAACCAGAGATGAAAACGGGTTTCGAATACTCTGACTGTTGGGTTGATGATGCACGTTTAGTATTACTGAACGTTCTTGCGGCTCGCGAAAACCATGCTGAAGTGCGTAACTACTGCCGCGTGGAAAAAGCACACCGTGAAGGTGGTATCTGGCATGTTACTATTCACGATGTGATGACAGACCAACGTTTCGAACGTAAAGCGAAAGCGTTAGTCAATGCTGCGGGGCCTTGGGTAAAACAGTTCTTTGATGATGGATTAGAGCAAGCCTCTCCTCGTAACATTCGCTTAATCAAAGGCTCGCACATCGTTGTTCCTCGTATCCACAACGAACCGCAAGCCTACATTCTTCAAAACAAAGACAATCGCATCGTATTTATGATTCCTTACTTAGATAAGTTCTCAATCATTGGTACAACAGATGTGGAATACAAAGGTGACCCACGTGAAGTGTCGATCTCAGATGACGAAGTCGATTACCTCATTGATATCGTAAACCAACACTTTGTCCACCAGTTGACTCGCGAAGATGTAGTTTGGACATACAGCGGTGTTCGTCCTTTATGTGACGATGAATCTGACTCTCCGCAAGCAATCACACGAGACTACACGCTAGAGCTCGATGCGGAATACGACCATGCACCTCTGCTTTCTGTTTTTGGTGGTAAGTTAACGACCTACCGTAAGTTAGGTGAAGCAGCAATGAAGAAACTTGCTCCGTTCCTACCTGAAATGGGTAAAGACTGGACGGCCAACCAAACCCTTCCTGGTGGTAACTTCAGCTGTAGTCGTGAACAATTAGCGAAACAAATTCATGCTAAATACACTTGGGCGCCAGAAGCATTGATTCTTCGTTATGTCACTCAGTTTGGTACCCAAACGTGGAACTTAATGGAAGGTACAACAAGTGAAGCTGACTTAGGACAAACGTTCTCGACACAAGCCGGTGGTGTTTACCAACGTGAGATCGATTACTTAATGAACCATGAAATGGCAATGACCGATGAAGACATTTTATGGCGCCGTACTAAGCTTGGTCTTTACATGAACGAGGAAGAAAAACAGGCCTTAACGGACTATTTAAAGAAAAAGCTACAACAGAAAGTGGTTAATCTTTCTCAAGTTGGCTAACAGCTCCCCTCCCTCCCCCCACAATAAAGCCTGCTTAGTTGCAGGCTTTTTGTTTTGTTGTTTAAGCACAACACCTTGGTGCGCTCCACTCGATTGCAAATAAGAACAACTATTCATAGACATTTGGCATTAAATACAATCATACTCATTTGAAAAATAATGCATCAATGACTTCAGAGTACCGTACTCAGAGCATTGCCTCTGTATGGCAATGCAATTCTCGCGAAAGAAGTATCTTGAGGTTATTTTGGTATCGGCTCAAACAAGGAAAAGAAAATGGGTTTTATGATTGAACATTGGGACTTCTCAACCCCAGAAGCAACTCAACAATCCACCACGGCAGAGCAAATTCAAGCTAAGCATTGGTACCATTGCGAACGGCTGCATCCTGATATTCGTGGTTGGCTGGAGCAAAACCAAGTACCTCGAGCTACGGTTGATCATCTATTAGCCGACGAAAGTCGACCATCTTTCCATCCTTTGGATGACGAGAACTTCATGTTGATTTTACGAGGCGTCAATATGAACGGCAATGCATCACCAGAAGATATGCTTAGTATTCGAATTCTCTACTTTCAAGGCGCACTCATTTCAACTCGTAAAATTCCATCACGCGCGATCATGGAGATTCGCCAAGCATTAGCGGAACACAAAGGCCCAAAAAGTCTTGCCAGTTTACTTCATCAGATCATTGAAGGATTAAACAGTAAAATAGACATTTACCTTGATACGATTGAAGAAACACTAAACCAGTTCGACGTGAATGATGAGTCGACGTACAAACATATGGCGACTCAAAAAGCACTGATTTCTATCAAGCGTTTTATTCGCCCTCAGCAGTACGCTATCCGTGATCTTGTGGAGTCAGAATCAGAATTGATTGCTTTGAGACCTCATCAATATCGCTTCGCACACAATAATATTACGCGCATAAATGAAACACTTGAGTTTTATCTTGGAGAAGTGGCGCTTTTCCAAGAAGAGATCAAACATCATCGTGATGAGAAAACCAATAAAAACAGTTACCTGTTTACTTTGGTAGCAACGATTTTTCTACCAACCAGCTTCTTAACAGGTTTACTCGGTATCAATGTTGGTGGAATGCCAGGCGTGGAATCCACCATGGCATTCACCTGGTTCTGCATCGCCTTAATTGTCATTTTTGGTCTAGAGTGGTGGCTATTTAAACGCTTGGGGCTCACGAATAAAGCGGACGACGAAGACGAGTAAACACTAAACCTATAAAGAATAAAAGTAAATTACCACCTTCTAAAGAAGGTGGCTTTGTGTGAGCCCCCTAAAAGGGGGCCTTTGTTTAGTCCAGCGCCAATTGCTGCTGCTCTACTCGCTCTTGCTTCTCTTGATGTCTTACATATCGGCGTATTATTTCTTCATTGATTCCAACACTATCGACAAAATAGCCTCTTTGCCAAAAGTGATTACCCCAAAGCCTGTTCTTCCTAAGGTGAGGAAACTTGCTAAATAGCTTTAAGGCTATTTTGCCTTTCAATACCCCCATCAACTTGGATATCGAAAGCTTTGGTGGGACCTTTACAACTAAATGTACGTGGTCAACTTGTACGTTTAGCTCTACGACTTCACATCCAAGTTGATTACAGTAAACATAAATACATCGATAAACTTCTTTACCTATATTGTTCTTCAAGATCCTAAATCGATACTTTGGCGTCCACACTATATGGTATTGACAACGCCAAAATACGTGGGAAGCTTGATTGTATCTACTCATGTTATTTGTCCTCTTTGACTTCTGGAAAAATCAAAGACGCATTTAGCATGAGTAGTTTTACAGGCAAAGCCGAAACGGATGATAACCACCTACTGAAGTAGGTGGTTTAGGGCTGAAAACCAAAAGAGGAGCACGCGGCTCCTCTTTTCTCTACTCACATTAGAATCTTATCCGGGGTGACCATCCACACGAGGGGTCACAAGCATCACACCAAAGCGCCACACAAATAGCCCAAACGCAACAATCCATAATCCGCCGCTGATATCAATCCACAGCATCATGTTCGCTGGGTCAAAGATCACGGCGAAACTGCGAACCAAAGCTGCCGCGGTAATCGCTGCAAACGCAAGGCTCATGTTTGGTCCTTTGTAGATCATGCGACCAGTATGTCCCATCGTCACCCGTGCAATCATCGCTAAAATCAAACCGCCTAACGCACCTATCGCAAACAGGTGAATGAGGTTATGGCTGGCAAATGCATCTCCCCAGACGCCTCGCAAAATTAAGCTTAGTGGTAAACACAAATACGCAGCATGCAGCGACCACACTAAAGGCTCGCTCAGGGTTAACCAAGGTTTCCAGCGAACAAAACGCACCAACTGAGCAACACCTGCAAACAACATCAAAGGACTACCTAGTTCTGCAAACGTCACAGGGAAAAAGCTCAGCACAAATAGCATTACCAACGGCAAATTCGCGAGCCACTCTAACCAAGCCAATGGTTGCGCTTTTTCGAAATTAAATCGACGCGCAGTAAAAAATGGAATCACACGTCCGCCCATCACTGACAACAGCAAGGTAAACCACCACAGCATTGCTTGCCACACCGCTGAAGAGCTAAAGGGCGGCATACCTTTTATCGTTGCGTAGCTTGCAAAGTTCGCAAAGATGGCCAAAAGAAACAGTGGAACGAAAAACAAATTACGCCAACCTTTGGCTCGATACACACGAATGCCCACCTCATAGGCGACAAACAGTAAAAATACCGCTTCGATACTGCTGGTTAACCATAACGGTGCTGGTGTCCAAAGCAATATGCGGGGCACTAACCACAAGCCAAATAAAGCCAGAAGCATGTAATGCTTGGTACCATTAATGCCAGTCCAGTTTTGTACCGCGGTCAGTACAAAGCCAACTACAATGGCCATTGAAAAACCGAACAACATTTCATGTACGTGCCACCACAATGCAGGCACGGCCAATGCGCTTGGCGGCCCACTTTGGAACATCCACACCCATAACGCAATCGCAACAATGGCGTAAATCGACCCAAACAGAAAAAACGGCCGAAAGCCTAATCGCAGCCATGCGGGGATTTTTTCTTCTACTTTTTTATCGGTGATATTCAGCATTATCTTGCCCTCAAGCGTCTCTCGATGCTGGTTAACTCAACTACATATTGATGCTACCATAAACATGTATAGAAAATACATGTTTATAATTAAGATTATACTTAAGAGGTAAAGTTGTGCTTCAGATGCGGGTTAGGTATAAACATGAGAGGCACAACTATCAGTTAAGGGATGCAACGACAATGTACATATTTGGCTATGGCAGTTTGATTAATTCTGCGTCGCGTAAGTTAACCGGACAAACGGGAGAAGCCATTCCCGTCATAGCACATGGGTTGGTTCGCTACTGGGGGAAGATTGACGACAGCTACAGCCTCTCTCCATTAGTGGTGAACCAAGGCGATGGACAGGTTAATGGCGTTTTACTCGAAGTAAATGAAGAAGCGCTCGCAGAATTCGACCGCCGTGAGCGAGGTTATCATCGTATTCAACTTCAGCCAGATCAAATCGAAACAGATGCGAGTTTTAACCAAGAACATGACATTTGGGTTTACGTAAAAGACGAGCCACTACCACCATGCGCAAAGAGCCCAATCATGCAAAGTTATGTTGATACCGTGCTGGCAGGTTGCTTGGAAGTTTCCCACGCGTTTGCAGAGCATTTTGTGCGTCACACCATTGGCTGGCAACACGCGAAAGAAAATGACCGCCATCAACCCAAATATGGCAACCTTGCAGGCGTGCAAGAGCATCATTACGAGTTGATTGATAATCTAATAAAAAAAGGAGCCTAACGGCTCCTTTTTAGTATCTATGTTTTGCTTACGCGAGCTTAAAACTTGTAATCAACACCAACGTACAGGCTGTCAAAATCAAAATCTTCGCTGCCACCGTTTTCGGCATCAATACTTACCGAAGAAGCACGGTAGCCACCAGATACAACCAAACCTGAAGCGAACTCATAACCAGCCTCAACACCGTAGTTAAAGCCTACATCACGACCATCATCGGTAACAGTGCTAGATGATTTCACTTCATAAGAAACACTCATTACACCAAGGCCAGCAATCGCACCAACATAGAAGCCTGTACCTGCAAATTGGTATTTAGGCTTCGCATTGAAATTGAACGCAGAAGCATCAACACTAAATTTAACCGGCCACCCCATGTAAGAAAATGTTTCTTCAAAGTCGCCAAAGTATATGTACTCACCTTCAAAAGCTAGTTTGAAGTTTTCTGAATATTGAAGCTCTTTACCTACAGCAAGGCTAAGACCTGTCGCAGAAAGATCTTTTGACAAGCTTTTAACTTTAAGATCTGAATTTACCAAATCAGCACCAACATACCAGTTACCTTTTGCTTGAACTGATGCTGAAGCAACCACTGCACCTAAAGCCAATAATGGCAATACTTTTTTCATTATAATTTCCTAATTTTTCATACTGTTAGACAGCTTTTAAAAGCGCGGAGATTATAAATAGAGTTGAATACTTTCCTATTGATTTGTTTATAAAATGAGACACAAAACATAAACATGAACAATAAAACGTTTGCTTGATTAAACTCTAAACAGCTCGAGTCCTATTAAGTACTAGAGTTACCACAAGTAGCAAGTTTCCAAACCAGTCGCGTTTTTCAGTATTTTTACAGCAATATAATCCTTACGTTTACGGCTTTATTTATTACTCAATAGAGTCTATTTCATGAAAACAATTTGGCTTGATATGATGATTTAAAGTGTTTAGGACTGTCTTACTAAAGGTTTGTGCATATCTAAGTAGCTGTTTAAAATAGTCAGATTATTGAGCTCACACTTGGGCAGTGCCAACGGGAAATTTACATGGCAAAGCTAAAAGATATCGCCATTGAAGCAGGCGTCTCACTTGCAACCGTATCGCGGGTTTTGAACAACGACCCAACGTTGAGCGTTAAAGAAGAAACCAAATACCGCATTTTGGAAATTGCAGCAAAACTGGAGTACCGCACCAGTAGCTCGAAGAAAGGCATCAAAGAAGCTAAGCAAAAACATCACTTTTTAGCCTTATATAACTACAAACAAGAAACAGAGGTGAATGACCCTTACTACTTATCAATTCGTCATGGGATTGAAACGCAATGCGACAAATTAGGTATTACGCTAACCAATTGCTATAACAGTGAAATTGATGTTGAAACGAAAAAGATAACAGGTGTCCTTTTAGTCGGAAATGTCGACCAAAAGGTAGTAGATAAATTACCTAAACGTCTAGCCGATAGCATTTGCTACATAAACTTTTCAGATCCAACCTGCCCTTATGATTGCGTTGATGTCGACCTTATTCGAATCAGTAGGCAAGTAGTTGATTTCTTTGTACAACGAGGCCACCGCCGCATCGGTTATATTGGCGGTCAAGACAAGCACGACGCAGCTGACACTCGTGAAAATGTGTTTTTGGACTATGGCTATCTAAAAGGCGTGGTCGCAGAACATGATATACACTATTGTGCCTGCTCTAGTTTGTCCGGTTATAACTTAGCGAAAGAGATGCTAGCCAAAGGTGACTTCCCGAAAGCAGTATTCATTGATTCAGACTCCATCGCGATTGGCATAGTACGTGCAATCCATGAATTTGGCTTAAAGATACCAGAGGATATTACGCTGATTAGTATGAATGATATTCCTACTGCTCGCTTTACCTTTCCGCCGTTGTCTACAATTCGTATTCACTCTGAGTTGATGGGAACTCAGGGAGTGAACTTACTAGTGGAAAAATACCGAGATGGACGCTTACTCCCTCTTCATGTATACGTTCAAACAGAGCTTAAACTACGTGGTACAACTCAATGATACCTTTTCCATTAATCTCTTTTATGAATTAAATCTGGAACATCCCCCCCTAACCCAAGATATTCATTTTGCACAATCAGTACTGTTTCGGCGTAACGCCGATAACTCAGCGGGTAGTAAGAAGTTCAACAACAAATCACTCTAAGCACCATGAGTGCCCCAAATGTTTATCATTTAGAGGTGATGGTCGAAGAAACCAACTCGCGTAGCCAAATGCCTTTGTCTTCATTGTTTCGGCTGGAATGCCACAGCATGGCAATATCAAAATCCGCAACGGCGATCGGCGGCTTAACAGTAATGAGATCGTCCGAAAAGCCCTCCGCCAACGCCATTTTTTCTGGCACGATGGCAATGAGATCGCGCTTTTTCAATAGATGCCGAATAGTGAGAAAGTTGCGCGACGCCACGGTGACTTTGCGGCTCAAGCCATGTTCTGCGAGCTTTTGGTCTACTTGTGTCTTTAAGCTCCCATCGGGACTTACCAGAGCTTGCTCGATGTTCGCGAACGCTTCCAGAGACAGCTGTGTTTCCCCTTTCAACACCTGTTTATCACACATGCACACGTGTTTTTCGGTGTACAAGTACAAGCTCTCAAAGTTGTCATCCAACACCGGCATGCTGCCAATAATGACATCGAGCTTTTCGTGCTCAGTTAATGCCACGTAGTTGCTACGATTGACGTTAATAAAACTGATCTGCGCCTCTGGGGCGCGCTGGCGTATTTCGTCATAAAGCCGAGGAGCAAAGATAAACTCGGCATAATCCGTTAACCCGATGCGACATACACCCGCGTAATTTTCAGGTTGGAAGGCAGACTTAGTGAGCAAGTCTTTGGCGATAGAATCCAACAAGTGATGCACAGTTGGCGCGATGTGGTGAGCGTGCTCGGTGGGCTCCATATTGTGCCCTTTTCGCTCAAAAAGCGGGTCGTCAAACAACAACCTTAAACGAGACAAACTATGACTCATCGCCGACTGGCTAACGTAACTTTTCTCTGCCGCGACGCTAACGCTTCGATAGCGATACAAGTAGGAAAACGTCACCAATAAGTTCAAGTCAATGTTGCGCCACTGAATGTCCTCTTTCACTCCAACATCCTCATCCCATTTCATTCATAGATGAAATTAAAATCATCAATTTGAGTCATTTTAGAGCATTCGATAAATTAGCAACAATGCTTTTTAGATAAACAGGCTCGACATGTTCACCATATTCAAAACTTTTTTCTGGCTGGGTTGGTTCAGCTTCGGCGGCCCGGCGGCTCATATTGGTTATTTTCGCCAAACCTTTGTTGAGAAACTGAAATGGCTTGATGACAGCGAGTACGCGCAAATTGTCGCACTCAGTCAGTTTTTGCCGGGACCGGGCTCAAGCCAAGTTGGCTTTGCTTTAGGTTATAAACGCGGCGGTTTAGGTGGCGCATGCGCAGCATTTGTCGGATTCACTCTTCCTTCGGTGATCATCATGTTGGCGCTGGCGATGGTGAGCAGCCAAATCACCGACACCGCAGTGTTCCAAAACATCGTTCACGGCCTAAAACTGCTCGCAGTCGTCGTCGTGGCGGATGCGACTTGGGGCATGTACAAAAACTTCTGCCAAAGTAAACTGACCGCGGGTTTGTGCGTCGCGACTGCGATTGCGTTGCTGGTGGCACCAAGCATCATGACGCAAATGTTCGTGTTGATCGCAGCAGGTTTTGTCGGTACGCGATATCTGAAGAAAGACTCCGCGTCATCAGCCGAGCCGTTTAAACCGTCTATCGCGCCATTGGCTCTATTTGCGGTGCTTTTACTCGGCTTACCATTAGTGGCTCATACGTTACCTTTGCTTGGGCTGTTTAGTGATTTTTTCCAAGCTGGTAGTTTAGTGTTTGGTGGCGGTCATGTGGTGCTGCCGCTTCTGCAAAACATTGTTGGCGACCAGCTCAGCCAAGATGCATTTTTAACAGGCTACGCCGCTGCACAAGCTGTACCGGGGCCAATGTTCACCTTTGCGACTTTTATCGGTTATGAGCTTTCGGATACGCCAATTTTAGGCGCTCTGATCGCAACGCTTGGCGTATTCCTCCCAGGGTTTCTTTTACTGCTTGGCGTTCTTAAAAACTGGCAAGCACTGGCAGGCAAACCGCTGGTCTCCGGCGCCATCAACGGTGTAAATGCCTCGGTAGTAGGGTTGCTACTCGCGGCACTTTACCAGCCAGTATTTAGCAGCGCAGTTGTTGCTCCCATCGACATGGCGTTAGTGATTGCGGGTTTCTATCTACACAAAAAGCTCAACCTTTCGGTACTATGGATGATCGTGTTTTTTGTGGCAGCAGGCCTTGTCACGGGCATGATGTAGCCTGCTGATACGCCAACTATTGAATCTAGATAAACCACGGGCACTCAAATACGAGTGCCCTTGCTTAGATTAGATAGTGAAAACGGAACAGACCCCGATAAAAAGAGCATCACAAATTGTGACTTAACTTCTCTCGGTTAAGCCATTGTTCATTCTTACCAACTTAACCGCATCATGACGAGAATGGACATCGAGTTTTTTGTACAACTTGTATATATGGCTTTTCACTGTACTTTCAGATAAAAAAAGTCTTGAGGCAATTTGTTGATTTGAAATGCCGTACACAAGTAGCTCTAGAATCTGTTTTTCTCTGCATGTTAACTCATCATGCTGCTGTTCTTCGGACAAATTTGCATGCCGATAATTGAGGACTAACTTCTCTAGGTACATTCTTGGTAGCCACAACCCACCTTTCAGTACGTATTCCGCGCCATCACATATATGTGTCACTGATGCACTTCGGAGCAAAATTCCTTTTAACAACTTCCAATGCAGTAAGTCCGTTTGTACTTTTTCACAAGGGACGTTGTGAAGCATAAAGGACCACCCAAATAGATCAAAATCTGGTAACTTTCCTTGTACTTCAAGCTGACGCATAAAATCGTAATCAATAAACATCAAATCGATACTGAGTGAGTGACTTCTGAACACCACTTCATCTGGTTGCATTATCTTTACATCGACATCATGAATGGAAGACAGCTGTTTTTTTATTAAGTTACTTTGTAAATTACTCTCAGCTAGCAGTATCAAGTGCTTCTTTTCCATAGTCCCACCACATTAACTTACCTGTTTCACCAACCCCCGTTAGAAAATTAATTGGGGATAGCAAAGAGAATTTATCTTCATTTTAAGTAGAAAATATAGCACTTCAGAATGATATCGCATTGCTTTTCAGCACCGAAAAAGACTTAAAAAGTATGAACATGTTATATTTTTATCCATACTTTTCAACCTGTGTTAGCATAAGGATATGATTTATAATATTAAATAATAAAGATAATAATTGGATAAAATACCATTTATAAAAAATGGATGACTGCTCCGCTCAGTGCAATAGAACGAATTACTTCTTTATATTGGCTTCATTTCATACTTGATGAGTACTTAAAGTAAATACAAAAAATAACATTATGATTATGTTATTTTTTTCTTTAACACCTTAAAGAGACGCACCTAAATACTCCCTTCCAGCCTGAATCATTCTCAATAATGAGAACAGCTTTCACTGATCCTTTCTTATAATTTCATCGCTTCCCACAACATTTGAAGGAAGCAGCAAGAAGTTAAGTGCAGTCATTTTTAATCAGGAATAACAGGAAATGGAGTAATCGTTATGACTCTAAACAAAACAGGGCTTGCTTTAGCAATGTCAGCAATTTTATTTAGTGGCTCTCTAATCGCGAATGAGATCGATGATGGAGACGACAACATGCAATGGACTGACAGCGCTAATACCGATATCGGTTTATCTGGCAGCTTCAATGATAACAGTGACAATAGCGCATCTCTCGGTGTTGGTGATAGCTTCAACGACAACAGCGATAATAGTGCGTCACTAGGTATTGGTCATAGCTTCAACGACAACAGCGACACTGACAACAGTGCAACTCTTGGTGTTGATGACAGCTTTAATAACAACAGCGACAACTCAAACTCGAGCACTAACACAGCTCAAAGCCACAACGACAATAGTACGTCTAACGCTAACGACAACAGTACCAGTGCTGATCTTGATGTGAGCCTAAATAGTGATAGTAGTGATTCAAGTACTAACACAAATAGAAGCCACAACGACAACAGCGACTCTAGTACTACTGTAAGACGTAGCAACAACGACAACAGTGACTCTAGTATCAACAGTAGCTTTAACGATAACAGCGATAATCGTAATCAAAGCGACAACCGTAACCAGAGTGATAACCGTAGCTACGCTGATTCAAGCACAACAAACTCGAACAGCTTTAACGACAATAGTAACTATCAAAGTGACTCGAGCTCAACAAATGTTGATAGCTTCAATCAAGTCCATATGGATACAGATATGGTTGTTGCGAGCTCAAGCCTAATGGGTGGTGTTACAGGTGCATCAGTTATTTATGCAACTAACGCGGATGATACTCGAGTTCGAGTTGAAAACATGAACACCCTTGGTGGTCTTGGTGGTGCGGCTGGTATTACTACCGTTGGTCAGAATGCTGGTTCAAATTCACTTGTACAACAATCTGTTACAACTAATGCAAGTGTGTTTACTGGGGGTGAGTAACCGACTAGTAGGAGAAAGCGATGCGTTTGGCAATCTGTACTTTGAGTATGATAGTTGCCTGCACTGCACTCGCTGATGACATTGCATTATCTGGCGGAGAAGTTAGCTTGGATATCATGAATGAATCAAGAGGTGGACAAAATGTTGAACTCGACTTGGTTTATGCAGAATCAGATATCAATGGTATTTCGTCAGATAATGTCGCGTCAAACACCGTGAGTGGTAACAATATACTATCAAGTGGAGCGTTCGCAGACAGTTCGGGTATATCCAACGTAATTCAGAACAGCGGAAACAACGTTTTAATCCAGAACTCTACCGTCGTTAACCTGACACTCAAGTAAACAATATGAAAGTATTAAATAACTTAATTTGGCTGATGCTCGTTTATTCAGCATCAGCCATTTCATTAGAACTGCTACCTTACCGAGCACATTACTCTGTTCCTGTTAAAAGCTACAAAGAAATAGTGTTCGGTGATGTTTTTCGCCAACAGTATGACTTCAGCTGTGGCTCTGCCGCCCTGGCTTCTCTTCTCACTTTTCATTATGCAACAGAGTCATCTGAACAAGATATCTTCAAAAGCATGTTTGAAAAAGGTGATAAAGAAAAAATCAAAGAGAAAGGTTTTTCTTTGTTGGATATGAAGTTTTACTTGGATTCCATAGGGTTACGTTCTGACGGCTTTCAAGTAGGACTGGAGAAAATTAAAGAAGTCGGCGTCCCTGGGATTACTCTCGTTAATTTCGACGGGTATATGCATTTTGTTGTCATCAGAGGTATAAACAATCACTCAGTTATTCTAGGAGACCCTTCTAGAGGAACCATGATAATGAAACTGGATGAGTTTGAAAAATATTACCAAGGAATTGTGTTACTGGTCCGTAACGAAGCGGAAATGGGAAGGTCTAGCTTTATAACCAATGATAATTTCACCGTATATCAAAGATCACCATTAAAAACAGGAGTGTCTAGAGATTCCTTAGGGGTATTTAGCATTACTCTCCCAGTTTCCGGTGAAAATTAATATAACATTGTTTTAAATAACTTTAAGAAATTAACAACCTGAAAGGCCTACATTATGAACTACAATAAATTTTTGTTAGTGCTTTGTATGCTAATACCTCATTTTAATGTGAATGCTAAAGATGTTGGCCTGCAAGAACTTACTCCTCTTTCAAATTTATCTTTAGAAGAATATCGAGGTGGCTTCCAAATTACGGATGAGTATATTATTAATATTGGATTAAGCATTACTACGACTATAAATGGCGATGATATTTTGAACACAAACATTGCCAACTTAGTAATTGAAAATGGTAATTTAAAAAACATTAGCGCAAATAGTGAAAATCAAAGTGGAGATATTTTCAACCAGGGTATTGTTAACATCATACAATTTGGTGAAGGAAATATTATTGGAGATGATTCTATAGATTCACCCAAAATGCCTTCGTCTCAAAATCCTAATATAATAAGTTCAGACTTTATAAATTCAAGTATTATCAATATTATTCAAAACACGAAAGATAACAGTATTATTGGACTTAGCACGCTCGTAGACATTGATGCTCAAGTAAATGGGGTAATACGGGAAATCAAAGCAAACCAACAATTAGAAGACGCCTTATTGAACCACCTTCAATGAGCATTTCCATTTTTATCTGAAAAATTGTCACGTTAAGCTTCTTTGATATTAGAAACGACTGATATCTATGATTACATACCAAAAGAAAGGTAGATATATCAATAGGCCACCATCATTTTAAGAATATATACCTACTTTATCCAATATAATCCAATCAATTTATAATGCGAACACTAGGCGCTAACGATAAATTAGGCCCAAGACTCAAGGGCCTAATATCCATTTTACAAATTAAAAGGTACTCGTACTGTTAATTGAAAGTCGGGAGTATCTTCTGTAAGACCAGCTTGAGCACTAACATTGATAGATGAGCGTTCACTAAAGGCATAGTTTATACCAAAAGTTAATGCATCTAATTGAAGCAACTTAGCATCATCTGCCGATCTGCCATTTACTTTGCTTTTTAAAATAGTTTTATGGCTAAGTCCTAAAGAGAATGAAAGATCAGGATTCACCGCAAACCCCATTCCTCCTGAAAGAGAAATAGTGTCTCCAAGTTCAACATCAGCTTTTGTGTCGCCAACTGTAACAGTATCCTCTAAGTTATAAATATAACTTAGACTAGCGAACAAGACCGCAGGATCAACAGGGTGAATAAGAGATAAATTAGGCTCAAAACTCCAAAAACCCGAACCTGTAGGGACATCACTAAATGAGTTGCTTCCATCTTCAATAGAAACATCATAAGGCGATCGTCCTGTATCCGACTTTACTCTAAGGCCACCTACCCAGTATGGCGCAGACTCAAAGTTAAACTGGTGCCTCAATGCGAACTCTACATCACCAAGCCCTCCGCCATCCACCGTTGTGTTTACTACTTCACTGTTTGAACCATCTTGAATGGGGCGCGTAGAAACTTGGTCATTACGATACACATACGGCACTCTAACTTCTAACTCTGTGGCGTTTGTTAAACCGTACCGAGCAGTTAATCCAACGGTTACTGTAGTCCTATCCGAATCACTCACTTCAATTCGCCCAACAATCAGAGTTGGTAAGACTGTATACCCAACAACAGATACTTTGTTTGAAGAGTTTTGTGTATAGCTTAAAGACGAATCAAATGACCATTTACCTTTAGGTGTGAGAACGCCTGGGCGCTCAATAACATCACCAACCGTTTGGGCGCGCTGAGGAATATCATCTCCTTCAGCACCATATGCATTCCCCGCAATGAATAAACTACAAAGATAGGTACCCAGTAAAGTCTTCCGTAACATCACATCTTTCCTTTTGCTGATGATCGTACCCAAGTAATCTCAGGCAATAGCTTGAGGTGAAGCTCCTAACTTTCCAAAGTAAGATTAGTATAGCTACTTCAAAACCACGACATACCTTTAAGTTTGGCGCTTTGAAGAAATTAGGAGACATTTATACTTATCTTCAACACTAAGCCACTAGTTAATAAATAATTAGGATAGATTCTATGTTTTCGCAATATTATTAATAAAATAAATTGCTTACCTGTGCTCTTAGTATGAAGTCGATATGACATAACAGCTGAAAAGCCTGTTCTCTTTTGCGTAGCATCAATCACATTGCTTTTTTAGATCGAGTCGCTCCGACTTCAACCATAACTAACGCTATCTTCCCCACATATTTCATCAAAATGCATTCCCGTGTCGCGATTTAACATGCTAAAGTTAACAATGCGTTAACAATTATAAATACAATGAGAAGACATGGAGTCACTTAAAATGAATCAGCCGAATCTAAATAGCGCTGCTGGTTGCGCTCTCCCACCACCAAATGAAATGATCCTCAAATGGGCTCAAGAGCGTCCAAATGAGGTCTACCTAAAACAAATTATTAACCGACAATTTGTTGAGTACACATTCTCTGATGTTGCAGATCAAGCCTTAAAACTTGTCAGCGCACTACGCTCACTTGGTGTAAAGCCTGGCGACAAAGTCGCATTAGTATCTAAAAACTGTGCAGAATGGTTTATTTGCGATCTTGCTATGATGCTTGGTGACTATGTCAGTGTGCCAATCTTTCCTACCGCCGGTGCAGACACCATCGAATACTGTGTGACTCATAGTGAAAGTAAAGCGATCATTGGCGGAAAACTCGATGATCCCAAAGCAACTCAGCAAGTCATTGATGCTATGCCTGAACTCATTAGCATCGCTCTACCTTATGACACGGCACCAAAGTGTAAGCACGAATACCAAGCGCTCATTGCTGATGCAGTGCCAAGTAAAGAGCGTCCGCAGCATTACGATGACAAGCTAATGTCGTTGGTGTATACCTCAGGCACATCAGGGTTACCGAAAGGCGCGATGCTAACTTACGGCGCATTCAGTTGGTCTGTTCAGCAACTGATCAATCATATTGGTATCCAAGAAAACGACCGATTGTTCTCTTATTTACCGCTCGCTCATATTACAGAGCGTGTTTATATCTTCGGTTCATCGATTATGGGTGGCGTGCCAACAGCATTTCCAGAGTCACTGGACACTTTTATCGAAGATGTGAAGATGCACCGACCAACTCTGTTTATCTCCGTCCCACGATTATGGACGCTATTCCAGCAACGTATTCAAGACAAACTTCCACAGAAGAAGCTCAATATTCTGTTGAAAATCCCATTCGTCAATTCTTTGATCAAGAAAAAGCTAGCAGATGGTCTAGGTTTAGATCAGGCTCGAGTATTAGGCTGTGGCTCTGCACCTGTCTCGCCAGCGCTGTTGGAATGGTACCACTCAGTGGGCCTTGATATCACAGAGGCTTGGGGGATGACGGAATCATTTGCCTACTGCACGCTCAACTACCCATTTAGAGCTGACAAAATCGGTAGTGTCGGTAATGCAGGACCAGGCATTGAGTTAAAAATCGCAGCTGATGATGAAATCATGGTGCGTGGCAAAGGGCTATTTTCTGGCTACTACAAAAATGACATTGCCACCCAAGAGTCTTTTGATTCAGAGGGCTGGCTACACACAGGCGATATCGGCGCTATCGACTCAGATGGTTATCTAACGATTCAAGGCCGTAAAAAAGATAACTTCAAAACCGCCAAAGGTAAATTTGTCTCTCCGGTTCCTATCGAGAAAAAGCTTTTCGAGTACAGTCGCGTAGAGATGATGTGTCTCATCGGTTTAGGGCTACCCGCTCCGATTCTTTTGGTTGTGCCACATGACTTCCCTAACTTTGATCGAGAGCGATACGCACGTACCACACGTAAAGTTATTGCCAGGATGAATCAAGAACTCGCCTCTCATGAGCAAATCAAAGGTGTGTTAATGATTAAAGAACCTTGGAGTATAGAAAATGGCGTACTGACGCCAACGCTTAAAATTAAACGTCATGTGCTCGAACAAAAGTATCATGAGATAGGCCACAATTGGCCAAAAGATGAATTGGTCGTGTGGGAAGAAGACTTGTAATTTTGCTTGCACTCCTCAACACCATTGGGGAGTGCAACTTAACTTTGAGCTTGAATCAAACTCATAAACTACTCTCTCCAGAATGGCTTACTCACTTCACAACTAATCTCCCTTTCACCTAACCCAATATCGTCCCAAAGGTGCTTTGGTAACTCTCTCAAGTGACGACGTGTCTTATAGTTCCTTCTCCAAGCCGCCAGTTTAGAATAAATTAACTGTAACCCGCTCTGATGGGCAGTAGGTATAGTACGCTCACAAGTGTGTGTCATGTTTTCCATTTCAAAGATCCCTATACAATGTTGACCACTTAATAATCAGCGACTACGCTGATATCCTCAAACGATAGAATCTGCCATAGAGTTAAGGAAAACTAATGTGAAAGATCGAATGCCTCCCTTACAGGGCTTGTATTACTTTTTCGTTGCAGCAAAGGAAGGAAGCTTTAAAACGGCAGCAAAAGAACTGTTTGTTACGCCAGCGGCCATTAGTCAGCAAATTCGTCATTTAGAAGAGTTCTTAGGCACGGACCTATTTGTTCGTCAGCACAGAAAAATCGTGCTCACACCTGAGGGAGAGCTACTGTTTAGTCAGGCAGAAAGAGGGTTTGCTCATTTGCAGCAAGGGGTTAGATTAGTCAATCAAGATCCAAACCCGAACCACCTTTCGATATCAACACTCCCCTCTTTCGCTCATCATTGGTTAGTCCCGAAAATTACGGCTTTTCGTCAGCGTCACCCTGATATCGCCTTGCTATTAGAACCAACCAATGATTTGGTGTCTTTTCAAGATAGCCAGATAGATTTATGTGTTCGTTACGGTTTA
Source organism: Vibrio alginolyticus NBRC 15630 = ATCC 17749 (assembly GCF_000354175.2). Classification (NCBI taxonomy): domain Bacteria; kingdom Pseudomonadati; phylum Pseudomonadota; class Gammaproteobacteria; order Vibrionales; family Vibrionaceae; genus Vibrio; species Vibrio alginolyticus. The sequence goes on from NC_022349.1 coordinate 1,616,093, forward strand.
GGAAAGTACCCCAATTTAGAATCACAATGGCTAATGGACGAAGCTTTTTATCCAGCTTGTCATCCGGTGTACCAGAAAGAGCACGGGATCTATAACATCGAGGATTTAAGCAAAGCTGAGCTGATTGAAGATGTTTGGCCTGATCTTGATTGGAATATGTGGTTAGCAACCTTGGGTCACTGCGCAGCAAAGCCTACCTTAAAATACAGTGGATCACATCTCGTGCTTGAGGCTGCACTATCACTTCAAGGCGTGGCATTAGTAAAACACAGTTTAGCTCATCAATATTTTCGTTCTGGCAAATTGGTCCGAATTGGAGATATCGCTATCAAGCCCAACTTTGCGTATTACTTGTGTGCGCCAAAAGGCTACTTAAAAAGACCTAAAGCTCAATTGTTTGCGCAATGGTTGAAGGAAGAAATAGAAATATTTGAAAAGTCAGTGGTACCAGACTTTAAGACCATTGACCTAAAAGGCAACAGCACTAGAACGGCATCATAACAATCATCAAAACAAACGCTAAATAGGAATAAAACAAACACGCTCTGCGTATAAGACTGCTAAATACAAAAAGCCCCGCACTAAGCGGGGCTTTCAAGTTATAGAGTTAACTTAAGAATTACTTCTTAGCATTACGCTCTTTAACGTCAGCAATTACTTGCTCTGCAACGTTTGTTGGACATGGTGCGTAGTGTGAGAACTCCATAGAGAACTGACCACGACCAGAAGTCATAGTACGTAGAGTACCGATGTAACCAAACATTTCTGATAGAGGTACATCACCCTTGATACGTACGCCAGTAGAAGCTGCTTGTTGGTCTTTGATCATACCACGACGACGGTTAAGGTCACCGATTACGTCACCAACGTGATCTTCTGGAGTGAACACGTCAACTTTCATGATTGGCTCAAGAAGTTGCGCGCCAGCTTTAGGCATAGACTGACGGAATGCACCTTTCGCTGCGATTTCGTAAGCGATAGCTGAAGAGTCAACTGCGTGGAAACCACCGTCGAATAGTTCAACTTCAACGTCTAGAGTAGGGAAGCCAGCTAGAACACCGTGCTCCATCATTGACGCAAAGCCTTTCTCAACTGCAGGCCAGAATTCTTTAGGTACGTTACCACCAACAACTGTTGATTTGAACGTGAAGCCAGAGTTTGGCTCACCTGGTTTGATGCGGTAGTCGATCTTACCGAACTGACCAGAACCACCAGACTGTTTCTTGTGCGTGTAGCTATCTTCGATTGCTTGAGTGATAGTTTCACGGTAAGCAACCTGTGGAGCACCAACTTCTAGCTCAACGCCGTAAGTACGCTTAAGGATATCTACCTTGATGTCTAGGTGAAGTTCACCCATACCTTTCAGGATAGTTTCGCCTGAATCTTCATCAGTCTCAACTTGGAATGATGGATCTTCTGCAACCATTTTACCGATCGCGATACCCATCTTCTCAGAACCGCCTTTATCTTTAGGCTTAACTGCGATAGAGATTACTGGATCTGGGAAGATCATTGGCTCAAGAGTACATTCGTGCTTAGGATCACATAGAGTGTGACCAGTTTGAACGTTCTTCATACCAACTACAGCGATGATGTCACCAGCTTGTGCTGAATCGATTTCGTTACGCTCGTCCGCGTGCATCTCAACCATACGGCCGATACGCTCTGTTTTACCAGTTGCAGAGTTAAGGATTGTGTCACCTTTCTTCATCTTACCAGAGTAGATGCGGATAAAGGTTAGAGCACCGAAGCGGTCATCCATGATCTTAAATGCAAGAGCACGTAGTGGCTCGTCTGCAGATACAGTCGCAACTTCACCAGTTGGCTCACCAGTCTCTGAATCAGTTAGAGGCTGTGGATCAACTTCTGTTGGAGATGGTAGGTAATCAATTACCGCGTCAAGAATAAGTTGGATACCTTTGTTCTTGTACGCTGAACCACAGTAAGTTGGGAAGAATGCTAGATCACGAGTACCTTTACGGATACAACGTTTGATGTCTTCTAGAGATGGCTCTTCGCCTTCTTCTAGGTAAGCCATCATTAGATCTTCGTCTTGCTCTAGAGCAGTTTCGATTAGCATTTCACGGTATTCAGCAGCTTTCTCTACCATGTCTGCTGGAATATCTTGAACTTCGTAGTTCTCTGGTTGGCCAGACTCATCCCATACGTAAGCTTGTTGGCTTAGTACGTCTACAACACCTACGAAATCTTCTTCGATACCGATAGGTAGAGTCATAACTAGAGGTGTAGCACCTAGTACGTTCTGTACTTGATCTACAACTTTGTAGAAATCTGCGCCCATACGGTCTAGTTTGTTAACGAAGATCAGACGTGATACGTGTGATTCGTCAGCGTAACGCCAGTTAGTTTCTGACTGAGGCTCAACACCACCAGAACCACAGAATACACCGATACCACCGTCAAGTACTTTTAGAGAACGGTAAACTTCGATAGTGAAGTCAACGTGTCCAGGAGTATCGATGATGTTTAGACGGTGATCGTTCCAGAAACAAGTTGTTGCTGCAGACTGGATTGTGATACCACGCTCAGCTTCCTGCTCCATGAAGTCAGTAGTAGTTGAACCGTCGTGAGTGTCACCGATCTTATGGATCTTACCAGTTAGCTTTAGGATACGCTCTGTAGAGGTAGTTTTACCCGCGTCTACGTGAGCAAAAATACCAATGTTTCTGTATTTTGATAAATCAGTCATTGTCTTACTCTGTTAATAAGGTATAAAGTGCGCGCAGAGTATATCACATTCTGTCAATACTGATACCCTTGCGTGCGGATGGAAGAAAAAAAATTTTAACGTGAAATTTCCGTCCCCAAAGCATAGTCAAACACAGCAATTTATGTACTTTATTCGCATTTTATTGAGGACGGATAGAACAGTTTGTGATTGCACAAATACCATTCTTATGAGCATTACAGCTCGTCAAAAGCCTCTATCGCTTCCGACAATTTCTTAACGCCGTGAATTTGCATGCCAGGGATGCCACCTTTCGGCATGTTGGCTGCTGGCACGATGGCTTTCTTGAAACCATGTTTGAACGCTTCATTCAAACGCTCTTGCCCACTTGGCACTGGACGGATTTCGCCCGCAAGCCCTACCTCACCAAAAATCACCACATCTTTAGGGAGTGGACGGTCACGAAAACTCGATAAAAGCGCCATAACTAAAGCAAGATCAGCGCTTGTCTCCGTCACCTTAACACCGCCAACCACATTAACAAAGACATCTTGGTCTGCCATTTGTAAGCCACCATGCTTATGCAACACAGCGAGCAAAAGTGATAGGCGGTTCTGCTCCAAGCCGACCGCAACACGACGAGGGTTGGCTAACTGCGAGTAATCCACCAGCGCTTGAATCTCTACTAGTAGAGGGCGCGTGCCTTCCCAAACCACCATGACTGAAGAGCCTGATGTTTCTTCTTCACCACGAGAAAGGAAGATTGCTGATGGGTTACTCACTTCCTTCAACCCTTGGCCTGTCATTGCAAAGACACCAAGCTCATTCACAGCGCCAAAACGGTTTTTATGACTACGCAAAGTGCGGAATCGGCTATCCGTTCCACCATCGAGTAGTACCGAACAGTCGATAATGTGTTCAAGAACTTTGGGGCCCGCAAGGGTACCATCTTTTGTTACATGACCAACAATAAATACCGCAACATTATTCTGTTTTGCGTATCGTGTCAGAGCCGTCGCAGATTCACGTACCTGAGCAACACTGCCAGGCGACGATTGAACATCAGAAACGTGCATCACCTGAATCGAGTCTATTACCATTATACGAGGCTGCTCTTTTTCGGCGATTTGGCAAATTTTGTCGACGTTCGTTTCCGATAGCATTTTTAAATGATCTTTCGGCAAGCCTAATCGGGAAGCACGCATTGCCACCTGCTGTAACGACTCTTCACCGGTTACGTAAAGCGTTGGCATTTGCGCAGATAAACTACACATGGTTTGCAACAGAAGGGTTGATTTACCAGCGCCAGGGTTACCACCAATCAAAATTGCGGCACCTGGCACAACACCACCACCCAATACGCGGTCAAGCTCTTTAAACCCACTGGTGAAGCGAGGTACTTCTTGCAGATCAATTTCGGATAGCGTTTGAACCGTTGCTTCTGTTGCGGAACCAGCGTAGCCACTTAAGCGTTCGTTGCGAGCAACGGTTGGCGATGCAGCGATACGTACTTCTGTTATCGTATTCCATGCACCACATGCGTTACACTGCCCCTGCCAACGGGGAAAGTCCGCGCCACAATCATTACAAACATACGCTCGTTTTGCTTTCGCCATGATGCCTCAATTTTTTCTACAAATGTGACTAAGCACAGCCAAGTCAGACCTGAACTGAAATGAACTATTGATATACTTAAGTATTACTTCGCTTAGCCGATACAATTTAAAGTAACGACATACTCTAACAGAAATAATGCAGCAATCTGAAATTCTCTCGCTCGCAGAACGACTCATTCCCGTTTACGGTACGAATGACTTTGACTTTGTCCTTGGCCAACTGACCGAGGAAGAGCCGCCTTCGGCCAAAATTTTGGTTAAAATGGAACTTAACCGCTTAATGGCTCCATGCAAAAAAAGTATTGATTTGCGAGGTCGCGTTCAAGGCGAATGTCGCGAGTATATTTTGGATGGTATTCCACATTGGTTGGATGATGTTGCTTTCAACGCTTACCATAAAAACATCAAAAAGTTTGGCTGCTACACGGAAGGAATGTGGGAAGCATTGGTCAACACGCGAAATAACTTTCGCGTAATGAGCAAGCGCCTTACTCAGCAAAAAACGCAATCGTTAACGGATCCTAAAAGCCCGTTCTTAGCAGAACCCGTTCACCTAGGCTACGATTTAAAGCGCCAAGAAAAACGCTTGAAAGTCCAATCTCAAGTTGAAATTTGCCGTTCTAAAGGACAGCTTCTTCATGGATTAAGCATTGATTTATCTAGCTCTGGCGCAAAGTTCAAAGTCCCTAGCGCATTTAAATATAACCTTGGGGAAATTATTCAGGTCACGTTTACTGAATTTGCCAGCAAATCTAACGTTGCAGGTATAGAGAAACCGCTTGCATACCGCATACTCGCGGTTGATGACTGTTACGAAAATGACTCAGTTCGATACCTCAGAACCATACGCTTAACTGATACCAATGTCGTCACCAGAGTGATAGATGAAGCGCTCAACAGTGCTGTTAAAAGGGCTCGTCACGACAATCAAGACAAGATTATTCGAGCTCGAACTCGCGGTTATGAGCACATCGCACTAAAGCACACCAGCAGCTTGCCTCTATTCTTTGATGGTAGTGACCTAAAATTAGCAATGTTAACGCCAAACAATCAAAAGCTTTGGCAATACTGGCACGATGAGAGAAACCAGCAAATGTTTGGTTCCTTATTCAACGAGCAACGCATCGCGTCACTCATTAAGCCTGGTGTTAAAGGAACAACCAATGTCCTTTATTCATTTACTCACGAGCACGAGAATCGAACCTATTTCTATTCGATGTTTCGCCCAGAAGCAACTCGCGAACAGCGCCAGCTATTTTGGCATTTAGGTGGCAAACGAGAGAGTTGGCGCGCCTTTAGAATTTCAATCTTTGAACTATCAGAGCAAGAACAGGAAGACCTAGCAGCATTCTCTCCAGAGTTGGCAGAAACGTCTCAATCACTGACCCATATTGGTATTTTGCAAGAAATTGCTGACGAAAAGTCAGGGCAGGATTACCTGCTAACTGAAAAGCCGCGCTTACCCGCTAATACATTAAACGCGTTTCGCCATCCGAGAAGAGTTATCGGCAATCCAAAGGGCATTTATTTTGATGCAAAGTCTCGTCGAAAAGAGCCTCGTTATCGTTTTAAAACACCTTTAGAGTTGTACTCAGGACAGACTAAAACAGGCGGCAGTACTGTTGACCTTTCCAAACGAGGACTCGGAATTAGGCTAAGTGAGCCCACGATGTTACGTTCTGGGCAAGAGGTAAGAATCAACTTTCGAGAATTACAACTCTACGATAAAAAATTGCCGTTAATGTCGGTGCCATACCGAGTAATTCGTGTAAGCCCAGACGGTTGTAGCGTGCAGCTAGTTATTGATGAAAGCAGCCAAACCATGAAGGTAATCGCTTTTTTCAACAGCATTATCGAGCACAATCAAGACAAGCTAATCCCGCAAAAAGAGACGCTACCAAGTAATGCTCTACTTGAAAGGCTACACTGCATGTTGCTCTCGCGTACGCTGAGCACGCCCATTTTTATCAGTAAGAGTACGTCATCTTCAATCAAAACCCCCGTTATCGGGGTGAACTTGCCGCTACCTAAACACATTGAGCTTTTTGCCCGTCTTGGGCATGACCAACTGTTGTCACTTGAACCTATCTTTAAAGGCCGGACAAGCACATTAATCGCAGAGCCAATAAAACGTGTAGAAGGTGCTCAAGCCAGACATCAGGATATCTACATAAGCGCCGCAAAAGTAGGCAATAAAATTACAGGCATTGAGTCAAAGCTTCATCAAGAGTTCAACAGCGTAAAAGAGCGGATTCAATTTATAAAGAAAGCGCGAATGATGGGTGACTTTTACGTGCTTCGCCTTTCTACTGCACCAATTTTCGATCCGATGACATCATTACTGCAACAAGATTTAAGTGACTTAACCCAATTTGGTGTACATCAAGCGAGCAAGTTAGAAAAAGAGTTGACGGCGCTCGTTGGTTACAGTGAATTTGAAGACATTACTGAAGAGGTTGTAATTAGATTGGAGTTAACCGAGTAAATTCAAAGTCATACCAAATTGAAAAAAAAACACCGCCTTTCTGGCGGTGTTTTTGAATGGATGGTTAAGGTTTAGCTTTCCAGCTGACCTTTTGCTGCTTCACCAATGCGCCAGATAAAATACAGAGCACACCGCCCAACCCAGCAAAGCGAATCGCAGATTGCGCTTGAGCTTCCACTTTTGGTTTTGCGTGATACGCAATCCCTAAGCCCGCCACCGACATCATCACAAGATCATTAGCGCCATCACCGACAGCGACCGTGTTGTGTTGCTCAATTTCATATTCATCCGCCAATTCCACTAGAATGTCTGACTTCATCTGCGCCGTTACCACGTCGCCAAGTACGTTACCCGTGAGTTTGCCGTCAATAATTTCTAATTGATTGGAACGAGCAAAATCTAGGTCGACTTTATCTTTGATGTAATCAGAGAAGTAAGTAAAACCACCTGAGGCAATCGCTGTTTTCCAGCCCAAGGCTTTCAACGTCGCAATTAGCGCTTCAAAGTCCGGCATGAATGGTAACTGGGAACGAACTTGTTCAAGAATTGATTCATCGGCACCTTTGAGCTTACCAACTCGCTGACGTAAACTTTGCTCAAAATCCAGCTCACCTTGCATGGCACGTTCAGTGACTTCAGCGACCTCATCCCCTACTCCTGCCAGTTTCGCGATTTCATCAATACACTCTATCTGGATCGCCGTTGAATCCATATCAAATACAATCAACCCTTGGGTTGATAGATCGGGCACTTCATTAAGCGAGGCGTAATCTAGGTTGAGACTTTGTAAGATCGTTTCATGTTGAGGAGTCAACTCTCCGGCCATCAGGGCTACTTCATATTGGCCAACTTTCCACGTTTCTAGTATCGGGTTGTAAAAGCCGGTGAAGAAATCAATGTCTTCGAAGTGACTTGGCGAAAGGTACTCAGCAAATACGATCCAGTTTGCTTTTGCTTTATCTAATTGGGAGGCAAATCGAGTCTCGGGTAATCGTTTTAAAAGTGTCGTATGTTTTCTGATAGGCAAGCTTTTTGACGCGTCCATGTATATAATCCCTTATGACTTTGCTAAAACGTTACCTCAACAAACTAAAAAGGCAAGTCTTTGTTTTATTTTAAATGGATGAGTAAAGAGCATGAGTGAATCTTTGTTCTCAGTAAGGAATGCCCTAAGAATTCTGGCACTAATCCTGCTGTGTGTGATGTTGTTTATCACAATAAAAAACAGTGTTGTGATCAGTAAGGGTAATGAGAAAATTCAAGCACAACAGCTTGAAACACTCACCAAAGTTTTGATTTCACAGGCGTCTCTTTCTGCCAGTGAGATGATTTTAACTAAAGATCAAGAACGATTACTTCAGCTAACAAACCAGCTAGCACAAGACCGTTTAGTGTTTGATGCAACAATCTACGATGCACAGGGTGTACGTTTAGCGTCTAGTGAAGAGGCATTATCGGTACGCGAAGTTCTTGGCCTGGATACGCCTTTGGCAACAGCTTCCATTGGTCGCCAGCAGTTGGTTGAACCAGTGTTTGCAGATGGTGCGCTTATCGGTTTTGTTCGCGTGACCTTTGAGACGGGCCGGGTGACGGCTATTTCTGACCACCACTATCGCAAGAGCGATCGTTATATGTACATGATGGTCTTAATGAGCTTTGTCTGTGGCATGTTGTTCATCTTGATTTTACGTCGACAACCGATACGTCGTAAAAAAGCGCCAAACCTGCTGCTAACCAAGTAACTAGGTAGCGCTAACAACTCATATAAAAACAGCCCGCAATGTGCGGGCTGTTTTTTTAGCTCTTGAGAGCGAAAAATAGAATGACTCTTCGTCGCTTACTCTTCGTCACCAAGCAATACTGAATCTAGTGCAATTAGCATCATGTCGTTGAATGTCGTTTGACGCTCGTCAGATGTAGTCTGTTCGCCAGTCTTGATATGATCAGAAACCGTACAGATTGTCAGAGCTTTTGCACCGTATTCTGCCGCAACACCGTAAATACCAGCCGCTTCCATTTCAACACCAACAATGCCGTACTTGTCCATTACATCGAACATTTCTGGATCTGGCGTGTAGAAAAGCTCTGCTGAGAATAGGTTACCAACTTTAACGTCAATACCGCGAGCTTTTGCAGCGTCTTCTGCCGCACGAACCATGTTGTAGTCTGCGATTGCCGCGAAGTCATGACCTTTAAAGCGGATACGGTTCACTTTAGAGTCAGTACATGCACCCATGCCGATCACAACATCACGCACTTTGATGTCTTCATTCACTGCGCCACAGCTGCCAACACGGATGATTTTCTTCACGCCGAAGTCTTTGATTAGTTCAGTCGCGTAAATCGAGCATGATGGGATACCCATACCGTGGCCCATTACCGAGATCTTACGGCCTTTGTATGTACCTGTGTAACCAAACATATTACGAACGTCACACACTTGAACGACATCTTCAAGGAAAGTCTCTGCGATGTATTTTGCACGTAGTGGATCACCAGGCATCAGTACGACGTCTGCAAATGCACCCATTTCAGCATTGATATGTGGAGTTGCCATTTTCTTTTCCTTAACCTTTCTCTAGCGCTCCGCGCTTAAGGCGATATAAGCCAGAGTATTCTCATTTCCGACAAGCAGCATTTACATACTGCAAACATAAAACTAGGAGCAATCAAGCTCCTAGTTTTCAAAAACCTAACTAATTATAGGAAGTTCTTACCGTAATCCATTGGAGAAGTACCGAAGTAACTTGCCAATGTTTGACCGATATCTGCGAATGTTTCGCGGCGGCCAAGAGAACCAGCTGGTACTTTTTGACCATAAACCAATACTGGGATGTGCTCACGAGTATGGTCAGTGCCTGGCCATGTTGGGTCACAGCCGTGGTCTGCCGTTAGGATAAGCACATCGTCTTCTTCCATAATCTCTAGCACTTCGTTGATGCGACCATCGAAGTACTCAAGTGCCGCCGCGTAACCCGCTACGTCACGACGGTGACCGTAAGCTGAGTCGAAGTCTACAAAGTTAGTGAATACGATCGTGTTGTCGCCCGCTTCTTTGATTTGCTCTAGCGTTGCTTCGAACAATGCAGGGATACCTGTCGCTTTCACTTTCTTAGTGATGCCGCAGTTTGCGTAGATATCAGCAATCTTACCAATAGAAACCACGTTGCCTTGCTTCTCATCAACGAGCTTCTGAAGAACCGTTGCTGATGGTGGCTCTACAGAAAGATCACGACGGTTACCTGTACGCTCAAATTGACCTTTACCAGCACCAACGAATGGGCGCGCGATAACACGACCAATGTTGTAATCTTCTAGCTCTTCACGTGCGATTTGGCAAAGCTCTAGTAGACGGTCTAGACCGAAAGTCTCTTCGTGACATGCGATTTGAAATACAGAGTCAGCAGACGTGTAGAAGATTGGTTTGCCAGTCTTCATGTGCTCTTCACCAAGATCGTCAAGAACTTGAGTACCAGATGCGTGGCAGTTACCCAGGAAACCGTCAAGACCTGCACGCTCAAGAATGCGGTCAGTCAATTCTTTCGGGAAGCTGTTTGCTTTGTCAGTGAAGTAACCCCAGTCAAACAAAACAGGAACACCTGCGATTTCCCAGTGACCAGACGGCGTGTCTTTACCTGAAGAAAGCTCTGCTGCATGACCGTATGCACCAATGATTTCAGCGTCTGCGTCTAGTCCAGGTGCGAAGCGACCTGTCGATTCTTTATGCGCCATTGCCAAACCAAGTTTCGATAGATTTGGAAGGCGAAGTGCACCTTGGCGATTGTCGTTATCTGCTAAGCCTTTTTCACATTGGTCAGCGATGTGACCTAGTGTGTCTGAACCTACATCACCAAATTCTTTAGCATCGGCAGTTGCACCGATACCGAATGAGTCTAGTACTAAAATAAATGCTCTTTTCATTGCTCGTTCCTTAGGCCCACTCGGCTTTTTATTATGGTTGAGTAGGCCTTGTGTAATTACTTGTTCTATTGGATATCTTCTGCACGAATTTGGCGGTAAACCTCTGGAGTTGGTGTGTATTCACCACCTACTTTGATTGCACTGCGCAGTGCTTTTGCCGCTTCTTCCCATTGCTCTTCAGTGCGAGCGTGGATAACCGCAAGAGGTTTATCACTGTCTGCGACCTCACCTAGGCGGATGAACTCGTCGAAACCAACTGCGTAGTCGATTTCATCAGTAGCAACTCGACGACCACCACCCATAGCAACCACAGCCATGCCGATAGCACGTGTATCCATTGCAGAGACAATGCCCGTTTCTGTTGCGTAAACTGGCTTGATGATTTCTGCTTTTTCTAAGTAGTTGTCGTAGTTTTCTACGAAGTCCGCAGGACCGCCTAAGCCAGCAACCATCTTGCCGAAGCACTCAGCCGCTTTGCCGTTATCCAGCACTTCCATCAGTTTTGCGCGTGCGTCTTCTGTGTTCTCAGCAAGCTTGCCAAGTACTAACATTTCAGCACATGAAGCCATGGTCACTTCAAGTAGACGAGGGTTACGGTATTCACCCGTTAAGAAACGAACCGCTTCACGAACTTCCACTGCGTTACCCGCTGAAGACGCCAATACTTGGTTCATGTCCGTAAGAATTGCCGTAGTCTTAGTGCCAGCACCGTTTGCTACCGCAACGATTGATTTTGCTAGCTCTTCAGACGCTTCGTAAGTTGGCATAAATGCACCTGAACCCACTTTTACGTCCATCACTAGCGATTCCAGACCCGCCGCCAGTTTCTTAGAAAGGATCGACGCCGTAATCAGGGAGATATTGTCTACCGTTGCGGTAATATCACGAGTCGCGTAAACACGCTTATCCGCAGGAGCAAGGTCACCAGTTTGACCGATGATCGCCACACCAGCGTCTTTGGTTACTTGACCAAAAACATCGTTGCTCGGCGTAATGTTGTAACCAGGGATAGATTCAAGTTTATCCAGCGTACCGCCTGTATGACCAAGACCGCGGCCAGAGATCATAGGTACGAAACCGCCACACGCTGCCACCATTGGGCCAAGCATTAAAGAAGTTACGTCACCCACACCACCGGTTGAGTGTTTGTCGACAATTGGACCACCGAAGTTCATGTGGCTCCAGTCGATAACCATGCCCGAATCACGCATTGCACACGTTAAGGCGATGCGCTCATCCATGGTCATTTCATTAAAGAAAATCGTCATAGCAAACGCCGCAATCTGACCTTCAGATACCGTGTTGTTCGCTACGCCTTGAATAAAGAAGTTGATTTCGTCTGCGGTAAGTACTTCACCGTCACGTTTTTTACGAATGATTTCTTGTGGTAAATACATTAGTGCCTCCCAAGCTCTTTTGAGCCATGGTTGTAGTAGGATAGAAGAGGTTTGGTAGCACCCGTTTAGGTGCTACCGTTCAGACGTATTATTGGAATTAGTACGCTGTTGGATCAGCGACGTCGTCCGATACTTCTAATGTATTTAGTAGGTTGGTTAGCAGGCTAGACGCACCAAAACGGTAGTGACGAGCATCAACCCAGTTGTCACCTAGGATTTCGTCAGCCATTGCTAGGTATGCTGCTGCGTCTTCAGCAGTGCGCACACCACCTGCTGGTTTGAAACCAACAGTTTCTGCAACACCCATGTCGCGAATAACTTCAAGCATCATGCGAGCGTATTCTGGTGTTGCGTTTACTGGCACTTTACCAGTTGAAGTTTTAATGAAGTCAGCACCTGCTTCAATACAGATTTGAGATGCTTTCTTGATTAGTGCTTCTTCTTTTAGTTCACCTGTTTCGATGATCACTTTAAGAAGAATGTCACCACAAGCTTCTTTACATTGCTTAACTAGTTCGAAGCCTACTTTCTCATCACCCGCCATTAGCGCGCGGTAAGGAAAAACTACGTCAACTTCGTCTGCACCGTAAGCAACCGCCGCTTTTGTTTCAGCAACTGCGATTTCAATGTCGTCGTTACCATGTGGGAAGTTCGTTACTGTTGCAATACGAACCTCTGGCGTACCTTGCTCACGAAGTGTCTTCTTAGCAATAGGAATAAAGCGAGGGTAAATACAAATTGCAGCTGTGTTGCCTACTGCTGTTTTCGCGTCATGACATAGTGAGATCACTTTTGCATCAGTGTCATCGTCATTCAACGTAGTTAGGTCCATAAGTTTAAGTGCACGTAGCGCTGCTGCTTTTAAATCGCTCATTTCTATCTCCGATCAATATTCAAAAAATTCACTACTCAGCCTTACATCACGTCTTTAACTATAATCAACAAGTCGAGACAATGTGAGTAAATGGCTAAACAGTCTATTAATGAACGGACTTGGTTCCCTGAAGACTCGGCATATACAGCGAAAATTTATCATATGCCAATTGCTATCCTTGTCACCGCACAGTACCAGTTTGGCCTATGGCACAACAATCTATGATTGCGGTGTCTTTAATATCACATCACAAAGCAAAACGCCTATTAGATCTGATATTGCAGGGCAATTCATTTGCCCATCGATTATGTAATATTCATTACGTGATTAAGAATCAAGCTTAACCACTATCCTGTGATTAATACATTATAGAGTTTCACCGCAAAACTGTAGCACCAAATAGAGCGCAAACGGTTTGTATCTCAAAATTTCCTAGCCCCTATTCCATTGACTGCGTAATACCTCGACTAAGGCAAACACCCGATGAAATTTTGGAGCCCGAAAAACGAAAAATGCCCCGCAGCAATCTCTTGCTACAGGGCATGATGTAAAACGGCGTCTATATATTAAGAACCGATTCTAATTATAGTGCTGCAAGGCTTAAGCAGAAGCCTGCAATTGTCGCTGCCATAAGGTTAGACAACGTACCTGCAAGAACTGCTTTAACACCCATGCGAGCGATGTCACTACGACGGTTTGGTGCAAGGCTACCTAAACCACCAAGTAGAATCGCGATAGAAGAAAGGTTCGCGAAACCACATAGTGCGAATGAGATGATAGCTGTTGTCTTCTCAGACATTACTTCACCAGTTGCCGCGATTACTTGAGCGTTTTCACCTAGGTATGGTGTGAAGTTCAAGTAAGCAACGAATTCGTTCACTACGATTTTCTGACCGATGAATGAACCAGCTGTTACAGCTTCTGCCCATGGAACACCGATTAGGAATGCTAGTGGAGAGAACGCGTAACCTAGGATTAGCTCTAGTGTTAGTTCTGGCATGCCGAACCAACCACCGATGCCACCTAGCATACCGTTGATTAGCGCGATTAGACCAACGAATGCGATTAGCATTGCACCTACGTTAAGCGCAAGTTGTAGACCAGAAGCCGCACCGCCCGCAGCTGCGTCGATTACGTTAACTGGTTTGTCGTCACCGCCGTCCATCGCTTCTTCGATACTTTCGTGAGGCTGGTCAGTCTCTGGGTGAAGGATTTTAGCGAACAGTAGACCACCTGGTGCTGCCATGAATGATGCCGCAACTAGGTACTCTAGTGGAACACCCATAGATGCGTAACCAGCTAGTACACCACCAGCAACAGAAGCTAGACCACCACACATTACCGCGAATAGCTCTGATTGAGTCATTTTTGGAACGAATGGGCGAACAACTAGAGGTGCCTCAGTTTGACCTACGAAGATGTTAGCTGCCGCTGACATTGATTCCGCACGCGAAGTGCCTAGCGCTTTTTGTAGTGCGCCACCAAGAATCTTGATAACCCATTGCATAACGCCAATGTAGTAAAGAACTGAAATCAGTGCAGAGAAGAAGATCAGTGTAGGAAGAACACGGAATGCGAAGATGAAACCGCCGCCGCCGAATACTTCGAACATCTTGTCAGAAACAAGACCACCGAACAGGAATGATGAACCATCGTTACCGTAGTTGATAACGTTAGAAACACCTGAAGAGAAACCGTTTAGTAGATCACGGCCCCAAGGTACATACAGAACAAATGCACCTAATGCGAATTGGATAGCGAATGCGCCACCCACAGTTCTAAAGTTGATAGCTTTTCGGTTGTTAGAAAATGCCACTGCAATCGCAAGAAGCACTACCATACCGATTAGGCTCATAAACAGGCTCATAGTTTATGACTTCCTTATAAGTTATTTATTGGCGTGTTACAAAATGGAGCTATAAAGCGGGGGCAATTATACTCATGCAGAATCAATTAAAGTAATGCCAGCCTCACACTTTCCTATAAGATTCATGATTGATTCAACCAGCTTTGTGAGTTAATTCACAATAAGCAGGAAAACGTTTTCGATTTCAAACCACATCTTTAGATTTTATTCACATATCGAGAAAGCAAAATTGCTATTTTTCCACAGTTGAGAGGCAATCGATTGCTTTCGGCCGTTATGCAACTCTACGAGCTCATTAAAGACGTGAATGAGTTTGGCTGGGTGATTTGACTCCCCTTGATATCCAAGTATAGGCATATCTGGTGCGTCTGTTTCGATTACTAGGTTTTCGAGTGGTAATTTTTGAATTGCGTCGCGTGTTTTCTTGGCTCTTGGGTAGGTAATCGTTCCTCCTACACCGATAAAAAAACCTAATTTGACCCACTCCATGGCTTGCTGATAACTCCCAGAAAAAGCGTGTAGCACACCACCTCTAGGGAGATTCGCCGCTTTCACCATTTGAATGAGGCGATTGTGCGCTTTTCGGCTATGTAAAATAACTGGGAGTTCGAAGCGTCTAGCCAGCTCAAATTGAACTTCAAGTATCTTTTCTTGCAACTGTGGATCAACATCAATGGCAAAATCTAAACCACACTCTCCTATTGCCACGCACTGCTGCCCTTTTTGATTTAGATAGCCTTCTAGCTCTGTAAGGTACTGCTCAACGTTATCTTCAAGAAAATACGGATGAAAGCCGAGCGCATAATACAAATTGGCATGTTGCTCTACCAAAGTTTGAATACGAGCCCAGTTTTGCGGACCGACGGAAGGAATCAAAATTCTTGCGACGCCTTGCGTTTGAGCAAGCTCAAGTTGATGTGCAAAGTCATCTTGAAACACATCAAAATCAAAGTGGCAGTGCGTATCAAAGAGCTTCATCTTGACGCTTTTTATCTGTATCTGCGGGCAGAAAATCAGAGGATGGTTGGGCTTCACTCTTCTCTTCAGTTTGATGGGCTGGGTCTTTTCGATATGGGACACAACTGCGTTTCTGATCGGGAGTTAACCCCATCTCTTTACACCAGTTGTCGTAACGCTTTAGCCCACGTTTAAACCAATTCATATCTTATCCTTATATAAAAACGCCCTTGGCTAAGTTTATAGCCAAGGGCGTTTTAAAATCTAGCTTGCGTTACGGCTTACCCTAACCGCGCAAATTAGTGCTCACGTGTCGCACGGAAATCAACGTCAGGAAAACGCTCTTTCGCTAAGTTTAAGTTAACCATTGTTGGAGCGATATACGTTAGGTTATCACCACCATCCAATGCTAAGTTCGCTTGATTCTTGCGTTGGAACTCATCCAGTTTCTTCGCATCACCACACTCAACCCAACGCGCAGTTGCAACGTTAATGCCTTCATAAATCGCTTCAACGTTATACTCAGACTTCAAACGAGCCACAACAACATCAAACTGAAGTACACCAACGGCACCAACGATCAGATCGTTGTTCTGTAGAGGACGGAATACCTGTACCGCACCTTCTTCTGATAGCTGAACCAAACCTTTGAGAAGCTGCTTCTGCTTTAGTGGATCTTTCAGGCGAATACGACGGAATAGTTCCGGAGCGAAGTTCGGAATACCAGAGAACTTCAGTGATTCACCTTGCGTAAAGGTATCACCAATCTGAATAGTGCCGTGGTTGTGTAGACCAATGATGTCACCGGCGTAAGCGTGTTCTGCACGTGCACGGTCACCAGCCATAAAGGTTACTGCATCAGAGATACTCACTTGCTTGCCAAGACGAACGTGGTTCATCTTCATACCTTGCGTGTAAGTGCCCGATACAATACGCATGAATGCGATACGGTCGCGGTGTTTTGGGTCCATATTCGCTTGGATCTTAAATACGAAACCAGAGAACTTCTCTTCAGTCGCTTCAACTTCACGTTCAACCGCTTGACGAGTTTTCGGCGCTGGAGCCCATTCAGTTAGACCGTCTAGCATATGATCCACACCAAAGTTACCTAATGCAGTACCGAAGTAAACTGGCGTCAGGTCACCTGTTAAGAACATTTCCAAATCAAACTCAGGGCAAGCACCCATAACAAGCTCAAGCTCTTCTCGAACACTTTCCGCAAGGCCTGCACCAACTTTTTCATCAAGCTCTGGGTTATCGAGACCTTTGATGATTCGAACTTCTTGAATCTCATGACCGTGACCTGATTCGTATAAAATCGTTTCATCACGGTGAATGTGGTAAACACCTTTAAACTCTTTACCACAGCCGATTGGCCATGTGATTGGCGCACACATCATGCCCAATTCGTTTTCTACTTCATCCAATACTTCCATTGGATCACGAACGTCACGGTCAAGTTTGTTCATGAAGGTTACGATTGGCGTGTCACGTAGACGTGTAACTTCCATTAGTTTACGAGTACGGTCCTCAACACCTTTCGCTGCATCGATAACCATCAGACATGAGTCAACTGCCGTTAGAGTACGGTAAGTATCTTCCGAGAAGTCTTCGTGTCCAGGCGTATCAAGTAGGTTTACCAGACAATAGTTGTAAGGGAACTGCATTACAGAAGTAGTAACCGAGATACCACGTTCCTTTTCCATTTCCATCCAGTCTGATTTTGCGTGCTGTGCGTTACCACGACCTTTAACCGTACCTGCTTTTTGGATCGCGTTTCCGAATAACAGTACTTTTTCAGTAATGGTGGTTTTACCCGCATCCGGGTGAGAAATAATAGCGAACGTTCTGCGCTTAGACACTTCGCCTAAAAAAAGGGGATTTGACATTAGTTAATCTTCTAAATTACTTTCATGCTCACAAAATAGGCAAGCATATCTACTATTCGATATTGTGCGGTATTCTCGCTTATTATCGCTGTGCTAGCAAACTGGAAAGACATGAACTGAATTTACTCGGCTCACCAGCCTTTACCTGCAACTAACAAGGGAAAGCCAGCTCCACACAAAGAGATGTAAAAATTCAAAAAATTATTATTACATATTCAAAAGCCTCGAATCCGGATACGCATTTAAAGCATAAGTGTTGATGAGGTAATTAGTAACGGCCTAAAACTAACTCAAAAATAAGTAACTCATGATAATGGCGTCTTCCTTACCATTTCCCGATTTAGCTGGGTAATAGTTGTAACGACGGTCCACTTCATTAAAACCTGCTTGCTCATAAATATGGATAGCTGGGTGATTACTTTCACGCACTTCTAACCAAGCACTCTCTGCTTTGGCTTGTTCACAGTATTCAATAAACGCGTCCAGCAATTTTTGCCCTAGCCCTCTGCCCTGTTGAGAAGGCGCTACTGCAATATTTAATAGTGTCACTTCTCCAACAATATTCTGTCCATAGAAGTAACCAACCACTTGAGAGCCTTCCAGCATCACATGATGGCAAGCACCGCGACTGGATAAGTCACGAACCAAAGATTCGGCCCAAGGGTGAGAATGTGCTTGCTGCTCGATTTGCCAAACTTGGTCGAGGTGCTCTGCACGCATCGGCGTAATTTCAATTGTCACGCATTAGCTCCGTTAAGAAGAGTACGAACAGATTTGTTGCCACAATGCGCGGCGCTGTTCGTTATTACCATCAATATCTTGTAATAGTGGCGAGGTCAGGTGCTTTGCCTTGATGCTTTGATCAGCCTCACAGCCTGCAAACCACACCCACTCTAGCTGATGTTCACCCAGCATGGATAAGCGCTCAGGCTCTAGGTGTAGCGCATCATCAAGCGTGAGCTTAATGCTTTTTAATACGCGCTCAAACATCAATGCCGTCTCGTTTTCTGGACATATTGGCGATACCAATAGGAGTTTACATGAACTTTGCAAATCCAATAATGGCGATTGATAGCCTTCCAGTCTTTCAGGGTGTACCAGCTCCCATGTGCTGATCCCCATTTCACGTAAATACTGTTTCTCGTTAATTGACATTTTCCGTCACCTATTTGAACGAGGGCAATCCTATCAAATTATCGCGATTATACCTAAAGGACTTCAAGGGACACCTGAACACAATGAGATGATTTGGATATTCCTGAACATAGCGTTTTGCCAACGGCCACACATTGGGTATGACATATGAGGTACATTATGAAATTCTTAAATACGCTACTACTTTGCACACTGGTAGCCGCCACCAGCGTGAGTGTTTTTGCTAATAACAGCGATGAGTGGGAGCTGATTGCAACGAAAACCGTTAACTTTCATACAGAAACAGATACCGTGACACCAAATAGCCTATTCCGAAACCGAAGCTTCAGTAAAATAAAACTAAAATGTGTGCAAGGAACGGTAGACATTAATAGTTTAAAAGTCGTCATGACAGATGGTAGTGAGAAAAAGCTTTCCTCGATGGGCGTACTAACAAGCGGATTGTCGACTCGTGCCTGGAGCCTTCCAGGCACAAAAGAAGCCAAGCTAAAACAGATTGAAATGACTTACAGTAGCTGGGGAAGCACAAAACTTAGCCTGCTAGGGGTAAGTAAAAAAGCGAAAATAGAGGTCTGGGGCAAAAAGAAAAGTAACCCGTCATCGTAACCTCCCTATCTCAGTTTTCAGTGAATAAGAAAGAAGCCCACATAGTCGTGGGCTTCTTTCATTTACAGTTCAGAGAACTCTGGCGCATAGTCTATACGTCCGGAGCGTCCGGCACATTGACCTTCGACCAACTCTGCGATTCGAAATGCACCTTTAGGGACATCCCAAGCACATTCAAAGCCCATCTCGTCGCATGATTGAAAACCCTGGCGCGCGTAATAATCAGGATCGCCCAACACCACACACACTGGATAGCCAAAATCACGCAGTGAATCAAAACCTTCTTTGATCAACTCTGCAGCGATGCCTTGGCGACGGTAATCTTCATGAACAGCTAATGGCGCTAGCCCTTGCCATGACAAATCTTCACCATTTAAGGTCACAGGGCTAAATAAAGCATGGCCTATCACCTCTCCCTCATCTGTACACGCGACTAAGGAAAGCGTGAATTTGCTGTTTTCGCGCAAACGCATCACAAGCTCAGCTTCAGCTTCCGTCGGGAAGGCGTGTTTCAATAAGCGGTCAATGGTAAGAATGTCCGCTGGGGCTTCAGTTCGAATAAGCATTCGCTACTCCGGTTGGTTGTGCAGGCGCTTGAACTCCTTTCTGAACAAAATCAGCCAATTGATTCAAAGCGACTTGCATTGCTTTCGGTAACTGCTCTAAGTCGACACTGTCCATTAAGTTTTTCACTTCTAAGCCAAGCTCAGTATCACCTTCAATTGAAAGGCGACGTTGGAAGAACAGTGTGTCAGGGTCTTCTTTACGACCAGCAATCAGTACTAGGTCGTTTAGATTACCACTAAAACTCACATCTTCCTGAACTGGTTTTTCAGCTACCACCAATTTTTCGTCTTGATAGCTGATGTACCATGCTAAGTTCAAGTCTTTAATCGCAACTTTTAACCACTTGTCTTCAAGGAACTCAAAGTCACCATCTTCCAAGGCTTCTTTAAACACCATTTTTAGCCCTTCTAGCAACGCTTTTTGCTGAATTGGCTGTGGTAATAACTGGACTGGAGAACGCAAAATATTAGCTGCGTTCTTTACTAGTTGACTGCGAATCTTGTTTAACACGTTCATTATCCGTTACTTTGTCATTAGGTTGCTTATATTAAGCAATCGTGGCGATGAGATTACTGTTATGTATCAATAAAGTGCTTATTTTAGATTGGTGGTTTATTGCTCACTAACGCTTCTTTTTTTGAACTTACGTGTATTATTGATGCGAACAGGTGGATAAACACTTTTACAACCGTATTTTCAAAGTTATAGTTATCTGAGCGTATCCATGTGATTGTCGACTGCACAGCTAAAACCGCGAGCCCTTTAATGGCAAGTAACACTTTGGCTTGGTGGTAGATCGCCGCAGGCTTATCAGGGTGTCGCTTTTTATACACGGACGAATAATCTGGCTCATTGGAGATCGGTAATACCCTAATGCCTTCCCAGCAATTAAAACATTGGTTTGCCACGCTAACCTCAAATAGCCCTTTCTTCTTTGCCATTCTTGATAAAAAACACAATTATCGAATGGTAAGTGACCGTTACTGCGATATCGCAGGTTTAAGTCATGAGGAAATCGTCGGCTTAAACGATTGCCAAGTGCTGGGTGAGCAGTTTTATAAGAAGCTTGCACCATACTATCAGCGCGCGTTCAAAGGGGCACATGTCGAAGCCGAAATCACGCTCGATGAAACCGACCTTGAAACCAGTCTTCACTTTAGCCTTTCGCCAGTTTTTGAAGATAACGACATTCGCTTTGTTGTTTTTCACGCTGTCGATACTTCAGAAAAGCAGATACTCGTTCGCTCCTTAGAAGAGTCCGAAAGTAAGTTTGCGAAGTTAACACAACTGCTACCAGACGGATTACTGCTTATCGAAGATGATATTGTCATCTCTGCGAACCCCGCATCAGCGCGCCTTCTCGGACTTAACTCTCCTCATGAATTGTTGGGCGAAGAGCTAAGTCGTTTATTCATCGATGAAAACAGTAAAAAGGTATTTAGTCATCGATTGAGTACATTAATTTCTGACAAACCTTTTGTCTGCTTAACCAGTGCAAGATGCGGCTTTGAACGGAAAGTTCAGCTACACGCGGATTCCACGGCGATATTAGGTAGCGAATCTCAAATTATCCTAATCCAAGATGCTGATGATGCGCCCAAAAACCTGTCTTCTGCATCGAATGAAGACATACACATTGACTCGCTCACCAAACTCTACAACCGCTTTGGCTTCACCAAACGTTTGGAACAGCTGATCAAAAAGCAAACACCGCTTCTGGTGTTCTATTTGGATATCGATAACTTCAAAAACATTAATGACTCACTTGGTCACCATATTGGCGATAAAGTGATTCAAGAGGTATCGGCCCGTCTTAAACGGTTACTACCAAACCAAGCGATTATTGGTCATTTGGGTGGCGATGAGTTTGGCGTCATTCTGCCGGAGCCAGAAAATACCCGCATGGCTGAAATTTTGTCCGATCGCATTATCTCGTTGATCAACCAACCTTTCGACTTGCACCACTTCAGTAAACGCCTTGCCTGTTCAATTGGTAGCGTTCGATACCCTGAAGACGGACAAGATGCACGAATCCTACTACAAAATGCCGATACTGCGATGTATGAAGCCAAAGATCGTGGTAGAAATCGTCTGATCAAATTTAACGATCAAATGAACAAAGAAGCGCGTATGCGTTTGTGGCTTGAAATCGAACTGCAAAAAGCATTGCAGCAGAACGGTTTGGAAGTGTGGTATCAACCTAAGGTTAACGCGCGAGACTTCAGTATCAACGGCGCAGAAGCGCTCGTTCGTTGGAAGCATCCAGTCGAAGGGTACATTAGTCCTGGCTCATTCATTCCTGTCGCCGAGCGCGCTGGGTTAATCGAACACCTTGGACGTGTCGTGATGCGTGATGTTTTCAATACGGTAAAACGTTGGAAGCAACAAGGCATACTGCCAGGCCGTGTCGCCATCAACCTCTCTCCCGAGCAATTTGGCAACCCACAGCTGATCGACTTTATGGAAAAGCTGCTTCGCACTACCGAGCTTGATCCAAGCTGCATTACCTTCGAGCTAACCGAAAGTGCCGTGATGAGTGATAGCGAACATACACTGCAAATGTTGAATGCGATTAAAAAGCTTGGCTTCGCTCTCTCTATCGATGACTTTGGTACCGGCTA
Organism: Vibrio alginolyticus NBRC 15630 = ATCC 17749; assembly: GCF_000354175.2. Taxonomy (NCBI): domain Bacteria; kingdom Pseudomonadati; phylum Pseudomonadota; class Gammaproteobacteria; order Vibrionales; family Vibrionaceae; genus Vibrio; species Vibrio alginolyticus. Next base: position 1,638,737 of record NC_022349.1, read on the forward strand.
CTCTTCTCTTTCTTACTTAGCGCGTTTCCCTATTGACGAGCTAAAAATCGACCGCGCTTTTATTAATGATATCGACACACTACCGAAACAAGTCACTGTGATTGAAAACATCATTAATCTGGGTAAGTCGCTCGACTTAACTGTCGTTGCCGAGGGGGTGGAAACCCACCAGCAAGCTACTTTGCTCTCTAACCTTCAATGTAATGCGATTCAAGGATTCCATTTTTATCGCCCGCAGCCAAAACATGAAATTGAAGAGCTGTTTGTACAGAATCGTCGTCACAAGAACTAACCCCGACCCGATCCCCTTACTCGCAAGGGGTAAATATCGACTTTATTGAGCTAAACCTAACTTAGGTCAATTTCGCTATTCATAATTCTTCATAAAATGCGGGCACCTTTTTATTCTCAATGATTGTGAGCATATGGAACTCTTGTGTCCCGCGGGTAACCTGCCTGCGTTAAAAACTGCGATTGATTGCGGTGCCGATGCCGTCTACATTGGTTTCAAAGATGATACCAACGCCCGTCACTTTGCTGGCCTAAACTTTAACGGCAAAAAGTTAGAAAAAGCGGTGCAATACGTTCATGACCGCAATAAAAAAATTCATGTCGCGTTGAATACCTTCGCTCATCCCAATGGCTTCGAGCGCTGGACGAACGCAGTAGACAATGCAGCGGCACTGGGTGTAGACGCGCTGATTGTTGCAGACATTGCAGTGCTGGAGTACGCGGCTCGCAAATATCCCGATCTGGAACTACACCTTTCAGTGCAAGCATCAGCGACCAACGTCGCAGCCATTGATTTTTACAAACAAAACTTCAACGTAAAACGGGTAGTGCTACCCCGCGTTTTATCGATTCATCAGGTCAAACAGCTCTCACGCAACATCACTAGCGATGTCGAGTTAGAAGTCTTTGCTTTTGGTAGCCTTTGCATCATGTCTGAAGGTCGCTGCTACCTATCGTCATATATGACAGGCGAGTCTCCAAACACTGTGGGAGCATGCTCTCCAGCTAAGTACGTTCGCTGGCAAGAAACAGAAAATGGTCTGGAATCCCGCCTTAACGACATTTTGATCGATCGCTACAGCGCCGGTGAAAATGCGGGCTACCCTACCTTGTGTAAAGGTCGTTTCGAAGCAGAAATCGAAGGCGAGAAAAAACGCTACCACGCACTGGAAGAACCAACCAGTTTGAACACCCTCTCTATGCTGCCAGAACTATTTGCTGCAAATGTGGCGTCTGTAAAAATTGAAGGTCGCCAACGTAGCCCAGCTTACGTAGAACAAGTCACTCGAACATGGCGAGCCGCGATTGACCGTTACCAAGCAAACCCAGAAGCTTATCAAGTCGAAGCGGCTTGGGATGCCGCATTGGCAAACGTGTCTGAAGGTACGCAGACCACACTTGGTGCTTATCACCGCAAATGGCAGTAGAGGTTAAGATGGATAATTCAATGAAATACGCGCTTGGCCCGCTGTTGTACTTCTGGCCAAAACAAGACATCGAAGCGTTTTATGAACAAGCGAAATCAAGCTCCGCGGACATCATCTATCTTGGGGAAACCGTATGTTCAAAACGTCGAGAAATGAAGCCTTCGCATTGGCTTGAAATCGCAAAAGAGCTGTCTGCATCTGGCAAGCAAGTGGTGCTATCAACAATGGCACTACTAGAAGCTCCGAGTGAAGTAAACATAATGAAGAAGTACATCGACAACGGTGACTTCGCGATTGAAGCAAATGACGTATCTGCTGTTCAATTGGCATCAGAGCATAAAGTGCCTTTCGTCGTTGGCCCTGCAATCAATACTTATAACGCACACACGCTCAACTTATTTTTGAAGCAAGGTATGATGCGTTGGTGCATGCCTGTCGAGCTATCTCGCGAATGGTTAAACGATACTTTAGTTCAGTGTGACGAGCTTGGTATTCGTAACAAGTTTGAAGTTGAGGTATTTAGCCACGGTTATTTGCCTTTAGCGTATTCCGCTCGCTGTTTCACAGCCCGAGCTGAAAACCGAGCGAAAGACGATTGCGAAACCTGCTGTATCAAATACCCTACGGGTATCCAGGTCAGCAGCCAAGAAGGGCAAGAAGTCTTTAACCTTAACGGCATTCAAACACAGTCAGGGTATTGCTACAACCTCATCAATGACTTACCTACTATGAAAGGGCTGGTTGATGTGGTCCGGTTAAGCCCTCTTGGTATCGACACTTTTTCAGAGTTAGAGCGTTTTCGCTCAAACGAATACGGCGATAATCCTGAAAAGCTCGAAAGCCGCCAATGCAATGGCTATTGGCATCAACTAGCGGGCTTAGAAGTAAAAACCATTTAATCCTTAAAGATAAAAGCGAGGCCTAGCCTCGCTTTTATCTGTTAGCTTTTGTTAGCAGGCTTGCACCCTTGGTTCGACAGAACTCTCATTAAGCAGCTTTTTCACATCTCGCCACAACATACTGATCACGACCAAACTCAATGCAATGTTAGACAATGGGAAAGCTAACCAAATACCTGTCACGCCGAAAAGTTTCGGCATAATGAATAAGAATGGCAACTGGACCAGCATGTTGCCTAGTGTTACAAACATAGCTTTGCTGCCTTTGTTTACTGATTGATAGTACGCGGCCGCCACAACTAAAAAACCATCTAAGAACAACGCAAACATGTGTAAACGAATCCCGATCACGGTGCTATCAATCAACTGTTGGTCAGCATTATTAAACACCGCAACCAGTTCGTACGGGAAAAGGTTCATCAAAACAACGAACGCCACCCCACCAAGCACAGATGTCCCCATCGCGACCTTTAATAACTTTCTGATGTTCTCCTGATTACGTGCACCGTGGTTGAAGCTCACTAAAGGCTGCATACCATTCGCAATTCCTTCTGCTATCAGATAGTAAACCGTCACGATGTACCCCAAAATGGCGTACGCTCCGATCAACATTGCACTTCCGTATTGAGCAAATAACGCGTTGTGCAGTGCCACCATCACAGAGCCGTAGGCGTACATAAAGAAACTTGATGTACCTATCATGATAATCTTTGGTGCAGCATCAACCTGAACTTTGAAGTCGCGGATACGAAGGCGTAATGTTGCTTTTGAAGTAAAGAAGTAACCAATACCGAGCACAGTGACCACTAATTGTGCAAGTGCAGTGGCAATAGCGGCTCCGGTTAACTCCCACTCCAACCAAGCAATAAATACGTAGTCTAATACAATGTTAATAACGGCACCGATGACCATCAAAATCGTTGCTAAGTTCGGGCTGTCGTCATTGCGTAATAAAAACGGAACTGCGATAGAACCCAACGTGAATACGCACGCGACAATCAGAATATGCAAATATTGCAGCGCAAGTTCAAACACTCGCCCTTCCGCACCTTGCCAGCGAATAAATTCATCCGAAAACAAGAACAATATTGTAGCAACGATCGGCATCAATGCCGCTAACAACGTCAATCCGGTCGTTAGGATTCGCTTAGCGCCTTCATGATCGTTCTCTCCTTGCTTGATCGAAGTCAGCGCGCCAGTCCCCACCCCAATCATCATTCCTATACCGAGGATCGAACCGATAATAGGCCACGCAACATTGATCCCAGCTAATCCGTCAGCGCCAACATAACGGCCAATAAAAATGCCATCAACTATTTGATACAAACCGTTTACGAGCATTGCTGCGACGGTTGGAATCGTATATTTCCAAAACTGTCTATAAATTGAGTTTTGCATGACTGTCACCAGTAGTTAGCAAAGCTAACCATTTAATTAGCAAGGCTAACTAAATGGTTAAATTAAATAAAAGAAAGATGAAACAACAAAAACTAAACCATACAGCTGAGGCCTTTGCTTCAGTTTAAAATGACTTATTACTCAATGCTTTATTCAATAAAGCTTGTAACTGTTCAGCTTCTTGCTGATTTAATTGTTGCATCATTTGGTCAGAGATATCTTTGTACACTACCTGCTCCAAAGACATTTTTTCTGCGACTTCTTCCGTAAGCAACACACGCTTAGCACGAGCATCCTCATTACATGCGATGCGTTTCACCAAACCCTTTTTTTCCAAACGCACAACCATTGTCGATGCGGAAGGCTTAGTCACTTGCAGCTCTTCTGCAAGATCGGTTATTCGCACACCCTCAGGGTAAACCTGAATCACACGTAAATAATCGAACTCATTAAAGCTTAGATGTGATAATGGATCTTCTTTGGCATAGACACGCCAAGCTTTGGCGCAAAAACGCTCTAAATCAATCAAGCTTTCTTCTAATGCCATAAAAGCCACCACCACTTAGTTAGCAAGACTAACTATTTTAAATGAGTCACTCATCAAGTTCAATCATAAAAAAAGCCGCTCTCATCGAGCGGCTCTAAATCATTCAATTTCCAGCTTCTTGGCAGCCTTTAACTTGGCCAATCTATCTTGCTGTAATTGATCATAAATTTGCGCCAACTCCAAGAAAGAATAGCGATGCTCAACATAATCGTAAACGTTGAACGAAATCGCGAGCTTATAAAGTGAGATGGCACTTGCGATATCACCTTCAAGCTGATTACGCTTTCCAAGGTAGAAATACGTTTCCGTCAATCGTTCAGCTAGGCGATAGTTCTCTCTCGTTCCATCCATAATTGCTTTAAGCGCGTCTTCGTCCGAGACGTCTCGCAGCATGATAGCAACAAGAACCCACCCCCACTCTTCACTACGATCTCGTAAATAACGCTGTTGAAGATTGGCTTTTGCTTGCTCTGGATTTTGCTCAGCTTCGATGATGTACAGCCATAATGAACGAAAAGGATCCGTTGGCATTTCTTGATAATGCTTGGTCATATCTTCTAAAGCGAGATCGATTCGGCCACCATAATACAGTGCAATCGCACGGTTGCGCTCAGCATAGGTATTATCAGGAGCCAACTCTATGGTCGAGTCAAACGCTTCATATGCCGCATCAAACTCTCCTACTTGGGTAAAGTATACTCCCAAAAGATTGAAGATGTCCGGCTGAGCAGGATTCAACTGCAAAGACTGGTTAAAGTCCAAACGGGCAAGATCACGTAAACCAACGCTGTCGTAGTAGCTACCGCGCTCATAATGCATTTTAGCGCGCACTTCATCACTAAGGTCGGGACGTTGTAGCAACTGCGAGAGACGCGCGATTTGTACTTCTTGTTGAACACTAGGCTGAAGTGGCACCGCCATCGGTGGATATAACCACTTTTGTGCTGATTGTTGAGAAGTATTTGCACAACCGGTCAGCGCGATAGCAACACATAAAATTGCGGTTTGAAACCATTTCACTAATTGATACTCCTGTTTGGACCGCTCAAGATTTATTTCTCTTAATGCAATATAGGCGATAACCTCGTTTGAGGTTAATACATCGAAACAAACCAAAAAAGGGGAGCGAAAATGCTCCCCTTTTATAACATGCTTTCAGGCCCTTAATCTAATAAAAGGCTGAAAGTCTCATTTTGTCTTACTCGTCTTTAGCAGCTGGTGCTTCAGCAGCAGCTTCTTCAGCTGGCTTTTCTACCGCTTCTTTCATGCTTAGACGTACACGGCCTTGGCGGTCGATTTCAAGAACTTTAACTTGAACTTCTTGACCTTCAGCTAGGTAGTCAGACACTTTCTCTACGCGTTTTTCTGCGATTTGAGAAATGTGTACAAGACCATCTTTGCCTGGAAGAACCGTTACGAATGCACCGAAGTCAGCTAGACGTGCAACTTTACCTGTGTAGATACGGCCCACTTCAACTTCAGCAGTGATCTCTTCGATACGGCGGATAGCTTCTTTCGCAGCAGTGCCTTCAGTTGCAGCAATCTTGATAGTACCGTCGTCTTCGATTTCGATAGTTGTACCAGTCTCTTCAGTTAGAGCACGGATAACTGCACCACCTTTACCGATAACGTCTTTGATCTTCTCAGCGCTGATCTTCATCGTGTGAATACGCGGAGCAAATTCAGAGATGTCTTCACGAGCACCAGAGATAGCTTCATCCATTACAGATAGAATGTGCTTACGTGCGCCTTGAGCTTGGTTAAGCGCAATTTGCATGATTTCTTTAGTGATGCCTTCGATCTTGATGTCCATTTGAAGTGCAGTGATACCAGTGTTAGTACCTGCTACTTTAAAGTCCATGTCACCTAGGTGGTCTTCATCGCCAAGGATGTCAGAAAGTACAACGAAATCGTCACCTTCTTTAACAAGACCCATTGCGATACCAGCAACAGATGCTTTGATTGGTACACCTGCGTCCATAAGTGCAAGAGAAGTACCACATACTGAAGCCATTGAAGATGAACCGTTAGATTCAGTGATTTCCGATACAACACGTACTGTGTATGGGAACTCATCAACAGAAGGCATTACTGCAGCAATACCACGCTTCGCCAGTTTACCGTGGCCGATTTCACGACGCTTAGGAGAACCTACAAAACCAGTTTCACCTACACAGTATGGAGGGAAGTTGTAGTGCAGTAGGAAGTGATCTTTACGCTCACCAGTTAGCTCATCGATGATTTGAGCATCACGCTGAGTACCTAGCGTTGCCGTAACGATCGCCTGAGTTTCACCACGAGTGAATAGCGCGCTACCGTGAGTACGAGGAAGAACACCAGTACGTACATCTAGTGCACGAACCATGTCTTTTTCACGGCCATCGATACGAGGGTTACCTGCAATAATACGGCTACGTACTACTGTCTTCTCTAGATCATGGAAGATAGTGTGGATTTCTTTTGTATCTGCTTCAGGATCTTCAGCAAGAAGAACTTCATTTACTTCCGCAGCGATCTCATGGATGCGGTCGTAACGAGCCATTTTCTCAGTAATTTGGTAAGCTTCAACAAGTTTAGCTTCTGCTAGATCAGCAATCTTATTTTTAAGCGCTGTGTTCTCTTCAGGAGCAACCCAATCCCAAGCAGGAGTTGCAACTTCTACTTTGAATTCGTTGATAGCTTGAATAGCAACTTGTTGTTGGTCATGACCATAAACAACCGCCGCTAGCATTTCTTCTTCAGTTAGGTTGTCCGCTTCTGACTCAACCATCAGTACTGCTGACTCTGTACCTGCAACAACAAGGTCAAGCTTAGAAGTTTCTAGTTCAGTTTGGCTAGGGTTAAGTACAAGCTGACCATCGATATGACCAACACGCGCCGCACCGATAGGGCCGTTGAATGGAATGCCAGAGATAGCAAGAGCAGCAGAAGTACCGATCATTGTAACGATATCTGGCTGAACATCTGGGTTTACAGACATTACTGTCGCGATAACCTGAACTTCGTTTTTAAACGCGTCTGGGAATAGCGGACGGATTGGACGGTCGATTAGACGAGCTGTTAGCGTTTCGCCTTCAGAAGGACGACCTTCACGTTTGAAGAAGCCGCCTGGGATTTTACCCGCAGCGTAAGTACGCTCTTGGTAGTTAACCGTTAGTGGGAAGAAGTCTTGACCTGCAACGGCTTCTTTTTTACCTACAACAGATACGAATACAGACGTATCATCCATTGTGACCATAACTGCTGCTGTAGCTTGACGTGCAATAACGCCAGTTTCTAAAGTAACTGTGTGGTTACCGTACTGGAACGTTTTAACAACTGGTTTTTCGAACATTGTTATTCCTTGTTTCTAATCTTCCTTTAGTGCTTAAAGAAATCTTAGATGTGTTAATTGACACTCAAGGCATTACGAATCGCGACTAGTAAAAAGAAACTCGGAAATTCCTTTTGAATAGTCGCGACCTTTTGGTCGACGTGGTTGACTGTAATGCTATGAGCTTTTGAGAAAACCTCTTACAAGGTTTAGCCGCCAGTATTATAACGGCATAAGTCTAATTTGGCTAAATTTAGGCAACAAAAAAGGGGCATAAAGCCCCTTTTTAGACAAACTGCTATGCAGTCGCTGATTAGCGACGTAGGCCTAGACGTTTGATTAGGTCTTGGTAGCGAGCTAGGTTTTTACCTTTTAGGTAATCTAGAAGCTTACGACGACGAGAAACCATGCGTAGAAGACCACGACGGCTGTGGTGATCGCCTTTGTGCGCTTTGAAGTGACCTTGTAGGTGGTTGATAGAAGCTGTAAGTAGAGCTACTTGAACTTCTGGTGAACCAGTGTCGCCTTCGCCTTGTGCGTATTCTGCAACGATTGCTGCTTTAGTTTCTGCATTCAGAGACATAATTCTCTCCTAATAAGAGTAGGTTTAAAGTTGTAGCAGCCAATCTCTGATTCAGCCGCTACGCGAAGCGCGGATTATAGGGAAATTTCCTATCTCGTGCAATATAAAAATACCGACACTCAGGTCGGTATTTTCAATCATTTACTTGGATGCAACGTCATCTCGGAACACGACCAATCGCTTAGGAGCGATTTTGCCATCTTCGTTCATTTCGCCAACGCCAATAAACAAGCGTTCTTCACCCATAGTAAGGCGAAGTGAGCCCTCTGTCGGAGCACCAAATACTTGAACGGGCTGCCCATGTTGGACCATATCCGCCAGTTCAGGCACCAAGTTGACTTCTGGTAAGTCTTCTACCGCTGTATCCATTGGCAAAAGCAGTGGGTCCAGTAGTTCTCGAGGCGCTCGTTCCTCGCGGTGAGCTTGCTCTAGCAACTCATTTAGTTGCTCAAGTGTTACCATATTCTCGTAAGGGTATTTAGCCACACCAGTACGACGAAGCATAGTTACGTGCGCACCACAACCTAACATTTCGCCCAGATCATCAACGATAGTACGAATATAGGTACCTTTAGAGCAGTGCACTTCCATCTCTACTTCATCGCCTTCAAAACGGTGAAGAACAATCTCATATACCGTGATCTTACGAGATTCACGCGGAACTTCGATGCCTTTACGAGCGTATTCATACAAGGGTTTACCTTGATACTTCAACGCAGAGAACATGGAAGGCACTTGATCAGATTCACCACGGAACTGATCGATGCACGCTTCTAGCTTGTCTAACGTAACATCGACTGGACGCGTCTCTACAACTTCACCATCCGAGTCAGACGTATTGGTACGTTCACCCAGCTTTGCGATCACGCGGTAGCGTTTATCAGAATCAAGAAGAAACTGAGAAAATTTTGTCGCTTCACCCAAGCAAATTGGCAGCATGCCTGTCGCTAATGGGTCCAAGGCTCCAGTGTGGCCTGCTTTCTCGGCAAAGTAGATTCGCTTTACTTTTTGCAGTGCATCATTGGAAGAGATACCTGTTGGTTTGTCCAACAGTATAACGCCATTAATTGGACGACCTTTACGACGACGAGCCATTATTCTTCGTCCTCACGACCAGAATCTTTTTGCTTTTGTTTGTCTGAACTAACGACTTCAGACACTAGGTTAGACATACGCATACCTTCAACAAGCGTATTGTCATAGTGGAAGCGGATTTCTGGCGTTAAACGTAGACGAATACGCTTACCTAACATCATGCGAATGTGCACTTCGTGCTCACGTAGCGCTGCTAGACATGATTCAGGTGTTTGCTCACCCACACATAGGAAGGTCACAAATACTTTTGCGTAAGCTAGGTCACGAGAGACTTCTACGTCTGAGATCGTCACCATGCCAAGGCGAGAGTCACGAACTTCACGTTGAAGGATCATCGCTAGTTCTTTTTGCAGCTGCTGTGCAACGCGCTGCGTGCGGCTAAATTCTTTTGACATATCTTTACTCTTATATAGAAAGAATGGGGGGTTGGTCAAAGCCAGCCCCCCATGGTGTATTCAACAACCAATTACTACTTATCTTTCAAAGACAATATTAGTAATTTTAGTCAATTAGTCTAGAGTACGTTTAATTTCAACGATTTCGAAGACTTCGATTTGGTCACCAACGCGAACATCATTGTAGTTCTTAACGCCGATACCACATTCGTAGCCATTCTTAACTTCTTGAACGTCATCTTTGAAACGACGCAGTGACTCTAGTTCACCTTCGTAAATAACAACGTTATCACGTAGTACACGGATTGGGTTGTTACGCTTGATCACACCTTCTGTAACCATACAACCAGCGATAGCGCCCAGTTTCGGTGACTTAAACACGTCACGAACTTCAGCAAGACCAATGATCTCTTGCTTGAATTCTGGAGCAAGCATACCGCCCATTGCTTGTTTCACTTCGTCAATCAATTGGTAAATGATTGAGTAGTAACGTAAGTCAACAGCTGCGGCTTCAACAGCACGACGAGCAGAAGCATCTGCACGAACGTTAAAGCCAAGGATGATTGCGTTTGAAGCTTCCGCTAGTACTACGTCAGTTTCCGTAATACCACCAACACCAGAACCAACGATGTTCACTTTAACTTCGTCAGTAGATAGCTTAACTAGTGAGTCTGCGATTGCTTCTACAGAACCTTGAACGTCTGCTTTAAGTACAACGTTAAGTTCAGCAACTTCACCAGCAGTCATGTTAGAGAACATGTTCTCTAGTTTAGATTTCTGCTGACGAGCAAGTTTCACTTCACGGAACTTACCAGCACGGTAGTTAGCTACTTCACGCGCTTTACGCTCGTCACGAACTACTGTTGCTTCATCACCTGAAGATGGTACACCTGAAAGACCTAGGATCTCTACAGGGATAGATGGGCCAGCCGAAGTAATTTCTTTACCTAGCTCATCACGCATTGCACGAACACGGCCGTATTCTTGACCACAAAGAACGATGTCGCCTTTGTTTAGTGTACCTGATTGAACAAGTACTGTTGCAACTGGACCACGACCTTTATCTAGGCGAGATTCAACAACAACACCAGATGCCATGCCTTCAGCTACAGCTGTAAGTTCAAGAACTTCAGACTGAAGAAGGATTGCTTCTAGAAGACCATCGATGTTTGTACCCTGTTTAGCAGAGATGTGAACGAACATGTTCTCACCGCCCCACTCTTCAGGAATAACGTCGTATTGAGCAAGCTCGTTCTTAACGTTATCTGGGTTCGCGTCTTCTTTATCGATCTTGTTCACAGCAACAATTAGAGGAACGCCTGCCGCTTTCGCGTGCTGAATCGCTTCTACTGTTTGTGGCATTACGCCATCGTCTGCTGCAACTACAAGAACAACGATATCTGTCGCTTGAGCACCACGAGCACGCATTGCAGTAAACGCTGCGTGTCCAGGAGTATCAAGGAACGTGATCATGCCGTTGTCTGTTTCAACGTGGTACGCACCAATGTGCTGAGTAATACCACCCGCTTCGCCAGAAGCAACGTGTGTGCGACGGATGTAGTCAAGTGTTGACGTTTTACCGTGGTCAACGTGACCCATGATAGTAACAACTGGAGCACGTGGAACTGCTTCCGCGTTAGTGTCACGGTCAGATAGTACCGCTTCTTCCAGTTCGTTCTCTTTACGAAGAACTACTTTATGGCCCATTTCTTCAGCAACAAGTTGTGCTGTTTCTTGGTCGATCACTTGGTTGATAGTCGCCATAGCGCCCATCTTCATCATTACTTTGATAACTTCTGTCGCTTTAACCGACATCTTGTTAGCAAGTTCTGATAGAACGATCGTTTCGCCAATTACAACGTCTTGCTTAGCAACCGTTGCTGACTTATCAAACCCGTGCTGCATTGAAGTCGGCTTAGCAAGTTTGCCCTTACGACCTCTACCGCCACGTTGGTTGTTACGGCCACCGCGAGCTTGGTCGTCTTTACCCGAAGCTGCTTTTTTCTTCTTACGACGACCGCCTTCTACTTTGCGATCTGCTTCATCTTCGGCTTCACGTGCGTATTGTGAAGTCGTTACATGGTAATCTGTATCTTCCATATCACCCTTTTTCTCTTCTGCAGCAGACCAACGCTCTTTATTCTTTTCAGCCAATTCGCGAGCTTCTTCAAGCTTGCGCTGACTTTCCTCTTCAGCCTTACGCTTAGCTTCTTCTTCCTGACGACGTTTAAGCTCGTCGGCCTCTTTTCGCGCTGCTTCTTGCTTAATTTTCTCTTCAGCATCACGCTTTGCTTTTTCTTCAGCATTACGTTGTGCATTCGTATCTACGTCTCGCTTCGCTTTTTCTTCCGCTTCACGTTTTGCAGCTTCTTCAGCTTCACGTTTCGCAGCTTCTTCAGCTTCACGTTTTGCAGCTTCTTCTGCTGCACGTTTTGCTGCTTCTTCTGCTTCACGTTGTGCTGCTTCTTCAGCTTCACGTTTCGCTTCATCTTCAATTGTGCTGCGCTTCACGTATGTACGTTTTTTGCGCACCTCAACCTGAACATTCTTACTCTTACCACCACCCGCGTTCACACTAAGTGTACTACGAGTTTTACGCTGAAGCGTAAGGCGAGTCGGCTCTGAATCACCTGATTTATCACCGTGTTCTTTCTTTAAATGAGAGAGAAGCTTCTGCTTCTCTTCATCAGTAACATTGTCAGAGCTCGCCTTTTTAATGCCAGCGTCAGCAAGTTGTTCAATCAAGCGGTCGACTGGCGTACCAATCTCATCACTCAGTGCTTTAACTGTTAATTGTGTCATGCCGCTTCCTCCTTGCCGAAAATTATGCTTCTTCGCCGAACCAACAGATGTTACGTGCGGCCATAATTAGCTCACCTGCACGTTCTTCGGTCAGGCCTTCGATACCTTCTAAATCGTCAATACCTTGGTCAGCAAGATCTTCCAGTGTCGCTACACCTTTCGCTGCCAATTTAAATGCCATCTCACGCTCAAGACCTTCAAGTGCAAGTAGGTCCTCAGCTGGTTCTAGACCTTCAAAAGACTCTTCTTGTGCTAGTGCGATCGTCGTTAGTGCATCTTTTGCACGTCCACGAAGCTCTTCGATTAGTTCTTCATTCAAACCATCGATTTCTAGTAGCTCGTTAACTGGCACGTATGCGATTTCTTCTAGCGTTGAGAAACCTTCTTCAACAAGAAGTTGAGCGAAGTCTTCTTCAATATCTAGGTACTTCATGAAGTTTTCAATAGATGCTTGTGATTCTTCAGCGTGTTTCTTCTGAAGATCAGCAACTGTCATAACATTCAGTTCCCAACCGGTTAGTTGAGATGCTAGACGCACGTTTTGACCGTTACGACCAATAGCTTGCGCTAGGTTGTCAGCTTCAACTGCGATGTCCATTGAGTGTGCATCCTCATCAACGATGATAGAAGCAACATCAGCTGGCGCCATTGCGTTGATAACGAATTGAGCTGGGTTATCATCCCAAAGAACGATATCGATACGCTCACCACCAAGTTCGCCAGAAACAGCTTGTACACGTGCACCACGCATACCAACACACGCACCTACAGGGTCGATACGTTTGTCATTTGTTTTGACAGCGATCTTAGCGCGAGAACCAGGATCACGTGCTGCGCCTTTAAGCTCGATAATATCTTCTGCGATTTCAGGCACTTCAACACGGAACAGTTCTGCCAACATTTCTGGCTTAGAACGAGTGATGAACAATTGGAAACCACGTGCTTCAGGCGCGACTTTGTAAAGAAGACCACGTACGCGGTCGCCTGGACGGAAGTTTTCACGAGGAAGTTGGTCATCACGCAGGATTACCGCTTCAGCGTTATTACCAAGATCAAGCACGATTGTGTCACGGTTTACTTTTTTCACGACACCAGTGATTAGATCACCTTCATTGTCGATGAACTGTTCAACGATTTGTGCGCGCTCAGCTTCACGAACTTTTTGAACGATAACTTGCTTAGCAGTTTGAGTCGTAATACGGTCAAACGTTACTGATTCGATTTCGTCTTCTACGTAGTCGCCAAGCTCGATTGAGTCATCTTCGTATTGCGCTGCTTCTAGTGAGATCTCTTTTGTAGGGTTCTCAACGTCATCAACAACTAACCAACGGCGGTAAGTTACAAACTCACCGGTTTTACGGTCAATGGCAACACGTACGTCGATTTCGATTTCGTATTTTTTCTTTGTAGAAGTTGCTAGAGCAATCTCAAGAGCCTCAAAGATACGCTCACGAGGTACCGCTTTTTCGTTCGATACCGCTTCTGCTACCGCTAAAATTTCTTTACTCATTGTATTTAGCCTCTAAGCTTAAACTTTTTTAGGGAACTAAAATTTAGGGATCAGGTTAGCTTTGGAAATGTTACTTAGAGCAAACTCTTCTTGCTGACCGTCTACAGTAATTGTCACTGTTTCGCCATCAACACCGTGGATAATACCTTTCCACTTACGACGGTTTGCTACAGCCATTTTCAATACGATGCTGACCTCGTGACCAATAAATTGCTCGTAATGTGCTGCTTTAAAAAGTGGTCTTTCTAAACCTGGAGAAGACACTTCTAGGCTGTAAGCAACAGAAATTGGATCTTCAACGTCTAAAACTGCACTAACTTGGTGGCTAACTTCTGCACAGTCGTCTACGTTAATACCATTTTCATGGTCAATGTAGATACGTAACGTTGAGTGCGCGCCTGCACGAATGAATTCTAATCCAACTAACTCATAACCTGATGCCGCTACTGGCGCGTCAAGCATTTCAGTAAGTTGTCTTTCTAAACCAGTCATTTAACCACTCCAGAAACAAAAAAAGGGCTCAGAGCCCAATCAAAAAACCAAGCAGTATCTGAGCTATTTCAAAAAGCTCAGATAACAAAAAACCCCGATAGTCGGGGTTTTATGCTGCTGGACCCTGATACGTTAAGAATAGCCAACAATTGCTTTTCTTAACTCGTAGTGTGGTTAGCACTACGCAAACTTGCCAATCTACGATTTCCTTTTAAAGAAAGAGATTGGTTGCGGGGGCCGGATTTGAACCGACGACCTTCGGGTTATGAGCCCGACGAGCTACCAAGCTGCTCCACCCCGCGTCCGACTTGCTGAGCATTATACTCGCAAACAAGTGATTTACAAGTTTGTAAATACATGGTGCCGAGAGAGGGACTCGAACCCTCACACCTAAGGCACTAGCACCTCATGCTAGCGTGTCTACCAATTTCACCATCTCGGCATCAAAACCTTACAGCTTATTGAGGAATTTCATCACCCGCAGGGGCAGGAACTTCACTCGCTGCATCCTTAACTTGTTCAACAACTGGTTGACCTAACGTTGGGTCTACCCATTGTGATTCAGTCTGGTGCGTAGACATACGACCAAGTAACAAGCTAACGATAAAGAATACGGTTGCTAAAATAGCAGTTGTTCGGGTTAAGAAATTACCTGAGCCGCCAGCACCAAACACTGTGTTTGAAGCACCAGCACCGAACGAGGCTCCCATATCTGCGCCTTTACCTTGTTGAATCAACACAAGGCCAATCACACCAAGCGCTGCCAACAGGTAAATCACAAGTAGAACTGAAAACATTTTTTCCACCTATGTTCCAAATTGTTGAGCCAGCGCCGTTCAAAAGAATAAATCATTATGAACAAGGCTAGCGACCTCCTAACGGGAGGCGGAGCAATACTAGCGAAAGCCAGTAACGCTGACAAGGGAAAATTAGTAAAAAATCAATGCCAATGCGTTAAGCGCTCAAAAAAAGGGCAAAAGATGCCCTTTTCATTCAAGACATGCTTTAACGCAATGATTAACAACTTGCTTTAACAGCCTCAGCGATTTTCAATGCTGAGTGTTGAACTAGTTCACCATCTTCGCCTTCCACCATAACGCGGATCAAAGGCTCAGTGCCAGACTTACGCAGCAGTACACGCCCTTTATCACCAAGTGTCGCCTCTACTTCAGCGACAGCGTTTAATACAGCTGTAGCTTCAAGAGGGTTACTTTCTCCTGAGAAACGGACATTTTCTAAAACCTGAGGATATAATGTCATTCCTTGCGATAGTTCATATAAAGACATATCGCTGCCAATTACAGAAGCAAGTACTTGAAGTGCAGCAACAATCGCATCGCCGGTTGTGACTTTATCTAATAAGATCACATGGCCTGAGTTTTCAGCACCAATTTTCCAACCTTTTTCTAGCAGTTGCTCCATGACATAACGGTCACCAACAGCAGCACGTACAAACGGAATGCCTAGCTGCTTTAAACCATTTTCCATACCCAAGTTAGTCATTAGTGTACCAACAACACCACCCTTTAGCTCACCACGACGAAGTGCATCACGAGCGATGATATAAGCAATTTGGTCACCATCAACTTTGTTACCTAGGTGGTCGACCATAATGATGCGGTCACCATCACCATCAAATGCGAGACCAAGATGCGCTTGCTCTTCAACAACACGCTGTTGAAGAGCTCGTACGTCTGTTGCGCCCACTTTTTCATTAATGTTGATGCCGTTAGGCTCTACGCCCATAGCGATAACTTCTGCCCCAAGTTCTTTGAAAACATTTGGAGCGATGTGGTACGTTGCACCGTGCGCACAGTCTACTACGATCTTAAAGTTCGCAAGGCTCAACTCAGATGGGAAAGTACTCTTACAGAATTCGATGTAACGACCAGCTGCATCATTTAGGCGGGTTGCTTTACCAAGCTCAGCAGACTCCACACATTCAATTTCTTTATCTAACTCAGCTTCGATCGCCAATTCGATATCGTCAGGTAGCTTAGTACCCTCAGAAGAAAAGAATTTAATGCCGTTGTCGTAATATGGGTTATGTGATGCAGAAATCACAATACCAGCCTCGGCACGGAAAGTCTGAGTTAAATATGCCACAGCTGGAGTTGGCATGGGACCAGTAAATGTTGCTTTAAGTCCCGCAGCTGCAAGGCCAGCCTCTAGTGCAGATTCAAGCATATAACCTGAAATACGTGTATCTTTACCTATGATAACTTTCTTTGTGCCTTGTTTCGCTAGTACACGACCAGCAGCCCAGCCAAGCTTAAGTACGAAGTCTGGAGTGATTGGGTATTGTCCTACTTTACCGCGCACACCGTCAGTACCAAAGTAACGTCTTTCATTCGACATAAACTTTCCTTTATTATTTTTAAATATTGTTTTTCGTCATCTCAACAACTTTCATCGCTTCGATTGTCTCTTCAAAGTCATGCACGCGAATGATCTGCGCGCCTTTCATCGCGGCAATCGTAGCACAAACGACACTTGCGTTCGTACACTCTGCCGCTGGCTTGTCTAACAGTTTGAAGATCATGGATTTACGAGACATGCCAGCCAAAATAGGCAGGCCGAATTCATGAAACTTTTCAAGATGAGCAAGCATATGATAATTGTGTTCGATTGTTTTGCCAAAGCCAAACCCAGGATCGAGAATCAGTTGAGATTTATCAATCCCTGCTGCTTCACACGCCGCGATACGTTCTTCTAGAAAAGCCGACACGTCCCCCATTAAATCATCATAATGAGGGTCAACTTGCATGGTCCTAGGCTGACCTTTCATATGCATCAGACAAATTGGAAGGTTTGCTTCTGCTGCGACTTCCAGAGCACCTGGCTCTTGCAGCGAACGGATGTCATTGATCAAATCAGCCCCAGCATCAATTGCTTGACGCATCACTTCTGCTTTACTGGTGTCAACGGAAATCCACACATCATACTTTTCACGAATGGCTTTGATTACTGGGACAACACGCCTAAGCTCTTCTTCCAAAGACACATCCGGTGCACCAGGTCTTGTCGATTCACCACCAACATCAACAATACTTACACCAGCCTTTATCATTTTATCAACTTGAGCAAGAGCAAGTTCAATTGAGTTGTATTTACCGCCATCCGAAAAGGAATCCGGTGTCACATTTAGAATGGCCATGACATGTGGACGCGAAAGGTCCAAAGATTTGTTATTTGCTGTAATCATCATCATAAACACAAAAACCCCGAGATAACTCGGGGTTTAATATTATCGATACTCTTTATTCAGAGTCTTTCTTTTCAGGCGCTTCGTTAGAAGTTGTATCAGAAGAGCTAGGCTGTTCTGCATCTTTCGCAGTATCCGTTGCTTCTTCTTTAACTTCTTGCTTTGCTTGAGGCTTGTCGCTGTCTTCTGGTTTGCTTGCTGAGTTATCACTCCAGCCCGCAGGCTCACGAATTTCAGCTTTGCGCTCCATTAAGTCATCAATCTGGCGAGCATCAATGGTTTCATACTTCATCAGCGCATCTTTCATCGCATGCATGATATCCATGTTCTCTTGAAGAATCTTCTTCGCACGATCGTAGTTGCGGTCAATGATCTGACGAACTTCGTCATCAATCAACTTCGCTGTATCGTCAGACACATGTTTAGTCTGAGTTACACTACGTCCTAAGAACACTTCGCCTTCATCTTCTGCATACAGCAGAGGGCCAAGCTTTTCAGAGAAACCCCATTGAGTAACCATCTTACGAGCAATATCTGTTGCGCGCTCGATATCATTAGAAGCACCGGTTGATACTTTGTCAGCACCGTAGATAAGTTCTTCTGCTAAACGACCACCGTACAAGCTAGAAATCATTGATTCTAGGTGTTGGCGAGACATGCTCACGCGGTCCTGCTCTGGAAGGTACATTGTTACACCCAACGCACGACCACGTGGAATGATAGACACTTTGTACACTGGATCGTGTTCAGGAACCAAGCGACCAACAATCGCGTGACCAGCTTCGTGGTATGCGGTTGACTCTTTCACTTCCTCAGACATCACCATTGAACGGCGCTCAGCACCCATCATGATTTTGTCTTTCGCCAGTTCAAACTCAACCATAGAAACGTTGCGCTTGTTACCGCGCGCAGCAAACAAGGCTGCTTCGTTAACTAAGTTTGCTAGGTCAGCACCAGAGAAGCCTGGAGTACCACGTGCGATGAGAGAAGGCTCTACATCACCCGCTAGAGGGACCTTACGCATGTGAACTTTTAGGATCTGTTCACGGCCACGTACATCTGGAAGACCAACTACCACTTGACGGTCAAAACGACCAGGACGCAGTAACGCAGGGTCCAGCACATCCGGACGGTTAGTCGCAGCGATAACGATAATACCTTCGTTACCTTCGAAACCATCCATCTCAACGAGCATTTGGTTTAGTGTTTGTTCACGTTCATCATGACCACCACCAACACCTGCGCCACGTTGACGACCTACCGCATCGATCTCATCGATAAAGATGATACAAGGTGCGGCTTTCTTTGCTTGTTCAAACATGTCACGCACACGAGATGCACCAACACCAACGAACATTTCTACGAAATCAGAACCAGAGATAGTAAAGAATGGTACTTTCGCCTCACCGGCAATGGCTTTCGCTAGAAGCGTTTTACCCGTACCAGGAGGACCAACCATTAGAACACCCGTTGGAATCTTACCGCCCAGCTTTTGGAAGCGGCTTGGATCGCGTAGGTAGTCCACCAGCTCTTTCACGTCTTCTTTTGCTTCGTCACAACCTGCAACGTCAGCAAAAGTTGTCTTGATTTGTTCTTCGCTCATCATTCGAGCTTTGCTCTTACCAAAAGACATGGCGCCTTTACCACCGCCGCCTTGCATTTGACGCATGAAGAAAATCCATACACCAATTAGTAAGATCATTGGGAACCAAGAGATGAAGATAGTACCAAGCAAGCTTTGCTCTTCTGGAGGCGTGCCTTGTACTTTCACGTTTTGGTTAATTAGGTCATCTAGAAGCTTTTGGTCATACACTGGCATGTAAGTGACCATTTTGGCACCGCCGCCACGACGAACAAAGCTAATTTCACCGTCTTTAAAAGTTGCTTCTTGAATCTGGCCTTGGCCAACTTCCTGTACAAACGTGGTGTAATCCACGGTTCTGCCATTGCTTTCTCCAGGGCCAAAGCTCTGGAATACCGACATCAATACGACGGCGATAACAAGCCACAGAATTAAATTTTTTGCCATGTCACTCAAGGTGTAAGCCTCTCGATAACTAATTGTAATTAAAGGTAGGGTACTACAGTTCATTAACTGTAGCTATAGTGTTAACACGCTCTCAAGAGAGCAAAATGGTTAACCTTTGTAACCAGTGGCTACGACGAAGACCTCTCGAGAGCGGGCTCGCGATGAGTCTGGTTTTCTAATTTTTACGGCTTTAAACATGTCTCGGACTTCTTTCACATACTGATCGAAGCCTTCCCCTTGGAAAACCTTTACGACAAAGCTACCATTAGGCGCTAGAACTTGTCGACACATATCTAAAGCTAATTCAACTAAATACATAGCGCGAGGTTGATCAACAGAATTGTTTCCCGCGATGTTAGGCGCCATATCAGACATTACTACGTCTACCATGGAAGGTTGGATCCTTTCTAGCAAAGCTTCCAATACTGCATCATCACGAAAGTCGCCTTGTAAAAAGCTAACGCCAGCAATCGGGTCCATAGGAAGCAAGTCACACGCGATGATCTGACCACTGTCCCCTACTATCTTAGCAGCATATTGAGACCATCCGCCCGGCGCAGCCCCCAAGTCGACGACTGTCATTCCAGGCTTTAACAATTTATCTTTCGTTTGAATCTCATCGATCTTGAAATAAGCACGTGAGCGGTAGCCTTTTTTTCGGGCTTCATTCGCGTATTTATCATCAAAGTGTTCTTTCAACCAACGACCAGAACTAGCCGAATGTTTTTGTTTACTCATTTTAATCCCAACAAGGCACAAATTGGAGCTATTGTTTTAATAGGCGCTACCTATTACTCAATAAATTATAGTCTTCAGCAATAGATGGCGTTAAAATAGCTTTTTTCAACCCTTATTTAAAGAAAATTGGCCGCGTAATGAACCTAAGCACCAAACAAAAGCAGCACCTTAAAGGCCTAGCTCACAGTTTAAAACCTGTTGTGCTAATGGGCGCAAATGGACTTACAGAAGCCGTGCTAGCAGAAATTGAAATCGCTCTTAACCATCACGAACTTATCAAAGTAAAAGTTGCTTCGGAAGATCGTGAAACAAAACAGCTAATCATCGACGCTATCGTACGTGAGACGGGCGCTGAAAAAGTTCAGACTATTGGTAAAGTGCTTGTGCTATACCGCCAGTCTGAAGAGCGTAAAATCGAAATCCCTCGTAAGTAACCCTACTTACGTTGCTGAAGAAAAAAGGTCGCCTGAGGCGACCTTTTTGCGTTTTATCAGAGTAGTAATGCTACTCCAAACGACTTAGATATATTCTACTCGGTCAATTTCGAAGTCTTTCGCGCCACCCGGAGTTTGAATAGCAACTTCATCGCCTTCCATCTTACCAATCAGGCCACGAGCAATAGGTGAGCTCACTGAAATGCGACCTGCTTTGATATCGGCTTCGTCATCACCAACGATTTGGTACGTTTTTTCTTCTTCGGTGTCGATATCAATCAAGGTTACGGTTGAACCAAAAATAACTTTACCCGTGTTCTCCATCTTCGTTACATCAATAACTTGAGCAACTGACAGTTTGTATTCAATGTCACGGATTTGTGCTTCACAAATGCCCTGCTCTTCACGAGCGGCGTGATATTCAGCATTCTCTTTTAAATCACCTAGCTCACGAGCTTCAGCAATTGCCTCTGAGATCTGAGGACGTAGTTTAAGTAGACGATCGAGTTCTGCACGTAGCTTTTGCTCGCCACGTAGTGTCATTGGAACTTTTTCCATTTTATAACCTCAAGCCCAAATGGGTCTTTGGACAAAAAAAGCCCACCCTGTCATAGGACTGGGTAGTGCGCTTAAAGATGTATTTCGTTTAGTGTAAACAAACTCCCGGACGAAATCATCTTAATTCGAAAGACAGCAAGACTATGCCTTTTCGGCATAATGATATAACTCACTTTTAGAGCGGTTCTAGGGCGAATCACCTTCTCAATTTATTGAAAAACAACACTGTTCATTACACCAAAAATATCAAAAAAGATAAAAACTAATCAATGTCAGGCCAATGTCATTGCCAATAATTTCAATCAAAAACAGTAATTTAAATAAAAACAACGTACAATTGAACAGTGTTCATCAGTGGGATTTATATCATTTTACTAACTCATACGGAAACTTTAGCAGTAAAACATGTCCAGCGAGTTGTTAGATCAATGGCTTACAAGTGCGAACTATATCGCTCAATTAGTCAATTTTGGACCAACAACTTGTGAGAGATCACCTCTCCCCCATACAACAATGATTATGGACAGCTAACTAGGACAAATAAGATGAAAAAGACTCTAATTGCTCTTTCTGTATCTGCAGCAGCTATGGCAACTGGCGTAAACGCAGCTGAACTTTACAACCAAGACGGTACTTCTCTAGAAATGGGCGGCCGTGCTGAAGCACGTCTATCTATGAAAGATGGCGACGCTCAAGACAAATCTCGCATCCGTCTAAACTTCCTTGGTAAACAAGAAATCAATGACAACCTATACGGTGTTGGTTTCTGGGAAGGTGAATTTGAGACTGCTCAAAACGGTACTGTAGACGGCGACGACAAGAGCGATCTAGAAACTCGTCTTGCTTACGCTGGTCTTGGCGGTGCTTACGGTGAGTTCGCATACGGTAAAACTGAAGGTGCACTAGGCGTTATCACTGACTTCACAGATATCATGGCTTACCACGGTAACTCTGCAGCAGACAAACTAGCTGTATCAGACCGTACAGACAACATGATGGCTTACAAAGGCCAGTTTGAAAACCTAAGCGTAAAAGCAAGCTACCGCTTCGCTGATCGTATGGAAAACAAAAACACTGGTGAGTACTACGACAACAAACAAGACGGTTACTCTCTATCTGCAATCTACGCTCTAGCTGACACTGGTCTTGAGCTAGGTGCTGGTTACGCAGATCAAGACAAAGCTAACGAGTACATGCTAGCTGCATCTTACACAATGTCTGATCTTTACTTCGCTGGTGTATTCACTGACGGCGAGAAAATGGAAGATTCAAACAACAGTAACACAGTTGATTACACTGGTTACGAGCTAGCGGGTGCTTACACTCTAGGCCAAACAGTATTTACAACATCATACAACAATGCAGAAACTAACAACGAAACTTCTGCAAACAACTTCGCTGTTGATGCTTCTTACTACTTCAAGCCTAACTTCCGTGGTTACATTTCTTACAACTTCAACCTGATTGATGCAGGTGACAAGTTTGGTTCAACTGACACTAGCAAAACAGTTGCAACTAAGATCGATGCTGAAGACGAGCTAGCTCTAGGTCTACGTTACGACTTCTAATTCCGGTCTTTGACTAGAATATCGAATGCCCGCTTTAAGCGGGCATTTTTTATACTTCATTTTAAGCAGCGCGCCTTTCTCTCGTGTCTCATTCATGAAGACATTTGAAGCATTTCTTTAGTTACCTAGCATATTGAAAGGACTTGCGTATACTCAATCACATAACTCACCTTAGAAAGTATCATTATGCGTTTACGTTGGCCCTTGCTCATATTCTCTTCATTACTTTCTGCTTTTTCACAAGCGTACCCTCATCAAGAGGTGTTGCCTGAAGGCGCCCGCATCAGTTTAGTTGCGGAAAAACTCAGTGAAAATGCTGAGCTTGACGGTGTTCATCCTACCGAACAACTGTTCCCACCAGCGAGTACATTAAAAATCGTCACCGCATTAGCCGCAAAGCTAGAACTGGGGGATAATTTCCGGTTTCGAACCAAGCTGGAAACGTCGAACTCAGATGCAGTGATTTACTTTGTCGGCGACCCAACACTCCAAACCAACGACTTAAAATCACTTCTCACTCTAGCTAAGAAAAATGGCTTAAAACGGATTAACGGTGACCTATGGCTCGATAACAGCGCATTCACTGGTTATAACCGTGCGGTGGGCTGGCCGTGGGATATCTTGGGAGTTTGCTACAGCGCTCCGGCATCGACCATCACACTCAATAACAACTGTGTACAAGCCTCTATCTATACACAAAAAGATGGTGGAACGCGGGTCTACGTACCAGAGCATCAACCTATTCGTGTCACAAGTACCGTAGAAACTGTTTCTAAAACCATTAAGAAAAGTCGTCATTGTGACTTAGGTTTAGTTGCAAATCCCGATAACAACTACAAGCTAACAGGGTGCTTGGTTGAAAGAGACAAACCATTGCCACTGAAATTTGCGGTTCAAGACCCTGAGCGTTACACCAGTCAAAGGTTGGCGACTTTGCTCAAGGAGCTCAACATTGGGGTATCAGGAAAGATTAGGGTCGGTACGGCGCCAGAAAAGCAGCGAAAGCTCATCGCAATGCATCAATCAAAGGCCTTACCAGACATTCTTGAAGATATGCTCAAAAACTCTGACAACTTGATTGCCGACACATTAACCAAAACACTTGGTGCTAAATTTTTCGTTCAGCCAGGTAGTTTTACTAACGGTACAGAAGCGATCAAGCAGATCATTTTCGCCAACACTGGTATTGATATTCGTAATGCGCGCCTAGAAGACGGCTCAGGACTTTCGCGAAATAACCGGATCTCCGCGACCAAGATGGCTGAAATGCTGCGCTATATTTGGAAGCATGAAAACGAACTCAAATTGATTGCCATCATGCCGAAATCAGGTGAATCCGGCACATTAAAGTACCGACAAAGTATGCGAAAACTTCCAATTAAAGGACAGCTGATCGCTAAAAGTGGCTCTATCTACGGGACTTACAATATGGCTGGATATGGCTTGGATAAAAATGGTCAACCTAACACCATTTTTGTTCAGTTTGTTTCAGACTACTTCCCAGAAAAACGGGACGACAACACACCTGTCATCGCCCCGATTACACATTTTGAGCAGCTTTTTTACAATGACATTGTGAACTTTAGTCAGGCAATACCTAAGAAATAGTTCACCACGTTAAAGTAAATCCACATTCCTGAAATATCGACGATAGACGCAAGAACTGGACTCACCAATACGGCTGGGTCCAACTTGCAAGCTCGTGCAATAATTGGCAACAGCCCGCCCAATGTTGTAGAAATGGTGACTTGAATGAACAGCGCAACTGCTATTGCCAGTGCGATATCGGTCAGTTCAAAGCCTCCTGTTGATTGTCCTGCACTAAATAACATAATGCGTCCAATCATCACGATAGCGATCGCTAGCGCAATAAATAGAGCGACTCGGCTCTCTTTCCACAAAACTTCTAACCATTGGCGTTTTTTTAACTCTCCAGTAGCAAGAGCACGAATCACTAAAGTTGCTGCTTGTGTTCCTGTGTTACCACCAGCAGCTGCAATCACTGGCATGTACACTGCAAGTAAAACAAGCTGACTAAGGGTGTCCTCATACTGAGCAATGATCAAGCCTGACACTATCCCTAAAAGAGCCAGTGCAATGATCCACCCAATACGCTGCTTCACGTGCCCCAAAACACTAGTCGATAAATAACCATCAGGTGTATCAACTTCAGACATATGCAGACCTAATTGGTGAGCATAATGACGTGCGCGTTTGTCATGGCCTGCTTGCTCAAGTTGAGCAATAAGACTATTCACATAGCCGACAGAGCAATGCTGTAAAATACCTACAGCCTCATCAATCGGCATAACCGTAAGCAAATGGACTTGTTGCTCTTGCTCGTACTGCAAGAATGCATTGCGAGCTGCACCAATTTCTACTTCAGAAAAGTTTGGTGTTGTTTCAATAAAAGTGTTGTTCATTACCGTCATGGCGAATCTCCCGATTGGCATTGGTAACGACCATCGACAAAGCATGAAAAGCCACTCTTGCACGCTAAAAGTCAGACAACAAATAAGATGCACAGAGAAAACCAATGCGAATGCACTGTCTATTCAGAATGTATGAAGGAAATAACGAGAAAAAAATTAGAAAAGATGCCTCACCACTTAGGTAAGGCGGAGATCGCCAATACCGAAGCGGGTTATTTCGCTCCCTTAATCTTACTCACCCAACGACTGGGAGGATGGTCGGTATTGTTCATGTAAATCTCCGATAGCGCTGCCATTATTGGCAGCGCAAGTATAGTAGCAAAGTTCATCAGGTATGGAAGTTTTACTTTGCCGTTTTTGCTAAATTTTCATACAAAAAAAGCGCCCTTCGGACGCTTTCATTTGCAGTCATTATGGATTACTGAATAGTAATACGAGCAAATTTACGTTTGCCTACTTGGAACACGTAAGTACCCGCTTCTGGAGCAAATTTGCTGTCCGCAATTTTTTCACCATCAATCTTCACAGCGCCCTGCTTAACCATGCGCATCGCATCTGACGATGATGGACATAAACCTGCTTCTTTCAACAGATTACTCACTGGGCGACCTGCGTCAAAGTCAAACTCTGGCATTTCATCAGGAATTTGGTTCTTCGCAAAACGGTTTACGAATTCTTGCTCTGCTGCATCGGCATCGGCTTCACTGTGGAAACGAGCAATAATTTCTTTTGCTAGCAATACTTTGATGTCACGAGGGTTTTTGCCCGCTTCTACATCAGCTTTGAATTGAGCAATCTCTTCCAGAGGACGGAAAGAGAGCAGCTCGTAGTAGCTCCACATTAAGTCATCAGAAATAGACATGATTTTACCAAACATTTCGCTTGGCGCTTCGCTGATACCGATGTAGTTGTTTGCTGACTTAGACATCTTCTTCTCGCCATCAAGGCCCACTAGAAGCGGCATCATCAGTACAACCTGAGGTTTTTGACCGTGAGACTTTTGCAGTTCACGACCCATTAGAAGGTTGAACTTCTGGTCTGTACCACCTAATTCAACATCCGTTTCCATTGCTACTGAGTCCCAACCTTGTAGAAGTGGGTACATGAACTCATGAATAGCAATTGGCTGACCACCCGCGTAACGCTTTTTAAAGTCGTCACGCTCTAGCATACGAGCAACGGTTTGGTTTGCCGCAAGGCGAATCATACCTTCTGCGCCCAATTCAGACAGCCACTCAGAGTTAAACTGAATTTTAGTCTTTGCAGGATCGAGAATTTTGAACACTTGCTCTTTGTACGTTTCAGCGTTACGCAATACGTCTTCGCGACTTAGCGGTGGACGAGTTGTGTTTTTACCTGTCGGGTCACCAACCATTGCAGTGAAGTCACCGATTAGGAACGTCACTTCATGACCTAGTTCTTGGAACAAGCGAAGCTTATTGAAAATAACCGTATGACCTAGGTGAATGTCAGGTGCTGTTGGATCAGCGCCCAATTTAATACGTAGAGGACGGTCTTCTTTTAGTTTTGCGATTAGCTCTTCTTCTGGAATCAGCTCTTCAACACCGCGCTTAATCTCGGCTAGTGCAGCTTCAATGCTCGCCATTCTTGTTCACTCCCACAGATTTGGCAAAAATATAATAGCTGAACATATTACTTGAATAGCGATGCATTTTGAAACACGTTAGACTAGGTAGTTGTCACTTTTTCCGTTTAATTTAGCAATCAAGTACCTCATGCATTCGATTTTTGTCCGACTTCCACTCTTGCACAAAGTATTGATCGGTTTTTTAGTGCGCTGATTATCTTCGCGCTCTTCTTTTTACCTGATCCGCAAGACCTAGACCCGCAGCAGAGCCGATTAAAAGTTGGTCAACATTATCCTGTGCCAGTTTCCCTCGAACTCAGTGCACTAAATAGTTCATCGCCTGCGGTTCCCGCCGTGCTGCGCTGGGAGACATACAAGGTAAAAAATGGCGAGAGTGCTGCCATCTTATTTAGTCGCGTAGGGCTTTCTGCTCGTCTATTACATGAACTGGTGTCATCAGACAAAGAAGTGGAAAAACAGTTAACTCGGCTTCGACCTGGTGACCGATTGCAATTTGGTTTTGACGAAAATAGCGACTTGGTGCAGCTAAGAAGAACACTAAGCGCGTTCGAGACTTTTCGTATCACATTAAAAGACGGCAAGTACGTTTCTGAAGTTGATAAAAAAGAAGTCGACTTCCAGTACAACTACGCTGAAGCCACCATCAAATCAAACTTTTGGAATGCAGGAATATCTTCTGGATTAAATGGTAACCAAATCATGGAACTGGCTGGCATATTTGGTTGGGACATCGACTTTGCTTTAGATATTCGTAAAAACGACAGCTTCCGAGTACTTTACCAAGAGGAAGTGGTAGAAGGTGAAGTAATCGGCCGTGGAAAAATCATTGCTGCGATCTTTAAAAACCAAGGCGATACCTTTACCGCAATATTGGATCAGAAAAGTGGCAAGTATTACGACGAAAATGGGCGTGCAATGAAAAAAGCATTCTTACGCGCGCCGTTGGATTTCCGTCGAGTTTCGTCTAATTTCAACCCACGCCGCTTACATCCAGTGACGGGACGCGTTCGTCCTCATAGAGGCACGGACTATGCGGCACCGGTGGGTACCCCGATTTGGGCAGCTGGTGATGGCGTCGTTCAAAAATCGTCTTACAACAAATTTAATGGTAACTACGTTTTCATTAAACATAGTAATACTTACATTACCAAGTACCTGCACTTAACCAAACGTACTGTACGAGCTGGTCAACGCGTTAAGCAAGGCCAAACCATCGGTACGCTTGGCGGAACTGGCCGTGTAACTGGCCCTCACCTGCACTATGAGTTCCTTGTGAATGGTGTCCATAAAAACCCGCGCACGGTGAATTTGCCACAATCTAAATCCCTGACAGGAAAAGCGAGACAAACTTTCATGGCAAACGCGAAAGTTAGCATGGACAAGCTTGAACGCTACAGCAAACTGTTAGCAATGAAGTAAGGCAAGGTATTGAAAAGGGCAGCTTCGCTGCCCTTTTTGTTTTGTCGATATCATCACGATAAAGCTTACTGTTCGGAGTGATGCTCTCTCCCGAGCATAAGCAAACACGGTGTCAGAACTAACGTTAGCAAAGTCGCAAACGCCAAACCACCCGCGACAGCGGTCGCAAGCTGAGACCACCATTGAGTGCTTGGTGCGCCAAACTCCACTTTCTGATTAACTAAGTCGATGTTCATTTCTAACACCATTGGCAATAAGCCTAATATGGTGGTCACCGTCGTAAGTAAAACGGGTCTTAAACGCTGCACACCCGTACGCAAAATAGCCTCAGATTTTTCTAAGCCACGTTTACGCATCTGATTATAAGTATCGATTAAAACAATATTGTTGTTTACCACGATACCAGCCAACGCAATCACTCCAATTCCCGACATAATGATGCCAAATGGCTTTTGGAAAATAAGTAACCCAGCGAAGACACCAACGGTAGAAAACAGCACTGCACTAAGGATTAAGAAAGCTTGATAAAAGCTATTAAACTGCGTAATTAAAATCAAAGCCATCACACCAAGCGCGACAATAAAAGCATTTTGCAAGAATGCTGATGAGTTTTCCTGCTCTTCATTTTGACCCCGAATCTTATATTCAATGCCTTCTGGTAAGTCGAGCTGTTCCATTCCAGCGGCAATCTTAGGTAACTCAAGCGCCAAATTGTAACCTTCCACCATATCCGCTTTAATATTGATAACTCGATGACCGTCGACCCGACGAATAGTGTCTTGCTTATGATCTGGTTTGATTTGAGCAAAATTCGTAATCGGTACTAGACCAGCTGCCGTTTTCACTCTCAGCTGATCAAATCGACCTATGTCGCGCTTATCTTGCGGATAGCGCACCAAAATATCGACTTCTTCATCCGCATCATCGGGCAAATAATCGCCTATTTTCAAGCCGTTCGTAACAAACTGGACGGTATTCCCGACTAAAGTAGCATCCGCTGCAAAGCGAGAGGCGTCATCTCGCTGGATATCAATTTGCCAATCAATCCCTTCCTTATTAGTGGTATCACTCAAGTTGGTCAGTGCAGGATTACCATCAGCCCAATGTCGTACTTTTTTGGCTGCTTCATCTAACGCACTAACACTCAAATTTCGTGATGACACTTCAATCACGAGATCATGCTCGACAGGCGGCCCTGCGTCCGGGAATTTATACTCAAGTTCAACACCATAAAAGCGGTCTGTCGTCTCTTTTAGTTCCTCAATAATGGTTTTCACTTTGCGTCGATACTGCCAATCCACAGGCGTTATTTGAATCTGGCCAATCTCGTCCCCATTATCGCTCGATCCTGTGCGCGTGTAGACACTTTCAAACTCGTCATGACCGAGCATCACCTTCTCGATTTCGCGCATAACAACATCTTTTTCGTGAATAGACAGGTCACCATAAGAACGAACTTTAACGGTAAAAAAGGCAGGGTCCACCTCAGGGAAAAACTCTGCACCCAAGCCAGCTTTGTTGTAAGTGAAGCCGACACCTGCCGCTAGCAGTATCGCGCTGAGTAAGACTTTCCATGGATGACGAATCGCTACCGACAGAGTCTGGTAATAAAGCTTGGTAATGCCAGTCGCTTTTTCAAAGTTGCCGTTATGCAGCTCCACCATTTCTCGCTGAGCTTTCTGATTGACTACTTGAGGCTTGCCAATGATCCCACCGATGACAGGAACGAACAATAAAGCCATCATCAGCGAAGCGGCCAAGGTAGCAATTAAAGTAAGTGGTAAGTACTTCATGAACTCACCAGTGATGTCTGGCCAGAAAAGTAACGGAGCAAACGCAGCCAATGTGGTTGCTGTGGATGCGGTAATAGGCCAGGCCATTCGCTTTGCTGCATCTCGATAGGCTTCTTTACGTGGCGTTCCTTCTTGCATGCGCCGATCTGCAAACTCTGTCACCACAATGGCACCATCCACCAACATGCCTACCGCCATAATTAAAGCAAACAGTACGACGATATTGACCGTCAGCCCAAATACCGATAACACCAACAACCCAGTCAAGAACGATCCTGGAATAGAAATCCCCACGAGAAGCGCGGTCCTAACCCCCAATATGGCAATAATGACGATAACTACGAGGATAATTGCGGATAAGATATTGTTTTGTAGATCACTGAGCATCAATTTGACATCGTCGGATTGATCCCAAGTATATTTAACTTGCAAATTGTCGGGCCACTCGGCGCGCTTCTGTCCCAGAGCCAGTACTTCTTTTACCAGCTCAACCGTTTCAATGATGTTTTCCCCTGCCCGTTTTTTTACGTCCAAAACGATGGCAGATTCGCCATCTAAACGAGCAAAACTTTCAGGATCGCGAAATGCACGTCGTACTGTCGCCACATCGCCAAAAGTGATCACCTCTTTGCCATTCACCTTGATCGGTAGTTCAAGCACATCTTTCAGTGAATCAAAAACCGATGGGACTTTTACCGAAAAGCGTCCATACCCAGTATCGACAAACCCCGCAGCCACAACTCGGTTATTCAAGGCAATTAAATTATAGATGTCCGCTTGATCGAGACCGTAGCTTTCCATCAATAGCGGATCGACAACTATCTCCACGATGTCTTCGCGATCCCCTGCGATTTCAACTTCAAGAACCTGACGGAAACTCTCCAAACGATCACGTAGCGTTCTGGCAATCTGTACAATGGTCCGCTCTGGTACGGTGCCATATAGAACAACAGTCAAAACAGGCTCTTCAGATGCAAACGTGACTTCATTTACCGTTGGCTCATCACTGTCCTCTGGTAATTTTGGCTTTGCAAGATCAACCGCATCACGCACATCTGCCATCGCTTTATCAAGATCCACTCCAACACTAAATTCCAGCGTCACCGAAGCATGACCTTCTGATGCCACAGAGGTCATCTCTTTTACGCCTTCAATAGAGCGCAACTCTTGCTCTATTGGCCGAACTAATAAACGTTCGGCATCGACGGGAGAAATGCCTTGATGCCCAACAGAAACGTAGATAATAGGAATGGTAATATCTGGGCTCGATTCCTTGGGGATAGTGACGTAAGTAATGACACCGGCAATTAAGATCATCACCAGTAATGTCAGCATGGTGCGAGCGCGGGATAACGCAGCATCAATCAGAGTGTACATAAGTGCTCCTTACTGCTCACTAGCCGCTTCAACAACTACGTCATCAACTTTATTGGCCAGTACTTGATCACCATCTCGCACAAAACCTTGTCCCAGTACGATAATGTCTGCACGCTCTCCTAACCCAGAGAGCCACACACCATCATCCTCGGCCTTAACGAGTTGAATTGGAACAAACTCAACATACTCATTACGCAGTGTCTTGACACCTAAGTTACCTTCTTCATCTAGTGCTAACATGGCAGCCGTAATCTTTACTGCCAACACTTCACTCAAAGGCAGCTGTACTTCTGCGCTCATACCGGCAGGAATTCTTGCGTCTTGATTATCAATTTCGATTTCAATTGGAAATGTATTAGTAGAAGCAGAAGAAACACGTCCAATGTAGCGCACACGACCTTGATGATGCTGTTGGTTAATGGTTCTTACGTCGGCTTCTAGGCCTTCCTTAAGGTATTGTATATGCCGTTCACTGACATCGGCTTCAATCACTAAAGTATCCAAATCAATGACCGTCGCAATAGGATCGCCAATCCCGACAAAATCACCTAACTCAACAAAGTGGTGATCTACGATGCCATCAAATGGCGCTTTAACCTCAGTATTTCTTAAAGCCGTTTGCACGTTACTCAAATTCGCACGTGCATCTACCAACGCTGCTTGCGCTGTCGCAAATGCAACCTCACCTTGCAGTCCACGACTTTTTAGCGATTTAGCTGCATTAAACTCTTTCTCTTTAACCAACAGCATCGCCTGGGCCCGTTTAAGTTGAATGCCAAGGTCGCGCTTATCGATGTTTGCGATCACTTGTCCCTGTTTGACCGCTTGGCCTTTCTTTATGTTAAGACTGACTATTTTACCGGCAACTTCGGCGCCAAGACGCGCTTGACGATTGGGCGCTGTTCGTCCATACAATTCAATGGTTTTACTGGTAGGTTCGGCAAGAAAAGTATCAAACATCACCTTTGCAAGTGGTGTTGTGTTCGTGGATGTTGAAGAGTTAGGATGATCATCTTGTGCTTTGAGTTGGCCGATGGTTAGCCATGCAACAAGAAGTAAGACGAGGATAAGAGATACTAGCCAAGGGCGCTCGACAATTCGGCGTCCAAAAGAAAGTCCAGACATATAAAGTCCTTTTTATTATTTCTCTGCATATCTGCGAGTGTGCGCTTTACGTGACATCCTTCTACATAAAGCACAGGCAGCCATTAGCTGCCTGTTAGGTGTTAATTACACACTGAACGATGCACCACAACCACATGTTGTCGTTGCATTTGGATTATTTACGAAGAAGCGCGCTCCTTCCAACCCTTCTGTGTAGTCAACAATACCGCCAACGAGATATTGCAGACTCATAGGGTCTACAACCAGTGTTACACCACTGTTTACGATTGTCGTATCGCCTTCGTTTACATTTTCATCAAAAGTAAAGCCGTATTGGAAGCCGCTGCAGCCGCCGCCAGTAATGTATACGCGCAGTTTCAATGCTGGGTTTTCTTCTTCAGCAATCAATGCTTTAACGCGAGATGCTGCTGCGTCAGAAAAAGATAATGGTACGTTTACTTCGCTCACGAAGACCTCTCTCACTCGTGTAATGCGTCAAGCCTGAAGCAAGACGTCAAATTTGTGCTAATTGAGACGATTATCCAATACCTGACAAACTCGTTCAAGTATTCGCCGCCGATTCTTTATAACAGATGCGGATATATAAGATTACACTGCGAAACAACACATAAATTAAGCAAAACGTTTCTAACTTGATTATAGCTAGGTACAATGCGCTCCACTTGGTCCGAGCAATCAAAAGAGGATAACCCCATGACCAAATCATCAGAGCTGTATCAAAAAGCTCAGCAAACCATCCCTGGCGGTGTCAATTCACCAGTTCGTGCATTCAACGGCGTTGGCGGCTCTCCGCTATTTATCGAACGAGCAGACGGTCCACTGATTTTTGATGCCGATGGTAAAGCGTATATTGATTACGTTGGCTCTTGGGGTCCAATGATTCTTGGCCACAACCACGCAGTTATCCGCGAAGCAGTAATTGATGCAGCGCAACGCGGTCTTAGCTTCGGTGCGCCAACAGAACTTGAAATCGCGATGGCAGAATTAGTTTCTGAGCTTGTTCCATCAATGGAGCAAATCCGCATGGTAAGTTCTGGTACTGAAGCTACGATGAGCGCGATTCGCCTTGCACGTGGCTTCACCGGTCGCGACAAGATCATGAAATTTGAAGGTTGTTACCACGGCCATGCTGACAGCTTGCTAGTAAAAGCAGGTTCTGGTGCACTAACTCTAGGCCAACCAAGCTCTCCTGGCGTTCCTGCAGATTTTGCTAAGCACACGCTAACAGCAACATTCAACGACCTAGATTCTGTACGCGAGCTATTTGCTGCTAACAAAGGCGAAATTGCTTGTATCATCGTTGAGCCAGTAGCAGGCAACATGAACTGTATTCCACCAGTGGAAGGCTTCCACGAAGGGCTACGTGACATCTGTGATCAAGAAGGCGCGCTACTAATTTTTGATGAAGTAATGACAGGCTTCCGTGTTGCTCTAGGCGGCGCGCAAGCACACTACAACATCAAACCCGACCTAACGACACTGGGTAAAGTGATTGGTGGCGGTATGCCAGTAGGTGCTTTCGGTGGCCGTAAAGAAGTGATGCAATACGTTGCACCTACAGGCCCAGTTTACCAAGCTGGTACCCTTTCCGGTAACCCTGTCGCAATGGCAGCAGGCTACGCATGTTTGAACCTTCTAAAAGAAGAGGGCAACGAAAAGCGCCTAGCTTCTAAAACGAAACAACTTGCTGAAGGTTTTAAGTCTCTAGCAGAAAAACACGGTATTCCGCTAGTTGTTAACCAAGTGGGCGGTATGTTCGGCTTCTTCTTCACTGACCAAGAAAAAGTAACTTGCTACGAAGACGTAACGAAGTGCGATGTAGAACGCTTCAAGCGTTTCTTCCACTTAATGCTAAAACACGGTGTCTACCTTGCGCCATCTGCGTTTGAAGCGAGCTTTACTTCACTCGCTCATGGTTCAAAAGAGATTGATGCCACACTAGAAGCTGCTGACCGCTGTTTTGCTGTTCTTGCAGAAGAAGCGAAGTAATCGCTAAAAACGGCGATAACGCATTTAGAAAAGGACCGTAACGGTCCTTTTTTATTGCCAATTCAAAATAACCAATATCGCTAATACCCCAACGACAATGCCAAACCACGGTATTCGCTTAGCTTTTTTCTCGGTTTGACACTTTTTATCACCGTTGCAACAACCCATAGCTCATCTCTTGATTGATAACCGACTGATTTGTAGTCATTATAGCAAGGTACATCGCCCTGCTCTAATTCGGCATTGTCATAAGCTTGAAAGAGTTAAGAGTGCAAAGTAATAAAGGTTACACGCCATCATTGAAGGCATAAACCGTAAACGTCACCTGTAAGTTGGACTAATACCATGCCAAATAATGTAAAAATAACGTCGAGTCACCGAGTACTAATGGTTGCTTTACTCGCCGCTGCTTTTGCTTGCTACTTATTGGTTGAGCCATATATCAACTCAATTGTGATGGCTTTTATCATTTCTTTGCTCATGTTTCCGATACACGAATGGTTTGAGCAGAAAATTCCCAAGCACCCCAATATGGCGGCACTGCTGTCATGTGTCGTTTTGACGTTTATTATTGTTATCCCGCTTTTATTTGTGTTTGCCGCCATTGTTCAGCAAGGCTCTGTTTTCTCACAAAATACATATAATTGGGTTACCAATGGTGGTATCCAAGATATATTCCAACATCCTTTCGTTATCAAAGGCTTAGCGATTGTTAATGAGTACTTACCTTTTGATAAAATCGAGCCCAAAGCCATCGCTGAGAAAATTGGGCAATTTGCCACATCGTTTGGCTCTAACTTAGTTGCTATTAGCGCAAAGATTTTAGGAGACGCAACCAACTTCCTAATGAACTTCTTCCTAATGCTGTTTGTGTTGTTTTTTCTGCTTCGTGACCACGACAAAATTATCTCTGCGATTCGTCATATTCTGCCACTTTCACGTAGCCAAGAAGACCGAATATTGACAGAGATAGAGCAAGTTTCTAAATCAGCCGTAATGGGCTCATTCATGACGGCGATTGCTCAAGGTTTGGCTGGCGGCATCGGTATGTGGCTCGCCGGCTTCCCTGGGCTATTTTGGGGAACGATGATGGGCTTTGCATCATTCATTCCAGTGGTAGGAACCGCGCTAATCTGGATTCCTGCAGCAGCGTACTTGTTCTTAACAGGCGATATGACTTGGGCTATCTTTTTGACGGTGTGGAGTGTAGTTGTCGTTGGCTCTATAGATAACCTATTGCGCCCGTTGCTAATGCAAGGCAGCGCCGGCATGAATACCCTTATGATTTTCTTCTCATTACTGGGTGGTCTGCATCTGTTTGGTTTGATTGGTCTTATCTACGGCCCACTTATTTTTGCCGTGACCATGGTACTGTTTAATATCTACGAGGAAGAATTCAAAGACTTCCTTAACCAACAAGACAACAGCTAGTCACCGCTTAATCACTTCAAGCTTGGGGCAGATTGTGCGAAAATCTGCCCCAAATTATTTCTGATGAACCAAATTTATGTCTGCTTATATCGCTCCTAGCCAAATAGCTCAGCGCCAACTTGAATACTTCAACGGAAAACACGTTTTAGTCGCGGGTGAAGTTGAAGACCTATTTCCTCTTGAGTTAGTAGCTCATTGTGAGTCTGTTGAAGTGTTTACTTCCAACTATAGCTACTACCGCCAAATTCAAACCTCTGACAAAGTGAAAAGTCATTTTGGCTCTGTGTTTGATGTTGAAACAAAAGCAGACATGGTCCTTTTATACTGGCCAAAAGCAAAAGCCGAAGCAGAATACTTGCTGGCGATGTTGATGGCGAAACTGGGCATTAACACCGAAATCGTCATCGTTGGTGAAAACCGCTCCGGCATCAAGAGCATCGAGAAGATGTTCCAAGAATACGGCCCTGTGAACAAGTACGACTCTGCTCGTCGCTGCTCATTTTACTGGGGTAATTGCCTCAATGAACCAAAACCTTTCAACCAAGCAGATTGGTTTAAGTCTTACACTGTTACACTCGGTGAGCAGTCGCTAGCGGTTAAGAGCCTACCTGGCGTATTCAGCCATGGCGAGTTCGACTTAGGTAGCCGATTGCTGCTTGAAACCTTACCTAAGCTGTCGGGCAAAGTGCTCGACTTTGGTTGTGGTGCAGGTGTACTCGGTGCGTTTATGGCGAAAGCGAATCCAGAGATCGCGATTGAGATGTGTGACATTAATGCTTATGCGATCACTTCTAGCCAAGCCACATTAGAAGCGAATGGTTTATCCGGACGCGTATTTGCATCAGATATATACTCGGATACCGCAAAAGACTACCGCTTTATCGTCAGCAACCCGCCATTCCACAGTGGTCTAGACACAAATTACAACGCAGCGGAAACCTTGTTGGGTCAGGCACCACAATATTTAACCAAAGACGGCGAAATGGTGATTGTCGCGAATAGTTTCTTAAAATACCCACCAATTATCGAGCGGGCGTTTAATAATTGCGAGACGCTAAATAAGACCAATAAATTTTCTATCTACTACGCGAAAAAATCATAACTTCCCCCCGCGCGGGCACAAACCTGCGCGATTTTTTCTCATAAATTCAACACTCATAAGAAAAACTGCGTCACCCTGCACGCTTTACAACTAACTTTCTTGTCAAAGAAAAAAACTCGTTAATTTTGTTAATTCTATCTAGTTGAACATCTTATCCGTTTTTAACGAGAACCTCGGCAGCGAAGTATGTTTTAGAACTGCCCATTATGAGTTGTAATCTTATCCATGTTTAAATTCTACAAAAAACAGAAATTTAAGCGCCTTCAGAGTACACTGATGACCGCATTTCTGGTGCTCAGTATCACACCTCTTACCATTACTGCGATCTTTTTCTTGCAGTCCCACAGTAAAGATCTGCAAGAACAAAGCACCTCGCACTTACTGTCTGTTCGAGATACAAAACAGCAGCAAATCATCGACTACTTTGAGGCACGAGAAACCGAAGTCATGGGCTTTGTGCGCTCAGAGTTGGCTTACGCCAGTGGTGGCCGATTCTACGGTCTCGTCAATGCTTTTAGTCGTTTAGGCAATGATATTGAAGAGTCTCGTAAAAACGCCCAACAGCGCTACATCGAGGGCAGCGGAGACCAAATCAAAACCTCAACGTTACCCGAGTCATCCAACTATGTAGGAAGTGAACGTTACCGGCTTTTACATAAACGCTATCATTGGGCCTACTTAGAGCTCCTCAAGCGCTCTGATTTTAATGACATTTTGCTGGTCGACATCAATGGTAACGTCACCTACTCGATCAACAAAGACGATAACTACGGAACGAACTTGTTATCAGGCCCCTACAAAGACTCGGCACTTGGCAAAACTTTCAAGCGTCTCGCCGATGATGTGACTGAACGTCGAAAAGTAAACGAAGACTACACTCCTGTGATTGTGTCTGACTTCGAGCTGGAAGGGGGGAAATCAGTCGCTTGGCTAGGTGCACCAATTGTTCAGCAAGGTTATCTACACAGCTATGCCATGTTCCGCTTGCCAAATAATGGCATCACTAAGTTAGCCGCAGACGCCAACCGAGAGTCATCAATTAACACCTTGCTGGTTGGAAATGATCACCAACCTCGCACAATTAACACGAAACAAGACGATATTAAGAACAGTTTAGAAGTGATCGATAAAGCACTCTCTGGTGCATTTGGTGTCGGCACTTACACAAACGGTTTAGGTGAAGAGATCATCGCGGCTTATGCACCGATTGAAACTCGTGGTGTGATTTGGGCGCTCGTCGTACAGTTACCAGAAAACGAAGCTTTCGCTCGTATCCATCAACTCGAAAAACTATTCGTTATCGCTATGTTGATCGCCATTATCCTTGTGGTGATCGCTTCTCACTATTTATCAAACTTTATCACTTCTCCGTTGCTGAAATTGACTTGGGTTGCCGAAAAGGTCTCTGCAGGTGATCTTGATGACACGTCTTTTAATACGGTTCGTAAAGATGAAATTGGTCGGCTTGCGTTAAGCTTTGAACGAATGCAACGCTCTATTCGAGAGAAGATTCAAACCATTAAGAAGCAAAATGAAGAACTAGAAAGCAACATACAGATCATTCAAAAACAGAATGAAGAACTGCAATTGGCCGATAAATTAAAAGATGAATTCTTAGCCACGACTTCTCATGAACTTCGTACACCGTTACACGGCATGGTCGGGATTGCTGAAACCTTAGCGTCCGGCGCCAATGGCGCGATCCCCGCTAGCCAGAAATATCAGCTTGATATCATCATTAAAAGTGGTCAGCGTCTCGCTAATCTAGTCGATGACTTGTTGGATTATCATAAAATGCGTTATGGAAGCATGGATATCCAGAAATCAGCAGTGAGTTTGGGCAGTGCAACACGATTGGTTTTAGAGCTTTCTAGCCATTTACTTGGAAGTAAAACCATCCGCATCATCAACCAAGTCCCAGCGGATTTAAAAGCAGTGTCAGCTGACCCGCAACGCCTTGAACAAGTGCTATATAACCTGATTGGCAATGCGATTAAATACACCTCAGAAGGTAAAATTGTTATCTCCGCTAATGTGGTAGATGATCATGTACGCGTACAAGTCGTGGATACTGGACAAGGAATTCCCGCAGAACAACTTGAACATATTTTTGAACCACTCATCCAAGCAGGGCAAGACGCGAGCCGTTATCGTCAAGGTGCAGGACTTGGGCTCTCCATTAGCCGTCAATTGATCGAATTAATGGGAGGCTCGTTATACGTCAGTAGCCAACCAATGGTCGGAACTACCTTCAGTTTCACTTTACCGCTCGCCAGTGAAGAAGAAATCCAAGCAACTCAGACTCTAGCTGCGCACGGGCACTTCCAAATTCCTGAAGTTAATGTAGAGAACAGTGAAGACTTATCACTTCCAGAGAACCCAGACGGCCCGTTACTGTATGTTGCTGACGATGAACCAGTAAACTTACGCGTGCTTGAAAGCTTTTTACGTTTAGAGGGCTATCGTGTGCGTACCGTCTCCGATGGGCCAGAAACGTTAGCGCTCGTCGAGCAAGAGAAGCCGGAACTTCTGTTATTGGATATCATGATGCCAGGCATGAGCGGCTACCAAGTTTGTAGTGAACTACGTGAAACCTATGATCATGCCGAGTTGCCAATCATTATGCTCACCGCACTCAGTCAAACAGAAGATCGTGTAAGAGGTTTTGAGGCAGGAGCCAACGACTATTTATCGAAACCATTTAATAAACAAGAGTTGGCGGCACGTATCCAAGCGCATTTAACGGCAAGTAAAGCAGAAATGCGCCATATGGAAAACAAAGTGCTAGAGTCTGAACTTAGACAGCGTGCAGTCGTTGAAGCAAGCTTACTTGAGACTCAAGGTCGTTTGTTGGAACAGCTAGAATCGGCTCCTGAAGCTATCATCTGTCTACGTGAAGACAAGCGTATTCGCTTTGCTAACGAAGCTGCTTGTAAGCTATTCAAGCGCAGCTTAGAA
Source organism: Vibrio alginolyticus NBRC 15630 = ATCC 17749 (assembly GCF_000354175.2). Classification (NCBI taxonomy): domain Bacteria; kingdom Pseudomonadati; phylum Pseudomonadota; class Gammaproteobacteria; order Vibrionales; family Vibrionaceae; genus Vibrio; species Vibrio alginolyticus. The sequence goes on from NC_022349.1 coordinate 1,678,977, forward strand.
CAGCTAAAGCGCTCATCTGCTGATGAGCTGATTGCCCCTAAATATCTGACCGTCAAACAACCTCATTACTGTGGCAAGATTGATATCTATATTGAAGATATTCGTCAGAACATCGAAGCAGACATTCTTAAGCTCCCTGAAGGTTCAGGGTTAGATATCATGTACATCTTTAATGTCGGCGGTGGAGCCAGTGCCGCTCGCATACATAATCTAGAAACCGCCGTAGAAGTGCTTTCAAGTTATGCATTTGATGGTGACAAAGACCAATTGCAAAAGCTAAAAGAGCTTGGCGGAGAATTTACGCGCCTTGCAGACAAAGCGCTCGGTAATAAAAAAGACAAGCAAGAACTTATGCGAGAAGTTCTAGTAGACGCAATGACACATGCTTTAGAGTATTGGGAATCTGTAACGGGTGAAAGTAAGTTCGCATTTGCAGAGCAAAGTGGCTTGTGGCGCGTTTATCTAGACCGAAGTACTTTACAAACACGCACCTTAGATAAATACATGCGTATAGAAACATTACCCAAAACACCACGTTGGAGAACGGTGCTAAGCTCGATAGAGTTCATTCTCGAACACTGCAAAGAACAGAGCCCCGAGAGAGCATACATAGAAGCACAACGAGATAAATTACAGCGACTATTGACCAGCTAATATTTATCAAAAAAACTAGCCCAGCGTGCATGCTGGGCTTTTTTGTTATTCGAGTATTCCCTTCCTAGAGATAAAAGAGACCGCCTCTTCCTACCCCATTACCATATTTCCAATAACGAACATTTGGTTAGACAACGCTATCTATTGTTGGTCTTCAAAACGTACGACCTTATCCATTTAACTTGTCTTAACTAGGTAAGTTCGAGCAACCGAAAAAACTTCATTCATATAATAAAAAAAGGACAACAAACGGAAGAAAACTGTCGATAAAAAAGGCCATTTTTCAGATAACAAGCGGATTTTGACGAACTATTGATAGAGATTGCGAACTTAATCACAACAGAACGGCAGATTAATTTTTAGCTGATTAATTAACACCATTTCTGCATGTGAGCGAGATCTCCGAACCTAGAAAACAAGCAGGAAACGTATATTTAAAAAGGACCAGCAGGTTAGTAATCACCAACACTTATTATTAACAAGGATATAAACTGCGACGCATATCAACGTTTATTTTTTGGCCCAATGCTGGTTAAAATTAGCCAAAATAACGTTTATAACGGAGAGCTCAGAGATTTTAACGTTTTTAACGGGAATCAAGTTTGATTATTTTATGGATAAGGTGTTTTCTTACTCCTGCCTAAGGCCTACAGGCCACTCTTGGCGAAACTCAATGTTGTAATGAGTAAGGCATGTACAAGAGGTAGGTCTTAGAGAGTGTTTATCAATTGATGACATTCAATTCCATTTAGTGAAATGAAAGCAAATAGTAAGGAACAGCTATGCTTGCCAATATTAAAAAAACAGCACTAGCAACAGCAATTATTGCAACGGCTACTACAGGTTTTGCATCGGTAGCTACTGCGGCTGAACGCAGTGAACTGACTATCCACCCTAAAGAGTTTACAACTTTCGTTCGTAACTTTAACCCTTTCTTGGGTGCAACTAACCTGCACACAACAACCGACTTTATTTACGAGCCGCTCGTTGTTTTTAACGAAATGCACGGTAACACGCCTGTATTTCGTCTAGCAGAAAACTTTACCATGGCTGATGACCTGATGAGCGTAACCTTCGATATCCGTAAGGGCGTAAAATGGTCTGATGGCAAAGCGTTTACCGCTGATGATGTTGTTTATTCTTTCAACCTAGTTAAAGAGAAGCCAGAGCTAGACCAATCTGGTATCAACTCTTGGGTGACTGGCGTAGAAAAAGTTAACGACTACCAAGTTAAATTCCGTCTAAGCGAAGCAAACTCAAACGTTCCTTACGAAATTGCGAAAGTACCAGTCGTACCTAAGCACGTATGGAGCAAAGTAAAAGATCCAGCAACATTCACAAACGAAAATCCAGTAGGCAGTGGTCCATTTACTGAAATCGACACTTTCACACCGCAGCTATATATCCAGTGTGAGAACCCGAATTATTGGGATGCTGACAACCTAGATGTAGATTGTCTGCGTGTGCCACAAATCGCGAACAACGACCAATTCTTGGGCAAAATCGTTAACGGCGAAATGGACTGGACGTCTTCATTCGTACCAGACATCGACCGTACGTACGCTGCAGCAAGTCCGAATCACCACTACTGGTACCCACCAGCGGGTACTCAAGCATTTGTAGTGAACTTCAAAAACCCAGACGCTGCGAAAAACGAAGCACTAACTAACGTTGACTTCCGTCGTGCGTTCTCTATGGCGCTAGACCGTCAAACTATCATTGATATCGCTTTCTACGGCGGCGGTACAGTGAACGACTTCGCATCTGGCCTTGGCTACGCATTCGAAGCTTGGTCTGATGAAGAGACGCACAACAAGTACAAAGGCTACAACACATACAACGCGGAAGGTGCGAAAAAGCTTCTAGCTAAAGCTGGCTTCAAAGATGTAAACAAAGATGGCTTTGTGGATACACCATCTGGCAAGTCTTTCGAGCTTCTAATTCAATCACCAAACGGTTGGACTGACTTCAACAACACAGTACAACTAGCCGTTGAGCAACTAGCAGAAGTGGGCATTAAAGCTCGTGCTCGTACACCGGACTTCTCGGTATACAACCAAGCAATGCTAGAAGGTACTTACGACGTTGCTTACACCAACTACTTCCACGGTGCAGATCCACACTTGTACTGGGATAGTGGCTACAACTCGAAGCTACAAGCTGGTGACGGCATGCCTCGCTTTGCAATGCACTTCTACAAGAACGATAAGCTAGACGGTCTTCTTAACAGCTTCTACAAGACAGCAGATAAGCAAGAACAGCTAGAGATCGCTCATGGCATTCAGAAGATCATTGCTCAGGACCAAGTAACTATTCCTGTGCTATCTGGCGCGTACATGTACCAATACAACACAACTCGCTTCACTGGTTGGTGGAACGAAGAAAACCCTAAGGGCCGTCCAAACATTTGGGCAGGTATCCCAGAGCGTCTACTTCACGTACTGGACCTAAAACCAGTTAAATAAGTAGAAGTTCATTTCAAGCGGCATACATCCCGTGTGCCGCCTATAAAAATCCCTTGTTAACGAAACCAATATGTGGCGCTCGTCGTCAGGGGATTTTTCGCTCTAAATTTCGCTAGGAGCGACCTGAAACCAGAAACAGGGAAAAATCTGGGTGAGTAAGGTGTGAGTTATGGGTTATTTTTTAAGACGTTTGTCGTTCTATCTTGTCGCGCTCTTAGTTGCAGCGACGTTAAACTTTATTATTCCGCGAGCAATGCCTGGTGACCCAGTTACCATGATGTTTGCTAATGCTTCAGTACAGGTGACTCCAGAACGAATCGCAGCAATGAAAGAACTGCTCGGTTTCGTTGATGGGCCAATTTACATTCAGTACTTCTCGTACATTAAAAACATTCTAAGTTGGGAATTGGGCACCTCAATCCAGTTCTACCCACTTTCAGTTAATTCTTTACTAGGTAGTGCATTTGGCTGGTCACTATTTCTAGCTGGTACTGCGGTTGTACTTTCTTTCTCCATCGCTTCTGTCCTTGGTATTTTTGCCGCCTGGAAGCGCGGTAGTAAGTACGATGCATTCGTAACGCCTGGCACATTGATCATTCAAGCTATTCCACAAATGGTTATCGCAATGTTAGCGCTGTTTACCTTTGCGATTGGCCTGAAATGGTTCCCATCTGGCTATGCTTACACGCCAGGTACTATTCCTGATTGGACAAGCTGGGAGTTCATCAAGAACGTGGGTTACCACGCTGTACTACCTCTATTCTGTGCAACCATCGTTCAAATTGGTGGCTTCCTAGTTAACATGCGTAACAACATGATCAACCTTCTCGCCGAAGACTATATCACGATGGCTAAAGGTAAAGGGCTGAGTGAAAACCGCGTCGTCTTTAATTACGCCGCACGTAACGCACTACTTCCAAGTGTTACCGCACTGTCTATGTCTTTAGGTATGGCCATTGGAGGTCAATTAATCATCGAGATGATTTTCAACTACCCAGGCCTAGGTACTGTTCTATTGAACGCAATTCACGCTCGTGACTACCAAGTACTTCAAGGTCAGTTAATTATCATGACGATGTTCATGCTGTGCTTCAACTTAATGGCTGACATGCTGTACATGATTCTAGACCCTCGCCTACGTACGGGAGGCAAATAATCATGAAAGAACTATTCAAACTTATTTTAGGTAACGCATTTGCTCGCATTGGTCTTGGCATTGTTACGCTGTTCGTGTTCGTTGCGATTGCCGCTCCTTTACTTACAAAGCATGCGCCAGACAAGCGAACCGGTAACCCACACGAATACCCAAGCTTTGTTGTAAAACAGGCACAAAACAACCCTGATGGTTGGGTCGCTAAAAACCTAGCAGACGATCGTCGTACACTGCTTATATCTAAAAAGGCCGACCACGTATTAGGTACTAGCCGAATGGGTCGCGATATCTGGTCGCAGGTGGCTTACGGTGCACGAGTATCACTGGGTGTAGGCTTTGGTGCTGGCATCATCGTGTGTTTCTTAGCAACAGTCATTGGTATATCGGCAGGTTACTTCGGCGGTAAAGTGGATGACATATTGAGTGCCGCAATGAACATCATGTTAGTAATTCCGCAGTATCCATTGCTATTCGTGCTGGCGGCCTTTATCGGTGAAGCAGGCCCACTCACCATTGCCTTGATTATCGCTGGTACTTCTTGGGCATGGGGTGCACGTGTTGTCCGCTCTCAAACTATGGCACTACGCGAGAAAGAGTTCGTTAAAGCTGCCGAAGTATTGGGAGAGTCTTCATTCCGTATCATCTTCGTTGAGATTTTACCAAACCTTATCCCGATTGTCGGTGCGAGCTTCATTGGCTCAGTAATGCTGGCGATCAACACTGAAGCGGTCATTTCGTTCCTAGGTTTGGGTGATGCCAACACGATCAGTTGGGGCATCATGCTTTACAACGTGCAAACCTCATCAGCCATGCTGATTGGCGCATGGTGGGAAGTCCTAGCACCGTGTATTGCCCTAACACTACTGGTTACTGGTCTTGCTCTGTTGAACTTTGCCGTTGACGAAATTGCGAACCCTCAACTTCGTTCTCACAAAGGCATGAAACGCTGGAAAAAACTAGCAGCAAAAGACAAGAAAGAACGTGAGCCTGAACTGGCACCACAAAATGCACTATGGAGCGGAGATAAATAATCATGACTGCACCACTAATTTCCATCCGTAACCTATGCGTAGACTACATCACAGACGCGGGCGATGTCCGCGCCTGTAACAATGTGAGCTTCGACATTGCACCAGGTGAAGTATTCGGTCTGGCTGGTGAATCTGGCTGTGGCAAATCCACTGTTGCCTTCTCACTAATGCGCCTTCATAAGCCGCCCGCGTTTATCACAGGTGGTGAGGTGATCTTCAACGGTGAAGATATCCTTCAGTACAGCGATGATCGCATGCAAGCGTTCCGCTGGAGTGAAATGTCGATGGTATTCCAGAGTGCGATGAACGCTTTGAACCCTGTTCTAACCATGGAAGAGCAGTTCTGTGACGTCATCATGCGTCATACCAATATGACTCGCGCTCAAGCAAAAACACGCGCTGAAGGTCTGCTGGAAATCGTTGATATCCACCCTAGCCGATTGAGTGATTACCCGCACCAGTTCTCTGGTGGTATGCGTCAACGTCTAGTAATCGCAATCGCTTTGGCTCTGAACCCAAAAATGATCATCATGGACGAACCGACTACCGCATTGGATGTAGTGGTTCAACGTGAAATTCTACAAAAAATTTACGCGCTTAAAGAAGAGTTTGGTTTCTCAATTCTGTTCATCACACATGACTTGTCATTGATGGTCGAGTTCTCGGATCGTATCGGCATCATGTACTCAGGTGAGTTGATTGAAGTCGCGCCTTCTAAGCAAATTCTGGAAAGTCCTTACCACCCTTACACCAAAGGTTTGGGTAGCTCTTTCCCTCCACTAACTGGACCAAAGACCAAATTGACTGGTATTCCAGGTAACCCGTTGAACTTGCTAGAAGTACCACGGGGCTGCCGCTTCCAAGCTCGTTGCGATCGCGTACATGAAGCATGTACACGTGTACCAACCCAATTACGTCAAATTGAACCAGGTCGCCTCTCAAATTGCCATTTGTACGGCGACACCATTGCTCAAGCTAAGGTTTAACAACAAAAAAACGCTAGCTAAGAACAAAAATTACACTGGAGAGAATTATGAGCAAACAATTCGGCGAACTGCTGATTGAGGGTAAAAATGTCGTTAAGGACTTCCCTTTAAACAGTAACTCAATCAAACAATCTAAGATGCGCGCAATCAACGACGTCTCTTTCAAAATGTACAAGAGCCGCGGCTTGTCAGTGGTAGGTGAATCTGGTTCAGGTAAGTCTACTACTGCAAAAATGATTGCAAAAATGTACGCACCAACCGATGGCATCATTGAATACAAAGGTCGTGATATCCAAGACATCACCTCTCGTCACGATTTAATGACCTACCGTGAAGGTGTACAAATGGTGTGGCAAGACCCGTTTGGCTCGCTAAACCCAACGCACAATATCTTCCACCATATTGCGCGCCCGCTGCTGATTCATAAGAAAGTAGCACCGGGCAACAAGAAAGAACTGGAAGAGCGTGTGTACGACCTACTTGAACAAGTTGGTCTTATTCCACCAAAAGAAACGGCGCAAAAGTTCCCGCACCAGCTATCTGGCGGTCAGCGTCAACGTGTAAACCTAGCTCGTAACATCGCAGTTGGTGCTGAAGTGGTATTGGCGGATGAGCCAACATCGATGCTCGATGTATCAATCCGTGCCGGTGTTCTGAACTTGATGGAAGAGATGAAGTTCGAGAAACAAATGTCTCTGCTCTACATCACTCACGACATCGCAACAGCGCGTTACATTGCTGAAGATCTTGCGGTCATGTACGTAGGTCACATGGTTGAATGGGGCGATACTGAAGAAATCATTCACGACCCTCAACACCCATATACGCAACTGTTGGTATCTGCGGTTCCAGATCCATCGAAGTCTATTCACGAGAAACTGAAAGGCAACAAAGGGGAAATCCCACTTTGGACACCAGAATCTGTCGGCTGTCCATTTGCTGGACGTTGTGTACACGCTACCGACAAATGTCGCGAACGACTACCGGGCGTCACTCAACTGTCCGACAACCACTTTGTCCGCTGTTACTTATTTGAAGATTAATCATAACGAGGGTCAGGTTCAGCCTGGCCCATTCCTGTTTTTATCGTTTCCCGGAGACATTGAATGCTGCTACTGACTAACCACATTGGTTATGAACGTCTGGGCCCAAAGAAAGCCATTATCCAGACCGAACAACCACACTTGTCTTCTTACACTGCTCAATTGATTTGTGCCACTAGCGAGCAAACCGTGGCAACTTTTGCGGTTGAAGAACAAGGTAAAGTGGCGAACTGGCATCAGGGCTATTTCTACCTCATCGACTTTTCCTCTTTCACAGCGTCAGGCGACTATTTCTTGCAAGTAGAAGATACGCGATCTTCCTCTTTCATCGTTGGCGAACACATTCTGTTGGATCAAACTTTGTCAGATGTGATCCACTACTTCAAATCGCAACGTTGCGGTGGGATCTTCGATCAACAAGATCGACAACTTCCAGTGCTAAACTCCAATAAAAAGGTTGATGTACACGGCGGCTGGTACGACGCATCAGGAGATGTTAGCAAGTATTTAAGTCACCTTTCATACGCGAATTATTTGAACCCTCAACAAACCCCAATGGTGGTTTGGAACATCCTAAAAGGGGTTTCATTGCTTGAAGGAAGCGAAGACATTGCAGCTTTCACACGTACACGTCTGATTGAAGAAGCCCTGTTCGGTGCAGACTTTCTTGTGCGTATGCAAAACGAAAAAGGCTTTTTCTACATGACAGTCTTTGACAAGTGGAGCAAAGATACTGCGCAACGCGAGATTTGCGCGTACGAAACTCAACTTGGTCACAAATTTGACGACTATCAAGCAGGCTTTCGACAAGGTGGCGGTGTCGCCATTGCAGCGCTAGCGGCAGCGTCGCGTTTAAGTGTTCACGGTGAATACGATCAACAAAAATACCGCAACGCTGCCGAAAATGGTTACTGGCACTTAAAAGAGCACAATACGCAGTACCTCAATGATGGGGAAGAAAACATTATCGACGAATACTGTGCGCTACTGGCTTGTGTAGAACTGTTTAAAGCAACCAAAGAAACTCGCTACTTGGAAGAGAGCCGTTTGTGGGCGCAACGTTTAGTTGCACGCCAAATGAGCGACGAGCAGATTCAACACTTTTGGTCAGCAAACCAAGACGGCAGCCGTCCATATTTTCACGCAGCCGAAGCAGGTCTACCAGTTATTGCCCTATGCGAATATCTATCAATTGAAGACGACTCAGCACGAGCGGAATCGGTAAAACGTATCGTAAACCTAGCGTGTGAGTTTGAGATCACAATATCGAATAAAGTGATCAACCCATTCGGTTACCCTCGCCAATATGTTAAAGGCGTAAATGAGTCAAAACGCGAGGCATTTTTTGTCGCACACAACAATGAATCCGGCTATTGGTGGCAAGGCGAGAATGCTCGACTTGGCTCTCTCGCGACCATGGCGTACCTTGCTCAACCGCATATAGCGTCGCAAGAAGTACAGCAACAACTTTCTGTGTTTGCTCAAGATGCATTGAACTGGGTTGTAGGCTTAAACCCATACGACATGTGCATGCTAGATGGCCATGGTCGTAACAACCCTGATTACCTCCCTCAATATGGTTTCTTCAACGCAAAAGGTGGCGTGTGTAACGGAATCACTGGCGGCTTTGAAGACGAGGAAGACATTGCATTTAACCCACCTGCACAAAAAGAAGACGTGTTACAAAACTGGCGCTGGGGCGAACAATGGATCCCGCATGGCGCTTGGTACTTACTCGCGATAATGAGTCAAGCTCAGCATGTTTCTCAGTTGGCGACCTCTAAAAATATGAAGGAAGAATAATCATGGGAATGTATTTTGTTGGTATCGATGGTGGCGGCACGTCATGTCGAGCCAGGATTAAAGATTCACAAGGTAATTTTCTTGGCGAGGCCAAAAGCGGCAGTGCCAACATCATGCTAGGTGCTGAAATAGCAATGGCTTCGATTCTTGAATCCATCACTTCGGCTACCGAGCAAGGCGGTCTAACACAACAAGATTTCGCGTCGATGCACGTCGGCTTAGCCCTTGCTGGCGCAGAGCACAAAGCATCTTGGCAAGCCTTCATGTCTCTTCCTCATCCATTTGCCAGTATAACTCTGAATACCGATGCTTACGGTGCGTGCGTTGGTGCACACAATGGCGAAGATGGCGCAATCATGATTGCGGGAACCGGTTCTTGTGGCATCTACCTTAAAGGATTGGAGCAACACGTTGTCGGTGGTCGTGAGTTCCCAATTTCGGATCAAGGTGGCGGCGCAGTGATGGGGCTACGCCTAGTTCAGCAAGTTTTGTTAGCTGAAGATGGCATCAGAGAAAAAACGCCCCTAGCACAACACGTTATGACGCATTTCGAAAATGAGGTCGACAACGTGGTGGCGTGGTCAAAACAGGCGCTTCCTCGTGATTATGGGCAGTTTTCTCCGGCTATTTTCCAACATGCGGAACAAGGCGATGCACTGGCCATTGAAATGCTGAAGCAAACCGCAGCGGATATAGAAATGTTTCTCGTGGCATTAAACAAGCGCGGCGCAACACGTATTTGTTTAATGGGCAGCATAGCTGAACGCATTGTACGTTGGCTTTCACCACCAGTTCAGCAATGGATTGTTGAGCCACAGTTTGACGCGATTGAAGGCGCAATTATGTTTGCTGGCAAACCAGAACATAACCTTTACTCGCTCAGTGCGGCGTAGGAGTAGATATGGAATATCGTGTTGATCTCGTAGTCCTTTCTGAGCAGAAACAAAACTGCCGCTTTGGCCTCACCTTTCATAACTTGAGCGACCAAGACCTAAACAGCTGGAGCTTAACTTTCGCTTTCGATCGTTACATTCTTCCAGACAGCGTTTCAAATGGTCAACTGACTCAAATTGGTAGTTTTTGCACACTTAAACCAGAAGGGGTGGTACTGGCTGCCAACCATCACTATTACTGTGAATTCAGTATTGGTTCGAACCCATTCCGTTATTACTCGGATGGCTTTAACGAAGCGATGATCAACTTTGTCGTTGATGGAAACCCACAGCGCGCACAAGTGGATGTCACGCCTATCGTATTAGCTTCACCATACCGTGAACGCAGTGAGATTCCGGCAAGTTTAACCCATGCACAGCCCTTGCTGCCAAAACCAAACCATATTGAGGTCAGCGATCACTATTTTAGCTTTGATCATCATGCTGGCGTCGCGGTCTATTCAAGCCTGGCCAATTCAGCTAAAGAATGGCTACTTGAAGAGCTTAAGCGCATTCACCAATTTGAGTTCGCATCAGACAATGGCAGTCAGATCATCTTCAAAGGCAACCCAACCTTGGATGAAGGCGCTTACAAACTGAAAGTAGCCGAAGAGTCAATCCAAATTGAAGCAGGATCTTCGTCTGGTTTTACCCATGCTTGTGCAACGTTATTACAACTAATCAAAGTTGGCGATCAACCTAACTCAATGGAAGTAGTTTGTTGTTCAATCAAGGACAGGCCACGTTTTCGTTACCGCGGTATGATGCTGGATTGTGCTCGTCATTTTCACTCCGTTGAGCAAGTCAAACGCTTGATCAACCAACTGGCTCATTACAAGTTCAATACGTTCCATTGGCATCTTACCGACGATGAGGGTTGGCGAATTGAAATCAAATCACTGCCTCAACTGACCGATATTGGTGCTTGGCGCGGATTGGATGAGATCAATGAACCACAGTACACGCACTTTGATGAACGTTACGGCGGCTTCTACACGCAAGAAGACATCAAAGACGTTATCGAATTTGCATCGCAACGCGGCATCACCATCATTCCTGAAATTGATGTACCTGGTCATTGCCGAGCCGCCATCAAGTCGTTACCACACCTATTGGTAGAAGCGGAAGATACCACCGAATACCGCAGTATTCAGCATTACAACGACAACGTCATTAACCCTGCTCTGCCGGGGAGTTATGAATTTATCGACAAAGTGCTAGAAGAGGTCTCTGCGCTTTTTCCTGCGCCTTACGTTCATATTGGTGCCGACGAAGTACCTAACGGCGTATGGTCAAAAAGCCCAGCATGCCAAGCACTAATGGAACAACTGGGTTACAGCGACTACAAAGATTTGCAAGGACACTTCTTGCGTTATGCCGAAGACAAACTTCGTAAATTGGGCAAACGCATGCTGGGCTGGGAAGAAGCTCAACACGGCGACAAAGTCAGTAAAGATACGGTGATCTACTCATGGCTAAGCGAAGAAGCGGCATTGAACTGTGCTCGCCAAGGCTTTGATGTGGTGCTGCAACCAGCACAAACCACTTACCTAGATATGACCCAAGACTACGCACCTGAAGAACCGGGCGTGGACTGGGCAAACCCACTGCCACTAGAAAAAGCTTACAACTACGAGCCGCTCGCTGAAGTGCCTGCTGACGACCCAATACGTAAGCGCATTTGGGGCATTCAAACAGCATTATGGTGCGAAATTATCAATAACCAACCTCGCATGGACTACATGATCTTCCCTCGTTTAACTGCAATGGCAGAAGCATGTTGGACAGACAAACAACACCGAGATTGGACCGACTATTTATCACGCTTGAAAGGCCATCTACCTCTGCTTGATTTGCAGGGAGTGAATTACCGTAAACCGTGGAAGTAATACAAAACTGATGTCGAAACATCACGCTTGAAGAGTTTTTAAATTTTGGCTGCTGATGCAGCTTCGTAAAAAGGAAAGACACAAATGAAATACGGCTATTTCGATAACGAGAATCGCGAATACGTCATCACTCGCCCTGACGTACCAGCACCATGGACCAACTACCTAGGTACTGAGAAGTTCTGTACGGTTATCTCGCACAACGCGGGTGGCTACTCGTTCTACAACTCTCCAGAATACAACCGTGTTACTAAATTCCGTCCAAATGCGACATTCGATCGCCCAGGACACTACGTTTACTTGCGTGATGATGAGACAGGTGATTACTGGTCAATCTCTTGGCAACCAGTTGCGAAGAGCCTAGATGAAGCAAACTACGAAGTTCGTCACGGCTTGTCTTACTCTAAGTTCAAATGTGAATACAGCGGTATTACCGCAACAAAAACTCTGTTCGTGCCAAAAGGCGAAGACGCTGAAATCTGGGATGTAGTGATTAAAAACACCTCTGACAAACCACGTACGATCAGTGCATTCTCATTTGTTGAGTTCTCATTCAGCCACATTCAGTCTGATAACCAAAACCATCAGATGTCTCTGTACTCGGCAGGTACGGCTTACAACGAAGGCGTGATAGAGTACGACCTGTACTACAACACCAACGATTTCGAAGGCTTCTACTACCTAGCTTCAACATTTGACCCAGATTCATACGACGGCCAACGTGACAGCTTCCTAGGCCTATACCGTGACGAAGCAAACCCGTTAGCGGTAGAACAAGGTAAGTGTTTCAATACAGCGCAAACTTGTTACAACCATTGTGGCTCTCTGCACAAGCAATTCACTATCCAGCCGGGTGAAGAAGTTCGCTTTGCTTACATTCTAGGTATCGGTAAAGGCAATGGTGACCGTCTACGTGCTAAGTACCAAGACCTTGCAGAAGTCGACAATGCATTTGCGGGTATCAAAGCACACTGGGATGAGCGTTGTGGCAAGTTCCAAGTGAAATCACCAAACGAAGGTCTAGATACCATGATCAACGCTTGGACCCTATACCAAGCAGAAACGTGTGTGGTGTGGTCTCGTTTTGCTTCATTCATCGAAGTGGGTGGTCGTACAGGTCTTGGTTACCGCGATACAGCGCAAGATGCAATCTCAGTTCCTCACGCTAACCCAGCAATGACGCGCAAACGTATCGTTGACTTACTGCGCGGCCAAGTAAAAGCGGGCTACGGTCTACACCTATTCGATCCAGATTGGTTTGATCCAGAAAAAGCGGATGTTAAACCATCTAAATCTCCAACCGTAGTTCCAACACCTTCTGATGAAGACAAAATTCACGGCATCGAAGACACTTGTTCCGATGACCATCTATGGCTAGTTCCAACCATCTGTAAGTACGTGATGGAAACCGGTGAGCACAGCTTCTTCGACGAAGTGATCCCTTACGCCGACGGTGGCGATGCAACGGTTTATGACCACATGAAAGCCGCGCTAGACTTCTCGGCTGAATACGTAGGTCAAACCGGTATCTGTAAAGGTCTGCGTGCAGACTGGAACGACTGTCTGAACCTAGGTGGCGGCGAATCTTCAATGGTGTCGTTCCTACATTTCTGGGCACTGCAGGAGTTCATCGACCTAGCGAAATACCTAGGTAAGGAAGCCGACGTTGAAAAATACACCGAGATGGCAGCAAACGTTCGTGAAGCGTGTGAAACCCACCTTTGGGATGACGAAGGTGGTTGGTACATCCGTGGTCTGACGAAGAATGGCGACAAGATCGGTACTGCGCAACAAGCGGAAGGCCGAGTACACCTAGAGTCAAACACACTTGCGGTACTTTCTGGTGCGGTATCTCAAGAGCGTGGCGAAAAAGCGATGGACGCTGTCGATGAGAACCTGTTCTCTGAATACGGCCTTCACCTAAACTCACCATCTTTTGCAACACCGAATGATGATATCGGCTTCGTAACTCGTGTTTACCAAGGCGTAAAAGAGAACGGTGCGATATTCTCGCATCCAAACCCATGGGCTTGGGTAGCTGAAGCGAAACTGGGTCGTGGTGATCGTGCAATGAAGTTCTACGATGCGCTAAACCCATACAACCAGAACGACATCATCGAAAAACGTATTGCAGAACCATACTCATACGTACAGTTCATCATGGGTCGTGACCACCAAGACCACGGTCGTGCAAACCACCCATGGTTAACAGGTACGTCAGGCTGGGCTTACTTCGCTGTTACCAACTTTATCCTTGGTGTGCGTACAGGCTTCGATGGCCTAACTATCGATCCATGTATCCCAACGAACTGGCCTGGTTTCGAAGTGACTCGTCAATGGCTAGGTGCAACGTACAACATCAAAGTCGTTAACCCAGACTCAGTAAGCAAAGGCGTTAAGTCGATTACTGTGAACGGTGAAGCAGTGAATGGTGCCTCTGTCCCAGTTCAAGCGGAAGGTTCAGTAAACGAAGTTATCGTTACTCTAGGTTAATCATCTTTTAGGGGAGTCCTTCTCCCCTTTTGATTTATCCGGTGCATTTATGTTTTACAAGTGCATCGGTTCGCTAGCAAAGATTTAAGACGCGGTGGGATGCCGCTCTTATCGAGGATCGAATCATGATCAAATTTGGTACAGGCGGTTGGCGTGCATTTATCGGTGAGGAGTTCACTAAAGATAACGTACGCTTGGTTGCCCAAGCAGTTGCAAACATCACGAATAACGAATCGGTTGCTGATCGCGGTTTTGTGATTGGCTATGACCGTCGTTTTCTTTCCGATAAAGCAGGTCGTTGGTTCGCTGAAGTTCTAGCAGCAAACGGCATTGTGGTCAGCTTTATCGACAAATTTGTCCCAACACCTATCGTAATGTTTAAAGCGAAAGAAATGGGCTGCGCATACTCGGCATGTATTACCGCATCACACAACCCTGCCGATTACAACGGCATTAAAGTCTTCATTGAAGGCGGTCGTGACGCAGATGAAATCATCACCCAAAAAATCGAATCACAAATAGACGCGCTCACTGCGCAAGATGTAAAAAGCGTCGACTTTGAACAAGCGGTTGAAGATAAGCTGATTGAAATCATCAATCCGATGAACGAATTCGTTGACTCAATCATCGACTTTATCGACATCGGAGCGATCAAGAAGGCGAATTTACGTGTTTTGATCGACCCAATGTTTGGTGTCGCGAAAAACGCACTGCAAACCGTATTAATCAACGGCCGCTGTGACGTTGATGTGATTAACGATGGCAAAAACCCAGATTTCGGTGGGTTAATGCCTTCGCCAAGCGCTGCAACACTCTACCGTTTGATGCACCTAGTGAAAGAGCAAGGTTACGATATTGGCATCGGTACTGATGGCGATGCGGACCGTCTTGGTATTATCGACGAAAAAGGTAACTTCATTCATCCAAATGAAGTGCTACTGCTGCTTTACTACTACCTACTTGAATACAAAGGCTGGAAAGGCTCCGTGGTACGTAACATCGCAACCACCCACCTTCTCGATAAAGTCGCCGAAGATCATGGCGAGAAATGCTTTGAGGTTCCTGTAGGCTTTAAGCACATCAGCTCCCAAATGGAAGCGGATGACTCACTGATTGGCGGGGAAAGCTCAGGCGGCCTAACCATTCGCGGCCACATCAAAGGTAAAGACGGCGTATTCGCATCAAGCCTATTGGTAGAAATGATTTCAGCAACCGGCAAGAAGCTGTCTGAGTTGCTGGATGAAATCTACGGCAAGTACGGCTATGCCTACATGGCAGAAGGCGATTGTAAGTTCAAACCAGCGCAAAAAGACGTTCTGTTCAACAAGATTTATGTTGAAAAGCAGTTGCCTGAGTTTGAGTTTGAAATCGAAAAAGTCAGCTATGAAGATGGTGCGAAAGTCTACTTCAAAAACGGCGGTTGGATCATCGCCCGCTTCTCTGGCACTGAGCCACTGCTACGAATTTTTGCAGAGATGCAAGATAAGGACACTGCGGAACGTGTTCTTCAACAGTTTAAAGACTTCTTGTCTTTATAACTGAACCTTGTGCCCGCTTCGAGCACTATGATGAGAGTCGACGCTGTCTGAAAAGGCGCTCATCAACAGGAGAAGAGCACTTGCCCGGCTCCACTGCCGGGCTTTTTTATTGTATGTTGGAAAGTCGTAAACGAGATAGCAAAGATACTCAGGAGCGTTAAGCAAATGCCAGGACGCCTTGCGTTTCAATTTTCACCGCGACGGACTCACCTATATTTAATGCTTGCGAAGCTGTAGCTAACAAACGATCACCATTCGCGTTAATCACATAACGGCAGTGATCACCCATAAAATGCTGTTCCAATACGGTTACCGAACTATCTTCATCGGATTGAATTTGCACATGCTGCGGTCTTAGCAGTAAAGAGCACTCCGCCTGTACTGGAATATCTTGTTGAGCCGTGGCTTCAACCACGCCCAAGTGGGTTTCATATTCTGAATTCGAAACTCGTTTAGCAGCAAGGTAACTGCCACCACCTAAGAAATCAGCGACAAATTTACTTGAAGGTTGGTAGTAAAGCTCAGATGCTGTGCCATATTGCTCGATGACTCCATTGTTCATCACTGCCATTTTATCGGCGAAAGCAAAAGCCTCTTCACGGCTATGCGTAACAAAAATGGCAGTCACACCTTGGGCCTTAAAAATCTTACGGATCTCACTTATCAACTCATGGCGAACTTGCGTATCAATATTAGAAAACGGTTCATCCAGTAACAGTAAGTCTGGGCTGTAAGCTAATGAGCGAGCAATCGCAACACGTTGCTGCTGTCCACCAGACAATTGATGAGGATAACGATCGCCATAACCTTGAAGGTGCACGAGTTCTAACATTTCTTGAACTTTGGCATTTTTCTCTTTTGTCGAGCTCTGCTTTAAGCCAAAGGCAATGTTTTGCGCCACCGTCAAGTGAGGAAAAAGTGCGTAATCTTGGAAAATCATCCCTATGTTACGCTGTTCTGGCGGCAACCAGTTTTCCCCATCATCAATTGTGACGCAATTTAGACTCATTTCGCCTGACGTTAACGGCAATAATCCCGCAACGGCCTTTAATAGTGTTGTTTTCCCACAGCCACTAGCTCCTAGCAAACAGACAATCTGCCCTTGTTCTACCTCAAGAGACAATGATTCGAGTACAGTTTGATCATCATATTGGCACGTTAGGTTTTTAATTGATAATGCACAGCTCATCAGTGATTTTGCTCCAGTGAACGGTTAACAACAACAAGCGGGATCAACCCAACAAGAACCAACAGGACCGCTGGCAAAGCGGCCAATTCTAAATGCTCATCCGAGGCGAAGTTATAAACGTATGTGGCTAGTGTTTCAAAGTTAAACGGACGAAGTAACAAAGCCGCATTGAGCTCTTTCATTGACTCGATAAACACTAATAAAGCCGCAATCAGTGCACCGCGCTTAACCAGCGGAAAGTGCACGCGCCACAGCATGACATTGGGCTTACAACCCATAGTGCGCGATGCCATATCTAACGACGGAGAAATTTTATTTAAATTACTCTCGATACTACCAATCGCTACCGCGGAAAAGCGCACAACCATGGCAAATACTAGTGCGAACATGGAACCAGAAAAAATAAGTCCCGGTCTTCCCCACTCCATGGCTTTAGCAACGTCGTTGACACGATGATCCATAAACAGCACAGCGACCATCACACCGATGGCTAGTACCGTTCCTGGTACTGCATAACCCATAGAAGAAAGACGCATAAATGCCAAGCTTTCTCGTTTACCATTGACTCGATGGGTAAAGTTAACGATCAGTGCGACAGCGACACCAATAATCGCAGCAATAACAGACACAACTAAGCTATTCCATGCGTATTCACGAAACTCTGAGGTCCAACTCTGCGCAAAATAAGTGATCGCATAATCAATCAGCTGTAGTAGCGGCAAAATAAACGCGACCGAAACCAAGCCCCAGCACCAAACTAGTGCGGTCCACTTTTTCCAGCCCGTCAACTCGTAACGAAAATCTTCGTGACTGTTAAATTGGCTTTGAAAAAGCTTTTGTTTACGGCGGCTGTATCGTTCTGCACTAAGAAGCAGTACTACAATGACGAGCATCATGGCAGAAATCTTGGCTGCCGCATTAAGATTAGAGTACCCCAACCAAGTATCGTAGACCGCTGTGGTTAACGTACTCACCGCGAAGTAACTTACCGTACCAAAGTCGCCAATGGTCTCCATTGCGACCAATGATAAACCCACTGCGATAGAGGGTCTTACTAACGGCATCGAGATGCGCCAAAAGCTTTCCCATGGAGAGCACTTGAGCAAACGCGCGCTTTGCAATAAAGAGACATTTTGCTCCATAAACGCAGCCCGGCACAATAAATACACGTAAGGATACAACACCAAAGCCAACACAAAGGTCGCACCAGGCAACGTACGAATGTCAGGGAACCAATACTCGCCAGGTCCCCATCCGGTTACATCACGCAAAAAGATTTGAATTGGACCTGCAAAATCAAACCAATCAGTAAAAATATAACCAATGATATAACCTGGCATTGCAAGAGGTAGTACCAATGCCCACTGCAACCATTTTTCGGTCGGCAGTTTACACATGGCCATTATCCAAGCGCTTGGAATACCAAGAATTAAGGACAGCACCATTACGCCAACAGTTAGCGCAACCGTGTTAAAAATATAAGTCGGCATGACCGTTGCCATTAAATGAGCAAACAAATCATCCGTTTCACCAATCGCGGTGTAGAAGATCGCTAAGATCGGCAAAACCAGTAGCAGAGTTATTACCCCACTACTGGTTTTCCATAAAGATTGTTTATCTTTCATCGCCTAATTACTGCAAGGCTGTATGAAATACAAATGCTGTTGCAAATACATCTCATATCCTTTAATCAAATGGGGGTACTGTTATACCCCCACAAGGAATTAAAGGTCAAATTTCACTTCGTCTAATAGCTTAATTGCCGCTTCGTGGTTGGCTGCAATATCGTCTAGAGAAAGCTTGTCTGCTTTAAAGTCACCCCAAGATTCCACAAGCTCAGAACGCTTCACGCCTTCTTTAACTGGGTACTCATAGTTAACTTCTGCGTACATTTGCTGCGCTTTGTCACCCGTTAGGAATTCCATTAGCTTCACAGCATTGTCTTTGTTTGGAGAGTACTTCGCCATCGCCATACCAGAGATATTCACGTGAGTGCCTGTAGTCTCTTGATTAGGGAAGTTGATGTAAACTGCATCAGCCCAAGCTTTTTGCTCTTTGTCGTTAACCATTTTACCTAGGTAGTAGCTGTTACCTAGAGAAACATCACATAGGCCTTCTTTGATCGCTTTAACTTGTGCACGATCGTTGCCTTGTGGTTTGCGAGCAAGGTTTGCTTTCACACCTTCCAACCACTCTTTGGTTTCTGCTTCGCCATTGTGAGCAATCATTGCTGAAACTAGAGAAACGTTGTACGGGTGCTTACCGCTACGAGTACAAATTTTACCTTTGAACTCTGGCTTAGCTAAGTCTGCGTAGTTGAAATCTGCGCCTAGTTTACCTACGCGATCACGTGATGAATAAACGCTACGAGAACGTAGAGTTAGAGCAAACCACTCATTCTCTTTATCTTGGTATTGAGCAGGTACGTTTTCTTCAATGATTTTGCTATCGACTTTCTGAACTAAACCTTTGTTTGTCAGTTCAGCTAGACGGCTGATGTCTGTCGTAAGAATAACGTCAGCAGGGCTGTACTCACCTTCTTGAGCTAGCTTTTCTGCTAAGCCTTTTTTAGCAAATTTTACGTTTACTTTGATACCAGTTTCTTTAGTGAACTCATTGAACATAGGTTCAACTAGGAAAGGTTGACGGTAAGAGTAGACGTTCACTTCTTCAGCAGCCATTGCTGTTGGAGCTAGAGTAGCGCAAGTTAGTGCTGAAAGAGTTAGCAGTTTTTTCATTGTTTAATCCTTTACCATGCTAATGATAACGTTTATCAGTTGCGTTATTATATGTATGTTCAATAAGAAGACAATGACGAATATTAAAAAACCTGCTCATCGGAGCAGGTTTTATTGTGTTAAGTGTGTAACCATTTATTACAAGCTAATGATTATTTCACTGTAACAAACTCTGGGTAAGCACCAACACCACAATCATGCATGTCCATACCTTCCATTTCTTCATCTTCTGTAACGCGAATCCCAACGGTTGCTTTCAAGATTGCCCACACAACTAGGCTGGCACCAAATACCCAAGCAAAGATAACTACGGCACCTAAAAGCTGTGCACCAAACGTTGCATCACCGTTGCTCAGTGGCACTACCATTAGGCCGAAGAAACCACACACACCGTGAACTGAGATAGCACCTACTGGATCGTCAATTTTAAGTTTATCTAGAGCAATGATACTGAATACAACTAGTGCACCCGACACCGCACCAATCGCAACCGCGTACAGTGGTGATGGCGATAGAGGGTCTGCAGTGATGGCAACCAAGCCAGCTAGCGCGCCATTGAGAATCATCGTTAAATCGGCTTTACCCCAAGTAGTTTTACAAACGAATAGCGCCGCAATTGCACCGGCAGCCGCTGCTGCGTTAGTGTTTAGAAAGATCTGACCTACCGCTGTAGCATTCTCAAAATCTGAAACCATCAACTGAGAACCACCGTTAAATCCAAACCAGCCAAACCAAAGGATAAAAGTACCCAACGTTGCCAAAGGCATGTTAGAACCTGGAATCGGATAGATTTCACCATTTTTACCGTACTTACCCTTACGCGCGCCAAGCAGTAACACACCAGCAAGAGCAGCAGAAGCACCTGCCATATGTACGATACCAGAACCCGCAAAGTCACTAAATCCAGCTTCTGCTAGGAAGCCTCCACCCCATGTCCAGTAACCTTCCATTGGATAGATAAACGCAGTTAAAATCGCAGAGAAAATCAAGAAAGACCAAAGCTTCATGCGCTCAGCTACCGCACCAGAAACGACGGACATGGCAGTTGCAACGAAGACAACTTGGAAGAAGAAGTCAGACTCTAAAGAGTGGTCGGCCCCTTCACCTTGAGTACCAATTAAAGTACCAAATGAAGGTAACCAGCCTCCTTCTCCATTATCGACATACATGATGTTATAACCGACAATCAGAAACATCGTACATGCGATGGCGTACAAACAGATGTTCTTCGTAAGAATTTCTGTTGTGTTTTTAGAGCGCACAAGGCCAGCCTCTAGCATCGCAAAGCCTGCTGCCATCCACATTACCAACGCACCGGAAATGAGGAAGAAAAAGGTGTCAAGTGCGTAACGTAACTCGGTTACTGTTGTTGTTAATTCCATAATAAGTATCTCCAATCCTTTGAATTCTTAAAGTGCTTCTGCGTCCATTTCGCCAGTTCGGATACGCACCGCTTGGTTCAGATCGTAAACAAAAATTTTACCGTCGCCGATTTTTCCGGTTTGCGCAGCTTTTGTAATTGCTTCAACAACGCGATCTACATTGTCTGCGTGAGTCGCGATTTCAATTTTCACCTTTGGTAGAAAATCGACTTGATACTCTGCACCGCGGTACAATTCCGTGTGACCTTTTTGACGACCGAACCCTTTAACTTCTGATACTGTCATCCCTTCGATACCGACATCAGCCAATGCTTCTCGTACATCGTCTAATTTAAACGGCTTAATAATGGCATTGATTATTTTCATTGAGTTATCTCCGAAGCTTTCATCCTGAAACACTTCTTATAATCCAATCTACGTGCCAAGTTTTTAAGTTATTGAATAATAAAAACTAACCTCAATTTACATATCTATAAACAAAAAGGGCGCACCATATCGGTGCGCCCTTTTCACAAATTTAAAGCAACGGCAGAGAAGTTACCCAAAACTGTGCATTAAATGTTCAAAAAGTCTTTCCACTGTTCGATAAGTGCCATGAAATCCTCTATCCCACAACTTGCTGTACTTTCTGCATTGTAGAAGTCGAACTCACTTTCCATCTCGACATCATATTCATGGGCTAATGCGTTTTCTTGTACAAGAACTTCATCGCCCTGAATCATCAAGCTAATTTCCGTGCCTGTTAGGTTATGCTCCTGAGAAGGCGCTAAAAATGACTGCTCAATTAGCTTTTCAACTTGTGCAATCTTCATCGGATCTTTGCCAATTTCTTCTTGCAACCAGCGCCCTACAATCTCATGTCCCATGCTACATTTTACGTAGTACTCGCCCATCAACGTGTTACGAATGAATTCAAATTCCACCGAGATTGCCTATTTCGTATCAATTTGGTGCGAGTATAGCGAATTGCTCCCATAAAAAAAGCACCTCATGTGAGGTGCTTTTGAATTGTGCATTTCTGATTATGCCGGCTCTTGGAAGATCACTTCGTCCGCTTTCTTGGTGTATTGATCCATTTTATGGAAGTTCAAGTAGCGGTACGTATCCGTTGCCGTAGCGTCGATTTGCTTCGCGTATTCTAGGTATTCTTCTTTGGTTGGAATCTTACCTAGAATTGCACCTACTGCAGCTAGCTCAGCTGACGACAGGTAAACATTCGCACCAGTACCCAGACGGTTCGGGAAGTTACGCGTTGAAGTCGACATTACTGTTGATTTATCTGCAACACGCGCTTGGTTACCCATACAAAGTGAACACCCTGGCGTTTCAATACGAACCCCTGCACGTCCGAAGATACCGTAGTAGCCTTCTTCAATCAGTTGGTCTTTATCCATCTTTGTTGGTGGCGCTACCCAAAGGCGCGTTGCTAACTGGCCATTGAACTTATCAAGCAATTTACCTGCTGCGCGGAAGTGACCGATGTTCGTCATACAAGAACCGATGAACACTTCATCAATCGCTGTGCCTTGTACTTCAGACAACAAACGAGCGTCATCTGGGTCATTCGGTGCACATAGTACTGGCTCATTGATTTCAGCCATATCGATTTCAATCACATGTGCGTATTCAGCGTCTTTATCTGCTTGCATCAGCTCAGGGTTTGCTAGCCACTCTTGCATTGCAGTAATGCGGCGCTCGATAGTACGGCGATCACCGTAACCTTCAGAGATCATCCACTTCAGCATCACGATGTTAGAGTTTAAGTACTCTTCGATCGACTCTTGAGACAATTTCACAGTACAACCTGCCGCCGAACGCTCTGCAGATGCATCAGAAAGCTCAAATGCTTGCTCAACCGTTAGCGTTTCTAAGCCTTCAATCTCAAGGATACGGCCAGAAAATTCGTTGATCTTGCCCGCTTTTTCTACCGTTAGTAGACCTTGCTGAATCGCGTAGTAAGGGATGGCATGAACAAGATCACGCAGTGTAATACCCGGTTGCATTTCACCTTTAAAACGAACCAAGATTGACTCTGGCATGTCTAGCGGCATAACGCCTGTTGCAGCTGCAAAGGCAACCAAGCCCGAGCCAGCTGGGAATGAAATACCCAGAGGGAAACGAGTATGTGAGTCACCACCCGTACCGACAGTATCCGGTAGTAGCATACGGTTCAGCCATGAGTGGATAATACCGTCACCAGGACGAAGAGATACACCACCGCGGTTCATAATAAAGTCCGGAAGTGTATGGTGAGTGTTAACGTCTACTGGTTTTGGATAAGCCGATGTGTGACAGAAAGACTGCATGACAAGATCAGCAGAGAAGCCGAGACACGCCAAGTCTTTAAGTTCATCACGAGTCATAGGGCCTGTAGTATCTTGCGAACCTACTGTCGTCATTTTCGGCTCACAGTAGGTACCAGGGCGAATGCCTTCTACGCCACACGCTTTACCAACCATTTTCTGTGCAAGCGTGTAACCCTTGCCAGAATCTGCGATTTCACCAGGTTTGCGGAATACGTCCGAAGGCTCAAGACCTAGAGACTGGCGCGCTTTGTCTGTCAAACCACGACCGATGATCAATGGGATACGACCACCAGCACGAACTTCATCAATCAGTACTTCTGTTTTTAGCGAGAACTCAGCTAGAACCTCACCAGTTTCGTGGTTGCAAACTTTACCTTCATATGGGTAAACATCGATAACATCGCCCATGTTGAGCTTAGTTACGTCAACTTCGATTGGTAGTGCGCCAGCATCTTCCATTGTGTTAAAGAAGATAGGGGCAATTTTGCCACCAAGCACATACCCACCAGCTCGTTTGTTTGGAACGTAAGGGATATCATCACCCATAAACCAAAGCACTGAGTTGGTTGCAGATTTACGTGAAGAGCCAGTACCAACAACATCACCAACGTAAACCAATTGATGACCTTTGTCTTTTAATTCTTCAATTTGCTTGATCGGGCCAATAGTACCCGGTTGATCAGGGTTTATTCCTTCACGCTCGTTTTTAAGCATCGCCAGTGCGTGTACTGGGATATCAGGGCGAGACCAAGCGTCAGGTGCAGGTGAAAGGTCATCCGTGTTCGTTTCACCTGTTACTTTAAATACGGTTAGAGTGACTTTTTCTTCAAGCTTAGGCTTAGAAAGGAACCACTCAGCATCAGCCCATGATTGAAGTACTTTCTGTGCATGCGCATTGCCTGCTTTCGCTTTCTCTTCTACGTCATAGAAAGCATCAAACATCAGCAGCGTATGAGACAGCGCTTTTACTGCGATCTCTGCCAGTGCTTCATCATCCAATAGCTCAACTAGCGGTTCGATGTTGTAACCACCTTGCATAGTGCCTAGCAGTTCAGCCGCTTTTTCACGACTCACTAATGGTGATTTAACTTCACCTTTTGCTACTGCTGTTAGGAAACCCGCTTTTACATAAGCAGCTTCATCAACACCTGGAGGGATACGGTTTTCAAGTAGGTCAAGAATGACTTCTTCTTCACCTTGCGGGGGATTTTTCAGAAGTTCTACAAGTCCAGCAACTTGTTCTGCGTCTAGCGGTTTAGGAACAACTCCTTCAGCAGCACGCTCTTCGACGTGTTTACGGTAGGCTTCAAGCACGACTTTTTCCTCTCATTGCGGTTCCTCCTCTATTATTACTATTGTTAAAGTAAAGGAGTGAACATCCTTGGAAACTTGGCTCTCCATTGCCCTTGTTTTCATTCAATTATGATTGAGAAACAGCGCCGTAGAGGCCAAACTGTGGGCAAAATAATAGCAAATTTAACCTTAAATTAAAATCTTATCATTTTGACCAACATAGCAACTTACGACTAAAGTTCTGCTAATTTTGACCAAATATGCCAAGTTTTTGCTTTCTCATACCCGATTAATTAAACGATGTTCCTACGATCAAATACACAGCATCCAAATCTTGCTCGGTACGACCGTATGCCAACATTATTGGTCCTATTGGTGAGTCAACACCAAAGAAGATGGAGCCAGCATTGTAAAGCGGCGCTTCGTTTAGTTTCAGATCATTATCAGACCAAACACCGCCATATTCGACCGATGCGCCCAGGTAGACTGGAGCTTCAAACAATCCGAAATCATTATCAAACCACTTATATCGGTACACCAAACTGCTGAAAAATAAGTTCTGTCCGATCAGGCTATTTCTTGGGATTCCCGATAGGCTTAAGAAGCCGCCCAACTCTCTGGGATCAAGCGGTAAAGATGAGTTTTTACTCTCTACAAAACTATATTCAGCATGTCCGACTAAAGTATGACGCTGATGACTCACTGCACCTTTAAATCGTGCAGAGATTTCATAAACGGTATCTTCAATAATTTTGTCAGTTTCTAAAAGGCTAACGCCTTGAGGACTTTGATCATGAGACACTAAATATTCGAGATCGACTAAAAGCCCACGAGTCGGAAATGCGAAATCATCAAGTGTATCTAGGCGATAATTGGCAAACAGGCCACGACGTTCAAAATCCAATTTACCAGCAGAAGCCAAAGTAGAAAGCTCAATATCTCCGGTTGAGTAGCGAGCGCCAAATCGAAGTTCTTGCCACAATGTGGGTTGGATACCTATCGCTAACTCTGTTGTAAAATCATCGTAAGTGACCGGAAAAAAGTCATTTACTGACTCTAAATCTGGTGCTTGAGGCTCTGTTAAAGGTAAGTTTCGGCTCTCACTACCATAGGAAATTCGCCCCGATACAAAAAGTTCTTGGCTAGATAAAACAGGGGAATACAACTCAGCTTCAATCAGCTTATCCGTGCCCATTTCTACGTTGAACGCCAACTCCGCGCCATGAGAGTTTAAATTGGTAAAGTTGGTCGATATTCCTATGCCGTACTGGCTATCTGTATCGAAGTCATCTTCAAGAAAAAATCGGAAGTTGAGATAATTAGGCCCCCACGACTTCTCGTTAACATCAAAAACCAACAATGTCTCACCATCCACCTCTTCAAAGTGATAAGTGATGAGCTCGAACCTATCTAACGCGTAGAGGTTTTCAACGGCTTTCTCAATTTCGGCCGTTGAAATACGACGTCCGGTTTCTAATTCAATACGATTCGTCAACAACACATCGCTGTAGTGCGTGTTATTAACAATCACTATGTCATCAACCACACGCTGATCACCATAAATCAAAGTTTTACGAACTTCTTGTTTGCGATCGATGTATTTTTGATAGTCCGCATTGGACAAGCGCAACCCTTTCAGCTTGTCTTTTAACTGCTTGGTAATATCGTACCCAGCTTGAAAAGCCCAAGGCATTTTGTCGAACTCGACAGTTTCCATGGTGCCCACATTGGGACGAATATAGATATCTTGAGGTTCAAGCTCGTCCACTTGCTGTTGTGTACTACGACGAACGAGATAGTTAGAGAGTTGGTCCGCGACAGTAAACAGCCCCGTAAATTCATCTTCGGTTTTGTAATCGGTGCTAATATCGACGGCAATAACGACATCAGCCCCCATGGCGCGAGCCACATCGACAGGCATGTTATTGACGACGCCGCCATCAACAAGCATATGGCCATTGAGCTTATAGGGAGGAAGCGCTCCTGGTACAGACATGCTAGCCATCATGGCGTCCACAAGGTAACCATTGCCCAATACGACTTCTTCTAAGGCAAGAATATCTGTCGCAACAGAACGATAAGGAATGGCAAGATCATCAAAAGAATCGAATCGCCCTAAGTTCCCTGTAGTCTCACGCAATACTCGCAACATGTTCTGGCCTTGCACCACACCCGTTGGTGCTCGTACCTCACCGAACCTTAAGCCGAGATCGGTATTAATTTGATAGCGGTCTTCATACTCTTTGTCACGAACTCGACGTTGGCTACGGTCAACACGATCTCGATAACCGCTGCCCCAATCGACGGTGTAGATAAAACTCTCAATTTCATCAGCACTCATCCCCGTGGCATAGAGCCCACCCACATAGGCGCCCATACTGGTACCGGTCACAATATCGACAGGGATCTGCATTTCTTCCAATGCTTTTAAAACCCCAATGTGTGCCGCCCCTTTCGCTCCGCCGCCAGCGAGCACAACCGCCACCTTTGGTCGAGGTTCCAAGTCATCCGTTTTTGTTAGAGAGTTTGCGAGGGAAACAGAAGGAGTGATCATCAAAAAGGTACTAACCCAAAGCGCAAAGTTGCGAACCGATGGGCTTGATAACAGCTTTTTGAACATTCACTTCTTCCTTTATTGAATATCTGATCAAGTAGGGCGTGCTAGCAGTACTGTACTAACACGCCCTAATATGTACTAAGAATTAATCAGATAAACAAGCTAATGTTGTTGATTTGGCGATGCTACCAATCAAATATGCTATTTAACCAGTTTGATTTCTTCTCACACTGTTGCTTTATCTGACCGGTTTTATCCCAAACCGGCAGTTTGTAATCACTACGGCAGTTCATTTCTAAACCTCCATCAGATGTAGGCTTGAACCCTAATGTGGTGATTTCTCTTGGCCATGGGAGCTCTAAGCGCTCAGGAATACGCTGCTTCAAGTACTCTGCGTACACTCGTAATGCACCACTCGACCCCGTTAGATTCACGGGTTTATTATCGTCGCGGCCTAGCCAAATTGTCGTCACCTCCCGACCATCAACACCGACAAACCAACTATCGCGGTTGTCATTACTGGTACCCGTTTTTCCTGCCAATGCAGCCCAACCAAACTGGCTTTGTAAGAAGCGGCCAGTGCCTTGAGCAACCCCTTGTTTCATCGCGTAGGTCGTTAGCCATGCAGCTTGTTCATCCACGGCTCTTGATGAACGAGGCAAGGATTGATACAGCACATTACCTTCCATATCCATGACTGAGCGCAGAGCGGTCAGTTTTGCACGCTTACCTGAATTCGTCAGAGTCTGATACATCTGTGCGACTTCGAATGGCGTCAAAGAAAACGAACCCAAAAACATCGAAGGCACTGGGCGAATTTCGTCTTTGTTCACGCCCAAACGCTCTAAAGTATTGGAGACTTCAGGAATGCCAAGTGCCATACCTAAGCGCACGGTTGGTACGTTAAGTGATTTCGCTAAAGCAATGTAAAGTGGCACATCACCACGATATTTTCTATCGTAGTTGCGCGGCGTCCACACGTTACCTTTACTGCTCTTCAGACTTAACGGCGTGTCGTGTAGCGTCGTGCCTAGGTTGTATTTATCCGGTTGTTCTAGAGCCGTTAAGTAAATCGCTGGTTTCACTAAAGAACCAATTGGACGACTGGCATTGAGCGCTCGGTTAAAGCCTTCATAACCGACACGTTTACCACCAACCATCGCACGGATTTCACCACTATGGCGATCAACGGCCACAGCAGCGGCTTCTAACTCTTTACCACCCCGTTTAGCTAGTTCTGGGATCTTTTTCGCGATAGCTTGTTCCATTTTGCTTTGCGATACTGGGTCCAGAGACGTAAATACGCGCAGTCCGGTCTCTGCTTTAAATCGCTCCCCAACTTTTTCTTTTAATTCAATGCTCAATTGTTGGAAATAAGCTGGCTGACGGCTCGCAATACGTGGCTTGCTTTGCGTATCGAGTGGACGACTTACAGCTTGTTCATACTGCTCTGAAGTCAACATGTTTTGCTGCATTAACAGGCGCAGAACGAGATCACGACGCTCTTTCGTTCTCTCAGGGTAACGAATTGGGTTGTAGTAAGACGGTCCTTTTACCATCCCAACTAACATCGCCAGTTGATCGATTCGCAACTCCTGAATTGGCTGCCCAAAATAGTAACGCGACGCCAAGCCAAACCCGTGGATCGCTTCACCTCCACTTTGACCTAGGTACACTTCGTTTAGGTAGGCTTCTAAGATACGATCTTTGCTGTAACGGTAATCCAAAATTAGCGCGATATACGCTTCTCGAACTTTACGCCACAGTGTTTTATCACGAGTCAAAAACAGGTTTTTTGCCAATTGCTGAGTCAGCGTACTACCACCTTGAACAGTACGACCCGCCTTAATGTTCGCAACCAATGCACGTGCAATCGCGAGCGGTGACACCCCGTCATGTTGATAAAAATCCCGGTCTTCGGTCGCAAGCAGTGCATCCACCAAAATTTCAGGGAACTGATCACGACGTAAGAAAAGGCGCTGTTCATCACGGTCTTTCTCCAGCATGCCCAACATCTTCGGTTCTAGGCGCAAGTAACCAAGGTCTCCTCGAGATTCTAAAGACTGAATACGTTGCAAACCGGAATCAGAGAAATGCAGCATAATGTGACGATCTGGCTCGGGACCATCGGCAAACTCGAATGGACGACGAATCAATTCAATCCGAGTGGAAGAAGAGGAATATTCGCCTGGGTAACGAGGTTGACTCACTTTACGGTAATTCAACACATCTAGCTCGTTGCGCAGTTCTTGGATGGTGATATTCTCACCAGGGCTTAGATTCAAGATACGGGCATAAACCACCGTTGGCAGCTCAAACAGCTGGCCTTCAAAGCGTTCTTTCACCACACTATCTAAGTAAATCCCAACAAACAGCAAAACAGCGGCAAGTGCAACGCCAGCTTTCCAGCTAAACGACCACAGAACTTTCAACCACGAACGTTTCTCGTTAGTCGGCTTTTTACTCGGCGTACGTCGAGTCTGTTTTGCGGCTCCTTTATTGGTTGTACTTTTCTTCGCTGGCGCTTTTTTCGCGCTAGGCTTCTTGCTGTCAGTCATTATTCAATTGTCTTTTTGTTTTCGTTGTTGCTACATGATTGGCAGGATCATCTGGCCAAACGTGTTTTGGGTAGCGCCCTTTCATCTCTTTTTGAACGTCTTTGTAGCTTCCGTTCCAGAAAGCCGCCAAGTCCGACGTTACTTGCAATGGACGTTGTGCCGGTGAAAGCAGTTCAAGCACCAAACGCTTGCGGCCAAGAGCCACCGTTGGGGAACCACTCTCCCCAAATACTTCTTGCATACGCACCGATAATATCGGCTCATGGCCATATTGGTAACGGATACGCTTCTTTGAACCTGTGGGCAGTTGGTAATGCTCAGGTAACCATTCATCCAGTTGTTGATTGAGTGGCCAACCTAATCGAGCATTAAGCGCTTCGACCAAGTTTATCTTGCTCAGGTCTTTAACCGAACTGACAGACGTCATGTATGGTTCTAACCACTCCTCTAATGAATCCAGCAAACTGACTTCATCAAACATTGGCCATGACTGCTCAGGTAACCATTCCACCGCACAACGAACCCGAGCTAACAAGCTCTCCGCTGCCGGTGTCCAGTTTAGACTCTGTAAGCCCTGGCGGCGGACATACGTGAGTAAAGCTTGTGTCATTTTTTCTTTGCCCGGGCTTGGCAACGGCTCGCGTTCAACGACCAGCAGACCGAGTTTTGTTTGTCGCTCAGCTATTAGACGGCCTCTTTTTTCATCCCAGTCCACTACTTCTTCAGACGAAAATAGCGTATCAAAGGTCGTTCGCAATATATTGACATCCAATTCACATGCCGAATGAATTTGACTTGAATTAGAATGAGAACGCATTAAGTCAACGGCAACCAAATACTCACAGCCACCTAGCATGTCTTCCTGACGACATTCTGCACCATGACCATTAGCCAAAGTAAATCGCCCAAATTGATTTGTGCGCTGCTGTGCAATGCGATCTGGAAATGCCAAACTTAACACCAGCGGTAATGCATCTTCATCCACGCCTTTCAGGTCAAATACCGTATCCAATTTGTACGCCAGAGATTGAGCACGCTTGAACAACATCGACTTTTTTGGATGAGTACCAACAAGCCAACGATGCAAGCTATAAGCGATATTGGTAACATTTCTCTCTGGCTCTTCAATCAGTGCGACCGCCGCCAAAGCAGCATTTAACATCTTATCACTGTAAGATTGCGCTTTAATTAGCATCGCAGCCGCACGAGGCTCAACGCCTAGTTCATGCGCCTGTTTTCCTTCGGACGTTAATTGCCCTTTTTCCGTCAGTAGTCCCAATGACACCAATAGCTGCTTCGCTTGTTCCAATGACGCATTAGCGGGAACATCAAGCCACTTTAGATCGTGGATATCACTCGCTCCCCAAAAGGCAAGCTCCATAACTAAACTAGCTAAATCGGAATGCAAAATTTCGGGTTGGGGAACCAGCGGTTGCTGCTTGAACTGGTTTTCAGAATAAAGACGAACACAAATGCCCTCTTCTATTCGTCCCGCTCGTCCTGCACGCTGAATCGCTGAAGACTGTGCAATGCGTGTTTGCTCTAAGCGTGTTAAACCGTTTTTCAAATCAAAGCGGGCAATACGCTCTAACCCAGAATCAACGACGAGGCGAATGCCTTCAATCGTTAGTGAAGTTTCTGCAATGTTGGTCGCTAGAACGACTTTACGCTTACCTTGTTCTGCTGGCGTAATCGCTTTTTGTTGATCTGCAAAGCTCAGTTGACCATAAAGTGGGCATACGTCGATATCATCCGCTAAATGAGACAACCGCTCTTCAACTTGTTTTATGGCACCAACACCCGGTAGGAAAGCTAACAAAGATCCAGACTCTTTGTTCATAAGACTTTCTATTGTTTTTGCCATACTCGTAGGTAAATGCTCGTTCACACCTAACGGCTGGTAGCGCATTGCCACATCAAAGCTGCGCCCTTCAGATTCAATGTAACTAGCTTCCGGCAACAACGATTGTAATGCTTGTTGGTCAAGCGTTGCCGACATTACCACCAGCTTGAGATCGTCTCGCAATGCCTCTTGAACTTCTAAACTGAATGCCAAAGCGGTATCGGCATGAATGCTGCGTTCATGAAACTCATCAAAGATCAGTAGATCAACCCCATCCAGTTCAGGGTCAGTTTGGATCATCCTGGTCATGATCCCTTCGGTCACGATCTCCAGCTGCGTTGCAGAACTTACCTTTGCCTCGCCACGAACTCGATAACCCACGCGTTGACCAACTTGTTCTCCCAATTGCTCAGCAAGATAACGGGCAATGTTACGCGCCGCGAGTCGTCTTGGCTCAAGCATGATGATTTTTCCAGCAACCGAATGATTTAAGAGTAACTGCAAAGGGAAGTAAGTCGACTTACCGGCACCAGGCGCCGCTTTTAAGATCACTTGATGTTGATTTTTGACCGCCGTCAGCAACTCAGGCATCACGGCTTCAATCGGCAATTGTGACAAAGGAAATACCTTATGGTGTAATGGTGGCAACATTGTACATAAAAAATTTTTTGTCTAAATAAGCAAATGCATTTCACACCCGCTTTAGAGTCCGCCACTCTACTCAAACGTTATAAACGCTTTCTTGCCGATATCGAGCTCGATACTGGTGAAATCCGTACAATCCACTGCGCAAATACAGGTGCAATGACGGGTTGTGCAACGCCCGGAAACAAAGTTTGGTTTTCTACTTCCGACAACCCGAAACGAAAATACCCCAATAGTTGGGAGTTGAGTGAGACCGAACAAGGCCACCGTATTTGTATCAACACCGCGCGTGCCAATCAATTAGCCGTAGAGGCTATTGAAAATAATGTCATTTCAGAGCTTTATGGTTATGACACACTTCAAACTGAGGTGAAATACGGCAATGAAAATAGCCGAATTGATATCTTGCTCAGCGCAGACGACAAGCCAAAGTGCTATATAGAAGTGAAAAGCGTCACTCTTCTTGATGAGACCGACTCTACTGGACAAGGATACTTCCCAGATGCGGTCACGACTCGGGGACAAAAACACCTGAGAGAGCTCACAGAAATGGCACAAAATGGAAGTAGAGCCATACTTTTATTCACTGTTTTACATTCAGGTATTGAAAAAGTATCCGCGGCGCACCATATAGACGCGAAATATTCACTATTACTCAAACAAGCACAAGACGCTGGAGTGGAAGTTCTCTGCTACAAAGCTGAACTGAGCGATACTGGAATGAAGCTGATTTCCGCTATTGATTTTATCAATTAAGAGAAAAAATGATGTCGTCTTCACATTGACGATAACTTTGCGATTCAGTATTTGCTTGCACCGCCTCTTTTTGCTATAGATAC
Source organism: Vibrio alginolyticus NBRC 15630 = ATCC 17749 (assembly GCF_000354175.2). Lineage (NCBI taxonomy): Bacteria > Pseudomonadati > Pseudomonadota > Gammaproteobacteria > Vibrionales > Vibrionaceae > Vibrio > Vibrio alginolyticus. The sequence goes on from NC_022349.1 coordinate 1,712,314, forward strand.
CCGCCTTAAATTGACTGCGTAGCAGTTGACTAGGTGTAAGTAGGAGATGCTGTATGCCAGAATCAAAGAAGAAAACGATAGGCATCCTAGCCATTGCCGGCGTGGAGCCATATCAGGAAAAACCTGGTGAAGAGTACATGTCACCAGAGCAGGTTGAACACTTTACGAAAATCTTAACAGCTTGGCGCGACCAGCTAAGAGCTGAAGTGGATCGTACTGTTCACCACATGCAGGACGAAGCAGCAAACTTCCCAGATCCAGTTGACCGCGCCTCTCAAGAGGAAGAGTTCAGCCTAGAACTGCGTAACCGTGACCGCGAACGCCGTTTGATCAAGAAGATTGAAAAGACTTTGGATAAAATCAAAGAAGACGATTTTGGCTTCTGTGAGTCTTGTGGCGTAGAGATTGGCGTTCGCCGTCTTGAAGCACGTCCAACCGCTGACCTTTGTATTGACTGTAAAACACTTGCAGAAATCAAAGAGAAGCAAATGCAAGGTTAATCACCCAGCATTATGATTGTTGAAGGGAGCTCAGGCTCCCTTTTTGTTTTGGCTATCTTCGCACCCTATTTGTTTACTAAATTCGAGATACACGCATGACACGCTATGTAGGTCGATTCGCCCCATCTCCTTCTGGTCCACTGCATTTTGGTTCACTGATTGCCGCTCTTGGCAGTTATTTTCAAGCGAAAGCACAAAACGGAGCTTGGTTAGTACGTATTGAGGACTTAGACCCACCAAGAGAAATGCCAGGTGCAGCGCAACTTATCCTAGAGGCACTCAAGGCCTATCAGCTGCATTGGGATGGAGAAGTGGTATACCAGAGCGAACGTCACGACCTTTACCAAGCTCAAATAAACAAATGGCTCGAAAATGGGGAAGCCTATTATTGCCAATGTACTCGTAAGCAAATTAAAGAGCATGGCGGTTTTTATCCTGGCACTTGCCGCGATAAAAACTTGAAAGACGGCGCGATTCGCCTAAAAATGACCAAGCCTGTCGCTCATTTCCTCGACCAAAAGCGGGGAACCATTACTATTCCAGAGCAACTCGTTAATGAAGATTTCATTATTAAACGTCGAGATGGATTATTTGCTTATAATCTTGCGGTAGTATTGGACGACATCGACCAAGGCGTCACAGAAGTCGTGCGAGGTGCAGACTTAATCGAGCCGACAGGGCGTCAAATTAGCCTGTACCAAATACTTGGTCAGCCTGAAGTTAGCTACTTGCATTTACCATTGGCGATGGACAACAACGGCAATAAATTGTCGAAACAAAATCACGCGACGGCTATTGATATAGATACACCAAAACCTACTCTATTGCGCGCCATGACATTTTTAGGTTTCGAGATACCTGAAACCGTAAGGGCGGCCAACATAGAAGATATTCTTCGTTGGGGCTGCGAAAACTGGCGCTTGGAACAGCTTCCAGCAGAGATCGAGATCACACCGTGATTCTCAAATGGCATTGTGTAGGCTATCATTAGCCGCAAATTAGGCCCTAGAGGCGTATAAAACTAACCAAAGCAAGATTGGATTAAACCCAGTTATTGCCAGATGCACATGAATACAAACGACTATACACCAAGCGAACCTGCCACAATTCCAGAGCTCGCTCTCAATGTAATAACTCGTGAAGAGCACAACATTTCGCGTAAGCAGATCAGTGATAATGCGCTGAAGGTACTGTACCGCCTAAATGGTGCTGGTTTCGATGCTTTTCTTGTGGGTGGCGGGGTTCGAGACTTACTGCTTGGACAAAAACCAAAAGATTTTGACATTGCGACCAACGCAACGCCGGAACAGATCAAACAGCTATTTCGTAACTGCCGTTTGATTGGTCGCCGCTTCCGCTTGGCTCATATTATGTTTGGCCGAGACATCATTGAGGTTGCGACATTCCGTGGTCACCACCAAGAGCAAAAGAATAAGAGCATTTCTCAGCAATCAAAAGAGGGTATGCTGCTGCGTGACAACGTCTACGGCACCATCGATGAAGATGCTGAGCGCCGTGATTTCACGATTAACTCGATGTACTACAACATCGCAGATTACTCGATTCACGACTACGCACGTGGTATTGAAGATTTAGAAGATCGCCTAATTCGACTGATTGGTGATCCAGAAACACGCTACCGTGAAGACCCTGTGCGCATGCTGCGTGCGGTTCGTTTCGCGGTAAAACTAGACTTTGATATTGAAGAAGACACCGCAGCGCCAATCGAACACATGGCACCGTTGCTCGGTGACATTCCGTCAGCGCGTCTTTTTGAAGAGTCACTCAAATTATTGCAATCCGGTCATGGCTTAGAAACCTACCACCTACTGCGTGAGTACAACCTATTCCAGCAACTATTCCCGACGATTGCAGCGCACTTTACAGAAGATTACTCCTCTCACACTGAGCAGATGTTGGATCTTGTCCTAGATTCTACCGACATGCGCATCGAAGATGGGAAACGCATCAATCCAGCATTTATGTTTGCTGCAATGCTGTGGTACCCACTGTGTGCGAAAGCCGATGAACTGATGGAAGAGCGCAACTTAGGCCATTACGACGCCATTATGGAAGCGAGCAACATCATTCTTGACGAGCAAGTTCGGACAATTGCCATTCCAAGACGCCACACCGCAACCATTCGCGAGATTTGGCAGTTACAGCTTCGTCTTCCACGACGTAACGGTAAACGTGCATTCCGTCTTATGGAGCTCAATAAATTTAGAGCTGGCTTTGATTTTCTTGAAATGCGCGGTGAAATTGAAGGTGGTGACACTCAGAAACTTGCCAAGTGGTGGGAAACTTTTCAAAATGCAGGCCGAGAAATGCGTCAAGCAATGGCTGCCGACTTAGACGGTCAATCACCGAAAACAGGCCAGCGCCGCCGTAAAACTTATCGCAAGAAAAAGAGTAAGCCCAAATCATGATTACAGCGTACATTGCGGTAGGCAGTAACTTGGCTGATCCTGTAAGCCAAGCGAAGCAAGCGATTGAAGCATTAAAAACGCTGCCTAAATCAGAGTTTGTTCAAGCTTCTTCGCTATACAGCAGCACGCCAATGGGGCCACAAAACCAACCGGATTACATCAATGCGGTTGTGTCTATTAACACCAGTTTGACGCCTATTGAATTGCTCAATTGCACACAAGCTATAGAGCAAGAACAAGGGCGTGTCCGTAAAGACGAACGCTGGGGACCAAGAACCTTGGACCTCGACATTGTGCTTTATGGCAATGAGGTGATTAATTCCGAGAGGCTGATCGTTCCTCATTATGGAATGAAAGAGCGTGAATTCGTACTCTACCCTCTTGCGGAAATTGCACCAAGTTTACAACTCCCTGATGGGACCGAGGTCTCTAAACTACTGGAACAAGTAGATAGAAACGGCCTCAGTATCTGGCAGTCATAGCCAACTCCTAGTAAGGATAAAACCATGAAAAAAATGACCATCAACGACCTAATCAAGTGGAAGCAAGAAGGTCGTAAATTTGCTACTTCAACCGCTTATGATGCGAGCTTTGCCCAACTGTTTGAAAGCCAAGAAATGCCAGTACTTCTTGTCGGTGATTCTCTAGGTATGGTTTTGCAAGGTCACAACGATACTCTACCAGTAACGGTCGATGATATCGCTTACCATACTCGTTGCGTACGCGCTGGTAGCCCAAATTGTTTGTTGATGGCAGACATGCCATTCATGAGCTACACCACGCCAGAGCAAGCTTGCGAAAATGCGGCTAAACTGATGCGTGCTGGTGCCAATATGGTAAAAATTGAAGGTGGTGACTGGCTTGTCGACACGGTGAAAATGCTCACTGAACGATCAGTTCCAGTTTGTGCTCATCTTGGTTTAACTCCTCAAGCTGTTAATATTTTTGGTGGTTACAAAATCCAAGGTCGCGATCAAGAAAAAGCAGACCGCATGGTAAAAGACGCATTAGCGCTGCAAGAAGCAGGCGCTCAAATCGTCTTACTAGAATGCGTACCAGCTGAGCTTGCTGAACGTATTACGCAAGTGCTTGACGTTCCTGTTATCGGTATTGGTGCAGGTAACGTAACAGATGGTCAGATTCTCGTAATGCATGATATGTTTGGTATTTCTGCCAACTACATGCCGAAATTCTCCAAAAACTTTCTTGCTGAAACAGGTGATATGCGCAAAGCCGTTACTAAATACATTGAAGATGTAGCCAACGGTGTATTCCCAGACGACGCTCATACCATTGCCTAGAGGATAAATGCATGCAAACTTTTGCGGAAATCTCAGCAGTTCGTGAACACCTTAAAACCTTTAAACGTGAAGGTCGTAAAGTGGCGTTTGTCCCTACCATGGGCAACCTTCACGAAGGCCACTTAACTTTAGTGCGTAAAGCACGCGAATACGCTGATATCGTTGTCGTAAGCATCTTTGTTAATCCGATGCAGTTTGATCGTGCAGACGATTTAAATAATTACCCACGCACGCTAGAGGAAGACTTAAGCAAGTTAACCTCTGAAGGGGTCGATGTGGTATTTACGCCAACACCAGAAGTTATCTACCCAGAAGGTCTGGATAAGCAAACCTTCGTCGATGTCCCTGGCCTATCAACAATTCTCGAAGGCGCGTCTCGACCAGGTCATTTCCGTGGCGTAACGACGATTGTGAATAAGCTGTTTAACATCGTACAACCGGATGTCGCGTGCTTCGGCGAGAAGGACTTCCAACAACTTGCGGTTATCCGCAAGATGGTTGATGACCTAGCAATGGACATTGAAATCATCGGTGTACCAACCGTACGTGAAATGGACGGTTTAGCAATGAGTTCACGCAATGGCTTGCTTACGCTGGACGAGCGTCAACGTGCGCCTGTACTTGCTCGTACAATGCGTTGGATCAGTAGTGCCATTCGCGGTGGCCGCGATGACTACGCATCGATCATCGAAGATGCAAGCGACCAACTTCGAGCTGCAGGTCTGCACCCTGATGAGATCTTCATTCGTGATGCTCGTACATTACAAGTGATCACACCAGAAACGACACAAGCTGTCATTCTGATGTCTGCGTTCCTAGGCAAAGCTCGTCTTATCGATAACCAAACGGTAGATATGGTTGTCGAAGCGAAGGAAGAAGCTGAATCTAACAATACAAACTCAGAGAGCGCAGAGTAAGCTCTGAGTCATAAAAGTAAAAAGGTCGACTCTTAGTCGACCTTTTTTATACTCTACGTATAGACGCAATCTAACCCTTCAGGGCGAGTTTTAAACCGCTTGTGCAGCCACATCCACGCTGGAATATCACGTTTTATCATTTTCTCAAGCTCTTGGTTCAAGATGCTTGCCGCTTTAACCGCATTACGTCTCTCGAAACGCTCGCTAATGTCTTTTCCAATGTACAGCGTGTAATGGTGATTTTTACTCACTGTAACGCCAGATATAACCGCGCACTTTGTTGCATCAATGAGAACACTAGACCCGACGGTACTCGCCGCTTGTTCAACAGCAAAAAACGGCGCAAAAACAGAATGGCTAACGCCATAATCATGGTCGGGCAAATACCAAAGTCGATGACCACTCTTCAGAACTTTGAGCATTGATTTCACGTCTTTTCGATCAATCATTTGATGTCCAAAACGAGTTCGACCTCGATGTTGAATAAACTCATAAGCAGGATTCGAATTTGGGCGATAAACGCCATAACCTTGGGCAAACCGGCTAAAAATACGAGCGGTTATCTCCAAGTTTAAATGGTGACTGCACACCACCAACACACCACGTCCATTCTTTTCCTCAGCGAGTAAACGATCTTTTCCAACAATAGAGGTTATCCGACGTATCCGCCAATCTGGCCAAAACCAGGCGATACCGGTTTCGATGATCGCCATTCCAGTATATTGAAAGTTTTTTCGTACTACGTCCTTACATTGCCAATCCGTAAAATCAGGGAAACACAGCTGGAGATTACGCAGAGCGATCTTGTGTCGGCGCTTCATTACATGCATCGCAATACAGCCGATGCTTCTACCTAAGATTCGTAATACTACGTATGGCAGTACATTAACAAGAATCGCTAAAGATCCAAATGCCAGCCATACAGACCAATATTTGGGCTTAAATAATTGATAGGAGAAAGGCGGCGGCGGGACAATATTCATAGGATCACTCATTTATTACAAATGATTGAAACCTACCATGATAAAAACCGAAAAATTGTATGGGTATGTATTGTTATGCACGCGAAAGAGCAGCATGAGTCGCTGCTCTTTGCTTTATGAGAATGGCTTAGCTTCTTAGGCCAATCCCTTTGGTTACTAGGTAATGCGCAATGGCATACAGTGCAACAACAAACACTGCAAGTACACTAAATGAAGTGACAATGCCCACATCCGAGACACCTAAAAAGCCGTAGCGAAACGCATTCACCATGTAGACGATTGGGTTGATCTTAGAAACGCCTTGCCAAAATTCAGGCAGCAGACTGATCGAATAAAAGACTCCTCCCAAGTAAGTTAAAGGAGTCAATACAAACGTAGGGATGATCGAAATATCGTCAAACGTTTTTGCGTAAACCGCATTGATCAAGCCACCGAGAGCAAATACAACCGACGTCATGAAGACAGTCGCGACAATAATGCCCCAGTGCTTCACTTGCAAATCAACGAACAAAAGTGACACACAAGTAACAATTGCACCGACCAACAAACCTCGAGTCACGCCGCCCATCACGTAGCCAGCAATAATCACATAGTTTGGTACCGGTGCCACCAGCAGTTCTTCAATGTTCTTCTGTAGCTTTGCACTAAAGAATGACGACGCCACGTTCGAGTATGAGTTGGTGATCACCGACATCATGATCAAACCTGGAACAATGTACTCCATGTAACTAAAGCCGCTCATCTCACCAATTCGAGAGCCAATAAGATTGCCGAAAATGATGAAGTACAACGTCATCGTAATGGCTGGCGGCACTAAGGTTTGCACCCAAATACGTGTAAAACGAGTGACTTCTTTGCTCAGCAAGCTGCGAAATGCCGTCCAATATAAACCGTACATTTAATTACTCCCCTCTCTTACAATGCTGACAAACAACTCTTCAAGTCGGTTGGCTTTGTTACGCATTGAGAGAACTTTAATGCCATGCTCTGTTAACTGACTGAATACCGAATTCAATCCTTGGCTCTTATCTAGTTCTATCTCTAAAGAGCCATCAACAATACTTTGTCGATTAACACCTTCAAGCTCAGGCACCTCGACTTCTGACTCAATATCCAAGATAAATGTCTCGACGCTTAGCTTACCTAGTAACGCCTTCATGGTGGTATTTTCAATCAGCTCACCACGATTAATAATGCCGATATTTCGACACAGCATCTCCGCTTCTTCTAGGTAGTGTGTCGTTAAAATAATCGTAATTCCTTGCTCTTGGTTGATCTCTTTCAGAAACCCCCACATTGAGCGGCGTAGTTCAATATCCACTCCAGCCGTTGGTTCATCTAAAATGAGTAATTGCGGCTCGTGCATCAAAGCTCTTGCGATCATTAAACGACGCTTCATCCCACCGGATAGGTTACGAGCACGCTCTTGGCGTTTTTCCCATAAATCCAATTTTTTCAGGTATTTTTCTGCTCTTTCTTTGGCTAACACTTTAGACACACCGTAATAGCCAGCTTGCTGCATCACAATTTGCTCAACGGTTTCAAACTGGTTGAAGTTGAACTCTTGTGGCACCAAGCCTAAATTCTGCTTGGCCAATTCGAGGTCGGTATCAATGTCATAACCGAAAACTTTCGTCGTTCCGGAGGTTTTATTCACTAAGGAGGAAATGATGCCAATCGTGGTCGATTTTCCTGCACCATTGGGACCCAGAAGCGCGTAGAAGTCACCCTTTTTCACTTGGAGACTTATACCTTTTAACGCCTCAAAGCCACCTGCATACGTCTTGCGCAGTTGTTCAATTTCTAATGCGTACATAAGGTCTTGATTGCCGTTTGTTTGTGATTACTAATACCGACTCATATTTAGCAGCGGTTTACTACAAAATCGCCTTGGGTATCGTATTGGAGGTCCATCAGTTTATCGTTGAATAACGATGATTACAAATAAACCTTTCGATAATATTGGAAATATAACCCTTACCTCGTAAAGGTTATCTCTGAGTAAGACAAAATAGAGCATAAAAAAACGCAACAGGACACTGTTGCGTTTTTAACTGTCAGAATGATTACGCCGTTATGCGCTGATACTGGTCTGCCTCAACATGTGCCACCGCCGCATTCAATGCTTCGTAACGGAATTGGTACATATTTTCATCAGGCACAAGGTCAATCACATGGAATTTCTCTAGCTGTTCTCGTGTTCGCTCATTCGGGCATAATAAATACACGGCACAATTGGCATCGAGAGCATCCTTAATCGCATTCTCTAACGCCAAACCGACGGTCACATCAATCATTGGTACATCCGTAAGATCGAGAATCATCACGTCATAGTCCGAAATACTAGAGTGCTGACGTGAAATGGCTTTAGAAACACTAAAGATCATCGGACCGGAAAGATAAAAGAACAGCACTTTACCATTCGCACGATCCAACAAGCCACGCTCGCTGTCAGTCAGCGGCACATCATCTTCATCCGCGTCGCTGATCGCTTTTACTTGTCGCGCCTGCTCTCGGCTCAAACGCTCGATGATGATAATGTTCGAGATAAAGACGCCTAAACCCACCGCAACGATAAGATCAACGAATACTGTAAGCAACATAACGCCATACATCACCGCCATTCCGGAAAAGCTTACCTTATGTGCCCTCTGAATAAAGCTCCAGTCTAGGATGTTAAAGCCAACATACACCGCAATGCCTGCTAACACAGCCATCGGGATTGGCTCTGTTAACCCGCCAGCAACCAGTACAACCAACGCCAACATTAGTGCACGAATCACACCAGATAATGGCGAACGAGCCCCAACTTGGATATTCGTTACCGTCCCCATGGTAGCCCCCGCCCCCGGCAGCGCACCAAACAAGCCTGAGATCATGTTAGCTAACCCTTGACCTCGCAGCTCTTTATCTGAGTCGTGTTCTTTACGAGTTAATGAGTCACCGATAACCGCCGTTAACAAAGTATCAATACAACCTAATGTGCCGAGCACTAATGCATCAATGACCATCTCGACAAACATATCTGTGTCAATATAAGGGGCGACGAGAGAAGGTAACCCAGCAGGAATTTCACCGATACGACGAATATCTTCTGTATCAAAGAGAATCACAGACAATAAAGTCACCGCGACCAATGCCACGAGCTGTGCAGGAACGTATTTACGATATTGCTTAGGGAAGAAAAAAAGAATCCCCAAAGTCAGTAGTCCCAAAAACAACTCACTGAACTTAAGGTTAGAAATGGTCTCCGGCAAAGCAGATAACGTTCCGAGTACTCCCCCTGAAGGCGCAGCATGCCCCATCAAAGGCGATAACTGCAGAATGATAAGAATCACACCAATGCCAGACATAAACCCGGAAATAACGCTATAAGGCATTAAGGTAACGTATTTACCCAGTTTTAACGTCCCCAATAGGATTTGGAACGCGCCAGCCATCATGACAACCGTGAAAGTCATAGCCATGCCCGTTTCTGGGTATTTCGCCATCATACTGGTTAATACTGCGGTCATGATTACCGTCATTGGCCCTGTCGGTTCTGATATTAACGTATTAGAACCACCAAATAACGAGGCAAACAAACCGACCATTATTGCTCCCCAAAGGCCGGCCTCAGCACCGGCTCCGGATGCAACACCAAACGCTAACGCCAGAGGGAGAGAGATAATCGCCGTGGTTACCCCGCCAAATACATCCCCTTTGAAATTGATATCTTCAAAACGACTACCGAACACTGCTGATTTTCCCTGCATTCAATTTTAAAAAGTAAAATATCACTACTTTAACGAGCTAGGCGAAAATTTAAACCATAAATAGATTAAGGCTAAATTCACACCACAAATAGTTTCACCAGATTTTACTTTTTTCTTAATGAAAACTAGTCAGATGAGTCCTATCTGACGAATATTTAACGAGATCGAAATTGTAACATTGTGTATAGTTACAACACTGATCGCTTGCATGTGCACACAAACAGCGGCAGCGATTTTGTCTTTTAAGGGAAGTAGTTTGCAAAATGCCGGAAATAAAACAGTTATTTGAAAACAATTCGAAATGGTCTCAAGAGATCAAATCTGATCGACCTGAATACTTCGCAAAACTCGCTGAGGGGCAAAAGCCTGATTTTCTTTGGATTGGCTGCTCTGATAGCCGCGTCCCTGCCGAGCGACTAACCGGACTATACTCAGGTGAACTCTTTGTTCATCGGAATGTTGCAAACCAAGTTATCCATACTGATCTCAACTGTCTATCCGTCGTCCAGTACGCCGTAGACGTTCTTAAGGTTAAACACATCATTGTCTGTGGACACTATGGATGTGGTGGCGTAAATGCAGCCATTGATAACCCTAAGCTAGGTCTTATTAATAATTGGCTGTTACATATCAGAGATATCTATTTCAAACACCGCACTTACCTAGATCAAATGCCGCAACAAGATCGAGCGGATAAACTAGGCGAGCTTAATGTTGCAGAGCAAGTGTACAACTTGGGTAACTCAACCATCCTGCAAAACGCTTGGGAGCGTGGACAAGATGTTGAAATTCATGGTGTGGTATACGGAATTGAAGATGGTCGCTTAGAGTACTTAGGCATTCGTTCTAACTCTAAGGAAACCGTAGAAGCGTCTTACCAGAAAGCTCTTTCGACGATTCTAAATACAGATAACAAGCTGCTTTGTCGCTAAGTCATATCTAAAAGTTGAACAAAAACGCCCATCTTAGATGGGCGTTTTTTTTATATTTTTTAATGCTGCTCTCAATGATTATTCTTGAGGTACAACTTTACCGATGTATGGTAAGTGGCGGTATTTCTGCGCGTAATCAATACCCACCCCAACGACAAATTCATCTGGAATTTCGAAACCAATCCAATCCACAGGAACATTCACTTCACGACGAGATGGCTTATCTAGGAGCGTACAAATCGCGATAGACTTCGGCTCACGTAGCGAAAGAATCTCACGGATTTTATTTAGTGTGTTACCAGTGTCAATGATGTCTTCAACAAGCAGAATGTCTTTACCTTTGATGTCATCATCCAAATCTTTCAAGATACGAACGTCACGTGAGCTTTCCATCGTGTTGCCGTAGCTTGACGCTGTCATAAAATCAACTTGGTGAGTCAGTTCGATAGCACGTGCCAAGTCTGCCATAAATACAAATGAGCCACGCAATAAGCCTACCAACACAAGATCTTCACTACCTTGATAACGCTCTGTAATTTGTTTGCCTAATTCACGAACTCGCTCCTGAACTTCTTGCTCAGAAATCATGACTTCTATTGTATGTTTCATACTGTGCTCAATCTAAATTTGTGGGTTGAGGTAAGTCGCACGCAAACGATCACCTAATCTTACGGCGTGTAGTGTATCACCACGTTCATTGGGTTGAAAGTCGCATCCTGTTGCCAAAAAATCTTGGAAGAAGGTCTTAGTTTTATAAAGTTCATAGCTAAATTTATCAATAATAATGACATTACTGTATATAAATTGTTCTACAGATGTTGACCTTGTGCATATGCACCATTACACTCATCACTGCTTTAAGCAACTATTAAAATAATCAATTAGGGGGTTACCCCCAATATCAACTCAAATGGCAAGGAAAATGGATATGGACTCAATTGCAAAGAGACCTAGAACTAGGCTTTCTCCAATTAAGCGTAAGCAACAGTTAATGGAAATCGCATTGGAAGTATTTGCGCGCCGCGGCATCGGTCGTGGTGGTCACGCAGATATCGCAGAAATTGCTCAAGTTTCTGTGGCGACTGTTTTTAACTACTTCCCTACACGCGAAGACTTGGTGGATGAAGTTCTCAATCACGTCGTACGTCAGTTCTCAAACTTCCTATCGGATAACATAGACCTAGACTTACATGCACGTGAAAACATCGCCAATATTACTAATGCGATGATCGAGCTTGTCAGCCAAGACTGTCACTGGCTAAAGGTATGGTTCGAGTGGAGTGCTTCAACACGTGATGAAGTATGGCCATTGTTTGTTTCAACTAACCGTACTAACCAGTTGCTGGTACAAAACATGTTCATTAAAGCAATTGAACGCGGTGAGGTGTGTGACCAGCACGATTCAGAACACTTGGCAAACCTGTTCCACGGTATTTGTTACTCACTGTTTGTCCAAGCGAACCGCGCTAAAGGTGAAGCGGAACTGAAACATCTAGTGAATTCATACTTAGATATGCTTTGCATTTACAACCGTGAACACTAAAGCTTAACTAGTAATATATGTCAGCCCACCGTTTGGTGGGCTTTTTATTGTCTGCTGTCAGCTAAGCACACATTTATATTCCTATGTAACAAGCATAAAAAAACCGCTGCAATGCAGCGGCTTCTATCATTCAGTCAGAAAAAGCTTACTTCTTCTTAACTGCTTTTTTGTTTGGCAGGTCAGTGATTGAACCTTCAAATACTTCAGCAGCTAGACCTACAGACTCGTGTAGAGTTGGGTGAGCGTGGATAGTCAGAGCGATATCTTCTGCATCACAGCCCATCTCAATTGCAAGGCCGATTTCACCAAGTAGTTCACCACCGTTAGTACCAACGATAGCACCACCGATTACGCGGTGAGTTTCTTTGTCGAAGATTAGCTTAGTCATACCGTCTGCACAGTCAGATGCGATTGCACGACCTGATGCTGCCCACGGGAATGTTGCTACTTCGTACTTGATGCCTTCTTCTTTCGCTTCTTTTTCAGTCTTACCAACCCAAGCCACTTCTGGCTCAGTGTACGCAATTGAAGGGATAACTTTAGGGTCGAAGTAGTGCTTCTTACCAGAGATAACTTCAGCAGCTACGTGACCTTCATGCACACCTTTGTGAGCAAGCATTGGTTGACCAACGATATCACCGATCGCGAAGATGTGAGGAACGTTAGTACGCATTTGCTTATCAACGTTGATGAAGCCGCGCTCGTCAATTTCTAGACCCGCTTTTTCACCGTCGATTAGCTTACCATTTGGTACACGACCGATAGCAACTAGAACCGCATCGTAACGCTCAGCTTCAGCTGGCGCTTTCTTGCCTTCCATTGAAACGTAGATACCGTCTTCTTTTGCTTCAACTGCTGTTACTTTCGTTTCTAGCATTAGCTTGAACTTGTCTTTAATACGCTTAGTAAATACTTTCACGATATCTTTGTCTGCTGCAGGAATTACCTGGTCAAACATTTCAACAACTTCAACTTTAGAACCTAGAGAGTGGTAAACCGTACCCATTTCTAGACCGATGATACCACCGCCCATGATAAGCAGTTTTTCTGGCACTTCTTTTAGCTCAAGAGCGTCAGTAGAGTCCCAAATACGTGGGTCTTCATGCGGGATAAATGGCAGTTTGATTGGACGAGAACCAGCCGCAACGATTGCGTTGTCAAAGTTAACAACTGTTGGCTCACCTTCGCCTTCTACAAGGATAGAGTTAGGGCCAGTGAACTTACCGTAACCGTTAACTACTGTTACGTTACGCATCTTAGCCATACCGCTTAGGCCGCCAGTTAGTTGGTTAACAACTTTTTCTTTCCAGATGCGGATTTTGCTGATGTCTGTTTGAGGCTCACCGAACACAACGCCGTGGTCAGCCATCGCTTTCGCTTCTTCAATTACTTTAGAAACGTGAAGCAGTGCTTTAGATGGGATACAACCCACGTTCAGACATACACCGCCAAGCGTGCTGTAACGTTCAACTAGTACAGTTTCAAGACCTAAGTCCGCACAACGGAATGCAGCGGAGTAACCAGCAGGACCAGAACCAAGTACAACAACTTGGGCTTTAATTTCTTTGCTCATTTTGACCTCTTGTAGTCATTATCCCTAACAGGCTGAGTGGGTATCGATTTTTATGTTTAAGAGAGATTTGTTTTAAACAGTTATTTTCAGACCGCTAACAGTTTACAGAGATGTTAATGGTGTGAAAAGTAAATCAATTTAGCCTGTGAGCTAGACAACAATTCGATTGTGAAAACCCTGAACGAAGCAAGGCTGATAACCAAATTGTCGGTAATTATGATTAGCAGAGGCGGCTAAGTTGCCGCCTCTCATTCATCTAATTTCTATTACAGAACTAGACGACGAATGTCAGATAGACATGAGTTTAGGTAAGTGATGAAGCGCGCACCTTCAGCACCATCGATCACACGGTGGTCGTATGATAGAGACAGTGGAAGTTGTAGACGCGGTTCGAACTCTTTACCGTTCCATACCGGTTTCATTTCTGACTTAGACACACCTAGGATACCAACTTCTGGCGCGTTTACGATTGGAGTAAACGCCGTACCGCCGATACCGCCTAGGCTAGAGATAGTGAAACAGCCACCTTGCATGTCAGCAGCTGTTAGCTTGCCTGCACGTGCTTTCTTAGAAACCGCCATTAGCTCTTCAGATAGCTCGTAGATGCCTTTCTTGTTCACGTCTTTAAATACAGGAACAACTAGACCGTTTGGTGTATCTACCGCGATACCAACATTCACGTATTTCTTCAGAATTAGGCTCTCACCGTCTTCTGATAGAGAAGAGTTGAACGCTGGGAACGCTTCAAGCGCTTTAGCTACCGCTTTCATGATGAACACAAGTGGTGTGATCTTCATGCCAGTGTCTTTCTTCGCTTCAATCGCGTTTTGCTCTTTACGGAATGCTTCAAGAGCCGTGATGTCTGCGTTATCCCACTGTGTAACGTGCGGGATCATTACCCAGTTACGGTGTAGGTTTGCACCAGAGATCTTCTTAATGCGAGATAGCGGTTGAACTTCTGTCTCACCAAACTTGCTGAAGTCCACTTTTGGCCATGGTAGTAGACCAAGAGCCGCGCCGTCGCCTTTGCCAGATGCTGCTGCACCTGCGCCAGACTCAAGACGCTTAAGTGCATCTTTCACGTAAGCTTGAACGTCTTCTTTTAGGATACGGCTCTTACGACCAGAACCTTTAACCTTAGAAAGATTAACGCCAAATTCACGCGCTAGACGACGAACAACTGGAGACGCGTGAGCGTACTCATCGTTTTCTTTGAAATCGCCAGTCGCTGCTGGAGCTGGAGCTTCTGCTTTAGGAGCCGGAGCTGCAGGTGCTGCCGCTTGAGCTGGAGCTGCTGCAGGAGCAGGTGCTGCACCCGCCACTTCGAATACCATGATTAGTGAGCCAGTAGACACTTTGTCGCCAGCTGCAATCTTGATTTCTTTAACTGTGCCAGCGAATGGTGCAGGAACTTCCATAGAAGCTTTGTCACCTTCAACAGTGATTAGAGATTGCTCTTCTTCCACTGTGTCGCCAACCGCAACCATGATCTCAGTAACTTCAACTTCGTCGCCGCCGATATCTGGAACGTTCACTTCTTTTGCCGCAGACGCTGCTGGAGCTGCTGCCGCAGGAGCTTCAGCTGCCGCTGGTGCTGCTGGAGCGCCTGAACCTGCTGTTTCGAATACCATGATAAGTGAGCCAGTCGATACTTTATCGCCTGCTGCAACTTTGATCTCTTTTAGAGTACCTGCGAATGGCGCTGGAACTTCCATAGAAGCTTTGTCGCCTTCAACAGTTAGAAGAGATTGCTCTTCTTCGATGCTGTCGCCAACGGCAACCATGATTTCAGTAACTTCTACTTCATCACCACCGATGTCTGGTACGTGAACTTCTTTTAGTTCTGCCGCTGCTGCTGGAGCTGGAGCTGCTGCTGGAGCTGCTTCTGCCGCAGGAGCAGGTGCAGCGTCAGCTGCACCCTCGGCTTCGAAAATCATGATTAGAGAACCAGTAGAAACCTTGTCGCCTTCTGCAACTTTGATTTCTTTAACGATACCCGCTTGAGAAGCAGGAACTTCCATAGAAGCTTTATCGCCTTCAACTGTGATCAGAGACTGCTCTTCTTCAACCTTGTCGCCAACGCTTACAAGAATCTCAGTAACTTCAACCTCATCCGCACCGATGTCTGGTACATTAATTTCGATTGCCATTTCTTATCTACCTTCTTAATTAAGCGTATAGCGGGTTTGTTTTCTCTGTGTCGATGTCGAATTTCTTAATTGCTTCTGCAACTACAGATTTCTCAACTTCGCCACGTTTCGCTAGTTCAGTTAGCGCTGCTACTACTACGTAACCTGCGTTCACTTCGAAGTGACGACGTAGGTTTTCACGGCTGTCTGAACGACCGAAGCCATCAGTACCAAGAACTTTGAAAGACTCAGCAGGAATGTATGCACGAACCTGCTCTGCGTAGTTCTTCATGTAGTCAGTTGCTGCGATAGCAGGTTCAGTACCCATTACTGTTTGGATGTAAGGTACTTTCGCTTCCGCTTCTGGGTGAAGCATGTTGAAACGCTCTGCATCTTGGCCATCGCGAGTTAGTTCGTTGAATGACGTTACAGAGTAAACATCAGAAGCAACACCGTAATCTTCGCTTAGGATTTGAGCTGCTTTACGTACTTCATTCATGATAGTACCAGAGCTCATTAGCTGAACTTTCGCTTTGTCGCCCGTGTAAGTTTCTAGCTTGTAGATACCTTTACGGATGCCTTCTTCAGCGCCTTCTGGCATTGCTGGCATTGCGTAGTTTTCGTTCATTAGCGTTAGGTAGTAGAACACGTTTTCTTGTTCTGGACCGTACATGCGACGGATACCGTCTTGCATGATTACTGCTACTTCGTACGCGAATGTTGGGTCGTAAGAAATACAGTTAGGAACCGTACCCGCCAAAATGTGCGAGTGGCCGTCTTCGTGCTGTAGACCTTCACCGTTCAACGTTGTACGACCCGCAGTTGCACCTAGTAGGAAACCACGTGCTTGTTGGTCACCAGCCATCCACGCCATGTCGCCAACACGTTGGAAGCCGAACATTGAGTAGTAGATGTAGAACGGGATCATTGGTAGGTCGTTTGTCGAGTATGAAGTCGCAGCAGCAACCCATGAAGACATAGCACCTAGCTCGTTGATACCTTCTTGTAGAACCTGACCTGAAGTCGCTTCTTTGTAGTAAGAAACAACGCCACGGTCTTCTGGTGTGTAAGTTTGGCCGTGCGGGTTGTAGATACCGATTTGACGGAACAGACCTTCCATACCGAATGTACGTGCTTCGTCAGCAATGATAGGAACGATGTTCTTACCAATGTTCTTGTTCTTAAGTAGAACGTTTAGCGCACGTACGAATGCCATAGTAGAAGAGATATCACGCTTCTGTTCTTCTAGTAGTGGCTTGAATTCTTCTAGCTCAGGAACGATGAATTCTTGAGTGAATTTTGGTAGACGCTGTGGCGTGTAGCCGTGTAGCGCTTTACGACGAGCGTGTAGGTATTCGTACTCTTTTGAACCTTCTTCAAGTTTCAGGTACGGAAGTTCTTTCACTGCTTCGTCAGTTAGGATGTCTTGAAGACCTAGACGGTCACGTAGGTGTAGTACGTGAGTCATGTCCATCTTCTTAACTTGGTGCGCGATGTTCTTACCTTCAGCCGCTTCACCCATGCCGTAACCTTTAACAGTCTTAGCTAGGATTACTGTTGGACGACCTTTAGTTTCTGCCGCGTTTTTGTATGCCGCGTATAGCTTAGAAGACTCGTGACCACCACGCTTAAGTGCGAAGATTTCGTCATCAGTCATGTCAGCAACAAGTGCAGCTGTCTCTGGGTACTTACCAAAGAAGTGCTCACGTACGTACGCGCCATCTTTTGATTTGAATGTTTGGTAGTCGCCGTCGATCGTTTCATTCATAAGCTGTAGAAGCTTACCAGTCGTATCTTTAGCTAGTAGTGAATCCCAGTTGTTACCCCAGATTACCTTCACTACGTTCCAACCAGCACCTTTGAACAGACCTTCAAGTTCTTGAATGATCTTACCGTTACCCATTACAGGGCCATCTAGACGCTGTAGGTTACAGTTGATTAGGAAGCATAGGTTGTCTAGTTTCTCACGCGCAGCGAAAGAGATAGCACCACGTGATTCTGGCTCATCCATCTCACCGTCACCTAGGAACGCGTAAACGCGCTGTTCTGAAGTATCTTTAAGACCACGGCCTTCTAGGTACTTAAGGAAACGAGCTTGGTAGATAGAAGCGATTGGACCTAGGCCCATCGATACTGTCGGGAACTGCCAGAATTCAGGCATCAGTTTAGGGTGCGGGTATGAAGGAATACCTTTGCCGTCTACTTCTTGACGGAAGTTGTCTAGCTGCTCTTCAGTTAGACGACCTTCAACGAATGCACGTGAGTAGATACCTGGTGAAATGTGACCTTGGTAGTAAACTAGGTCGCCACCATCCTTCTCGTTTGGTGCACGGAAGAAGTGGTTGAAACATGTCTCGTAGAACGCAGCAGAAGACTGGAAAGACGCCATGTGGCCGCCTAGCTCTAGGTCTTTCTTAGATGCACGTAGAACGATCATGATAGCGTTCCAACGAATAATTGAGCGAATACGACGCTCAAGTGTTGTGTCACCTGGGTATGCTGGTTCTTGGTCTGCAGGAATCGTGTTGATGTAGTTAGTTGTGATACCTGTTGGCATATCAACACCGTCTAGACGTGCTTTATCTAGAACTTGCTCTAATAGGAACTGAGCACGCTCTAGACCTTCTTCACGTACAACTGACTCAAGCGCTTGTAGCCATTCTTGAGTTTCCAGTGCATCTACGTCATGCTTCATATCAGACATGGCGATCTATCCTTCTGTTGGTTGGATCTACTTATTTAAGTAACGCTCTTACGAGTCATTACCCTGCTGAATTCGACGTAGAGAACGCTCTCGTCGAGACTCTTCTCGAGTCAAATCCAACAATGTTTCTTCGATGTAAGCCAAGTGCGAGTGGGACATTTCTCGCGCCTTTTCAGGCTGACCAGAAACAATCGCATCCACGATATTGGCTCGGTGTTTACTGACTTTCTCGACCGCTTCTGGGCGGCGACGTAGTAATTTAAAATTTTGTAGAATATTTTGCTCAAGCAAAGGTGCTAAGCTTCGAACAATGTGCAACAAAACCACGTTGTGCGCGGCCTCTGTCAAAGCGATCAAAAATTGCATTACTTCCGCAGATTCAGCTTCGATATCGTTGTTTGCTTGCTCTTGACTAATGCGCTCAAGGCAACCTTGAATACGCGCAAAATCTTCTTCGGTACCACGTAAAGCTGCAAAGTAGGCTGAAATTCCTTCCATCGCATGACGAGACTCAAGCACATCAAGCTGGGTTTCAGAATGACTAGACAACAAATTCAACAAGGGATCTGAAAAGCTCTTCCAGATATTCTCACTTACGAATGTTCCGCCACCTTGGCGACGAGTCAACAAACGCTTCGCTTCCAAGCGTTGAATGGCTTCTCGGACTGAAGGACGAGACACATCGAACTGTTTTGCCAGTTCACGCTCTGGAGGCAGTTGTTGCCCCGGAGACAATGTTCCTTCCACTATCAACCTTTCTAACTCTTGTTCTATAACATCAGAGAGTTTTGGCTGACGAATCCTTTGATAAGCCATAATTTATTGTTCTTCTACTCTTGCAGGTAATTGGTAATACCAATTTTAAGTTGGTGCAGAAATTAACATAATTAAAACGCCACTGTCCAGCCGAAAATTGACCTAAATCATAGAACGAGCTTACTTCCAACACTCTGATAACAATCGACTGTTAAAACAGCAATAGAATTGGTATGACCAATTACATAAAGCATACAAATGGGAAGTCGACGTGCTAGCAGTTTTGGAAAAGAAATACAGAAAATGACAAAATTATCAGTCTATTTATTCACCAAAACGGCATGTGCGAGCGTAAAAATGTAGTTAACTTTTAACAATCATTAATATTTCTGGTATCAAAAAAAGGCATACCTGATCGTATGCCTTATTTATTTCGCTTTTTTGAATTTACACTTTCGCTACAAATCAACGCTGTATAAGCAGTCTATATTTCACCCAATCAAAGCTTAGACCAGGATCGCTTTTTCTCAAGGGCGCAATATATTGATGACCGGTAATTCGTGGCGGGGTGATTTGAGGATAAGACTGCATAATCACCTCAGTGATCTCTGCAAGTGATTGATATTGCGCTTCTGTGTAGGCAGTAAATTCTGTCCCTTCAAGCTCGATACCAATGGAATAGTCATTACAACGCTCCCTGCCTGCGAAACTGGATTGACCGGCATGCCATGCTCTATCAAGAAAAGAAACAAATTGAACAACCTCGCCGTTTCTTTTAATCAAGCAATGTGCAGAAACGCCCATTTTGTGAATGACTTCAAAAAATGGATGTTCATTTGGGTCTAGCTTGCCAGTGAAGAAGTCCTCTATATATGGTCCACCAAACTGCCCAGGAGGCAAACTGATATTGTGTACCACCAGCAGAGAGATGTCGTTTACATCAGAGCGGGCATCAAAAAATGGTGACGGAACATGCTTTGCTTGTGTCAGCCAGCCATTCTCGATAATTGGGCGCATATCAACCTCTCTACTTTGCAAATTAACTGCTGAAATTATTGACACCGGAGAGTATCATTCGTTGCCATCTCCCTTTCAAGACAAGATTTGCGATGAAGAACACACACAACATTCAAGAACGCCTAGAATACCTTAAACAACAACTCCCTTTAGAGATCACTCGCTCTGTCGCTGATACCTTAAAAGAAGATCTAGGTGGCAGTGTCGACGCAGATAATGACATTACTGCATCTTTGATCCCTGCCGATGCGGTTAATACCGCAACGATTATTACTCGTGAGCATGGTGTGTTCTGTGGTCAAGCATGGGCTGATGAAGTTTTTAAACAGCTCGGTGGCAAGGTCAGCATTGAATGGCACGTAAAGGACGGCGATAAGGTCAAACCTAACCAAACCCTTTGCACGCTGACAGGCCCTGCTCGTGACCTGTTGACTGGTGAGCGTAACGCAATGAATTTCATCCAAACGCTGTCTGGCTGCGCAACAGTTACCGCAGAGTACGCTGAAAAAATCGCGCATACTGAGTGCCGTCTACTAGACACACGCAAAACCATTCCTGGTCTGCGTAGCGCACTAAAATACGCCGTGACCTGCGGTGGTGGCTTTAACCATCGCATCGGTGTGTTCGACGCTTACCTTATTAAAGAAAATCACATTATTGCTTGTGGTGGCATCACTCAAGCTATCCAAAAAGCGAAAGAGCTCAACCCAGGCAAACCGGTAGAAGTCGAAACGGAAAGCTTAGAAGAGTTGAAACAAGCGATAGAGGCTGGTGCCGACATCATCATGCTCGATAACTTCACAAAAGAAATGATGCGTGAAGCCGTAGCGATTAACGCAGGTCGTGCCGCTTTAGAAAACTCCGGCAACATTACGCTAGAGACCATCGCAGAATACGCAGAAACCGGTGTCGATTACATTTCGGTAGGCGCGTTGACTAAGCATTTAAAAGCGATGGATCTTTCGATGCGCTTCAAATAATAAAAGCAACAAATCTAAATTACTTCAACTAACTCAGTGAGTTGTGAGTAACTCATCATTTAAAAGGGCCAATTGGCCCTTTCTTTTTATCCACTAAAAAAATAGTACTACTCGCAAAACTCTGCATGCGATATGCAACTTTTTACCAAAGAGTTTTATCTCACTCGAGAGCCCATCTCTTCCCCATTTTCAACCCACCTTAACTCTCCATAATCTTTCGCTAATGCAAGAGCATTATTAATTTTTAAGAAAGGGTTAAAAATGAAAAACAGTAAACATAAAAAACAACAGGGTTTTACTCTGATTGAATTAATGATTGTGGTGGCGATTATTGGTGTGTTGTCTGCAGTTGCTATACCTGCCTACAAAAGTTACGTAGCTAAATCTGAAGCAGCCACTGCTGCTGCAACTGTTAGAGGACTGTTGACAAATATTGATATGTATCAGCAAGAAGTTGGTAGTTTCCCTACTGACATTAATAAAGTAGGCGGCACACAAACAATGAATGCTTTGGGTTCGATAGCGTTGGCATCAACAACTAGTGGCGGTACTGCTACTTTCACATTTACAGACGGTTCGTTAAAAACAGGCGGCGCTAGCAATAATGCAGCAACAATTATATATACCAAAGATAATGCAACAGGATGGAGTTGTACTCATACAATCCAAGATACTTCTGTTGTGCCTGCCGGTTGTTGATAGCTGTCCATAATGCTAACCAAACTCTCAACGGTTCTTCGCCAAAAAGGGTTACTAACATTTTCCCAAGAAGAATCGTTAATAGAGCAAGTCAAAGCTTCTGGCATTTCGATGCCGGAAGCTTTACTCAGTTCTGGATTCTTCACGTCAAGTGAGCTCGCTGATCACTTAAGTTCTCTCTTTGGTTTAAATCAGTCTGAGTTATCTCAGTATGAGTACGCTTCGCTTTGTCAGCAACTTGGTCTTAGGGAATTAATCACACGGCATAACGCACTCCCACTCCAGCGTACGTCTTCAACGTTATTACTCGCCGTTGCCGACCCCACCAACCAACAAGCCGAAGATGACTTCCGCTTTGCCACTGGGTTACAGGTTGAACTAGTCTTGGCGGATTTTCGTCAACTCAGCGCGGCAATTCGACGCTTGTATGGTCGTTCATTGAATCATGAGAAGTCTGGGTTAAAAGAGATCAACCAAGAAGAGTTAGCCAACCTGGTTGATGTGGGCGCAGATGAAATCGACAACATTGAAGACTTGAGCCAAGATGAGTCTCCTGTTAGCCGTTACATCAACCAAATTCTGTTGGACGCTGTGCGCAAAGGCGCATCCGATATCCACTTTGAGCCTTATGAAAAGATGTACCGCGTGCGCCTACGCTGTGATGGCATCTTAATTGAAACACAGCAGCCACCAAGCCACTTAAGTCGCCGCTTATCCGCTCGTATCAAAATCCTCTCTAAACTTGATATTGCAGAGCGACGTTTACCACAAGATGGGCGTATTAAGCTCAAGTTGAATCAAGACACCGCAATTGATATGCGTGTATCCACGCTACCGACTCTATTCGGAGAGAAAATTGTACTACGACTGCTCGACAGCAGCTCTGCGTCACTGGATATCGACAAGCTTGGTTATAGCGAACAACAAAAACAATTGTACTTGGATGCGCTGCGTCGCCCACAAGGCATGATTCTGATGACAGGCCCAACAGGGAGCGGTAAAACCGTTTCTCTATACACTGGGCTAAGTATCCTCAATAAGCCAGAAATCAACATTTCCACGGCAGAAGACCCAGTAGAAATTAACTTATCGGGCATTAACCAAGTTCAAGTTCAGCCTAAGATTGGTTTTGGTTTTGCCGAAGCCCTGCGCTCTTTCTTACGTCAAGACCCGGATGTGGTAATGGTCGGTGAGATTCGTGACTTAGATACCGCCGAAATCGCTATAAAAGCATCGCAAACCGGTCACTTAGTACTTTCAACCTTACATACCAATTCTGCGGCTGAAACGGTTATTCGTTTATCAAACATGGGCGTAGAAAGCTTTAACTTGGCCTCCTCTCTTAGTTTGATCATTGCCCAGCGCTTGGCCCGTAAACTGTGCTCGCACTGTAAAAAATCACAAGAGCTTACCGTTCAGCTACAACATCTTGGAATTCAAGCAAGCGACAACATTTTTAAAGCCAATCCCGATGGATGTAATGAGTGTACCCATGGTTATTCCGGCCGAACGGGGATTTATGAAGTGATGCGCTTTGATGAATTTCTTTCCGAAGCGCTTATTAAAGGCGCCTCGGTGCATGAACTAGAAAAACTCGCCATCGCAAACGGGATGAGCACGTTACAAATGTCGGGCATAGAAAAACTCAAACAAGGGATCACAAGTTTTAGTGAACTACAGCGCGTACTTTATTTTTAATCCTTTAATCAGCAGTCACCTCTATGAAAAGCACTACACCACAACTTAAAAACTTCCGCTGGAAAGGCATCAACAGTTCAGGCAAAAAGACATCTGGGCAAACCCTCGCGATGACAGAAATTGAAGTACGCGAGCGTCTAGACGCACAGCACATCAAGATCAAGAAGTTAAAGAAAAGCAGTATCTCGTTTCTCACTAAACTCAACCATCGCGTGAAAGGCAGAGACATCACGGTGTTTACCCGTCAGATTTCGACGATGTTGATAACCGGTGTACCCTTAGTTCAGGCTTTAAAATTAGTCTCAGAAAATCATAAAAAAGCAGAGATGAAATCCATTTTGATGAGCGTGACACGCGCCGTTGAAGCGGGGGCGCCCATGTCAAAAGCCATGCGCACTGCAAGTGAACACTTTGACCCACTCTATACTGATCTTATCGCCACAGGTGAGCAATCCGGTAACTTAGCGGAAGTGTTCGAGCGCTTAGCCACCTACCGAGAAAAAAATGAACAACTCCGTGCGAAAGTGATCAAAGCACTGATTTACCCAGCGATGGTAGTGCTAGTAGCGTTAGGCGTGTCGTTTATCATGCTCACCAAAGTCATTCCCGAGTTCGAAAAAATGTTTGTTGGTTTTGGTGCTGACTTACCTTGGTTTACCAGGCAAGTGTTAGATCTTTCCGCCTGGACACAAAACTGGAGTCCGTTTATCGCACTAGGCTCCATTAGTTTATTCATTTCGGCGAGAATCCTCTCTAAGCGTTCAGATTCTTTTCGCTTAATGCTCAACCGCTCTGTGCTTAAATTTCCGGTCCTTGGGCCTGTATTATCAAAAGCCGCTATCGCCAAATTTAGTCGAACACTCGCCACAAGCTTTACAGCGGGTATTCCAATTCTAACCAGTTTAAAAACCACATCAAAAACCTCAGGAAACTTACACTATCAACTCGCCATAGAAGAAGTTTACCGTGATACCGCCGCAGGTATGCCAATGTATGTAGCCATGCGCAACTGTAATGTGTTCCCTGAATTGGTGTTACAAATGGTTATGATCGGTGAAGAGTCTGGTCGACTTGACGATATGCTCAATAAAGTTGCAACAATCTACGAGTTTGAAGTCGACAACACCGTCGACAACCTTAGTAAAATCCTAGAGCCACTAATTATCGTTTTTTTAGGTATCGTTGTTGGCGGATTAGTGACAGCAATGTACTTGCCAATCTTTAACTTAATGAGTGTATTGGGCTAGAATGAGCTGTTAACTCCTTTAAAACAGCATCTTGCTGATTTCACTCATCGCTCAAGAGACAAATATGGAAGTATTCCAGTACTACCCTTGGCTATTCGTTGTGTTTGCCACCATCTTCGGTCTGATCGTGGGTAGCTTCCTCAATGTGGTTATTTATCGACTACCTAAAATCATGGAGCTAGAATGGCGACGCGAATGTGCCGAGTCATTTCCTGAATACAAAATAGAACCTCCTAAAGAAGTGCTGACCTTGAGCGTTCCACGCTCCTCCTGCCAGAAATGCGCAACACCGATACGTATTCGCGACAACATTCCTGTGATTAGCTGGCTGCTTTTAAAAGGCAAATGTCACAACTGTCAGGCAACCATTAGTGCACGCTATCCACTGATTGAACTGCTCACCGCGTTCTGTTCTGGCTTTATCGCTTATTACTTTGGTTTTAGTTACTTTACCGTTGCCCTACTCTTTTTTACTTTTATCTTAATCGCCGCAACATTTATCGATCTCGATACTATGTTGTTACCTGACCAATTAACATTACCATTAACTTGGGCTGGCATTGCCTTAGCATTAGTCGAAATAAGTCCTGTTACTCTACAAGATTCTGTCATTGGTGCTATTGCTGGTTACCTATGTCTCTGGTCCGTTTACTGGGGCTTTAAGTTACTTACCGGTAAAGAAGGAATGGGGTATGGTGATTTTAAACTACTGGCGGCACTAGGAGCTTGGCTAGGTTGGCAGTCACTGCCGATGATCATTCTACTTTCTTCTGTGGTTGGCATCGTATTTGGCATCATTCAACTACGCTTGCAAAAGCAGGGAATTGAAAAAGCTTTCCCTTTCGGTCCTTACTTAGCAATTGCTGGTTGGATAAGCTTAATTTGGGGCGACCAGATTTTAAACTGGTACTTTACTTCAGTTCTAGGAGTGTAAATGGCTTTGGTTATTGGTTTAACAGGTGGTATCGCTAGTGGAAAAACAACCGTCGCGAATCTGTTCAAACAACAATTTAAAATCGATATCGTCGATGCCGACATTGTCGCAAGAGAAGTTGTCGAGCCAGGTACTCCCGGCCTAAACGCGATTATTGAACACTTTGGTCACGATATCGTTCGTGAAGACCAAACTTTAGATCGCGCAAAGCTGAGAGAAAAAATCTTTTCGAATTCAGATGAAAAAGCATGGCTCAACGCACTGTTGCACCCGATAATTCGTGAAAAGATGATCGAAGATTTGCAGCAAGTCACTTCAGAGTATGCGTTACTTGTGGTGCCGTTGCTCGTAGAAAACAAGCTAGATAGTTTGTGTGATCGCGTTCTTGTCGTCGATGTAGAACCGAATACACAGATATCTCGCACGATGAAACGAGACAATGTGAGTGAAGATCAAGTTCGCGCCATCCTTGCCTCTCAAGCATCAAGAGAGCAAAGGCTCGCGCTTGCAGACGATGTGGTTAAGAATAATCCAAGTGACCCTGATCTTTTGCTTCAAATCACAGATTTGCACGAAAAGTACCTAGCCATGTGTAAGAAAAATCTGCGAAAATAGGAACGAAACTCACAAAGGCTTATGTCGATGACCACGCACAAATTTGAACATCCGTTAAATGAGAAAACTCGTATTTATCTAAGAGTGGAGTCTCTGCTGCGTCAGGCTCACTTGGCCTCTGGGTTTAGCGAAAATCATCAGTATCAACTGTTTTTCCGTGCGTTATTCGATATGGTTGAGATCTTCGAACAAATCCAACTGAAAAGTGAACTGGCTAAAGATCTTGAGAAGCAACGGCTGTCGTACCGCCATTGGCTCAATGTTGATGGTGTCGATCAAGACGCATTAAATACCTTGCTACAAGAGATAGATGTCGTTCATAGCCAACTAATGAGTGCTGAACGTTTTGGCCAAGCATTAAAAGAAGATCGCTTCCTAAGCTCTATCCGTCAACGCTTTAATCTACCGGGTGGTTCATGCTGTTTTGATCTGCCAGCATTACACTACTGGCTTCATCTACCTATTGAACGTAAAAAGCGTGATGCACAACAGTGGCAAGCAAGCTTAAAGCCCTTATCTGATGCGCTTTCGTTATGGTTAAAGCTCACTAGAGAGACCGGACATTTCAAAGCTCAAATCGGTCGTGCAGGTTTCTTCCAAAGTGACGCTGATGAAGCCAACATTCTAAGACTTCACATCCCAATGGAATATGGCGTGTATCCTATGATTTCAGGCCATAAAAACCGCTTTGCGATCAAGTTCATGTCGTTTGAAAACGGTCAAGCATGCACACAAGATATTGAATTTGAACTTGCTGTTTGCAGCTAAGACGACACTACGCCTCGCCTCCATAATCTAAAATTCAACGCTTTATTGCGCTTATATTTGATAAAATTTCGTAGCAGCAATAGCGCGTTGAATAAGCCATCTTTAATTCGTTTAGGTATACTACCCTTTAACACCAATTAGTAATGGGACGCTCAACTATGTCTAAAGTTACCATCGTTCAATGCCCACAATGTGGCGCCGACGTAGAATGGGGAGAACAAAGTCCTCATCGCCCTTTCTGCAGTAAACAATGCCAAATGATTGATTTTGGTGAATGGGCAGATGAAGAAAACACCATCCCAGGCGCACCCGATATGTCCGATAGTGATGGCTGGTCTGAAGACCAGTATTAAATTGAGGCCTAGGGTAAAGGAATACCCTAGGTTTCTTCTTGGGGAATCTGAATCACGGTCCTTCGTCGCTATCCAGAATGACGAATTTTAACCACGGTACTCTGTAATCTTTGACCATCATTTCCTGTCATTCCGAGGAGCCATAGCGACATTAAGAATCTACTAACAGCAAAGATGAAGCTAACAACTTAAACAATTGCATTCTCGACTAGTAGATTCTGAATCACGCTCCTTCGTCGCCTTCAAAATGACGAATTTTAACCTCGGTGCTATATAATCTTTGGCCATCATTTCCCGTTATTCAGAGAAGCCATAGCGACATCAGGAATCTATTCACAGCAAGGTAGAGGCGTGGAGTGTACGTCAGTGCAGGCGGATGAAAAGAAACGAGCAAGCTAATTACACAAATAAAAAAACGGAGCCCTAAAAGGACTCCGTTTAAGATGAGAACGCTAGTTATAGCATTACTTCTTAGCAAGTTTCTCTTTGATACGAGCAGACTTACCAGAACGCTCACGTAGGTAGTACAACTTGGCACGACGTACTGCACCACGGCGTTTAACTTCGATGCTATCAACGATTGGAGAGTGTGTTTGGAACGTACGCTCAACACCTTCACCGTTAGAGATCTTACGTACAGTGAAAGCAGAGTGTAGACCACGGTTACGGATTGCGATTACAACGCCTTCGAAAGCCTGTAGACGCTCACGGTCACCTTCTTTTACCTTAACTTGAACTACAACAGTGTCACCTGGTGCAAATTTAGGTAGGTCTGATTTCATTTGCTCTTCTTCAAGAGCTTTGATGATGTTACTCATTTTTTAAATTCCTAGAATAAACTGATACTAAATAAATTAGGTTACTTTGCGTTATGTTCTTTAATGGCTTTATGCTCATTAACAAACTCAGCAAGTAATTGTTCCTGTTCGTCAGTCAGAGCTAGGTTTTCCAGGAGCTCTGGTCTTCTTAGCCAAGTACGGCCCAACGACTGCTTGAGTCGCCATTGACGAATGTCCTTGTGATTGCCTGACATCAGTACCGCTGGTACCTCTTTGTCATCCAATACTTCTGGACGCGTATAGTGAGGGCAATCTAACAAGCCATTTGCAAAAGAGTCTTCTTCTGCTGACGCGAAATCCCCTAGTACACCCGGAACAAACCGAGAGACAGAGTCGATTAACGTCATGGCTGGTATCTCACCACCCGTCATCACAAAATCACCAATCGACCATTCTTCGTCGACTTCAGATTGAATGATGCGCTCATCTACCCCTTCATAACGACCACAAATCAGAAGCAAGTTCTCATTCGTTGCCAGTTCTTCCACTCCTTTCTGGTCGAGCTTGCGACCTTGAGGAGAAAGGTAGATGACTTTCGTCTTGCCCGGTGAGGCTGCTTTCGCGGTATGAATGGCATCGCGCAAAGGCTGAACCATCATTAACATACCAGGGCCTCCACCGTAAGGTCGGTCATCGACTGTGCGATGTTTGTCGTGAGTGAAATCTCTAGGATTCCAAGTCTCAATCGACAAAAGACCTTTTTTAACCGCTTGACCTGTTACTCCAAAATCAGTAACAGAACGGAACATTTCTGGAAAAAGGCTAATAACGCCAACCCACATGTTTATCTCGCTCTGTAATTTTGGAGATTAGAATCCAGGATCCCAGTCAACTTCGATCCGTTGAGCTTCGCGATCAACATTAATGATCACTTGCTCTTCAAGGAACGGGATTAATCGTTCCTTCTGCCCGAAAGCATCTTTAAGATTTGCTTTAACAACCAGAACATCGTTTGAGCCAGTTTCTAGCATGTCAGTAACGACACCTAGATCGTAACCTTTAGTAGTTACAACTTGCATCCCAAACAATTCGCGCCAGTAGAACTCATCTTCTGACAATTCAGGAAGTACCGCAGGGTCAATAGCAATTTCAAAGTTCGTCATTAGATGCGCGTCTTCACGAACATCCATGCCTTCCAGCTTAGCCACCATACCTTTGTTATGGCGCTTCCAGCTTTCTACTTTGTACTCAACCCACTTGCCCTTTTGGTTAATGTACCAAGGGCTGTAATCGAAAATGCTTTCAGCATTGTCTGTGTAGGAAAAAACCTTAAGCCAACCACGAATGCCGTAAGTAGCACCAAACTTGCCTACAACAATCTTTTCGTTGCTCATTGTTTCTTTACCTTTCATCGACATAAACTAGTTTCTACTTTTCAAGTAAAAAATTAAGCCGCTTTTTGAGCGTCTTTAACTAGCTTAGCAACACGGTCAGATACTGACGCGCCTTGACCAACCCAGTGGTTAACGCGGTCTAGGTCTAGACGTAGACCTTCTTCTTGACCTTTAGCAGTTGGGTTGAAGAAACCAACTTTCTCGATGAAACGGCCAGTTGCAGCGTTGCGGCTGTCCGCTACTACGATTTGATAAAATGGACGCTTTTTAGCGCCGTGACGTGCCAAACGAATGGTTACCATGTCGTCCTCTTTGCTTTCTCAAAAATAAAATTAACCCCAAAAACCATTCAAGAAATTAAACAGTTTGGGGTCTCGTGCCAAAATAAAGCTCCGGAATTTTACTCTTCTCCCGGAGCAATGCAAGGAGTTTAGTTACTTTTTCACCAACATAAATTGAATTTAAAGTTTGTGACGTACCTAACACCCTGAATCTATGCGTGATCGATTAATTAACGACCAAATGGGTTGAAGCCACCGCCACCACCCATGCCGCCCATCATGCCTTGCATGTTGCGCATCATGCCTTTCATGCCACCTTTTTGCATCTTTTTCATCATTTTCTGCATTTGGGTGAACTGTTTTAGTAAGCGGTTTACATCTTGAACCTGCACACCAGAACCAGCCGCGATACGCTTCTTGCGCGAGCCCTTGATAATTTCTGGGCGTTGACGTTCTTTCATTGTCATGGAGCTGATGATCGCTTCCATCTGTTTGAACATCTTGTCATCGACTTTGTCTTTTACATTGTCTGGTAGCTGGGACATTCCTGGAAGCTTATCCATCATCCCCATCATGCCGCCCATGTTTTGCATCTGGCCTAGCTGTTCACGGAAATCTTCAAGGTCAAAACCTTTCTTCTCTTTGAACTTCTTCGCTAACTTTTCTGCCTTTTCTTGGTCAACGTTGCGTTGTAGGTCTTCAATCAAAGACAAAACGTCACCCATGCCAAGAATACGTGAAGCAACACGATCTGGGTGGAACGGTTCTAGCGCGTCAGTTTTTTCACCGACACCCAAGAATTTGATTGGCTTGCCCGTGACATGGCGTACTGAAAGTGCCGCACCACCACGAGCATCACCATCAACCTTAGTTAGAACTACACCGGTAAGAGGTAGCGCATCGCCAAAGGCTTTTGCTGTATTTGCTGCGTCTTGACCCGTCATGGCGTCAACAACAAATAGCGTTTCTACTGGGTTGATAGCTGCGTGAAGATCTTTGATCTCCCCCATCATCTCTTCATCAATTGCCAAACGACCTGCGGTATCGACAATAAGTACGTCGTAGAATTTTTTCTTCGCATGGTCAATCGCTGCATTGGCGATATCAATAGGCTTTTGGTCTGGTGATGATGGGAAGAAGTCAACACCGATGTCTGATGCCAGTGTTTCAAGCTGCTTGATTGCCGCAGGACGGTAAACGTCGGCAGACACAACCAAGACTTTCTTCTTGTCACGTTCTTTTAGAAGCTTAGATAACTTACCTACCGATGTGGTTTTACCCGCACCTTGTAGACCAGCCATAAGAAGCACTGCAGGTGGTTGAGCAGCAAGGTTTAGCGCCTCATTCGACTCACCCATTACGGCTTCAAGTTCTGTTTGAACGATCTTGATAAATTCCTGACCTGGAGTCAGAGATTTAGAAACTTCTACGCCCACCGCTTTTTCTTTAACGCGGTTCACAAATTCACGAACGACCGGAAGCGCAACGTCAGCTTCAAGTAGAGCCATTCGGACTTCACGCAGGGTTTCTTTAATGTTGTCTTCGGTCAGACGACCTTTACCACTGATATTTTTCAGCGTTTTGGATAATCGATCCGTTAAATTCTCAAACATCTTTGTCTCTTCGCTAAAATGGCGATTAATTAGTGTGAGTATACATTAGCCAAGGTCTGAGTCATACCCGTACCGCTGTCCTATTCTTGTCTCTATTTATATATGGTGCGGTAACTTATTAATTTCAATATCTCATCTCTCACGATTGATGTCGGATATATCGTAGCCCCAAAGTGTAATGCAAGGTATAATTTCTCCATCGTGCACAATAATATTTAGGATTCATGGATAGCTTAATAGCCATCGCGGCCGCCATACTTTATGTCTTGGCGATTGCGACCATCATACCCGGACTCTCACAACAGTCAGGAATCAAAGCAAAAACAGTGTTTGCTAGCGCTGCCTGTGCGCTTGTTTTTCATGCGTGGATTTTGAGTGATCTGATTTTTGATGGTTCAGGTCAAAACCTGAGTATTCTCAACGTGGCTTCTTTGATCAGTTTTATTATTTCTCTGGTCATGAGCCTTGCTATGTTGAAAAACCGACTGTGGTTTTTATTGCCTGTCGTTTATAGCTTTGCTGCCATCAATTTATCTGCTGCCACATTTTTGCCAAGCACGTTTATAAAGCACCTAGAGAATGACCCTAAGCTACTCATTCATATTTCATTTGCGCTCTTCTCATACGCGACTTTAACTATCGGGGCACTCTATGCGCTTCAGTTGGCTTGGCTGGATCACAAACTGAAAGCAAAAAAATCTTTGGCGATTAACCCAAACCTGCCGCCTCTATTAATGGTGGAGCGTCAACTCTTCAAAATCATTTTGATCGGTAACTTATTGTTAACTGCCACGCTCATTACTGGCTTTGTCTTTGTGCAGGATATGTTTGCCCAAGGTAAGGCACATAAGGGCATTCTTTCTTTCATCGCTTGGGTGGTGTACTCAATACTGCTTTGGGGTCACTATCAAAAAGGCTGGCGTGGTAGAAAAGTCACATGGTTCGCTGTTGCAGGAGCAACACTGTTAACTCTGGCATATTTTGGCAGTCGCTTTGTAAAAGAAATCATCTTGAATTAAGGAGCTCTAGGGCTCCTATCCTTTATATTTTAGGCTAGATAAAATACAGTACGCCTTAACTCTTTGACTTAACGGACTTACTCAACCGTTATATAACCCAATACTTACAAGGAACAGCAACGTTTTGGACGACATCTCTACGGGTATCTTGTTTGCGCTACTCGCGTGTCTTATCGTCATATCAGGTTACTTTTCCGGTTCAGAAACAGGGATGATGTCTCTGAATCGTTATCGCTTAAAACACTTAGCCAAAAACGGGCATAAGGGTGCTAAGCGAGTCGAAAGACTATTAGACCGTCCAGATCGTTTGATTGGTCTTATTCTTATCGGCAACAACCTCGTTAATATTCTCGCGTCTGCTATCGCAACCATTATTGGTATGCGTTTGTATGGTGATTTAGGTGTCGCTATCGCAACCGGTGCACTAACTATGGTTGTATTGGTTTTTGCCGAGGTTACCCCTAAAACAATTGCAGCGCTTTACCCTGAACGTGTGTCCTACGCGAGCAGTATATTATTGACCATACTGATGAAGTTACTGTCGCCTTTAGTGATGCTTGTTAACTTTATTACGAATGGCTTTATCCGCTTACTTGGTGTAAGAGCGGATCACTCAGCAGAAGATCATCTTAGCTCCGATGAGCTGCGTACGGTAGTAAATGAAGCTGGCGGTTTGATCCCTCGCCGACACCAAGACATGCTGGTGTCTATTTTGGATCTTGAGCACGTCACCGTGAACGACATTATGGTCCCACGCAATGAAATTACTGGTATCGATATTAACGACGACTGGAAATCCATTGTTCGTCAACTAACCCACTCACCACATGGGCGCATAGTTTTCTATCGTGACCAAATTGATGAAGTGGTTGGCATGCTGCGCTTGCGTGAAGCTTATCGTCTGATGTTGGAAAAGAACGAATTCAACAAAGAAACGCTATTACGTGCTGCTGATGAGGTCTATTACATCCCAGAAGGCACACCACTGAACGTGCAAATGTTGAAATTCCAACGTAACAAGCAACGTATCGGTCTGATCGTGGATGAGTACGGTGATATCATCGGTCTAATTACTCTTGAAGATATTCTGGAAGAGATCATTGGTGAGTTCACGACGTCAATTTCTCCAAGCCTCTCTGATGAAATCAGTCCTCAAGGTGACGGAAGCTTTCTTATTGAAGGCAGCACCAATATCCGAGATATCAACAAAGGCCTGAAATGGGATTTACCAACGGATGGTCCGAGAACGCTAAACGGGCTCATTTTAGAACACTTGGAAGATATTCCTGAGAGCCATCTAAGTGTGAGAGTGGCTGGTCATCCAATGGAGCTTGTTGAGATTGAAGAGAACCGAATCAAGCTCGTTCGTGTTTATCCGAAGAAGAAAAAATCGACATCCAAATAACCAAAAGAAAAGCCTGACTCATGTCAGGCTTTTTACTTATTGGGGCAATATGCTTCTTAATGAGCACCTAGTCGATGCGCAACTCTTTTAACATCGACTCAGGCAAAGCAAGTTCATCATTTTTGTTCACCGAAACACCAGCATCCAAAATGTTCTTTGCGATCTGTTGTGCTTCTTTTAAAGAGTGCATTGCTGCCGTGCCGCATTGGTATTCGTTAAGTTCAGGGATCTTATTCTGACTTTCTACCTTCAGCACATCTTCCATTGCTGCAATCCAAGCATCTGCGACTTGCTGCTCTGATGGTGTGCCAATCAGGCTCATGTAAAAACCTGTGCGGCAACCCATAGGCGAAATATCGATGATCTCAACAGAATCACCGTTTAGGTGATTACGCATAAAGCCTGCATAAAGGTGCTCTAGGGTGTGAATACCTTTTTCAGAAAGAATGTCTTTGTTTGGCGCAGTAAAGCGTAAGTCGAAAACAGTAATCGTATCCCCTTTTGGGGTCTGCATGGTTTTCGCCACTCGTACAGCGGGTGCGTTCATACGAGTGTGGTCCACGGTAAAACTATCGAGTAAAGGCATTACATCTCTCCTGATTGTAACTCCAGTACCTTTCGGTAATGGATAAATGTCATTCATCCCTACAGCACATGAACTGACTGTGGGCTAAAAGAACCAGCTGCTGTTGTCTTCTAATTCCTGACGACATTGCTTCAGCTGCCAGCCATAAGTTTTCGCTGTTTGTTCAACACGTCGAGCGACTTTGATTAAACTAGGCTTTCGATTATAAGTACCTCGCTTATACCCACCTCGCCCTTCATGATAAGCCAGATACTGGTTATAGGGATCCCATAATGAAATCCCTAGCTGACGCCGTGTTTCATGAGTATACCAACCGACAAACATCATAGAATCATCGAAGTTGGTACGAGAGCCACCCTGACCTGTGGCATCTTGGAAGTCTTCCCAAGCAGGGTCTTGAGCTTGAGCGTAACCATACGCACTGCTGACTCGTCCCCAAGGAATAAACCCTAGCAAATAATCTTTAGGTGGTTTTGCATCGTGCCGAAAGCTGCTTTCTTGTTTAATGATGGCCATAGCGACATGAATAGGGGTCCCCCATTCATCTTCCATATCTTTGGCATCATCGTACCAACCGGATTTCTCTCGGAATATCTCGCATAAGTTATTCTGCTGCTTTGGCGGTGCCGTAGCACAACCTGCAAGTAACACGCTTCCAAGTACCGCTACTACTGACGACTTAATGTTCAACCGCACCAATCCTTAGTTAGTCATTACTGCTTCAGGTAAGCAAAGTAATCTTCCAAAAAATCATCAAAAGAAAGCGTATCACTCTGCTCTGCTTGCTTTTGTTTTTCCACGGACGACGCTACTTCCGTTTCCATCGTATCTTGTGAATAGTACTGATAACCGTGAGCTAGGTTTTCATCACGGTACTTCATACCAAGAGTACAACCAACTTTACCTAGCCCACCCAGCTCTTTCGTTAGCTCTAATAGTTGACCAGAGATCGTTAGTTCTGGGTTATCAATCCATGTCTCGAGTTGATTACACACATCTTGGTATGCACTGCCACCAGCGGTCATATCCATTTGCTGTGCTATTTGACGTAACTCGACGAAAACTCGGTGTGCCCAATCTTGTAGAGATAGACGCTCACCTTGGCAACCAATTTGCAGCATTAGACCTTTTTCACGGCCAGAAACAATGACTTTATTCCAGTTATCGCGCCAACACTCTAATTCACAGTTATCCATAGGGTCTGAGTCTGACAAGGCCGCCCAGGTAAGGAAGAGATCCAAGAATCGTACTTGCTCTTCATTTAAACCCACTGCGCTGAATGGGTTAACATCTAGAGAACGAACTTCAATGTATTCGACACCACCGCGTCGTAACGCATCTGAAGGCTTCTCACCACTTTTCGATACACGTTTTGGACGAATCGGAGCGTACAGTTCATTCTCAATTTGTAAGATATTGGAATTAAGCTGGCGGTATTCACCATCAACTTTTACCCCAACTTTCGCAAACTCTTCTGATGGGTGGCGAATCGCATCACTCAAACCATCGAGGTATTGGTCAATGCTGTTAAAACCAATTTTCAGCACACTTTGAGCACTATTGGTATAGCCAAGATCGCTCAAACGCAAAGACGTCGACTTCGGCAAATATAATGTCCCGCCAATCTTCTCGAATGGCAGATCGGTTTCACGACCTTGAATAAAAGAGCCACACAACGCTGGTGATGCACCAAAGAAGTAGGGAATCATCCAGCCAAAGCGGTAGTAATTACGGATCAACGCAAAGTACGCATCAGACTTAGCATCTTGGCGGGCTTGTTCATCTTGCTCGCCATAGAGCGCATCCCAAAATGTTTCAGGAAATGAGAAGTTAAAATGGACACCTGAAATTATTTGCATCAGGCTGCCATAGCGACGCTTTAGACCTTCTCGGTACAGCGTTTTCATTTTCGCTGCATTCGAAGAGCCATACTGGGCTAACTGAATATCATCCTCTGAGCCGACGTAGCAAGGCATTGATAGTGGCCACATTTTCTCTTCACCCATTTTGGTTTGAGTGAAATGATGGATATCTTTCAGCTGTGCCATCAGTTCTGGAATTTCATGTGACACAGGCGTAATGAACTCTAACAATGATTCCGAAAAATCCGTTGTGATCCATTGATTTGTGAACGCAGAGCCTAACCCTTCAGGATGAGGAGTTGTAGCTAGATGTCCATCCTGACGATAGCGCAAAGTTTCTCGCTCAACACCGCGTCCAAACTGCTTAAATACTTCGGGGTTTGATGCAACTTTTTTTAGTCGCGCAGCAAAATCAGTCAAAATGAGGTTCGCTTATATTGGGAGCAGGACACTTGTTACATAACACAAGTGTAAGCTAAGTTATTGATAGTTAATGCATCTAGATAAATAACCCACGAAAAGTTGCTTATCTAGATGAATAGCGGAGAAACGTTTCTCCGCTATTAAATGTGTACTCTATCGAATGATTTCAAGCTCTTCTACGTCTTTCCCCAACTTTTCTAATTGAGGACGCAACGATTTAGCATCACCAACGACGATAATTTGATAGTCATTTGGATCAAACCATTTCTGAGCCAGCGCATTCAACGTCTGCTTATCGACTTTTTCTACGATAGCGTTTCTTTGCTGCAAGTAATCATGATCGAGGTTGTACTTAAGAATATCACTGATGAGCTCCGCTTTTTGTGTTGGCGTTTCATATTTCAGTGCATCTTTTTGACCGACCGCTTGACGCATAAATTTCATCTCTTCATCAGTAATACCTGACTGCGAGTATTCATTTAGCTCATTTTCCATCTCAATGATCGAAGCAACCGTTGCATCCGCTCGTACTTGCGCGGTGAAAACCACCGAGCCTGTTTCTGGATTACCAGAGAAGTAGCCGTAAGCACCGTATGTGTAACCCTTGTCTTCACGTAGATTTTGGTTAATGCGGCTATTGAAGTTCCCAGCTAAGTTGAAGTTTGCCAGTTGGCTTAGGTAAAAATCGCCCGTTGCGTCGTAAGGCATACCTTGACGAACCATCATGACCACACTTTGCGGCGCTCCTGGTTTATCAACAAGATGGATCTTTTGCTCACCTAATGCAGCAATGCTTTGCGGTGCATACAATGGCGCAGCTTCATCTTGCCAGTTTTTCCAGAACGTCAGTTGCTGCTCAATTTCCTGTTTATTGATGTCACCAACAACGACGATTTGCGCACTTTGTGGCGTGTAATGCTTCGAGTAGAATTCACGGACATCATCCAACGTTAATGCACTGACACCTGCTTGCGTGCCGTCTTTTGGTCGAGCAAAAACCGAATCCCCATAGAGCACCTGACGACTCGCTTGTGACGCCATCCAACTTGGATTTTGGTGCTCATATACCAGGCCTTCTAGCGCTTGCATTTTTACACGCTCGAAATCATCTTGATTAAATGCAGGAGACAGCAACATCTCTTCGACAATTTTTAACGTCGGCTCTAAGTTCTTTTCTAGAGCAGAAACACTGATGTTTGTTGTATAACCTGTGGCATTAACAGAGATAACACTACCTAGTTTATCAAGCTCAGCTTGAATCTCTTCGACACTGCGTTTCGTTGTACCTTCTTGCAACATCGCAGCGGTCAATTGGGCAAGACCTTCTTTACCCTTTTCAACAAAACGTGTCCCTGCAGGTAAACTAAATTGCATCATCACCGTCGGCGTTTCATCGCTAACTGCACCAAGCAGCTCTGAGCCATTCTTGAAATGTAACTCGTACAGCTCTGGCATCGTCGCTTTCACTGGTTCTCCTACTGGCGGTTGCACTGAGCGATCGAAGTTATCGGTCGCACGACGATACGCCAATTGGTCATCGGAAATCTTCTCATATTCTGGCAGCGTACGCTTTGGTGTCACAAAGGTCGCAGGTTTTACGACAAGGTCTGTTTTTCCTTTTGGGACCACGCTTAGGGTCACTTTGTTCTTACCTTGGATAAAGTCCGTATACGCTTTTTCTACCGAAGTCGGCGTAACTGCACGGATTTGTTCAAGCTGTTGCTCAAGACGATCAGGATCGCCGAAAAATGTCTCGTTGGAAGCCAACTGAGTCACTTTACCTTTAACGCTTTCTAGCGCAAAAATAGCATCCGCTTCCGCTTTACCCTTCAACTGCTCAAGGCGATCTTCTGTCACGCCTTTTTCCGCAAACTGATTAAGTGATTGTAAAAGCTCGTCGTACAGTTTTGATAGGTCGCCTTTATCTCCAGAATCACCCATTGCGTAAACGTAAAAGTTACACGCCAGTTCAGCACAATCATGGAATGAACCAGCATCGACCGCTTTTTGAGTCTTCACTAGGTCTTGATAGAGCACGCTGTTGGTACCGCCCCCCAATACTTCTGATAATGTATCGAGAGACGCTTGGCTTTCTTCGCCGTTGTAGGTTGTTGGCCACGCGATCATCACCATAGGTTGTTGAATACGATCTTCTAGAGTGATGTATTTGTCTTCTTGCAGTTTTGCAGGTTGTTTCGGCGCATTTTCAACCTCAGGACCACGAGGAATCGAACCGAAGTACTTATTTACCCACTCTAGAGTTTGTTCAACGTCTAAGTCACCACCGATCGTGATAGTCGCATTGTTTGGGCCATACCAACGCAAGAAAAACGCTTTGAGGTCGTTCACATCAACACGATCAAGATCTTCAACATAACCAATGGTTTGCCACGAATACGGATGACCTTCAGGATATAGCGCTTCGGACATGCGCTCCCAAATCAAGCCATAAGGACGATTATCGTAACGCTGAGCTCGCTCATTTTTTACAGTCGAACGCTGAATTTCAAATTTGCGTTGAGAAACCGCATCCAACAAAAAGCCCATACGGTCAGACTCTAACCACAGCATTTTCTCGAGCTGGTTAGCAGGGACAGTTTCAAAGTAGTTAGTACGATCGCGGTTTGTTGTACCATTTAACGTGCCGCCAGCCTCTGTGATGATTCTGAAGTGCTCTTGGTCACCAACGTTCTCTGAACCTTGGAACATCATGTGCTCAAAGAAATGCGCAAAACCAGACTTACCCACTTCTTCACGAGCTGAACCAACATGGTAAGTCACATCCACATGGACCAATGGGTCAGAATCTTCAGGAGCTAAGATCACCGTTAAACCATTATCGAGTTTATACTTTTGGTATGGAATCTTAACTTTGCCTTCTTCAGCTTTCGATGACTCAACGAAAGTTACCCCTTTCGGCAGTGATGAAACTGGCGTATTTGATGCACAGCCCGTGATCACCAACAGTGAACACGCGCCAACCCAAAACATCTTCATGTACTTTCCTTAAAATAATCCGAGATAGATGGCCGCAAGTAAGCTATACCTAGCAGCCTTTCCTAAAAATATTAAAATCACGCAAGGCAGAAACTTCATTCTTAGCCACCCTGCGGCTAAACACAGCGGGTCTCCAATTACAGGTAACCAGCTAAAAAATAATCCCCAATAGCCATACTTAGAGAGCCACTTTAATGCGGTATGACCGTGCTTTTCCTCTTGTGCTTTGTTGGGAATCCACAAGCCAAGCCAATAATTTGTTAAGCCACCAAGCGTATTACCGATAGTAGCGACCATAACAATTGAAGAAACGGAGTATTGATTTAATGAGAGAGTGGCAACTAAGCCCGCCTCAGAACCACCAGGCAACAACGTGGCACTGAGAAAACCGGTCATGAAAAGCACCCATAATGCTGAATCTGAAAACCAAAGCGCTAAACTTTCAAAACTCGTGTTAAATGCTTCTAGCATGTCATATCAAGCAACACCTTGCCTCTGGTTCTTCCTGATTCGACCTGCTGGTGAGCACCAATGACATCACTCATAGGATAAACCTGTTGAATTTCAGTCTTCAGTAAGCCAACGCCGACCATATACAACAAGGTATCTAACTGCGCAGGGTCTGGTTCAACCAACATGCCACTAGCCTCAAAGCCTAGGAGTTTGGCTTTTTCACAAATCAGCTCAGCTGTGATGGTTGGAACGGTGATGACTCTCGCATTGTCTTTCAGGCATTTAAGCGCATCTAACGCAGCATCTCCGCCTACTAAATCAATCAAAACATCAACATCTTCAACACGTTCTGACACTGGTGCAAATTGATAGTTCACTGCATGAGCACCGAGCGTCGCAAGGTAATCTAAATTTCGTTCACTGCAGGTTGTAAAGACTTCCGCTTTCGTCGCGATCGCAATTTGTACCGCGAGGTGTCCAACACCACCGGCACCAGCGAGGATAAGTACGCGATCGTTTTCCGTCACATTAGCCTTACTGAGAGCTTGTGCCGCAGTTTGTCCCGCCAACGGTAATGCAGCAGCTGCCTCTAAAGTGACAGAGCTAGGAACATGACTTAACTCAGTTTCTGGAACACATATGTATTGACTGTAACCACCGCCTCGAACTGGGAAACCAATAAATCCAGCCACCTCATCACCTTCATTAAAACGTGATGCCCCCTCTCCACAAGACATCACTTTTCCTGAGATGTCGTAACCTGGCACCCAAGGTAAATTATCCTTATTCTGCGCTGCCGCCCAACCGAGCCCAGCTCGAGTTTTGACATCAATAGGATTTACGCCTGAAAAAGCGACT
Source organism: Vibrio alginolyticus NBRC 15630 = ATCC 17749 (assembly GCF_000354175.2). NCBI lineage: Bacteria > Pseudomonadati > Pseudomonadota > Gammaproteobacteria > Vibrionales > Vibrionaceae > Vibrio > Vibrio alginolyticus. Next base: position 1,753,817 of record NC_022349.1, read on the forward strand.
TTTACTAAGGCTTCACCAGGCTGTGGTGATGGTGTAGAAGCATGTTGAATCGCGAGTACGTTGGCATCACCAAACTCAGTGATAACGATCTGTTTGTGTTCCATAAACCATTCCCTGCAAGAAAACAAAAAGGGATGCGAAAGCATCCCTTTGACTATAAACCATTTTGTTAACCTAAGTTAATCGTGATTTTGTAAATTGGTTGATCATTCCATTTTCAATAATGTCTAACCAACAAGTGCTAACAATATACCAGCCGCAACGGCTGAACCCAGCACACCAGCAACGTTTGGTCCCATCGCATGCATTAACAAGAAGTTTTGCGGGTTAGCTTGTAAACCAACTTTGTTTACGACTCGCGCGGCCATTGGTACCGCAGAAACGCCAGCCGCACCAATAAGTGGGTTGATGTCTTCTTTCGAGAACTTGTTAAGCAGTTTCGCCATCAGGACGCCCGCACCAGTACCGATACTAAATGCAACTGCGCCTAACCCCAAGATACCTAACGTTTCTAGGTTCAAGAACTGCTCAGCTTGCAGCTTAGAACCAACACCAAGACCTAAAAAGATAGTCACTATGTTGATCAATTCATTTTGAGCAGTTTTCGATAAACGATCGACCACACCAGCTTCACGCATCAAGTTACCCAAACAGAACATACCAACCAATGGCGTAGCTGAAGGTAAGAACAGAATCGTCATCAGTAATACAGCAAGCGGGAAGATGACTTTCTCCCATTTACCAACATGACGAAGCTGAGCCATCTTGATTTGACGCTCTTCCTTGGTTGTCAGTGCTTTCATGATTGGTGGCTGGATGATCGGCACCAATGCCATATAGCTGTATGCCGCTACTGCAATCGCACCTAGCAGATCTGGAGAGAGCTTACTTGCTAAGAAAATCGCTGTTGGCCCATCAGCACCACCGATGATCGCGATAGACGATGCATCCGCCATGGAAAACTCCATGCCAGGTACATAGTTGAGTAAAATAGCGCCAAACAGTGTTGCAAAAATACCAAACTGCGCAGCCGCACCTAACCACAACGTTTTTGGGTTTGCGATCAAAGCACCAAAGTCGGTCATCGCGCCCACACCCATGAAGATCAATAGCGGGAACACACCCGATTCAATCCCAATGTAGTAAACGTAGTAGAGCAAGCCACCAGGCTCAGTAAAGCCAGCATTTGGAATATTCGCCAAAATAGCACCGAAACCAATCGGCAATAACAGTAAAGGTTCAAATCCTTTTTTAATTGCCAAAAACAGCAAGGTACAACCAACCAGCATCATACAGATTTGGCCGAACTCGAAGTTAGCGATCCCTGTTTCTGCCCAAAGGGTTAACAATCCGTCCATGATACTCCCTTACGCCAGGCTCAACAGAGGCGCACCTACTGTGACAGCATCGCCTTCTTTAACGTTCAGCTCTTGAACCACACCACCACGCGCCGCTCGTACTTCAGTTTCCATTTTCATCGCTTCAAGGATGAGCAATACATCGCCTTCAGCTACCTCAGCACCAGGTTGAACATTCACTTTGAAGATGTTACCTGCAAGAGGAGCAGGTACCGCTTCTGCTGAAGCATTAGAAGGTGCGCTAGGTGTAGCCGATTTTGCCGGTGCATTAGAAGGAGCAACAGATGTCAGTTCACCTTGAGGGCCAACTTCCACCTCATACACCTGCCCGTCAACACGTACACTATAAGTTTCTACACCACCAGTTGCTGGTTGAGCTACAGGTACAGCAGGCTTCTCAGCTTCTAGCGTTGGTGCAGGCTCAAATGCTTCTGGGTTTTCACGATTCTTAAGGAACTTAAGCCCAACTTGAGGGAAAAGTGCATAAGTGAGTACGTCATCAACACGCTCACTTGCTAGCTTAATGCCTTCTGATTTCGCTTTCTCCATCAGATCAACCGTAAGCGTCTCCATTTCAGGCTCAAGTAAATCGGCAGGACGACAGGTAATTGGCTCTTTACCATCAAGCACTTTCGCTTGCAGTTCTGCATTTAACTCGGCTGGCGCTTGACCGTACTCACCTTTCAATAGGCCAGCGGTTTCCTTGGTAATACTCTTATAGCGCTCGCCAGTAAGCACGTTAATCACCGCTTGAGTACCGACGATCTGTGAAGTTGGAGTCACCAATGGAATGAAACCAAGATCTTCACGTACACGAGGGATCTCTTCTAATACTTCATCAATGCGATCCGCAGCACCCTGCTCTTTCAACTGGCCTTCCATATTGGTCAGCATACCACCAGGCACTTGAGCAATCAGGATGCGTGAATCGACTCCTTTTAACTGGCCTTCCCACTTCGCATACTTCTTACGTACCTCACGGAAATATGCGGCGATAGGTTCCAGTTGCTCGAGTTTCAAATTGGTATCTCGCTCGGTGCCTTCTAGCATAGCGACTACCGTTTCAGTCGGTGTATGACCGTAAGTACAACTCATTGAAGAAATCGCAGTATCGAGAATATCAATACCGGCTTCGACTGCTTTTACCGCTGTTGCTGTAGACAGCCCCGTTGTTGCATGACAATGAAGTGCCAATGGCACATCACAAGACGCTTTGATACGCGTGATAAGCTCTTCCGCTTCATAAGGCTTAAGTAAGCCAGACATATCTTTAATACACAGCGAGTGACAACCTAAATCCTCTAGGCGTTTTGCCAAGTCAACCCAAGTGTCTGCGTTATGCACTGGGCTCGTAGTGTAAGACAACGTACCTTGAGCATGCGCACCAACATCAACCGTTGCTTTAACGGCTTTCTGGAAGTTTCGCACGTCATTCATTGCATCAAAAATACGGAATACATCCATGCCGTTAGCATGCGCGCGTTCAACAAACTTCTCTACTACGTCGTCGGCATAATGGCGGTATCCTAAAAGGTTTTGACCACGCAGTAGCATTTGCATTGGTGTATTAGGCATCGCTTTTTTTAGTTCACGTAAACGCTCCCAAGGGTCTTCTCCTAAGAATCGAATACAAGAATCAAATGTTGCACCACCCCAAGTCTCTAGAGACCAGTAACCAACCTTATCCAACTCAGCTGCGATAGGCAGCATATCCTCAATACGCATACGCGTAGCAAATAGTGATTGATGGGCATCACGAAGGACCACATCAGTAATAGCTAGTGGTTTAGACATGCTCTTAAACTCCTTTTTAATCCTAGTTCGGCTACTTCGCGAATGAGGCGCGATGTTTATGAATCGCAGCCGAGATCGCCGCCACTACTTGTGGACTAACAGCTGAAGAGGTTGATTGAATATTAGTGTTTGTTTTTGGTGCTGCGATCGGCTCTGGTACTTCTTCTGGTACCAATTTCGACATTAACCGAACGAGATAAACAAGAATAGTGAGGAAAATAAATACGACCGCCATCCCCGTTAGCATCAGGGTGGCCGCATCTACTAGCAGGCTTCCTATATTAGTCATGTTGCTTCCTTTCTTTGTCATCCTGACAACGTGCAGGACTTTAATAGTGTCAAATCCCGACCCATGGATTATCTCGATTGGTTAAATTTTGTCAATTTTGTTTAAGGAAGGTTTGTAGTAATCCTGATAAATGATTATTTATTCACTACACAGATCACAGTTCATGACAAAATAATCACTTCAAATCGCTATCACCTTACGAACAGAGTAAAGGAGGACATAAATAAAAACTGCGATTTAGATTTCAAAATCAAATCGGTACTCACGCAGTAAAAACCAACAAAAACAAAAAGATGAATAAAATTAACAATTAATAAACAAATAAAAAACAAAGTAACTACATGAGAGTAATTGAAATGAAAAATGGAAGTCAGTGTATAGGAGGGATAATCAGGATGATTTCACACGATGCGACAGAAGCTTGATAGCAAATTGCTTAGATACGCACATATTCGCTTTTAAAAAAGAGGAACATAGGCTCTAGTGATCCTACGCCATATTTCAGATGTCTAGATACAAAAAAGCCTCGCAATTGCGAGGCTGTTTCAATGAGTGGCGCGTCCTGGAGGATTCGAACCTCCGACCGCCTGGTTCGTAGCCAGGTACTCTATCCAGCTGAGCTAAGGACGCGCAGTTTTCGATATCGACTTTCGTCAACATCAGGGCATTACCCTGCAATAAGTGGCGCGTCCTGGAGGATTCGAACCTCCGACCGCCTGGTTCGTAGCCAGGTACTCTATCCAGCTGAGCTAAGGACGCGCAAGTTTTCGATATCGACTTTCGTCAACATCAGGGCATTACCCTTTAATAAGTGGCGCGTCCTGGAGGATTCGAACCTCCGACCGCCTGGTTCGTAGCCAGGTACTCTATCCAGCTGAGCTAAGGACGCGCAGTTTTCGATATCGACTTTCGTCAATATCAGGGCATTACCCTTCAATAAGTGGCGCGTCCTGGAGGATTCGAACCTCCGACCGCCTGGTTCGTAGCCAGGTACTCTATCCAGCTGAGCTAAGGACGCGCAAGTTTTCGATATCGACTTTCGTCAACATCAGGGCATTACCCTTTAATAAGTGGCGCGTCCTGGAGGATTCGAACCTCCGACCGCCTGGTTCGTAGCCAGGTACTCTATCCAGCTGAGCTAAGGACGCGCAGATCTTCTTGCTAAGAAGTTGTGAAGTAAATCACATTCATTTCTTACGAAACAAAAAAAAGGCCATCGGGCCAGTCAATGAATGGCGGTGAAGGAGGGATTCGAACCCTCGATACGGGATAAACCGTATACTCCCTTAGCAGGGGAGCGCCTTCAGCCTCTCGGCCACCTCACCGTTTTCATTGTTATATCTCAGAAGAGATATGGCGCGTCCTGGAGGATTCGAACCTCCGACCGCCTGGTTCGTAGCCAGGTACTCTATCCAGCTGAGCTAAGGACGCACTTTTTGTTGATAAATCAACGTTGCAAGAATGGCGGTGAAGGAGGGATTCGAACCCTCGATACGGGATAAACCGTATACTCCCTTAGCAGGGGAGCGCCTTCAGCCTCTCGGCCACCTCACCGTCTTGCGGAGGCACATATTACGTTTTACCGAAAATATGTCAAACACTTTCTTTGAAAAAATCTACGAAACTGGCTTAACCGTTGCTGATTTAATCAAAGTGACTATTAAACGAACTTTATCACTCTATTATGATGAAAAAAAGAGAGTCTTCTCTGAAAAAAAGACATTTATTTTCAAATAACTTTCTGAAGTTCGAATCAACATTATTGATGAATTCACAGCCATACTCAACACAATAGTTTCTGCAAATTTTCAAAAACAGTAAAAACTAAAAAGGCCAACCCTTCGGTTAGCCTTTTTCATTCAAACTAAGCTCTGTAAACAGGAGCGACTTAGTAGTTACCTGAAGCAACGTTGCCATTGCCTTTTTCAGCTTGAATGCGCATGTAGATTTCTTCACGGTGAACTGAAACCTCTTTCGGAGCGTTAACGCCGATACGCACTTGGTTACCTTTAACACCTAGTACAGTTACAGTCACTTCATCACCAATCATCAGTGTTTCGCCTACGCGGCGAGTCAAAATTAGCATTCTTTGCTCCTTGAGTAATCTCTAAATTTTCTTGCTACAAAGCTATTATCCAACAAAAGTTATATTTTCGTAAACTACCTTGTTAGCGAAAATCAGCCTAAAAAGGCATGTTTTTGTTGAATGTTTAATGCTTCACTAGACGTAATGTAAGCATCATGCAGAATGTTTGCTGCTGTATCCACACATTCGGGTGCTAAAACTAGCATCATAGTGAGTGCATTCGTTGCGCTGAAATTGATCTCAATATCTCGCTTTGCCAACAAATCGCATGCGTGCTCTACCATTCCATTGGCCTCAAGCCCCACTGCGGTCAACAGGCTTACCACTTCACTATTACGGATTTTGTCGCTGAACACCAGATCGAACTTGGCACATGCATCTTGTTTTATCATGATACCTGCCCGTTCTGTTTCCTCGATCACATTCCAAATGTCGATACCCAACATCTGACATTGTTTTGTAGCACTAGATAAATGTTCTTTATCGACTTCGATTATGGCAAGGTCACGTTGAATGGCTATACCAGAGACGGCTTGATTGCCTAACTCCCCCTTTACCAGACTGCCTTCATTAACATCAAATGTCGAAAGCACGCGCAGTGGCACATTATTCTTCCATGCAAATTGCACTGAAGGTAAATGTAATACTTTCGCGCCTCGGCTTGCCATCGCTTCCATGGAAGGAAAATCGATAACCGCCAATTTTCGCGCGTTTTTCACTACACGTGGGTCACAAGTATAAATACCATCAACGTCGGTAAAGATTTGACACTCATCAGCGCGCAATGCGCCTGCCAGTGCCACTGCGCTCGTATCTGAGCCACCTCGACCTAATGTGGTGATATCCCCGTTCTCATTCACACCTTGAAAGCCTGCAACAATCACGATTTGGTCTTGCTCAAGCAATCCCAGAATTGTCTTAGTATCAATGTGTTTAATCGTTGCGTCATTGTGTTGATTATCCGTCACAATATTCGCCTGTGCTCCGGTAAGCGAGCGTGCAGCATGACCCAATTTATTGAGTGTCATTGCTAACAGTGCCATTGACACTTGCTCACCAGCAGAGAGCAAAACATCAAGTTCTCGAGCTGTAGGCACGCTATCTATCTGTTTAGCGAGGTCCATCAGTCTGTTTGTTTCGCCTGACATTGCAGACACGACAACAACAACTTGATTGCCATCATTTTTCGCCTTAATGATGTGTTCAGCAACTTGGTGGATTCTTTCAATTGAACCCACGGAGGTTCCGCCAAACTTTTGCACGATAAGGGGCTTTTTCACCAGTCTTCACCTTCCCAAGACCGAAGTCTCTTTAGAACTGCTTACATCGTCAGTATTTCCTTTTAGAAAAATTATATAAGCAGTAGTTACAACAAAAACCAAATAGCCTAAATGACTCGGTTAACTTTTGGTCAATTAAACCACTTGGCTGCTAAAAAAAATTACGCTCAATCAAAGAAACTTGATTGAGCGTAATTTTAGTAGTTAAAAGCTTATAAGCGCTCTTCTAACCAAGGCTGAACTGTTTTAATTGCCTCTGGTAGTGCGGCTACATCAGTACCACCAGCTTGAGCCATGTCAGGACGACCACCGCCCTTACCACCGACTTGCTCAGCAATCATCTTAACTAGATCACCAGCTTTTACTTTACCAGTTAGATCTTTAGTCACACCAGCAATCAGGCCAACCTTGTCACCTGTTACGTTAGCAAGCAGTACGACACCAGACCCCATTTGGTTCTTGATGTCATCAACCATAGTACGTAGGTTCTTGCTGTCAGCGCCTTCAAGAGCTGCGACTAGAACTTTTGTACCATTGACTTCAACCGCTTTGCCCATGATGTTAGCGCTTTCTGCTGCCGCCATCTTATCTTTTAGCTTCTGCACTTCTTTCTCTAGCGCTTTTGCTTTCTGTGCAGATTCTGCCAGTTTCTCTTCGTACTTCGCGTTTTGAGCTTCAATCGCGTCTAATGCAGCCTCGCCTGTTACCGCCTCAATACGTCGAATACCTGCAGCAATGCCGCTTTCTGAAGTGATTTTGAATAGGCCAATATCACCTGTGCTTGATGCGTGAATACCACCGCAAAGCTCTGTCGAGAAGTCACCCATAGACAGTACGCGTACTTCGTCATCGTACTTCTCACCAAACAGTGCCATTGCGCCTTTCTTCTTAGCAGACTCAATGTCCATCACGTTGGTTTCAATCGTGTGGTTGCGACGAATTTGCGCGTTAACTAGACGCTCAACTTCTTTCAGTTCTGCTGCAGTTACGGCTTCTAGGTGTGAGAAGTCGAAACGTAGGTTGTCTGCCTTCACCAATGAGCCTTTCTGCGTTACGTGCTCACCTAAAACTTGGCGTAGTGCTGCGTGTAGCAAGTGCGTTGCTGAGTGGTTTAGAGAGATAGCTGCGCGACGCTCTGCGTCAACGATAGTTGCTACTTCATCACCTTTCGCTAGAACGCCTTCTGCCATTACACCGTGGTGCGCGATTGCGTTACCTAGTTTTTGAGTGTCCTCAACGCGGAATACACCAGACTCAGTACGGATTTCACCAGCGTCACCACACTGACCGCCTGACTCTGCGTAGAATGGTGTTTCACCAAGTACGATGATTGCTTTGTCGCCCGCAGATAGCGAATCTACTTCGTTGCCTTCAACGAACATCGCTGCTACAGAACTAGAGCCTTTAGTACCTGTGTAACCACAGAATTCTGTTTGCGTATCAACTTTGATTGCTGCGTTATAGTCAGTACCGAAGTTACCCGCTTCACGCGCACGTTGACGCTGCTCTTCCATCGCTTTCTCGAAACCTTCTTCGTCGATTGCGAACTCACGCTCACGTGCTACGTCGTTAGTTAAGTCAGCTGGGAAGCCGTAAGTATCGTAAAGTTTAAATACGGTTTCGCCGTCTAGTACTTTACCGTCTAGGTTATCTAGTGCTTCGTTTAGAATCGCCATACCGCGCTCAAGTGTACGACCAAAGTTTTCTTCTTCGATACGCAGTACTTTTTCAACCACAGCTTGTTGACGCTTCAGCTCTTCACCAGCCGTACCCATGATGTCAGCTAGAACGCCAACCAACTTGTGGAAGAATGCACCTTGTGCGCCCAGCTTGTTACCGTGACGAACTGCACGACGGATGATACGGCGTAATACGTAACCTCGACCTTCGTTTGAAGGCATAACACCATCCACGATCAGGAATGAACATGAACGGATGTGGTCAGCGATAACGCGTAGTGATTGGTTTGATAGGTCTTCGTAACCGATCACTTCTGCTGCTGCTTTGATAAGAGCTTGGAATACATCGATTTCGTAGTTTGAGTGAACGCCCTGCATGATTGCAGAGATACGCTCGATACCCATACCAGTATCTACCGATGGTTTTGGTAGCGGTTCCATAGTGCCGTCTGCGTGACGGTTGAACTGCATGAATACGTTGTTCCAGATCTCGATGAAACGGTCACCATCTTCTTCAGGCGTGCCAGGACGGCCACCCCAGATGTGCTCACCGTGATCGTAGAAGATTTCAGTACATGGACCACAAGGGCCAGTGTCGCCCATTTGCCAGAAGTTATCAGACTCGTACGGCTTGCCGCCTTCTTTATCACCAATGCGAACAATACGATCAGCGGGTACGCCAACTTTCTTGTTCCAGATGTCAAACGCTTCGTCATCGGTTTCGTAAACAGTTACCAATAAACGATCCGCTGGCAGTTTAAGAACTTCGGTTAGGAATTCCCAAGCAAAGGAGATCGCATCTTCTTTGAAGTAATCGCCAAAGCTGAAGTTGCCTAACATTTCAAAGAATGTGTGGTGACGAGCAGTAAAGCCAACATTTTCTAGGTCGTTATGTTTACCACCAGCACGTACGCAACGCTGAGCCGTAGTCGCTCGAGTGTAGGCTCGTTTTTCTAAGCCTAAGAAACAATCTTTAAATTGGTTCATACCTGCGTTTGTGAACAGCAGGGTTGGGTCGTTATGTGGAACTAACGATGAACTTTCTACGATTTGGTGTCCTTTGCTCTCAAAGAACTTGAGGAACGCGTTACGAACCTCATCAGTGCTCATGTACATGCAGCTCTTCCTGAAAATAGTCGAGTTAGAATTTTGCCGTATTGTAGATCATGCAAACAGCTGAGACTAGTTTTCTTGAGGAAAAGAGGGAGTAGGAGAAAAAATTTGAAGCAAAACAAAAATCAGTGCGGACGACTGACCGTTAATCTTCGTCCTCAAAGTTCAGCGCGTAGCTGATTTGGTCAAAACTGTAGCCGCGATACTGCAGAAAACGAACTTGTTTTGCGTACTCTTTTTGGTCTTTGGCTTTAATACCTTTGAATTTCTTTTCTGCCGCCTGTTTAGCCAGTTCAAACCAATCTTGCGGCTCTTCAGCCATAGCTTGCTCAATCACCGATTCCGCAACACGCTTCTGGTTTAACTCTTGACGAATTCGACGCTCTCCATGTCCTTTGTATACATGCTGTCTAATTTGACTCTTCGCGTAACGTAAATCATCTAAATAGTTATGGTCTAGGCAAAAATTAATTGCGATGTCGATGTCTGATTCTTCATAGCCCTTCATCGATAATTTTTGGTAAAGCTCATACTGACCATGATCGCGACGGCTAAGCAATTGTATAGCAGCCTCTTTGCTCGATAATGTTGGCGCCTGGCGTTTTTGGTACATGATGATCCTAAAAGTATTTTTGCTGTACAGGCTCTCAATGGCCTTTGTGATAATTCGATTTTTGATTTCAATAGATACAACAAAGCCCCGCATTGCAGGGCTTTGTCATTTATTAATCTATGAGAGATTAAAACTCTTCAGCTTGCTCTGGCGCTTCACCAGCTTCAGGCGCTTCCGCAAGTGCTGGCGCTAGCAACATTTCACGCAGTTTTGTATCGATAGTTTTAGCCACTTCAGGATGCTCACGCAGGTAGTTACACGCATTCGCTTTACCTTGACCAATCTTATCGCCATTGTAGCTATACCAAGCACCGGCTTTTTCAACTAACTTGTGCTTCACACCTAGATCGACAAGTTCACCTTCGCGGTTAAAGCCTTGGCCGTACATGATTTGTGTGTTTGCTTCTTTAAATGGTGCTGCAATCTTATTCTTAACAACTTTGATGCGCGTTTCGTTACCTACGACTTCGTCACCTTCTTTGATTGCGCCAGTACGACGGATATCTAGACGAACAGAAGCGTAGAACTTAAGTGCGTTACCACCTGTTGTTGTTTCTGGGTTACCAAACATCACACCAATCTTCATACGGATTTGGTTGATGAAGATACACATACAGTTAGACTGCTTTAGGTTACCCGTTAGCTTACGCATTGCTTGAGAAAGCATACGTGCTTGCAGACCCATGTGGCTATCGCCCATTTCGCCTTCGATTTCTGCTTTCGGTGTTAGCGCTGCAACAGAGTCGACAACCATAACATCGATAGCACCAGAACGTGCAAGTGCGTCACAGATCTCTAGCGCTTGCTCACCTGTGTCTGGCTGAGAAACTAGCAATGCATCGATATCTACGCCAAGTTTCTTCGCGTATACAGGATCTAGAGCGTGCTCTGCATCGATAAACGCACACGTTTTGCCTTCACGTTGCGCAGCAGCAATAAGCTCAAGCGTTAATGTTGTTTTACCTGAAGATTCTGGGCCGTAGATTTCTACGATACGACCCATTGGTAGACCACCAGCACCCAAAGCGATATCAAGAGAAAGAGAACCCGTTGAGATGGTTTCTACGTCCATTGCGCGGTTATCACCAAGGCGCATGATAGAGCCTTTACCGAATTGCTTTTCAATTTGACCTAGCGCAGCGGCGAGCGCTTTCTGTTTGTTCTCGTCCATTACTTTCTCCGATTTATTCATCTTCTTTGGGCGACGAATAGTAATTCATTTTTCTTAAGCAGAAGAACTGCTCAGCAATGAAAGTTATTATACTGTTGATTCATACAGTGTCCATACCTGTATGAAAAAAATTTGGCTGACCTAAAGTCGTGATTTGCTCTAGCCCTTATCAATGCTGGGCTAAAACAATTTAAGAAATTCTAGAGTAGATGTTGATACAATTGAGTCAGCGCATGCTCGACCGCTTTTTTGCGAACTTCTGCACGGTCACCAGTAAAATGCATGGTTTCGACTTGCTGCCAACTTTGGTTATCAGCAAAAGCAAAGCAGACCATGCCGACTGGTTTCTCTTCACTGCCACCACCCGGCCCTGCAATACCACTGATGGACACACCGATGGTCGCATTGGAGTTTTTAATTGCACCCTGTACCATTTCAATCACAACTGACTCACTCACTGCACCATGCGCTTCTAACGTTGAAGCTTGCACACCAAGCATCTCCATTTTCGCTTCATTACTGTAGGTGACAAACGCACGGTCAAGCCACGCTGAACTGCCAGCAATGTCAGTAATGGCGGTTGCAACACCACCACCTGTGCATGATTCTGCGGTTGTTAAAACATGCCCGTGTTTAGCCAATAATGCGCCTAAATCGGCACTCAATTTTGTTGTTTTTTCCATAGCCAAAATGCCCTTTGTCTCTTTTTACTTGATAGGGATTCACGTATCCTAAGCCGCTACGGAAATAAACAAAAGAACTTACCTGTGAAAGCTGAACAAAAACACACTCCGATGATGCAGCAATACCTCAAGCTAAAAGCTGAGAACCCAGAGATTTTGCTGTTCTACCGCATGGGCGATTTCTACGAACTCTTTTACGATGATGCCAAGCGAGCTTCTCAGCTTCTTGATATTTCATTGACCAAACGTGGTGCGTCTGCAGGTGAACCTATCCCAATGGCGGGTGTGCCATTTCACGCCGTAGAGGGCTACCTGGCAAAACTTGTTCAGCTTGGTGAGTCTGTGGCGATCTGTGAACAGATTGGCGATCCGGCCACCAGCAAGGGCCCGGTAGAACGTAAAGTTGTGCGTATCGTGACACCAGGTACTGTGACGGATGAAGCGCTGCTTTCTGAGCGTGTCGATAACTTAATCGCAGCAATTTACCATTACAACGGTAAGTTCGGTTATGCGACGCTGGATGTCACCTCTGGTCGCTTCCAACTGACAGAACCAGAAACTGAAGAAGCGATGACAGCCGAGCTTCAACGTACCGCACCACGTGAGCTACTGTTCCCAGAAGATTTTGAACCTGTACATTTAATGGCGAGCCGCAATGGTAACCGTCGTCGCCCAGTCTGGGAGTTTGAGCTTGATACGGCTAAGCAACAACTCAATCAACAATTTGGCACAAAAGATCTGGTTGGTTTTGGTGTAGAACATGCGTCCTTAGGGTTATGTGCTGCTGGTTGTTTGATCCAGTACGTAAAAGATACTCAACGTACGGCTTTACCTCATATTCGCTCTTTAACGTTTGATCATCAGGATCAATCCGTCATCCTTGATGCTGCTACCCGACGTAATCTGGAAATTACTCAAAATCTAGCAGGCGGAACCGATAACACGCTCGCTGCAGTACTCGACCATTGTGCAACTCCGATGGGCAGCCGAATGCTGAAGCGTTGGTTGCATCAGCCTATGCGTTGCATTGAAACGTTAAACAATCGTCTTGATGCGATTGGTGAGATTAAAGAACAAGCTCTGTTTGCCGATCTTCAACCAACGTTAAAGCAAATTGGTGATATTGAACGTATCTTAGCGCGCCTTGCATTACGCTCTGCTCGCCCTCGCGATATGGCTAGACTTCGCAATGCCATGCAGCAGCTACCAGAGCTAGAATCTGTCACCACTTCTTTAACCCATCCGTACCTAACAAAATTGGCGAAGTATGCAGCTCCGATTGACGAAGTATGTGACCTGTTAGAGCGCGCGATTAAAGAAAATCCGCCGGTTGTTATTCGTGATGGTGGCGTCATCGCTGAAGGCTACAATGCGGAGCTCGATGAATGGCGAAAATTGGCAGATGGTGCAACAGAATATCTTGAGCAGCTTGAGCGAGATGAGCGTGAACGACACGGTATCGATACGCTTAAAGTAGGCTACAACAACGTTCATGGCTTCTTTATCCAAGTGAGCCGTGGCCAGAGCCATTTGGTTCCACCGCATTATGTACGTCGCCAAACACTCAAAAACGCTGAACGCTACATCATCCCAGAGCTTAAGGAACACGAAGACAAAGTACTTAACTCGAAATCTAAAGCGTTAGCACTTGAGAAACAGTTGTGGGAAGAACTGTTTGATCTATTGATGCCAAACCTTGAGAAGCTGCAAAACCTAGCTTCTGCTCTGTCTCAACTGGATGTATTACAAAACCTAGCAGAGCGTGCAGATTCGTTAGATTACTGCCGCCCAACGCTTGTGAAAGACGCAGGAATTCACATTCAAGCTGGTCGTCATCCAGTCGTAGAACAAGTAACAACAGAGCCGTTCATCGCGAACCCAATTGAGCTGAACCCAGCCCGTAAGATGTTGATCATTACCGGTCCAAACATGGGTGGTAAATCAACCTACATGCGTCAAACTGCGCTGATTGCATTGATGGCACATATCGGCTCTTATGTACCGGCAGAATCCGCACAGATTGGTTCTTTAGATCGTATATTTACTCGTATTGGTGCGTCAGATGATCTTGCATCTGGCCGCTCGACCTTCATGGTAGAAATGACCGAAACAGCCAATATTCTTCACAACGCAACTAAGAATAGTTTGGTGCTAATGGATGAAATCGGACGTGGTACTAGTACTTACGACGGTCTGTCTTTAGCTTGGGCAAGTGCGGAATGGCTCGCAACACAAATTGGTGCGATGACCCTATTTGCAACCCACTACTTCGAATTAACAGAGTTACCAAGCCAGCTGCCAAACTTAGCGAACGTTCACTTGGATGCCGTAGAACATGGAGACAGCATTGCCTTTATGCACGCAGTTCAAGAAGGTGCGGCAAGTAAGTCTTACGGTCTGGCTGTTGCGGGCTTAGCAGGCGTACCAAAAACGGTCATCAAAAATGCGCGTAACAAGCTATCTCAGCTAGAGCAACTGGGGCAACACAGTGACACACCGCGTCCAAGTGCAGTAGATGTGGCTAACCAGTTGAGCCTGATTCCAGAGCCTAGCGAGGTCGAACAAGCTCTGTCAGGTATTGATCCTGACGACTTAACGCCACGCCAAGCTCTTGAAGAGCTGTATCGCTTGAAAAGGATGCTGTAAATAGACTCACACCAAGGAGCAAAAAAGAAAAAAGGCTATGGGGAACCATAGCCTTTTGCGTATCTAGTGGAATACGGATTATTTAATCGTCTTCTACGTTAAACAAGTTTTCCATATTCAAACCTTGTTTGATTAGGACTTCACGAAGACGACGTAAACCTTCCACTTGTATTTGACGTACTCGCTCACGTGTCAGACCAATCTCTCGACCAACTTCTTCCAGCGTCGAAGGCTCGTAGCCTAGTAGGCCGAAGCGACGTGCAAGCACTTCTTTCTGTTTCGGATTCAACTCTTCTAACCAATGAATCAACGATGATTTGATGTCGTCATCTTGAGTCGAAACTTCTGGATCAGAGTTGTTTGCATCAGGAATAATATCCAGCAGCGCTTTCTCACCGTCACCACCGATTGGCGTGTCGACAGAGCTAATACGCTCATTAAGGCGTAACATTTTGCTTACGTCTTCGACTGGAATATCTAATTGAGCAGCAATTTCTTCTGCGGTCGGTTCGTGATCGAGCTTTTGAGAAAGTTCACGCGCAGTACGCAGATAAATGTTCAGCTCTTTCACTACGTGGATAGGTAGACGGATCGTGCGAGTTTGGTTCATCAACGCTCGCTCTATCGTTTGTCGGATCCACCACGTTGCGTAAGTAGAGAAACGGAAACCACGTTCTGGGTCGAATTTTTCGACCGCTCGGATCAAGCCGAGGTTACCTTCTTCAATCAAATCGAGTAGTGCTAGACCACGGTTACTGTATCGACGAGAAATCTTAACAACCAAACGTAGGTTACTTTCGATCATACGTTTGCGTGCCGCTTCGTCGCCACGTAGGGCGCGTCTTGCGTAAAGCACTTCTTCTTCGGCAGTAAGTAAAGGTGAGAAGCCAATTTCGCCCAAATACAACTGAGTTGCATCTAAGCTTTTACTGCTCGCGTCAAACTCTTCACGCGCAGTCGCTTTGCTTTCTGTGGATGATGATCTTTCGAGTTCGTTATCAATGGTCTTCACTGACGCATTGTCAAATGCAAACTCTTCAACTTTGGTTACTGTGTTGCTGATACTCATAACGCCTCCCCCTGGCGAGTTAGCAAGACATGACAACTCAATATGTCGCTAAATGATGTCGCAAGTTGTTTTTCAAAGTTTTAAGGCAAATAGCGTTTTGGATTCACTGATTTACCTTGATAGCGAATTTCAAAGTGTAGTTTGACCGACTTTGCACCTGAACTACCCATGGTGGCGATTTTTTGTCCGCTTTTTACGCTTTGTCCTTCTGTGACCAGCAGTTTGTCATTATGTGCGTATGCGCTTAAATAATTGTCGTTATGCTTTACTATAATTAAGTTGCCATAACCTCGTAGCGCATTGCCTGAATAAACGACTGTGCCGGCTGCGGTTGAAACGATAGGTTGACCACGCTGTCCTGCGATGTCGATACCTTTATTTCCCTGTTCTCCCGCCGAAAAGTTCTTGATTACTCTCCCTTTTGTTGGCCACAACCACTTTGAAACTTTATCACTCTTTGCTGTGGTGGTTGGCGCTTTTTGCTTCACTTTTTGGTTATCTTTTGAACCAACATACTCCTTTGTTTTCGATTGTTCAACCTTCTTTGGAGGCTGTTTTTGTACGACTTTAGGCTTAGTCTCTGTAGGTTTTTGACTAGAGTTTTTACTCGAAGGTTTAGGTTTAGAGGCTGTTGATGTTTTCGTCACTGGAGCTGGGGGTGTCGTAACAACAGGAGCCACAACGGGTTCAACTTTTTGACCATATTTAGGGGCGACATATTTCGGAGCCCAAAGTTTTAGCCTCTGTCCTGGGTAGATAGTGTAAGGCTGAGTTAACTCATTGTAACGAACAAGATCATTTACATCTTTATCTGTGACATAAGCTATGAAGTAAAGCGTATCGCCTTTTTTTACCTCATAATAACTCCCTCTGTAACTCCCTCTTTCAAGGCTTGAATAGTCTTTTTTTAGGCTAGAGACAGGTGCAGGGGAATGCGCTGCACAACCAACTAGTCCTGCAGCAAACACAAAGCTAATACCAATATGACGTAGTAACTTATTCACCTATCCCTAACCCTTAAGCTAAATCACCCGCAACCAGAGGTACGAACCGAACCATTTCTACAACGGTAGAGAGATATTCGTCTCCCTTACGCTCTATTTTTAATAACTGTTGTTCCGTATCTCCAACAGGAATGACCATTTTGCCACCATCTCTTAATTGTGAGAGAAGAGCTTGGGGAATCACTTCAGCGGCAGCGGTAACAATAATAGCATCGAAAGGACCTCGCGCTTCCCAGCCCTGCCACCCATCAGCATGCTTAGTTGAAACATTGTAGATATCCAATTGCTTCAGGCGACGCTTTGCTTCCCATTGCAACGATTTAATTCGCTCAACGGAGTATACATGATCAACAATTTGCGCCAGTACCGCGGTTTGATAACCCGATCCCGTTCCGATTTCCAGAACACGACTCGCCGGTTCTAGCTCAAGCAACTCGGTCATACGAGCAACAATATAAGGCTGAGAAATAGTTTGTCCCTGACCAATTGGTAACGCATTGTTATCATAGGCTTGGTGCATCATCGCTTGAGAAACAAAGCTTTCTCGTGGCAAGCGTTGGATAGCATCCAGAACTCTTTGGTCTTTGATGCCACTGGAGATAAGAAACGCTATCAACCTGTCAGCATGTGGGTTACTCATTACTTCTCTTCCTTTAACCAACTATCCATAGCACGCAGCGACTCGTGAGCGGTGAGATCAACTTGCAGAGGCGTCATTGAAACTCGGCCATGCTCAATTGCATAAAAGTCCGTGCCCTCTCCTGCATCTTGCTCCTTTCCTGGTGGGCCTAACCAATAAATGTCATGGCCTCTCGGATCTTTCTGCTTGATCATATTCTCTGCGTGATGACGTGCACCTAAACGCGTAACTTCAATTTCACCTAAATTCTCTGATGGTAAGTCAGGCACGTTTACGTTCAGTAGACGATTCGTTGGAATCGGCGACGCTAAATGCTGTTGTACAATTTGACGTGCAATTTTAGCGGCGGATTCGAAATGTCGCTTACCCACTAGAGAAAAAGCCACCGACTGAACGCCAAGGAAATGACCTTCCATGGCGGCTGCTACTGTTCCAGAATAAAGAACATCATCACCCAAATTAGCGCCATGGTTGATTCCTGACAGAACAAGATCAGGCAAATCATCTTTCATTAGCTCATTCAGCGCGAAATGCACACAATCCGTGGGCGTGCCTTGCACTGAGTAGATATTTGGGGCAATTTCAGTCACGCGTAATGGTTGTTCTAATGTGAGTGAATTCGAAGCACCTGAACGATTTCGATCAGGTGCGACAATGGTCACTTCGGCGATATCTCTCAACTCATCAGCGAGGGCATGAATCCCTTGTGCATGAACACCATCATCATTGCTGATTAAGACTCTTAAGGGCTTCGGGTTTCGTGAATCCTGTTCCATTAGTATTCTCTTTCTACTTCAACCTCATTAACTAACTCACGAACAATAGAGGTCGCAAAAGATCCCGCATCCAGTGAGAAAGTCAGCGTAATGTTGTTACCTTCAACCGTCCAAGCTAAATCTTTTGGCTTCAGCGCAATATCGCGACGATCGTGGCGCATGCGATTACCACGAATCAGCGCCATGAGGTCAGGCTCTTCGTCTAAAAACGGTTGCTCTAATGCCAGAGCCTCGGCTTGAGTAGGCAGTGCATTATCGCCAGCAAGCGCAGCGGTAATTGCCGCTTCACCTTGTGCAAATTGCACTTGCAAATCAGTGATGTTGTTTGCATCAATCAACTGAGTGCCAGAATTCGTCTGTGCAATGTCACCATCAATGAACTTATCAAACACACAATTCTCTAGACGAGCTGAAACGATGCGGTTGAAAATCCACGAACGAGCCGCTGATAAATACATGCTTCGCTTGTTTTGATTGCGGGTACGAACGTTTTCGCGTCCCCATCGACGTGCTTCTTCAAGGTTGTTGCCATCGTTACCAAAACGCTGACTACCAAAGTAGTTTGGCACGCCAACTTGTTTCACTTTTTCAAGACGTTGCTCTACATCCGCTATATCTGTCACTTCAGACAAAGTAACCACGAACTCGTTCCCTACTAGGTCACCAGGACGCAGTTTTTTATTGTGACGATCTGTTGCAAGGATTTCGATACTTGGGTATTGAGCCAAAAACGCTGAAAAATCTGGCGTTTCACCTTTTGGTAAATGGACACTTAACCACTGTTCCGTCACCGCATGACGGTCTTTAAGACCCGCCCAGCTAACGTCTTTCGACTTAACACCACAGGCTTTTGCTAACTCGTTAGCAACGAAGCTGGTGTTCTCGCCCGTTTTACGGATACGAACCATTAAGTGCTCGCCTTCGCCCGTAAAGGCAAAACCTAAATCTTCGCGAACCTGAAAATGCTCTGGCTGCGCTTTAATTTTTGCCGATGCAACTGGCTTACCCGTTAGGTAAGCCAATGAAGATAAAATGTCTGACATGATGTGTTTCCGCTGATATCACAGCTTAGAGGAGCAAATTGCTAGTTATTGCTTAAACAGAAGTACAACGGCTTCCGTTGCAATGCCTTCTTTGCGTCCAGTAAAACCGAGACGTTCTGTCGTCGTCGCTTTTACGTTAATGTTACTAATGTCGGTTTCTAGGTCTTCGGCTATCGCCGCACACATTGCGTCAATGTGTGGTGCCATTTTAGGCGCTTGTGCCATGATGGTTACATCAGCATTGCCAAGGCGGTAGCCTTGCTCTTTAACTCGACGGTAAACGTCTTTCAGTAATTCACGACTGTTTGCGCCTTTCCATTTATCATCCGTATCTGGGAAATGACGACCAATATCGCCGGCAGCAATCGCGCCCAGCAGAGCATCCGTTAACGCATGCAACGCTACATCGCCATCTGAGTGTGCAATCAAACCTTGCTCATAAGGGATTGCTACACCACCAATAATGACTGGGCCTTCACCACCGAATTTATGTACATCGAAACCATGACCAATTCGAATCATTTTCTATCCTTTCTTTATTCGCCGCGCTCACGGCTTAGATAAAACTCGGCTAACGCAAGGTCTTCTGGCTGAGTGATTTTTATATTGTTCGCATTCCCTTGAACTAAGGCTGGCTTCTCGCCTAACCACTCCAAAGCCGAGGCTTCATCAGTAATAGTTACACCCTGTTCTAATGCGTCAGCCAGTGCTTGAGTAAGCTGCTGAGTTTTAAACATTTGTGGAGTCAGTGCATGCCACAATGCTTCTCTATCTACCGTATGATCGATATCTTGTACTGCGTTTGCTCGCTTCATTGTATCTCTCACAGGAGATGCGAGAATGCCACCCGTTGAGTGGGCGCAGCAAACATCAATCAAACGGTCAATGTCGGATGTTAATACACATGGCCTCGCAGCGTCGTGGACTAATACCCACTCGCTTTCCAGATGCTCATTGACATAGTTTAGCCCTGATAACACAGAGTCTGCTCTTTCTTTACCACCAGCTACACGAATCACATCTGGGTGCTTAGCAATGGACAATTCTGGGTAATATGGGTCGCCGTCAGTAATGGCAACGACAACCTTAGAAATATTTGGGTGAGAAAGCAGTTTCTCTACGGTATGTTCCAGTACCGCTTTACCTTCGATCAATAAATATTGCTTAGGGCGATCTGCCTTCATTCTGCTCCCTACACCAGCAGCAGGCACAATTGCGATATGCGATGAGTTCATATCCAACATTTTAATGGTTTTCCTCACCTATAATGCGGTAAAAAGTCTCGCCATCTTTAACTAAACCGAGCTCATGACGCGCACGTTCTTCAATCGCATCAAGACCTTGCCTTAAGTCATCAATCTCAGCGAACATTTCATTGTTGCGAGCTTTTAGCTTGCTGTTCACTTGTTGCTGAACTTCAATTTCATCTTTTACTGTGTAGTAGTCAGACACTCCGTTTTTACCAAACCATAGAGTGTATTGAAGCAAGCCAAACAGTAGCGTAAGGGCTATAACAAAGATTCGCATATCGCTGCTAACATTCTGTACCGGAAGGAATTAGATAAGGTGACATATATAGCATAAATGCGAGGTTGCCTCTAGGGGAGAAAGGGAGACTCACACGCTCCTTACAAGAAATAAGCAGCAAAATGAAACAAGCTCATAGGAAGCGCTCCTTACCCATGACCAAAGTAAGAGCCAAAAATACAAACTTATAAATACAAAAAAACCGCCGTAGCGATGGTTTCACAAAGCTATTTAGCGAAACTTTACTCAATAAGAATTAAGCTTGACCTTTAACTTCTTTAAGACCGCTTCCTTGAAACATGGAGGAGCGCGCTCACTTAGAGCTTCCGTCATATAAAAAACGCCCCGCAAGTGCGAGGCGTTTTCAAAAGCTTTAAGTTAAGCGGTTAATTCAATTAAGAATTAAGCTTGACCTTTAACTTCTTTAAGACCGTTGAAAGGAGCGCGCTCACCTAGAGCTTCCTCGATACGGATTAGCTGGTTGTACTTAGCAACACGGTCAGAACGGCTCATAGAACCAGTTTTGATTTGACCTGCAGCTGTACCTACCGCTAGGTCAGCGATAGTTGCATCTTCAGTTTCGCCAGAACGGTGAGAGATTACTGCTGTGTAACCTGCGTCTTTAGCCATCTTGATTGCAGCTAGAGTCTCAGTTAGAGAACCGATTTGGTTGAACTTGATAAGGATAGAGTTAGCTACGCCTTTCTCGATACCTTCAGCAAGGATCTTAGTGTTAGTAACGAATAGATCGTCACCTACTAGTTGAAGCTTGTCACCTAGTAGTTCAGTTTGGTGCTTGAAGCCATCCCAATCAGACTCGTCTAGACCGTCTTCGATAGAAACGATTGGGAATTGGTTAGCTAGCTCAGCTAGGTAGTGGTTGAACTCTTCAGAAGTGAAAGTTTTACCTTCGCCTTTCATGTTGTAGATGCCAGCTTCTTTGTCGAAGAACTCAGATGCAGCACAGTCCATAGCTAGAGTAACGTCTTTACCTAGTTCGTAACCAGCAGCTGCAACAGCTTCTGCGATAACTTCTAGAGCTTCAGCGTTAGATTTAAGGTTAGGAGCGAAACCACCTTCATCACCAACTGCAGTGCTGTAGCCTTTAGACTTAAGAACTTTAGCTAGGTTGTGGAATACTTCTGCACCGATACGTAGACCTTCTTTAAGAGTCTTAGCGCCAACTGGTTGGATCATGAACTCTTGGATGTCAACGTTGTTGTCTGCGTGCTCACCACCGTTGATGATGTTCATCATTGGTAGAGGCATAGAGAACTGACCTGCAGTGCCGTTTAGCTCAGCGATGTGCTCGTATAGAGGCATGCCTTTCGCAGCAGCAGCAGCTTTAGCGTTTGCTAGAGAAACAGCTAGGATAGCGTTAGCACCGAATTTAGATTTGTTTTCAGTGCCGTCTAGTTCGATCATTACTGCGTCGATTGCAGCTTGGTCTTTAGCGTCTTTGCCAACTAGAGCTTCAGCGATTGGGCCGTTTACAGCTTCAACTGCTTTAAGAACACCTTTACCTAGGAAACGTGCTTTGTCACCGTCACGTAGCTCAAGAGCTTCGCGAGAACCAGTAGATGCGCCAGATGGAGCTGCCGCCATACCTACGAAACCGCCTTCTAGGTGTACTTCAGCTTCTACAGTTGGGTTACCACGTGAGTCGATGATTTCACGACCTAGAACTTTAACGATCTTAGACATTAATGTTTCCTCTCGTTTCAAATATAAATGTCAATCTTAAAGGGCAGCAGCACAACCTTCGCCGCCGCCCGTATCCTTTTACTTCTCGAATTCGCCGCGTGCGTTTTGGCCCGCAGCCTTAACAAAACCTGCAAACAATGGATGTCCATCGCGAGGAGTCGAGGTGAATTCTGGGTGGAACTGAGCCGCTACAAACCATGGGTGAGCTGGGTTCTCAATCATTTCCACTAACTTCTTGTCCGCAGATAGACCTGATACTTTTAGGCCTGCTTTTTCGATTTGCGGACGAAGCACGTTATTCACTTCGTAACGGTGACGGTGACGTTCATGGATCGTCGCGCTACCGTACAGTTCACGAGCTTTAGTCCCTTTCTCTAGGTGACACAGCTGTGAACCAAGACGCATCGTACCGCCTAGGTCAGACTTTTCAGTACGCTCTTCTACGCTACCTGATTCGTCTACCCACTCTGTGATCAAACCTACCACAGGGTACTTAGTCTCTTTGTTAAATTCTGTTGAATGTGCACCTTCCATACCCGCAACGTTACGCGCGTATTCGATTAGTGCAACTTGCATACCCAAACAAATACCTAGGTAAGGCACGTTATTTTCACGTGCATATTGAGCCGCACGGATCTTGCCTTCAATACCACGATCGCCGAAGCCACCTGGTACTAGGATTGCGTCCAAACCTTCTAGAAGTTCAACGCCTTTTGTTTCGATATCTTGTGAGTCTACATACTTAATTGTGACGCTTAGGCGGTTTTTCAAGCCAGCGTGTTTAAGCGCTTCGTTCACAGATTTGTATGCATCTGGTAATTCAATGTATTTACCAACCATACCGATGGTTACTTCACCAGTAGGATTTGCTTCTTCGTAGATAACCTGTTCCCATTCAGAAAGGTCTGCTTCAGGAGCAGTAATACCAAAGCGAGCACACACAAGGTC
Organism: Vibrio alginolyticus NBRC 15630 = ATCC 17749; assembly: GCF_000354175.2. Lineage (NCBI taxonomy): Bacteria > Pseudomonadati > Pseudomonadota > Gammaproteobacteria > Vibrionales > Vibrionaceae > Vibrio > Vibrio alginolyticus. Next base: position 1,777,240 of record NC_022349.1, read on the forward strand.
ATCTAGCCCTTGAGATTTAATCAACTGAGGGATCTTGTAGATAGAGTCTACATCCTTCATTGAAATTACTGCTTTTTCTGGAACATTACAGAACAGTGCGATTTTTTTACGCTCATTCGCAGGAATAACGCGATCGCTACGGCAAACTAGGATGTCTGGCTGAATACCGATAGATAGAAGTTCTTTTACAGAGTGTTGCGTCGGCTTAGTTTTCACTTCGCCCGCTGCCGCTAGGTAAGGAACAAGTGTTAGGTGCATGAACATTGCGCGCTCACGGCCTAGCTCAACAGCTAGCTGACGAATCGCTTCCATAAATGGTAGTGATTCGATATCACCAACAGTACCGCCAACTTCAACGATAGCCACATCATGGCCTTCAGAACCTGCAATAACGCGATCTTTGATTGCGTTAGTGATATGAGGGATAACTTGAATAGTTGCGCCTAGGTAGTCACCACGACGTTCTTTACGAAGCACGTCGGCATAAACACGACCTGCAGTGAAGTTGTTACGCTTGGTCATCTTGGTACGGATGAAACGCTCGTAGTGACCAAGGTCAAGGTCAGTCTCTGCGCCATCTTCTGTAACGAACACTTCACCGTGCTGAGTAGGGCTCATTGTGCCCGGGTCAACGTTGATGTAAGGGTCAAGCTTCATCATAGTCACTTTAAGACCACGAGCTTCTAGAATAGCCGCAAGAGATGCTGCTGCAATACCTTTACCTAGAGAGGATACAACCCCGCCAGTAACAAAAATGTAATTTGTCGTCATGTTTAACCTGAAATTGGTTGAATGAGGGAAATGGAGTGCTTCTGGACGGGAGATAAATATACCAGAAGCTCCTTACCGCCACAACGTGAAATCTATCACACCGTAATTTTTTATTTTTTGCTTCAAATCAAAGTGAGCAAAGACAAACCAAAGTCCGTTTTCGTGTAACCAAACAAGCTGACCTTATATTATGTATTCTGCCAGTTTACCTCTGCCTCGATTCTTCTTGTTTTACTTCATCCCAAAAATGGTCAAGTTCTGATAAAGAACAATCTGTAAGTACTTTGCCTGACTGCTGGACCTTACCTTCAACTTGTTTAAAACGTCGCGCAAACTTTACGTTTGCTTTTCCTAGTGCGACTTCTGGGTTTTTATCAAGGTGGCGAGCCAAATTGACAGTCGCAAATAGCAAATCACCGAGCTCCAACTCAACTTTCTCTTCATCGGGCTGAACTTGCAGTGCCTCTTCCATGACTTCGTCAATTTCTTCTCGTACTTTATCGACAACCGGGCCAAGTGAATCCCAATCAAACCCAAATTTTGCACATTTTTTCTGAATTTTTGTAGCACGAGAAAGTGCCGGCAAAGAGTTTGGTATTGAGTCTAGGATACTTTCTTCCGCTTTGCCTACTAGGGCTTTTTCTTTTGCTTTTTCCGCTTCCCAGTTCGCGTTAATTTCCTCGTCAGATTCAAACTCAACATCTGAAAAAACATGCGGGTGGCGACGAGTCAGTTTTTCGTTCACGGTTTCGACGACATCCGAAAAGTCGAACAGCTCTTGCTCTTTCGCTAGCTGACTGTAAAAAATCACCTGAAACAACAAATCCCCTAGCTCTTCTTTTAGATTGGGCCAATCTCGATTTTGAATCGCGTCCACCACTTCGTAGGTTTCTTCTATAGTATGCGGAACGATGGTGTCAAAGGTTTGTTTTAAGTCCCAAGGGCAACCGTTTTCTGGGTCACGCAACTTCGCCATGATTTGTTCTAACTGTTCAATTGGATGACTCATTTTTTGTTCCTTTAAACCTTTCTATTAAAGAAAAAGGTGAGCAGCCAAAACCACTCACCTTCCACATTGTATTTTCTCAGCAGCTTTCACTAAGTAATTGTTACTTTGACAAGGCAACAAATTTTCGCGACTCCTGAGCATAGCTCGCCTATGTGATGAGCCTGGGCCGGCACTCCGGAGTGCGTGCAGTCAACAACGCTACAACGACAACTATGACGAGAGTTTTAGCCGAGGCGTTTCACCGTCATGACATCCTTGATCTGTTCCACACGCTTCGAAACCCGCGAAAGCACCTCAATATTGGTGACTTCTAGGTCAAAGTCCATGATGGCAAGTTGACGTCTGTAGTCGACTCGGTTCTTCATACTGGTCACTTTGATCTTTTCGTTGGCGAACAGTGTCGTAATGTCTTTGAGTAGACCACCTCGCTCCATCGCTTCAACACGCACGGTGAGGATGTATGACCCCACAAAGCCGCTGCCCCAGACTGTATCGATGATGCGCTCTGGCGCATGATGGCGCAGTTCTTCTAACTGTTCACAGTCACTACGGTGTACTGAAATCCCACGACCTTGCGTTATGTAACCAGAGATATCGTCACCTGGAATTGGCTGACAGCAACGTGCTAGATGTGTCATTAGGTTATCGACGCCTTCTACTACAACTGCGTCTTTTTTCGGTCGGCTTTGCGCGGGTGATTTATGCTCAGCTTCTTGCAGTTTTTCCAGTGCTTGCTGGTCTTCTTCCTCTGCCGTTGGCTTGTTAACTAACGCGTTAATATGGTTAATGATTTGGTTGATGCGCAAATCACCGCTACCTACACCAACATACAATTCATCTGGTGTTTTGACGTTAAACCGCTTGAGGGCGTAATGCTCTGCATCTTTTAACGTTGCGCCAATTTTGGCTAACTCATGCTCAAGGATTTCACGACCTGCTTCAAGGTTCTTCTCACGGCTTTGTTTTCGGAACCAGGCGTTAATTTTGGCACGCGCACGACCAGAATGAACGAAGCCTAATGATGGGTTTAACCAGTCACGAGATGGGTTAGGTTCTTTCTGAGTGATAATCTCGACTTGGTCACCCATATGTAATTTATGCGTGAACGGCACAATACGACCTCCGACTTTGGCACCGATACAACGGTGTCCCACTTCGGAGTGAATGTGATAGGCAAAATCTAGCGGCGTTGCCCCCATTGGCAAATCGACAACATCACCACGTGGTGTAAAGGCATAAACACGGTCATCAAAGACTTGGCTACGCAGCTCATCGAGCATTTCGCCAGAGTCAGACATTTCTTCTTGCCAATCCAATAGCTTACGCAGCCACGTGATCTTCTCATCATAACCGCTTCGGCTGCTTGCCCCTTCTTTATATTTCCAGTGCGCTGCAACCCCCAGTTCCGACTCTTCATGCATTTGCTTGGTACGAATCTGGATCTCGATGGTTTTGCCTTCTGGCCCTAGAATTACTGTATGGATCGATTGATAACCGTTTGGTTTAGGGTTAGCAACGTAGTCATCAAACTCGCTCGGTAGGTGCTTGTATTTGGTGTGAACTACGCCTAAAGCCGCGTAACAATCTTGCAGTTTGTCTGCGATGATACGCACTGCTCGCACATCAAACAGCTCATCAAAGGCCAAACTCTTTTTCTGCATTTTTCGCCAAATGCTGTAGATGTGCTTAGGTCGACCACTCACTTCGGCATTGATGCCCGACACTTCCATTTCGTGCGTGAGGTCTTCAACAAAGTCTTTGATGTACTGTTCACGAACAATGCGTCGCTCAGAAAGCTGTTTGGCAATTTGTTTGTAAGTTTCCGGTTGTTGGTAGCGGAAAGCGTAATCTTCAATTTCCCATTTCAGCTGACCGATGCCTAATCGGTTTGCTAGCGGCGCATAGATGTTGGCACACTCTTTTGCCGCCGCACGTCGAACTTCATCTGGCGCTTTTTTAACTTCAATAAGATTACAAATTCGTTCCGCGAGCTTGATAACTACGCAGCGGAAGTCATCCACCATGGCAAGCAGCATACGGCGTACGTTATCTACCTGAGATGACGCTGCACTGCCTTCCATGTTGACGTTGAGTTGGCCAATAGCAGCCATTTCTTCAACGCCGTCGATTAATTTTATGATTTCTTTGCTGTATTTCTCTTCCAGAATTTCTCTGTTAAAAGCACCACTTGAAACCAAAGGAAACAGTTGAGCAGCCACTAAAGTGGCTTGATCCATAGACAAGGTGATCAAAATTTCGATCATTTCTCGTCCACGCCACAACAACAGCTCCGCTTGCTCGTTATCAGCTAATACCGTCTGGCAATCTCGATATACTTCGATTAAGCGTGAGGCTGTGTTTTTCTCTTGTCCTAGGCTAGCCACCCAGTTTTCGAGTTCAAACTGTTCATCTTGGTTTAAATGCGCGCTTCTTACCGCAACCATCTCATCATCCTAATTATTATATTCGTGTGGTTTGACTAACACCGTCCAGGTTAGTTCTTTTTACCGCGCGTACACGCTGGCTTTATGACCACCCACCACAAATAAGGGGTCAAAGTCCTAAAGTTAGGACTTTTCAAACAATGCCATCGATTCTAGATGACTGGTATGAGGGAACATGTCCAGCATACCTAATTTCGTTAATTTATAGCCTTGCTCTATCAAGCTTTGACTATCCCTAGCAAGGGTAGCAGGATTACAAGAAACATAAACTACACGCTGTGCGCCAAGCTCAGAAACTTGATCGATGATCCCACTCGCTCCCGCGCGTGCCGGGTCTAATAATACTTTATCAAACCGCTCTGCGGCCCAGGCTTGGCCTTCAAAATCTTGCTCAAGGTTAGCGTGATAAAATTGCGCGTTATTGATTTGGTTCAAAGATGCATTGTTTGTGGCTTTTTCTACCATCTCTGCAACACCCTCTACTCCAACCACGTACTTAGCTAATTTCGCAACTGGTAAACTAAAGTTGCCTAAACCACAGAACAAATCTAACACTCGGTCACTCTTTTGTGGGTCTAACCACTCAACCGCTTGTTTGACCATTTGTTGGTTTACACCTTGGTTTACTTGAATAAAGTTATTTGGTGCAAAAGGGATTTTCACTCCAACTTCTTGATAAAAAGGCATATCGCCTTCGATAAGGTCTAATTGTTCTGTCGATGGCATTAAGTAAAACGATGCGCCATGACGTTTTGCCAACTCCGTTAGAGATTGAGTTTCACTCGTTGTCAGAGCGCTCAAGTGGCGCAGCGTAATACACGGCCCATTATCACCAAGTACCAGCTCTACATGACCCAATTGTTCCGGCTTTTTGAACGCTTTTAGGGCTGAGTAAATCTCTGGCAGCAAAACATTCAGTTCCGGTGCCAGCACTGGGCAATCGGTCACTTGCGCAATTTGCTTACTCTGCTTTTTACGGAAACCAAAATGTAGCTGACGTGTTTTTTTATCAACAAACAAGCTCACTCTCGCACGGCGACGGTAGGCCTGCGAATATCCCAATAACGGGGCATCTAGTTCAATATCACTGCCTGAAAATTTTCGCATTAGCTGACGCAACGTTTGCTGTTTGTACGTCAATTGTTGGTCATAATCTAAATGCTGCAAATCACAGCCACCGCACTCATGATAATGTGGGCAAAATGGCTCCACACGAGCTTCACTCGGCTTAAGGATTTTAATCAACTTACCGCGAGCGTATTTGCTCTTTTCTTCCACCAATTGAGTGATCACCTCCTCACCCGGCAGTGCTCCATCAATAAACAATGGCTTCTTTTTGAGGTAAGCAATGCCTGCGCCGTGGTGATCTAAACGCTCTACTTGCACTGCTTGGTGCCGAGTATTGAGTTGGGTTTTCTTTTTCGGTTGAAAGATGCGTGCCATGCTCTATGCCTGATTTATGTGTAATTGCTCTTCGGCTTCACTATTCTTGATTGCAGCCGTTGTGTGATTCGAGTGACTTGATTATGCTTACCGTTTATTCGGTGACGTCACTTCTTTGCTCAAGGCTTTATCGTGCGCTTGAGAAATAATGCGTTATTTTCCCATATCCAGACTCCGATGTAATTAGATAACATGACCAGATATGGCTTACGAGCACGTGTAATTACACTAACTCTCGCTCCCACTCTCATTATTGGTTTATTACTGAGCGGCTTTTTCTCATTTAACCGCTACCAAGACCTTGAGAAACAAGTTATCACCACTGGTAACAGCATTATTGAGCCGCTGGCGATTGCCAGTGAAACTCATCTACTATCAGAAAGCCGAGAGGCGGTACGTCGCTTGATAAGCTACGCGCACCGCAAAAACTCCAAACTGGTTCGTAGTATCGCGGTATTTGATGAACATCATGAGCTCTTTGTGACCTCTAACTTTCATCCTAATTTTGAAGCCTTGATGTTTCCCAAAGATAAACCGATCCCGCAACTGGGTAATTCGGAAATCTACGAAAACTCACTGATATTGCGTGTCCCCATTTTGTCAGAAGGTCACTACTTAGCGGAGTTGTCGAACGAAAGCCAAGGCACAAAAGCGATTGGTTACATCGCCGTCGAGTTAGATCTCTCCTCCTTGAGGCTGCAACAGTATCAAGAAGTCTTCTCTGCTTTTTTAGTTCTGGTTCTCGGTCTTGGCTTAGCAAGTGTGTTTGCTTCACGTCTAATGCACGATGTGACCCAACCTATCACCCACATGAAGAATGTCGTTGACCGCATTCGCCGTGGTCATCTGGATGTGCGTATCGAAGGCAAAATGCACGGTGAGTTAGACCAGCTAAAAAATGGCATCAACGCCATGGCGGTATCGTTATCAGAATATCACGTGGAGATGCAGCACAGTATAGACCAAGCCACGTCCGACTTACGTGAAACGCTTGAGCAGCTAGAAATTCAGAACGTTGAGTTGGATATCGCGAAGAAACGCGCGCAAGAAGCGGCCAGGGTTAAGTCAGAGTTCTTGGCGAACATGTCGCACGAGCTGCGTACTCCGCTCAATGGGGTGATTGGCTTTACTCGTCAAATGCTTAAAACGCAGCTTTCTAACAGCCAAACGGATTACCTACAGACGATTGAGAAATCGGCGAACAACCTGCTGAATATCATCAATGACATTCTCGACTTCTCGAAACTTGAAGCGGGTAAGCTGGCACTCGAAAACATTCCTTTTGATTTCCGAGAAAGTTTAGAAGAGGTAATTAACCTACAAGCCACAAGTGCACATGAGAAAGGGTTAGAAATCACCCTAAAAGTGGACCCTAAAATTCCACCAGGTTTAGTTGGGGATCCACTACGTATCCAGCAAATTTTGACGAACTTAGTCGGTAACTCAATCAAGTTTACCGAGCGAGGCAACATTGATGTTAGCGTAGAAATGCGCTCTCAATCAGGAGACTCCGTCGAACTGCAATTCATGGTGCGTGATACCGGTATTGGTATCTCTGAGCGTCAGCAAGCGCAGTTGTTCCAAGCCTTTAGCCAAGCAGATGCAAGTATTTCACGTCGTTACGGCGGTACTGGTCTTGGTCTGGTTATCACTCAGAAACTGGTGAGCCAGATGGGCGGCGAAATCAGTTTAACCAGCCGTCTACACCAAGGTTCAACCTTCTGGTTTACGGTGCGCTTGCACTCAACCGAGATGCCAATGAGCGAACTGATTGAAGTGGAACTTCTGACTGGGAAGCAGTTACTGCTGATTGAACCAAACATGCAAGCCGCATCCGTAACCCAACAGATTCTAAGTCAGGAGGGTATTTTAGTAACCTACCGCTCTTCGCTACCAAACAACGAAGAACAATATGATTATGTACTGTTGAATTTAGCGGCCAACCAGACTCACGATGCGGAAGTTATTACACCTTGGATAGAACAAGCGAAACGCATGGCTCCGAGTGTTCTCCTAGGGACACCGAGTACCGAATTGGCGCTTGCGGACCAAATAATGACAGAGCATCACGTCCAGTGCCTGACGAAACCATTGTCTCGCCGTAAGTTGCTACAAAGCCTGATTAGCGAACATGTAGAATCGCCACCGGTATTAAGCGCTCCAATTACGCCAAGCGAAGGGGACCGTTTACCTCTCACTGTACTAGCAGTGGATGACAACCCTGCAAACTTGAAGCTGATCTCTGCACTGCTCCGCGAACGAGTAGAAACCGTCACCGCCTGTAGCAATGGCCAGCAAGCGGTGAACCTGGCGACAGAGAAAAAGTACGATTTAATCTTCATGGATATTCAAATGCCACAAATGGATGGGGTGACCGCTTGTAAGCACATTAAAGAGTTGGAGCTAAATAAAGACACGCCAGTGATTGCGGTAACGGCACATGCCATGGAAGGGGAACGAGACCGCTTGCTCTCGGCAGGAATGGATGACTACTTGACCAAACCTATTGAAGAGCATGTGCTACAACAGGTTTTGGTTCACTGGAACCCAAATGCTTGTACAGAGAGCATTGGCAAAGTCGCCCCTTCATACGTTGATGAACCTGAAGGAAGCGCACCACAATCCGTTTCTTCGCCTCAGCAGGATGTGATTATTGATTGGCAAGCAGCCTTGAAACAGAGCGCGAATAAAGAGGATCTCGCTAAAGACATGCTACGCATGTTGATTGAGTTCATCCCTGAAGTAGAAGCAGTCGTTGACCAAGCTCTGGAGCAAGAAGATATCTCTCGTGATGACCTAATTCATGTCATCCATAAGCTGCACGGCAGTAGTTCATATTGTGGCGTTCCAAGACTGAAGTCACTCTGTGCGACGCTTGAGCAAGCACTGCGCTCAGGGATCAGTCTTGAGGAGGTTGAGCCTGAAATGTTCGAGCTGCAAGATGAAATGATTAAAGTAACAACAACCGCAAAGTTATACCTTGAACAGTGATCTATTGAAGAGAAACAAAAGCCAGAGCAAATGCTCTGGCTTTTTAGTATTTTGTTTAAGACTTACAAGCTAGGATTCAAAAATGACCGTCGCCACAGCGTAATGACGCTCATCGGAAATGGACAGGTGAATGTGGTTAACACCCATCGCATCCGCTATTTGCTTGGCTGTGCCCGTCAATGCGAGTACTGGTTTTCCAAGCTCATCGTTCGAGATGGAAAAGTCGTGAAACGTGACCCCTTTTGCGATCCCTGTCCCCAATGCTTTTGAGGCAGCTTCTTTAACAGCAAAGCGCTTAGCAAGATAACGACCTTGCAGCTTAAGCTGTGAGAATTTGGCCATTTCTTCTTCTGAAAGAATCCGCTGAGCAAAAGGTTCACCACTACGAGCTAACGCTTTTTCAATACGCTCAATTTCTGCAATGTCGGTCCCTAACCCTATAATCGCCATCTAGATAGCCCTATGACTGGCGAGCCTCAATCATCAATGCTTTCATGTCAGCAACCGCTTTATTTAAACCATCAAATACCGCGCGACCAATGATTGAGTGACCAATGTTGAGTTCGTAAATTTCTGGTAATGCAGCAATTGGTGCGACATTGTGATAAGTCAGGCCATGCCCGGCATTAACAATAATACCTAGATCATGTGCATAACTAGCACCAGCGGCAATCTTCTTCAGTTCAGCTTGTTGCTCGTCTTCTGTCGTCGCATCTGCATAATGGCCAGTATGTAGCTCAATAAACGGAGCGCCACACTTTTTCGCAGCTTCAATCTGTTGACGGTCAGCATCAATAAAGAGCGAAACTTTGATGCCTGCATCTGTCAGCTTTTTCGTCGCAGCTTTAATTTTTTCAAGCTGCCCTACTACATCTAAGCCACCTTCCGTCGTCAGTTCTTCACGCTTTTCAGGCACTAAACACACAAACTCTGGTTTAGTTTGCAGCGCAATCTCAACCATTTCGTCCGTCACTGCCATCTCTAGATTCATACGCGTTTGAATGGTTTCACGCAGAATACGTACATCACGATCCAAAATATGGCGACGGTCTTCACGTAAGTGGATAGTGATACCGTCCGCGCCTGCACGCTCAGCAATTTCAGCAGCGTGAACAGGATCTGGGTATTTTGTACCACGTGCATTACGTAGAGTGGCAATATGGTCGATATTGACGCCTAAATAAATTGAGCTCATTTTCCGTTACTCCGTGCTCTGGGGGTCTGAATGAAAAATTCACGACTTTTTAAAGGTTTGCCGCCAAGATACGGCTTTAAGGCTATACGTGTAAAGCGTTTTGCCGCTTTTAGCTGCTCTTTAGTGACGAACCGCCGCTCACTGATAGCAATCAGTTCATTCCCTAAAAACGTGAGGTTATCGCGCCTAACAGAAGCAATAAACCCTTTCTGTTCCCGGTAACGATAGGTCATTTCTGGGTCGACGGGCTCGCCGGTACCTGCACAATGCAAAAAATCCACGCCATACCCCATCGAAGACAGCAAGGCTAACTCAAAACGACGCAGTGCAGGCTCAGGGTTCTCGTTGTGCGCCAACTCGGTTAACGCATGCAAATAATCATGAAATAGTGCTGGCATCGGCACTTCAGCCATCAAAATACGGCCAATCAGTTCATTGACGTACATGGCTGAGTAGAGATTAATGCCCGTTAACGGCAAACCTAGACTTATCGGCTCGGCTTGACGCAAAGTTTTCATTGAGCCTTTCCCCGACCATTTAAGTAATAGCGGGGTAAAAGGTTGCAATGCGCCTTTTAAGTTCGAACGCTTACTGCGCGCGCCTTTGGCCATTAAAGTCATTCGGCCATATTCCTCACTAAATACATCAAGGATTAAGCTCGATTCACTGTAAGGGCGTCGGTGCAATACAAAACAGCGCTGTAAACCTTCGGAAGACAGATTACTCATCTAAGTCATTGTGCCTAAAAAGTGTGAAATAAAAAATAAGGAGCCGAGCGGCTCCTTATTTTAATCGATACTGATTTTTCATCGATGTTGGAGCGAAGCACCTTCGCAGCCAAGATTATAAATCGTCTATATAACCCAACGATCGCAACGCTCGTTCGTCGTCTGCCCAGCCAGATTTCACTTTTACCCAAGTTTCTAGGTAAACCTTACGACCGAACAATTCTTCCATATCTAAACGCGCTTCGCGACCAATGGTTTTAATCTTCTCGCCACCTTTGCCAATCACCATTTTCTTCTGGCCATTACGCTCAACAAGAATCAAGGCATTGATGTGGAAACCGTCGGTTTCTGGGTTGTAATCAAAACGTTCAATCTCAACCGTTACTGAGTATGGCAGCTCTTCACCAGTAAAGCGCATCAGCTTTTCACGCACAATCTCAGACGCCATAAAACGCTGAGAACGGTCAGTTACGTATTCTTCTGGGAAGTGATGCGTTGCTTTAGGTAAGTGATTACGCACGTGCTTACGTAGTACGTCAATGTTCTTACCTTGCTTGGCAGAGATTGGCACAACATCCACGAAGTCCATCTTCTTCGACATCTCCGCCATGTGTAGCATCACGTCGTTACGATCTTGTACGTTGTCGACTTTGTTTACACAAAGCACAACTGGGAAGTTCGATTTTTGAAGTTTGGTCAGTACCATCTCATCGTCTTTAGTCCAATGCGTACCATCGACTAAGAAGAACACAAGGTTTACATCACTCAATGACGAGTTAGCAGCACGGTTCATCAAACGGTTGATCGCACGCTTTTCTTCAATGTGAAGTCCAGGCGTGTCGACGTAAATCGCTTGGTAATCGCCGTCCGTATCCACACCCATAATACGGTGGCGTGTCGTTTGCGGCTTACGAGAGGTGATCGAAATCTTCTGACCCAAAATCTTGTTCAAAAGTGTCGACTTACCTACGTTTGGACGACCAACAATAGCAATAAAGCCACAGTGTTGGTTTTCTGGCGAGCTTGGCTCACCTTGTGATGCGAAAAACGCATCGATATCGAATTCGTTATCAGCCATTTGTTAATTGCTCAAGTGCTGTTTCAGCAGCCGCTTGTTCTGCCTTGCGGCGGCTGGTGCCTTTACCGATTACAGGCTTATCCACACCTGCTACTTCGCACTCAACCGTGAACTCTTGGTTGTGCGCTTCACCTTTAATATTAGTCACTGTGTAGACAGGCAGCGGTTTTCTTCTGCCTTGTAGGAACTCTTGTAGGCGAGTTTTCGGATCTTTCTGTGAAACGCCTGGTTTAATGGCTTCAAGGCGTGACTGATACCAACTCAGTACAATGCCTCGCACAACTTCAAGATCACTGTCTAGGTAAATTGCGCCAATAATGGCTTCAACCGCATCGGCTAAAATAGAGTCTCGGCGAAAACCGCCACTCTTCAATTCACCTGGACCTAATTTTAAATAATCTCCTAGATCGAATTCACGACCCAGTTCCGCCAATGTATGTCCGCGAACCAAAGTAGCACGCATGCGGCTCATGTCACCTTCGTTCACTTTTGGGAAACGATGGTACAGATCATCAGCGATGACAAAACTTAAAATTGAATCGCCCAGAAACTCAAGACGTTCATTGTGCTTACTGTTGGCGCTGCGGTGCGTCAGCGCCAAATTGATAAGCCCGGCATCTTGAAACTGGTAGCCGAGCTTTCTCTCTAGTTTATCAATTGGAGAATTCATACTCTCTCGATATTTGAATGGTTAGTGAATGCCACCGATGCGGTTAAAACGCACACCAGTTGGAATCCATGAAGGTAGAACACTATCTGCGCCACGATCAAACTCGAAGCTGATCCAGATCGCGACAGCTTTACCGACTAAGTTTGCTTCTGGAACAAAGCCCCAGTAACGGCTGTCAGCACTGTTGTCACGGTTATCACCCATCACAAAATACTGACCTTGTGGTACAACCCACTCTGTCGTGCCGCTGCGTGGGAAATATTGCTCCACGCGGTTACGCACAAGAGGGTTAACCAAAATATTGTGCTCAACGTTACCCAATTTTTCATCCAGTTGGATCATTGGAATACCGTTCGAGCTAAACTGACTTTCTTCAACATTGCTCAGTTTAACTGGCTTACATGCCGATTCGCCTTGGCTTTGCACGCAAAGCTGCTTATCACTTGAATAACGCACGATATCACCAGGTAAACCAACTACACGCTTAATGTAGTCCACACTTGGTTGTGGTGGGTATTTGAATACCACGATATCACCACGCTCAGGCTTACCAGTTTCCACTAGCTGAGTACGCCATACTGGGTCTTTTAGACCGTACGCGTACTTCTCAACTAAAATGAAATCGCCAACCAGCAAGGTAGGCATCATTGAGCCTGATGGGATTTGAAATGGTTCGTAGATAAAAGAACGTAATACTAAAACGAACGCGATCACAGGGAAAATAGAGACGCTATTTTCAACCCACCAAGGCTGACGCTCAACTTTTTGCAAGGTCACTGCATCCAAACCATTAGACGTCTGAGCTTGAATCTCAGCCAGTTTTTCCTGACGCTTTTTCGCGAAAACCAGCTTTTCCAATAGCCAAACCACGCCAGTTACCAAAGTCGCAATAACCAACATCAGTGAGAATGTATTCGCCATTAAATTCCCTTATCTAAAAATACGAAAGTGAAAGAGCCGAAACCCTTTCACTTATTTTAATATCTAACGTCTTAAGACCGACAAGTGTGAGACAAAGTTCAACTTTAGTCTTTACCTACGTGAAGGATGGCTAGGAACGCTTCTTGAGGCAGCTCAACGTTACCGATCTGCTTCATGCGTTTCTTACCTTCTTTCTGTTTCTTCAGAAGTTTCTTCTTACGACTTACGTCACCGCCGTAACATTTCGCAATAACGTTCTTACGCAACTGTTTTACCGTTGAACGAGCGATAATGTGGTTACCAATTGCCGCTTGGATTGCGATATCAAACATTTGGCGAGGGATGAATTCTTTCATCTTCTCTACCAACTGACGACCGCGAGTCTGAGACTGATCTTTGTGTGTAATCATCGCCAATGCATCAACAGTATCACCGTTAAGAAGAACGTCTACACGTACCATGTTCGAAGCTTCAAAACGCTGGAAGTTGTAATCCAAAGATGCGTAACCGCGTGATGTTGATTTCAGACGATCGAAGAAATCCAGTACCACTTCAGCCATTGGAATATCGTAAGTCACAGCGACTTGGTTACCGTGGTAAACCATATCAACTTGACTGCCTCGCTTTTCAACACACAGGGTGATTACATTACCTAGGTACTCTGAAGGCACAAGGATATTACAACGCGCAATCGGTTCACGAATTTCTTCAATATCATTGATCGCTGGTAGTTTTGCTGGGCTATCAACATACAGCAGATCGCCATCCGTCTTCTCAACTTCGTAAACTACCGTTGGTGCTGTGGTGATAAGATCCAAGTCGTATTCACGCTCTAGACGCTCTTGGATGATTTCCATATGTAGCATGCCAAGGAAACCACAACGGAAACCAAAGCCTAGTGCTGCAGAGTTTTCTGGCTCGTAGAATAGCGATGCGTCGTTTAGGCTTAGTTTGCCTAGTGCGTCGCGGAAGTTCTCGTAATCGTCAGAAGATACAGGGAACAGACCTGCGTAAACCTGAGGTTTAACTTTCTTAAAGCCTGGTAGCGGTTTATCACAACCATTCTTCGCTAGAGTCAGCGTATCACCAACAGGGGCACCAAGAATGTCTTTGATACCACAAACAACCCAACCTACTTCACCAGTACGAAGGATATCGGTATCTACTTGTTTTGGCGTAAAGATACCAAGACGATCTACACCCCAAACTTGGCCCGTACTCATCACTTTGATCTTATCGTTCTTCTTCAGTTCGCCGTTTTTAATACGCACTAAAGAAACAACGCCAAGGTAGTTATCAAACCATGAGTCTATGATCAGCGCTTGTAGTGGCGCATCTGGATCACCTTCCGGTGCTGGAATCGCTGACACAATGTTCTCTAGAACGTCATCAACACCGATGCCTGTCTTCGCAGAACAGCGGGTTGCTTCCATTGCATCGATACCAACGATTTCTTCAATTTCTTCCGCTACACGCTCAGGATCGGCTGCTGGTAGGTCAATCTTGTTCAAGATTGGCACAACCTCTAGATCCATTTCGATCGCGGTGTAACAGTTAGCCAGTGTTTGAGCTTCAACACCTTGACCCGCATCCACAACCAATAGCGCACCTTCACAAGCCGCTAGAGAGCGTGATACTTCATATGCAAAGTCAACGTGCCCCGGAGTATCGATGAAGTTCAGCTGATACGTCTCACCGTCTTTAGCGGTGTAGTTTAGCGTCACACTCTGAGATTTGATGGTGATGCCACGCTCACGTTCAAGATCCATAGAATCCAGAACCTGTGCGGCCATTTCACGATCGGTTAACCCGCCACAAACTTGGATTAGACGGTCTGATAGGGTCGACTTACCATGGTCGATGTGGGCGATAATCGAAAAGTTACGAATGTGCTTCATAGATTTAGGGTGACTAACTCTTTACAAATAGGGACAGTAAGAAACGCCATCTACTGACGGCATTTCAATCAAGTTGGCAGATTCTACCGAATTTCGTTAACGGGCGCACGTAATTTAAAGTACATACCCAAATAACCTTTAGTGGAGGGGGACAGCACTTACTGGATTGGCTCTCCAAGTACCCGAACGAGGGTAACTTGGCGCTTGGATTCATCTTCTAACGGACGAGAAACACATTTTGCGATCCACATTCCACCAGCGGCAAACAATACCGATGCCAATATGATGATGCCTTCCCCGCCGGCTGTCAGCGGCGCTAATAGGAAGTGACCAAACATCGCGCCGATAATCAAACCAAACAATGGCAGTAAATAAACCGCCATTGCTGATTTTATTAGGCTTGACTCAGGAAAACCAATCTCGACGACTTGACCTATTTTCACCGATTTATCCGTGCGCAGGTGCCAAGATAAACTCTTGTTACCAATGGCTTTAGTAACAACGCCCGTTCCACAGCTTTTCTGTGAAGAGCAACTACTGCAACTGGTCTGCTGTTCGCAACTTAAATCAATTTCGTATTGCTTGCCGCGACGATGCACGTCTGTCACGGTAGCCAACGCGGTCATCATTGTTATTTACTCTTTGTTACATTAAATGTGACTGATTGGGCGATACGCTGTGCTGTGGTCGGTGGAATGTCTCCTACAACAGAGATTTCATGTTGACCGCTCACAAAACTGTGTAGCGTTCTTCTGCCTTGGCGAACCAACTGCCCTTTTAACGAATGCTCATCCTTGTTTGCTACGTAAACAGAGAAGCTAAACAGACCATCAGAATACAGCTGACTCTCCACCATTTGGTTAGTAACGGCCATTCGATAGCGGTTGAGCTCGTTCGGCTCGAAACCCTCAGGGATCCAACCAACCTGCCAATTACTGGTCCCAATATCGCCTTTTGGCATGGTGAGAACAGCAGGTAATTGAACATCTTGCAGGCCACTCATTAACTCTGCGATTTTTGGGTTTACCGTGTAAGAAATAGTGCGATATTGTTCAAGCATCTCACCATCTCGGTCCACAAGGTCGGCACGTAACGGCAATTTACTCTTTTCATCGATCCATAGTACGTATGAATAGCGCAGACCGTCTTTAGGAACAATACGCAGCACTTGTGTTGCCACACCAGCTTCACGAGCTCTGCCCACTTTTACATAGTCGTAATACAAGTTTAGCTCATCGATATTGGTGTTGAGCATAGGCATAGTCGGAGCGACCATTTTACCTGACTCGATGGTGAACGGTTCTAAACCCGTTTCGATATAACTTACTTCAGTTCCGCGACGAATCACTTCACGCACTGGGCCACTTAAGTAGACAAGATGAGCATATTGATCGTCACCATGCGTGGCATGACGATACAGCAACGGCTCAATGCTGTTCTTTTTGATAAGGATATAAGAGAGTTCGTAACTTAAATTCTTACTCGCCTCGCTCATTTGATGCAATAAAGCCTCCGCTGGCTTATCACCAGCAAAGGCTTGAGAAGACATCATACTGAACAGAGCGCAAGCGCTGATCAGAAATTTTTTCATTCAATATCCGGATTCAGATTTGCATCTTGTTGAGATGCATCACTGTTAATTCGTAACTGCAATTCGTAGTCTCGCAGCATAGCATGAACACGCTTGCGCTGCTCTTGCATATTTGCCTCGCCTACAGAACGTTCTACAGACTCACGAGTCAAACTCACTGGTTCTGCGCTGCCAGCAAACGGAACCGTCTGCAATACAGGTAATTGATCTGTTTGCGGCGACATTGAATCGCTACCACCGTACTGCTGTACACCTAAAATAACAACAAGCGATACACATGCAGCAACAGCAACTTGACCAAACTGCGTCAACCAACCTGGCAACTGACGTTTTGCTTTTTGCGGTTCTGGTTGCGACTCTTTTGGCGTATCCGCAATTGAGATAACATTTGCACTGTGCGAATCAAACGCACGGTGTGCAGGTTCATCTTCTAACGCTAACGCCACGCTTTCAGCAATATTCCACTCAGGTTTTGCTGGCGCTTCGCCTCGCATCACATCACCAATCAGGTGATAGTTCTGCCAAGCATCACGGCTCTCTTGGTCTTGCTCTAACTCTTGAATTAAAGCCTTATCGACCAATTCTCCATCCATGAGAGCTGAAAGTTTTTCTTTGTCAGCCATTATTTTCACCATAGTTATTACTTGTACTAGCGTTGCAAAAGAGGTCTGATTTTCTTTTCCACCGCCTCACGAGCACGGAAGATACGCGATCGTACCGTTCCTACCGGGCAATCCATCACTTCTGCAATTTCTTCATAACTCAAGCCGTCGAGCTCTCGTAATGTCATTGCGGTTTTTAAATCTTCAGGTAAAGCTTCGATTGCACTGAACACCACCCGTTGCAATTCTTTGGACAACGTTAAGTTCTCAGGGTTCGATATTTCTTTAAGTGCACTACCTGTTTCGTAAAATTCAGCATCTTCAGCATCGACATCTGTCGCTGGAGGTCTACGCCCTTGAGCAACAATGTGATTTTTCGCAGTATTCACTGCAATGCGATACAGCCACGTATAAAACGCACTTTCCCCACGAAAGCTAGGGATAGCTCGGTAAGCTTTAATAAACGCTTCTTGTGCTACATCTGGTACATCGCCAGGATTACTAACGTATCTGGAAATAAGATTACATACCTTATTCTGGTACTTTGTTACCAACAGGTTGAATGCTTGCTTATCGCCATTCTGAACTCGCTCAATCAATACTTGATCGGTCAGCTGCTCGTTCATTCGAGCGGATACTCCTATTTGTTATGCCCCTACTCTTCTCAGATATGGGTACTAATTATGCAAAACGTAGTATTGACACCACTGCTTACTTGAGCACTATTGTGACCCTAACGTGAATGAGAAAGTTCCATGGTTTCTCAAGTTTTTTGTCATTGTTTTTTCACAGTGTGATGTCTGTACCCAAATGACCACCGCTGCCTGACTTTAGTCTAAGTTTGACAAGCGAGCATCTTGGAGGGAAATGGGTATAATGAATGATCTCTGTCCCAGATTGTGCTGGGTCGAGCATGGAAAAGCAATGGCATTGACAAACTATTACTTTTCATTTGCATGGCTAATGGCTATCTGAACACCGCGTTACAAATTATAACTTAGGAAGCATGCTTATGCTCTGCATGAAAAAGAAGAGTGGCTCAGTCACCGCCGTAACACGGACGTCGATAGGTCTCCCAACTTAGCCCTTAGCGACAGATGTCGCGATAATGGAATGCACATGGTGTGCAAATAATACACAAGGTAGCCTTGTTACCTTAGCTTGGGATTATAAAAGTTATATGAACACAAATCGTGAACATGAGTGTGATGTATTAGTGGTAGGGAGTGGCGCGGCAGGTTTGTCGTTGGCTTTGCGCGTTGCTAACCACTGTAAGGTGATGGTGCTGAGTAAAGGACCACGCAGCGAAGGGGCGACATACTATGCTCAAGGCGGTATCGCTGCCGTATTTGATGAGTCAGACACCATTGATTCACACGTTGAAGACACGCAAATCGCCGGGGATGGTATTTGCGATGAGGAGACCGTAAGGTTCATTGCTGAGCATTCAAAAGAGTGCGTACAGTGGTTGATTGACGGTGGTGTCCCATTTGATCGTGAAGAAGATGACTCTGACGATGAACCTCGCTACCACTTAACTCGTGAAGGTGGTCATAGCCGTCGTCGTATTCTTCACGCGGCAGATGCGACAGGTATGGCGATGCAAACCTCCCTGCAAGATAACGCTCATAACCATCCAAACATTCATGTTCTCGAACGTCACAATGCTCTGGACTTAATCACCGAAGACAAAATTGGCGGTGATAAAAACAAAGTTATCGGTGCTTATATTTGGAACCGCAACGAAGAGCATGTCGAAACCGTGCGAGCCAAATTTGTGGTTCTCGCTACAGGTGGTGCTTCAAAGGTTTATCAATACACCTCTAACCCAGATGTGTCGTCTGGTGATGGTATTGCGATTGCTTGGCGTGCAGGGTGTCGTGTGGCGAATATGGAATTTAACCAGTTCCATCCGACGTGTTTATATCACCCAGAAGCACGTAACTTCTTGCTGACTGAAGCGTTGCGTGGCGAAGGTGCTTACCTGCGTCGTCCAGATGGCTCTCGCTTTATGCCAGATTTCGATGAACGTAAAGAGCTTGCTCCGCGTGACGTGGTGGCTCGTGCTATCGACTTCGAAATGAAGCGTTTAGGCGCCGACTGTATGTATCTCGACATCAGTCATAAGCCTGCTGACTTTATTACGAAACACTTCCCAACCATTTATTCACGTTTGATGGATTTGGGCATCGACATGACTAAAGCGCCAATCCCAATCGTACCTGCTGCACACTACACTTGTGGCGGTGTCATGGTGGATAGAAATGGCTGCACCGATCTGAAAAATTTGTATGCGATTGGTGAAGTTAGCTACACCGGGCTGCATGGTGCTAACCGCATGGCATCAAACTCACTTCTCGAATGTGTGGTTTATGCTTGGTCTGCGGCAAAAGATATTCTAAAACATCACACTAACGTTGAGCTACCCTCACAGGTGCCATGTTGGGATGAAAGCAAAGTAACCAATAGTGATGAAGAAGTGATCATTCAGCACAACTGGCACGAGCTTCGTCTGTTTATGTGGGACTACATGGGCATTGTGCGAACTGACAAACGTTTAGAGCGCGCCTTACGCCGTATCCAACTGTTGCAACAAGAAACACACGAGTACTACAGCAATTTCCGTGTGTCGAACAACTTATTAGAACTGCGTAACCTTTTACAAGTCGCAGAGTTGATGGTTCGTTGTGCGATGCAGCGTAAAGAGAGTCGAGGTTTGCACTACACGCTTGACTATCCGAACCAACTGGAAAACAGCGGCCCAACGATTTTGGTTCCAGCTAAACAGCTTTAACTTTACCAAGTAAACTATTACATCAGCAGGGAGCATTAGCTCCCTGTTTCATTTCCCATTGGCGTAATACCAAAGATAGTTGACGATACTGCTCATCGTCACAGCTATCACGCCAAATCGTAACACTACGGCCAGATTGCAATTGGAATGTTATCTTGAATGGTGATGCCGATGTATCGACTCGCTGTAAATGACCCTTTTCGGACTCAATATCTTCCGAGCATTCGCCATACTCAAGGGCATCAAACCTAACCGAGCCATCGCAGTGCACATACCAATGCCCATGACTTGTAGGTTGAACAAGGCCTTGGCTTGAGAGAGCCTTAACAATCAGTAATAACAAATAAGTCGATAATACGAGCGGAACACTAGAGAAGATAACAGCCCAAGTCATCAATAAGAAAAGTACAACATTGAAGACTCGGGCAGTCAGAGAGGGAGAAGCAGTAAAATTAACGAACTTTGCTGAGGTTATGGGCGACAATTTTATCAACCATTGCTGCATGACCTAAATTTTCGCTACGGCCATGCCCCATTACCCAAGTAAACAGATCAGGATCATCGCATTCAAGTAAAGAAACAAAGTCACGCTGCTCTTGTTCACTCAGAGTATCAAAGCACTCTTCAAAAAACGGCATAATTACTACGTCAAGCTCAAGCATGCCTCGACGACAAGCCCATTTAATACGCGCTTTTTCTTCCGGAGTGTACATTCACTATTCCTTCATAGATGTCTTGTTGTTAGTGCGGAGTGTAACAAGTGATGTGCTACGTCACTAGTGTGCGGGTCACAATACGATAGTGAAAGCAGACAAATGTTGATTCGTAAATCGCTCCCCTAGTATCTCAAGGTTATTTGGGTATAACATAGCGGAAAAATATCTTCAAAAGGCATTGTAATTATGGAATGGCAAACTCGTTTTTCAGCATTACCTCTCTCAACTCAAGACGCGCTTCCAGAGTTATCTATCTCACTGCTGGATAACTTCGGCATGATCACCATGATCGGTGATGATAAAAAATCATACTTACAAGGTCAGGTTACCTGCGATGTTGTTTCTTTAGAAAAAGACCAATCAACACTGGGCGCACATTGTGATGCGAAAGGCAAAGTGTGGAGCGTGTTCCGCCTTTTCCATCATCATGATGGCTACGGCATGATCCAACCAAAATCGGCGATTGACGTAGAACTTAGTGAAATAAAGAAATACGCCATTTTCTCTAAAGTAACGATTGAAGCTTCTGATGACGTTATCTTAGGTGTCGCTGGCGTCAAAGCCGATGAATTCATTTCAACAATGAGCAAGACAACTGGCAGCGTTCGCGCAGTTGACGGTGGCACAGCAGTGCAAGTTGCACAAGATCGCTGGTTACTGATATTAAGTGCGCCAGAAGCACAGCAAATCGTTGAAACTACCGACGCTGTCTTTACGACAAATGAGCTTTGGAATCGTTTCGATATTGAGGCAGGTTTACCATTTGTCTCTGCATCCGCGCAGAATGCTCACATTCCACAAGCACTCAACGTGCAAGCTTTAGGAGGCATAAGCTTCACAAAGGGCTGCTACACGGGACAAGAAACGGTAGCACGAGCGAAGTATCGCGGTACCAATAAACGTGCGATGTATATCGTAAAAGGTGCAACTTCTGCTCCATTCAGTGACGAACCAATTGAGCTCGAACGCAGCGTAGGTGAAAACTGGCGTTCAGTAGGTGCTTTATTAAATCACTACCAGTTCAGTGACAATCATGCGATTGGCCTGATCGTACTGCCTAATAATCTCGATGAAGACACTCGTCTTCGTTTAGTTGCGCAACCAGAATGTGAATGGACAATCGAATCACTGCCTTACAGTCTTGATGATGAGTAATACAATCAATACTCCTTTGATGCAATTTCTCACAGACCAACACATTCCGTTTCGTCTGTTACCGCATCAAAGACCATCAACCACCATTGAGGATGCCGCGCACCAACGCGGCATTCGCCCTTCTCAAATGGTGAAAGCAATCTTGCTACGAGACATGGGGAATCAATATGCACTCGCCTGTGCACCAGGTGATCGTAGCGTTGATCCCAAAAAAGTGCGCTCGTTACTGAAATGTCGCCGGATGACTTGTGTTGATCAAGCCGATGTTGAGTCCATCACTGGTTACAAAGTTGGTACTGTCACTCCTCTGTTACTCAAACGTCATATGCCAATCGTGTTCGACCCCAGCTTACTAGAAGAACAGGAAGTCACGATCAGCAGTGGCGATCGAATGGCTGGGCTGGCGCTTTCTATTCAAGATCTTATCCAATTGTGCCAGCCGACCGTAGCTGAGATCTGTCGTTAATCGTCTAAAAACAATGTAATGACACGTAGTGTTTCTATCACTGCGTGATCTCGCTCATATCTACAAAAATAGACATGAGAATTTTTAATCACATATAAAACATAAATAGTCACAAAGATAAAACTCGTATATGCTGAATTTGTTGGTTAAGTTTCAAACAAGCACTTAACCAATATAAAGTGAGTCAGCTAGCTGAGTGACAGCATTCATGCAGTTAGTTATCCACTTTTGTGTAATGCATCTGTGACTATTCGCCCGCTGAAGCGGGCTTTTTTTTACGTGGAACTTTTTCTCTTTCATTTCCTCTAATCGTTAGAACGTAAAGTGTGTTACGCGAAGCACGACCTTAATAGAAACAACTAGCAAACAACCGTTTTCGTTCTATTCTTAATTCTGTAACAAAACTATTGCTTAATGCGTCACGTAAAAAGGAGTGTATTGGGTAAGGGTTCCTTTAGAGAGGTTATTTTTGGGGTAATCCTCACGCTATTTAAGAGATGACACTGTCAAATTGTCTAAGACAACACAATTCTCCGACGCAACACCCTACATCTGTATTTAATACTATTGCTGTCACAATAATTTTCGCGTCCAGAACGTAGAATACCTAGGCTAGGTTAGATAAAAGGAAAGTAAATATGAGACTGTTTAAGCGCTATACACCAAGTATGATTGCTAAACATATAAGTCGTCTTTTTAAAGGAAGAATTTATATTTACGGGGTCGGTAGATTCGAGTTTGATAACGGTAAGTTAATACTGCCGGAGAAAGCAGAGCAACGCCATTTCCGAGCGGTCAAAGAGATCAATCAAGAAATAATGAAACTCCGATGCGCATATGCTTAGCAAAATGTTGATAAAACAAAGGCTGGATTAACCAGCCTTTTGTGTATTTGAAGTTCGCTTTGCACTTACTGACGCGCCAGATCCGGCAAGTGTCCCTTTAAACCAAGCGCGCGCTTCATGATCTCATCTTTCGCTCCCGGCAGTTGCCCCGCTAAACTTAAGCCAATGCCACGAACGAGCTTCTTAGCTGGGTTCTCGCCAGAGAACAAATCTCGAAACCCTTGCATAGTAGCGATCATCTTTGCCGCTTCCGCTTTTCGCCAACGCTCGTAGCTTCTTAGGTTGCGTTTACTACCGATATCTTGTCCCTGCTTCCAAAGTGCTAACACCTCTTGAGCAAGACTGGCCGCATCTAATAAACCCAAATTCACACCCTGCCCCGCTAATGGGTGAATGGTATGGGCCGCATCACCAACCAGCGCGACTCGCTCGACGACAAAATCTCGCGCATAGCGCATTTTCAAAGGAAACGCAGCACGCTCTCCCACTACTTCACATAGACCAAGTCGAGCATCAAACTCACTCGTCAACGCTTTATTGAAATCATGTTCACTCATCGCCACTAACTGCTCTGCTCGATTTGGCTCCGTGGACCAAACAATAGAGCACATATTTGGTTGCGACATTGGCAAAAATGCCAACGGTCCGTGAGGAGTAAATATCTGGCGCGCAATGCTGTTGTGTGGCATAGCAGTTTTGACATTCGCGACCAAAGCATGATGACCATAGTCCCAATGCGTTAATGGAATATCCATTTGATGGCGAAGCCACGAATTCGCCCCATCGGCTCCGACCACTAATTTAGCGGTCATGGCTTGGCCATTATCGAGCGTCAGCCAGCTTTCTTGCTCACCGACCGCGAGAGTCGCGCAACGTGCAGGCATAAACATAGTGACGTTATCGAGCTTTTGGACTTGTTCAAGCAGCGCAAGTTGAATCACACGATTCTCAACAATGTGCCCTAAATCAGGTTGTGCCATACTTTGTGCATTAAATTCAATACTGGCAAAGCTATCTTGTTCCCATACTTCCATGCCATGGTAAGGTGAAGCTCGGCGCTGTTCTATGCCCTGCCAAGCACCAAGTTTACGCAAAATCGTCTCACTAGAGCGGCTCAGCGCAGACACACGAACATCGGGCAATTCTTTCAACGAATCATCTGGCACTTTACCTTCAATAACGGCGACACGCAGATCACTGTCTTTGAACGCGGCAGCAAGTGCCAACCCAACCATCCCTCCGCCGATGATGGCGATATCTACACTTTGCATCATTGCTTTTTATTACCTAATTCAGTGCGGCCGTTCATCGTTTTACCAAGCCAAGTGTATGGCGTAGTAGCGGCTGCTTAAAAATAGAAAGGTTATCCATCGCTGCTAAGGCAGTATTTCGGCCAATTCGCATCGCGGGTAAATCATTTGAAAAAACATGCACCAAGGCACTGGTTAGCCAAATAGTTTCGCTTCGATCTGCTTCTCTACGTTGACTAAAGCGCATCAGGCCTTGATAAAGACCCACATCCTCACTTTGGTGCACAATTTCTTCTGCTAGTGAGACTACATCGCGAATACCGAGATTAAAGCCTTGTCCAGCTATCGGGTGCAGCGTTTGCGCCGCATTTCCAACAATCGCAAAGCGATGTGAAATATTTTGCTTTCGATGGCGAAGAAGCAATGGGTAACTTGCACGACGCCCCACTTTTTTCATCGCGCCTAAACGCCAACCAAAATCGTTCTGTAAATGCTGGAGAAATGCTTGATCAGATAACTCAAGAACGGCTTGGGCTTCTTCAGGGTGCAAACACCAAACTAAGGACATTCGATTGTCACTCATTGGCAATAAAGCAACAGGGCCATTTTCAGTAAAACGTTCAAAGGCTCTACCTTGATGAGGTTCTTGAGTCACAATATTGGCAATGACAGCCACTTGTTCAAAATCTTGCTCAGAAAGTTCTAGACCAATTTTCTGACAACAGGTCGAAACAGCACCATCTGCAGCCACCAGCAGTTTTGCTTCAAGTTGCTCACCACTTTTCAACGTCACATGGGTACAGTTTTGCTCGCGCTCGATATCGGTAACGGAGTCAGGACAAAACAGCGTAATTGATTCGCTGCTGTCTAATAATTCTTGATATACACGCCCAACATCGGCTAATTCTACAACATACCCTAGAGCTTCAACCCCAACCTCTTGCTTGGTAATCTCCGTCATCCCAGCATGAGAACGGTCAGAAACGTGGATATGTTCAATGGGTGTGACAAACGGTTCTACTGACGTCCAGAGCTGTAGTTGACGCAACAGATTGACAGTACCGTAAGACAATGCGATTGAGCGAGAGTCAAAACCAGGGTGCATATCTGATTGTGCTTTAAAAGGCTCAACGACGGCAATGCGGAGCTTTCCCTGAGACAAATGGTCAATCGCCAATGCTAACGTTGCACCAGCCATGGCACCACCAGCAATGACTACATCATATTGCTTCATACTAACCTCTGGACGGTCTACGATTAGTGAATAGTAGGTTTTTTGTCGCTGCTTTCAGGACGAACACCAAATTCAGCATGAATCGTTAGTACGCAAGCTTTGATGTGCTCAATCACTTGCTCTAGCAATTGCGCTTGTTCACCAAGATCGTCATCTTCATCGATGCCTAATTTGGCAATCTCTTCTAGGTCAGCCAGTGCTTCTTTAGCGTCATCAGATGCTTTATTAAGCGCAACGCCTGCTAGACCTAACCCAGAAATAAAGTGGTTTACAAAGTCGGACACACTGTCGGCTAATGCGAATAAGCCTTCTTCGCCCGGCTCATCTGGCAATAGTAAAGACAGCTCCATTGATGTGCCAGTAAGCTCATTAACAGTAACGTTGAATATGCTCTGAGCAAAAGTGAGTGCTGTCGAGGGCCACCCCATCCCATCATTGGTGTAGTCAAAAAGAATCGGCTGCCAAGTTTGATCATTGATCGCCAATCCACCACTTAACATGCCAACAAATAAGCCATGTAACTCCGCCGGTGTCACAGCCAGGCTTGCCGATTGCAGTTCAGCAGCAATAGATTGGTATTCAGGAAGGGTGATTTCACTCATAACTTGGCTCATTCTTGCGTAATAATGTATTGGTATATCCTACCATCAAGGTTAGTGGTCTGAAACGGCTATCAAATTCAATTTTGGACAGCATTTGTTCAATTTGCCCAATTCCTGTGTGATCTCGTCATCATTTCTCTTTCTGTGATGGGAAATGCTTGAATCTTAATAGCGGTTTTCCTATAGTTTGCTCCTCGGTAGTTGTATGAAGCAACACCTTAGATAGCGCGAATATAGAGTTTATTCATCATGAGCAATCAAGCGATCGACGTTGAAATATTAGGCAAACTTACACGTGTGAATTGTCCGACAGGACAAGAAGAGTCTCTTGTTGCAGCGGCAAAAGATCTGGATCGCCGATTGAAAGAAATGAGCGAACGTACTAAGGTAACCAATGAAATCCAACTGCTGACCTTTGCTGCATTGAATATTTGCTATGAGTTGCACACCAAGTCATACGAATCCAATGGTCAACAGCAAGAAATTACTGAGCGAATGGAAAAGCTCACCGCGTCTTTAGAGAACGCACTAAGCAAAGTTACGCAAGGACAGCAGTAAATACAAAATTTACCCTGGGGTGTGCGTCAGCAGGATTTAAGTCCCTGAGCCGATAAGCAATACCTAAGGGTTAGTATTTGGTAACTATTGAGCAAGCTCGGCATGCACCGAGAAGCCTACGGTTGTCATTGCTGATCCGCCTTGAACCAGCTGGTTCAAGGGCCACAATCCTCAACGGCACCCTGGGGTATTCTCTCTATGTCAGACCTCTCTCGACAAGACTTCCGCAAACTGATTCGTGAAAAGCGCAACGCTCTGTGCAGTGATACGCAATACCAAGCGGGAATCGACCTTATTACTCAATTTTCCCAACTTCCTGAAATCGATCAGGCGCAACATATTGCCATCTACCTTTCTGCAGACGGTGAGCTTGATACTAAACCGCTCATTGAATGGTTATGGCAACAGGGAAAATCGGTTTATCTGCCCGTCATCCATCCCTTTTCTAAAGGTCAGTTACTGTTTCTTCAGTATATAAGTGATGAACAGCTCGTCTACAACAAGTACGGCATCTTAGAGCCCAAGCTCGATATCAGACACCTCAAACCCGTTCGCCAGCTTGATTTAATCTGCACGCCTTTAGTTGGGTTCGACAGTATCGGACACCGCTTAGGCATGGGCGGAGGGTACTACGATCGTACTCTATCACGTTGGTTTATAACTGGAGAGGGAGCTAAACCTGTTGGTATCGCTCATGACTGCCAACATGTAGAACGCTTACCAATTGAAAGCTGGGATATTCCATTACCTAAGATCGTGACCCCAAGCCAAATATGGCAATGGGAAAGTGACAAGTAAGCCGCTATAATCACGCCCGCAAACGTTAACGAACATCTATTCAGGAGATTGGCATGACTCAAGATGAAATGAAAAAAGCGGCTGGTTGGGCAGCACTAAAATATGTTGAGAAAGGCAGCATTGTCGGTGTTGGTACTGGCTCTACCGTGAATCACTTCATCGATGCACTAGGCACTATCAAAGATGATATTAAAGGTGCAGTGTCTAGCTCTGTCGCTTCAACTGAGCGCCTTAAAGAGCTTGGTATTGAAGTATACGAGTGTAACGATGTAATGAAGCTGGATGTGTATGTTGATGGCGCAGATGAGATCAACCCAGCACGTGAAATGATCAAAGGCGGCGGCGCGGCTCTGACTCGTGAGAAAATTGTCGCAGCAATCTCTGATAAGTTCGTATGTATCGTTGACGGCACTAAAGCAGTTGACGTACTTGGCCAGTTCCCATTGCCTGTTGAAGTAATCCCAATGGCACGCTCTTACGTGGCTCGTGAATTGGTAAAACTAGGTGGTGACCCAGCTTACCGTGAAGGCGTTGTGACTGACAACGGCAACGTGATTCTGGATGTGCACAATATGCAAATTACCAACCCGAAAGAAATGGAAGACAAAATAAACGGCATCGCTGGTGTGGTGACTGTGGGTCTTTTCGCTCATCGTGGTGCAGACGTAGTGATCACCGGCACACCAGAAGGTGCAAAAATTGAAGAATAAATAACAGCCCAAAATGAACCTATCTGGTTCACTTTTCTGTTATTTCATTACATACGGTGCTGCAAGGCACCGTTTTTTATTCCTTTCTATAAGAAAATTATCTCTTATTCCGTAATTTTCTTACCCAAAGCAATTTTTTTTGTTACTTTATTGAACAGAAGACGCACAGGGAAACGTTTGTCTTCCTACAAAACTGTTAATTATCCCCTTTTTAATAGTTTTGTCCAATGTGCGCCACATTAGCCCACCTTTCCATTTTAAGGACGAGAAAAAATGGCCAAAGTTTCACTGGAAAAAGAAAAGATTAAGATCCTCTTGTTAGAGGGACTCCACCCTTCTTCAGTTGAAGTTCTTCAAGCAGCTGGTTATACCAACATTGAATACCATAAAGGTTCCCTTCCGGAAGAAGAACTAATTGAAGCGGTAAAAGACGTGCACTTCATTGGTATCCGCTCCCGTACGAACCTATCCGAAGAGGTAATCAATGCGGCGAACAAGCTGGTTGCAATTGGCTGTTTTTGTATTGGTACTAACCAAGTAAACCTAGATGCAGCAGCAAAACGCGGTATTCCTGTCTTTAATGCACCATTCTCTAACACTCGAAGCGTGGCAGAGCTTGTACTTGGGCAAATCCTTTTACTAGTGCGTGGTATTCCTGAAAAGAATGCACTTGCACATCGCGGTATTTGGAAGAAAAGTGCAGACAACTCTTACGAAGCTCGTGGTAAGTGCCTTGGCATTATCGGATACGGTCACATTGGTACGCAGCTTGGTATTATTGCCGAAAACTTAGGTATGCGCGTTTACTACTACGATATTGAGAACAAACTGTCCCTTGGTAATGCGACGCAAGTACATACCATGAGTGAACTATTGAACAAATGTGATGTGATTTCTTTGCACGTTCCCGAAACACCGGAAACGAAAAACATGATGGGTGAAGCTGAATTTGCTCGAATGAAACCAGGTTCCATCTTTATCAACGCGGCACGTGGCACCGTTGTGGATATTCCTGCACTTTGCCATAGCTTAGAAGCTGGTCACCTTGCCGGCGCTGCAATTGATGTATTCCCAACTGAACCAAAAACAAATGCTGACCCGTTCGAGTCTCCTTTACAAAAATTCGATAACGTCATTCTCACTCCACACGTTGGTGGTTCAACGCAAGAAGCACAAGAGAATATCGGCTTAGAAGTGGCGGGCAAACTGGCTAAGTACTCTGATAACGGCTCGACACTTTCAAGCGTAAACTTCCCTGAAGTGTCATTGCCAGAACACAGTGGAGAGTGCTCTCGTCTGCTTCATATCCACAAGAACCGTCCTGGTATTCTAACTCAGATCAACACCATCTTTGCTGAAGAAGGCATTAACATTGCCGCGCAGTACCTACAAACAGCCGCTGAAATAGGCTACGTAGTGATCGACGTTGAAACTGAACGAGCAGAAGAAGCTCTAACAAAGCTCAAAAACATTGAAGGCACAATCCGTGCTCGTATCCTTCACTAAACAGTGAAACAGAAACGACAAAGGCAGGGGTTATGACTCCCTGCCTTTTGCTTTTTACTGTTTGCTAAGCCTTACTTTAGCTTATAAATGACATCGACTTGATCGCGAATGATCATAGTTGAATCTTGGTAGCTATTCGCTCCTTCTTTACTATCCATCGCCATTGAACGCATTAACACAGGCTGAACGTGCATCTGTCTGTAATTGATCTGCCATACATCGCCCAACTTTTTCTCAAAACCAGTCGCTAATGACCCTGCTTTTTCTCTTGCGTCCTTAATCGCCGCCATTCGTGCCTTTTGCTGATACTCGGCTTGGTTGCTTACCTTAAGTTGAATATTATCAACCTGATTAATTCCCGCTTCTAACGCCATATCTAGGTATTGGTTAAGGTTTTTCAGATCCGTCACCGTGACATCAATACTGCGAGATGCTCGATACCCAACAAGTTCTGCTTTTCCTGATTTAGGGTAGTGGTACTGAGGAGCAAGGTATAAATTCGAGCTAGTAATATTGTCTTTTGACAAGCCGGCATCCGACAAGCTTTTTAGAAACTCTTCAACGGTTTTATCTACGGACAATTTCGCTTGTTCAGCCGTCATTGTCGTATCGACTACTTTTACAGAAAACGTAGCCATATCAGGTGTAGCCGTCACTTCGCCATACCCCGTTGTCGTAACATGAGCAAACTCTGGCGTATTCGCCAAAACTGAAGCACTGGTAAGGCTGAGTGCTGAAGCCAGCAAAAATGAATACAATTTCATTCAATAAATCCATCCATACAAAATTAAGTACTTAATCTCAGATTCCAACATCACTATCATGGCTGAGAAAGCGTGTGGTTTCATAATAGAAACTTCCGCCGATTATCCAAGCACCCATAGTGACTTCTAACACAACTTTGACTATGTAACATTGGCGTAATTTTTAAACAAAACACACTAAGTTAACGATATGCAGCTCTGACAAACTTATTGAGGTAGATGCTGCTGCGCATACCCCACTATCGCATGTGAGATTTCTTGTAGTACCCCAGTTTCTAACTGCCAGTGGTGCCAATAAATCCGATGGGACATTAAAAAACCTGGAGTCACATCAACCAACACACCTCTGTCTAATTCGTCGGTAATTTGCAAGCGGGGGATCAAGCAATAAGCTACACCAGCTAACGCCACTTTTAGAAACGCTTCAGAACTACTGATGTTGTGATGAATAACGCTGTCAGGATTGACGTTAAAGTGCTCGGTAAGAAATGTTTTATGTAGATCATCATATTGGTCATATGAAACGGCCGGTGCTTTTGCCAATGTCTGATTATTTACGCCTTTAGAAAAATAACGCTGATAGAACTCTGGGCTCGCGACACAAACATAATCGATGCGACCTAAATAGTCTGAGCTGCATCCGGGGATTGGCTGGGACTCCAAGCTGATCGCTCCTGTCACTTCGCCACTTTTGAGTTTTTCAATAGAGCGGTATTCACCATAGATAGTCAGTTTTAGTTCAACTTGACGCTGCTTCATAACATTTTGCAGCGCTGGCAGTAGCCATGTTGCAAGGCTATCTGCATTAGTCGCTAAAGAGAGTTGCACAGGTCGCGTACTGGTATCATTTTTTAGTTCGGGGAGAATTTCATGCTCTAGCAAGCGTACTCGCCGATAAAGACCCAACAATTTTTTACCAATTGGCGTTGGCTTAGGTGGCTGGCTTCGAATTAAAACAGGCTGCGCGAGAAACTTCTCTAACTGCTTGATACGTTGAGAAATGGCGGATTGAGAAACAAATAAATGCTCGGCAGCACGCTCAAAGCTACCCTGATAAACTATAGCGTCTAATGCCTCAATCCATTTGTAATCTAACCCTCGCATACCTTTCCTCTCACTCTTGATCAAACGCCTCCCGTTAAATTAGCCTATCTAATGTAAGATTAAAATCATTAATTATACTTATTTAGATAAACGCTTTATCTTTCCCTTTTCTGTAAATGTATTTGTTATTTTGAAGTGAGGTGAAGTGTGAGCTTGTGGGTTCTATTGCAAGGTTTTGGTTTAGGAGCATCAATGATCATTCCGATCGGCGCGCAAAATGCGTATGTTTTGAATCAAGGCATAAAGCGTAACCACCACCTAACAACCGCCACTATTTGTAGCGTGCTAGATATGATTTTCATCTCTCTAGGTATTTTTGGTGGTGGTGCAATTCTGTCTCAAAATGAAATCTTACTGACGTCGGTGACACTTGGTGGTATTGCTTTCTTGAGCTTCTATGGACTGCTCTCGCTAAAAAGTGTTTTTAAGCCAGAGAGTGAATCGGAATCAAAAGGGGAGATCGTAGCTCGAGGTCGTCGAACGGTTATTCTAGGTGCGTTAGCCGTCACTGTGCTTAATCCGCACTTATATTTAGATACAGTCGTTATTCTAGGTTCGATCGGTGGACAATTTGAAGGCCATGATCGCATTGCTTTTGCACTAGGTACGATTATGGCTTCCTTTGTTTGGTTCTACACTTTATCGATAGGAGCCGCCAAACTAGGTCCAACACTCTCTAAACCAAAAGTGAAAAAAACCATCGACATTGCAATCGCAATGATGATGTTCACAATAGCGTATATCTTAGCGAGTGAGCTTATTGATAAGTATTGGTAATCATAAGGTAGTAAGGCAGCAAAGACATGGAGTCACTAAAACGTATTTATAACAACAATAGAGAGCGATTCAACGCGCTCTCTATTCCTTTTCGTGAATGGCAGCACGAAGCCATCTTAGACTTTGAGACAGATATACGCATTGCGAGAGAGCTTGGTTGGACGGGTACGCATACCAAAAGCCTCTTTTTAACACTCAAAGGACAAGGTTACGCAGTTTATCTGACAGATAAGGACTCGCGCCTCGATGCCAAGCAGATTAAAGCGATTACAGGTAAACGTCCCTCTATTTGTAATGACGATGAAATGGTCGAAGTGTTAGGTTGCGTACCCGGCGCGGTTTGC
The DNA here is from genome assembly GCF_000354175.2 of Vibrio alginolyticus NBRC 15630 = ATCC 17749. Lineage (NCBI taxonomy): Bacteria > Pseudomonadati > Pseudomonadota > Gammaproteobacteria > Vibrionales > Vibrionaceae > Vibrio > Vibrio alginolyticus. The sequence continues at coordinate 1,810,204 of NC_022349.1, forward strand.
CCAATAGGCTTACCGGAATACATCACTATCATTGTTGATACCAATCTCTATCAACATCAAGAGTTGCTCTATACGCCTGGCTTACCTGAGTTCACATTTGGATTTGCAGGTAAACATCTAAAACGCCTCTTACTTGCTGGTCATCACACCCTTTACGAAGTATAAAAAAGCGAGGCCTATTGGCCTCGCTTTTGAATATCGACTGCTTTTGATTAAGCGTCGACTTTGTTCAGGTGAACATCCATTTGTGGGAATGGAATCTCGATACCATTTTCATCCAATGCTTCTTTAATACCTTGCATTGCATCAAAGTATACGCCCCAGTAATCTGCAGTTTTCACCCATGGACGAACCACAAAGTTAACTGAAGAGTCTGCTAACGTAAGTACACCAATTGTGATATCTGGGTCTTTCAAGATACGTGGATCTTTCTCTAGCGTCTCACGAATCACTTTCTTCGTTAGTTTAAGGTCTGCTTTGTATGAAACACCAATCACTAGGTCGACACGTCGTGTCGCATGGCGAGAGTAGTTAGTAATGGCACCGCCGATAACTGAAGAGTTAGGCACAACAACCATTTTGTTGTCTGGTGTTTTTAGAACTGTTTGGAAGATTTGAATTGCTTCAACACTACCCGCTACACCACCGATTTCTACGTAGTCGCCTGATTTGAATGGACGGAACGCAACAATAAGTACGCCTGCTGCAAAGTTTGATAGTGAACCTTGTAGTGCAAGACCAACAGCAAGACCTGCCGCACCAATCACAGCAACAACAGAAGCGGTTTGAACTCCTAATCGACCAAGAGCCGCGATTAGCACGATTACAAATAGCAAGTAACGAACAAGACCGTGAATAAATTCAACGACGGCCTTATCCATGTTTTTCTTTTCTAGTACTTTAGAAACACTACCAGCGACTGCCTTAACGATAAGATTACCGATAAACAGAATAAGCAGCGCAGAGATAATGTTCACACCGTACTGAACCAGTAGATCTGAATTGTTTGTCAGCCAAGTTTCAGCCTGAGTTAGACCATCAGTTAAAGTGGTATCGATACCCACCGATTCACCTGCCATAATTCTTATCCTCAAAAATAAAGAGATATAAATCCAATTGCCGTTAATTTATGAACCTTGTTTTTTAAAGGCTCTTTTCTAAAACAACATCCCTATTGCTCCACTGAACAGTGTCAGATTTTTGGCACAATATCCCAACTCTGACTTTTTTCAAAGTCAGAGTTTCGCAAAGATATGCAAAACAAGACTTTATCAGAGCTTTCTGACACTGACTTGTTACAGGTTACGCAATGCACTCTGATTTCGCCACTCTTAAGACTGATATTCCCATGTTTTCTTTAAAAAAACGTTAAAGGTGAGATATCTAACTAGCAAATACAACCTAACGCATAAAAATATCGGGAGAAAGCAGAGGGGAAGAAAATGATAGATATAAAAAAAACCCGCTCAAAGAGCGGGTTTTTAAGTAACTTAATCAGTAACGATTATAGTACGTCAACTGCGTTAAGGTCAGCAAATGCTTGCTCTAGACGAGTAACCATTGAAGCTTGGCCTGCACGTAGCCATACGCGTGGATCGTAGTACTTCTTGTTTGGTGCATCTTCACCAGTTGGGTTACCGATCTGACCTTGTAGGTAATCGTGGTTTTCAGCTTCGAACTTACGGATACCATCCCAAGTAGCCCACTGTGTATCAGTATCGATGTTCATTTTGATTACACCGTAGCCGATAGATTCACGGATTTCTTCTAGAGAAGAACCTGAACCACCGTGGAATACGAAGTTTAGAGAGTTCGCTGGAAGACCGAATTTCTCAGAAACGTGCGCTTGAGAATCACGTAGGATAGTTGGAGTTAGTACAACGTTACCTGGCTTGTATACGCCGTGTACGTTACCGAAAGATGCTGCGATAGTGAAACGGTGGCTGATTGCGCTTAGTTTCTCGTATGCGTATGCAACGTCTTCTGGAGAAGTGTATAGCTCAGACGCATCCATATCAGAGTTGTCAACGCCGTCTTCTTCACCACCAGTACAACCTAGTTCGATTTCTAGAGTCATGTTCATTTTAGCCATGCGCTCTAGGTACTTAGCAGAAATTTCGATGTTCTCTTCTAGAGACTCTTCAGAAAGGTCGATCATGTGAGAAGAGAATAGTGGCTTACCAGTTTGCGCGAAGTACTCTTCACCAGCGTCTAGTAGACCGTCGATCCAAGGAAGTAGTTTCTTAGCTGCGTGGTCAGTGTGTAGGATTACTGGAACACCGTAAGCTTCAGCTACAGCGTGAACGTATTTCGCACCAGCAACAGCACCTAGGATTTGAGCTTCTTGACCTTCAAGTTTTAGACCTTTACCAGCAAAGAAAGCAGCGCCACCGTTAGAGAACTGAACGATAACTGGAGCTTTAACTTTTGCAGCTGCTTCAAGTACTGCGTTTACAGAGTCAGTACCCACACAGTTTACTGCTGGAAGTGCAAAGCTGTTTTCTTTTGCAACTTCAAATACTTTCTGAACGTCATCGCCAGAGATAACACCTGGTTTTACGAAGTCGAAGATCTTAGACATGGATGTAATCCTATTTATCTGTCGTTTTTAAACAAAACTTGTTAAGTTGAAAATCTTGCAAACGTTTGCTCACAACTGAGGCTATTCTAGCAGAGTTCCTCACACGTTGCAGCAAACAAGAAAGCGGGAGAATCACTCCCCCGCTTTGCTTTAATTACTTAGCGCGTGCTTCTAGCATTTCTACTGCTGGAAGAACTTTACCTTCTACGAACTCAAGGAAAGCGCCGCCGCCAGTAGAGATGTAAGATACATCCGCTTTGATACCGAACTTGTCGATAGCCGCTAGCGTGTCACCACCACCAGCAACAGAGAAGCCTTCAGAAGCTGCGATAGCTTCAGAGATACCTTTAGTACCTGCTTCGAAGTTCTTGAATTCGAATACGCCTACTGGACCATTCCATAGGATAGTCTTAGCGTTTTTAAGGATTTCAGCTAGTTCAGCTGTTGAATCTGGACCAAGGTCGAAGATCATGTCGTCGTCTTGTACTTCAGAAACGTGCTTAATTTCAGCTTCTGCGTTCTCGTCGAATGCTTTCGCACATGCAACGTCAGTTGCTACTGGAATTGCACACTCGTCCATTAGCTTCTTAGCTGTTTCAACTAGGTCTGCTTCGTATAGAGACTTACCAACGTTGTGGCCAGCAGCTGCGATGAATGTGTTAGCAATACCACCACCAACAACGAGTTGGTCAGCGATTTTAGATAGAGACTCAAGAACCGTTAGCTTAGTAGAAACTTTTGAACCACCTACGATAGCAACCATTGGACGAGCTGGCTTGTCCATTGCTTTGCCTAGCGCTTCTAGTTCGTTCGCTAGTAGAGGACCAGCACATGCTACGTCTGCGTGCATACCAACGCCGTGAGTAGATGCTTGAGCACGGTGAGCCGTACCGAATGCGTCCATTACGAATACGTCACATAGTGCTGCGTATTTCTTAGATAGCTCTTCGTCGTTTTTCTTTTCGCCTTTGTTGAAGCGAACGTTTTCAAGAACAACAAGTTCACCCGCATTTAGCTCTAGGCCATCTAGGTAGTCTTTTGCTAGCTTCACTTCGCAATCTAGTGCGTCGTTTAGGTAGTTAACAACTGGTTGTAGAGAGAACTCTTCAGCGTATTCACCTTCAGTTGGGCGACCTAGGTGAGACGTAACCATTACTTTAGCGCCTGCTTCTAGGCAGTGCTTAATAGTTGGAAGAGATGCGATGATACGTGCATCCGAAGTTACTTTACCGTCTTTTACTGGCACGTTTAGGTCAGCACGGATAAATACACGTTTACCTGCAAGATCCAGGTCAGTCATCTTGATTACAGACATGATGTGTCCTCTCAAATATTTAATAATTAAAGTTTTTGAAAACTCGGCAACCCTGCCAAGCCTGTTAATTCTTCAAACTGGTTATAGATATGGAGATATTATGGATTTATTTCAAGGCTAGAAATAAAAATTCTCCATCACTTCTTCGTCATTACTGTTCCACTTGCGAAGAAGCTTGCATTGCTAAGGCAGTATCCAGCATCCGGTTAGCAAAGCCCCATTCGTTGTCGCACCAAACGAGCATTTTTACGAGTTGCCCGTTACTCACTCTAGTCTGGCTTCCATCCACAATCGCACTATGGGGGTCGTGGTTAAAGTCGATGGAAACGAGTGGCGATTCAGTATAGTCAACAATGTTACGTAATGTACACTGAGATGCGTTAACAATGGTTTGATTTACGTCATTAACTTTCACATTTGTACTAATTGTGACACTTAAATCCATTGCAGTGACGTTAACCGTTGGAACACGAACAGAAATTGCTTCGAATTTGTTGGAAAATTTCGGGAAGATCCTTTCAATCCCCTTATGCAACTTAGTGTCCACCGGAATAATAGATTGGCTTGCAGCACGGGTACGGCGTAAGTCGTTATGATACGCATCAATTACTTGTTGATCGTTCATGGACGAATGAATTGTGGTAATGGTGCCAGACTCTATGCCGAAGGCTTCGTCTAGTACTTTAATGATGGGAACGATACAGTTGGTGGTGCAAGAGCCATTGGAGACAACACGGTGCTCGTCTTTCAGAGTTTCGTGGTTCACGCCATAGATAATCGTATTATCTAGGTCGTTTGCGCCCGGGTGCGAAAACAGTACTTTCTTCGCGCCAGCTTCTATATGCGCTTGCCCATCCGCTTGCGAACCAAATACGCCAGTGCAATCCAAGACGATATCAACTTCTAAATCACGCCAAGGAAGTAATTCGATTTCGGAGAGATGGAGAATGCGAATGGAATCATATTCACCGCTGTCATGATGAACATGCAAATGTTCTTGGTCATGGGAAATTTTTTTACCAAAGCGACCATGACTGGTGTCATATTGCAGTAGGTGTGCCATCGCCTCTGGCTGTGCTAGTTCGTTTACCGCCACAACCTTGATCTGCTGGTGTTTTCCGCTTTCATACACCGCTCGCAGAACATTACGACCTATACGTCCAAATCCATTGATCGCAACCTTTAGCATTTATCCTTCGCCCTACCAAAAATTTCGTGTCACAGATACTACCTGATCAGGCTGACAAACGCACCTGTTGAATCAAAGTAAAGCAGGATTAAAAAAAGGTCGAGACTATGCTCGACCTTATTACAACGATAGATAATTAAAATGCGACGTCTAAACCTAACCAGTAGCGACGACCATCTTCAATATATCCGTATTCTTCGTAACTGATTTCCTCGTCCAGCAAGTTATAGATAGCGCCTTTAATACGAGTATTGTCGGTTAACTGGTATGTCACACCGGCGTCCACAAAGGTATAAGCTGGTTCTACAATACTGTTTCTTGATGGGCCAGTAACCGGATCCATTTCTTTACCTCGGTACGTGACTTTCGCCCAGCTCTCTAGATCTGTTGTCGTTTGCCAAGTCACATCCACATTAAACAGATGCTTTGGTAACTGCTGCAGCGGCATGCCTTTGTATTCACCTGTTTTTTGCTCTGAGTCGGTAAATGTGTAGCTCGAGCTAAGGTAAATGGTTTCCGTTAACGGCGATGCTAAGGTCGCTTCAATACCTTGTGTGACGGCTTCATCCACGTTAATACGGTACGTTGGATCTGCGCCCCATTGGTTTGGACCATCAGTACAGATAGTGTCTGGACAAACAACACGTGTGATCTTGTCTTTGAATTCGTTATGGAACGCTGTCAAAGAGACATCTAAGCCAGAATCACCTTGATACAAGACGCTGATTTCTTTGTTTAGCGACGTTTCAGGGTCAAGATCTGGGTTACCGTAGATATTACCGCCACCACTGACTTGCGCCCAGCCAGGAGTAATTTCACGTAATTGTGGAGAACGGAAACCTGTTGCCACACCGCCTTTCACCGTCCAAGACGGATCAACTCGCCATACACCGTAAACACGCGGACTAAAATGCGCGCCATAGTTTTCGTCATGATCTAGACGGCCGCCAAGCGTAACGCTAAACGGATCAGCGATTTTCCATTCATCTTCAATGAAAATAGCCCACTGCGTATTCGATGTTTCAGTCTTCGATGACGCTTTGTTGGAGGTGAAATCCTCAAGCTCTGCATGAGTGGCGTCCACACCCGTCGTCAACGTATGGTTTCCGATACCAGTCACCAAGCTCGATTTGAACGTGGTGTTGGTGATCGTCATCTCACGAGATTTGTTCTCGCTCTCTTCTCGCTGTAAGTAAGTATCTGAAATGCCAATCGAATCCCAATCACCGTTGTGGCTTACCGTTACGTAATTACGACGATATTCATTCAGTGAGTCTTCACACCCACCACGACACCCAGTGGTCGGCACTGAAAGGCCCACATTACCACGACGACTTTGTGCCGACGTGCCACCTTCTAATTGCACCGAGTGGCGATCATTAATCTGGTAAGTCAGTTTTGAAGAGATACTCTGCATATCTTTATCTTCATAACCGTATTCGATGTCATCTTCTTCTCTGGTTGTGTACTGACCATATACTTGGAGAGATAAATTTTCAGCCAACGGACCATTAACGAAAAAGTTCGCGCTCTGCTCTCCACCTGAACGGCTATTCTCTTGTAGTACCGTGCCCAGTTGAACATTACCCGTCCACTCTAACGCATCTTTTCGTGTGATGACGTTAATCACACCACCAATCGCATCAGAACCGTAAAGCGTCGACATTGGGCCGCGAATAACTTCGATTCGCTCAATCGCTTGAAGAGGAGGTAACCAACCTTGTTCGATACCGGGGCCGTCGCTATTTGGACGAGTTTCACGCGTGCTTTGACGTTTACCATCGACCAGTATCAAAGTGTATTTAGAACCCATACCACGGATACTAATGTCGGTAGTATCACCACCACCTGTCACGACAACACCTGGCACACTTTTTAGTGCATCAGTCACATCGCGGTAATAACGGGAGTCCAACTCCTCACGTGAAATAACACTAATACTTGCAGGCGCGTCCGCTTGAGATTGCTCGTAGCTTGATGCAGTTACAACCACTGTTTCCATTTTAGAAACTGCATCATTGGCAAAAACATGAGGGACACTGACGAAGGCTAAAATACCAGTTGCGGTAATAACTGGCAGTCTAAGAGTAGACATCTACATCTCCATAATTGATAATGATTATTATTTTCGGAAGTGAATTATTCACAAATAGAATGAGATGCATAGTGAGAGTTATGGAACGGTTCTTTCCATTTATGGAACTCGTACATAACGCAGTAAGGAGTAAAAGAAATATGCACGACTTAGCATCAATTAGAGCCTTTGATGCGCTCAATCAGCATAAAAGTTTGACAGCCGCTGCTAAAGCCCTTAATCAGCCAAAATCAACGCTAAGTCGTCGCTTGGCACAATTAGAAGAAGACTTCGGTCAGGCTCTAACCGCCAGACAAGGTAATCGATTAGTTCTGACAAGAGCTGGAGAAATCTTTGCCCACTACAGCCGCCAGATTCTTGAGTTAAGCGAAGAGAGTTATGATGCACTGCAAGGTTTAACGAACCAAGTTTCAGGGCCACTGCATATTGTTTGTCACACTGCCTTAGTTAGAAGCTGGCTCGGTGGCGTACTCAATCGTTTTCTTGCTGATAATCCCGATGTTAGAGTTCAACTTACCAGTGACTTTTCTGAGGCGCATCATGACCCAGATTTGTTCATCTGGCTCGGTGAACGTAAAGAGCTAGACTGGCGAAAAGAAGTGCTGGGGGTATTTCGCTATACGCCTTTTGCCTCTCCAAATTATCTAAAACAACATGGGCCTATACCGCACCCCAAAGAACTTGAAGCACATCCATGGATCGATTTTGGTTCAGTGCAAGAAAATGGATTGATGCTAGCACACCCTCAACACGGTGAGTTCTTTTTAGAGCCCTTTGTTAGTCGCTTATACAGCGACAACATAGCAATGCAAATAGACAGTATCGCGAATGGTCATGGTATTGGACTGCTGCCGACTTGGACAGCATGCGGCTATGAGAAACATCACCCAGGGCGAATCACACCTTGCTTAGAAGGTTGGCTTTCTGAGCCTATTTCCATTAACTGCTATACACCAGCAGGACGACCACCACTGCGCTTATCCGTACTTTTAGACTGCATTCACCAAAGCATTCCACAAGGTTGGAAAACCTGACAAAAATAAAAAGGCCATCATAATGATGGCCTTTCTAACTTTAGCGTTTAACAATCGTCGTTTACGTTCGACTGTTTAGACGGTCCTGCAATTACGCTAGCAATTCTTTTGCTGTGTTCACTACGTTTTCAGTCGTGAAGCCAAACATCTCGAATAGCTGACCAGCAGGTGCAGATTCACCGAATGTTGTCATACCGATGATGCGACCGTCGAAGCCTACGTACTTGTACCAGAAATCCGCAATGCCCGCTTCAATAGCGATACGTGCCGTTACGTCTGATGGCAGTACAGATTCACGGTAAGCAGCGTCTTGTTTGTCGAATGCGTCTGTTGATGGCATTGAAACAACGCGTACTTTCTTGCCTTCTGAAGCTAGTTGCTCAGCGGCTTTCACTGCAAGCTCAACCTCAGAACCTGTTGCGATAAGGATTAGCTCAGGCTTACCTTCGCTATCTTTCAGGATGTAAGCACCTTTCGCGATGTCTGCGACTTGTTCAGCAGTACGCTCTTGTTGCGCTAGGTTTTGACGAGAGAAGATAAGTGCAGTTGGTGCATCTTTACGTTCAATCGCTAGTTTCCATGCAACTGCAGACTCAACTTGGTCACATGGGCGCCATGTGCTCATGTTTGGAGTTACACGTAGAGACGCCATTTGCTCAACAGGTTGGTGAGTTGGGCCATCTTCGCCAAGACCGATCGAATCATGCGTGTAAACTTGGATGTTCTGAATTTTCATCAGCGCAGCCATACGCATTGCGTTACGAGCGTATTCCATGAACATTAGGAATGTTGCGCCGTAAGGAACGAAACCACCGTGCAATGCGATACCGTTGATGATAGCAGTCATACCGAATTCGCGTACACCGTAGTGGATGTAGTTGCCAGAGAAGTCCTCCGTTTCTAGAGACTTAGAACCAGACCACATGGTCAGGTTAGAAGGCGCTAGGTCAGCAGAACCACCCATAAACTCAGGAAGCATTTGACCAAACGCTTCTAGTGCATTTTGCGATGCTTTACGTGATGCAATGTTCGCTGGGTTTGCTTGAAGATCGGCAATGATTTGGTTCGCTTTTTCTTCCCATTGTGCAGGAAGTTCGCCGTTTAGACGACGTTTAAGCTCTGCCGCTTCAGCAGGGTAAGCTGCAGCGTATGCTTCGAATTTTTCATTCCAAGCTGCTTCTTTCGCGGCGCCCGCTTCTTTTGCATCCCACTCAGCGTAAACATCTGCCGGGATCTCAAATGGGCCGTACTCCCAACCTAGGTATTCGCGAGCCGCTTGGATTTCATCGTGACCTAGTGGTGCACCGTGACAGTCGTGCGAACCAGACTTGTTAGGAGAACCGAAACCGATAATTGTTTTGGTACAGATAAGCGTAGGACGTGGGTCCGCTTTTGCTGCTTCAATTGCTGCGTTGATCGCGTCTGAGTCGTGACCATCGACTGCTGGGATTACATGCCAGCCGTACGCTTCAAAACGCTTAGGTGTATCGTCAGAGAACCAGCCTTCAACATGACCGTCGATAGAAATGCCGTTGTCATCCCAGAACGCGATCAGTTTGCCTAGACCTAACGTCCCAGCAAGAGAGCATGCTTCATGCGAGATGCCTTCCATTAGACAGCCGTCACCCATGAACACATACGTAAAGTGGTCAACGATATCGTGACCTTCTTTGTTGAACTGTGCCGCTAGTGCTTTCTCTGCGATCGCCATACCAACAGCGTTAGTGATGCCTTGACCTAGAGGACCCGTTGTTGTCTCGATACCAGGCGCGTAGCCGTACTCTGGGTGACCTGGGGTTTTTGAGTGCAATTGACGGAAGTTTTTCAGATCGTCAATAGATAGCTCGTAACCGCTTAAGTGCAGTAGAGAGTAAATAAGCATTGACCCATGACCGTTTGACAGCACAAAGCGATCGCGGTCGGCCCACTCTGGGTTTGAAGGGTTATGGTTTAGGTGAGAGCGCCAAAGAACTTCAGCGATATCAGCCATACCCATTGGTGCGCCTGGGTGGCCTGAGTTAGCTTGTTGAACACCATCCATGCTTAGAGCACGAATTGCATTGGCAAGATGTTTACGAGACGACATGTCTGCTCCTGAGTACATTAAGCGAAACGAAAAGTAGGTCATAATTCTCTCAAAGCCCTGTTGGGTGTGCAAACGTTTTCCAATCCAAAACCTCACAAATATTGCACCTTTCGCGCCAAATCGTTCGAAGTTCTTAAAATTATCAATAAATCAGGCAAACGTTTGGTTATAACAAAAACCAAAAAAGAGCTTGTAATTCGAGCAATCAAATTTAGAATAGACGTCTAGATGTAGATACACCTACAAAAATTAGTATTAATTTGCGCTGGAGAGTTTATCATTCCCCAGTTTTAAACCAGATATAGTGGAGCTAACATGGCTAAGCACCTGTTTACTTCTGAGTCAGTATCAGAAGGTCATCCAGATAAAATTGCAGACCAGATTTCTGATGCGGTTCTTGACGCGATTCTAGAGCAAGATCCAAAGGCTCGTGTTGCATGTGAGACTTACGTTAAAACCGGTATGGTAATGGTGGGTGGTGAAATCACGACTTCAGCATGGGTAGACATCGAAGAGTTAACTCGTGAAACCGTTCGTGAAATCGGCTACGTACATTCAGATATGGGCTTTGACGCAGATTCTTGTGCGGTACTAAACACAATCGGTAAACAGTCGCCAGATATCAACCAAGGTGTTGATAAAGCTGACCCTAAAGAACAAGGTGCAGGCGACCAAGGCATCATGTTTGGTTACGCTTGTAACGAAACTGAAGTACTAATGCCAGCGCCAATTACTTACTCTCACCGTCTTGTTCAAAAGCAAGCAGAAGTTCGTAAAAACGGCACACTACCTTGGTTGCGTCCTGATGCAAAATCTCAGGTAACATTCCAATACGATCAAGGTAACATCGTTGGTATCGACGCGGTTGTTCTTTCAACTCAACACTGTGACTCAATCTCAACTTCAGACCTGCGTGAAGCGGTAATGGAAGAGATCATTAAGCCAGTGCTACCTTCTGAGTGGATCAACAAAGAAACAAACTTCTTCATTAACCCAACCGGTCGCTTCGTAATCGGTGGTCCTATGGGTGACTGTGGCCTAACTGGTCGTAAGATCATCGTAGATACCTACGGCGGCGCAGCTCGTCACGGTGGCGGTGCGTTTTCTGGTAAAGATCCATCAAAAGTTGACCGTAGTGCAGCATACGCAGCACGCTACGTAGCGAAAAACATCGTAGCGGCAGGCATGGCTGACCGTTGTGAGATCCAACTTTCTTACGCAATCGGTGTTGCTGATCCAACGTCTATCATGGTGGAAACGTTCGGTACTGAGAAAGTATCTCACGACATCATCATTGAAGCGGTTCGTCAATTCTTCGACCTACGTCCATACGGTCTACAAGAAATGCTTAACCTTCTTCAACCTATCTACAAGAAGACAGCGGCTTACGGTCACTTCGGTCGTGAAGAATTCCCGTGGGAAGCGACAGACAAAGCTGCACTTCTACGCGATTTCGCTGGCATCAAATAATCAAGCCAAGCAAGAATCAATCAAGCCCTCGCCTATGGCGGGGGCTTTTTATTTTCAGCAACTTTTATCCAGCCATTTCGGCTCATACCGCCCTGCCCCACAAAGCAGTCCTGTTTCTCCCTCATTTTTATACCGAATAAATTTTAAGCAATTATTTGTAAATTATCCCATCTCCGCCAATAGTTAAAATATTGTTAACTCCAATTTAAATAGAGACGTCGGATGCTGGCGACTGTGGAAGCAACACTTAAGTAAAGACATGAGTCAGGCATCTTTATGGCCGATACCAAACTAAGCCAATGCTCAGATGTAAACTTGAAAAAGTCGCTTCAAGTTTGACTGAACAAAAACCGCTGTCAGTTGGTATAAGCGGATAATGTGGGAATAAATCAAGGAGGAGTTATGCCTCGAACTGTTAATCCATCGGACTTCCACAACAAACGAAAGGAAGTGCCAGACAACGAATACGCCAGAACCATACCGTGCAATACGGTCAATCTTTCTGCACCTTTTCATTGGCTCGCATTAGGTCTGCATGATTTCGTGCGAATGCCGCTTATTAGTGCTTTCTATGGCATCTGTTTTATGGCTGCTGCGATAGGCATTGTTTTGCTCGTACAGTGGCAAGGCACACACTTAGTCGTCATGCCCAGTTTGATTGTTTACATGTTAATCGGTCCGTTTCTCGCGCTGGGCTTGTATGATGCCAGTTGGGAGAGAGAGCGCGGACACAAAGCAAGCTTGTTCCATTCAATGAAAGCGATCGGTCGTAACTCAACATCTCAATGGGCGTTCGCCGTGTTACTCGCAGTGTGTATGATATTTTGGATGCGCATTGCCGCTCTACTTCATGCACTCTACCCTTCTGTTCAAGGGGCACCTTTAAGTGAGTTCCTACCCTTCCTTGTCATCGGCTCTTTAGTTGGCTTTGTTTTGGCTTGTGTGGTGTTTAGCATTTCAGCCTTTTCTATTCCTCTCATGATGGAGCGTCGTGTAGACATGATGACCGCTGTATTTACCAGCTTTAATGCAGTGAAATCCAACATTCCAGCAATGATTGTTTGGGCAGCGATCATCTGTGGCGGTATTCTTATCGGCTTTGCGACCTACGGGATCGGAATGTTGTTTACCATGCCAATTCTAGGCTACGGTACATGGCACGCTTACCATGCCACCATCAAGAAAAAACACACACCATAATTAACTGATGCTATGATCTGGCCCTCGCAAATGCGGGGGCTTTTTTATTTAATTTATCGAGGTGAATTGTGGATATAGAACTCAGCTATAAAGCCAAGCAAGTGATGGCGGGCTGTATCGCGATGGCGGAACAAGCTTTCAAACGTTCTTTCCCGATTCCAACAATCACCTTCGACGTCCGTGGGAAAGCGGCAGGAAAAGCCTACCTTCAATTAAATCAAGTACGCCTAAACCCTGTTTTATTTCGCGAAAACACCCAAGCATTCTTAGATGAAGTCATTCCTCATGAAGTAGCACACCTGATTACTTATCAGGTTTACGGGCGAGTAAGGCCTCACGGTAAAGAATGGAAAGGCGTCATGGAAGCCGTATTTAACGTACCAGCCAAAACCACTCACAGCTTTGAAGTAAAATCCGTTCAAGGTAAAACCTTTGAGTATCGTTGTGGTTGTATGACCTACCCTCTATCGATTCGCCGTCATAATAAAGTGCTGCGCAAAGAGGCGACGTACTCTTGTCAAAAATGCCGCCAACCACTTAACTTCACCGGCATTCAATTATCGTAGCCCTTACCTCATAGTGTTACTTGCGTTCCCAAAATAAAGATCGAGTTGATCAAAACCTTCCCTTCGCCACTTATTGTTAACTTACTCATCACTAAAGCTATTTTATGCGTGTTATCATGAATAAAGTCATACTTTATAAAGACTTTTATCATGAAATACTTACTCTCTCTGTTGCTTATCGCGCTTTCTAGCACTGCGATTGCCGCGCCACCGAGCTCATTCTCTGCAGCCAAACGTGAGGCGGTCAAAATTTATCAAGACCATCCAACAAGCTTCTACTGTGGCTGTAACATTCAATGGCAAGGCAAGAAAGGCTTACCCGATTTAGCCTCTTGCGGTTACCAAGTCCGTAAACAAGAAAAACGGGCTGCACGAATCGAATGGGAGCACATTGTTCCTGCGTGGCAATTTGGCCACCAGCGTCAATGCTGGCAAGATGGCGGACGTAAAAACTGTAAGAAAAAAGACAAAACTTTTCGTTTGATGGAAGCAGACTTGCACAACCTAACTCCTGCTATTGGTGAAGTAAACGGTGACCGTTCGAACTACAACTTCAGCCAATGGAACGGGATGGATGGCGTGAGTTATGGTCGCTGTGAGATGCAAGTGAACTTTAAGCAGCGTAAAGTCATGCCACCAGACCGTGCGCGTGGCTCAATTGCTCGTACCTATCTATACATGAGCAAAGAGTACGGTTTCAAACTGTCGAAGCAGCAAACGCAATTAATGAGTGCTTGGAACAAAACCTATCCTGTCGATAAATGGGAATGTGAGCGTGACGAGCGCATTGCAAAAGTACAGGGCAATCACAACCCATTTGTTCAAGAAGCCTGCCGCGCACTGTAACCTCCGACCTCGAAGCGTTTCAATTACTGATATTGAAACGCTTCTTGCCCCTTGTTTTTTCGGTGCAAAGCATCCATGTTAGGGTTTAAGTTTATTCTCTTGCTGGAAATCTCATGCGTACCCCTCGAATTTATCATCCAGAAACCATTCATCAACTTGGCTCACTTGCTTTAAGTGACGACGCAGCAGGCCATATCGGTCGTGTTTTGCGCATGAAAGAAGGCCAAGACGTTCTCCTTTTTGACGGCAGTGGCGCAGAGTTTCCAGCGGTTATCAGTGAAGTCAGCAAGAAATCAGTTTTGGTTAACATCACCGAGCGTGTAGAAAGCAGTATTGAATCCCCTTTAGATCTGCACCTTGGCCAAGTCATTTCACGTGGCGATAAGATGGAGTTCACCATCCAAAAGTCTGTTGAACTTGGCGTCAATACCATCACTCCTCTGATTTCTGAACGTTGTGGTGTCAAGCTTGACCAAAAGCGTTTTGAGAAAAAACTCGCGCAATGGCAGAAAATCGCCATCAGTGCCTGTGAACAATGTGGGCGTAATGTCGTGCCCGAAATTCGTCCAATTATGAGCTTGGAAGAGTGGTGTAAAGAAGAGTACGATGGTTTAAAGCTTAACCTTCACCCTCGTGCTAAATACTCAATCAACACTTTGCCAACCCCGGTTGAAAAAGTGCGCCTACTGATCGGTCCTGAAGGCGGTTTATCGTCTGAAGAGATCGAGATGACTCGAGAATACCAATTTGAAGAAACGCTACTCGGCCCTCGCGTTCTGCGTACCGAAACAGCGGCTCTGACAGCAATTACAGCCTTACAAGTTCGTTTCGGCGATCTTGGTTAAACGGAGAAAAATAATGATCAAACTCGGTATCGTAATGGACCCAATCTCGTCCATTAACATCAAAAAAGACTCTAGCTTTGCCATGATGCTTGAAGCGCAACGACGCGGCTATGAAATCCACTACATGGAAATGAATGATCTGCATCTCGATCAAGGCGTTGCCATTGCAGATACTAAAGTGGTGGAACTAAAAGAAGATCCAAACGGTTGGTACGAGTTCAAATCAGAGCAAACTATCGAACTGTCTGAGCTAGACGCGGTGCTAATGCGTAAAGATCCTCCGTTTGATACTGAATACATCTACGCGACTTACATCCTTGAGCGTGCAGAAGAACAAGGTGCACTGATCGTTAACAAGCCTCAAAGCTTACGTGATTGTAACGAAAAGCTGTTTACAGCATGGTTCCCAGAGCTGACACCTACAACTATCGTGACGCGAAAAGCAGAGAAAATTAAAGAATTTCGTGAAAAACATGGTGATGTCATCCTGAAACCGCTTGATGGTATGGGTGGCGCGTCCATCTTCCGTGTGAAAGAAAACGATCCAAACGTCTCTGTGATCATCGAGACATTGACTAACCACGGTCAAAACTACGCAATGGCACAAACCTTCGTGCCAGACATCAGCAACGGTGACAAACGTATCCTAGTGGTAGATGGCGAACCTATGCCTTACTGTCTAGCACGCATTCCTGCTAAAGGCGAAACGCGCGGCAACCTAGCCGCTGGTGGTACTGGTGAAGCTCGTCCGCTAAGCGAAACCGACCTCAAAATTGCGCAAACCGTTGCTCCGACACTGAAAGAAAAAGGCCTTATCTTTGTTGGCCTTGACGTAATTGGCGACAAGCTAACAGAGATCAACGTCACCAGTCCAACCTGTATTCGCGAAATTGAAGCAGCTTTTGATATCTCAATCACAGGCAAGCTGATGGATGCGATTGAACGTCGAGTAAAAGGCGAATAACTCAAACTGTATTACAGTTAATAGAGAGCGTAGTACATTAACTTAAGCAAACTCATGCACATACCTAGATGGTAAATTGTATGATGTTTGCTTAAGGGCATTTACGAGAGTTAAGGGTCAGTATGAGTATGAATCTCACAAATCACTTTTTGGTTGCCATGCCTGGGATGAAAGATCCGTACTTTCAAAACAGCGTGATCTACGTTTGTGAGCACAACGAAGACGGCGCTATGGGGCTGATGATCAATGCTCCTGTTGATATCACCGTCGGCAACATGCTCAAGCAGGTGGAAGTTCAGCCAGTACACCCGCGCCTATTTGAAGCCAGTCTAGATAGACCAGTCTACAATGGCGGCCCAATCTCGGAAGATCGTGGTTTTATTTTGCATAAACCCAAAGATTACTACGAGTCCAGCGTCCAAATGACCGATGACCTCGCGGTAACCACTTCGCGTGATATTCTGTCGGTGTTAGGAACAGAAGCAGAACCAAGTGATTACTTAGTGGCACTTGGCTACTCCGGTTGGAGTGCAGGCCAATTAGAAAGTGAGCTGGTCGAAAACTCTTGGCTCACCATTGAAGCAACGCCTGAAATTATCTTTAATACACCAATCAACGAGCGTTGGAAGAAAGCGGTCGAAAAGCTGGGCATCGACCCAAGTCACCTTTCAGCAGACTCTGGACATGCTTAGTCCAAATATACAGTTACATTAGATAGAGACACCTTATGTCACGCACAATTATGGCTTTTGACTTTGGAACCAAAAGCATTGGTAGCGCTATTGGCCAAGAAATTACTGGTACAGCTTCCCCATTAAAAGCCTTTAAAGCCAATGACGGTATTCCAAACTGGGACGATATCGAAAAGCAAATCAAAGAGTGGCAACCAGATTTGCTAGTGGTCGGTTTACCGACCGATCTGCATGGTAAAGACCTTGAGACCATAACCCCTCGTGCACGAAAATTTGCTAAGCGTCTGCAAGGCCGATACGGATTGCCAGTTGAACTGCATGATGAGCGTTTATCTACTGCAGAAGCTCGTGCGGAGTTGTTCAGCATGGGCGGCTACAAAGCCCTATCGAAAGGTAATGTTGACTGCCAGTCAGCGGTGGTGATTCTAGAAAGCTGGTTTGAAGCCCTTTGGGGTGAGTAAACACTTCAAGCACAATGAAAAAAGGTTGGCTTCTGCCAACCTTTTTTGTTTCTGGATTGGATTAATCCATATCGATCTTAACGTTTGCCAAACTGCCCGTAGAGAATGCTTCACCACGCTGCGTTTTCAACATCAAGCGCAGATCATTTGCCGAGTCGGCACTATGTAGTGCATCCTCTTCGCTGATCTTACCTTGCATCACTAACTTATAAAGAGATTGATCGAACGTCAGCATACCAAACTCATTTGAGCGAGCCATGGTTGACTTCAACTCATGTAAATCTCCGCGACGAATCAAATCCGACACACGTGGGCTATTTAGCAAGATCTCAAATACACCATGACGTCCCTGCCCATTTTTATCTCGGATCAGCTGCTGACCAACCACGCCTTTTAGGTTCATCGACAAATCGAACAAGAATTGTTCTTTTTGATCTTTCGGTACCAAGTGAAGAATGCGCTCTAAAGCTTGGTTTGCATTGTTGGCGTGCAACGTTGCCATACACAGGTGACCCGTTTCGGCGAAGGTCATCGCGTATTCCATTGTTTCACGGCTACGGATCTCACCAATCAAAATCATATCTGGTGCTTGGCGCAGCGAGTTTTTAAGCGCAACTTCATAGCTTTCCGTATCTAACCCAACTTCGCGTTGAGTCACGATACAGCGCTTGTGTTCATGCACGAATTCGATCGGATCTTCGACCGTCAAAATGTGCCCGGTTTTATTGCTGTTTCGATAGCCTGTCATCGCCGCCATGGTGGTCGATTTACCCGATCCAGTAGCACCGACCACCAGCACCAAACCACGCTTAGCTATCGCCAAATCTTGCAACACTAACGGTAACTTTAACTGCTCAAAAGTAGGAATATTGGTTTCAATACGACGAATCACTGCGCCTGGTAACTCGCGTTGAAAAAAGGCACTCACACGGAAGCGACCACAATCTCTCACAATGGCAAAATTCGACTCGCGACTTTTACGAAATTCCTGACGCCGATCTGGTTCCATAGCGCTATCGAGTAATGCAGCCACATCACTCTCGGTGAGTTTTTCCCCTTGCGGACGCAATTCGCCATCCACACGAAATAGAATTGGCGCTCCAACCGTGATGTAAAGATCCGACGCTTTCAGCGCCAGCATGCCTTCGAGAAATTTATCTAGATCCATCTTCCGTATTCACCATTATCTGTATGAACGTTACGAGAATTGCTGCACTTCTAATCCGATCTTACTATCGACCTCTTCACGGGCAACCATGCCTTGCGCCATTAACTGACGAGCATTTTGCTCCATGGTTTGCATGCCGTGAGCCGCACCTGTTTGAATGATCGAATACATCTGCGCGACTTTGTCTTCGCGGATCAAGTTACGAATCGCAGGCGTTGCCATCATAATTTCATGGCATGCAATACGGCCACCACCATTACGCTTCAGAAGCTTTTGCGCGATAACCGAACGAAGGGACTCAGATAGCATCGAGCGGACCATATCTTTATCACTACCAGGAAACACATCGATAATACGGTCAATGGTTTTTGCCGCCGAGCTGGTGTGCAACGTCCCGAAAACTAAGTGACCCGTTTCTGCCGCCGTTAAGGCAAGGCTGATGGTTTCTTTATCACGCATCTCACCAACCAGAATAACGTCTGGGTCTTCGCGCAATGCACTACGCAAAGCATTTTGGAAACTATGGGTGTCACGGTGAACTTCACGCTGGTTGATCAAACATTTATTGTTGTTGTGAACAAATTCAATCGGATCTTCAATTGTGAGTACGTGCTTGTTGTGATTACGGTTAATGTAGTCAACAATGGCTGCTAAGGTCGTCGATTTACCTGAACCTGTTGGGCCAGTGACCAGAACTAAGCCTTTTTCAGCATTCGCAATTTTTTTGAAGATCTCTGGCGCTTCTAGCTCTTCCAGAGTTGGAATGCTACTTGGAATGGTACGGAATACTGCCGCACAACCGCGGGATTGGTTGAAGGCGTTGACACGGAAACGGCCAACGTTATGCAACTCAAAAGAGAAATCGACTTCGAGTTTTTCTTCGAACTCACTGCGTTGGGCATCGTTCATGATTTCGAAAACCAAACGATGCACTTCTTGGTGTGTAAACGCTGGAATACCTAGTTTTCTCACATCCCCATCAATACGAACCATTGGTGGGACACCTGCAGAAAGATGTAGATCCGAGGCATTATGTTTTACACTAAAATCCAGTAACTCAGTGATATCCATTTAAAATCCTTAAGTCTAAAGTACAGCTATGAGTAGTATTCAACAAAATATTGAACATATCACCTCTCAAATTCGATATGACGAGCAAAAATGTGGTCGAACTCCAGAGTCAGTGCAACTTCTAGCGGTAAGCAAAACTAAACCTGTCGAGGCAATTCTCGAAGCCTACCAAGCGGGACAAACCGCCTTTGGTGAAAACTACGTTCAAGAGGGCGTCAGTAAAGTTCAGCACTTTGCCGAGCATTATCCAGATAATCGAATCGAATGGCACTTCATTGGCCCGATTCAATCGAATAAATCGCGACTTGTTGCTGAACATTTCGATTGGGTTCACACCATCGATCGAACCAAGATTGCTCAACGCCTGAATGATCAGCGGCCAAGCGAACTTAAACCGCTACAAGTTCTGATTCAGGTTAACACCAGTGGTGAGGCATCTAAGTCTGGTGTCACTGAAGCGGAAGTATTCGAGCTGGCGGAGTTGATTTCTCGCCTACCCAACCTCACTTTAAGAGGGTTGATGTCGATTCCTGCCAACGTGTCTGACTACGAATCACAACTCCGTGAATTTCAGAAGTTGGCTACGTTGAAGCAAACACTCGAAGCACAGTTCCCAGAAATCGATACATTATCAATGGGAATGAGTGGTGATATGACCGCTGCAATCGAAGCTGGTAGTACAATGGTTCGTATTGGAACCGCTATTTTCGGCGCACGAGACTACAGCTAAATCAACAAAACGCTCACTCGCGACATAAGTTATGTCGTCAATCGTTAGAGCGTAAATGCGCAATCATCTTACTCGCCAATAGGAGCAGTAAGTAACAGCGGCGCCATTATACACCTGAGCGCACAACAAATTCTAAATATCATGATGGAAATCAGACAAATGGAACATAAAAAAATCGCCTTCATTGGTGCTGGCAACATGGTGAGAGCCATTGTTTCCGGCTTGGTTGCTAACGGATACCCAGCGCAAAACATTACCGCGACGGCTCCTTCAGAGGCTCGCCGCCTTCTGCTAGAACAAGATTTTGGCATCCGTACCACCAGCGATAACATCCAAGCTGCGACCGAGGCGGATGTGGTGGTATTGTCTGTAAAACCGCAAATGATGGCTGATGTCTGTAAACCACTGCAATCGATCGATTTCACTAATAAACTGGTGATTTCTATTGCCGCAGGCATCAACTGTTCACGATTGGATGATATGCTAGCCACCAAATTGAACTTGGTTCGTGTTATGCCAAATACGCCATCACAACTTGGGTTGGGTATGAGTGGGTTATTCGCACCAACTCATGTAACCGAGCACGACAAAGCTTTTGCCGCAGAGTTAATGGAAGCGGTCGGTAAAGTATGCTGGGTTGAGCAAGAGTCTGGCATCAATAATGTGATTGCCGCAGCGGGCAGTGCTCCAGCATACTTCTTCCTGTTTATGGAAGCGATGCAAGCAGAAGCGATTGCGCAAGGCTTTGATAAAGAGACCGCTCGACTATTGGTTCAGCAAGCTGCACTGGGCGCGGCCAGTATGGTGGTTAGCAACCCAGAAACTGAGCTATCAACCCTGCGTGAGAACGTAACATCGAAAGGTGGGACAACGGCAGAAGCACTGCGTACATTCAACGAACATCAACTTTCAGATATTGTCGCTAAAGCCATGCAAGCTGCTGTGGCTCGCGCGGAAGAAATGGAAAAACTGTTTTAATTATGTGGATGAACTCCGTTTAGTATCATCCATCACTTGTTAAGGGTACCTTATGAATTCAATGAGTTTTCTCATCTCAACCCTATTTGACCTGTACATCATGGTCGTAATTTTGCGAATTTGGTTGCAAGCTGCGCGCGCAGACTTCTACAACCCATTCTCGCAATTCATAGTAAAAGCGACTCAGCCGGTCATTGGTCCATTGCGCCGCGTTATCCCTTCCGTGGGGAATATTGACCTAGCAACCGTGTTGTTTGCCTACGTGTTGTGTGTGCTTAAATTTGTCGTGCTTATCCTAATAGCTTCGAACGGTTCCGTCTCTTTCAGCGCTGACTTCTTATTCTTGGGCTTATTATCATTAATCAAAGCCGCAGGTGGCCTATTGTTCTGGGTACTATTGATCCGTGCAATTTTGAGCTGGGTAAGCCAAGGCCGCAGCCCTATCGAGTACGTATTCCATCAACTGACCGAGCCAATGTGCGCTCCAATCCGTCGTATTCTTCCGGCTATTGGTGGTCTTGATTTAAGCGTACTGGTGTTATTTATCGGCTTGCAGTTCGCGAACTTCTTAATGGGCGATATCATTGGTCCAATTTGGTTCCAGCTATAATGTCAGCTGCAGTTTGGCAAGATGGTGAGGACATCATCCTGAAGCTCTATATTCAACCTAAAGCTAGCCGCGATAAAATCGTTGGCTTGCATGGTGAAGAGCTAAAAATCGCCATTACTGCTCCACCTGTCGATGGCAAAGCTAATGCACACCTAACTAAGTTCTTAGCCAAGCAGTTTAAAATCGCTAAGGGCTTGGTTCACATAGAAAAAGGTGAATTAGGACGGCACAAACAAATTCGGATAGAATCGCCTACCCAGATACCGACAGAAATTAAAGCCATCTTATGATGGCTTTTTATTTACGATTTTGAACCACACTTACTAATACCAACGACTGAGTACGCATTTTTTACCCCCCTGACCAAGGTAAAATTGCAGCTATGGTTGTTTTATAACAAGTGCTTTGAGGAAGTAACAATGAGCAAATGGATTACCGCATTACTGATTAGCCTGTTGTCGTTACCAAGCTTCGCCGATCAGTTTAAAAATATGAAAGATATCGAAGTACACTATGTCGCGTTTAACTCAACATTCCTAACACCCAAAGTCGCACGTAGCTACGATATCAAACGTAATGGATACCTCGCTGTGGTTAATATTAGCGTGTTAGATAGAGCTTCATTGGGTAAGCCAGCATTAGAAGCAAAAATTGCTGGACGCGCGAAGAACCTTATCGGCCAAACTCAGACCTTGACCTTTCGTGAAGTCAAAGAAGGCAATGCGATATACTATTTAGCCGAACTGCCAATTACCCACGAAGAAACTTTTACTTTCGATATTGACGTAAAAGCTGGAAACAAAGGCTCAGGTAAGCTTAAATTCACCCAGAAGTTTTATGTTGAAGAGTAATTGGGTTGTGATGTTCCAAAAGCTTTTGGATCTAAGCAGGCTAAAAACCACTTATTAGTTAAAGAATATCTAGAGGAGAACGATTTGTTCTCCTCTATCACTATTAAAAGAGATTCCCATGAAAAAAATTGTGCTAGCAACTGGTAACCAAGGCAAAGTTCGTGAAATGGCAGATTTATTGTCTGACTTCGGCTTTGAAGTATTAGCGCAAAGTGAATTCAATGTATCGGAAGTAGCTGAAACGGGTACAACTTTCATTGAAAACGCAATCATTAAAGCTCGCCATGCCGCACAAGAAACAGGGCTTCCTGCCATTGCAGACGACTCTGGATTAGAAGTCGATTTCTTAAAAGGCGCTCCGGGCATTTACTCTGCACGTTACGCAGGCGAGAGCGCATCTGATCAAGAGAATTTAGAAAAATTGCTAGCGGCAATGGAAGGCGTACCAGAAGCAGAGCGTACAGCACGTTTCCACTGTGTATTAGTCCTCATGCGTCACGAGAACGACCCAACGCCTATCGTCTGCCACGGTAAATGGGAAGGTCGCATTCTAACTGAAGCTCACGGTGAAAATGGTTTTGGCTACGACCCAATCTTCTTTGTTCCTGAAGACAACTGTGCGTCAGCCGAACTTGAACCTGCACGTAAAAAACAACTGTCTCACCGCGGTAAAGCGCTCAAGTCGTTGTTTGCTCAACTGTCTGAGCAAGTGTCTCAGTAATCACGAGCGAATTAGACCATGTTAACGCCCCCAGCACTCAGCTTGTATGTACACATCCCGTGGTGTGTGCAAAAGTGCCCGTATTGCGACTTTAACTCTCACGCGCTCAAAACCGAGATTCCAGAAGAAGAGTACATCAGTGCCCTTTTAGAAGATTTGGATACCGACATTGAGAAATACCGACTTAACGAAGCGCCACGTCCACTGCATTCAATCTTCATTGGTGGTGGTACGCCGAGTTTGATTTCGGCAGAAGGCATCGAGCGTCTACTTAAGGGCATTGAAGCGCGTATTCCGTTCAAGCCTGAAATCGAAATCACCATGGAAGCGAATCCAGGCACCATCGAAACAGAGCGTTTTGTTGGCTACCGCAAAGCTGGTGTAACGCGTATCTCTATCGGCGTGCAAAGCTTTGAGCAACAAAAGCTTGAGCGTTTGGGGCGCATTCACGGCCAAGACGAAGCCGTCAATGCTGCTAAGCTGGCGCACCAAATCGGTTTGAACAGTTTTAACCTCGATCTCATGCACGGCTTACCTGATCAAAGCATCGAACAAGCCTTGGCAGATTTGGACAAAGCGATTGAGTTGGCACCGCCGCACTTGTCTTGGTATCAGCTGACCATCGAACCAAACACCATGTTCTACTACAAGCCACCAACGCTACCTGACGATGATGACTTGTGGGATATTTTCGAGCTCGGACACCAAAAACTTGCAGCCGCGGGTTATGTGCAATATGAAATCTCCGGTTACAGCAAGCCGGGCTATCAGTGTCAGCACAACCTCAACTACTGGCGCTTTGGTGATTACCTTGGTATCGGTTGTGGCTCTCATGGCAAACTCAGTTTTACCGACGGACGTATTATTCGAACGACAAAGGTAAAACACCCGCGAGGCTATTTAGCGGCTTATCAAAATATGGTCAAACCTTATCTGCATACAGAACATGTCGTCGCGGATGAAGATCGTCCATTCGAGTTCTTTATG
The DNA here is from genome assembly GCF_000354175.2 of Vibrio alginolyticus NBRC 15630 = ATCC 17749. Taxonomy (NCBI): domain Bacteria; kingdom Pseudomonadati; phylum Pseudomonadota; class Gammaproteobacteria; order Vibrionales; family Vibrionaceae; genus Vibrio; species Vibrio alginolyticus. The sequence goes on from NC_022349.1 coordinate 1,834,664, forward strand.
AACCGATTCCGCTTAATCGAAGCCTGTCCGAAGCAAGATTATGTGGACACCACGAGCTTACCGCTCAGTACGATTCAAGAAACCATCGACTGGGCGATAGAAATGGGCTACCTGAATGAAACGCCTACCCACTGGCAAATTACTGAAAAAGGGAAGCTCTTCCTTAATGATTTGCTCGAAGCCTTTATGGCCGAAGAAAGCGAAGACTAACGCAACCCCAAAACAAAAAAAGCCTCTCAATTGAGAGGCTTTTTATTTAGAAACTGTGCCGTCCTAAATAAGGTTGACACATTTCCACATTAGAAAATTGAACGGCCAATTCGCTCTGAGAGCAGCTCAAGCGCCTTAGTACCCGCAAGCGAGTTACCTGAAGGATCAAGCTCTGGAGACCATACTGAAATGGTCATTTCACCAGGTACTACCGCGATAATGCCACCACCAACACCAGACTTACCAGGCATTCCAACGCGATAAGCAAACTCGCCCGCGCCATCATACAAGCCACACGTTGCTAACAGTGCATTAAGTTGTTTGGTTTGCACAGGAGAAACTACAGGCTTACCCGTTTGTACCGATGTGCCCTTGTTTGCTAAATAGCTAAACGTTTTAGCCAAATCGACGCAACTCATCTTCAGCGCACAAGCGTGGAAGTAGTTTTGTAGTACTGGAATCACTTCATTTTCGAAGTTGCCAAACGAACGCATGAGATATGCAATCGCCGCATTACGATCACCATGCATCATTTCGGATGCCGCAACGACTTTGTCATACACAATATGGGTATCACCAGAAAGCTGACGCACAAACTCCAACAGGCGCTGACGAGGCGCAGATAAGCGAGTTTGTAACAAATCCGCCACTACTATCGCTCCAGCATTTATAAATGGATTACGAGGAATACCTTGCTCCATTTCTAGCTGGATTAGCGAATTAAATGCCTGCCCCGAAGGCTCTTTTCCCACTCGAGACCAAATTTCTTCTTGCTTGTACAAGCACATCGCTAACGTCAAGCTCAATGCTTTTGAAATAGATTGGATAGAGAAAGGTTCATCGGCATCACCCGCCTTAATAACCTCACCTTCGTTGGTGTATACCGCAATACCTAACTTGTTGCTGGGTACTTTTGCCAGAGCAGGAATATAATCAGCCACTTTACCTTGGCCGATTAAAGGGCGTACTTCCGCCAAAATATCTGTCAAAATTTCCACTGTCGGTTTCATTCTCTACCTTCTATTTACAAGAGAACTCGTTGAGCTCAGAGGTAAAAAAAGCCAACGTGTCGTTGGCTTTTCCATAGGGTTCGTTCGACTCAAGTCGATTATGGTTTTACTGCCACAATAATATTGCGGTTGATAGATTGATCAACACGGTGAAGATAACCGATGTAAGGCTCTTCTGAAAGTACCTTCCAACCTTGCTCTTCAAATAATGCCGCGACATCTTTCCATTTCAATGTGAATTCATTGAAAGACAACACCACTGAACCTTGCTTTTTCAATACCACTTTCCATGCAGGCAGAGCCTCGTTTAAAAGCTCTAGTGGACTGCGGTTCAGTTTGCTGTCCTTAGCATTTTTGCTGCCGTGTTGCACGCCATAAGGCAGATCAGACACCATCACATCAACTGAGTTCTTTTTCACGACTTGATCAGCGATACGAGTATCAGCCGAATACAGCTTCATAAACTGAAGATTGCCTTGGTTGTAATCTTCTTTATTTACTGCAGCTTCAACCACGAAACCATCCGCCACTTTCTTGCCACCCGCAGTGCGCTTTTCTTTGCTCACTTTGTGCTTAAAGCGGCCATTCTTCATGAACTTAACAATAAAGGTCTGGATCTCTTGCACCCACTTGGCGTTGATCTCAACCCCTACCACGTTCAAACCGTGGATCAAGCCTTCAAATAAGGTTGTACCTTTACCACACATTGGATCCATTAAGGTCAGTTGTTCACTTCCCGTATTGGACGCACTAATGCCGATATTCACCATCAAACGGGTAAACTGTTCGTTTGTTTTCCCGGTGTAGCGCAAAATCTGGCTCATACTTTCCGGGAAAGTGTTAAATACGGGCGCTTGAACTGGTCGAAGTAAACCATCTTCGCGCACTTCAAATAGCGCATAGTAAATCGAAGAGGCTGCGATTCTTCGCGCCTGCTCATCGGTTAGCGCTTCCTGACAAGAAAACACCAACGCAGCAGGTAAGCCAACGTCTTTACTACCAATTTCTGTCACATCCACGCCTTGTGAAGCTAAAATTGCTTTTAGCTCAGAACAGGCAATGGTCATTGCGCTATCAAAGTAAATTCGGTTATGACCCGGATTCGCTAATATCGCGTAATGGTACATCCCATGAACTCCTCTGGTTACGCAATACGCTTATATTTGATATCCCAAACACCGTGACCAAGACGGTGACCACGAGCTTCAAACTTCGTTAGCGGGCGATCGTCTGGACGAGGAACGAAATCACCATCTTTAGCAATGTTTTCGAAACCTGGCGCTTGGTTCATCACTTCAATCATGTGCTCTGCGTAGTTTTCCCAGTCGGTCGCCATGTGGAAAATACCTTCATTAGGGATAAGCTTCTCACGCACCATTTCCGCAAAACCTAATTGAACAATACGACGCTTGTGGTGACGCTTCTTATGCCAAGGGTCTGGGAAGAACAATTGCAGTGTCGATAAGCTGCCATTTGGGATCATGTGTTCGAATACTTCTACCGCATCGTGACACATTACACGCAGGTTAGTAATTCCTGCTTCGCGAGCATCCGCAAGACAAGCACCAACGCCCGGGCTATGAACTTCGATACCGATGAAGTTTTTCTCTGGCGCGTTCTTTGCCATTTCAACCAATGAAGCACCCATACCAAAACCGATCTCAAGCACTACTGGGTTATCGTTGCCAAACACCTCTTTCCAATCGAGAAGTTCAGCTTTGAAGTCAATACCCATCGTAGGCCAGCATTCATTCATCGCGCTCTCTTGACCTTTAGTCAAACGCCCTTCACGGCGTACAAAGCTGCGGATTTTGCGGATCAGCTTTCCGTCTTCGTTGTATTCGTTAGTGGTTACTTCACTCATTGATTTTGCCTGCACATTGATTAATCAAAGCGGGGATTATCCAAAGAATTTACTTAGGTGCAAGTATTTGTTGAGCTCTTGGTCTATGGCAACCCAAAAGCAACGACACACCTCTTTATATCCCTACTGTTTATCCGTTGTACTTCTTGCCCATTATGTGGTGCAATTTTGCACCTAACCAATAATAGAATACAGAGCAAGTCGTGACACCTTTCGCCAGTGCCATCCTAGAATGGTATGACGCATATGGAAGAAAAGATCTTCCGTGGCAACAAAATAAGACCGCATACAGTGTCTGGTTGTCTGAAATTATGCTTCAGCAAACTCAGGTCACTACGGTTATTCCGTATTACCAACGTTTTTTGGAGCGCTTTCCAACCGTGATCGATCTTGCCAATGCTGAGCAAGATGAAGTCCTACACCTTTGGACTGGCTTAGGGTATTACGCCCGAGCCCGTAACCTTCACAAAGCAGCACAAGAGGTCGCCTCTACATACAATGGTGAGTTTCCTCTTGATATAGAGAAAATGAACGCCCTACCGGGGATTGGTCGCTCTACTGCTGCCGCCATTTTATCGTCTGTGTATAAACAACCACACGCGATTCTTGATGGTAACGTGAAGCGCACCCTATCCCGCTGTTTCGCAGTCGAAGGATGGCCAGGACAAAAAAAGGTTGAAAACCGGCTGTGGGAAATTGCCGAAACGCATACCCCACAAACGGATGTAGATAAGTATAACCAGGCAATGATGGACATGGGCGCAATGGTCTGCACTCGCAGCAAACCCAAATGTAGCCTCTGCCCTGTTGCTGATCTGTGTGTGGCAAAACAACAAGGTAATGTGCTCGACTACCCGGGCAAAAAACCGAAGAAAGATAAACCAATCAAGCAAACTCGTTTCGTGATGCTTCACCACAACACCGAAAATGGTCATGAGGTGTGGTTGGAGCAAAGACCACAAACAGGCATTTGGGGTGGCTTATTCTGCTTCCCACAAACCGAACATGTGGATGCAGAAAGCGACATTGAATTGCTACTGGATCAACGCGGCATTCAAGCCAGCAATATCAAACAGAAGCAAACACTGATTACCTTTCGTCATACATTCAGCCATTACCACCTAGATATCACGCCAATTTTGATTGATTTATCAAAGCAACCGGACGTGATAATGGAAGGCAACAAAGGTCTTTGGTATAACTTATCTAAACCTGAAGAAGTCGGTTTAGCCGCGCCAGTAAAACTATTGCTGGAAACGCTACCCCACGAACTTCGTTAATTGAATACAAGGAGTCATTATGAGCCGCACTGTATTTTGTGCTCGACTAAAGAAAGAAGGCGAAGGTCTAGACTTTCAACTTTACCCTGGTGAACTAGGTAAACGCATTTTCGACAACATCTCGAAAGAAGCGTGGGCTCAGTGGCAACACAAACAAACCATGTTGATCAACGAGAAGAAACTCAACATGATGGATCCAGAACACCGCAAACTTATCGAAACAGAAATGGTAAATTTCCTCTTTGAAGGAAAAGACGTTCATATCGAAGGTTACACACCGCCGAGCGAATAAAGTCGCTTGAGTTAAACAATGACATCACAACCATTTGTGGTGTCATTTTTCTATTACCTTCAATAACTCTGATACTTATGAAAAAAATTGTCTTTATTGCTGCCGCACTTTTAATGGCAGGCTGTAGCCGTGAATTCGTCGAAAAGATTTATGACGTCAACTACGAGCCAACAAACCGTTTTGCCAATAACTTAGCTGAGCTACCAGGACAATTTGAAAAAGATACTGCGGCGCTAGATGCCTTAATCAATAGCTTTTCAGGCAATATTCAAAAGCGCTGGGGTAAAAAAGAAATCAAGTACGCTGGCAAAAGTAATTACGTTAAGTACATCGATAACTACCTTAGCCGCGCCGAGGTCGACTTTCGCAAAGGCATGATCACGATAGAGACCGTATCACCGACCGAGCCCCAAAAACACCTAAAAGACGCGATTGTCACCACCTTATTAACACCAGACGATCCCGCTCATGTCGACTTATTCTCCTCTAAAGGTATCACGTTAGAGGGGCAACCATTCCTGTATAAACAAGTTGTCGACCAAGACAATAAGCCAATTCAATGGTCTTGGCGGGCAAACCGATTTGCGGAATACCTAATCGCAAATAAAATAAAAACCAAAAATGTAGATTTCAAGAAAGCGTATTATGTCGAAATTCCCATGGTTGAAGACCACTTTTCAACACGCAGCTACCAATACGCCGATATCGTGCGTCGAGCTTCCAAGAAATACGACATTCCAGAAGACTTGATATACGCCATTATTAAAACCGAGAGCAGTTTCAACCCATACGCGGTAAGTTGGGCAAATGCATATGGCCTAATGCAAGTTGTACCTAAAACAGCGGGACGAGATGTGTTCAAACTCGTGAAAAAGCGCTCGGGCCAACCAAGCCCTAAATATTTGTTTAATCCAGAAAACAACATAGATACTGGTACTGCGTATTTCTATATCTTAAAAAATCGTTATTTAAGAGAAGTCCGCCACCCTACCTCTCTCGAGTACAGCATGATTTCAGCTTACAATGGCGGTACTGGAGGAGTTTTAAACACATTTCATCGCAGTGATCGCAAACGCGCAATGCAAGATCTTAATTCATTGCAACCCAACCAAGTTTATTGGGCGTTAACCAAGAAACACCCGAACGCAGAAGCGCGTCGCTACCTAGAAAAAGTTACAAATTTCAAAAAGGAATTTAACTCGAAGCAAACTTTGTAGTGACAGTTGAATAAAAAGCGTTCGAACAACCACTTTTTTGAAATTATTTAAAAAAAGTGGTTGACGCAACGCGGGAAAATCCGTTTAATAGCGCTCCGTTGCCCGGATAGCTCAGTCGGTAGAGCAGAGGATTGAAAATCCTCGTGTCGGTGGTTCGATTCCGCCTCCGGGCACCACAATTTGATTTGTTGGTGTCTTAACGAAATGTTATAACACGGACAAAAGCACAAAGAATAAAGTGTGCCGACTTAGCTCAGTAGGTAGAGCAACTGACTTGTAATCAGTAGGTCACCAGTTCGATTCCGGTAGTCGGCACCATTCTTTTGCCTCGATAGCTCAGTCGGTAGAGCAGAGGATTGAAAATCCTCGTGTCGGTGGTTCGATTCCGCCTCGAGGCACCATATTTGGTGCACTTGCTTCATAAGCAAGACACAAAAAAGAATAGTTCCTCCTTAGCTCAGTTGGTAGAGCGACGGACTGTTAATCCGCAGGTCGCTGGTTCGAGCCCAGCAGGAGGAGCCAATTTCTAGAATCTTACTTAAGTGAGATTTTAAAAACAGAAGAGATAATCTCTTCTAAAAAGAATACAGTGTGCCGACTTAGCTCAGTAGGTAGAGCAACTGACTTGTAATCAGTAGGTCACCAGTTCGATTCCGGTAGTCGGCACCATTCTTTTGCCTCGATAGCTCAGTCGGTAGAGCAGAGGATTGAAAATCCTCGTGTCGGTGGTTCGATTCCGCCTCGAGGCACCATATTTGGTGCGTTTGCTTCATAAGCAAGACACAAAAAAGAATAATTCCTCCTTAGCTCAGTTGGTAGAGCGACGGACTGTTAATCCGCAGGTCGCTGGTTCGAGCCCAGCAGGAGGAGCCACTTTTAAAGCCGCATCACTTGATGCGGCTTTTTTGTATCTGCTTTATACGTCATTTCTCGTTTTCCCATTTATCTGCACTTCATTTCTAAACATCAGCGAACATTAAATCTTTTCTTCAAAAACACTTATTTCACGCTAAAAATTTAATCCTCATCGTAATTTCAATACGCATTAGTATCCGAGCATATTCATCTTCACTAAGATGCCCGAGTTATTACATTTCTTCTTTTAGCTATGCCTTGCATAGTGATAACACTTTATTTGTGAGCTAAATATGAAACTAAAAACTCAAGCCTATTTATTATCTGCGATCATATTGCTAGCTCTCCTAGCTCTGACCGCAACGGGCTTATGGACACTTCGCGTCGCAAGTAACCTTGATAACAAAGCTCGAGTTACTGAGCTATTTAAAAGTGCGTACAGCATACTTACCGAAGTAGAAAAGATGGCTATCGAAGGCAAAATGCCGGAAGACGAAGCGAAAGCATTAGCCACTCGCCTACTTCGTAACAATATCTACAAAGACAACGAATACGTTTATGTCGCAGATGAAAATATGATGTTCATCGCCGCACCACTAGACCCTCAACTGCACGGAACCAGCTTCCATGACTTTAGAGATGGCAGTGGTAATAGCGTAGGCCAACTCATTCTAGATGTATTGGGGCACAAAACAGGTCAGATCGTTGAATATACCTGGAGCCAAAAACAAGCAGATGGCAGCATTGAAGAAAAACACTCGATAGCAGAAAAAACACCACACTGGGGCTGGGTTGTCGGTACAGGTATTGGCTTTAATGAAGTTAACGCACGTTTTTGGTCGACAGCACAATGGCAGCTTGTGCTGTGTCTGATTATCGCGGGAAGTATTCTAAGTGGCCTGATCATTTCGATTCGCAAAATGCTTAATCTACTTGGTGGAGAGCCTAACGACGTGCGTAAAGCAGTTCAAGCTGTCGCTCAAGGAGACATTCAGACCAGTTTTGATACTGTGGCACCGAGAGGAAGTATCTATCGTGCCGTGCAAGATATGAGTCAATCACTAGCTACCATGGTGACAAACCTAGAGAAGTCTATGCATGCACTGCGCGCAGAGTTGTTTGCCGTAGAGGCTCGATCAAATACGATTGCCGATCTTACCGTATCTCAGCAGCAATCAACGGCTATGATTGCCACTGCGATGACTGAAATGGCATCTTCAGCCAACCATGTTGCCAATTCAGCAAGCGACACCGCAAACAATACGGACGAGGCAGACAAACAAAGCCAACATACTCAGAAACTCATTCACAACACGGTTGAAAACATTCAAGGTTTAGCTTCTCAATTAAATACTGCGAGTAAAGCGGTCGCCGATCTAGATCAGGATGTAAATAATATTGTAAAAGTGCTCGATGTGATTGGTGATATTGCAGAGCAAACAAACCTATTGGCACTCAATGCAGCCATTGAAGCAGCACGTGCTGGAGAGCAAGGCCGAGGCTTCGCAGTCGTTGCTGATGAGGTACGCAACCTAGCAGGACGCACACAAGACAGCACAAAAGAGATTCAGTATATGATCTCCAATCTGCAAGAAGGCTCGCGCAATGCCATTCACACAATGGAAATATGTGCAGAAACCAGTGAAAGCACTGTTACAGAGTCTAAGAATGCCTCTGAAGCTCTACAGCAAATTGTAACGGCGTTAGAATCTATCACCACAATGAGCCAGCAGATCGCTACTGCTGCCGCTGAGCAGACGCAGGTTAGCGATGATATTGCGCTACGCATAAACCTTATCGAGGAAAGCGGAGGCCAACTCAACTCTGTCGTAACCGAGAGCCAATCAAGTACTCAAAGTTTAGCTTCACTAGCGAATGAGCTAGAAGGTTGGGTAAACAAGTTCTCAGTAAAGCACTAGTTTAAAGTCAATTGTTCAATAAAAAGCACGTTTTCAGACGTGCTTTTTTGTTTTTATCGCCTTTATTTTGCAAGTGAACACACTATCAATGTTAAAACATCGCTTAAAGCATGGCGCATTGCTGCTAAAAACGCATAAAAACAGCCCACTCCGAGCACAAATTCATCAAACGATATTTTATTTTAATTTTATTGTTGACCTGAAAGCCGAAAAGCCTTTTAATACACCTCGTCGCCCGGATAGCTCAGTCGGTAGAGCAGAGGATTGAAAATCCTCGTGTCGGTGGTTCGATTCCGCCTCCGGGCACCACAATTTATTAATTGTTGGTGCTTAGCACGAACAATGTTAAAGAATAAAATGTGCCGACTTAGCTCAGTAGGTAGAGCAACTGACTTGTAATCAGTAGGTCACCAGTTCGATTCCGGTAGTCGGCACCATTTATTCTCTTAAAAAGACAATTCCTCCTTAGCTCAGTTGGTAGAGCGACGGACTGTTAATCCGCAGGTCGCTGGTTCGAGCCCAGCAGGAGGAGCCAATTTTCATTATTAAGTTAATAACTTATTAATGACATTGTGCCGACTTAGCTCAGTAGGTAGAGCAACTGACTTGTAATCAGTAGGTCACCAGTTCGATTCCGGTAGTCGGCACCACTTATTAAAATTTGTTCCTCCTTAGCTCAGTTGGTAGAGCGACGGACTGTTAATCCGCAGGTCGCTGGTTCGAGCCCAGCAGGAGGAGCCATATTAGAAGAAGCCGCATCATTTGATGCGGCTTTTTTGTATTAGTTTAAAGCTAAGCTCTCTCCTACTACCCACGAAATAACATAAGCGCTTTGATTATTAAAAACCGCTTACCGCAAGCTAACTATCGACTCACTAAGTAACCAGAAAATATTAACCACAAACGCGCGTGGCAAATGGTATGCCTTTCAACTAAAAAAAAGCCAGGTAAAAACCTAGCTTTTTAATTCAATCGGCCATCTCTGAAATCAGCTTAAACCACCAAGACAAATATACTTTGTCTCCAGATATTCATCGAGGCCTTGCTTAGCACCTTCCCGTCCAACACCCGACTCTTTAACTCCACCAAATGGAGCCACTTCAGTAGAGATGATCCCTTCATTCACTCCAACCATGCCATACTCTAAACCTTCACTAAAAGTCACAATACGCTTCAAGCTATTCGTATAGAAATAACAAGCCAAACCATATTCTGTATCGTTCGTCATTTCGAGAACTTGATCATCATTTTCAAAGGTAACAATAGGCAACACAGGCCCGAATAGCTCTTGCTGAACAATCGACATATTCTGCGTCACACTATCCAAAAGAACGGGCTCCATAAAGCGACCAGGCCGTCTCTGTGGAGAGTTAGCAATAGAGGCTCCTTCTTGTACAGCTTGATCGATCACCGCTTCTAGTCGATGCTTAGAGGCCATGGTAATAACAGGACCTAATGTGACACCTTTCTCTAAACCATTGCCAAGCTTTAATTTGCTTAACTTCGACAATACTTTATCAACAAAAGCTTGTTTTACATTTTTATGAACATATAGCCGATTGGTACAAACACATGTTTGCCCTGCATTACGGAACTTCGACGCGACAAGCCCTTCCGCAGCCGCATCTAAGTCTGCATCTTCAAACACGATGAAAGGCGCATTACCACCCAACTCCATCGACACCGCCTTGACTGAATCACTGGCTTGCTTCATCAAAATTTTCCCAACGCGCGTAGACCCCGTAAAAGAGATCTTCTGAATCCTAGGATCAGTACTTAGTACTTGACCAAACTCAGCAGCCTGTTCTGATACCACGACAGAAAGCAGTTCTTTAGGGATACCAGCCTGATAAGCTAATTCAACAACAGCAATTGCAGTGAGAGGGGTAAGCTCTGATGGCTTGATCAACATGCCACAACCTGCCGCTAGGGCTGGTGCTACTTTTCTTGTAATCATCGCAATAGGGAAGTTCCAAGGTGTAATTGCAGCGCATACTCCCACAGGCTGGCGAATTGCAGATAGACGTCTATCTGTCGTGGGAGCAGGAATAACTTCGCCATAAGCACGTTTTGCTTCTTCTGAGAACCACTCGACAAAAGAGGCACCATACATCACTTCCCCTTTGCTTTCAGCTAAAGGTTTTCCCTGCTCTAAGGTAATAATCGTGGCTATGTCTTCTGCATTATCAAGAAGTAGTTGATACCACCCCATCAAACGACGAGAGCGCTCTTTGGCACTTAATTTAGCCCAACGGACTTGCTCCGTTTTGCACTGACCAATGAGATCATCTAACTCATCAAGAGTACTAGGCTTTAACCGAATTAACTCTTGCTCAGTTGCAGGGTTGATGACCACAATTCCCTCTTCGGAAGACCATTGCTTAAATACAGATTTCAGCGTTTCATTTTTTATTTGTTGCATCATCAAACATACTCCTCAAGAACTCCTCTTAGGTTAATCGCTACTAGCAAGTTCAGCAAAGAAAACAAAGTTTTCTAAAAGGCATTAATTTTCGGAAGACTTAGCTCTCTTCCTCACTATATTTCGGGAAATTGCGCAATCCACGCAACGACGGTTTCGCTCTAAATATGGGAGCAATGAATGTTTGAGAAATAAGAAGTAGAAAATTATTGTTTAAGAGAGACGCTAACAAAACACGCAGTACGGAAGACTATTCATTCTATTACGGTTTAGGGCGAGTGTTATAAAGACTCATTGTTCAAATGACCAATCTTTCAACGAGGACATGATACAAACTCGGAGTAATTGGAAGTGCAGGCAGCAGGCTCATCTTCCTGAGAAACTCATGTGCCAAAAGGGTAAAGAAAGTCGTATTGTCTCGCCTTCAATATGTAAATGCATTTCTAGGGGACACGACCAAACGAAAAAGCCCCAGTCTTTCGACTGGGGCTTAATATAAGTGGCGGAGTGGACGGGACTCGAACCCGCGACCCCCGGCGTGACAGGCCGGTATTCTAACCAACTGAACTACCACTCCGCAGTGGTATCACTCGCTTGTAATCAGCAAGTGTCCGCTTTTGTCTTCACTTTTCGAAAAAGTGAAAATAAAACTAAAGCCTGGCGATGTCCTACTCTCACATGGGGAAGCCCCACACTACCATCGGCGCTATTTCGTTTCACTTCTGAGTTCGGTATGGAAATCAGGTGGGTCCAAAATGCTATGGTCGCCAAGCAAAATTCTTTACATTTTGTTTTAGGCTTTAATTTAAAACATAAAACAAACAATAAATGGTGCTGATACCCAGAATCGAACTGGGGACCTCATCCTTACCAAGGATGCGCTCTACCGACTGAGCCATATCAGCACATTATTTGTGTCCGTGAGGACTAAAAAAGCCCGCTTTTACAAACGGGCTCTCTTAACTTTTGTCTTCGCCTTTTTAAAAAGGAAAAAACTAAATTTAAAGCCTGGCGATGTCCTACTCTCACATGGGGAAGCCCCACACTACCATCGGCGCTATTTCGTTTCACTTCTGAGTTCGGCATGGAAATCAGGTGGGTCCAAAACGCTATGGTCGCCAAGCAAATTCTTTAATCTGGAAAGCTGTTTTTTAATTCTCGTTCTTACACATTCAACGTTCTTTCATTGAGTCCATCAAAACCCCTTGGGTGTTGTATGGTTAAGCCTCACGGGCAATTAGTACAGGTTAGCTCAACGCCTCACAACGCTTACACACCCTGCCTATCAACGTCGTAGTCTACGACAACCCTTTAGGATACTTAAAGTATCAGGGAGAACTCATCTCAAGGCTCGCTTCCCGCTTAGATGCTTTCAGCGGTTATCGATCCCGAACTTAGCTACCGGGCAATGCGTCTGGCGACACAACCCGAACACCAGAGGTTCGTCCACTCCGGTCCTCTCGTACTAGGAGCAGCCCCTTTCAATTCTCCAACGCCCACGGCAGATAGGGACCGAACTGTCTCACGACGTTCTAAACCCAGCTCGCGTACCACTTTAAATGGCGAACAGCCATACCCTTGGGACCGACTTCAGCCCCAGGATGTGATGAGCCGACATCGAGGTGCCAAACACCGCCGTCGATATGAACTCTTGGGCGGTATCAGCCTGTTATCCCCGGAGTACCTTTTATCCGTTGAGCGATGGCCCTTCCATTCAGAACCACCGGATCACTATGACCTGCTTTCGCACCTGCTCGAATTGTCATTCTCGCAGTCAAGCGGGCTTATGCCATTGCACTAACCTCACGATGTCCAACCGTGATTAGCCCACCTTCGTGCTCCTCCGTTACGCTTTGGGAGGAGACCGCCCCAGTCAAACTACCCACCAGGCACTGTCCGCAACCCCGATAAGGGGTCGACGTTAGAACATCAACACTACAAGGGTGGTATTTCAAGGACGGCTCCACGCAATCTAGCGACTGCGCTTCAAAGCCTCCCACCTATCCTACACATGTAGGGTCAATGTTCAGTGCCAAGCTGTAGTAAAGGTTCACGGGGTCTTTCCGTCTAGCCGCGGGTACACTGCATCTTCACAGCGATTTCAATTTCACTGAGTCTCGGGTGGAGACAGCGTGGCCATCATTACGCCATTCGTGCAGGTCGGAACTTACCCGACAAGGAATTTCGCTACCTTAGGACCGTTATAGTTACGGCCGCCGTTTACCGGGGCTTCGATCAAGAGCTTCGACCGAAGTCTAACCCCATCAATTAACCTTCCGGCACCGGGCAGGCGTCACACCGTATACGTCATCTTGCGATTTTGCACAGTGCTGTGTTTTTAATAAACAGTTGCAGCCACCTGGTATCTGCGACTCTCAATAGCTCCATCCGCGAGGGACTTCACCGTCGAGAGCGTACCTTCTCCCGAAGTTACGGTACCATTTTGCCTAGTTCCTTCACCCGAGTTCTCTCAAGCGCCTTGGTATTCTCTACCCGACCACCTGTGTCGGTTTGGGGTACGATTCCTTACAATCTGAAGCTTAGAGGCTTTTCCTGGAAGCATGGCATCAATGACTTCACTACCGTAGTAGCTCGACGTCGTGTCTCAGCCTTAGAAAGAGCCGGATTTACCTAACTCTTCAGCCTACGCACTTGAACCTGGACAACCGTCGCCAGGCCCACCTAGCCTTCTCCGTCCCCCCATCGCAATTGTAAGAAGTACGGGAATATTAACCCGTTTCCCATCGACTACGCCTTTCGGCCTCGCCTTAGGGGTCGACTTACCCTGCCCCGATTAACGTTGGACAGGAACCCTTGGTCTTCCGGCGAGGAGGTTTTTCACCCCCTTTATCGTTACTCATGTCAGCATTCGCACTTCTGATACGTCCAGCATGCGTTACCACACACCTTCAACCGCTTACAGAACGCTCCCCTACCCAATGCACTAAAGTACATTGCCGCAGCTTCGGTTTACTACTTAGCCCCGTTACATCTTCCGCGCAGGCCGACTCGACCAGTGAGCTATTACGCTTTCTTTAAATGATGGCTGCTTCTAAGCCAACATCCTGGCTGTCTGAGCCTTCCCACATCGTTTCCCACTTAGTAGTAATTTGGGACCTTAGCTGGCGGTCTGGGTTGTTTCCCTCTCCACGACGGACGTTAGCACCCGCCGTGTGTCTCCCGGATAGTACTTACTGGTATTCGGAGTTTGCAAAGGGTTGGTAAGTCGGGATGACCCCCTAGCCTTAACAGTGCTCTACCCCCAGTAGTATTCGTCCGAGGCGCTACCTAAATAGCTTTCGGGGAGAACCAGCTATCTCCAGGTTTGATTGGCCTTTCACCCCTAGCCACAAGTCATCCGCTAATTTTTCAACATTAGTCGGTTCGGTCCTCCAGTTGATGTTACTCAACCTTCAACCTGCCCATGGCTAGATCACCTGGTTTCGGGTCTATATCCAGAGACTGAACGCCCAGTTAAGACTCGGTTTCCCTACGGCTCCCCTAGATGGTTAACCTTGCCACTGAATATAAGTCGCTGACCCATTATACAAAAGGTACGCAGTCACAGGACAAGCCTGCTCCTACTGCTTGTACGTACACGGTTTCAGGTTCTATTTCACTCCCCTCACAGGGGTTCTTTTCGCCTTTCCCTCACGGTACTGGTTCACTATCGGTCAGTCAGTAGTATTTAGCCTTGGAGGATGGTCCCCCCATATTCAGACAGGATATCACGTGTCCCGCCCTACTCGATTTCACTGAACACACGTCGTCAACTACGGGACTATCACCCTGTATCGTCGGCCTTTCCAGGCTGTTCGTCTAACGCGTGTAAAGCTTAAGGGCTAGTCCAATTTCGCTCGCCGCTACTTTCGGAATCTCGGTTGATTTCTTTTCCTCGGGGTACTTAGATGTTTCAGTTCCCCCGGTTCGCCCTGTTGAGCTATGTATTCACTCAACAGTAATACCTTATGGTATTGGGTTTCCCCATTCGGAAATCCCAGACTCAAATGGTTTTTACTACCTAATCTGGGCTTATCGCAAGTTAATACGTCCTTCATCGCCTCTGACTGCCAAGGCATCCACCGTGTACGCTTAGTCACTTAACCATACAACCCGAAGGAGTTTCGAGTTGATGAACAAGTCACCAAAGTTGTCTGCAATTTTTATACATGATGCAGACTCGATTTTGCCGGACTCAAATTCCAAGAACACTTGAATGTGTTTTTAGTTGTATTCATAAATGAATACTTTGAGAACTTTACAAACAACAATAAATTGTTGTTTTGTCAGCTTTCCAAATTGTTAAAGAGCTAGATTTTCTGATGAAAACCATTTTTAAAGATTCTTTTTCAAGAACACTTAAAGATGGTGGAGCTATGCGGGATCGAACCGCAGACCTCCTGCGTGCAAGGCAGGCGCTCTCCCAGCTGAGCTATAGCCCCATCAAGGTGTCGATACTGTCGCCAATTCCTTGGGAAAGAAATTGGTGGGTCTGAGTGGACTCGAACCACCGACCTCTCGCTTATCAGGCGAACGCTCTAACCACCTGAGCTACAGACCCAGTATCGTCTCTTTACTTTATAAACCATATCAATCTGTGTGGACACTCATCGTGAGTAATCATCGCATAAGGAGGTGATCCAGCGCCAGGTTCCCCTAGCGCTACCTTGTTACGACTTCACCCCAGTCATGAACCACAAAGTGGTAAGCGTCCCCCCGAAGGTTAAACTACCTACTTCTTTTGCAGCCCACTCCCATGGTGTGACGGGCGGTGTGTACAAGGCCCGGGAACGTATTCACCGTGGCATTCTGATCCACGATTACTAGCGATTCCGACTTCATGGAGTCGAGTTGCAGACTCCAATCCGGACTACGACGCACTTTTTGGGATTCGCTCACTTTCGCAAGTTGGCCGCCCTCTGTATGCGCCATTGTAGCACGTGTGTAGCCCTACTCGTAAGGGCCATGATGACTTGACGTCGTCCCCACCTTCCTCCGGTTTATCACCGGCAGTCTCCCTGGAGTTCCCGACATTACTCGCTGGCAAACAAGGATAAGGGTTGCGCTCGTTGCGGGACTTAACCCAACATTTCACAACACGAGCTGACGACAGCCATGCAGCACCTGTCTCAGAGTTCCCGAAGGCACCAATCCATCTCTGGAAAGTTCTCTGGATGTCAAGAGTAGGTAAGGTTCTTCGCGTTGCATCGAATTAAACCACATGCTCCACCGCTTGTGCGGGCCCCCGTCAATTCATTTGAGTTTTAATCTTGCGACCGTACTCCCCAGGCGGTCTACTTAACGCGTTAGCTCCGAAAGCCACGGCTCAAGGCCACAACCTCCAAGTAGACATCGTTTACGGCGTGGACTACCAGGGTATCTAATCCTGTTTGCTCCCCACGCTTTCGCATCTGAGTGTCAGTATCTGTCCAGGGGGCCGCCTTCGCCACCGGTATTCCTTCAGATCTCTACGCATTTCACCGCTACACCTGAAATTCTACCCCCCTCTACAGTACTCTAGTCTGCCAGTTTCAAATGCTATTCCGAGGTTGAGCCCCGGGCTTTCACATCTGACTTAACAAACCACCTGCATGCGCTTTACGCCCAGTAATTCCGATTAACGCTCGCACCCTCCGTATTACCGCGGCTGCTGGCACGGAGTTAGCCGGTGCTTCTTCTGTCGCTAACGTCAAATAATGCAGCTATTAACTACACTACCTTCCTCACGACTGAAAGTACTTTACAACCCGAAGGCCTTCTTCATACACGCGGCATGGCTGCATCAGGCTTGCGCCCATTGTGCAATATTCCCCACTGCTGCCTCCCGTAGGAGTCTGGACCGTGTCTCAGTTCCAGTGTGGCTGATCATCCTCTCAGACCAGCTAGGGATCGTCGCCTTGGTGAGCCCTTACCTCACCAACTAGCTAATCCCACCTAGGCATATCCTGACGCGAGAGGCCCGAAGGTCCCCCTCTTTGGCCCGTAGGCATCATGCGGTATTAGCCATCGTTTCCAATGGTTATCCCCCACATCAGGGCAATTTCCTAGGCATTACTCACCCGTCCGCCGCTCGACGCCGTTATCGTTCCCCGAAGGTTCAGATAACTCGTTTCCGCTCGACTTGCATGTGTTAGGCCTGCCGCCAGCGTTCAATCTGAGCCATGATCAAACTCTTCAATTTAAGATTTTGTTCGGCTCAATGAATACTGAACATTCCTTTCGCTAATAAATAGCAGAAGTAATGTTTGAATTGACTGTGCTCTTATTGGTTTTTACTTTTGAAAAAGTAAAACAAAACAGCTCAAGGCTGCTTCCCAATTCAAATGGTCACTTCGTTTCATTGAAACCTAATTTGATACCGAAGTATCGAATTGGATTATCATCAACGAGTGCCCACACAGATTGATAGGTCTATATTGTTAAAGAGCTTGCTTTGCGAGAAGTTTTTCTCTCAAAGCGGAGGTGCATTCTAGCGATTTAGTTGTTAGTGTCAAACACTTTTTTAAACTAATTTTTTGTAGAAGCTTTTTACCTCTTCGACCCTGCTGAAGCCTTGTGACGTCTGCTGTGTCGATGGATGCGCATTATAGGGAGAAGATTTTCTTTGGCAATACTAAAAATGCATTTTTTCTAAAAAAACATGCCAAATGGATACTTTCCATCCAACCCTAAAATTACCCAGAAATAACACTCAGGATTTATACAATTTACCCACAAAAAGCTGTGGATAACTACTCATCACTATCAAAGAAATAAGAAATACGCGAACGCGGATTTAGATACTCTTTTACTTTATCCGGTAATTTTGACGGATGAATCGCGTTAACTATCTTTATATCTTTTGAGGCAAGATCAATGATTGGCGCTTGCGTCCTTGGTACTGATGGATCGTAAACCAAGACATTCGGGAATAATAAATGCGATGCATTCACTGAGATAACCAGGCCGACCATATTATTAGAAAGCTGAACTACGGTACCCGGAGGAAACACGCCCATAAACTTAATTAGGATGTTCAGGTTCTCTTCTTTATATAGGTGTTTACAGTTCTTATATAAATGAGAGAGTGCGGTATAAGGAATCTTTTGATCTGAGACTATCGGTGTATGACACAAGTTATCAAACGCATTGGCTACAGCAATAATTTGAGCAAACTCGTTGATCTCATCTCCTTTCAGGCCTTTAGGATAACCAGACCCATCTCTTAGCTCATGGTGCTGCGCGATCACAATTCTCGCGACTTCGGGAAAAGCCTCGATTTGACTCGCAAGATCGACACCATATTTAGTGTGCAACTTTAAGTAGTTGGTTTCTGGCTCTGTTAGAGGTAGTTGCTTTCTTAATATTGCAGTCGGGATTTTTATTTTCCCGATATCATGGAATAGTGCGGAGAAGGAAAGCTCTTTCAACTGTGCTGCTGAGTACCCTTTAGCACGGCCAATCATCATCGAGATAACAGCCACGTTCAATGAGTGGAAATAAATATCTTCAAACTCATTTTTTCCGTTCATCAGATGTAACGTAACATTATCATCGCACATTAACTTCTCGACGATATCTTCAATAAGAAGCTTTGCTTCATCAACTGCTGCTGTCGGACGGTTACGGATTTTAGTCATGACTGAACGCATACGTGCCAGAGAGCGCTCAAACTCTTTTTCACACTGAATCACGCGTCGACGGTATGCACTTAACTTTTCTATGCGGTTCTGTTTTTCTTGCCACATTTTTTGAGTTTCATGATCTAACGACGCTTCATTTGTTACTCTGTCAGCTTGTCTTTGATCAACAGGGAGTGGAACGGCATCGCTTTGCTCTGGATTAAAGTAAACGAACTTTACGCCGAGGTGGCGGATCATCTCGACTTGCTCTTGGTCTTTAATCTTAAAGCTATTGAGTAGAAAGGGGTGATCGTTCCACTTTAGCGGAAGACGGATATGTAATCCGGGTTGAATACGATCGACCGTTAGTTTAATGGCTGCCACTTATTCACTACTGATTTATATTTCTTAAGAGAGTTAGAATACTAGTAAATTTTGTGAATAAATTCATCAGTAACTAGCAAAACATCAAACCGTTATTTCTAAGCGACTCACTTAATTAGATAGAAGTAAGCTACTTTAAGGAGCGATCTGCTTTGCGTATTTTAAGCTTGGCCTCGAACACTGGCTTGTCTATTACTTCTTGATCTTTGACTAGCCCCATTAACGTTTGTACCGCTACACGGGCCATGTCACTGATAGGAAAGTGCACTGCTGATACTGTAGGGTAAAGACTTTCACAAAGATCAACACTGTCAAAGCTAGTTAATGAGATTTGCTCTGGTACAGAAATACTGTGCTCGTGTAAGTACTGCATTGCGCCAACCGTCATTTCTTCACTGCACGAAAAGACAGCCGTCACATCAGGGTGTCGTTGTAAAATTGCAGCCATTGCATCATAACCACTTTGCCGACCATAATTCCCTTCTTCACACCAGCTTTCATCAATATCTATACCAGCATCCTTCATTGCATCAATATACCCAAGCTTTCTCAATACACTGTTATGACGTTGGGATGGACCGGCAATACAAGCAATCTTTCGATGACCACCAGCTAAAAGGTGCTCAACGGCAATACGGCTTGCATGATGATGGTTAAAGGTAACACAACGCTCTTCTATTCCTTCCACGTAGCGATCCAGGAGAACGAAAGGTGTTGGCTGTTTAGCTAATTCACGTAAGTCATCATCTGACAAATAACGACTATGAAGTACATAGCCGTCACAACGTAAATCATTAAAACGCTGAATTGCCTCTTTTTCACCTTGTGCAGAATGATGGCCTTGAGCTGTAATCAAAAACTTCTTATGAATATCCAGCTCGGTCTGAACCTGCTCCATCATCTCGCCAAAGAAGCCCCCCGTATAGTAAGTCACCAATAACCCAACCATATTACTGGATGAGGTTGCGAGTGAACGAGCAATTGCACTAGGACGATAATTCAATTGCGCCATAGCTTGCTCTACTTTTTTTCGAGTTTCCTCGCGAAATTTCCCCTCTCCATTAATAATTCGAGAAACGGTAGAGCGATTTACACCGGCGAGTTCGGCTACATCTTTAATCCTTGCCATAATGCTATTGGGTCCAACTGCAATTGTTATTAAATATTCGTTTGTGTAGAACGGCTGCCAGCAATTCGTAAGGTGCTATAGGGGGCGAAGCTGGCAGCCTTTAATCATACACCGACCATTTGATTGGTAGAAACAAGCTCAGAGTAATCCGTGACAGTTATGCCATGATGAGCTAACTGTTCTTTTAAAATGGGAGAGGTAAGAACTTGTAACTCTAGCTCTCGCTGAAGCGCATAGCCACTCTTTAAGATAAGCGCCTGATCGGCCTCTGCCGGGTGGCACATCACCTCAACCAAGTCATAGTCAGCTTTTAAGCTCAATAAATGTGTCATCAAACCATCCAAGCTCACTTTTTGGTCATAAAACTCATCAGTAAAGATATACCTGATTGTCATCGATTCTTGACACAAGCCAGTGCCCCGCAGTGGCACTCGGTATTCATTCGCTACTTCTTTAATAACGGGCAAAATTTGAGGGTGAGTATGCGCGTGATGATGGCTATCTAAGTGGCTTAGCTCTAACCCAAGCGATAAAAAATGTTCCACCTGAGCTTTTGCTTCATCATAAACGACCTGAGTTTCGAAGTCCTGCTTACTCCAAAGTTCGTCATAGTTGATAAAGTGCGCTCGGCCGTTGGTCAAGTTAGGATGCTTCGTTATAGGCACACCTGCTGTAAACCTAAGATGAACGCCAACTTTCAAGCCTGGATTATGGCGAGCTAGTTCTAAGGCATGTTGCTCAGCATCCATACCCACCATCATGGTGGTTGAATGAACCACACCTTGCTGATGAGCTTTAACGATGCCGTTATTTACACCTCTCGTTAAACCAAAATCATCAGCATTAAAAATGACTTTCATTGGCGTCCTTCCTTAGTACTACAACGTCGTTAGTTTAAATTGAGGTAAATACGGAGCGTTCACCGCTAGGATATCATCCAGGATTGACTTGGCGCGGCCAATGTCAGGCACCAATGGGTTATTGGTTAATGCCATAAGCGCCTTGTCATAATTACCTTCGACAGCAGCTTCTATTGTTAGCTGCTCATACGCTTTAACTTGATGGAGTAATCCTTTGATATTGTTTGACAACTCGCCAACCGCAAGAGGTTTCGCCCCCCAGCTACCAATCACCGCACTACATTCAATCACAGCATCGTCAGGTAGGCCGTTGATCGCTCCATTATTTAAAACGTTAACAACATGAATACTATTACGATTGTTATAAATTGAATCAACTAGGTTCAGTGATGCATCAGAATAATAAGCACCACCCCGCTCCTCTAACTCTTTCGGCTTATGATCGAGGGTAGGATCTTGATAGAGCTTAAACAGCGCATTTTCTGTTTCCATTACCTGCTCAGCACGAGTGCCTTTTTCATCGGCACTTTGTTTCTCTTCAGCAAGCATGGCATCAGTTTGGTAGAAGTAACGATGATAAGGACATGGTATCGCCCCCAGTGCTTTTAGAAATGCCGGATCCCACGGCTCTTCCCAGATATTCTTCATACTGAAGTTGGCACCATCACCGACTTTCTCTAATACCGTTTGAGTAATATCTTCCCCATTGAGCCATGCTTTGTGTACCCACACGAGATGGTTTAACCCAGCAAACTCAAGTTGTAGCTCTTTTGGCTCGCACTCCATCATTTCTGCAATCATCATTTCCATTGAAACGGGCACATTGCATAAACCAATACTCTTTACTTTGGTGTACTTACTGACCGCTTCGGAAACTAAACCCGCTGGGTTGGTGAAATTGAGCATCCATGCGTTTGGAGCCAACTCTTCAATGTCTTTACAGATATCAAGAATGACCGGAATGGTTCGCAGTGCTTTAGCAAAACCACCAGGGCCCGTTGTTTCTTGGCCGATGACGTTGTACTTGATTGGGATTCGCTCATCGTTAGCGCGTGCAGCAAGGCCACCAACACGAAACTGCGTCATCACAAAATCCGCATCTTTTATCGCAGCACGGCGATCGAAACCGGCTTTTATCTCAATTTTTGCTCCGGCTTTATCGACCATTCGCTGAGCCAATCCTTTGATGATCTCAAGCTTCTCAGCTCCTGACTCAATGTCCACAAAATGGATTTTCTTAACGGGTAAATATTCTAAGCGCTTAATAACCCCTTCAACCAATTCCGGGGTATAGCTACTACCACCGCCAATAATGGCAAGTTTGATCGCCTCTCTAGACATTTTCATCCCCCTTTACTTGTTCGAGATTTTTTTGTTCAGTGCGACGATTTCTACAGCCATCTCTTGAGCCAAAATCGTAGTCATCAGGTGATCTTGAGCATGCACCATCACTAACGTCATCGGGACTTTCCCTTCTCCCTGATCTTCTTCAATAAGCTGAGTCTGTATTAAGTGGGCTTTATTAATGCACTCTCTTGCTTGAGAGAGCTTCTCGTCAGCCGCTTCAAAATCTTGTTCTCGAGATAAACGCAATGCCTCGTAGCTTAAACTTCTGGCTTCACCAGCATTGCAAATGATCTCCATCACAACCAATTCTTGTTCCATCATTTTCTCTCCGAAAATCGGGCCGCGGTAATTGCGGCCCATTAAGCACAGTTAAGCAGTAACGCCTTCGCCTGACGGCTGCGTGTCACCTTTAGTTTCCTTCGTCGTTGGTAGTTCTTGCTCCAACATTTGCTTCTCAAACATTTTGAAGAATGGGAAGTAGATGATTAGATCAAGAATCAATAAACCAATGACGAGCAATACTGGCGCAAAGGTCCAACCGCTACCCCACGAAGCACCTATCAGTGCCGGTGTTGTCCAAGGTGTTGTAGCGACACCCATACCCACAAAGCCGACATGCACAGCAAAATACGCAATCGTAGCGTTGATGACTGGAGCGAAGACGAACGGGATAAACAAGGTCGGGTTCATCACAACTGGGCTACCGAAGATCACTGGTTCGTTGATTTGGAAAAAGCCAGGCACCGAACTCATTCGACCAATGCTCTTAAGGTGAACAGAACGGCTAAACGACATCAGCATAACAAGAGCAAGTGTTGCACCAGAGCCGCCAATAAAGATGTAAAAATCCCAGAACGGTTGAGTAAATACATTTGGAATCGGTTCACCTGCAACAAAGGCTTCAATGTTGGCACCAATGTTGGTCAAAAAGATTGGAGAAAGCAGTCCAACAACAATTGCAGCACCATGAATACCCGCAAACCAAAGCAGCTGGCAAAGCAATAAAGCGCCAATAATGGCAGGCAATGAGTTAGACGCACTAATTAGCGGTTTAAAGATAGCCATAACAGCATCTGGAATCAGCATGTCGTACTGGGTTTGTACGAAAAGGCTAAGTGGATATAAGGTAATGAATATCGCTAAGACTGGTAGCAATACTTCAAATGATCGCGCAATCGCCGGTGGCACCTGCTCTGGCATGCGAATCGTAATATTGTGCTTTTTCATAAAACGGTAGAGCTCCACCGAGAAAAATGCACACATCACTGCGGTGAAGATCCCGGTTCCGCCCATGTGAGACATAGACAACGCGCCATCTTTAGCTGGGGCCGCAATGAGTAAAAAAGACATTAGTGACAATACAGCACTCGTGATCCCATCCATCTTGTAAGCCTTCGCTAAACTATAAGCAACGCCCAGCGAAACAAAAATGGTCATGATCCCCATCGACATGTTGTAGGGCATCATTATGGTATCAAAATGTGTAGTGGCGAAATCGAGCCAAATTCGACCAAAAGTAAAGGTTGTATCTTCGGCAAATGGGGGGAATGCAAAAATCAAAATGAAACTACCGACAATAATAAACGGCATTGCGACAATAAAACCGTCTCTCATTGCGCGAACATGGGGCTGATTCCCCACTTTAGCTGCTATAGGGGCTATATGCTTTTCGACTGCGCCTATAATTGCGTCATAAAGCTTCATAGAATCCATCCTTATTTTAGGCAAAAGAATCCCGCATCAAATATTTATATTTGATGTACAGTTATCTTTTTAATTTAAAACTATAGTTTAGTTAATTAATTCTAATGCTTGCTCTAGTACTTCTTCTCCCTTCATCATTCCATAATGCTGAGGAGAAATAGCATCAATGTTTTTACCATGCTCTTGCGCCGTTTTTCTTAGCTCTTCTAGCTGAAAACGTACTTGAGGCCCGAGAAGACAAACATCGTACTCTTTAATTACATCTTCAAACGCATTCACTGACATTGCATCAATTTTGCACTCAATTCCTTTATTTTCAGCAGCTTGCTCCATTTTCTTAACAAGCATACTGGTTGACATCCCTGCGCTACAGCATAAAAGGATCTTTTTCATAGCCTTACTCCCGTTGTGTAAATTTCAACCTGTAAAAACTGTAGCAAAAATAACCAAGACAAAAAAGCGCAACCGGTTGCATTATTCGTGAACACAATCCCAATTTAGAAAATACCACCTATTTTTTGTAATTATTTAGGTCTAGGATAAAAGTCATAAAATAATTTAAGACATCACATTAAGTTTCAAATTATCAATATTTTACTACTGACAACGTCGTTATTAATTTCTTAAAAGGAATAGAGAATGAAATTTAATAAATTGGCTATTGCAGCGCTTGTAAGTGCCGCACTATCACAGCACTCATTTGCTCAAACCGACTCTAAAGGCACCATTTATCTAACGTTTGATGATGGACCAATCAATGCATCTATTGACGTTATTCAAGTACTTAACCAGGAAGATATCAAAGCGACGTTTTACTTTAATGCTTGGCATTTAGATGGAATTGGTGATGAGAATGAAGACCGTTCGCTAGAAGCCTTAAAGCTCGCATTAGACACTGGTCATATTGTCGCGAACCATAGTTACGATCATATGGTTCATAATTGCGTTGATGAGTTTGGACCGAACAGTGCTGCGGAGTGTAATGCGACCGGGGACCACCAGCTTAACTCGTATCAAGACCCTGTTTACGATGCCTCAATGTTTACGGAAAACTTATCTGTGTTAGCAAAGTATTTGCCGAACATTACAAGCTACCCGAACTACAAGGCAACAGAGTTTGCTAGACTGCCCTACACCAACGGTTGGCGCGTGACGAAAGACTTCAAAGCAGATGGGTTATGTGCCACGTCTGATGACCTGAAACCTTGGGAACCAGGATATGTATGCGATACATCCAACCCATCCAACAGTGTAAAAGCAGCTATCGAGGTTCAAAATATCCTAGCGAATAACGGCTATCAAACTCACGGTTGGGATGTGGACTGGGCACCTGAAAATTGGGGCATTGAAATGCCAGCAAACAGCCTTACAGAAGCAGAAGCATTTCTTGGATATGTGGATTCCGCGTTAAACACTTGTGCACCAACAACGATTAACCCGATCAACTCCAAAGCTCAAGAGTTCCCATGTGGTACACCTTTACACGCCGATAAAGTTATCGTTTTAACTCACGAGTTCCTATTTGAAGATGGTAAGCGTGGCATGGGGGCAACGCAAAACTTACCTAAGCTCGCTAAGTTTATACAGTTAGCAAAACAAGCGGGTTATGACTTCGACACAATGGATAACTACACACCGAACTGGCAAGTTGGTCATAACTACGACGCTGGCGATTACGTCTTACACCTAGGTACTGTATACCAGGCTGTAACAAACCATACTGCACAACAAGATTGGGCACCGTCTCCAACCTCTAGCCTCTGGACAAATGCAGACCCAGCCACTAACTGGACTCAGAATGTTTCCTATAAACAAGGTGATGTGGTGACTTATCAAGGTTTGCGTTATCTAGTTGATGTACCGCACGTGTCCCAAGCAGACTGGACTCCGAACACTCAAAATACCTTGTTCACAGCTCTATAGGCTGTTCCTACTATCACCATGTAGTAGTTTGCGCGAGGCATACCCCTCGCGCTTTTTTGTTTTGAAGATCCAGATACAACAAAGCCCCGACTTTCATCGAGGCTCTGTCTTAAAATATGGTACCGGTGGACGGAGTTGATTGGACTGGCATTCCTGCCGTCACCGCGAAGGCAACGCTAACTTCCTTTTGATATTTACGAGCACCTAAAACGACGAAAGGCCGCTATAAAAGCGACCTTTCTGATATGGTACCGGTGGGCGGACTTGAACCGCCACGCCCGAAGGCAACGGATTTTGAATCCGTCGTGTATACCAATTTCACCACACCGGCATCTTTGGGCTATTGCCCTTTGATGGTTGGCATTATACGTAAGCTTTTGACCTGCGCAAGCAGAAATACCTTAAATAACTATCGTTTGCTGATAATTTCGCCACAAAGTGTGACAAAGCTGTACTCATAAGAAACGTACGCTCCATTTTCTACTACTCTTCCAGATGAAAGTGAGTATACGAAACTCTTTTTAAATTCTATTCACTGTAATATCAGAAACATAACCATTCCCAATGCTCGACAACGCATTATGGAGCATCTCTGCGGCATCTTCTGCTTGCATGAAGTAACTCGTGTCCATCGTATTGCCGCTTGTTTTCCAGAATTCCGTATCCATTCCACCAGGATAAACCGCGATAATTTTCATAGGTTTTCCTTTTAGCTCCAAACGAACCGACTCAATTAATCCTTTGACGGCCCATTTCACTGCACAATACGTAGACTCTTGCGCTTTAGGTTGTTGCGCGGCTGTGGACATGATCATGACCACTTTTATTGGATGATCTTTGTAACGCTTTACTAACTCTCTTAACACATGAATCGCAGAATTCAGGTTGTTATCAATCAACTTTTGAATCTCTTCCGGCTCCTGCTCTTCCAGTAAGCCAAAATAACCACTTCCTGCACTATGAATGACCATTTCAGGCGGCTGTTTCATCCCATCAAAGAGCTGTTTCACACCTTGATGTAATGAGAGGTTGCAAGCTTGATAGCCGACGTTATGAGAGAGTTGTTTTGCTAGTGCGGATAGTTTTTCTGTATTTCTTCCTATTACATACGTCTCTTTGCCTTCCGCATCATAACGCTTTGCTAGTTCCGCCCCTAAGCCGCTACTTGCACCTGTAATTACAATCATGCGCTACCTCTTTTCAATCACATACTTTTAATTCATCTATCAATTAAGGTAACAGAATCGTGGTAATTCACACCTCAAGAGCACCATTCTTTGAAGCAAGCAGCTTTCTTACTTTCGTGATGCATGAAATATCAAGCAGAACGACGGGCATTTAACCTATGCTTAAGCAAGAATAACTTTCTGAATTTTCTATCGACTTTCTAGTGAGAACTGAATAGGAGCAAAGAATGACTGGGTCAAAATGGCAGTGGTTACTGAAACAGATGACACGAAAACTGTGGGTCCGGACGTCACTCTACGCATTACTAGCTGTTGCTACCGCCTTAATGTCGATTGTTTTAAACCAGTTCATTACTCTGCCCCCTGCCATCAACGTCAGCAAGGATTTGTTGAACAACATATTAAATATCCTCGCAACCTCCATGCTTGCAGTGACTACATTCTCTCTCAATATTATGGTCTCAGCGTACAGTGCCGCTAGTGCAGGGGTAACGCCGCGAGCGACAAAACTGTTGATGGAAGACAGCACAACACAAAATGCCTTAGCAACCTTTCTTGGCTCTTTTCTATTTAGTTTGGTAGGAATTATCGCGCTAGGTATTGGGGCCTATCATCAACAAGCACAAATTTATCTATTCATCGTGACTATCGCCGTAATCGTGATGATCATACTCACTCTGTTACGTTGGATTCAGCACCTTTCCGTACTAGGAAGGGTCAGTGAAACCACTTCATACGTAGAGCAAGCCTTGTTAGATGCGATAAGAAAACGGGGTAAAGAGCGCTGGCTAGGTGCTCACCCGTGGAGCCACCCAGAACATAAACCCAGAGGAAGTAAACCTATTTTGAGCCAAGAAATTGGCTACTTACAGCATGTTGATATGCATCATCTCGATAGTATTGCTGAAGCAAACCAATGCACCATCTATCTTGAGCGACAACCGGGAAGTTTTGTGTACGTAGGTCAACCATTGGCTTGGGTTTGTGGAGAGTTGCCAGACGAAAGCGAAGTAACGGCAGCCTTCACGATTCGAACGGAGCGTTCATATGATCAGGACCCTCGCTTTGGTTTAGTCGTTATGGCGGAAATCGCCTCACGAGCACTATCTCCGGCTGTAAATGATAATGGCACCGCGATTGACGTTCTTGGGCGTTCTGTACGAGCACTTTCATTATGGGGAGACCTACTCAGCGAGCCGCCTACCAAAACTCGATACCCTAGACTATTTGTGCCCGCATTAAGCTGCCAGGATTTGTTCGATGATGTCTTTTTGCCGATAGCACACGATGGTGCAGCGCAACTCCAAATACAGATTCGCCTACAAAAGGCCTTGCTAGCTCTCTCTAGTATGCACCCTAAGTTATTTTTGTCACCAGCAATCAAGCTGTCAGAAAAAGCTTTAGAGCTTTCATTAAGCCAACATTATACCGAAGATGAGAAACACCAACTCTCTCAGCTATCTAATCTGGTCACAGACCAAAAAGCCAATGGTTAAGAGAGTCGAATTCAGTTGAAACATATTGCTGCACGGCCTCGTGTATCATGACATGTGCTGATAACGTAGGGCAGAAAAGTCTCTTCGTTTATACACAATTAAAGACTCTGTGCGTTAGGTCTCTTTTCTCTTGGTGAGGGAATCTATATTCTGACGCACAATTTTTAAGGTAAGTGATGGAATAATGACAACGTCTACAACTCTTCCACCTGCTGGTCTCTTTCGTCGACTTGCAGCGTTGATTTACGACACATTGATTATTATCGCAATTGAAATGATGGCCGCAGGTATTGTTATGGCCGTTGTGTTTGCACTAAATGCAGCAGGATTGTTGAGCTATGGCGAGTACGCTGATGCCGCAGATATGCTCGGAAAGCACCCTGTATTGAGCCCTCTATTTACACTTTATCTTGCGGGTGTGTGGATATATTTCTTTGTGTTCTTCTGGACGCGAGCAGGACAAACTCTTGGGATGCGCGCTTGGAAGCTTCGAGTTCGCAATGCCAAAGACGGAGCACCAATTACGGTAACTCAAGCTCTGATTCGTATTTCGACATCTGGCTTTGGCTTGGCAAATTTGACTGTACCGATTGATCCGAAGAAACGTGGTTTCCACGACATTTGGGCCAAAACAGAGGTTGTTGTATTACCTAAGGCAAATTAACTTGTCTAGGAACACAAAAAAGGAAGGCGTAATGCCTTCCTTTTACGTTTGGTTCGGTAAAACTTGGTTTATTCGATGATGCTTCAGTTATAGCTTTCTTCGTAGCAGTGCAATCGCAATAGCTAAGAACACCAAACTCGGGGCCAAAGCACCAAACACTGGGGATATGCCATACACCAAGCTTAATGGACCAAAGAACTCACTGGATATGTAAAAAGTAAACCCGGCAACCACGCCCGACAATACCCTTGCCCCCATGGTCACGCTTCTGAGTGGACCGAAAACAAAAGATAGCGCCATTAACATCATCACAGCAATTGAAAGCGGCTGAGTCAACTTACGCCAAAACGCCAACTCATAGCGAGATGCATCTTGTTCCGATGCTTTCAGGTAAGTCACATAATCATACAAACCGCTCAGTGACAGTTCTTCTGGCTTCACGGTCACCACAGCTAGCTTATCTGGTGCCAAAGAGGTGTGCCACTCCATCTGTTCGATGTCTTGCTTTGAAATTACGTTTTCATTTTCCATGTCCGTAATTTGTACGTAGCGCATCAGCCAGTTGTTATCTTGTTGGTAGTCGACTTCTTCGGCGAAAATAACTTTTTGTAGATTCTTATCATCATCAAAACGCCACATATTTAAAGCATAAAGCTTGTCGTCTTCGACTTTACCTATAAAGATAAAGTCGTTTGCGTCACGAGCCCACACACCTGAGCGCACAGACACAATGCTACCACCTGATATCGCAAACGCACGTAAGTCACGGGCCATCTTCTGGGCCTCAGGAGCGCCCCATTGACCTAACGCCATAACGACAATCATGAGCGGGACGGCCGTTTTTAGTACCGATAACCCGATATCCAGCTTAGAGAAACCAGCAGCTTGCATCACCACCAGCTCAGAGCTTGAAGCCAACATACCTAAGCCGATCAGGGCACCGAGTAATGCCGCCATTGGAAAGAACATTTCGATATCACGCGGCACACTGAGTAACACAAAGTACAACGCATGAGTGAGGTCGTACACACCTCGCCCTACTTTACGTAGCTGTTCTACATATTTGATGATGCCCGATAAGCCAACAAACGTCGCTAAAACCAAGGCAGTGGTAGAGATGATGGTTCTACCGATGTAAAGGTCTAAGATTTTGAACACAGCTTACGCGAGCCTCTTCTTGCGGAATTTGTCTTTTATTCGTCTAGCAGCAACGCTGTCCATCATATTCGCCATGATAGCAACAATCAGCAACATCGCATTGATTGGCCACATACCAATAGCAGCCGGGATGTCACCATCTTCTAATGCAGATTTGGTTGCACTGATCGCCAAGAAATACGCTAGGTAGATCAGAATCGCAGGCCCCATTTTGGCAAACCGTCCCTGACGCGGATTCACCGCAGACAAAGGAATAACGAGCATTGTTAAGAGTGGAATACACACAAATAACGAAATTCGCCATTGTAGCTCCGCTTGCGCCTCTGGATCTGGGTGACCTATCAAGTCAACCGTTGGGTATGCTTCCCAGTCTCGCCCTTTCTTTTTGACCTCACGTTGGCCGATAACACCTTCGTATTCATCGAATTTCGTGATCATATATTCAACGCGAGTAGGCACACCTTCATAACGCGTACCTTCTTTCATAGTGATGATCTGACGACCGTCCGAAAGCTCTTTTACTTCACCAGAAGATGAGAACATCACACTCGGTAACACTGAATCTCGAGGGCGCATCTGCGCAACAAAAACGTTGCTCAAGGTATTGTCTTTAATGTCATCGATGAACACAACCGATGAACCGTCTGGTGTACCTTGGAACTGACCTTTTTTAAGTAGGTCAACGCTGTTTTCTGACGCTACCTGCTCATAAAGCTGCTCAACGCGGTCTTGAGACCACGGCGATAGCCACAACGCATTGAAAGCCGCCACCGCTGAAGTAATCAACGCTAGGTATAAGGCCGCTTGAACCAAGAATTTATTACCAATACCTGTCGCGTTCATTACGACAATTTCGCTCTCTGCATACAGACGACCAAATGTGATCAATATGCCGATATACAGACTTAAAGGCAGCATTAACAGACCCATTGCTGGCATGTTCAAACCAACAATCGAGAAAATCAATCCAGCAGGAATATCCCCATCAGAAGCATCAGCAAGAACACTTATGAATTTCTGGCTTACAAACACCAAAAAAAGTACGAAAAAAATCGCAAATTGGCTCTTGAGTGTTTCGCGGATCAAATATCTAACAATAATCACGCTGAAATTACCTATACAAAACTTGTTTTTTTGGTCGAATCACTATAGTTTCCCGTTGAACCATTTATTTTTTAAAAATTATAAACTAGATGTTAGTCGCTTAATCAGCTCTGCATGTAAGCCTGGAGCTAAAATTCAACAAGTAAGCGATCATTATCTAACATTTAGAGCAATTTGTCTTCAGGATGTAGGAGTACGCATGGAGTTCAGTGTAAA
Source organism: Vibrio alginolyticus NBRC 15630 = ATCC 17749 (assembly GCF_000354175.2). Taxonomy (NCBI): domain Bacteria; kingdom Pseudomonadati; phylum Pseudomonadota; class Gammaproteobacteria; order Vibrionales; family Vibrionaceae; genus Vibrio; species Vibrio alginolyticus. Next base: position 1,866,506 of record NC_022349.1, read on the forward strand.
AAGTGGCAGTCCAGAGAAACAACGTAGCGCATGTATCGTTGTTGGTGTGTTTGAACCACGTCGCCTTTCTCCAGTAGCCGAACAACTTGATAAAATCAGTGACGGTTACATCAGTTCACTACTTCGCCGTGGTGATCTAGAGGGTAAACCTGGTCAGATGCTGCTACTGCATCAAGTACCAGGTGTTTTGTCAGAGCGCGTTTTACTTGTCGGTTGCGGCAAAGAGCGTGAACTTGGCGAGCGCCAGTACAAGGAAATCATTCAAAAGACGATCAGCACACTTAACGAGACAGGCTCAATGGAAGCGGTATGTTTCCTAACTGAACTGCATGTTAAGGGTCGTGATACATACTGGAAAGTGCGCCAGGCTGTAGAAGCGACTAAAGATGGTCTATACACATTTAATCAATTCAAGAGCGTGAAACCTGAGACTCGCCGCCCACTGCGCAAGCTTGTTTTCAACGTACCAACGCGTCGTGAATTGAACTTGGGTGAAAAAGCAATCACTCATGGTCTTGCTATCGCATCAGGTGTCAAAGCCTCAAAAGACCTTGGCAACATGCCGCCAAACGTAGCTAATCCAGCTTACCTTGCTTCTCAAGCTCGTCGTCTAGCGGACGATTACGAAACCGTAACCACCAAAATTATTGGTGAGCAAGAGATGGAAAAACTGGGTATGACCTCTTACCTAGCAGTAGGCCGTGGTTCTAAAAACGAATCTATGATGTCTATCATCGAGTACAAAGGTAACCCTGACTCAGATGCAAAACCGATTGTGCTCGTAGGTAAAGGTCTAACCTTCGACTCAGGCGGTATCTCTCTAAAGCCGGGCGAAGGTATGGATGAGATGAAGTACGACATGTGTGGTGCGGCATCGGTATTCGGTACAATGAAAGCGCTAGCGAAGCTAAACCTACCAATCAACGTTATTGGTGTTCTAGCGGGCTGTGAAAACATGCCTGGCAGCAACGCTTACCGTCCAGGTGACATCCTAACGACCATGTCTGGTCAAACTGTAGAAGTTCTGAACACGGATGCTGAAGGCCGTCTTGTTCTTTGTGACGCACTGACTTACGTAGAGCGTTTCGAACCAGACTGCGTGGTTGACGTTGCAACGCTAACTGGTGCTTGTGTTATCGCACTAGGCCACCATATCAGCGGTGTAATCTCTAACCACAACCCTCTTTCTCATGAGCTAGTAAACGCTTCTGAGCAAGCGAGTGACCGTGCATGGCGTCTACCAATGGCAGACGAGTACCACGAACAGTTGAAGAGCCCGTTTGCGGATATGGCAAACATTGGTGGTCGCCCTGGTGGCACAATTACTGCGGGTTGCTTCTTATCTAAGTTCGCGAAGAAGTATAACTGGGCACACGTCGATATCGCAGGTACCGCGTGGAAATCAGGCGCAGCGAAAGGCTCAACGGGCCGTCCTGTCTCAATGCTTGTCCAATTCCTTTTGAACCGCAGCGGCCAAGAGACAGAAGAGTAATTTCTGAACAGAATCTAAAAGGGCCGCAAGGCCCTTTTTTATTATCCTAATTTTCTAAAATGAAAGTGGGACTTAAGATGGTCTTAGGAAGAGACCCAAGGCAAGTGAGAGAATGATGCAAACTGCAACCTTCTACATCATTAACGAAGAGAGCCCGCAAGCAACGGTGGCTGGCTTTGAAGAATACATCGTGTTTTTGGCTCAGCACTTTGCTCGCCAAGGCGCTAAAGTGTATTTAAACTGCCAAGACAAACCACACGCCGAGCAGCTCGCTGAAGCCTTTTGGCAAGTTGATGCAGACAAGTTCATGGCACATAACCTCGTAGGCGAGGGACCGAAATACGCCACCAATATTGAAATCGGCCATGAAGGTGTAAAACCTAATTGGAACCGTCAGCTGGTAATTAATTTGGCGGAAAATGAGACAACCTTTGCGAACAAGTTTGCTCAAGTGGTAGACTTCGTGCCCTGCGAAGAAAAAGCTAAACAACTCGCAAGAGAAAGATATAAAATTTACCGTCAAGCAGGTTACCAGCTGCAAACGATCGAAATTCAATATCCTTAACGGTCAATCCTTATAGTTAAGGCGATCTTGTTAAGATCCCTCACTTATAAAGATTGACTAAGATTCAACCATCAACGTATCCATTAAAAGAGCGCTATGGAAAAGACATACAACCCAACTTCAATCGAACAAGCTCTGTATCAGACTTGGGAAGAGAAAGGCTACTTTAAGCCACACGGTGACACTACTAAAGAATCATACAGCATCATGATCCCGCCACCGAACGTCACTGGTAGCCTACACATGGGCCACGCGTTCCAAGATACGATCATGGATACGCTTATCCGTTGTGAACGTATGAAGGGTAAAAACACCCTTTGGCAAGTAGGTACTGACCACGCTGGTATCGCAACTCAGATGGTTGTTGAGCGTAAGATCGCTGCAGAAGAAGGCAAAACAAAACACGATTACGGTCGTGAAGCTTTCATCGACAAAATCTGGGAATGGAAAGGCGAATCTGGCGGCACTATCACTAAGCAGCTTCGTCGTCTTGGCGCATCTGTAGACTGGGATCGTGAACGCTTCACGATGGACGATGGTCTATCTAACGCCGTTCAAGAAGTGTTCGTACGTCTATACGAAGACGATCTAATCTACCGCGGTAAGCGTCTAGTTAACTGGGATCCAAAGCTACACACAGCGATTTCAGATCTAGAAGTAGAGAACAAAGACACTAAAGGCCACATGTGGCACTTCCGCTACCCACTGGCAGATGGCGCTAAAACAGCGGATGGCAAAGACTACATCGTTGTTGCAACGACTCGTCCAGAGACCGTGCTAGGCGATACGGGTGTTGCAGTTAACCCAGAAGATCTACGTTACAAAGATCTTATCGGTAAAGAAATCATCCTTCCTATCGTTGATCGTCGCATCCCAATCGTGGGCGATGAGCACGCAGATATGGAAAAAGGTACTGGCTGTGTGAAAATCACACCTGCGCACGACTTCAACGACTACGAAGTAGGTAAGCGCCACCAGCTACCAATGATCAACATTCTGACTTTCGACGCAAACATCCGTGATGCTTCTGAAGTATTCAACACCAACGGCGAAGCAAGCGACGCTTACAGCACTGAGCTACCAGCTAAATACCACGGTATGGAGCGTTTTGCCGCTCGTAAAGCTATCGTTGCTGAATTCGACGAGCTAGGCCTACTTGAAGAAGTGAAAGATCACGATCTACAAGTTCCTTACGGCGACCGTGGTGGCGTGGTTATCGAACCAATGCTAACTGACCAATGGTACGTACGTACTGCGCCTCTAGCGAAAACTGCAGTTGAAGCAGTAGAAAACGGCGACATCCAATTCGTTCCTAAGCAGTACGAAAACATGTACTTCTCTTGGATGCGTGACGTTCAAGACTGGTGTATCTCTCGTCAGCTATGGTGGGGTCACCGCATCCCAGCTTGGTACGACAACCAAGGTAATGTTTACGTAGGTCGCACTGAAGAAGAAGTTCGTAAGAACAACAACCTAGAGTCAGTCATTGAACTTCACCAAGACGAAGACGTACTGGATACGTGGTTCTCTTCTGCACTATGGACGTTCGGTACTCAAGGTTGGCCAGAGCAAACTGACGATCTGAAAGTATTCCACCCTTCAGACGTTCTAGTAACTGGTTTCGACATCATCTTCTTCTGGGTTGCGCGCATGATCATGATGACCATGCACTTCGTGAAAGACGAAAACGGCAAGCCACAAGTACCATTTAAAACGGTTTACGTTACTGGTCTAATCCGTGACGAAAACGGCGACAAGATGTCGAAGTCGAAAGGTAACGTACTTGACCCAATCGACATGATCGATGGTATCGACCTAGAGTCTCTCGTAGAGAAGCGTTGTGGCAACATGATGCAACCTCAGCTAGCGAAGAAGATCGAGAAGAACACTCGTAAGACGTTTGAAAACGGTATCGAAGCATACGGTACAGACGCACTACGTTTCACTCTTGCAGCAATGGCATCAACAGGTCGTGATATCAACTGGGATATGAAGCGTCTTGAGGGTTACCGTAACTTCTGTAACAAACTATGGAACGCAAGCCGTTACGTAATGATGAACACAGAAGAGCAAGATTGTGGCTTCAACGGTGGTGAGATTGAATACTCACTAGCAGACAAATGGATCGAGTCTCAGTTTGAACTTGCAGCGAAAGCGTTCAACAACCATATCGACAACTTCCGTCTAGATATGGCTGCGAACACGCTTTACGAATTCATCTGGAACCAATTCTGTGACTGGTACCTAGAGCTAACTAAACCCGTTCTATGGAAAGGTACTGAAGCGCAACAGCGTGGTACTCGCCGTACACTCATCACGGTACTTGAGAAGACTCTACGTCTGGCTCATCCTGTGATTCCTTACATCACTGAAACTATCTGGCAAAGCATCAAGCCACTAGTTGAAGGTGTAGAAGGTGAGACAATCATGCTTCAAGCACTGCCTCAATTCGACGAAGCAAACTTCAACCAAGAAGCGCTAGATGATATCGAATGGGTGAAGGCGTTCATTACCAGCATCCGTAACCTACGTGCTGAATACGACATCAACCCTGGTAAGCCGCTTGACGTTATGCTGAAAGCAGCAAATGCAGAAGATGCCTCTCGTCTAGAAGCAAGCAAGCAAGTACTGATGTCACTAGCGAAGCTAGAAGCAGTACGCGTGCTTGAAGCTGGCGAACAAACTCCTGCATGTGCGACAGCACTGGTTGGCAAGTCTGAGCTGATGATCCCAATGGCAGGTCTGATCGACAAAGATGCTGAGCTTGCTCGTCTAGATGGCGAAATCAAGAAGACTCACGGCGAAATCAAGCGTATCGAAGGCAAACTAGGTAACGAAGGCTTCGTAGCGAAAGCACCTGAAGCAGTTGTTGCTAAAGAGCGTGAGAAACTTGAAGGCTACAAAGAGACGCTAGCTAAGCTAGAAGAGCAGAAGACAACGATCGCTGCACTTTAATCGCTAAAGGCTAGAGTAAAAGAATCAAAGGGTTGGTGTGAAAGCATCAACCCTTTTTGCATTTATCACTCGGAAAGCTTTCAAAGATATTCGCTCTTCTCTCCTACTTCCACTCCTATTTAATAGTTTTTACCTATCAAACTAATCTTAACTGCCCATTAGATTTAATGATAATAATTCTCAATAATAGACCTATCGAAACAACACAACGATTGAGTAATTATCATGAAAAAGACACTAACCTTTGCAGCACTCCATTTTACTATCGCGTTTAGTGTCGCTTACGTGCTTACTGGCGACATTCTAATTGGTAGTTTAATTGCCATGATTGAGCCTTCAGTGAACACCGTAGCCTTCTACTTTCATGAAAAGGCATGGGCAAAAGTCCCAGCACTTAAAGCTCGTCAGTGGATGACCAAATTAAAAACCGCAAGCTTTGCGACCGTGCACTTCAGCGTCGCTTTTACCGTGGTTTACTTACTAACAGGTGATGCATTTGTCGGCGGCGTAATGGCGATGCTAGAGCCGAGTTTGAACACGGTGGCTTACTACTTCCACGAGAAAGTATGGATGCGTAAATCATCAGAAAAAGCTCCAGCACCGCAGTTTTGTTTACATCACCACGCTTAAACATGGAGGCTCACTACGTCTCCTAACAAGAAAAATGACATTTACCATTGACAAGGTTGCGTACCGCAATTAATTTAATTGCGGTGCGCAACTTTATTTTTAGAGGTAAGTGATAATGAACGCTCGTCAACTTCGACACTACTCCCGTCAAGCCGTCCGATTGCTTGGTATGCTTGATAAACAATGCGGCGATGTCGCTCTCACTCCAGTGCAAGCGCACGCATTGGGTGAAATCCAATTGCAGCCATTGACCATCAATCAGCTGGCACAGCAGCTTAATGTCGACAAGTCCAACGCGAGCCGAACCGTTACTGGTTTGATTAAATTAGGTTTGGTCGAGAGCATCGAAAACCCAAAAGACAAACGTAGTCAACTCGTAGCGATTACAGAGCAAGGCCAACAGGCGTTATCACAACTGGACCAACAGCAAAACCACTTCTTTGAACAACTGCTTACCCAACTCGATGACAGCGAGCAAGAGCAACTCAAACTTGGTCTAGAGACTTACCTAAAAGGGCTAACAAAAGTGTGTCAGTCTGAGGAATACGTTCTTCGACCTCTTACTAAAGCAGACAACCCGCAAGTCGCAGATGTGATTCGTAAAGTCTCTGCAGAATACGGCTTAACCGCAGACAAAGGTTATGGTGTGGCCGATCCAACGCTTGATGATATGTATTCGGTTTACAATCAATGCGGGGCCGCCTATTGGGTCATTGAACATCGCGGAGAGATCGTTGGTGGCGGTGGCTTTGCCCCTTTAGCTGGCGAGCCAAATGTGTGTGAACTACAAAAGATGTACTTCTTACCTCAAACACGAGGACACGGTTTAGCCAAACGCATCGTCGCATTGAGCTTACAATTGGCGAAACAATTTGGGTATCAGCAGTGCTATTTAGAGACAACTGAATGTCTGAGAGAAGCGGTAAGCTTGTATGAAAAGCTAGGCTTTGAGCATCTCGATGCCCCGCTTGGACAAACAGGGCATGATGCATGTGAAGTCGTAATGCTTAAGATGCTGTAATAGATAATATTATTAGACGTTAAAGCACAACATGGGTAACACAAAGCTCCTGGCTCAAGGCAACAGTGAAGTTTTGGTGCTGCCCATCCAACTCAACAGACAACTGGTAGAGATCACTTGGATCAGGATCAGTAAGATCGGCATACTTTGGCGCTTCGATCTGGAATAAAGCGCTCGCATGCTCCGCTCGGACATCAATAGGAATATGGTAAGTCATGCCATTGAACTTAACCGATGCCGATACTAAACCCGGCGCAAAAGTTTGGTAGTACAAATCCACCTTAAACTCACAACCACCACCGTGGTGCCAAATCTGTTCAGTAGCCACGCGGTCTAAACGCACATTGCGAATAAACTGCAGATACGGCTCTTGCCATACCCCTAAGCGCTCGTCACTCTTTTGGTATTCATGATCTGCAAGTGAACACAACTCCGGTTTATCCTCATCCAACAGAAGATCTTCTTCTTCCTCAAGGAATAGGATCTCAAAACGGTTGCGCCCCATCTGCATGAACGGGCGAATGTCTTTCTTGTAGACATTTTGAGAACCGTCACAGTCAAACAATGCTACTCCGTTCAAACGCACTTCTGCATGGTAATCCACACCACCCAACACCATTTCTACCGCTGGGAATGCCATCATGGATTCATCCACTTCAATGTCATGCATCAGGTGCCACTCTTGCTGACGAATTGCTTCTTCTGTCATTTCAACTGGCAATACCTGACTCAAAGGAGCAGGGAAAGTAATGTCATCCTGTGGGATAGAAAGGTCCGTCAGTGGAGAGACTTGCCATAAACCGGCGAGTGAGAGTTGCATATACACCTTGAGCTAGATCAATTTTCACGCATTATAGGGAGAAATCCCCTATAAACTCAATGTGAATTATTTATCGCCTCCACATTCGTCAGTTTTTCAAGGTATAAAAAAACCAGCGTTAAACGCTGGTTTTTCCAAAAGTAGTGAGCTTTGATTACTCGTCGTCTTCATCTTCTTCAGGGTAAAGCGCATCTTCGCCTTCGTAGTACGTACCCCAACCGTCATAGATGATGTCGTATTTTTCTGCCAAGTGAATCAATTTTTCAACTTGCGCATCAATCGCTTCTGCATCTAGTGCGGACTCCATAGTCGCATCACAGCAAAGCAACTTGTTACCATCTTCATCTTCAGTTTCTTCTGCTTCAAGAACTTCAAAGCCCATCTTGAATGCTTCAACTACCGCTTTTTCTAGCGTGTCAAAATCTTCTGCAAACAGGTGGTGCTCAATTTCGTATAGCGAATCTGGATCGCTGCCATCTTCTAGCAATGCTGCAATGATATCGCGAGTCTCTTCCTTTTGAATCTCAATTAATTCTTCTACTGATAGATATTCATCTTCGTGAGACATGTTTTGGCTCCAGATTAGTTACTTGATGGAAACACAATACCCGATACTGAGTATGCTGATCCGGTGAAATATGGCATGGATTGCGATGAAAAGCCACAAACAAACATCATACCACTGCGATTCTTATCGGTTATTTGAATCTAAATATTAAACCGACCACACAAAGAAACAAAAAATTAACAAAGAATGGCGTTTTTTAATATTCAGAACATCCTAATTGACACTTAATGTGGTTATTTTCTCTTTCTATGCGTGTTTATGATGCTTTCTTGAATACACTCACGTGTAAAACAAAGATGCATAACGAATAAATTCACTTTAATAATGCATAATTTAGAATAAAAATGCACGTTTTATGCACTGTGCATGTATTCTTTCTCAACGGGAAAATTAGAATAAAAACGCACGCACTCTAATTTTAGTAAAATAGCATTTATATCTAATAATAAATTTAATAAGAATCAAAATAAAAATAAAAAACTTACAAAGTCAAAAGCATCAGAATATAAACAAAGCTTGATAACTTGCATCTTTCTAGGAAGCTTGTCATAACTAATGGCTGGAAAATTTGTAAGGATACAAAATGAGCAAGCTGTACGTTGGATCAGAAGTTGGTCAACTTCGACGAGTTCTATTAAATCGCCCTGAACGCGCCCTAACCCACTTAACTCCGTCAAACTGTCATGAGTTGCTATTTGATGACGTTCTTGCTGTAGAAGCGGCAGGTGAAGAGCACGATGCATTCGCACGTACGCTGCGCGAGCAAGACGTTGAAGTGCTTCTCCTCCACGATTTACTGGTCGAAACCCTCGCTGTTCCAGAAGCAAAACAATGGCTGCTGAACACTCAGATTTCTGACTTTCGCTACGGGCCAACATTTGCGCGAGACCTACGCCAATACTTTTCAGAAATGGATGATGAACATCTTGCCTGCATCTTTTTAGGTGGCTTAGCTTACTCAGAGCTACCGATCTCCTCATCTTCTATGCTGCCAAAAATGAAGCGTCCTCTCGACTTTGTTATTGAGCCACTGCCTAATCACCTCTTTACTCGTGATACCTCATGTTGGGTTTATGGCGGCGTTTCTCTTAACCCGATGATGATGCCTGCACGTCAACGTGAAACAAACCACCTACGTGCTATTTATCGTTGGCACCCAATTTTTGCTGGCCAAGATTTTATCAAATACTTCGGTGACGATGATCTGCATTATGATAATGCGAATGTCGAAGGCGGTGATGTGTTGGTTATTGGTAAAGGTGCAGTTCTTATCGGTATGTCTGAGCGTACGACTGCGCAAGGTGTAGAGAACCTTGCAGCGAGCCTATTTAAAGCAGGCCAAGCTACCGAGGTGATTGCAATTGATCTGCCTAAACACCGCTCATGTATGCATTTAGACACTGTGATGACCCATATGGATGTAGATACTTTCTCTGTCTACCCAGAAATCATGCGCAAAGATCTCGACACATGGCGCTTAACACCAAAAGGCAACGGTGAAATGCATGTTGAAGCCTCACATAACTATCTGCACGCGATTGAGTCCGCTCTTGGCTTAGATCAGCTGAAAATCATCACCACTGGTGGCGACAGCTATGAAGCGGAACGCGAACAATGGAATGATGCCAATAACGTTCTAACTGTAAAACCGGGCGTAGTAATTGGTTACGAACGCAACGTATACACCAACGAAAAATACGATAAAGCTGGCATCAAAGTACTGACAGTACCTGGTAACGAGCTTGGTCGTGGTCGCGGTGGCGCTCGCTGTATGAGCTGTCCAATAGAACGAGACGATATATAACTTACTCGTCCCTTTACATTAGGTGAATCAAAACTAAGGTTGATGTGAATACATCAACCTTTTTTAGCTTTAATTAAAAATAATTATTCACAATAAAAGCATTTATATGTTTTAATGGATTCTATTAATCTAATCACATGTACTAAGGGACGAGCTATGGCTTTCAATTTACGTAACCGCAACTTTTTGAAGCTATTGGACTTCTCAACCAAAGAAATCCAGTTTTTGCTCGAACTGTCTGCAGAGCTGAAAAAAGCTAAATATGCAGGAACAGAGCAGAAGAAACTTCAAGGTAAAAACATCGCACTAATCTTTGAGAAATCTTCGACTCGTACCCGATGTTCGTTTGAAGTCGCTGCCTTTGACCAAGGTGCTCAAGTCTCTTACATCGGCCCTTCTGGCTCGCAGATCGGTCATAAGGAATCGATGAAAGACACCGCTCGCGTCCTTGGTCGTATGTATGACGGGATTGAATACCGAGGCTTTGGCCAATCCATTGTTGAAGAGCTTGGTACTTATGCTGGTGTTCCAGTGTGGAATGGTTTAACGGATGAGTTCCACCCAACCCAGATCCTTGCTGACTTCCTGACCATGCAAGAGCACGGCCGTGGTAAACAGCTACATGAAGTAACCTTCGCTTACCTAGGTGATGCGCGCAACAACATGGGTAACTCACTTATGGTGGGCGCAGCGAAAATGGGCATGGATATTCGCCTTGTCGCGCCAAAAGCGTTCTGGCCTGAAGAAGATCTCGTGGCAACTTGTCAAACTATCGCGCAACAAACCGGTGCAAAAATCACGTTAACAGAAAGCGTTGAGGAAGGTGTGAAAGGTTGTGACTTCCTATACACCGACGTTTGGGTGTCTATGGGTGAGTCTGCCGAGGCATGGGATGAACGTGTAGCGTTAATGACACCTTATCAAATCAATATGGACGTGATTAAGCAAACGGGTAATCCACATGTGAAATTCATGCACTGCCTTCCAGCTTTCCACAATGATGAAACCACCGTCGGCAAAGAAGTCGCTGAAAAATACGGTATGAAAGGCCTTGAAGTAACAGAAGAGGTATTTGAATCGGAATACTCCATCGTATTCGACGAAGCTGAAAACCGTATGCATACCATCAAAGCCGTGATGGTTGCGACGCTAGGAAGCTAAACCAGCGCGCAAAAACAGCCGATAAAAACCATGATGTAATCGCTTGCGCTCACGAAAGTTAAGCGTATAATGCTCGGCAATTTGTCTGAGGATTAAGAAATGACCACGCTGATTGCTGACGTAAAAACGCGATTTGCTCTCGCTAAGCGACTACGCTTACGTGGTGTTATTTTCGTTAATTCTATTGAATTTTAAAACCTCCCCATTGGGGAGGTTTTTTTATGTCCAAAATTCCTTTCGGTTATTTGGATGTAGTCATCAATGTTATAGGGAAGAAGATCATGGCGAACTCGCTTTACCAGAAGCACATCATCTCTATTCCAGAGCTTTCACGCGAAGAACTGGAACTTATCGTAGAAACAGCAGGTAGCCTTAAAAAAGCACCTCGACCAGAACTGATTAAAAACAAAGTCGTTGCAAGTTGTTTCTTTGAACCATCAACACGTACACGTTTATCGTTTGAAACAGCGATTCAGCGCATTGGTGGTGACGTGATTGGCTTTGATAATGATGGTAATACCTCTCTGGCGAAAAAAGGCGAAACACTCGCAGATTCAGTACAAGTCATCTCTTCTTACGTCGATGCCTTTGTGATGCGTCATCCACAAGAAGGCGCCGCTCGCTTGGCCTCTGAATTTTCAAATGGCGTGCCAGTGATCAACGCGGGCGACGGTGCAAACCAACACCCAACTCAAACGCTACTCGACCTATACACCATCGCGGAAACACAAGGGCGTCTAGACAACCTGAACGTCGCATTCGTAGGTGATCTAAAATATGGCCGCACAGTGCACTCACTGACTCAAGCCTTAGCAAAGTTTAACAACATCCGCTTCTTCTTTGTTGCACCAGATGCGCTGGCAATGCCAGATTACATCTGCGAAGAACTAGATGAAGCTGGCATTCAATATAGCCTACACACAGACATGGAAAGTGTGATTCCTGAACTGGATATTCTGTACATGACACGCGTACAGAAAGAACGTTTTGACGAATCGGAATACGCACATATTAAGTCGGCTTACATCCTAACGGCGGCACTACTAGAAGGCGCGCGTGAGAACTTGAAAGTGCTGCACCCACTACCACGTGTGGATGAAATTACAACTGATGTTGATAAAACGCCTCATGCTTACTTCTTCCAGCAAGCTCAAAATGGCGTGTATGCTCGCCAAGCACTGCTGGCGCTTGTTCTAAACGAAACACTGTAATCGAGGGGAAAAATCATGGCTAAAGAAACTCAATTGCAGGTAGAAGCAATCAAAAATGGTACGGTCATCGACCACATCCCTGCGCAAATCGGCATCAAAGTATTAAGACTGTTCGATATGCACAATTCATCACAACGCGTAACGATTGGACTGAACTTGCCATCATCAGCACTCGGTCATAAAGATCTACTCAAAATCGAAAATGTGTTTATCAATGAAGAGCAAGCGAGCAAGCTAGCGTTGTATGCTCCTCACGCGACCGTGAATCAAATCGAGAATTATGAAGTGGTGAAAAAGCTCGCGTTAGAGCTTCCTGAGCGCATCAATGATGTATTTGAATGCCCGAATTCAAACTGTATTTCTCATAATGAACCAGTAGAAAGCAGCTTTAGCGTGTTCGAGAAGAAACAAGAAATCCGCCTAAAGTGTAAATACTGCGAGAAAGTGTTCTCACGCGAGATCGTAACCGAGCGATAAACACGCCGCACGACTAGGCTGTGATACGTTTAAAATACCCTGCAATGTCAGGGTATTTTGCTCTTTACCTACCGAGGGTTTAGAGGCAAACTGAGAATCTTTATTCCCTACAACTGATGGAAAAAATCAAATGACGAAAGTACTTCACACTGAGTCTGCACCAGCAGCAATCGGTCCTTACGTTCAAGGCGTAGATCTAGGTAACATGGTTCTTACTTCAGGCCAAATCCCAGTAAACCCAGCGACAGGTGAAGTGTCTGCTGATATCGCAGAACAAGCTCGTCAGTCTCTAGAAAACGTAAAGGCTGTAGTTGAATCTTCAGGTCTTAAAGTATCTGATATTGTAAAGCTAACGGTTTTTGTTAAAGACCTAAATGACTTTGGCACAGTGAACGAAGTTTACGGCAAGTTCTTTGATGAGCACGGCGTAGCAAACTACCCTGCACGCTCTTGTGTAGAAGTGGCTCGCCTACCAAAAGATGTTGGCATCGAGATTGAAGCAATCGCTGTTCGCAAATAATTGCACTTGCTGACAAACATAAAAAAACGGGTAGCTCAGGCTACCCGTTTTTTATTGTCTTTTCGTGATGATATCGCAGTAAAACTTAAGCAGCGTTGCGCTGTTTGACTTCTTCATCTAACGATTCAAGCTTCTCTTTCATCTGTTCACGACAGATATTCGCTAACTCGCGAATGCCCTCTTTACCATAGCCTTCAGTGCTGATTGGAGGTAGCATTTCAACAATCACATGACCATTGTTCCAACGGTTCAGCTTAATTTTATTCGTCGAGCTACATACGATAGGAATGATTGGCACACCTGCACCAATTGCCGCATGAAAAGCACCTGTTTTGAATGGCAGCAAACCACGCCCACGAGAACGCGTGCCTTCTGGGAACATCCACACCGAAACATCACTTTCTTTCATGCTGCTCACGACCTGATCGATAGTACCTTTTGCTTTAGAACGATTCGCTCGGTCAATCAGAATGTTACCCGTAAGCCAGTAAAGCTGACCAAACAGTGGCATCCAAGCCAAGCTCTTTTTACCTACTGTCACAACTTTCGGAGTCACAGCCGCAGAAACAGTAAACATGTCCCAGTTGTTCTGGTGGTTAGCAATGTAAACATGTTGGCCGCGTGAATACGCATCTTCAGGGATACGTAACTCTAACTTAATCCCAAACACACGAGACATCTTGGCAAACAAACGGCCAAAAGTGAAAACGTGCTTAGGGTTTCTAGGGCTTAATAGGCAGTAACCACAACCACCAATAAACATAACAATCGCAAAGATAGCGACAGCAAATACACGTAACAGTGCAATCATTCTTGTTCTCCAGGAACCGGCTTTTGCCAGATACAGCTATTAATATCTCTCTTTCCATAAAGGGAAAATATGGTCATGAGAGTGATATAAAAAAGCCGAAACTCAGGTTTCGGCTCTCTTGATATCCAAGTTACCTGCGGTGCAGTTTAACTTGCCTAGCTCACTCGCTCAATATTTGCGCCAAGTGCAGCCAGTTTATTTTCGATTTTGTCGTAACCACGGTCGATATGGTAAATACGATCAACGACGGTTTCGCCTTTAGCAATGCAACCTGCAATAACCAAACTAGCCGAAGCTCGTAGATCGGTTGCCATCACTTGCGCACCGCTGAGTGACTCAACATCACCACAGATAACCGTATTGCCTTCGATCTCAGCTTTAGCGCCCATACGCATGAGTTCTGGTACGTGCATAAAGCGGTTTTCAAAGATAGTCTCTGTGATCACGCCGCCACCTTTCGCCATCATGTTCAGAAGCGTAAATTGAGCTTGCATATCCGTCGGGAAACCAGGATGTGGCGCAGTACGTACACTTACCGCTTTTAGCTCGCGGTCGGTCATATCAACGGAGATCCAATCTTCACCCGTTTCGACAAGCGCGCCAGCTTCTTCCAGCTTGGCGAGAACCGCTTCAAGCAAATGAGCATTAGTGTTGCGACATACCACTTTACCGCCAGATACTGCTGCTGCGACAAGGAATGTTCCCGTCTCAATACGGTCAGCAACCACGTTGTGTTTACAACCGCCTAGGCGCTCAACACCTTCAATCGTAATGGTATCTGTGCCAGCGCCAGAGATTTTTGCGCCAAGCTTATTTAGGAAATCAGCGGTATCGACGATTTCAGGCTCACGCGCAGCGTTATCTAGTGTTGTTGTGCCTTCCGCCAGCGCTGCGGCACACATGATGGTGATCGTCGCGCCTACGCTGACTTTATCCATCACGATGTGCGCGCCTTTTAGACGACCATCCACTTCTGCTTTCACATAACCATCTTCTAATGTAATGGTTGCGCCAAGCTGCTCTAAACCAGAAATATGCAGATCCACAGGACGGGCACCAATGGCACAACCGCCTGGTAAAGAAACCTGACCTTGACCAAAGCGCGCCACCAAAGGACCTAAAGCCCAAATAGAAGCACGCATGGTTTTCACTAAATCATAAGGCGCGCAGTATTCTGTAATACTGCTTGGATCAACATGAACAGAGCCATTGCGGCTTACTTTCGCGCCTAAACGCTTAAGCAATTCCATGGTTGTGTCGATATCACGAAGGTGTGGTACGTTTGCCACTTCTACTGGCTCTTCCGCCAAGATAGACGCAAATAAAATCGGCAGTGCTGCGTTTTTTGCACCTGAAATGGTCACTTCACCAACTAGTGGTTTATCTGACCCAATAACTCGAAACTTTTCCATCAATAAACCTTAAAGCGACATCAATTTCTTATCACGAGCCCACTCTTCTGGTGTGAACGCTTTGATTGATAATGCGTGAATGTCGTTACGCTGGATGTATTCCATCAGAGGAGCATAAATTAGCTGCTGCTTCTTAACGCGGCTCATTCCATCGAAACAAGCATCAACAGCAACCACTTCATAGTGGCTACCTTCACCTTTCACATGCACTTCTTGAAGGTTTAGTGCTTCTTCTAATAACTGTTGTACTTTTGCGCTATCCACAATTTACCCCTGATAATTCTGTATGTGTTTGGCCACTAAAGATTCAACATTGCTCAGTTGAAACAAAGTGCGCAGTTGCGCCGGCACGAAACTGAGCATTATATGACAGTTTTGCTTTTTTGCATGCTCTAATAAGTGGATTAACATCACCATTCCTGCAGAGTCGACGCGCTCTATCTCTTTTAGCGAGCATTCCAGCTCCGATTGAGCAGGTTGCCATTGCTGTGCATACGCCCACAATGAAGGCACTGTATCTCTATCAAGTGCCCCTGTTAGCTTAAGAATGTTTTGATCCAATTGCCACTGAGCGGGAGTCTGGGCCATTATTTCTTCGCCTCGAAGCGGATCGGTTCTGCGGCCAATTTTTCTAGGTCTTTAGCAACAGATAGAATACCTTCTTGACGAATTTTACTGTTCCATTCGGATTGTTTACTAGAAAGCAAACTAATGCCCTCTGCAATCATATCGAATGCTTCCCACTCACCAGAGTGGTTGTCTTTACGCAGTTTAAACTCAAGTTTGATGTTTGGACGCGGAGTATCGATGATATCAACTTTAATGCTTGTAATACGCTTAGAGTCATCAATGCTAGGCTCAGGACCAAACTCAATTTTTTGGTCAGAGTATTGCGTCAACACTTGTGCATAAGACGCAATCAGGTACGCACGAAATGCATCGATAAACTCAAGTACATCTTCACGCTTAGCACCTTTTAAGTTTGGACCAAGAAGTTTTAACCCTGCATAGCGGTAGTTGACGTAAGGCATTAGCTCTTCTTCAACGATCACTTTAAGTAAATTTGGATCTTGTTTGATTTTCGGCTGTTCGGCTTTCAATCTTTCGAACGTGACTTCAGCTACCTGCTTCATCATCTTATAAGGTTCAGTTTTATCCACCTCTGCTGCTGTTGCTCCAAAGACGCTAAACACAGCACAAACTGAAAGTAGTAATCTCGCTAACATAGTTATTCCTTACTTGAGTCGTCTGAACCACCTACGCTGTATAGTACTTGACCAATTAAGTCTTCAAGCACAAGCGCCGATTTGGTGTCTTCGATGGTATCACCATCCACTAGCATGACTTCATCATCAAAAACGAAGCCAGGTACTAAACCAATGTATTGCTCACCAATCAGGCCAGATGTCAAAATTTGTACGCTCGACGTTTCTGGGAACTGATTGTATTTGCTATTGATAGATAGTGTTACAACTGGCAATAAGTTGTCTGGGTTAAGCGAAATACTACTTACTCGACCAATCACAACGCCCCCCACTTTTACGGGAGAACGAACTTTTAAACTGCCAATATTATCGAACTCGGCTTTGAGGGTATAAGTATCACCAGAGCCAATGCTTTTTACGTCAGCAACTTGAAAAATCATCACAAGAATCGCGCAAATTCCCGCTAATACAAAGCTGCCAACCCATAATTCAGTTTTACGTGTTTGTTGCATGATTAATTCCCAAACATCAATGCGGTCAGTACAAAGTCTAATCCTAGTACTGCTAAAGAAGAATGCACAACAGTGCGCGTAGTTGCTCGGCTGATCCCTTCCGATGTTGGAATAGCATCATAACCGTTAAATAGAGCGACCCAAGTAACCGTAATTGCAAACGCAAAACATTTGATCATACTGTTACCAATGTCTTGCCCTAGCTCAACAGAGGACTGCATCGCTGACCAAAAACTGCCGTGATCAACGCCTTTCCAGTCAACACCAACAAGCTGAGCGCCCCAAATTCCCACAGCCATGAAAATCATAGCCAGTAAAGGCATTGAGATAACCCCAGCCCAAAACCGTGGTGCAATCACTCGTTTCAATGGGTCTACCGCCATCATTTCAAGGCTAGACAGTTGTTCCGTTGCTTTCATTAGACCTATCTCTGCGGTTAACGCAGAACCGGCACGACCAGCAAACAAAAGTGCAGTAACAACGGGTCCTAATTCACGGAGTAACGAAAGCGCTACCATTTGCCCCAAACTGCCTTCTGCGCCGTAATCCACCAACACAACATAGCCTTGTAGACTCAAAACCATTCCAATGAACAGACCAGATACGACGATGATCGCCAGCGACTGAACACCAACAGAATAAAGTTGCTTAACAAGCAGAGGAAAGCTTCTGATCGGTTGTGGCTTAGAAAATAGCGCCCCAATCAACATGAAAGTCGCACGACCAAATGCTCCGCAAATAGAAAGCGTGCGTCGACCCAGCGAGGCGACAAAGTGAATGAAGTTATCGACCATCAAATAAGTCCTTTTCGATACTTTGAGAAGGGAAACGAAACGGTACAGGACCGTCGGCATCACCTTGTAAGAACTGCTGGACACGAGGATCAGAGTTTTGAGTCAGCTCTTCTGGCGTACCATAGGCGATGATTTTTCCATCGGCCATCAGGTATACCCAGTCAGCAATACTCATGACTTCAGGTACGTCGTGAGAAACCACAATAGAGGTCAAACCTAACGCTTGGTTTAGATTGCTAATTAGCTCAACCAAAACGCCCATAGTGATTGGGTCTTGCCCCACAAACGGCTCATCGTACATGATCAGGTCAGGGTCAAGTGCGATTGCACGAGCCAAAGCAGCGCGTCTTGCCATACCACCTGAAAGCTCACTCGGCATTAATTGCGCCGCGCCGCGTAGACCGACAGCTTCGAGCTTGAGTAACACCATGGTGCGAATCAAATCTTCCGATAAATCGGTATGCTCTCTCAATGGAAAGGCGACATTATCAAAAACATTCAAATCAGTGAATAAAGCCCCTGACTGGAACAACATGCTCATTTTCTTTCGAGCATGGTAGAGTTTTTTACGCGAGAGAGAGGGAATATTGTCTCCATCAAACCAGATCTCTCCTTGCTCGGGATACAACTGACCACCAATCAAACGCAGCAGTGTTGTTTTACCAATTCCCGATGGTCCCATAATGGCCGTCACTTTGCCCTCAGGAACATGCAGATCAATATCATCAAAGATCATGCGTTCTCCCCGTGAAAAAGTGAGGTTGTTCACGGTGACTAAATCGTTGTTCGACATATCATCTCTTCTACTGTAGGAGCGTTGCAACTCACGGAATCATCAAGCAGATACTCATCGGAGTTGAATTCTACGTTTAATAAAGTAACGTCGGTACATTTATTAGGCTGCAATCATAAGCACATTGGCGTTGAATTTAAAGCACTGTTCAATTAAATAAAGTCGACTATATCCCTGCAATTTCTCATGGTTTATGACCTAATTAGCACGAAGTGTTTAAATCCTAGACCAGAATTGCTCATTTAAATGAGTGAGATTTACATACATTTTCGTTACTAACCTTTAATTTATTCTTCGTTTATCTTCCATTTTAGGCCGCAAAAGGTCAAAATTAGCGGTTATTCATTTTACTTATTTAATACTTAGGAATTCTCATGCTCGAAGCCGTTGCGTTGCTTATAGTCGGTCTTGTTTTGCTTGTTTGGAGTGCAGATAAACTTGTTTTTGGCTCTGCAGCGATAGCCCGCAACGTCGGTATTTCCCCGCTTGTCATCGGCATGACAATCCTTGCGATGGGCTCATCCGCCCCTGAGATGATGGTATCTGCAACCGCTGCTTGGGATGGCAAAACAGATACAGCGGTGGGTAACGTATTAGGCTCAAACATAGCGAACATTGCGTTAATCCTAGGTATTACAGCGCTGATCAAGCCTTTGTCGATTAGCTCCGCCGTCATCCGCCGAGAACTTCCACTCATGATAGCCGTAACCGTACTCGCTGGTATTCTGCTTTGGAATAGCCATCTCGGTTTTTATGAGGGTGTCTTATTGTTTGTACTCTTTGGGGCATTTTTATTTGCTATGTTGCAAATCAGCCGCAAAGAGCAAAAATCAGGTGATGTTTTTCTTGATGACCAAGAGTCAGAGATCCCAGAAGGCGTCAGTAACCCTAAAGCAATCATGTGGGTGGTTATTGGCTTGATACTGCTTCCTTTGGCAGCCAGCATGCTGGTTGATAACGCGGTAATTATTGCTAAACACTTTGGTATGAGCGACCTTGTTATCGGTCTAACTATTATCGCCATTGGCACTAGCCTGCCAGAACTAGCCGCATCACTTGCGGGAGTTTTAAAGGGTGAAGACGACATGGCTGTCGGTAACATTATCGGTTCGAATGTGTTTAACATTCTGGCGGTAATGGGGATTCCTGGCATCATTAATCCATCGGTGCTCAGTGAGTACGCGATGGGACGTGACTTCTGGGTCATGTTAGGCGTTTCATTGTTACTTGTCGCGATGTGTTTGGGTAAATCACGCAGTATTAACCGTATTGAAGGTGCCATCTTGTTTGTGTGCTTCTTAGGTTACCAAGTGTACTTATTCGCAAACATGACCGCTTAATTACCACGATCAATAAGTAGAGATCTGATATGTCCAATCAATTTGATTTTCGCGCTGCTGCTAAACAAGTTCTTGATATCGAAGTTGCTGCTCTGCAAGAGCTAGATACCTACTTTGATGATCAATTTGAAAAAGCGTGTGAACTTATCCTTTCCAACAACGGCAAAGTTGTCGTTATGGGTATTGGCAAGTCAGGCCATATTGGTAACAAGATTGCCGCCACTCTGGCAAGCACTGGGACTTCGGCGTTTTTCGTTCATCCAGGCGAAGCCGCACATGGTGACTTGGGTATGATTAGCCCTGGTGACATTGTGCTGGCAATTTCTAACTCTGGTGAATCAAACGAAATTCTGTCTCTATTTCCAGTATTAAAGCGCCTGAATATTAAGATCATCAGCATGACAGGTAAGCCAGAATCAAATATGGCCAAGCTGTCTGACTTACACCTGCAAATTACGGTACCTCAAGAAGCTTGTCCGTTAGGCCTGGCGCCAACTAGCAGTACGACTGCCACATTAGTGATGGGAGATGCATTAGCCGTAGCTCTGCTTCAAGCTCGTGGTTTTTCTGCCGAAGATTTTGCCCTATCTCACCCAGGTGGTGCACTGGGGAGAAAACTGCTACTTAAGTTGTCTGATATTATGCACTTTGGAGAAGCGTTACCTAAAGTTTCTCCTGACGCATTAATTCGCGATGCCCTGCTTGAAATTTCAGAAAAGGGGTTAGGCATGACAGCCATCGTCGATGAGCACGATGCTATGCTTGGTATATTCACCGATGGTGATTTACGTCGTACCTTAGACAAGCGTATCGATATTCATACGACGGCAATTGGCGAGGTCATGACGACAAACCCAACCACAGCACACCCTGATATGCTGGCGGTTGAAGGTTTGAACTTGATGCAGAATAAAAACATTAACGCTCTGATTTTATGTAAAGACGAAAAAATTGTGGGTGCACTGAACATGCACGATTTACTAAAAGCTGGCGTGATGTAATATCAGCACAAACATTTAAATCATTTATTAGACGAATAAAGGCAATGGTCAGGGAAGTACTGAGCTAAACGATAGGCCTTCATTATATGAGTTTTACTCGCCTTATTTATTTGCTCTTGATCTTCGTTGTAGCGTGGTGCGGTTATTACCTACTAACCCCTAAAGGCAACGACGCAATTCAAGTAGCACCAGATTCTGAACTGCCCATGTTCAGTGGTTCTGGATTAGAAAACATCACCTACGGTGAAGATGGTGTCCGCAGTTACATCATTCGCTCCACTAACTTAGACCATTATGCTAAGAGTGGAGATACTATTTTTAATAACCCGACTTTGATGGTTTACCGTGAAGGTAGCGTCATTGAATGGAAGGTGACTGCCACAAGAGCAGTGTTAGATGAAGACCAAGTTTTGACTTTATATGACAAAGTCTTAATGCAAAATCTTCTGCCTGGTGCGAGTTTTGATACCATGGCAACAGACAAATTGGTCATTAATCTAACCAATCGTGATTTTAAAGCTGACCAACAAGTAATGTTGGTTGGACCACAATTTGAAACTACTGGAGGCGCAATGCAAGGTAACTTAAAACAGCATACTGCGACTCTGACAGATGAAGTTCAAGGTCGATATGAAACCGTTACACCTTAGCCTACTGGCACTGGTATTGGCGGCGCCTCAAGCGCTGGCACTCAAGTCGGATACTCAACAGCCGGTTTACATAAACTCTGACACCCAACAGGTGGATATGAAGAGTAACCAGGTTGTTTTTGAAGGCGATGTATCTCTTAAGCAAGGGAGCATCAATATCGATGCTGATAGAATCGTGGTAACTCGCGATCCTAAAACCGAAGCAATTAAACAGATTCAAGCATTTGGTAAACCTGCGAAGTTTTCTCAGCTGATGGACGATGGTAAAACACTTAGTGGTCAAGCTACGGAGCTGGATTACCGTATTTCTACAGACGAACTGACCATGAAAGGTCAAGCGCAGCTGGCGCAAGACAACAACACCATCAAAGGTTCTTCGATTCGTTACCAAATTGGTAAACAAAAGCTAGTCGCAGATAGCTCTAAGGAAGAGCGCGTTACGACCATTTTGCAACCCAATCAGATAGAGAACTAATATGGCAGTACTGAGTGCGAAAAACTTGGCGAAAAGCTACAAAAAACGCAAAGTCGTCACTGATGTTAGCTTAGAAGTTGAATCTGGTCAGATTGTTGGGCTACTCGGTCCAAACGGCGCGGGTAAAACCACCTCGTTTTACATGATTGTCGGCTTAGTACCTCGTGATGAGGGCACCATTACCATTGACGACAATGACATCAGTATTTTACCGATGCATAGCCGTTCACGCCTTGGCATTGGCTATCTTCCGCAAGAAGCGTCGATTTTCCGTAAGCTTTCAGTAGAAGATAACATCATGGCCGTACTTGAAACTCGTCAAGAAATGACGAGGGAAGAGCGCCAAGATAAACTGGAAGATTTGTTGGAAGAATTCCACATCCAGCACATCAGAACCAGTGCTGGTATGGCACTATCAGGGGGTGAGCGACGCAGGGTGGAAATCGCTCGAGCTTTAGCGGCCAACCCTCAGTTCATTTTATTGGATGAACCTTTCGCTGGTGTTGACCCAATTTCGGTTAATGACATCAAGAAAATCATTGAGCATCTGCGCGATCGTGGTCTCGGAGTGTTAATCACTGACCATAATGTACGTGAAACACTGGACGTATGTGAAAAAGCCTATATCGTGAGCCAAGGGCACCTAATTGCATCGGGAACTCCGGCAGAAGTTCTCAATAATGAACAGGTGAAACAAGTTTATCTCGGCGAACAATTCCGTCTATGATTATATTAGGAACGGTAAGATTCTGAGCATTACAAGGTAAGTAACACTGAATGAAACCTTCATTACAACTCAAGCTAGGTCAGCAGTTAGCCATGACGCCACAGTTGCAGCAAGCGATTCGCTTATTGCAATTGTCGACACTCGATCTTCAACAAGAAATCCAAGAAGCGTTGGACTCAAACCCATTATTGGAAGTTGAAGAAGGCCAAGACGAGCCTCTAGCAAACGGTGAAGATAAGTCAGCGGTCGAGGCTGCTGATAGCAACAGTGCTAGCGAACCAACAGAAATTGACGTTCCAGATAGCTCCGATGTGATAGAGAAATCAGAAATTAGCTCTGAACTTGAAATCGACACGACTTGGGATGACGTCTACAGCGCTAATACTGGTAGCACTGGCTTAGCTCTTGATGATGATATGCCCGTCTACCAAGGCGAAACCACTGAATCGTTACATGATTACCTCATGTGGCAGCTTGACCTAACACCATTCAGTGAAACCGACCGCACGATTGCATTAGCGATTATTGACGCTGTTGACGACTACGGCTATTTAACTTTGTCGCCTGAAGAGATTCATGAGAGCTTCGATAATGAAGAGATAGAGTTAGACGAAGTAGAAGCCGTTCGTAAACGCATTCAACAATTCGATCCTCTTGGAGTTGCATCACGTAACTTACAAGAATGTTTGTTACTGCAACTGACGACCTTCCCAGAAGACACGCCGTGGCTTGCTGAAGCCAAAATGATACTTGCGGATCATATTGATCACCTAGGCAACCGTGACTACAAGCTCGTCATCAAAGAGACTAAGCTGAAAGAAGCCGATCTTCGTGAAGTCTTAAAGCTTATCCAACAGTTAGATCCTCGTCCAGGTAGTCGCATCACTCCTGATGATACCGAGTACGTAATTCCAGACGTGTCCGTTTTTAAAGACAATGGCAAATGGACCGTTTCTGTAAACCCGGATAGCGTGCCCAAATTAAAAGTAAATCAACAATATGCTCAATTAGGCAAAGGTAATAGCGCGGATAGCCAGTACATCCGCAGCAATTTGCAAGAGGCAAAATGGTTAATTAAGAGCTTAGAGAGTAGAAACGAGACGCTACTCAAAGTTGCAAGATGTATTGTTGAACATCAACAAGATTTCTTCGAGTATGGTGAGGAAGCCATGAAGCCAATGGTGCTCAATGATGTCGCTTTGGCTGTGGACATGCATGAATCCACGATTTCTCGTGTAACAACGCAAAAATTTATGCATACACCACGTGGTATTTTTGAATTGAAGTACTTCTTCTCTAGCCATGTTAGTACTGACAACGGCGGAGAATGTTCGTCAACAGCAATTCGTGCACTCATTAAAAAACTGGTCGCAGCAGAGAATACTGCCAAACCACTGAGTGATAGCAAGATTGCTGCTCTTCTGGCTGACCAAGGGATTCAGGTCGCAAGACGTACGATAGCCAAATATCGCGAATCCTTGGGAATTGCCCCTTCAAGTCAGCGTAAACGCCTATTATAAGGCACTAACTGAAAAGGAAAGTCTATGCAAATCAATATTCAAGGCCATCACGTTGATCTTACCGATTCAATGCAAGACTATGTAAATTCTAAGTTTCAGAAGCTCGAAAGGTTCTTCGACCACATCAATCAAGTGCATGTTGTACTAAAAGTTGAAAAAATTACTCAAATCGCGGAAGCTACGCTTCACATAAATCAAGGCGAAATCCACGCATCAGCCGATGACGAAAATATGTATGCCGCGATCGATTCGCTGGTAGATAAATTGGTTCGCCAACTTAATAAGCACAAAGAAAAACTAAACAGTCATTAATCATGCAACTGAGCGAAATACTGTCATTGGACTGCACCAAAAGTGCGGTCCACTGCACGAGTAAAAAACGCGCCCTTGAAATGATCAGCCGTATCGTGGCTGATCAAACGGGCCAAGATTCTACCGAGCTGTTCGAATGCATGCTCAATAGAGAAAAAATGGGCAGTACCGGTATCGGAAACGGTATTGCGATCCCTCACGCGAGAATGCAATCAAGCGACAAGGCCATTGCTGTCTTACTGCAATGTGATGAAGCAATCGAATTTGATGCGATTGACAATCGACCTGTCGATCTTCTTTTTGCGCTCCTTGTACCAGAAGAACAGTGCAAAGAGCACCTCAAGACTCTATCCTCTATGGCAGAACGTCTGAGCGATAAGCAAGTATTAAAACTACTGCGTAATGCTCAGAGTGATGAAGAACTTTACGACATCATGATTCACCAATAAGCAGGACTAACTCCATGCGACTAATCGTTGTTAGCGGGCACTCAGGTGCCGGTAAAAGTATTGCGCTTCGTGTACTGGAAGACTTAGGTTACTACTGTGTTGATAACCTGCCAGTTAACTTGCTGGACGCATTTGTTCATTCTGTTGCTGACAGCAAACAGAATGTTGCAGTCAGCATTGATATTCGTAATATTCCTAAAAAGCTAAAAGAACTGACGAGTACACTAGAACAGTTAAAAACTGAGCTTGATGTGACCATGCTTTTCTTGGACGCCAATAAAGAAACGCTACTCAAACGCTACAGCGAAACACGCCGAATTCACCCGTTATCTTTAGGTGGCACCTCCCTCTCGCTCGATCAAGCCATCGAGCGTGAGAAACAAATTTTGACGCCACTCAAAGCGCATGCAGATCTGGTCCTAAATAGTAGTGGGCAGTCTTTGCATGAATTGAGTGAAACCGTGCGTATGCGCGTTGAAGGCAGAGATCGCAAAGGGCTCGTTATGGTATTTGAGTCTTTTGGTTTTAAATACGGCCTGCCTTCCGATGCCGATTACGTATTTGACGTTCGCTTCTTACCTAACCCACATTGGGAACAAGCACTACGCCCGCTTACAGGTCTGGATGCTCCTATCGCCGCATTTTTAGAGCAACACCAATCGGTGTTAAGTTTGAAATATCAAATTGAAAGCTTTATAGAGAATTGGTTACCTCTGCTTGAGAAAAACAACCGCAGCTACCTGACCGTTGCAATCGGTTGTACTGGTGGTAAGCACCGCTCGGTGTACTTAACTCAGCAAATCGGTGAATACTTCGCCAACAAAGGACACCAAGTACAAATTCGCCATACCTCACTAGAGAAAAACGCTAAGGAGTAGCCGTGGAGTTAAGTCGTAAAGTATTGATTCAAAACCGCCTTGGCTTACATGCTCGTGCAGCAGTCAAGCTGGTCGAACTGGCACAGAGCTTTGAAGCGGTCATCACCATCGACAATGAAGAAGACAAAACCGCCACAGCAGACAGCGTAATGGGCCTGTTAATGCTAGAGTCCGCTCAAGGACAATACGTCACGATCCACGCAACGGGTGGGCAAGCGGAAGAAGCACTGGATGCCGTTTGCCACTTGATCGAAGATAAATTTGATGAAGGCGAGTAGTTTACTCGCTTTTTTCTTACCTCCCATTATCTTTCTCTTCCCTGACCTAATAAATAAATTTGCTTAGTATCATAAGTTGTTATTAAAAGGCGCCTAGAATTAAGTTATTATTCAACGCATTGTAAATATCAGGAATTGGGAGGAATGAATGGCAGAGCAAATTGAATTCGACCAAGCTCACCAAGCCCTCCAAGAAGTCACAGAAGCGCTAGAAAATGGCCGCTTCGTCCATGTTCGTCGTCAATTACAGGACATGGAACCTGAGGATATCGCTCACCTTTTAGAAGCCTCCCCACGGAAGAGCCGTGAAGTTCTTTGGCAACTCACCGACCCTGAAGATTATGGTGAAATCCTTGACGAGCTGAACGAAGACGTCAAAGACAGCCTCGTATCCAAAATGGCACCAGAAGCGCTTGCAGAAGCGACAGAAGGCATGGATACCGATGACGTGGCTTACGTACTGCGTAGCTTGCCTGACAACCTGTCACGCGAAGTCCTGTCGCAAATGGACTCCTCTGACCGTCTACGGGTCGAAACTGCCCTATCCTACCCAGAAGACACCGCGGGAGGACTGATGAACACCGACGTCATCACAATTCGTGGTGACGTAGATGTGGACGTAGTTTTGCGTTATCTACGTATGAAAGGCGAGCTTCCAGAAGCTACGGATGCCCTGTATGTGATCGATGAAGAGAGTAAGCTCATCGGTGAACTGCCGATCACGACGCTTATTACCACTCAGCCAGACGTAAAAATCATTGATGTAATGGAAGACGCGGACGAGGCCATCACCGTCGATACTAGCGACTCAGATGTTGCGAGTCTGTTCGAACGCCGTAATTGGGTATCTGCACCTGTTGTTGATGAAAACTTGCATTTGGTCGGTCGTATCACCATCGATGACGTGGTTGACGTTATTCGTGAAGACGCGGAACACTCGATGATGAGTATGGCGGGTATGGACGATGACGAAGATACTTTCGCGCCTGTTGTAAAATCAGCTCGCAAACGCAGTATCTGGCTTGGCGCTAACGTATTAGCCGCCCTTGCTGCTGCTTCCGTTTCTAATATGTTTGAGGCCACATTAGATCAAATGGCGGCCATTGCAGTATTGATGACGATTGTTCCGTCCATGGGTGGTGTCGCTGGTAACCAAACCGTCGCACTAGTGATTCGTGGTCTTGCTCTTGGTCATATCGGTGACTCAAACAAACGCGAACTGTTAATGAAAGAAGCTTCGATCGGCTTACTCAACGGTATCATGTGGGCGCTGATTATTGGTGGTATTGTTGTTGCTTGGAAAGGTAACTGGATGCTCGGAGGAATCATTTCCGCCGCCATGCTGACCAACTTATTGGTCGCAGGTATTGCAGGAGTAACGATTCCAATCCTATTGAAAAAAATGAACATCGATCCTGCTTTAGCTGGTGGTATGGCATTAACAACGGTGACGGATGTGATTGGTTTATCTGTCTTCTTAGGGCTTGCCACAATACTGATTACCTAACAGAAAAAACGAAAAAGCCTGATGAACACATCAGGCTTTTTTGATTCTGAATTGCTAGAAAAGCTTATTCACCCGCCACTTTCATGGTATCCAGTAGGATAGAGCCCGTTTGGATTTGTGAGCGCGTTTCAATATCACTACCAACCGCCACAATCTTGGTGAACATGTCTTTTAGATTACCTGCGATGGTAATTTCTGATACTGGGTATTGGATCTCGCCATTCTCAACCCAGAAGCCTGCGGCACCGCGAGAGTAATCACCCGTTACCACGTTCACACCTTGTCCCATGACTTCTGTCACTAGAAGACCAGTACCGAGCTCTTTAAGCATTTGTTCGAAGTTTTGGCCTGTCGACTTCACGTACCAGTTATGAATCCCACCAGCGTGACCTGTCGGCGTCATCTTCATTTTACGTGCGGCATAACTGGTTAACAGATAAGTTGCTAGCACACCGTCGGTAATGATCTCACGGTCTTGAGTGTACACACCTTCACTATCGAATGGACTTGATGCCAAACCACGCAATACATGCGGACGTTCTGAGATATTGAACCATTCAGGAAGCACTTGTTTGCCTAGATGGTCAAGTAAGAAAGAAGATTTTCGGTACAAGTTACCACCGCTGATCGCCATAACGAGATGGCCAATCAAGCCTGTCGCAACATCAGCCGCAAACATGATTGGGTATTGACCTGTTTTTAGACGCTGCGCATCTAAGCGGTTAACCGTATTCTCTGCCGCCTTACGACCCACCGTTTCTGGGGTCCATAAGTCATCACGATGACGTGCCACGGTGTAGCTGTAATCACGTTCCATCTCGCCGTTTTGACCAACGCCAATTACACAACAGCTAGTACTATGTCGGCTAGACGCATAACTAGCTAATAAGCCATGGCTATTGCCATACACTTTCACGCCGTAATGACTATCATAACTCGCGCCATCACTTTGTTTGATTGCACTATTATAATTTAGCGCCTCTTTTTCTGCTGCAATCGCCACATTGGCAGCATAGTCTGGATCGGGTGCGTCAGGGTGGAAAAGATCAAGCTCAGGGATCTCTTGCACCATGTATTCTTTCGCTGCAGGGCCTGCAAATGGGTCTTCAGATGTGTAATGTGCAATATCTAGCGCCGCTATAACGGTTTGCTCGATTGCAGCTTCACTTAAATCAGACGTGGAAGCACTGCCTTTGCGTTGACCTCGGTAAACGGTAATGCCCAGCGCACCATCGCTGTTGAACTCGACATTTTCTACTTCACCCATACGAGTTGAAACACTTAAACCAGTGCTTTTAGTAATTGCGACTTCGGCGGCGTCAGATTTTGCCGATGCAAGCTTTAAGGCTCTTGCGACGGCTTGCTCTAGCTCGGTACGTTGCTCAGCAACCTGCTGTTTAATATCCATTGTCTTTCACATCTTGTCTTTGATGAACAATAGGATAACAAGAATTTCGCTTTCTCCCCATGATTCTTGTTAAAATAGTCATAATATTAATCAAAACACAGGCAACTGAAATGGCACGTAAGAATCAAAAAGCGCCATGGGAACCAGAAGAAGAGATCATCTGGGTAAGTAAATCCGAGATGAAGCGAGACATGGAAGAACTGCAAAAGCTAGGTGAGGAGCTTGTCGGCCTCAAACCTTCAGTTCTAGAAAAGTTTCCATTGAGCGAAGATTTGCGAGAAGCAATTGCTGACGCGCAACGCTTTAAAAATGAAGCGCGTCGTCGCCAATTACAACGTATCGGTAAATTGATGCGTTACGAAGATCCAGAGCCAATCCAAGCCGCACTGGATAAAATTCGTAATAAGCACTCTCAATTAACGGCGGTATTCCACAAACTTGAAGCGTTGCGTGATCGCGTAGTGGAAGAAGGTGACAAAGCCATTGATGACGTAATGGAAATGTACCCAGAAGCGGATCGTCAGCGTCTACGCCAACTTGCTCGCCAAGCAGCGAAAGAGAAAAAAGCTGGGAAACCAGCAAAAGCGTACCGCGAAATCTTTCAGATCCTTAAAGGTCTAAACGAAGAAGAGTTTTAATTCGAGGGCTCACGCAATGAGCATTCGATTTAAACGCAAAAAGCAGACGTCAATGTCTGCTTTTTTTATCTTTGGTTTTACAGTCAGCGTTACACTAAGCGATTAACGCGGTCTCCGCGCTCGAAAGCGTTAATGTTCTCAATCAAGATTTCCGCTAAACGTTGAATAGATGAGTCGCTGCCCCATGCAACATGCGGTGTCAGTAACAAATTAGGTAAACTCATATTGGCAATCAGCGGATTGCTCTCATCAGCCGGTTCTTGTGTAAAAACATCAAAACCAGCCGCTGCAATTTCTTGCTGTTTTAAGGCATCCACCAGTGCGCTCTCATCCACCAAACCTCCACGCCCTGTATTAATCAAAATGGAGTTGGACTTCATTTGTTGCAACTCTGCTTGACCAATTAAATTCTGAGTATGATCGTTGAGCGGGCAATGCAAGGTCAGCGCATCGGAGCGTTTTAATACTTCCTCAAACGGCACATAACCAGGCCGACATTCTGCCGCCCCTTTACGCTCAGAAAACAACACGGTCATTCCTAACGCTTGAGCCAGATTCGCCGTCGCTTGCCCTAGTGCCCCGCTACCAACAACACCTAACGTGCTACCACCAATATCCCCGATTGGGTGCGTAAAAAAACAAAACTGCTGGTTACGCTGCCACTCACCTGCGGCAATATCTTGGTGGTACCCAAATAAATTCCGTCTTAAAGCGAATAACATTGACATCACATGCTCGGGCACCGAACGCGTCGCGTAACCACGTACATTAGCAACCGCAATATCATGATTAGCACAGTAGTTCACATCGACGTTGTTAAAACCAGTTGCGGCAACCGCGATCATCCGTAATTTTGGTAGTTGCTCTAATACATGTTGGTCAAGCAGGACTTTATTGCTAATCACGATATCGGCATCTGCTAACCTTTCTATTACCTGCTCAGGCGCAGTTAGGTCGTACTCACGCCAGTGGTGCGGAAAGCCAGGTCGTGGGACCTCAATATGTTCTGGGATGGTCGCTCGGTCTAAAAATACGATGCTTGGCAAAGACATAACAACTCCTTGTTCACGGCTGAAAGACAGGATACATCAACCACAGTAACGAAATAGCCAAAAATAGCGAACTAGAAAGAACCGCTGTTGAGTGCAATTGGCATTAAGGGTGTGGCAACGTTTTATAATCAGGCAATGTACGCTCTGGCGAAAAATAGTTAAAGATCATCGCCTCGGCTTCAGGAGAAAAGTCACAGGGTACAAAAATACTGCTCAACTGTTCTGTGACTGGGTGATAAAAACTTAACTCCGCAGCGTGCAACTCTAAACGCTCTGAAAACTGATACGCCTCTTCAGTTGCATAAAACTCATCACCAATAATCGCATGACCAATCGCCATCAAATGCACGCGTAACTGATGCGATCGACCAGTAATGGGCAGTAGTCGCACAACGGTCGTATGGGTGCCATCAGGGTGCACTTCACGCTTCACTACTTGGAATAAAGTTTGAGATGGTTTGCCGTCGTCAAAACATACTTTTTGTCGTGGACGATTTGGCCAATCACAAATTAATGGAAGATCAATATTCCCTTCTTGCGGCTCAACATGCCCCCAAACACGTGCGTAATACACCTTGTGAGTGAGGCGATATTGGAACTGCTTTTTTAATGCTCGCTCCGCGGGTTTGTTTTTCGCCAGCAACATCAACCCTGATGTCGACATATCCAAGCGATGCACAACTTGAATTTCTGGATGCAACTCTTTGAGGCGGCTCCACATGCTGTCGTAATGCTCTGCAAGGCGACCAGGGACAGACAGCAGCCCTGATGGCTTATTCACTGCCAGAATGTCGTCATCCTCAAAAACGATATCAACCCAAGGGTCGGTGGGAGGGGTATATTCAAGCATTGCCATGGGAGATCTCTACAAAATAAAAACGCCGCGATTATATACCCAAATAGCACCCAGATGCAGGGTTCGGAAGAAAAGTTCAACCCAATAAAACAAAGTCAATCCTTTAGCATAAAAACTAAAAATAGCACGTTGTAAATTTAGTTTGACAACAAGACGCATAACTGAATAGAGTGCTAGATGCACACAGCATGATATTCGCAAAGAATACTTAAAATAAATACACCAAAACACAGCATTTAAAAGACATTACCGTTGCGCAGTATAGGGCGATCGCTCAGCCTGTCATGTACTGCGGTATGTATCTCTTTAGAAAGATACATAAGATAAAAAGGACAATAAGCAATGGACTCCGCCGTTATAGATAAACCCCAATCCAAACTTTCCTTATTTTTTCGTTCGCTAGGCCCCGGCATATTAATGGCATCTGCTGCGGTCGGTGGCTCTCACCTCGTCGCATCAACCAAGGCTGGTGCGATTTATGGTTGGCAATTGGCTGCACTGATTCTGCTCGTAAACCTGTTTAAATACCCTTTTTTCCGAGCGGGCGTACAGTACACCATGGGGACAGGGCTCACCTTGGTTGAGGGCTACGCGAAATTAGGTCGGCCTTATCTATGGCTATTTCTATTTCTGAGCGTGGTATCGGCCGTCATCAATACCGCCGCTTTGTTGATGTTTAGCGCTAGCTTGCTGGGCTACTTCATTCCGTTTTCACTATCAATGGCATCACTCAGCATCATTGTGATTGTCACCTGCCTGATCATATTATTTGCTGGCCATTACAAAGCGCTCGATACGCTATCTAAAGTGATAATGTCGGTGTTAACCATCGCGACTTTACTCGCTGTTTCTATCGCCGTTGGTAACCCTGTTGAGCAAGTAGCCAACTTCGAGCCGCCATCACCTTGGTCTATTGCGGCTATTGGTTTTATCGTCGTGACAATGGGGTGGATGCCTGCACCGATAGAGATCTCCTGTTTAACCTCAGCGTGGCTAAAACGCCAATCAAGCCAGCAAGAAGTAACATACCGCTCTGCTCTATTTGACTTTAATGTCGGTTATATTGGCACGGCGTTTCTTGCCATTATCTTTGTATCGCTAGGCTCTTTGATGCTTTATGGTTCTGGCGTTGCGCTTGAAAGCTCTGGCGTTGGCTTCTCCCACCAATTGGTTGGCTTATATGCGGCAACGATTGGCGAATGGTCTCGTTACTTAATCGCGGTAATTGCGTTTTTCTGTATCTTTGGCAGCACGATTACCGTTATTGATGGCTATTCGCGCGTTATTTCGGATTCTCAACGCCTACTGCGCTCACAACCAGACACTAACCCTAAAACCACTTCAGCGATCATGCTGGTAGTCTCCTTACTTGCATTAGGTATTGTGGTTTTCTGGGCTTCTGCGTTATTGCCTATGCTGAACTTTGCGATGATTCTCGCCTTTATGACCACGCCA
This sequence comes from Vibrio alginolyticus NBRC 15630 = ATCC 17749, assembly GCF_000354175.2. NCBI lineage: Bacteria > Pseudomonadati > Pseudomonadota > Gammaproteobacteria > Vibrionales > Vibrionaceae > Vibrio > Vibrio alginolyticus. Next base: position 1,899,803 of record NC_022349.1, read on the forward strand.
TTCTTTGCTCTGCTAAATTACACCTTAGTGAGCAAAACTGAGTTATCTGAGCCTTTGGCTGTTGGACCTAAACTAAAGTGGTTGTCGATTGCAGGCCTGATTTACTTGTTTGGCTTCTTGGCTGTATTTATCTGGTGGAAGTGGTTGATGTAAATGAGATAGCTATCAGTGATTAATGCATTCCGCTTAAAGAAACTAAACCGTAAATAAAGAAAAAGGTCTTCAACTGAAGACCTTTTTTAATGAGCAATAAATACTTACTTAGTTGTGGCTCACCACAATCAAACGCAGCGAGTCGAGCTGAACCTGAGCTTGGTTGATGTAACCAGTGAGCTCTTTAATTTGTGCGTCGATAGCTTCAATTTCTTCGTCACGAATATTTGGGTTCACCGCTTTCAGTGCTTGCAAACGCTCAAGCTCTGCATTCAAACTGTGCTGCATATCTTGATGAGCTTGTTTGCGTACTTCTTCGACCTTCTCTTCAATAAGAACATCACCGGCTTCAATTAAGCGGTGTACGTCTTTCTGTACCGACGTAACCAACTTGCTACCTAAGTGACGGTTTACAGGGCTGAGCTGGCGGTTAAAGCTTTCAAACTCCACTTGAGCAGACAAATCATTACCACGCGAGTCCATCATTAAACGGATTGGCGTTTTCGGTAAGAAGCGCGCGATACCACTGCGTTTTGGCGCTTGCGCATCTACCGCGTAAATCAACTCAAGAAGAATAGTCCCGACTGGTAACGCTTTGTTTTTCAATAGAGATACCGCAGACGTCCCCACCCCTTCACTCATAAGAAGATCGATACCACCCTGGATCATTGGGTGTTCCCAACTGATAAAGTGCATATCTTCACGAGATAAAGCCGTATCACGATCAAACGTGATCGTCGCTCCTTCGTATGGCAGACCTGGGTAGCTTGGCACCATCATGTGCTCAGATGGGGTCACAATCAGGGCGTTTTCACCTTTATCGTCTTGATTCAAGCCAATCGTGTCAAAAAGAGAAAGTGCGAAGGTGACCAGATTGGTATCGCCGTCAGTTGATTCAATTTTCTCAACGATTTGTTGTGCTTTTTCCCCGCCATTTGAATGCATTTCTAATAGGCGATCACGGCCTTGCTCCAATTGGGATTTCAGCTCTTTATTCATTTTTGCTGACGCTTCAATGATCTCATCTAGCGTGCTGGTATCACCAGAGGCAAGAATTTCAATCAGATCATCGGAGTACTTATCGTAAACAGCACGGCCTGTTGGGCAGGTTTCCGCAAAAGCGCTCAGGCCTTCATCGAACCAACGTGCTAGGATCGCTTGCGATGTGCCTTTCAGGTAAGGAACATGAATGTCGATATCGCGATTTTGACCGATACGGTCCAAACGACCAATACGTTGCTCAAGCAAGTCTGGGTTAAATGGCAAGTCGAACATGACAAGTTGGTTGGCAAACTGGAAGTTACGACCTTCAGAGCCGATTTCGCTACAGATAAGAACTTGTGCTCCACCTTCTTCTTGCGCAAAGTAAGCCGCCGCTTTGTCACGTTCAAGAATCGACATACCTTCGTGGAAAACGGTGGCGCGGATACCTTCACGCTCACGCAGTGCTTGCTCCAATTGCAGTGCGGTACTCGCACGAGAAGCAATCACGAGGATTTTCTCGCTGCGCTTCTCTTTTACTTTTTCAAGCAACCAATTCACACGCGAGTCAAACTGCCACCAGCTCGCGTCATCGCCTTCAAATTCTTGGAAAATTTCTTCCGGGTAAAGGTTCTTCATCGCACGTGCTTCAGAACTCATCTTACCGCCAATCATCCCAGCAACACGCATTGATGTAGTGTATTGCGGTGGAATATCCATTGGCATCAGATGCACGTTACGCGTAGGGAAGCCTTTGATGGCCGCGCGCGTGTTACGGAACAGAACACGCCCTGTACCATGACGATCCATCAAGTTATCGATCAGCTCTTGGCGTGCCGACGCTTTAGCTTCTTCGTCCGCTTCACTTTCGATAATACGGAAAAGTGGTTCTACGTCTTGTTCAGACAACAACTCAGTGATCTGGTTTTTTGCTTCATTAGGTAGCTTTTCACCGGAAAAGAGTGAAGTAATCGCATCCGCTACGGGCGCGTATTGATCTTCTTCCTCAACGAATGCTTCGTAATCATAGAAGCGGTCTGGGTCCAATAAACGCAGACGAGCAAAGTGACTCTCACGACCAAGCTGCTCTGGCGTTGCAGTCAGTAGCAACACACCTGGAGTACGTTCAGCCAAGCCTTCTACCACTTGGTATTCACGGCTCGGTTTATCTTGGCTCCATTCAAGGTGATGCGCTTCATCGACAACCAGTAGGTCCCATTCACCTTCCAGTGCTTGTTCAAAACGCTTGCGGCTCTTGCGTAGGAAATCCAAAGAACACAGCACATATTGCTGAGTATCAAATGGGTTTTCTGCATCCGCAAACGCTTCGATACAGCGCTCTTCGTCAAAGATAGAGAAATGCAGATTGAAACGACGCATCATCTCAACCAGCCATTGATGCTGCAGTGTTTCAGGCACCACAATCAAAATGCGTTCGGCACGACCAGACAGAACTTGTTGGTGGATGATCATGCCCGCTTCGATGGTTTTACCCAAACCTACCTCATCCGCCAACAAGACGCGTGGCGCGTGACGACGGCCAACTTCGTGCGCGATGTAAAGCTGATGAGGGATCAAACCTGCACGCATACCACATAGGCCACGCATTGGGCTCTTATGCTGCTCAAACTGGTTGGTTAGCGCACGGTAACGCAGAACAAAGTTGTCCATACGGTCGATTTGACCGGCGTACAACTTATCTTGAGGTTTGTTAAAACGAATTTGGTTGCTAAGGAAAATCTCACGCAGAACAACAGCGGTTTCTTGCGTGTCTTCACGAGTACCGAAATAGGTGTAAAGACCTTCATCTTCCAGTACTTCTTCTACTTTTAGAGACCAACCTTCTTGGCAATCGATGACATCCCCAACATTAAAGGTGACTCGGGTAACAGGTGCATCGTTACGTGCGTAAACTCGGTTTTCCTCTGACGCTGCAAACATCAATGTCACAGTACGAGCATCCATTGCTACAACGGTACCTAAACCTAAATCGCTTTCCGTATCGCTAATCCAGCGCTGCCCCAAAGCAAATGTCATGAATTGACTACCTCGTTATTAGTTCTTGATTCGTGTTTCTTGTTGGTCTACTCATGCCCGTGGGCATGGATAATAGTTTAGATCTGATTCTGGCTTCTGCTATGCCGATAGCATTCGTCATTTCAGTATGAACTGAGTATTTTTTAAGCCAGCTCAACATGATAAATCGGACGTAGCCTATACGCAGAAAAAGGTCGCTAATCTTACTTGAAGCTGTGATTTAGGTCACGCCGAAACCGCACCAAGCAGAAACTTTTTTTCCCAAACTCTAAATGCAATCAAATTGTAAAATACTCATGCCAATTATTAAGTTGTAGAACGTAAATATTACGTATACTTCTAATGAGGGGCGTTTAAAACCATTGCATATGATTTAAGCGCGTTAGTACACGATTAGGATCAACACGGGTTTGCAGTAAGTTGTCTTGCTACTCGGTTGCACACTAGCCGACATCAGCCCGACAACCTCTATTGCAAGCAATCAGAGTTAGGTCACTTCACACCTATTTGGAAACGACCTAACAACTCGCATGCAGAGCCGTACTACGGCAAGGAGACGCTATGGGCGATACCGATCGGAAACTGTTTGTACTCGATACCAACATTCTTCTTCATGAACCCTTTGCCATCTTCTCTTTCCAAGAACACGATGTCGTTATCCCCATGACCGTGTTGGAAGAACTCGACCGAATCAAAGACAGTAAGCGCGACGTTGCAAGAGATGCGCGCGTGGCTATTCGCACCTTGGAAGATTTGTTTAAAGAAGCAACGCCAGATGAAATCTCTGAAGGCATTCCTGTTTCTAAAGACAACCCCGACCAAGGTACTATTTCCATTTTGGCGGATTTTGAACTGCAGGAAACTGTCAAAGCCTTCGCCGACAAAGCCGGTGACAACCGTATTCTCAACGCGGTGCTTTATCTGCAAAATAAACGTGCACCACGTGAAGTGGTACTGATCACGAAAGACATCAACATGCGTCTGCGAGCCAAAGGGGCTGGTGTACGCTTTGTTGAGGACTATAGAACCGACCAACTGATTGACGACATTCAATACCTAACCAAAGGCTTTCAATTGCGTGAAGGTGATTTCTGGAGCGGTATTGAGGAAGTAGAAAGCTATGCTCTGGGCGGAAAAACTTACCACAAACTCAGTCGCGAACCCTTCGACCCAACCTTTATCAACCAATACGTTATTGATGAAGACAGTGACTTTGCTGGTCGCGTAGAAACCATCAATGAAGACAAGCTAACGCTTCTCGACCTGAGCCGCGAACGTCTAATGCATCGTAAGGCTTGGGACATCACACCTAAAAATATCTACCAGGGAATGGCGTTAGATGCCTTACTCGATCCAGAAATTGACTTGGTGATTCTAACGGGTGCGGCGGGTAGTGGTAAGACATTACTGGCAATGGGAGCAGCATTGGAGCAAACCATTGAAAAAAGCATGTTCGATAAAATTATCGTAACACGTAACACGCCAGATATCGGTGAATCCATCGGCTTCTTACCCGGCTCCGAAGAGGAGAAAATGATGCCGTGGTTAGCGGCGGTGACCGATACCTTGGAAGCACTACATAAACACGATCACTGCACTGAAGGCTCATTGAAGTACATCTGCGATAAAGCCAACATTCAATTTAAATCGATCAACTTTATGCGTGGCCGTTCGATTCAAAATGCGTTTGTACTGCTTGATGAGTGTCAAAACCTCACTGCATCACAAATCAAAACCATCATTACCCGCTGTGGCGAAGGAACCAAAATCGTCTGCTCCGGTAACTTGGCGCAGATTGACTCCCATTACCTCACCCCAGTGACATCAGGATTGACGTACATGGTTGAGCGCTTCAAGAACTTTGAAGGCAGCGCAAATATTCACCTCAACGGCGTGGTTCGTAGCCGCTTGGCGGAATTTGCTGAAGAAAACCTGTAATTGACACCGACTCACAAAGCAAAAGAGCGCTCTAATGAGCGCTCTTTTTATAACGATTCGACTGAGTTACTCCGTGCCACCCACTGTCAGTGAGTCCAGCTTCAAGGTCGGCTGACCAACCCCAACTGGCACACTTTGACCTGCTTTACCACATACGCCAACGCCCTTGTCGATACTTAGGTCGTTACCGACCATAGAGACTTGCTGCATTGCTTCGATACCTGATCCAATCAACGTCGCACCTTTAACAGGGCGCGTAATTTTACCGTTTTCAATCAAGTATGCTTCGGATGCAGAGAACACAAACTTACCCGAAGTAATGTCCACCTGACCGCCACCAAAGTTTGGCGCATACAACCCTTTCTCGACCGTCGAGATTATTTCTTCTGGCGTATGTTCACCTGGTAGCATGTAGGTGTTGGTCATACGCGGCATTGGTAAATGTGCATAAGACTCACGACGACCGTTACCTGTTGGGTTCACACCCATTAACCGCGCGTTTAGCTTGTCTTGCATGTAACCTTTCAGCACACCATTTTCGATAAGCGTGTTGTACTGGCCGTTTACCCCTTCATCATCCACATTCAGTGAACCACGAAGGTCTTTTAACGTGCCATCATCGACGATGGTACACAGCGAAGACGTCACTTGTTGACCCATTTTGCCAGAGAAAACCGAAGATTCCTTCCGGTTAAAATCACCTTCTAGGCCATGACCTACCGCTTCGTGTAGCAACACGCCAGGCCAGCCAGAACCCAATACCACTGGCATCATGCCAGCTGGTGCTGCTTCTGCTTCAAGGTTGATTAACGCCATGCGAATCGCTTCGTCTGCGTAATGAAAAGCTTGTTTCACACCATTGCTTTCCGTTAAAAAGAAATCGTAACCGAAACGGCCGCCGCCACCAGCGCTACCGCGTTCACGTCGTTCACCTTTTTGTGCGAGCACGCTAATAGACAAACGCACCAAAGGACGAATATCGCCAGCATAAGTACCGTCTGTTGCCGCAACAAGCATCTGCTCATGCACACCGCTGATGCTGATCGAGACCTCTTTAATCAATGGTTCTTTAGTGCGGATGTAAGCATCTAGAGATTTGAGCAATTCTGTTTTTTGCTGCTTTTCCCATTCAGCTAGTGGATTCACAGCGGCGTAGTACGCTTGGTTTTCGGTGCGTTTAAACGCTTGGACTTTACCATTCTGCCCTTGCTGAGCAATACCGCGCGCCGCCATTGCACTCTGCTTCAGGCCTTCAGGCTGGATTTGATCAGAGTAGGCAAAGCCGGTTTTCTCGCCAGTTACTGCACGGACACCAACACCACAATCAATGTTAAAAGAGCCATCTTTGATGATGCTGTCTTCTAGAACCAGAGACTCATGCCAGCTGGACTGAAAGTAAATGTCCGCATAATCGATCTGGCGCGTCGCAATGCTGGCAAGCGTGTCAGCAATGTCTTGTTCTGTCAGACCATTTGGGGCAAGGAGTGCCTGTTCTATTTGGTTTGTGCTCATAGTTAGCTCTTTTATTTCCGTCTCAATTCATTTTGAAAGCGACTGTGTTGAGTCAGCGGCATATTCTGCCTTACTTGTTGGCTTTGTGACAAATCTATCTCAGTCACCAATAAACCTACTTCATCCTGAAGCTGTTTATGGATACGTCCCCAAGGGTCAACGACCATTGAGTGTCCCCATGTTTTTCGTCCACATGGATGCGTTCCAGTTTGTCCGCTTGCCAAAATCCAACATTGTGTCTCAATCGCTCTAGCTCGCAATAATACTTCCCAGTGAGCTTGCCCCGTCACAGCGGTAAACGCAGCGGGCACCACAATGATATCCGCCCCTTCTTGACGCAATACTTTATAAAGTTCTGGGAAACGTAAATCATAACAAATACTCAATCCAACACTGCCGATATCAGTTTCCGCAACGACTATTTGATTACCCGCCATAAACGTATCCGACTCACGATAACTACCATAACCATCGGCTACGTCGACATCAAACATATGCAGTTTGTCATAGTGAGCAATGCATTTACCGTGCGGCGGAAATACAAGTGTTGTGGTGGTGACACCTTTTGCGGTTTGAATGGGCATGCTTCCGACAATTAGCGTTAACTGGTTCTTTCTAGCGATTTCACAGAGCCGCTGTTGAATCATGCCACTGCCAAGTGGCTCTGCATGTTGATGATAAGCTTCGCGACTGGAAAATAGCACTGTATTTTCAGGAGTAAGAACAAGTTTGGCACCTTGCTTGCTCGCTAAAGCACACTGTTTTTCAATGAAGTCCAAATTCGCGTTAATATCCGGACCCGAAGTCATTTGAATAATGCCAACACGCTCCATGTGTTTCCTCCCTATTCCATTATATTCGGTGAGTTATTTGGCCTGTTCACGCAGTTTTTCTGGCAGCTTGTATTCACCTTTACTTCGCGAAATTTCTTTCACCGTTGGTGAATCTAGTAGGCCTTTCACTTCATAATTGACTTGAGTGAAGACCTCAACCACCGGAGATATCACCGTAGAGATGGCCAAGACATACAAAGCAGTTTGAGGCGCAACGGCAAACGCGGTCAGCATTGGTAGGCCTGATGTGATGTCTGGTGTGAATTTCACTTCCGCATCAACCATTCTGCTGTTCATATTAGCGATGCCGCGGATTTGCATTTCCCCTGCTAACGCATCCATTACGATATCATTGGTGATAAACACACCGTCTTGGATTTTGCCCGTTCCCGTGATCGAGTTGAATGCCATGCCTTTATCGAATACGTCGGTAAAGTCGAGCTGCATCTTACGGATGATAGAATCCAAGCTAAACAAGCCTAACAAGCGTGCCGCACCACTAACTTCACTGATCACGCCTTTACCAAATTCCGTTGAGACGTTTCCTTGCAAGGTTTGTGTCTTCATTGACCAAGGTGCGCCGTCCCATTCCATATTGGCATTGATCTCAAATGGTGCTTGTTGAATGCCTGATGTAATACCAAAGCGCTCCATAAGATCGGTGTTGTTATCACCTTTCATTTTCATGGTTAAGTTGGAATGGCTACTCTCTTTCGTCAGGTCCCACCAACCACTCATATCAATGCGGTTTTTGCCGCTACTAAAGGTGATATTTTTCCACTCCAAACGGTTCTGGCGACGCTGCAAATCAACATTCACTTTGCCCACTTTGTAGCCTTGCAGCCAAAAATCATCAATGTTCAAAGTTAAGTTTGGCATCTCTGCGTGAAACTTGCGGTCAAAATTGGTAATCAAAGGTGCGTTTTGATCTTCACTCGCAAAGATTGAGCTGCGCTCTTTGGTCATCTCTTCAAACCCTGGAATGTACAGATGCAAGTGCTCTAAAGAGACCGATAGATCATAGGGTTTCAGATAGTTAGCTTTCCCTTTAACCTCTTGACTGTCCACATCGAGTTGCCAACTCAAATTTTTCTTGCTTGCTGAAAAATCCACATCATGAAACTCAATCCCACCGAGCTGTAAGTTTGGCGTTTCAACTTCAATGCGTGTCGGCAATGGAATGGTCGGCGTTTTCATGCTTGCCAAAACAGACGATGACGGCTTGCTCTCAGAGACCTGCGCAAGCTCCGCCCATTGGTCTAAATTCAGTTCTTCGACACGCACCGAAGCATCGTGCCCGACAATAGGACTAATCCGGAAGCCACCTTTGCCAACCATTAAATGAGTCGCAGTCAGAACCGGGACATCGCCAGCGATATCTATCTCAGTTTGATACTTCACATTTGGGATCTGTAGTCTTGCTGAAATACTCTCTTGGTTACCGGATGCTTGCAGTTTCGCTTGCCCAGACTCACCAATTTTTTTCGCTAAAGGATAAGGATATTGACTAGCCAGACGATTTAGCTGCGCCAGCACTTCAAGCTGATAAGTGAAACCAACATCATTGAGTTGCAAGTCAATGTCCATTTGCCACGGCGCATGGCCAGAAACAAGGTTTAACCAACGCTCACCGACATAGGGTTTGAGAGGCTCGACATCCCAATCTCCTAGTGTATTAATTGTCACGTTGTAGCCTTGCTCCGCACTCTCCCCATGGAAATCAAGAGAGATAGGCTGTTGTAATAATTCGGCCGACAAACCCGATGTGGTAACCACATCATTGTCGAAGGTGATACGTCCTGTGGCGTTTTCAAGCGTCATTGGCGGCGCTTCAATATCAACACGATTTTCTGTTAAATCGGCATAACCCCAAGCGCGAGACTCTTTCTCAAAATCAAACGGTATATTGAGTTGAAACTCAGAGTAAACGGGACCACTCACTTGCAGCGCTGTCAATGCGGCACCGACTGAATCCACTAATGGCGTCGCCATCATGTAGTCACGGACTTCATTACCCGGCGCGCTTGCTTTCGCTTCAATCTCAATGTGCCCACCTTCTGCCAACTCAGGGATTCGCCCAGTGATACGCTTGGCATGAACGCCATTTAGTGTGGCTGATTTTGAATCCAAATACATGGCATCATTTTCAAACAGCAAGTCTAGCTGCAAATCCGTGATGGTTGGCCATGCCGTATCAAAGCTAAATTTCGCGTCTTTTAATCCAACCCAAGCTTGGAACATGCCATTATGTTCTTTGTAAGGAAAATCACCTAACTCGCCATACCACAACAATTTCGCTGTATTCACTTTTCCGCCCTGAATCGCGGTCGAAAGATAGTCGGTCAAGTCTTGTCCAAGTGCCAGAGTCGGTAGATAGCGCCATGTTTCACCCGCGTTGTAGAGATCCGCTTCGGCATAGAACGATAAAAATGGGCTTTGTTCTTTTGGAAAATCAAGACGAAATGCCCCCAGGACTTGAAGATCAGGCGTTGCTGCCGTCACTTTATCCGACCACAAGCGCCAACCCGCATCATCTTGCTGCCAGATAATATCGACTTCACCTTGTTTGATATTCAGCGGAGCTTGGAATACATCGCCGTACGGAAAGACATCATCAATGACGGTGACTTTTGCTTTAGCTTGATTCACATCCCCCGATACGCTGCCCTGTACGTGATGAAACCCGGGTAGGAGCTCCCATTGTGTCATCGCGAGTTCATCCAGTTCAGCCGAGTAGCGTAAGGTGTCTAAACCACCGTTCATTGACAATCGGACATCTTCGACCCGACCTTTCGGTGCTAGTTTGTTAATAAGGTCACTGGTCGACTCTGACTCTGGAGCCAGCTTAATGAGCGGAATGAGTGCTTCAATGTCGAGTTGAGAGAGATTAAGCATCCAGCCGTTTGGTTGCCAATCAAACGCGACGTCTAGCTCTGGCCAAGGGGTATTATCGGTTCTGATCTGAAGTGAGTGGCCATTTACTTTCCAGCCTTGTTTATCTGGTCGAAGATTGAAAATTCCAGACTCAATAAACAGCTCATGATGTCCATCTTCATTCCACACCAACTCGGAAGGCAGCAATTCAACATAAGCATCATGCGGTTGGCTATGTTTGAGCGTTAGCCAAGTATTTAAGCTGACTTTACCCGACTCTGCTCCTGACTCTTCTTGCATGTAAGTGGTCAGCCAAGGTGTGACCGAGACATCTTGAGCACTCACGTAAAACTCACCAGATACATCGCGCAACGAGCCATGATCTTTAAAGTTAGCGCTTACTAACAATGAGTTCAGGCGAACATCGGCAATGCTAACCGTGCCTTCGGCTACGTGACGTTTCCCTTGATTGCTCCAACGAAGCTGCTCAATATCTAAACGGCGAGTTTCACCAGACACCGACTTATACCAAATCCGTGAATCGCTAATAGTGAAGTCTTCGAACTGACGTAAAAGAAGTGAGTCGAGTTGGTCAATGAGTTTCACTTCGCTCTTATCCACTTCAGGCTTCGGATCTTGACGATGAGAAGTCGGCAGAATGTCTACCGTGTGAATGTCTAAAGCGAGGTTATGAATGGTAAGGTCTGCAACTACAGGTTTAAGTTGAAAAAGAGATTGAATAAGGTCGAACTCAATTTGGACTTCTTCAACAGCGAAGCGTGCATCTTGCACGTTTGGTAGATTTGCCTCTAAACCCAGTAACGCAATTGAGGGATGATTATTGCGCCACGTCCCTGCGACATTAGCAATAGAAACGTCAAAACCTGTGCCTTGTTTGACCCAGGTTTTGATCTCATCTTGGAAATGGTTAAGTTGCGGCAGTGTGACGCGAAGCGTGGTTACTAATATGGCTAATAACACCAATACAGTAACTAAACTCCACGCACAAAAACGCCCAAAACGGTTAACACCAGAATTCACAAATGTTCCAAATTACATCATTACGACGTCAAACTGTTCCTGAATGTACAGGGGTTCAGCCTGAACTCGCACTTGCTTGCCAATAAATACTTCGAGCTCTGCCAACGCATGAGACTCATCGCCCAATAGCGCTTCAGCAACAAACGGCGATGCGTACACGACAAAATTATCGGCGTCGTAAGCACGGTTCACACGAGTAATCTCGCGTAATATCTCAAAGCATACGGTTTCGACCGTTTTCACGCTGCCACGGCCTTCACAAGTAGGACAGCCAGAACACAAGATATGTTCAATACTTTCTCGTGTGCGCTTGCGCGTCATTTCAACTAAGCCAAGCTGGGTAAAGCCGTTGATGTTGGTTTTTACTCGGTCTTTCGCCAGCGCCGTTTCCAGTGAGGTAAGTACTCGCTGACGATGCTCTTCGGATGCCATATCGATAAAATCAATAATGATGATACCGCCGAGGTTACGTAAACGTAGCTGACGCGCAATAGCTTGCGTTGCCTCTATATTGGTATTGAAGATAGTCTCTTCGAGATTACGACGACCAACAAATGCACCCGTGTTGATGTCGATGGTGGTCATGGCTTCGGTTTGATCGATGATCAAATAGCCGCCCGATTTTAGCTCGACCTTGCGCTCTAAAGAACGCTGAATTTCGTTTTCGGTGTCGTACATGTCAAAGATTGGCTTGTCACCTTCGTAAAGCTCAAGCTTATCTGTTAACTCCGGTACATACTCAGAAGTGAATTCTTTCAGGTTCTCGTATTCAAGGCGGGAGTCGACCATGATCTTATCGAGCTCTGTGCCAACAAAGTCACGCAGAATGCGTTGAGCTAAGCCGAGTTCACCGTAAAGTGTTGAACGCGTTTTGTATTTTGAGCGACGCTCCATGACTTTTAGCCACAAACGCTTTAGAAATGCCGCATCTTGAGATAGCTCTTTTTCATCAGCGCCTTCTGCCGCGGTACGAATGATAAAACCACCGTGCTCATCGCAGTAATGGTTCACCACCTTTTTCAAACGCTCGCGCTCTTTTTCACTTTCAATACGCTGCGAAACACCGACATGGCTGGCCCCCGGCATAAAAACAAGATAACGCGAAGGTAAGGTGATATCCGTCGTTAAACGCGCACCTTTTGTGCCGAGCGGATCTTTGACCACTTGCACAACAATGTCTTGTCCCTGGCGTACCAGCTCAGAGATATCACGGACTTGAAACTGCTGTTTTTCGTTTTCTGCCACACATTCGGTATGAGGAACAATATCTGACGCATGTAAAAACGCCGCTTTATCTAAACCAATGTCGACGAAAGCCGCCTGCATGCCTGGTAACACTCGGCTTACTTTGCCTTTGTATATATTGCCCACAATACCGCGACGCGATTCGCGCTCGATATGTATTTCTTGTAGTACTCCACCTTCAATCATGGCCACACGAGTTTCACTCGGGGTCACGTTAAGCAGCAATTCTGCACTCATGTGCACACCTCAAAACAATTATAAAAATTCTTGAATTAGCTGATCGGTTTCGAACAAAGGTAAGCCTACTACAGCGTGATAACTGCCTTCGATTCGGGTGACAAATCGCCCTCCGAGTCCCTGAATACCATAACTTCCAGCTTTATCGCATGGCTCTCCTGACTGCCAATATTGTTCGATTTCTTCGTGAGTCAGTGGTTTGAACCACACGTCAGTGGTAACGACCACTGAATGTTGTTGTTCCGATGATACAACGCTCACCGCAGTCATCACTTGATGGCGACGACCCGATAAGTCAGTAAGCATACGCTTTGAATCTTCAAAACTTTTTGGTTTTTCTAGCACACGGTCATCGCATACTACGACCGTATCAGAGCCCAATACAACGGAATCAGGCTTAGCCAACGCTAAGCCTGCCTGAGCTTTTTCCAAAGAAAGACGCAACACGTAATCTCGTGCTTGCTCATGAGCCTGTTTGGCTTCCTCAACATCAGGCAATACGATCTCAAAATCATAACCCAGTTGAGCAAGCAGCTCTTTTCTTCTCGGAGAACCCGATGCGAGAACGAGAGATAAGCTTTTCTTCACCGCTTTACCTTACGTGCCATGCACGACGAACTCGTCGCATTAATAAAAACATCCATGGCCAAAGTATACAGTTTATTGCCGCCGTCCACAGAGATAATGGATTAAATACTACGTCTTGGTTCAAATATTCCCCACAGAATATCAGAACTTCCAATAACGCAGTAAAAAAGGCAATTAAAATCGACTGTTGCCACAAAGCCATGTTGCGAATCAACAGGAAATTCAGCGCCACGAGGTAGATAACGATCGACATCATCATGCCACGAATTCCAAGCGTTGAGCCGATCAAAATGTCCCATAATAAGCCCAACACTAGCGCAGTTCCGACGTTCACTCGGTGCGGTAGTGCCAACACCCAATAACACGTAACAAGGAACAACCATGAAGGGCGTAACACATCTAACACACCTGGCCATGGAATGGTTTGCAGTACCAGCGCAACGAAGAAACTGACGCCAATCACCATTCGGCTACTCAATACATTATTGGCCATCGGTTACCTCTTGTTCTTGCTCTAACCCTTCATCTACATTGGACCGCAGTACTTTGTGTTGACGGTCTTCATTCGGCCAAATCAGCAGTAGGTAGCGTAAGCGATCAAACTCCACAACCGGCTCAGCCTTGATTGAGGCGAACTCTTGACGCGTATCGTGATCCACATTGGTAACCGTCGCGACTGGATATCCCTCAGGGTAAATGCCACCTAAACCGGATGTCACCAATAAATCACCAACCTGAATATCTGTGCTGGTTGGAATGTGCTCCAGTTGGATTTCATCCATTTCACCATTGCCCGATGCGATCACTCGGATATCATTGCGGATCACCTGGACAGGAATTGCATTTTTCGCGTCCGTTAGCAGCAGAACACGTGCGTTGTGCGCTGCGACAAACGTAACCTGACCGACGATGCCTTTCTCGTTGATAACAGGCTGACCAACGTAAACACCATCAATACGGCCTTTATCGATCACCACTTGATGACGATAAGGTGAAGTATCCACCGCCATTACTTCTGTCACGACTTTCTTTTCATCACGGACAAATGAAGATCCTAACAACTTACGTAAGCGTTGGTTTTCTTCTTTATATTGGTCGAGCAAGATAAGCTCGCTTTTCAGGCGTAGCACTTCTCGCTTTAAGCTGCGATTGCCTTCAACCAATGCCTGATGAGAATTAAAACGTTCAAATACGCCATCGAACATACTACGAGGCAAATTCGCTGCGTACTGAATCGGTGCAACCATACTGTTTAGTAGGTATCGAACGTTGGAAAACGTATCTAGACGACTATCGGCCAGCATTAAGCTCGCCGACACGATGACAGCAAAAAACAGACGTAATTGCAGAGACGGACCTCTGCCGAAAATCGGTTTCATCTTGTTTTTGACCTGATTGCTTCCATGATTATTGAGCCTTACTTGGCAACCTAAAAATACTTAACTAAATACTTTTAGGTATGGAGCATGTTTGAATTACAGAGAGAGCAGAAATGAAGGTGAAGCCCGACATGAGCTTCACCTAAACCTTTATTCTTCAGAGAACAGATCGCCACCGTGCATGTCGATCATTTCTAGTGCTTTACCGCCACCACGCGCAACACACGTTAGTGGATCTTCCGCGATAACCACAGGAATACCAGTTTCTTCCATTAGTAGACGATCGAGATCTTTCAGTAGTGCACCACCACCGGTTAGTACCATACCGTTTTCAGAAATGTCTGAAGCAAGCTCTGGAGGACACTGTTCTAGTGCAACCATGACTGCTGATACGATGCCAGATAGCGGCTCTTGAAGCGCTTCTAGGATCTCGTTTGAGTTCAAGCTAAAGCTGCGTGGTACACCCTCTGCAAGGTTACGACCGCGAACTTCAATCTCTTGAACTTCATCACCAGGGTAAGCAGAACCGATTTCGTGTTTGATCTTTTCAGCCGTTGCTTCACCAATCAAGCTGCCGTAGTTACGACGTACGTAGTTGATCACAGCTTCATCAAAGCGGTCACCACCGATACGTACAGACGATGAGTAAACCACACCGTTTAGAGAGATAACGGCAACTTCAGTTGTACCACCACCGATATCGACCACCATTGAACCTGTCGGCTCAGATACACGTAAACCAGCACCAATTGCCGCCGCCATTGGCTCGTCGATTAGGTAAACTTCACGCGCACCAGCACCAAGTGCTGATTCACGAATTGCGCGACGCTCAACTTGGGTAGAACCACAAGGAACACAAACAAGAACACGTGGGCTTGGCTTTAGGATGCTGTTATCATGCACTTGCTTGATAAAGTGCTGAAGCATTTTTTCGGTTACGTAGAAGTCAGCAATTACGCCGTCTTTCATTGGGCGAATAGCGGAAATGTTGCCAGGTGTACGACCAAGCATCTGTTTTGCTGCGTGACCGACTGCAGCAACGCTTTTTGCAGAACCTACACGATCTTGACGAATAGCAACTACAGAAGGTTCATCAAGGACAATTCCTTGCCCTTTTACGTAAATTAGAGTGTTGGCTGTACCTAAATCGATAGATAGATCGTTAGAAAACATGCCACGAAGTTTCTTAAACATACTCTTCGCTCATCCTGCAAAAATATAGAAGACAAAAATTGCTCTAAATGTACCAATGCCTCGCTGTCACAGCAAGGTATTGGTACACAAACATGAGCAGAAAGCCTCAATTTCTTGCAGTTTCCTAACTTAAGGGCAAAAACCTAAGTTGTTACTGTCCGGTTAACCCTGGCTCACCACGGTAAATCACGCGATCGTTACCACGGTGAATACCAAAGGTGACGACTGAGGATGGGTTTTCTTCGGAGCCATCATTGTCCCAATCATATTTGAGCCATGGTAAGCCATTTTTTGAATCATCAAGATCTAACCAAACGCGCGTTTGCTGACGGTATGGTTCAGCTTGAGTTGCAGTAACAGATCGAGAAGAACCAGAAGACACTTCACCACCAGCTCCTAGTGTAACCGCTTTAGGATCAGCATCAGTACCTGTTGGCCAAATATGCCTTTCAGCGGCAGTGACACCTTTCACATCGGTTTGATTATCATTAGGGTTGGCGATAAAGCGGCTACCATTCCAGTATTCGATTCTTAGAGGAATATGTAAGGTCGCACCCTGATTTCCACCAACATCATCTAGGCCTACACGACCAAAGCGGATATCAGGTTGAATAGAAAGAACTGGATTACCATACACCGATATAGGATCTGGCTCTGTTGCCACGCCAACCTTTATATCTGTCGCTTTTATGGTGTTGCCATTAAGATTAAAAGGTCCATCTTCGTAACCTGCGGCAGGAGTCTTTTTCATCCAACACAATCCTTCTGCCGAATTGCACTCTCCACTTAATGGGGGAGTCAGTGTGAAGCGTTGAATACTTCCCAATGCGTCTACCCAAGAAGGTGTTAAATTCCCCTGAGCATTAAACCGATTCAATGAATCACTCAACTCAAAAGATGCTACATGTTCTTTGTTGAAGTATTTATAATTTTCTACTGATTTTGGAACATCCCCACCAGTCAATACCTCTACTTCATACCACATAGAATCGAAGTTTTGATTCATATAGTTAAAGCTTTGACTTCCAGCATAGTCCCAATTTTGCCCGCACAACGTGTAGAACTTAGGATAGAAACGACCAAGTGTAATGGTCGCGGGCTGAATCAAGAATGAACTCTTACCAAGGTAGAGAGACGTATTTTCAACATCGCCTTTGGGCGCACTTATTGAAAATTCAAACGCACCTACCTCTGACACAGTTTGAGGAAATAACGTTTTAGCATCATCAGAAGCAATATGTTTATATGTGTCTGTGAGAAGCTCTGCTTTTTTTCCGCCAGCACTTATAGCGGGATACACAACTTCATTTGACACAACCATTTGTTCTTCTTCGTAGTTTTTAGCTGGTATATGACCTTTACCATCTTCACTATACTGCAAAGCAGTGATGCTCATAGTAAATTCCTCACCAGCTGAAACAAACCGACTATCACACCCAGAGTTAATACTGCTACACCGCCCACCTGCAGTTACTTGGAGGCGATGTGGATAACTCACAAATTTGCCAACACCCTCGGAATCTTGAATCCCCTCAACAGAAGCAATAAACGAAACTTGACCTACTTCAGGATAAGTAAACTTAAACTTAGCTTGCCCATTATCATTAAAGTATACATCCTTAAGGTAAGTACTCCCTTTCTCTGAAATAGTTTTGTCCGAGCTCCAAACCGGCGCAGTATCCCCCTCTCTCTTCATATAGTTTAACGTAACATCTGGCTGCACTATCGGAGCTACGGTATGCTTCATGCTCATATTAATATTACGTGTAGTATCGGTTGTTGAACTAGATGAGCAAAATTCAAAAAAGTTGCTATCTGAAGACTCCTTGTTAGCGATGACATCTTCAGCAACGATAGATAACGTATTGCGACGGAATTTAATCTTACAGTATTTGGCCGAAAGCTCACCACCATTAATTCGACAACGTGTATCCTCAAAACCGAACTGTGGAACCGAGCTGTGTGCAATACCCATAGTAACTTCACCCGCTCTAGAGCCTCGAATCTGAAGATTAGTAGACCCCTTAAAGCTAATTGGTGAACTTTGTTCCCAATTAGCAACATGATGCCCCGCACTGGGGGAAAGAGTTACGTGCAAATCTTCGGCATCGGTTATTGAGCCAGGATAAAGCGTATTACAGTCTTTATCCATACATGCCCTCAGAGTGACATCAGACGGCTGACATGTACTGCCAGAGCCGGAGTAATCAAACTCAAAATGATGGATACCTTCTGTAAGTGGCTGGAATTCGTCGGCACATATTTGGAAGTTATCAATTTCATGCACATTTTTTACCAAGCCAGTAGAACCCGCTACAGACACTCGAAATTCACTTGGAGCAGTCGATTGAGCAAAACCTTGCATGATATTGAAAGAATCAATAATGTCCTCCCAATCTAGGTTATAGCTTTTTAGTTTCCCTCTATCATCAACATCAACTTTGAGGTTACCTTGGTAGCTGGCTCTTTTGATAGAGACATAAACCCCGGCGTCTCGACCATCGATAGCCCGTGAATCAATAGTCATCCGATAACGGTGAATCTCGTCCTTTGACTCATCATCAAGCTTGCCAACGTTACTGTTCTTTTTAATAAAGCGATATCCACCGAACCATCCTTCAGGGAACGTACCTATACGATGGTTGTTCGTGTCAATATATTCACCAGGACCTTTTTTCTCACCCGATCCTCGTATTGTTATTGAATGATCATTCTGTCCAGGGCTACTATCAAGCGGATTTTTATCTTGATAATAACTGCCTTCATTAGAGAAGTTACCATACTCATCAATACCAAAAGCGATCCAACCTCCAGCAAACCCTTCGATGCCTCCGCCGTCAGGTTTCACGCCATAACCTAACGGCCCACCAAATGCACCAGTAGATGGTGGAACACTTGCATCCGAAAACACAATCGCTACCCCATCTGCACCAGTGTTGTTACGGTTACCATCGTACGCAAAATGGTCAAATTCAACTTCAATAATGTTGTTGCTTGATGGAAATATATAGTTGTATGCGCCAACTGCGGCTTGGCCCTGCACATTGTTGGTTATTCTCAAACGATTCTTGTGAATAAATGGTTTAGGCTCTGCACCACCCTGTCCATTATAATCACCGCTAAAGTAACCCATAGTTGCCCACTTTTGCTCAAGGTCAGATTCTTGAGCAAAGGCCTCAACATCAATACATTTTTTTGGATCAGGTAAAGTTGGTTCAGGCTCTGGCGGCGTAATGCCACAGTAATCATAAAAATCTCTATATTCTGAACTACTCACTAAATCAACAGGACATTTACCCTTCGATTGCTGTGCACTACATTTTGGATCGCTTAACCCACAATACGCAACGAGGTTCCCATCATAGGAATACGATGAATTCGCAGTACCGCAAAGGGTAGTATTATTAGAGAACTCAATGTACCTATTGCTTGGAAACTCTAAAGCCTTACTGTCCGCTAGGATTTTTGCTGCAGACAAAGCCATTCCTGCATTAAGAACACCTGCCGTGCCAAACACTGTTGAGTTCGTCACGTTCAGGTACTTTTTAGTGTTTACATCATCACCGATATAGGCGTTACTGATATTTGCCCCATTATTTTCACTTGATGCTGTACCACACACATAAGAATTACTAACTACCTCTAGATACCCCTTAACCTCAACATCACTTTTCACTCTTGAGCTATTGATCCGACCGCCATCGTTAGAACTGACGACTTCACCATCAACAAGGGAGTTTTGAACATCCACATAGCCTTTAGCTAAAACATCACCATCTATCTGACTACTTTCAACTAAAATGCCCTGATTGCTGCCTTGAGTATTATCTACATTGCCGCTCACGGAAGAATGGCTTACTTTGATATACCCTTTGCTTATAATACTGCCTGAAACATCTGAACCTTGCTGGATGACTACAGCGGGACTGCTATTACTATTTGTACTTACATAGCTGGCAACTTTAGTGTTAGTCAGTTCAATATAACCATCCGATGAGATTTGCTGGCTTACCTGATAATGATTAACCGTGACGGCCCCCTTAGCCGTAATATGACCACTCACAGACTTTGCGCTGGCACTGCCAGACGCATCAATATCTACCCCACCATTAGAGCTTGTGATACTGCCGTTAACCGAGCTATTGAAAGCTTCAATTTCTTGCTTCGCGATGAGATATGAGCCAACAAATGCATTATTAATACGAATACCACTATGACTGCTGTCAAGGTATCCATGGATAGCACCGTTTGAAACATCTACATAGTTTTTAGCGATAACATTTTGGCCGACATCGACATTGGTCAGCTTGACACCATCTTTGGTACTTCTTACCGTCCCTAGCACAGTCGAGTTAGATAGCTCTATATAGTTACCATTATCAATATGGCCATTAAGAGTCAGGTTAGAGGCAGCAAATGAATTTCCGTTGAGATCCAACGATAAAGAGTTGCTCGGGCTACCGATGGTATTATAACCGCCAAAACTCACGTATTTTTTTATACGCAGCCAACTGGTTTGGTTATTGGTTAAGATTTTATCGCCGGGATCAAGCGATAATCCCTTTGAGCAAGTGTAAATGGTTAAACTGTAGTTGTAACTGCCCTTCCCTGGACAAGGGCTATTTTTAGCATATATCTTTCCTTTCCAGCTATACCAAGGCGTGAGATCGAAAACAGTAGCAAAAGCATTTCCAGAAAAAAACAGCAATCCAGAAATTATAATTAGTATTCTTGTATTCATTTGTACTCCTTTACCCAAACCTCTTGCTGACGCTGTACCTGTATAACCCCAGAACCACACGTTGCCGTGGCCTGCACCTTAAAAAGATATTTAGCGTCAGGGGTACCCTCATTGAAAGTACCTATATTTGTACATGCCATCGCATTAACCTTGCACCCACTTCCCACAGCTACCGGCGGAACGGCACCGCTAACCTCCCCACTGCATACGGTCTCGATATCTGTTGTACTTGTATCTAACGGATACATCTTGGTCAGTGCCCATTCATTGGCGGACTGAGCAACAAACCAAGCTTTTGTTCCCAAAAACTCTCTTGTTAATCCGCTTTGATTCGACCATGTAACTTTCATTAAAGAGGAAGCCAAATATCCCATTACAATAATGACGAATAACACGATGATTAGTACATTTCCGCTGGAGTTTCTTTTACGGGACATTGAGCACCTGCACATCTTGTTGATACACACTACGTTCACCATCCTGCTCAAACTCTAGATTAATATGAACTAAACCACCTCGTTGCAGAGTAGACTCTAGATAACGCATACCACTTACGGACGTATCGACACTATCCGCAACTGTAATACCATTTCGCGTAACTCGCTTGGTATCAAAACAGTAGCGAACCTCCGACTTCTCTTGATAAATATAAAGACGGCTAGAAACAGAGGATCCCGTAATCGTACTTGCCCCCCCACTAACAACAAAAACCTTACCTGTTTTAGCTAAACCACCAATGGCTATATTTCGCGAAGAAGTTGATTGTAAATCTTCATATCGGCTCGGATTTATCACCATCCTGCGATTCGCAGGAATAGGATTAAGCGTTGAGTCATTACCTAGCAAAAACTCTAAGTCATTATTCTTAAACGTGTAAAAACCAGAATATTCAATCGGCACAAACTCTAGACAATTAGTTGTTCCTTTTGGCACATGAAAACTATTAGGTACAGCATGGCGGATTTCACGCGTCATCTTTTCTAAAACAAACTGAGCTTGTGTTTGTATTCGTTGGCGGTCGATAGTATCAGCGTACCCTTTCATTCCTAACTGGACATACCCAGCTATACCCAACATGATGAAGCTGCCGATCACAATCGTAACTATCATTTCCATTAAGGTGAAACCACGAGCTTTCATCAGTAGTTCCCTTTAATAGCGGTTAAAGTAAGGGGCTGCGTGTTCCCCGCAAAAATCCGTAATGTTACTTTTTTGTATTCGGTTATTTCATCGGGAGCTTTATCCGTCAGATCATCATAGGCAACGCTAACTTCTAATCTAAAGTTTTTGTACTGCTCAGTACTGTCCGCACCAAGTACATCACTAATATTCCCTCTAGGGATACCATCACACTGAGAAGCCGTTGTAGATGTGCTCCAACACCCGATATAGTCATCGACATCGTTGAAAGAACTCGGATTTGATGCATCCTCTCCGTAGTCAGTATCCACACCTAAAGTCGAAGAGCATAAATTCAAAGGATTATCTAGATGAGGGCTGTCTTTAGGCTCACCACATCGAACAGTACCACCATCAAAGTCACTCCACTGGTCAAAGCCTCGTGAAAGAATCTGTGACATAAAACCTTGGCCTAATGCGGCCGCGCGGGTTTGATAGTGAGGGATGGCGGAATCTCGAATTTGAGGGACAAGAAAAGAAGTAAACGCCACCATCGCAATGCCCATTAAAACAATCGCGATGATCATTTCTATTAAAGTCATGCCACTAGATTTCTTCATGAGCATGTACCTTTAGAAACATAGCCTTGAGTATTAATTTCAACTTGGCAGCGGCTTCGACCATGTTTATCTTCAATTAAGATGTTTACAGCACCACTTACAGGATTGCCGAGAAGGTTAAAATTAATTGTATTTGCGGCACCGCTGATAACGGAAAACTTTGCGGACTTATCGATAACCACGTCACTACGGGCATCTTGTGCACTACCTATTAGTGCGCAGGCAGCAACTGAACCAACACATGAGCTAGAAACTTGCAAACGAAAGTTATCATCAGGTTTCTCAACATTCGACTGCATACGATTCACCTGCACTTGGCGAATCACAGAAATCACACGTTCTTGTAATGCATATGCAGAAAAACTGCCAGAGCCCATAAAACGGCTGGCTGCAAAAAGTGAAAGGCTAGAGAGGAGAACAATCACGAGGATTAACTCCATTAACGTGAACCCTAATGCAGAGCTGCGAATTTTCATAACCCAACCTTAGGCTTAGAACAAGCGAGATAAGTATACGATGAAATTATGAGATTAATGATAGGTTTATAATTTTTCGATTCGAAGTGTGAACAGACGAACAAATAACCAATGTCTAGTTATTTTGCCCTTTTGAACGACCAATCTCTTCTTCAATTCGATCGTAAGTTTCTTTATTGCTCAGCGTTTCAGAAACGTGCTCAGCGGTTTGCTTGGTTTGCTCCCACTTTGCTTCGTAAGTTTCTGGCTCGAAGCTGATAAATCTTGGTAATACCACATAACCGATCACACCTAAGATAACCAGCACAACTACAAACTCTATTGCACTAAGACCCGATGATTTACGCATATGAATTATTCCGAGATTAATCAAAATAAAGAGATAAAGGCCAGCCAAAACGACTGACCTTTACAGAATAATCTAGCACTTGTCGCTAGCAATTACAGTTTTGGCAGCCTTATCTGCTGTTGTACCTGTTGCTTCAATGTAACCAACGTAACAACCTACATTTTCCTTAGTACCTGTTGGGTCATATACCCAATCACTATCCGCTTTTTTACCTTTAAATGTATATGCTTTATTGTTGTTTACAGTAATTTCATCCCAATCATCAGACAAACCTGTTACAGCAGTTTTTAAGCCTTCAAACGTTGGATAACCAAAAGTTATTTTAATTCCTTCTACTTCAGGCTTATCATCTTCATCAGCTTTACTAGCGTCGATAGTCTCTTTACCTTCTACTGCAGCCTTACCATACGCAATACCGGACGCACCATCAATGGCACCTTTCAAACCTTGCAATGAAGCTTTGCGAGCATCATCTTGCAGGTTAAGGAAACGTGGTGCTGCAGTGACCGCTAGAATACCTAGGATTACAATTACCACTACCAATTCGATAAGGGTGAAACCACCTTGTCTTTTCATTGTTTACTCTCTCTATGTAAGCATGCAGTACAACTGCAAAGTTTTGTTTAGGTCACGCGACCATTTTGGATATTGTCAAAACGGTTTGGGGCAGCAACGTTCACTAAAACTGACCGTGAAGTGGATACTGTATCTACCGCTTGAGCAGAATGACGATTCGCCATTATTCAGTTCATGCTGCAATGAGAAAAACACATTATTGTTTACCCACTATTACAGCCTGTTACTTATGGTAATGATTGCATTATACCGACTTTCATTACCAATTATAGTGATTAGGTGTCAAAAAATTCACTCTGCCGACATTTCGACGTCTATTTTCAGTTGATTAGCAGTTAAGATAACTACAATCGACTGACCATTTTCATAAGTGTAGTGACAGACATAACGATCAGTTTTGATGGCTCCACTGATATCTATTAACTTGTTGGTCATTATTTTACGTTGGGGGTAATGCACCGCTAGCCAATAACCACAATCTAATACACCTTGCTGAGTAAAGGGAGACACTAACCCGTCCTCAGTCATAGTAAGGTTAAAACCATCCATCAGCATATGCTCTGGCTCGCCTTGTACTAGCCAAGCTTGACGATAACGCTGAACACTATCTTGCATCCAAACTCTCGCCAACTTAGCCCCAGTTACTTGTGCTTGCTCGGTCACAGGACGTAATTTGACCGCCAAACCCACCGCCATAATCGTAGCAATAACCCCAAACACAATAAGCGTTGCTCGGCTTTGATTTTCAACCACCTATTAGCCGCCTTTGATGATGTCGAGCATTCCCCACATTGGTAAGAAGATACCCAATGCCAGCACCATGACCATGCCTGCGACAATCACCAAAAGTAATGGTTCTATTCTTGCGGTCAGCGTTTTTAGATCGTAATCGACTTCTCGATCGTAAAAGTCCGACACCTCCAGCAGCAACTCATCAATACGACCAGTTTCTTCACCTACTGCAATCATCTGAATCACCAATGGGGTAAATATTTTACTGTTGATGGCCGTCACTGAAATGGTGCTACCCGCTTCAATTGCGGACTTCATCTCAAGAATTCGGTTTTCTAAAAAACGGTTCCCTAATGCTTCCCCGGCCAAAGCCAAAGACTGGTTAAGTGGCACACCTGATTTCAGCATCAACGAAAAGGTTCTGGCAAAACGAGAAAGCTGCGCACGATTAACGATATCGCCTACAATTGGCAGCCGAAGCCGAAACTTATCGAACTTCTCCCGACCATCAGCCGTCGCCACCCACGCTCTGAATACAGTAAACGCGCCAATCATTGCCACAACCAGCAACACCCAATAATTAACAAAGAAATTAGAAGTCGCGATCAAAATACGCGTCGGCAATGGTAGCTCAACCCCAAAGCGCGTGAACATCGATGCAAACTCAGGGATCACCAAGATATTCAATACAAACATGGCGATGGTGATAAAGATAATGACAAACGTCGGATAACGCATCGCCGCTTTAATGCGTTTGCGAGTCTCAAGTTCCTGTTCGTAGTAATTCGCCAGTTGCAATAGCGCTTGGTCAAGCCGACCCGTATTCTCACCGACGTTGATCATAGAAACGAACAGTGGGCTGAATACTTTGCTGTGTTGCTGCATCGCAGAAGACAAACCTCGGCCATTACTCAGTTCAGAAACGACATCTTCTAGCGCCTCTTTGAGCTGTTTGTTTTCGCAATTTTGCAACAAGCCACGCATAGAGCGCAGCAAAGGTACGCCAGCTTTAGTCAAACTAAACAACTGGCGAGAGAAAAGAATAATTACTTCCAACGGAATAGCAGGCACAAACAGCTTAGATAAGCTCACTTGGCTTTTTGCCGACTCTTTCTCTAAACGTACATTGAGCGGGATGACCCCTTTATTCATCAAAGCTTCCGCCGCAGCTTCTGAGTTCACTGCTTCGATTTTGCCGTTAGTGGATGAGCCGTCTAGCGTGCGGCCTTGATAACGAAAAGTTGGCATTCACTTACCTATATGAAAATGGGATCAGTCTTACCAGAAGCATCACCCTCACCTAGGGTCATCACTTCATCCAAACTGACGGTGCCTTGTAGCGCCAGTTCCATTGCAGAAGCAAGCAGTGGCTTATAGTTTTCTGAGCGGCGCGCGGCTTGCGCAAAGCCAACCGCATCATTGGCGCGCAATTTATCCATCATCTCTTGCTCAAGTTCGAGCATTTCAAACACACCGATTCGGCCTCGATAACCAGTCAAGTTACAGTTTTGGCAACCTGCGCCTTTATAAAAAATGGTGCTAACTTGATTTGGGAAACGCCCAGCTAACCACTGCTGGCGAGACTCATCTAAGTGATCTTCTGTTTTACAATCTGGGCAAACTCGGCGCACAAGACGCTGCGCCACCACGGCTCTGACCGCACTAGCAACCAAGTAACCCGGCGCCCCCATATCGATCATACGTAACGCACTGTCGACAGCATCGTTGGTGTGAAGAGTGCTCAATACTAAGTGACCCGTTAGTGCAGCTCGCAGACCAATTTCTACCGTCTCTTGATCACGCATCTCACCAACAAGAATGATGTCTGGGTCTTGACGTAAAAAGGTTCTAAGGACACGCGAGAAAGTTAGATCGATCTTACTGTTAACCTGTACCTGAGTGATGCGAGGCAGACGATATTCAACCGGGTCCTCTGCTGTAATGATCTTTTTCCCAGGTTCGTTGAGCTCACTCAATGCGCCGTAAAGCGTGGTGGTTTTACCGGAACCTGTCGGCCCGGTAACCAAAATCATGCCATGCGGACGCGCCAACTGTCGACGTAAGCGAGCAAGCAAGTCTGGCGGCAAGCCCGACTCTTCTAACGGACGCAAACCAGCGGACTGGTTAAGCAGACGCATTACTACAGATTCTCCGTACTGCGTTGGTAACGTCGACATACGAATATCAATTGATTGGCCACGAACTTTGATATTGAATCGGCCATCTTGTGGCAAGCGCTTTTCAGAAATATCTAGGTGTGCCATCAACTTCAGTCGAAGAACCAAAGCCGATGCAATATTCACTTCATTTAAGAGCGTTTCATGCAATACGCCATCAATACGCTGGCGCAAACGCAATACTTGATCGTCTGGCTCAATATGAATATCCGAAGCTCCAACCTGTACCGCATCTTCAAACATGGAATTAACCAGCTTTACAACGGTAACCTCTTCACTATCGGCTTCATCAACACCGTAATCAAAGCTTTGTACATCTTTATGCTCTTCATGCAGCTGTTCAGCAAAGGAGGCTATCTCTTTAGTACGGCGGTAATAACGGTCAAAGCTTGAAATAAGCTGACGCTCCGAAGCCACAATGAACTCAAGGTTGTATTGACCTAACAAGTTCATCAATGATTCTTGAATGAACAAGTCCGCAGGGTCGCTCATAGCAACGCGCAGGGTGTCCCCATTTCGAGCAACGACCATCGCACGTAAGCGACGAGCGTGTACCTCAGGTAAAATCTGCACGGCTTCGGCATCCACAGGTGCACGACCAAGATCGATCAGTGGCAAACCAAGCTGCTGAGACAAGAAGTCCAACATTTGCTTTTCAGTAATAAAGCCAAGGTCAATTAACGCATCCCCTAACTTCTGCCCGGTACTACGTTGTGCGTTTAGTGCTTGCTGGATTTGTTCTTCAGAGACGATACCTTCCTCAACCAGAAGATCGCCCAAGCGTTTTCTCAACTGAATTTTCATTGTGCGCTCTCCAACTCTTTCAAGATGCTCAAACGGTCACGGATAAATGCTTGCGATTGATTCGAAATGCCAACTTTACTCAGAGCTTGGTTGTAAGAGTTAATCGCGGCAGTAAAAGCCAGGGCGCGCTCTTGTTGAATAGCCAAACCTAACCACCAGCGCGCGTTTTCCGGCTCACGCTGAGTTAGGAGTTGATAGCTCTCAAGCGCAATGTCATTTTGCTTGTGTTTTTGTGCCAATGCCGCACGCATCGCCAAGTAATCTCGACTTGGTACTGGAGGCAAATGAACAAGCGGGCTCAGCGCCGCTTCAGGTTGATTAGCTTTCACTAACAACTTAGACAAGGCCAAGCGGAGTACTTGGTTGTTCGTATCTAGGTTGATGCCTTCTTGAATAATCTCATATGCTTTACGCGTGTCACCTTTACCAAAGTACAACGCTGATAACTTTTGACGCGTGTCTGCATTCATTGGCTCATAACGCAACGCCTCGGCATAAGCCGATAACGCCGTTTGCATATCGTTAGCATCGAGTGCCTTTTCCGCTCGACTAACTGCCTTAAGAGAAAGCTGACGATGTGTAAGCTCAACCTGCTCAATACGCATTGAGCTGTTTTCTGATGTCGTGTGGGTTACGGGATCGTATTGCTCCTCGCTCGGCATCGTTGCTAACTGCGCGAGTAAAACTGCCTCTTCAGAGGCGGTATTTATCTCAGATCTTGGCGTGAACCTATCAGTCTCTTGCATGTGAGGCTGTTGCGCTACCGGCTGTGTGGCTGGTTTGGTGTAAACCACTTGAGTTGTATCGGGCGTCATTTTACTCGTTGGCGAGTGAGTGCGCTCCGATGAAACAATTGGTGAGACATTCACAGACGACAGTGGCATAGCGTCGGTTTGAAACTGTGATAGCTCGCCTGAAGGAACAGGACCGCGAGAGACCGCCCAGCTACCAACCGCAAGGCTTAACGAAAAACCGGCGACAAGCCAAAGCCAAGGTTTACTGCGTGAGACACTTGGAATCTCCGCACGAGTAAGCTCTGACGGCGATGTTTTTTCAGCAAGTTCTGATAATGCTTTATTGATGGCACTCAAGGTTGACTCCATCCCCAAAATACGGGTGTTTTAAACTTAGGTTTACGGGCATCAAACGTATCGTGCATAGCGGCGTAAACGTGATGATTTTTCAATAGTGTGCAACGCTCATTAAATGCAGCAAGCAACGACTTGTGGCTAATTTGGTTTATCAAGCGCGGAATCCCCATGGATGAACGCCAAATCGCTTTTTTCTGTTCAATAGAAAAAATGTGTGCCCCATTACCTGCTTTATCTAAACGATTATTGATGTAAGCCACGCCTTCATCGATAGAGAGAGGACGTAACTGGCAGCTAAACGTAATGCGTTGACGAAACTGCCTTAGCTCATGGTTAGCCAATCTTTCATCCAACTCAGGTTGTCCGAATAACACCAATTGAATGAGCTTATCTTGTTCCGTTTCTAGATTGCCAAATAGACGCAATGTTTCTAAAGCTTGTGGGGAAAGAGCTTGCGCTTCATCAACGATCAAGACGGTTTTCTTTCCCAAGGCATGTACTTGAATCAAGTGCTCTTGAATGAGGGAAACGATACGCAGCGGATCATCGTTCTCGATACCCAACTCTCTGGCGACAGCAAACTGCAACTGTTCCCCATTCAACACTGGATTGGGTAAGTAAATAAGCTCAACTTCAGATTCAATCTGCTCGATCAGCTTACGGCATACCATGGTTTTTCCAGTGCCGACTTCTCCCGTCACCTTAATCACCCCTTCTCCTATTTGCACGGCAGCTAGGATGGTTTGGATCGCCTCATAGTGAGGGACTAACCCCAAGAA
This sequence comes from Vibrio alginolyticus NBRC 15630 = ATCC 17749, assembly GCF_000354175.2. Classification (NCBI taxonomy): domain Bacteria; kingdom Pseudomonadati; phylum Pseudomonadota; class Gammaproteobacteria; order Vibrionales; family Vibrionaceae; genus Vibrio; species Vibrio alginolyticus. The sequence goes on from NC_022349.1 coordinate 1,929,279, forward strand.
CATTTCTGTATTTGGGGTTAACGAAAAAGGCTGAACTCGGAATCCAAAGTGTGACAAGTACATACTCGAATCACAAACCTATTGAAAAACAGAACCTTTCCCAGCGCTTATTGCGCATCTGGGAACCACTCTTGCAGCAGATCACGAGAGCGCTCTAGCTCTTTCTGCCAAGAGTTCACGCCAACTACGGTCGGTTTTAGCAAGATGACCAATTCTGTTTTCTCAGTTACGTTATTCACGTTGCGGAACAAATGCCCCAGTGCTGGTACATCGCCCAAAAATGGGACTTTAGAAACAAGCTCACGATTTTGCTGTTTCATCAACCCGCCGATAACCACAACATCGCCATCTTTAGCACGAATAACCGAGTCTGATTCACGAATAGAGCTTTTCGCTAATGGCAGTTGGATGTTTTGGAAATCTCCGCCCAAGTTCAATTGCTTCACTTCTTCCGTGACTTCAATAACTGCGGGGTGAACATGCAGGAACACATTGCCTTTGTTATCAATTTGCGGAGTCACATCGAGGGAAATACCCGAGAAGAATGGCGTCAGTTCCACTTCAGGAACTGCATTTGAGTTTTCACCGTTGCCTGCATTGCTCGATAGCTCGGTAACAAAGTACTCATCGGTACCCACTTTGATGACAGATTTTTGGTTGTTGGCAGCGGTAATACGAGGGCTCGAAAGGACGTTCAAGTCACCTTGCGTAGACATGAAGCTCAACACTGCATTGAAGTTACCATCCGAAATAGTCACGTTAGTTTGACCGCCCAATAGCGTGCCAATCGCATCCAATGGTGGTAATGTCGACGCAGGGCGGTTGACTACGATACTACCCGAGTTACCAATTGACGCCGATAAGTTTGACCAGTTGATGCCTTGTTGGTAGCCATCATTCAACGTCACTTCTAGGATTTTAGCTTCAAGAATGACCTGGCGCTGCATGCGCTCCTGCGATACACCTAAGAACTCGCGTACTTCGCGAATATCATCTGGAAATGCTCGAACCGTAATAACTCCCGCTTGTGGCGTTACAACCACACTTTGCCCTTTGCCTGAACCAATTAGATTCGCAACAGCTTGCTGCAGCATCGGCCAGAAGTCACTTTCAGTGATGGTTTCGATGCGTGTACCACCCGTAGATGTGGTCGAGCTATCGTTGTTGTTTCCATTGTTAGAGTCTGACGAGTCAGAACTGTCTGAGCTACCACCAGAATTAGACGTACCAGCCGAGGTTACAGAGCCCGTAACAATACTGGTTAATGAGCGACCAGAACGCTTGAACTGTAGGTAATCGACTGGAATGGTCACAGTACGCATACCTGCTGGGTAGATTTGAATAACTTTGCCAGACTTCACCACGTCATAGCCATACATATTCTGTACGACATTCAGAACTTCATCCAATGTCACATCTGACAAGTTGACAGTGATATTACCTTGTACCGATGGGTGAATCGCCACGCTGTACTCTGTGCCTTTCACCAACGAGGCGAAAAAGCTTCTTGCATCGACCGCATTCGCTTGAATACGAAAACGCTTCGAGGTGCCTTGCTCTGATGCAACGTTCGAGTCTAAATTTGGCATCAAGTCTGCCTCAACAGAAGAAGGGATTTCTTCCAATGTGCGGCTGTTCGCTTGATTGATTGATTCATTGAGCGCTTCTTTAACTTCCACTGGATTCCGATGACCCATTGAACATCCCATTAAAGAAGCAATCGTTATTCCTACAACTAATTTGCGCATATCTGATCGGGCTCTGGTTATTATTGTTTTACGTTTAAATCAAAAAGCTCTAGGTCCCACTGACGGTTACCACGCTTTAAAGTTACAAATTCACTATTAATGCTCGCGACGCGATAACCTTTAAATAGCTCGCCTTTTTCGACAAGTTTGTTATCCATAATCGCGATACAATCAGTACTTGGCTTACACACAATACTGTTGAGCTTAGGCAGTCGGTACCGTTTAACTTTTGGTTTCGCTGACGTTTCAACCGCTGGTTTTTCCCAACCAAGTGGGGCCGTTGGGTCTTGGTTTGCCCAAGCGGTTCCTGCCGCTGCCATAACAAGCAATGAGATGATGAGTTTGTTAACCACCAATAAACTCCTCTCTAGATCCTAGTGTGTAGACTTCTAACACAAGCTTCGCTTTCGGGTACTCTTCGACTTTATAACTAAAGCTGCGCCAGTAATAACTCGCAGGAAGGCTCTCCAATTTATTCAGATAATTAGCAATAGAAAAATAGTCACCAGTCAGTTCCATACGAACAGGATGCACGTAGTAACCAGAGTATTGCGATGCTTCTTTATCTTCCGTTATTGGCTCAGATGGCAAGGTTTGCAGAGACAAAAGGTGAATGCCACTTTGCTGCTCCAACACATTTTCAAGCAGCTCAGCCATTTGCGAAGGTGTAATAAGATGCTCGATGATCTCCGCTAATTGCATCGAAAGATGCTGACTCTCAGCTAACAGATTAGATATCGCGCGATCAATCTCAGCATTTGGATCTTTCTTAAGTTGCGCCTGAATACGTAGCGTATCGATTTCAATCTTTTGATTGGCTTGCTTTAAATTACTTAGTTGCCTCTCATTACTGATGATCTCGTTAAGCTTTGGCTCCAATACCAGCGTAAAGAGCAACATGATCACGACAACTAAACCGCACAATGCGGTGAGCACTTTTTCACGCGTACTCATTTCGCCAAAGCGCCCTTCTAATGAGAGCCAGAATTCGTTCATTTCTCTTTATCCTCGCGCGTTTTTAGTTCAAACGTCACAATATCCTTATCATTTCGACCTATTTTGACGTCGTCAAACGTTCGACCAACCAAGCTAATTTCGTTTTTAAATTGGCTAACCCAATTTGGCACTGAGCTCGGTTTTTTCGCTAGCCCCTTCAGGTCTAAGGTATGGGTATTGATTCGAATTTCGGACAAAGAAATTTCTTGGTTTCCTAACTTCGCTAATGATTGCATCACGCCAGAGTAACCCGTGCGTTGCGAGTCATCGTATTTCCCGACAGCTTTAAGCGAGTCTCGCTTCGCCTTGACTTCACGCTCTAAGCGGGCTTTAGCTGCCAGCTTATTATTGTCAGGTTGATGTTTACGTAGCTTGACTTGATAACGTTCAAGCTCTGACTTCATGATATCGCCTTTACTTTTTACAATAGCAATCTCATCTTCCAAACCGCTGCTCTGCCAAGTGACATAACCGTAAGAAAATAGAATTGCAGCCGCCGCAACGCCCCAAGATAACGCGATATTTTTTAGCGTCAGGAGCTCTTTTTTCGGCTTTAAGTAGTCGGGATATAAGTTGACGCGTCGAGTATTTGAAGTAGCCGCAGTGTCAGCCAAAACATGTCCTGATAGCTCATGTTCTGGTGGTAATAACGGTGAAACCTTAGTACTTAAACGGTAGTTCAGAGCCTGAACAAGCTCGCTCTCATCCTCTTCATCACAGCACACTTTCAATTGATGTAATTGCACGTGGCGTAACTGAGATGAAAGATAGTCAATCGAACGTTGCAGTTCTAACGACAGACTGTCCATCTGTAAATCGCTAGACGGAACCCCCGTTAACGGTGGCGTCACACTGCGAATAGAGCGGTGGAACGCAATAGTATTTTCGACAAAAGCGCTTATACGGAAATGACCACGCACACTGCGTTGTAATAATAGGAAGTTTCCTAGTTCACCCGCAGTCTCTCCCCAAATATCGTCTTCAGGAAGAATGGCTTCTAATGGTAACTGGGCTCGGCTGGCCAGTAACACAATCTTATCCAATATTTTTCGCGATAAGACGTATGCTTGCACTTTGGTTGAATTCGGTAACTCGACCGCATCGGCAATAATGTCGATAGCACGCTCAGAGATCAGTTCTTTCAACAAAAACGGTAATGCGGCTGGCCATTCTTGACGCGGCATGACCGGTTTGTCGATTTGGTACATCTGGTAATAGTTATGAGAAAGAATAACCGTTAATGAATCATACGCACTCGCTGCAACGCTCAATGCTTGCTCAACGGCTTTTTCCCAATTGGACTCAGAAATATCAAATTGGTATGGACGACTACTTTTGATTGAAGATGATAAATAAACGGCGTCTGGCTGAATAACCAAAAAGCAGGAGCGATCACCACTAGATGATCGCTTAAGCTTGTCGAATAGTGCTTTGAAATCCATGATTATTATCTTTATTTTTTCCGCCAGCGATTTCGTCTTCCCAATTTAACTTGGGATTCTGATTGAGAATTCGGCAACGCTTGGGGACGAGGAAGAAACTGCTGCTCCGCAGAAAAGTAACGCCCTTGCCCACCATAAACCCCGAGCTCAATTAATGTGTTGAGCTCGTTCTGATTCTCAATTCCCACTGCTATAATTTTAGTTTTACTGTTTGCCGCCGCACCTAGCATACTGCGGACAAATAGCTGGTTTTCATGTCGTTGGTCGATTTTTGCTACTAAACTGCGATGAAGTTTAAGGTAACGAATGTCCACTTCTTTTAAATAGTGAGTGCTGACGATGGTACGCCCAGCCTGCCCAACCATTAAGTGGCACCCTAAACCGGCCAGCATTTTAGCGACTGGTCGCATAAAGTCTAAGTGTCTTACAAATTGTGCTTCAACAAACTCAAAACTGAGACACTTTCTCTGCTCACGTGACAACTGTAAGAGTTCATCACGAAACCATTTAAAGTACTCTCGGTTAGAAAATGGCGTTACATTCAAATTGAGCGCATACGATCTTGAGTTATCAAAATTATCCTTAAACTCTCTTAAGAATTTATTAATAACTGACTTATCCATTTGCGCTTCATAACCAACCTGTCTGATCGCAGAAATGAACCGAGACGCTTTAACAATCCCATTCTCAGGATCGCGAATCCGACATGTTAACTCTTCATATAATGATTTTTTATGCGTCGCGTCACTTATTGGATGCACAGATTGTGCGTAGAGTATCACACTTTCTGGTGTAAGTGCTGTGTCAAATAACGTTCTCCATCTCACACTTCCGCGAGCTTCTTCATCGTGGTTCCATTTTTTGAAGCGACTCCAATTATTGTTATTTTGTAGTTGCGCACTACGCAAAGCAGTCTCGGCTTCATCAATGATTTGGCTGTGTCGCTCACCTTCTTTATAAGTGGTGATGCCAATATGGCACCAGTTGTCTGGATCAAGTGGCTCTGGCGGCATTAACTTTTCTAACTGGCGAATGCATTGCGAGGCAAGGTTAGCCACATCTTTCGCACTTTGGTGCGGTAGAAAAAGCGCAAAATCAGCATCGTAATAACGGGAAAATACAACATCTGGGTATCGTTGAACTAAATTGGACAATAAACTCCCAACTTCAACAATAAACTCATCCGTAATTTGCTTATCTTGCTCTTCTTCAACCAGTTTCCAGTCTTGAATACGAACTAGCAACACGGCGCCGCGAGCCCCGCTTTCTAGTAACGCCGATTCCAACTTGCTATCAAATAACACTCGGTTAGCGGTACCGGTTAGCTTATCAAGGAAGGTTTGAGTTCGAATAAAGGTATCAAATCGGCTTCGCTCTTGACGCGCATCTTGTAACTCTTCGATTAATACATCGAGCGCTTCACTGGCGGTGTAAGGCCATTCTTTTTTGTCACCTTTGGCATACTGCTCCACCCTACCAGCCAGGATCATTCTGCCTCGCTCTTCGAGCATTTCGGAGCCTTCTAATTGCTCCTTAAGCCATGCCACGCCGCGCATTAAGCAGAAGATGATCAATATAACGGCAAGCGTGATCGACCAAAGCGCCTGCATTGAGTAGCTGTAACCTAAGTAAGGGGGAATTGCTTTAAAGTGAATCGTGTAATCTTGATTGTGAGTCAGCTGATACTCTGCCTCAAACAAGACTGACGCTTCCATTTGATGAGAAGTATCTTTGAAGCGATAAACAACGGCGTTGTTGGTCGACAACGTCATTTCGACAATATTGGAAGCCTGCAGCATTTTCGGCATCCAGCGCTGCATAGAATAAGCGGCGTCAGGATCTTCCATCTCCTTGTCGACCACCTCTACGATCCCTTCTAAATAATGGGTGAGATATTCCTGCCCAAGACGTTTAAAAGAGAGGGTGCCACCGACAAACAAGATAAACATGGCGCAGATAACGATCATGGTGACAAAGGCCACCAGCCGTGTGCTTAACTTAAGAGTTGGGGTATACCTCATGAATACCAAATTCCTTTTTTATTCATCATATACCTTATTGAAATATTTATACTTGATAAGAGTTCATCAAACAATCGGATTAGTCTGATAGTGAGAGGCTGGAGCATAAAGAAAATCACACTCATTGATAAGTTTTATTGTTACGCCTAACCTTGCCAAGAGAAGCCTGTGAAATCATTAGATTGCGACAATAAAAAGGCCGCGATATTCGCGGCCTTTTCGATTCAAGCATAAGCAGAATTTAGAACGGGATATCGTCGTCAAAATCCATTGGTGGCTCATTGTACTGCTGCTGTGGTTGCTGCGGAGCCTGTTGTTGTGGTTGCTGTTGCTGAGGCGCATTGTACTGCTGCTGAGCTGGCTGTTGAGGCTGACCCCATCCACCTTGCTGCTGCTGTTGACCGCCCATAGGTGCGCCGCCACCTTGAGCACGACCGCCAAGCATTTGCATCACACCATTGAAGCCTTGAACAACGACTTCAGTTGAGTAGCGATCTTGACCACTTTGATCTTGCCATTTGCGAGTTTGCAGTTGCCCTTCAATGTAAACTTGAGAGCCTTTACGCAAATACTCACCTGCTACTTCCGCAAGTTTGCCGAACAACACAACACGGTGCCATTCCGTTTTTTCGCGCTGTTCGCCAGTCGCTTTATCACGCCATGAATCAGAAGTCGCAATAGTAATGTTTGCTACTGCACCGCCATTCGGCATGTAACGAATTTCAGGGTCGTTACCTAGATTCCCCACCAAAATAACTTTGTTAATTCCACGGCTGGCCATGATGTGCTCCGTTTCACTCTGGATATATAAAATTTTAGCGCATTAGAATAGCACGCTTTAATGTTTTGATTAAAGTCTAATACCATTGTGATCTATTGAGTCATCCTCTAGAACCCAAATCGTATTTCAACTTACGTGTGTAGCATTTTTGATTCGCGTTGCAGACATCGTTTCGTGAAGCTTTGAATTCGAACGCATTTATTCAGTAAAGCGATGGTTATGGCCTCTCTTTAATGCCAGTTTATGGCTTCTATTGAACCCAGGGAGATTGGAACACGTGAGAAAGTCGGCTTACGCAAGAAAGCTATTTCTGATCAGTATGGAAGATAATGCGCAAAAAAAAGTGGCGGCACTCGAAAAGTACGTTGATATGAGCATCCCGGTGATTTCAACCGCAGCACTCATGGAAGCCAAGCCACAACACCGTAATAAAATTCTACTGATCGACTTCAGTGAACATAAATCACTTGTTCAATCGATCAAAAACTTGCCTCTTGTATGGAAAAACTTTGAAACCGTTGTCTTCAACGTGCCTAAAAGACTAACCACAGATGAACTTCTTTCATTTGGTCAATTAAAAGGTGTGTTTTATTCTGAAGATACGCTAGAGCAAATTGGAGAAGGGTTAAAAGGCATTGTTAACGGTCAAAACTGGCTGCCGCGTAATGTAACCAGTCAACTTTTACACTATTACCGCAATGTCATTAATACTCATACTGCACCAGCTACGGTAGACCTAACCATTCGTGAGCTACAAGTACTGCGTTGCCTACAAGCTGGCGCCTCGAACAGTCAGATGGCCGAGGAGTTATTCGTCAGTGAATTCACCATCAAATCGCACTTGTATCAGATATTCAAAAAGCTATCCGTAAAGAACCGAGTACAGGCAATCGCCTGGGCAGACCAAAACTTAATGTCATGATGCAATGTGATCGGCTCTGATAACTGAAATGACGAGTCGCTCATCTTTTTTCCGCACCGAGTCTCACATTTTTTCCTACTTTATTCATGATTCATTGATACCTCTCGTGTTAAAGTTATGCGCAGATTCTTGATAAAAACGAGATAGGATATTCCCCCAATGATAAAAAAATGTCTGTTCCCTGCTGCAGGCTATGGCACACGCTTCCTACCGGCAACGAAATCTATGCCAAAGGAGATGATGCCAGTCGTGAACAAACCGCTTATTGAATACGGTGTCGAAGAAGCAATCCAAGCTGGTATGAACGGCATGTGTATTGTGACAGGTCGTGGCAAGCACTCGATCATGGACCACTTTGATAAGAACTACGAACTGGAACATCAGATTAGCGGTACCAACAAAGAAGAGCTGTTGGTAGATATCCGTGAAATCATTGAATCTGCAAACTTCACTTATATACGTCAACGCGAAATGAAAGGCTTGGGCCACGCGATTCTAACTGGACGAGAATTGGTAGGCGATGAGCCATTTGCTGTTGTTCTTGCTGATGACCTTTGTGTGAACGAGCAAGAGGGCGTACTGGCTCAGATGGTGGCACTATTTAAGCAGTTCCGCTGTTCTATCGTTGCAGTGCAAGAAGTACCAGCCGAAGAAACGCACAAATACGGCGTTATCTCTGGTGAAATGATCAAAGACGACATCTATCGCGTAGACGACATGGTAGAAAAACCAGAGAAAGGCACGGCGCCTAGCAACCTTGCTATCATTGGCCGCTACATCCTGACTCCCGATATTTTTGAACTGATTGAAAACACTGAACCTGGTAAAGGTGGTGAAATTCAAATCACTGACGCGCTGCTAAAACAAGCAAAAGCGGGCTGTGTATTGGCTTACAAATTCAAGGGCAAACGCTTTGACTGTGGTAGCGTTGAAGGTTACATCGAAGCAACTAACTATTGTTTTGAAAACCTGTATCTAAAAGATGAAAAAACCTCTGAGCTAGGTAAGCACGCAACACAAAAAGCAGTATAAAGCATCGTCGTAGTACGAAATTACTGTATCGAAAGCCCAGCACAACGCTGGGCTTTTTACTTTACTGTTTTTTTATCCAGTAATTTTCTTTGCACATTTCTCACACTATGTAATACTTGCCCCACTTGGTTATACATAGAGCAAAAACGATGGATAAAATAGAAGTTCGCGGTGCCCGAACCCATAACCTTAAAGACATTAATCTTACAATCCCTCGCGATAAACTGATTGTCATTACTGGACTAAGTGGCTCCGGTAAATCCTCTCTCGCTTTCGATACATTGTATGCAGAAGGCCAACGACGCTACGTAGAGTCTCTCTCTGCCTACGCTCGTCAGTTTTTGTCTCTGATGGAAAAACCCGATGTCGACCACATTGAAGGGTTATCACCCGCGATTTCTATTGAACAGAAGTCTACTTCTCATAACCCGCGTTCAACCGTCGGTACAATTACCGAAGTCTACGACTACTTACGTCTATTGTATGCTCGTGTGGGCGAACCCCGCTGTCCAACGCATCATGCTCCTCTTGCTGCGCAAACCATCAGCCAAATGGTGGACAAAGTCCTAGAGATGCCGGAAGGCAGCAAAATGATGCTATTGGCACCTATTGTCAAAGAACGTAAAGGTGAGCATGTTAAAACGCTTGAGAACTTAGCGGCTCAAGGCTTTATTCGTGCGCGTATTGATGGAGAAACTTGCGATCTTTCCGATCCTCCAACCCTTGAACTACATAAAAAGCACACCATTGAAGTTGTGGTAGACCGCTTTAAAGTTCGTCCAGACTTACAACAGCGCTTGGCCGAATCTTTCGAGACAACACTCGAATTATCAGGCGGAATTGCAGTTGTCGCGCCAATGGATGGCGACGGTGAAGAGATTATTTTCTCCGCCAACTTCGCTTGTCCACAATGTGGTTACAGCATGCAAGAGTTAGAGCCGCGACTTTTCTCATTCAACAACCCTGCTGGAGCATGTGGCACTTGTGATGGCTTGGGTGTTCAACAATACTTCGATCCAAGCCGAGTCATTCAAGATGATTCATTAAGCTTGGCACAAGGTGCGATTCGCGGTTGGGATCAAAAGAACTACTACTACTTCCAAATGCTCACCTCATTGGCCGATCATTATGGTTTTGACCTCCATGCCCCTTTTAATTCTCTGCCAAAGAAAACGCAAGATGTCATTCTAAAGGGCTCAGGTCGTACTGAGATTGAGTTTAAATACATCAACGATCGTGGCGATATTCGCGTTAAGCGCCATCCATTCGAAGGTATTCTGAATACCCTAGAACGTCGCTATCGTGATACAGAATCCAACTCTGTCCGTGAAGAGCTCGCGAAATACATCTCCACTAAATCTTGTTCAAGCTGTGGCGGTACTCGTCTACGCCTTGAAGCACGTAACGTGTTTATTGCTGATACGACACTACCTGAGATTGTTGAACTCAGCATTGCTGATGCATTGGAATTCTTCCATTCCTTGAAACTGGAAGGTCAACGCGCCCAAATCGCTGAAAAAGTGATGAAGGAAATCAACGACCGCCTGCAATTCTTAGTTAACGTCGGTTTGAACTACCTAAACTTATCACGCAGTGCGGAAACCTTATCAGGCGGTGAAGCTCAACGTATTCGTTTAGCAAGCCAAATTGGTGCAGGTCTTGTTGGTGTGATGTATGTTCTGGACGAACCGTCGATTGGTCTCCACCAGCGTGATAATGAACGCTTATTAAAAACGCTCACTCACTTGCGCGATTTAGGTAATACCGTACTTGTGGTAGAACACGATGAAGATGCGATTCGCTGTGCAGATCATGTCATAGATATTGGTCCTGGTGCTGGCGTACATGGTGGTAATGTTGTTGCGGAAGGCACCATGGAAGAGATAGTCGCGAATCCGAATTCTCTGACAGGTCAGTACTTAAGTGGTGTTAAAGAAATCGCAGTACCGAAAGATCGCACGCCGCGAGATCCGAAAAAAACGGTTGAGCTATTAGGCGCAACAGGTAATAACCTTAAAAACGTTAACCTTTCAATTCCTGTTGGGTTATTCAGCTGTATTACAGGGGTATCTGGCTCAGGTAAATCAACGCTGATTAATGATACTTTCTTTAAAATTGCGCATACCCAACTTAACGGAGCGACAACGGCTCAGCCTTCGCCTTATAAATCGATTAAAGGTCTAGAGCACTTCGATAAAGTCATCGATATCGATCAAAGCCCAATTGGCCGTACACCTCGCTCTAACCCTGCAACCTACACGGGGATCTTTACCCCAATCCGTGAACTGTTTGCAGGCACACAGGAGTCGCGTTCTCGCGGTTACAAGCCGGGCCGTTTTAGTTTTAACGTACGCGGTGGTCGTTGTGAGGCCTGTCAGGGTGACGGTGTTATCAAAGTAGAAATGCATTTCCTACCAGATGTTTATGTGCCATGTGATGTGTGTAAAGGTAAACGCTACAACCGTGAAACGCTCGAAGTACGTTACAAAGGTAAAACTATTGATGAAGTGCTAGAAATGACGGTCGAAGATGCACGCACCTTCTTCGATCCAGTTCCTGCCATCGCTCGCAAACTACAAACACTGATGGATGTGGGTTTGTCGTACATACGATTGGGTCAAGCGGCAACAACACTCTCCGGTGGTGAAGCACAGCGTGTGAAACTGGCGCGAGAGCTATCCAAACGTGATACAGGAAAAACCTTGTACATTTTGGATGAACCAACAACCGGCCTTCACTTCCATGATATCCAGCAGTTGCTCACTGTACTGCACAGACTTCGCGACCACGGAAATACTGTCGTGGTGATCGAGCATAACCTGGACGTCATTAAGACTGCGGACTGGATTATCGATCTTGGTCCTGAAGGGGGTCAGGGTGGCGGCGAGATAATCGCTCAAGGCACTCCGGAAGATGTGTCGCAAATCGAGGGTTCGCACACAGCTCACTTCCTCAAGCCTATGTTGAAGTAGAAAAAACAGGTAAAGTATCGAGACCAGCAAGTGCTGGTCTTTTTTCATTCAAAACAACGCAATAACTATGGCTACTATACATGTAAGTGGAACAAAGCTTTCTCCCGAAAAAGTACAGGTTCCCCTCAATCGCAAGTTTCTCATTGCCTTGGCAACACTATTTGTGTTGGCAATGCACTTTTTCATGCCCAACCCCGGCGGTTCGGGGCTTTCGCTTTCGTTCAATGCGACAACTTGGATTGCTTTTAGCTTTGCATTAGGCATTGGGTGTTACCAACTTGCGAATAATCGAGTACTACGTTACTCAAAACTAACCATCGGCTTGTTCATTAGTGCTCTTATCATGACGGTGCCCATTCTGTACCCAAATGCGAATAGCAGTTTGGCTGCCAATAAGCTCATTGGCCTGTGGTGTGGTGTCCTGTTCTTTATTGTCTTACAACAATTTCATTTCAGTAATAAACATCGCCAACGCCTATTATGGTTCATTGTCCTTGCGGTTGTTATCGAAGCCATTTTTGGTTTGACACAATATCTGTATCTCAAACCAGGCAATCCGTTTGGTTACGACACGGTGGCCAATCGTCCTTATGGTATTTTCCAACAGCCCAATGTAATGGCCAGCTTTCTTGCGACAGGGTTGGTGATTGCCAGCTATTTACTTGCACGTCAGCCCTACAAATACGATCGTAAGTTAAGCGATGTTTACCTTCTCTATGCCGTACCAGTTTTAACTTTACCACTAATTGTGGCGTTGGCTTCACGCACTGGTTGGTTAGCCTCGGTCATCGCCGTGTTGTTGGTCATTCCATACATGTACCGCTTTGCAACCAAAGGGCGCTTTATCCGCTGGGTTGTGTCACTTGTAAGTGGGCTCTTACTCTCAGTCGTTGTCATGCATCTTGCCTTTCCTGATGGAGGTGGGTTAGCCGCAGAAAAAGTAAATATGGAGTCTCCTCGAGCGTATACTTTTCCGCAAACATTAGACATGGTGATTGAAAAGCCTTTTACTGGTTATGGATATGGCAAGTTTGAATCTGAGTACATGCTGTATACGGCTCGTCAACATGCCCTAAATGAGAATTACCCAGCTGGTTTGCCAGCCATGGATCATCCGCATAACGAGCTACTTTACTGGGGAGTAGAAGGTGGCTTACTGCCAATACTCGGCATCTTCTTAGCGATGGCACTGGTACTGTATCGAATCTATCAAGCCAAACGCGGAACTCGTCTTGCGTTGCTGGCCTTGTTTATACCTATCGTATTGCACTCACAACTGGAATACCCTTTCTACCACTCTCTCGTGCATTGGTTGATCTTCGTTATCCTACTGTACTGGGTCGATCAGCGCGTCTCTCGTTATCGACAAGTCGGCTTTAGTAATGTGACCAAAAGCTTGCTGCGTGTTTTTAGTTTGGTACTTCCCGTTGCGTTTACGTTTTATATGGTAAGCGCATTACATACGAACTATGTATTGACGAAGTTTGAGACCACTAGACCAACTAACCCTGATATTCTGAATCAAGTCAGTAACCCTGTGGTTTGGAAAGACAGGTTTGATTGGGATGTCTATAGCACGTTTTTAAACCTTGGGCTGTACCAACAAGACGCAACCTTGATTCAGCCTTATATCGATTGGTCGCTAAAAATCATCAAAGATAAGCCTCGTCCTGCATTTTATAATAATTTGATTTTGGCCTACCAAGGCTTAGATGACTCAAGTAAAGCGGAGCAAATTAGAGCTGAAGCGCAGTTTTTGTTCCCGAAGATTGATTTCAGTGACGTCAATTACCAACCACCTTCTCAAGCAATCTCTGCCTCACCAGTCCCCACTTCAGGAGCTGAGTAATAAATACCAAAAAGCGAAGGGATGACCTTCGCTTTTCTTTATCTCATTACTGTATGATTTTATTCAGTGAGTGACTCTTCTAACGCTTTTAAGCACAGCGCAACGTTTTCAGATCGAGCGCCGTAACCCATTAAGCCAATACGCCACGCTTTACCAGCTAATGCCCCAAGGCCTGCACCAATTTCTAGGTTATAGGTTTCTAGCAAGTGAGCACGAACTTTTGCTTCATCAATTCCTTCAGGCACGTAAATCGCATTTAATTGTGGCAACCGATGGGCTTCGTCCACAACAAATTCAAAGCCTAACTTTTGTAAGCCATTTTTGAGTTTTTCATGCATCAGTTGGTGACGAGCCCAAGCGTTTTCTAATCCTTCATTTTTCAGTATCAATAAAGCTTCATGAAGCGCATACAAGCTATTAACTGGCGCCGTATGATGGTAACTACGCTTGCCTTCTCCACTCCAATACCCCAAAACTAAACTCTGATCGAGGAACCAACTCTGTACTGGTGTTGTTCTTGCTTGAATCTTTTCAATCGCGGCAGGAGAAAACGTCACTGGTGAGAGCCCAGGTACACATGACAAACATTTTTGACTACCAGAGTAAACCGCATCCAGTTGCCATTCATCCACTTTTAACGGCACACCACCAAGTGACGTCACCGCATCAACAATAGATAATGCATTATGCTGTTTCGCCAGCTTACCCAATGCTTGAGCATCACTGACTGCACCAGTTGAGGTTTCCGCATGCACAAAAGCAAGAATTTTTGTATCTGGGTGCTGTTCGAGTGCTTGCTCGACTTTATCAATGGAAACAGGCGTCCCCCATTCATCATCGACGATAACAACTTCACCACCAGCACGGACGACATTTTCGCGCATGCGTTCACCAAATACACCATTACGGCAGACGATCACTTTATCGCCTTTCTCGATCAAGTTTACAAAGCAGGTTTCCATCCCTGCACTACCTGGCGCTGAAACCGCAATCGTGAACTCATTGTCAGTTTGAAAGGCATACTTCAATAGCTGCTTGAGCTCATCCATCATACCGATAAACAGAGGATCAAGGTGACCTACAGTAGGACGGCTTAGTGCTTGTAACACTTGAGGATAAATATCAGAAGGACCAGGTCCCATTAAAATACGGTGAGGCGGAATAAAGCTTTGGATCGACATGTCAGCTCCTTGATTATCTTTTATCCTGAGCATTCTAAAAGTTCTATTCAATAACATGGCTCAGGTGTAGGGTTCTTCACCCTAATAGATTTTTCCTCTATCAGCAATTAGCCGTAAGTATGGAGGTCAAACCAGTGTCACAAAATCGTTAATAAAAAACACCATAAAGGTTGAAATATTGATTGACATTAAGGCCTCAAAACCGTTCAATGTTTGAGCTTTATGTAGAAGAGGAGCGCTACCCAGGTAGATGATTTGTGGAACCGCAATTCCAACACCAATCATTGAGGGGGAGTAGTGCCGAGGTAAGTCAAAGTTGCAGGATTTGACTTGTCGGTTGAATTGGGCTGAATCCCATCAACTGTCATCAGCGCAGTCTGATGAAGGGCTTCTGAGGGTAAATTTTTCAAATAGCATTCTAAATACCTCTCTTTTTGCTCTGTTCCTTTTCTCACTAAACATTGGATGTACAATTTTTTAGGAAGCCGTGGGAGAACGCAGTGAGCGCATTTAACGTAGCTAAATTCGGTGGAACCAGTGTTGCCAACTTTGAGGCAATGAGTCGTTGCGCCACCATTATCGAAAACAATCCAAATACTCGCCTGGTCGTGAGCAGCGCTTGCTCTGGCGTCACCAACCTATTGGTAGAACTCGCCAACGGTGTTCAGGATCAAACGCACCGTACTGAGCTGCTGCAAAATCTGGCCAACATTCATGACGCCATTTTAACTCAGCTCGAAGACAGCACGAAAACTGCTGCCGAGGTGTATGGCATATTAGATACCGTAACCAGCCTGGCCGAGGCTGCATCTATCCAAGCTAGTGCGAAGTTAACCGATCATTTAGTCGCATGTGGCGAACTCATGTCGACGCATATTCTAACTCAGTTAATGTGTGAGCGAGGCATTCAAGCTGTGCGCTTTGATATCCGCGATGTGCTGCGTACTGATGACAACTTTGGTCGCGCAGAGCCAAACATTGAAGCAATTTCGACGCTTGCGCAAGATAAACTCGTACCACTTTGCCAACAATCCGTTGTTGTTACTCAAGGCTTCATAGGATCTGACGAAGCCGGTAATACAACAACACTAGGTCGAGGAGGCAGCGATTACAGCGCCGCCTTAATTGCTGAGAGCGTCAAAGCGGCAGGGTTAGAAATCTGGACTGATGTTCCGGGCATCTACACAACAGACCCGCGAATTGCGCCAAAAGCCTCACCAATTCCTGAGATCAGCTTTAGTGAAGCTTCAGAAATGGCTAACTTTGGCGCTAAAATCCTTCACCCTTCTACGCTAGTACCTGCATTGCGCCACGACATTCCGGTATTTGTGGGGTCATCGAAAGAGCCTGAAAAAGGGGGAACTTGGATTCGCCACCAAGTCGAAAGCTCACCGTTATTCCGTGCGCTAGCTTTGCGTTGTAACCAAACCATGGTAACGCTACGCAGCGCCAATATGTTCCACGCATACGGTTTCTTAGCAAAGGTCTTTGAGATCCTTGCAAAGCATAAGATCTCTGTCGATTTGATCACGACATCTGAAATCAGTGTATCGTTAACACTTGATCAAACTGATACATCTGGCGGAGCACCACAGCTGCCGCAAGCTGCACGAGAAGAGTTAGAAGAGTTATGTAAGGTAGAAGTTGAACATGACCTATGCCTCGTTGCTCTCATTGGTAACAACATGAGTGAGAGTAAAGGCTACGCGAAACAGGTTTTTGGCACGCTAGAAGATTTTAACCTACGCATGATTTGTTATGGCGCTAGCCCTCACAACTTATGCTTCTTGCTCCATGAGTCGGTATCGAAACAAGCCATACAAAAACTCCACACGGAGTTGTTTGAGAAGTAAGTTCAACTCAATAAAACAAAGGGCTGCGTATCTGCAGCCCTTTGTTGTTTCATTAGTTGTTATATTTGGACGAGGTAAACATCAATTTAACCATTAATGTTTGGCCCTAACCATTTTTCAGCCTCGATCCTATCCCACCCCTTACGATCGGCGTAACTCTCTAGCTGATCTTCTTGGATCTGTGCGATCGCAAAGTAACGTGAGTCAGGATGAGAGAAGTACCAACCAGATACTGACGCACCCGGATACATTGCATAGCTGGAGGTTAGAGTCATGCCAATATTCTCTTCCACATTAAGTAGCTCCCAAAGCGGTCCTTTTTCAGTATGCTCAGGGCACGCTGGATAACCTGGTGCAGGGCGAATACCTTGGTATTTTTCACGAATGAGATCATCGTTAGATAAATCTTCATCCGCAGCATAACCCCAAATTTCTTTACGGACACGCTCATGCAAATACTCAGCAAACGCTTCGGCTAGGCGATCCGCCACCGCTTGAATCATAATTGCGTTGTAATCATCTCCCTGTGCTTTGTATTCATCAGCAAGCTCTCGTTCACCAATACCACCAGTGACAGCAAATGCCCCTATCCAATCATGTTTACCCGACTCTTTAGGTGCGATGTAGTCGGATAAACAATAGTTGAATCCTTTTGGTTTCTCGGTCTGTTGTCGCAAGTTACGTAATACTTTCACAACGTCGGTACGAGTTTCATCAGCATAAACTTCAATGTCGTCCCCCACGCTCGCAGCAGGGAATAAGCCACACATTCCACGCGCTTTTAACAGGCCTTCTCGCTCAACTCGATCAAGTAACTCGTTGGCATCTTCGAATAAACGTTTTGCTTCTTCACCAACTTCTTCATGTTGGAAAATTGTTGGATACTTACCCACAAGTGACCAAGTCATAAAGAATGGTGTCCAATCGATGTATTGACGTAATATAGCCACATCAAAATCATCGAAGATATGAATGCCAGGCTTAACAGGCACTGGAGGAGTATAAGCTTCCCAATCGATAGCAACTTTATTCGCTCGAGCAGCTTCTAATGTCACTGGTTTGGTTCTCGGTTTCTTTCGATTATGTTGATCACGTACTCGTTCGTAATCAGCTTCAAGTTTTTCAACAAATTCAGGGCGACGTTCATCTGACAGAAGAGAAGTACATACGCCCACTGCACGTGAGGCGTTGTTCACGTAAACCACTGGATGCTTGTAATTTTGCTCAATCTTAACTGCTGTATGGGCTTTTGACGTTGTTGCGCCACCGATGAGAAGAGGTAAGTTAAAGTCGAGACGCTCCATCTCTTTTGCAACATGCACCATTTCGTCTAATGAAGGTGTGATCAACCCTGATAAACCAATAATATCGACGTTCTCTTCTTGCGCTACTTTTAAGATCTTTTCGCAAGGAACCATGACACCAAGATCGATAATTTCGTAGTTATTGCACTGCAATACAACGCCAACGATATTTTTCCCGATATCATGTACATCACCTTTGACCGTCGCTAGCAAAATCTTACCGTTTGTTTGTCCCACCTGCTTTTCTGCATTGATGTAGGGCTCCAGATGCGCGACTGCTTGCTTCATCACTCGTGCAGATTTTACGACTTGAGGAAGGAACATTTTACCTTCACCAAACAAATCTCCGACGACGTTCATCCCATCCATGAGTGGGCCTTCAATCACCTCTAATGGCTTTGAAGCATTGACACGTGCCTCTTCGGTATCATCAACGATAAACTCGGTTATTCCTTTCACTAACGCGTGTTCTAAACGCTTTTCAACAGGCCAAGTTCTCCACTCAAGTGCAGAGGCATCCTCCTCTTTACCTACCCCTTTGCCTGCGTATTCCGCCGCGATATCTAACAACCTCTCAGTGGCATCATCGCGACGGTTAAGAACGACATCTTCCACAGCCTCACGCAATTTTTCAGGCACGTTATCGTAGATTTCTAACTGACCCGCATTCACAATCCCCATATCCATACCGTTTTTAAAACAGTGGTAGAGGAACACCGCGTGAATCGCTTCACGTACATAGTTATTGCCACGGAAAGAGAATGAGACGTTAGAAACACCACCCGAGATCATCGCGTGTGGTAAATCACGTTTGATATCGCCAACGGCTTCAATGAAATCCACCGCGTAGTTATTATGCTCCTCGATCCCCGTAGCAATGGCAAAAATGTTTGGGTCAAAAATGATGTCTTCTGGTGGAAAGCCCACTTCATCAACAAGAATTCGGTAAGCGTTGGTACAAATTTCTACTTTGCGCTCACGTGTATCTGCTTGCCCAATCTCATCAAACGCCATCACAATCACAGCCGCACCGTAACGGCGGATCAACTTAGCTTGTTCAACGAATTTCTCTTTGCCTTCTTTGAGAGAGATCGAGTTAACAATGCCTTTTCCTTGGATGCACTTAAGACCGGCTTCAATAACCTCCCACTTGGAAGAGTCAACCATGATTGGTACTTTGGATATTTCAGGTTCTGACGCACAAAGGTTTAAAAATCGAACCATACAAGCTTGTGCATCCAACATGCCTTCATCCATGTTGATATCGATAATTTGAGCGCCATTTTCAACTTGTTGACGAGCCACATCGAGCGCTTCGTCGTACAGTTCTTCTTTAATCAAGCGCTTAAAACGCGCAGAACCAGTTACATTCGTACGCTCACCGACATTGATGAATAAAGAGTCTTTATCAATGGCGAGCGGCTCTAAGCCAGACAAGCGACAAGCAACGGGAAGTTCAGGTAATTGACGAGGGGCGATATTTTCAACCGCGAGTGCCATTTGGCGAATGTGCTCAGGAGTTGTACCACAACACCCACCAATCAAGTTTAAAAAGCCGCTTTGAGCCCACTCTTTAACATGCTTAGCCATATCTTCTGGCGACAAATCGTATTCGCCGAATGCATTCGGAAGCCCAGCATTTGGGTGAGCGGAAACAAAAGATTCTGATATACGCGAGAGCTCTTCAACATAAGGACGCAGTTCATCCGGGCCAAGTGCACAGTTCAAACCAAACGAAATCGGTTTAACATGACGTAATGAGTTGTAAAACGCTTCTGTGGTTTGACCGGATAATGTTCTACCGGAAGCATCAGTAATAGTCCCCGAGATCATCACAGGTAACTCAATACCCATATCTTCAAACACACTTTCAACAGCAAATGAACAAGCCTTAGCGTTAAGAGTATCGAAGATGGTCTCGATAAGAATAAGATCAGAACCACCTTTAATCAGCGCTCGAGTCGATTCAGAGTAAGCCTCAACTAACTCGTCGAAAGAAACATTTCGATATCCAGGGTCGTTTACATCAGGAGAGATAGAACAAGTGCGGTTCGTCGGCCCTAAAACCCCTGCGACATAACGCGGTTTATCGGGTGTTTTTGCGGTCCATTCGTCTGCAACTTCACGTGCAAGCTTGGCAGCTGCAAAGTTAATTTCTTCACTTAGGCTTTCCATCTCGTAGTCAGCCATCGCAATGGTTGTTGCGTTAAAAGTGTTGGTCTCAAGAATATCTGCACCCGCTTCTAAATATGCAGCGTGAATTTCCTTGATAAGTTGAGGCTGACTTAGAACCAACAGGTCGTTGTTACCTTTTAGATCACAATGCCAATCCGCAAAGCGCGTTCCTCGATAGTCTTGCTCTTCAAGTTTGTATCCCTGAATCATGGTTCCCATACCACCATCAATTAAAAGAATACGTTGCTTCAATTGAGCTTCAATCTGTTGTATTACGTTACTTCCCACAGTACAGCCTCATTCCTTTAGTTATCTTTCCATCCTATCACACAAACTTCAGGAGTCTAGACGTCTAAACGTAGAATTAATGATTATTTTATCTCCTTCTTAACTTGCAAAATAATCACGAAAAAATGTTTGCTATTTAAGCAGCATCAGCCGAGAATTCCATTCATAAAATGTTACAAATAGAGAGCTCTATGTCGGTCTATCATACTTTATGTTTTCTATCCGCAGCTGCGATGCTAATTGCTTTTGTAAACAGCAAGATAGGAAAGATGCAAACCACCATTGCGATTACCGCAGGTTCAATGGTGCTTTCACTTCTAATCTTAATTGCGGGTCAAAACAACTGGTTCCATCTCACCGAAATTGCGACGGAGACGGTCACAAGGATTAACTTCGAAGATTTCTTGCTCAAAGGCATTCTTGGCTTCTTACTATTTGCTGGTGGACTAGGCATCAAACTCCCGAACCTTAAAGATCAGAAGTGGGAGATCACTGTTTTAGCCCTTGGAGCTACACTGTTTTCTACGTTCTTTATTGGATTTGCACTGTATGGGTTTTGTCAGTTAATTGGCATCCAATTTGATTTGGTCTACTGCTTACTATTTGGTGCTCTAATATCGCCAACTGACCCAATCGCTGTATTGGCTATTGTGAAAAAACTAGATGCTCCTAAACGTATCTCCACTCAGATTGAAGGAGAATCGCTCTTCAATGATGGCTTCGGTTTGGTTATCTTCGTCACTCTATTTACGATTGCATTTGGCACTGAGGCACCAACTGTAGGTAGTGTCACCTTGCTCTTCATCCAAGAAGCTATCGGTGGTATCATATATGGTTTCGTCCTCGGTTTGCTATTCCACTACTTGATCAGTGCCACCGATGATCACTCAATGGAATTGTTACTTACCATTGGTGTCCCAACAGCAGGTTACGCATTTGCTGAATACATCCATGTATCAGGCCCACTCGCGATGGTTGTATCCGGTATTATGATTGGCAACTGGACACGCTTTATTGGCTTTTCAAAAGAGAGTGAAGATCACCTTGACCATTTTTGGGAGCTTGTTGATGAGTTCTTGAATGGCGTGTTATTCCTACTGATCGGCATGTCGATGCTGCTATTTGAATTCCACAAAGAAGACTGGATTATGATGGCTATTTCAGTCCCTCTTGTACTAGCAGCTCGCTATTTAAGCGTATTTCTCTCGTACATTGGCTTTAAGCGTTACAGAAAATATAACCCGTGGTCAGTACGTATTTTGACGTGGGGCGGCTTACGCGGGGGCCTTGCATTGGCAATGGCACTTTCCATTCCATCTGGTATTTGGGTGATTCAAGATAAGTTAATCGATGTAAAAGAGATTATTCTTGTAATGACCTACTCCGTCGTTGTTTTCTCTATCCTCATTCAAGGCTCAACAATCACCCCAATGATTGAAAAAGCAAAAGCAGAAGAGAAGAAGATGGAAGAGAATAACCAAGCAATAACCACTCCGGAACATACGGAGCCAGTGGACTCTTAAAGACACGTTACTTAATAGATAAAAAGCAGCTACCTAGCTGCTTTTTTCATAACTAATTTTCAGACTCCCCTTCAAGGACGAATGCTCCTTATTCTTTGATATACCTTCAAATATACTAAGAATCGCTACGCTACACTTTCATAGATACTAACTATTGCCGATAGATAGTATTCATAAACGAGTCTTTTAATTTGCCCATTTTCATCTGTATCACTTCTCTTCCCTTGGCAATATAGGCTCCTCGCAAACATCAAAGTTAAACTTCCACAATACTTAGCAATGAGCGAGTTTGTGTTTTTATGAGAAAGAGACATTTAGGGTGATTGCGTTCAGAACCCAAACGGGTTAGAAACCTCACCGAGATAAAACTGAGCTAGCACCCAGGTAGCAAAGCCTTAACGGAAGTTTAAATCCCTTCCCTCTTGAACTCAGTGAGACTAAACTTGTATTCAAAGTCCTCCTGTTTTCAAATTAGAAACAAGCGACACCTCAAACAATTAAGCTCTGTCATATAACTAGATTTTCTAATATCGAATAAAAGGAGCTTTGGTTAGAGCTTGGTATCGGAATAAGGCTAAGACTAAGGCACAGAGTTACATGCTAGCTCGTTCACGACGATATTAAAACCATGTGAAGAGGGTAGCGTAACTCTAGATGCAAGGTTCCAATATGAAAGTGAGTTTCAGGTAAGTCGGGGGAACCAGAACGAAAAAAGCCTCAGTCTTTCGACTGAGGCTTAATATAAGTGGCGGAGTGGACGGGACTCGAACCCGCGACCCCCGGCGTGACAGGCCGGTATTCTAACCAACTGAACTACCACTCCGCAGTGGTATCACTCGCTTTAATAAGCAAGCGTCCGCTTTTGTCTTCACTTTTCGAAAAAGTGAAAATAAAACTAAAGCCTGGCGATGTCCTACTCTCACATGGGGAAGCCCCACACTACCATCGGCGCTATTTCGTTTCACTTCTGAGTTCGGCATGGAAATCAGGTGGGTCCAAAACGCTATGGTCGCCAAGCAAATTCTTTAATTCGGAAAGCTGTTTTTTTAATTCTCGTTCTTACACATTCAATGTTCTTTCATTGAGTCCATCAAAACCCCTTGGGTGTTGTATGGTTAAGCCTCACGGGCAATTAGTACAGGTTAGCTCAACGCCTCACAACGCTTACACACCCTGCCTATCAACGTCGTAGTCTACGACAACCCTTTAGGATACTTAAAGTATCAGGGAGAACTCATCTCAAGGCTCGCTTCCCGCTTAGATGCTTTCAGCGGTTATCGATCCCGAACTTAGCTACCGGGCAATGCGTCTGGCGACACAACCCGAACACCAGAGGTTCGTCCACTCCGGTCCTCTCGTACTAGGAGCAGCCCCTTTCAATTCTCCAACGCCCACGGCAGATAGGGACCGAACTGTCTCACGACGTTCTAAACCCAGCTCGCGTACCACTTTAAATGGCGAACAGCCATACCCTTGGGACCGACTTCAGCCCCAGGATGTGATGAGCCGACATCGAGGTGCCAAACACCGCCGTCGATATGAACTCTTGGGCGGTATCAGCCTGTTATCCCCGGAGTACCTTTTATCCGTTGAGCGATGGCCCTTCCATTCAGAACCACCGGATCACTATGACCTGCTTTCGCACCTGCTCGAATTGTCATTCTCGCAGTCAAGCGGGCTTATGCCATTGCACTAACCTCACGATGTCCAACCGTGATTAGCCCACCTTCGTGCTCCTCCGTTACGCTTTGGGAGGAGACCGCCCCAGTCAAACTACCCACCAGGCACTGTCCGCAACCCCGATAAGGGGTCGACGTTAGAACATCAACACTACAAGGGTGGTATTTCAAGGACGGCTCCACGCAATCTAGCGACTGCGCTTCAAAGCCTCCCACCTATCCTACACATGTAGGGTCAATGTTCAGTGCCAAGCTGTAGTAAAGGTTCACGGGGTCTTTCCGTCTAGCCGCGGGTACACTGCATCTTCACAGCGATTTCAATTTCACTGAGTCTCGGGTGGAGACAGCGTGGCCATCATTACGCCATTCGTGCAGGTCGGAACTTACCCGACAAGGAATTTCGCTACCTTAGGACCGTTATAGTTACGGCCGCCGTTTACCGGGGCTTCGATCAAGAGCTTCGACCGAAGTCTAACCCCATCAATTAACCTTCCGGCACCGGGCAGGCGTCACACCGTATACGTCATCTTGCGATTTTGCACAGTGCTGTGTTTTTAATAAACAGTTGCAGCCACCTGGTATCTGCGACTCTCAATAGCTCCATCCGCGAGGGACTTCACCGTCGAGAGCGTACCTTCTCCCGAAGTTACGGTACCATTTTGCCTAGTTCCTTCACCCGAGTTCTCTCAAGCGCCTTGGTATTCTCTACCCGACCACCTGTGTCGGTTTGGGGTACGATTCCTTACAATCTGAAGCTTAGAGGCTTTTCCTGGAAGCATGGCATCAATGACTTCACTACCGTAGTAGCTCGACGTCGTGTCTCAGCCTTAGAAAGAGCCGGATTTACCTAACTCTTCAGCCTACGCACTTGAACCTGGACAACCGTCGCCAGGCCCACCTAGCCTTCTCCGTCCCCCCATCGCAATTGTAAGAAGTACGGGAATATTAACCCGTTTCCCATCGACTACGCCTTTCGGCCTCGCCTTAGGGGTCGACTTACCCTGCCCCGATTAACGTTGGACAGGAACCCTTGGTCTTCCGGCGAGGAGGTTTTTCACCCCCTTTATCGTTACTCATGTCAGCATTCGCACTTCTGATACGTCCAGCATGCGTTACCACACACCTTCAACCGCTTACAGAACGCTCCCCTACCCAATGCACTAAAGTACATTGCCGCAGCTTCGGTTTACTACTTAGCCCCGTTACATCTTCCGCGCAGGCCGACTCGACCAGTGAGCTATTACGCTTTCTTTAAATGATGGCTGCTTCTAAGCCAACATCCTGGCTGTCTGAGCCTTCCCACATCGTTTCCCACTTAGTAGTAATTTGGGACCTTAGCTGGCGGTCTGGGTTGTTTCCCTCTCCACGACGGACGTTAGCACCCGCCGTGTGTCTCCCGGATAGTACTTACTGGTATTCGGAGTTTGCAAAGGGTTGGTAAGTCGGGATGACCCCCTAGCCTTAACAGTGCTCTACCCCCAGTAGTATTCGTCCGAGGCGCTACCTAAATAGCTTTCGGGGAGAACCAGCTATCTCCAGGTTTGATTGGCCTTTCACCCCTAGCCACAAGTCATCCGCTAATTTTTCAACATTAGTCGGTTCGGTCCTCCAGTTGATGTTACTCAACCTTCAACCTGCCCATGGCTAGATCACCTGGTTTCGGGTCTATATCCAGAGACTGAACGCCCAGTTAAGACTCGGTTTCCCTACGGCTCCCCTAGATGGTTAACCTTGCCACTGAATATAAGTCGCTGACCCATTATACAAAAGGTACGCAGTCACAGGACAAGCCTGCTCCTACTGCTTGTACGTACACGGTTTCAGGTTCTATTTCACTCCCCTCACAGGGGTTCTTTTCGCCTTTCCCTCACGGTACTGGTTCACTATCGGTCAGTCAGTAGTATTTAGCCTTGGAGGATGGTCCCCCCATATTCAGACAGGATATCACGTGTCCCGCCCTACTCGATTTCACTGAACACACGTCGTCAACTACGGGACTATCACCCTGTATCGTCAGCCTTTCCAGGCTGTTCGTCTAACGCGTGTAAAGCTTAAGGGCTAGTCCAATTTCGCTCGCCGCTACTTTCGGAATCTCGGTTGATTTCTTTTCCTCGGGGTACTTAGATGTTTCAGTTCCCCCGGTTCGCCCTGTTGAGCTATGTATTCACTCAACAGTAATACCTTATGGTATTGGGTTTCCCCATTCGGAAATCCCAGACTCAAATGGTTTTTACTACCTAATCTGGGCTTATCGCAAGTTAATACGTCCTTCATCGCCTCTGACTGCCAAGGCATCCACCGTGTACGCTTAGTCACTTAACCATACAACCCGAAGGAGTTTCGAGTTGATGTTCAAATCACCAAAGTTGTCTCTCATTATTTGAATGAGCGAGAGACATTCGATTTTGCCGGACTCAATTTCGAATAATCACTGTAAAAGTGATATTCCCAAGAACACTTGAATGTGTTTTTTGGTGTTTGTCATAAAGACAAACATTGAGAACTTTACAAACAATCTTAAAGATTGTTTTGTCAGCTTTCCAAATTGTTAAAGAGCTAGATTTTCTTATGAAAACCATTTTTAAAGATTCTTTTTCAAGAACACTTAAAGATGGTGGAGCTATGCGGGATCGAACCGCAGACCTCCTGCGTGCAAGGCAGGCGCTCTCCCAGCTGAGCTATAGCCCCATCAAGGTCTCGATACTGTCGCCAATTCCTTGGGAAAGAAATTGGTGGGTCTGAGTGGACTCGAACCACCGACCTCTCGCTTATCAGGCGAACGCTCTAACCACCTGAGCTACAGACCCAGTATCATCTCTTTACTTTATAAACCGTATCAATCTGTGTGGACACTCATCGTGAGTAATCATCGTATAAGGAGGTGATCCAGCGCCAGGTTCCCCTAGCGCTACCTTGTTACGACTTCACCCCAGTCATGAACCACAAAGTGGTAAGCGTCCCCCCGAAGGTTAAACTACCTACTTCTTTTGCAGCCCACTCCCATGGTGTGACGGGCGGTGTGTACAAGGCCCGGGAACGTATTCACCGTGGCATTCTGATCCACGATTACTAGCGATTCCGACTTCATGGAGTCGAGTTGCAGACTCCAATCCGGACTACGACGCACTTTTTGGGATTCGCTCACTTTCGCAAGTTGGCCGCCCTCTGTATGCGCCATTGTAGCACGTGTGTAGCCCTACTCGTAAGGGCCATGATGACTTGACGTCGTCCCCACCTTCCTCCGGTTTATCACCGGCAGTCTCCCTGGAGTTCCCGACATTACTCGCTGGCAAACAAGGATAAGGGTTGCGCTCGTTGCGGGACTTAACCCAACATTTCACAACACGAGCTGACGACAGCCATGCAGCACCTGTCTCAGAGTTCCCGAAGGCACCAATCCATCTCTGGAAAGTTCTCTGGATGTCAAGAGTAGGTAAGGTTCTTCGCGTTGCATCGAATTAAACCACATGCTCCACCGCTTGTGCGGGCCCCCGTCAATTCATTTGAGTTTTAATCTTGCGACCGTACTCCCCAGGCGGTCTACTTAACGCGTTAGCTCCGAAAGCCACGGCTCAAGGCCACAACCTCCAAGTAGACATCGTTTACGGCGTGGACTACCAGGGTATCTAATCCTGTTTGCTCCCCACGCTTTCGCATCTGAGTGTCAGTATCTGTCCAGGGGGCCGCCTTCGCCACCGGTATTCCTTCAGATCTCTACGCATTTCACCGCTACACCTGAAATTCTACCCCCCTCTACAGTACTCTAGTCTGCCAGTTTCAAATGCTATTCCGAGGTTGAGCCCCGGGCTTTCACATCTGACTTAACAAACCACCTGCATGCGCTTTACGCCCAGTAATTCCGATTAACGCTCGCACCCTCCGTATTACCGCGGCTGCTGGCACGGAGTTAGCCGGTGCTTCTTCTGTCGCTAACGTCAAATAATGCAGCTATTAACTACACTACCTTCCTCACGACTGAAAGTGCTTTACAACCCGAAGGCCTTCTTCACACACGCGGCATGGCTGCATCAGGCTTGCGCCCATTGTGCAATATTCCCCACTGCTGCCTCCCGTAGGAGTCTGGACCGTGTCTCAGTTCCAGTGTGGCTGATCATCCTCTCAGACCAGCTAGGGATCGTCGCCTTGGTGAGCCCTTACCTCACCAACTAGCTAATCCCACCTAGGCATATCCTGACGCGAGAGGCCCGAAGGTCCCCCTCTTTGGCCCGTAGGCATCATGCGGTATTAGCCATCGTTTCCAATGGTTATCCCCCACATCAGGGCAATTTCCTAGGCATTACTCACCCGTCCGCCGCTCGACGCCGTTATCGTTCCCCGAAGGTTCAGATAACTCGTTTCCGCTCGACTTGCATGTGTTAGGCCTGCCGCCAGCGTTCAATCTGAGCCATGATCAAACTCTTCAATTTAAGATTTTGTTCGGCTCAATGAATACTGAACATTACATAAAGTAATGTTTGAATTGACTGTGCTGAATCTTTCGATTCAATGGTCACTTCATTTCATTGAAACCTAATTTGATACCGAAGTATCGAATTGGATTATCATCAACGAGTGCCCACACAGATTGATAGGTCTATATTGTTAAAGAGCTTGGCTTTCAGTGCCTTAGCACTTAAGCGAGGTGCGTATAATACGCTTTCCACTTTGAAAGTCAACATAAAACTCTAAATTTATTTAGAACTTTATGGTGACTTGCTTATTTAATAAGCAAGTGCAAAATAAAGCCTGGCGATGTCCTACTCTCACATGGGGAAGCCCCACACTACCATCGGCGCTATTTCGTTTCACTTCTGAGTTCGGCATGGAAATCAGGTGGGTCCAAAACGCTATGGTCGCCAAGCAAATTCTTTAATTCGGAAAGCTGTTTTTTAATTCTCGTTCTTACACATTCAATGTTCTTTCATTGAGTCCATCAAAACCCCTTGGGTGTTGTATGGTTAAGCCTCACGGGCAATTAGTACAGGTTAGCTCAACGCCTCACAACGCTTACACACCCTGCCTATCAACGTCGTAGTCTACGACAACCCTTTAGGATACTTAAAGTATCAGGGAGAACTCATCTCAAGGCTCGCTTCCCGCTTAGATGCTTTCAGCGGTTATCGATCCCGAACTTAGCTACCGGGCAATGCGTCTGGCGACACAACCCGAACACCAGAGGTTCGTCCACTCCGGTCCTCTCGTACTAGGAGCAGCCCCTTTCAATTCTCCAACGCCCACGGCAGATAGGGACCGAACTGTCTCACGACGTTCTAAACCCAGCTCGCGTACCACTTTAAATGGCGAACAGCCATACCCTTGGGACCGACTTCAGCCCCAGGATGTGATGAGCCGACATCGAGGTGCCAAACACCGCCGTCGATATGAACTCTTGGGCGGTATCAGCCTGTTATCCCCGGAGTACCTTTTATCCGTTGAGCGATGGCCCTTCCATTCAGAACCACCGGATCACTATGACCTGCTTTCGCACCTGCTCGAATTGTCATTCTCGCAGTCAAGCGGGCTTATGCCATTGCACTAACCTCACGATGTCCAACCGTGATTAGCCCACCTTCGTGCTCCTCCGTTACGCTTTGGGAGGAGACCGCCCCAGTCAAACTACCCACCAGGCACTGTCCGCAACCCCGATAAGGGGTCGACGTTAGAACATCAACACTACAAGGGTGGTATTTCAAGGACGGCTCCACGCAATCTAGCGACTGCGCTTCAAAGCCTCCCACCTATCCTACACATGTAGGGTCAATGTTCAGTGCCAAGCTGTAGTAAAGGTTCACGGGGTCTTTCCGTCTAGCCGCGGGTACACTGCATCTTCACAGCGATTTCAATTTCACTGAGTCTCGGGTGGAGACAGCGTGGCCATCATTACGCCATTCGTGCAGGTCGGAACTTACCCGACAAGGAATTTCGCTACCTTAGGACCGTTATAGTTACGGCCGCCGTTTACCGGGGCTTCGATCAAGAGCTTCGACCGAAGTCTAACCCCATCAATTAACCTTCCGGCACCGGGCAGGCGTCACACCGTATACGTCATCTTGCGATTTTGCACAGTGCTGTGTTTTTAATAAACAGTTGCAGCCACCTGGTATCTGCGACTCTCAATAGCTCCATCCGCGAGGGACTTCACCGTCGAGAGCGTACCTTCTCCCGAAGTTACGGTACCATTTTGCCTAGTTCCTTCACCCGAGTTCTCTCAAGCGCCTTGGTATTCTCTACCCGACCACCTGTGTCGGTTTGGGGTACGATTCCTTACAATCTGAAGCTTAGAGGCTTTTCCTGGAAGCATGGCATCAATGACTTCACTACCGTAGTAGCTCGACGTCGTGTCTCAGCCTTAGAAAGAGCCGGATTTACCTAACTCTTCAGCCTACGCACTTGAACCTGGACAACCGTCGCCAGGCCCACCTAGCCTTCTCCGTCCCCCCATCGCAATTGTAAGAAGTACGGGAATATTAACCCGTTTCCCATCGACTACGCCTTTCGGCCTCGCCTTAGGGGTCGACTTACCCTGCCCCGATTAACGTTGGACAGGAACCCTTGGTCTTCCGGCGAGGAGGTTTTTCACCCCCTTTATCGTTACTCATGTCAGCATTCGCACTTCTGATACGTCCAGCATGCGTTACCACACACCTTCAACCGCTTACAGAACGCTCCCCTACCCAATGCACTAAAGTACATTGCCGCAGCTTCGGTTTACTACTTAGCCCCGTTACATCTTCCGCGCAGGCCGACTCGACCAGTGAGCTATTACGCTTTCTTTAAATGATGGCTGCTTCTAAGCCAACATCCTGGCTGTCTGAGCCTTCCCACATCGTTTCCCACTTAGTAGTAATTTGGGACCTTAGCTGGCGGTCTGGGTTGTTTCCCTCTCCACGACGGACGTTAGCACCCGCCGTGTGTCTCCCGGATAGTACTTACTGGTATTCGGAGTTTGCAAAGGGTTGGTAAGTCGGGATGACCCCCTAGCCTTAACAGTGCTCTACCCCCAGTAGTATTCGTCCGAGGCGCTACCTAAATAGCTTTCGGGGAGAACCAGCTATCTCCAGGTTTGATTGGCCTTTCACCCCTAGCCACAAGTCATCCGCTAATTTTTCAACATTAGTCGGTTCGGTCCTCCAGTTGATGTTACTCAACCTTCAACCTGCCCATGGCTAGATCACCTGGTTTCGGGTCTATATCCAGAGACTGAACGCCCAGTTAAGACTCGGTTTCCCTACGGCTCCCCTAGATGGTTAACCTTGCCACTGAATATAAGTCGCTGACCCATTATACAAAAGGTACGCAGTCACAGGACAAGCCTGCTCCTACTGCTTGTACGTACACGGTTTCAGGTTCTATTTCACTCCCCTCACAGGGGTTCTTTTCGCCTTTCCCTCACGGTACTGGTTCACTATCGGTCAGTCAGTAGTATTTAGCCTTGGAGGATGGTCCCCCCATATTCAGACAGGATATCACGTGTCCCGCCCTACTCGATTTCACTGAACACACGTCGTCAACTACGGGACTATCACCCTGTATCGTCGGCCTTTCCAGGCTGTTCGTCTAACGCGTGTAAAGCTTAAGGGCTAGTCCAATTTCGCTCGCCGCTACTTTCGGAATCTCGGTTGATTTCTTTTCCTCGGGGTACTTAGATGTTTCAGTTCCCCCGGTTCGCCTCGTTATGCTATGTATTCACATAACGATACTTACTTATGTAAGTGGGTTTCCCCATTCGGAAATCCCAGACTCAAATGGTTTTTACTACCTAATCTGGGCTTATCGCAAGTTAATACGTCCTTCATCGCCTCTGACTGCCAAGGCATCCACCGTGTACGCTTAGTCACTTAACCATACAACCCGAAGGAGTTTCGAGTTGATGTTCAAATCACCAAAGTTGTCTCTCATTATTTGAATGAGCGAGAGACATTTCGATTTTGCCGGACTCAATTTCGAATAATCACTTAAAAGTGATATTCCCAAGAACACTTGAATGTGTTTTTTGGTGTTTGTCATAAAGACAAACATTGAGAACTTTACAAACAATCTTAAAGATTGTTTTGTCAGCTTTCCAAATTGTTAAAGAGCTAGATTTTCTGATGAAAACCATTTTTAAAGATTCTTTTTCAAGAACACTTAAAGATGGTGGAGCTATGCGGGATCGAACCGCAGACCTCCTGCGTGCAAGGCAGGCGCTCTCCCAGCTGAGCTATAGCCCCATCAAGGTGTCGATACTGTCGCCAATTCCTTGGAAAAGAAATTGGTGGGTCTGAGTGGACTCGAACCACCGACCTCTCGCTTATCAGGCGAACGCTCTAACCACCTGAGCTACAGACCCAGTATCGTCTCTTTACTTTATAAACCGTATCAATCTGTGTGAACACTCATCGCAATAATCATCGTTTAAGGAGGTGATCCAGCGCCAGGTTCCCCTAGCGCTACCTTGTTACGACTTCACCCCAGTCATGAACCACAAAGTGGTAAGCGTCCCCCCGAAGGTTAAACTACCTACTTCTTTTGCAGCCCACTCCCATGGTGTGACGGGCGGTGTGTACAAGGCCCGGGAACGTATTCACCGTGGCATTCTGATCCACGATTACTAGCGATTCCGACTTCATGGAGTCGAGTTGCAGACTCCAATCCGGACTACGACGCACTTTTTGGGATTCGCTCACTTTCGCAAGTTGGCCGCCCTCTGTATGCGCCATTGTAGCACGTGTGTAGCCCTACTCGTAAGGGCCATGATGACTTGACGTCGTCCCCACCTTCCTCCGGTTTATCACCGGCAGTCTCCCTGGAGTTCCCGACATTACTCGCTGGCAAACAAGGATAAGGGTTGCGCTCGTTGCGGGACTTAACCCAACATTTCACAACACGAGCTGACGACAGCCATGCAGCACCTGTCTCAGAGTTCCCGAAGGCACCAATCCATCTCTGGAAAGTTCTCTGGATGTCAAGAGTAGGTAAGGTTCTTCGCGTTGCATCGAATTAAACCACATGCTCCACCGCTTGTGCGGGCCCCCGTCAATTCATTTGAGTTTTAATCTTGCGACCGTACTCCCCAGGCGGTCTACTTAACGCGTTAGCTCCGAAAGCCACGGCTCAAGGCCACAACCTCCAAGTAGACATCGTTTACGGCGTGGACTACCAGGGTATCTAATCCTGTTTGCTCCCCACGCTTTCGCATCTGAGTGTCAGTATCTGTCCAGGGGGCCGCCTTCGCCACCGGTATTCCTTCAGATCTCTACGCATTTCACCGCTACACCTGAAATTCTACCCCCCTCTACAGTACTCTAGTCTGCCAGTTTCAAATGCTATTCCGAGGTTGAGCCCCGGGCTTTCACATCTGACTTAACAAACCACCTGCATGCGCTTTACGCCCAGTAATTCCGATTAACGCTCGCACCCTCCGTATTACCGCGGCTGCTGGCACGGAGTTAGCCGGTGCTTCTTCTGTCGCTAACGTCAAATAATGCAGCTATTAACTACACTACCTTCCTCACGACTGAAAGTGCTTTACAACCCGAAGGCCTTCTTCACACACGCGGCATGGCTGCATCAGGCTTGCGCCCATTGTGCAATATTCCCCACTGCTGCCTCCCGTAGGAGTCTGGACCGTGTCTCAGTTCCAGTGTGGCTGATCATCCTCTCAGACCAGCTAGGGATCGTCGCCTTGGTGAGCCCTTACCTCACCAACTAGCTAATCCCACCTAGGCATATCCTGACGCGAGAGGCCCGAAGGTCCCCCTCTTTGGCCCGTAGGCATCATGCGGTATTAGCCATCGTTTCCAATGGTTATCCCCCACATCAGGGCAATTTCCTAGGCATTACTCACCCGTCCGCCGCTCGACGCCGTTATCGTTCCCCGAAGGTTCAGATAACTCGTTTCCGCTCGACTTGCATGTGTTAGGCCTGCCGCCAGCGTTCAATCTGAGCCATGATCAAACTCTTCAATTTAAGATTTTGTCGGCTCAATGAATACTGAACATTACATAAGTAATGTTTGAATTGACTGTGCTGAGTCCGAAGACTCAATGGTCACTTCGTTTCATTGAAACCTAATTTGATACCGAAGTATCGAATTGGATTATCATCAACGAGTGCCCACACAG
This sequence comes from Vibrio alginolyticus NBRC 15630 = ATCC 17749, assembly GCF_000354175.2. Taxonomy (NCBI): domain Bacteria; kingdom Pseudomonadati; phylum Pseudomonadota; class Gammaproteobacteria; order Vibrionales; family Vibrionaceae; genus Vibrio; species Vibrio alginolyticus. Next base: position 1,963,148 of record NC_022349.1, read on the forward strand.
ATTGATAGGTCTATATTGTTAAAGAGCAACTCTTCTTTGTGATTGACATCACTTCGGAAGAGGCGGCCATTCTAGCGAGATAATTTATCGTGTCAAACACTTTCTTCAAATTATTTCGTATTTCTTTTCAGCCTTATCAACTTCGCTTAAACCCTTCTGAGCCCTTGCCCTGTCGACGAGGAGGCATTATAGAGATCGCGCTCACATTGGCAAGTGTTATTTTTCAAAAATTGCAAAAACAATGGTTAAACGATGAGTTTTCGATCAAACCTTTATTTATTCAACTTTACCCCAAACTCTCACACAACTTATCCACAGAGTTGTGCTTTGAGACGTATTTTTCAAGTACCATAAATAAAGAAAGCTGCTTTATTGCAGCTATCTTTATTAAACTTAACCTAAACTCTATTTAAAGAGTATTATGGCTATATGCCAGACCCATCTTGTTCAGAGCCATCATCTTCGTGTAGGCCACATTCTCGCTTTAAGCCAAAGAATCGAGTTTCTTCCTCTGACATTCCCGGCTCCCATTTACGAGTGGTATGTGTATCACCAACTGAAAGGTAACCTTCATCCCACAATGGGTGGTATTTAAGGCCGTGTTGTTCTAAGTAGTAATGAACGTCTTTATTAGTCCAATCAATTACTGGTAGAAATTTAAACACACCGTTCTGAATTGATAGAATCGGTAAACCTGCACGAGATTTACTTTGCTCTCGACGCAGTCCAGAGAACCACGTTCCAACATTAAGCTCTTTTAACGCTCGACGCATCGGCTCAACTTTATTGAGCTTGTTGTATTTTTCAATTCCCTCTACGCCTTGCTCCCATAATTTTCCATATCGAGCTTCTTGCCAATTCGCACTTTCCTTGGCTCGATAAACTTTTAAATTTAGGTTGAGAGCATCTGTCAGCTCATCGATAAATCGGTACGTCTCAGCAAACAGGTAACCAGTATCGGTTAGAATGACGGGGATGTCCGCTTTGGCGCGAGTAACTAAATGAAGCATAACCGCGGCTTGAATACCAAAACTAGAAGAAACCGCGAACTCGCCTTCTAGATTATCTAAAGCCCACGCTACTCTCTCTTGTGCTGAAAGCTTTTCGAGCTCGACATTAATTTGAGCAAGACGGAGGATTTGCTCCGTCTTTGTTAATGTCAGTAACTCTGTGAGCTCCAGCTTGGATGCTACAGAATCAAGCATGAAAGTCCCTCTTTGATACGAGCACTTCTTGGATAATGCCAGCACGAATAGTGAAATCGCCAAAGGCTTCGCCTTCTTCACGCTCTTTCGACCATCGAGCCACCAGCAGATCAATCTCTTCTAAGATTTGCTTATCCGTGATGTTCTCTTTATACATTTTTGGTACTCGAGTACCGGCACGGTTACCACCTAGGTGCAAGTTGTAACGACCCGGCGCTTTGCCAACTAGACCAATTTCAGCCAACATTGCGCGACCACAACCATTTGGACACCCAGTTACACGCAAAATGATGTTGTCATTTTCTGGTAGGTTGTGCTTCTCCAGAATCCCCTCCACATCAGTAACAAACTGAGGAAGGAAACGTTCAGCTTCTGCCATCGCTAGCGGGCAAGTTGGAAAAGCAACACAAGCCATTGAGTTCTTACGCTGTTCACTTACGCCGTCGTCCATTAAGCCATGTTCACGAGCGATCTTTTCAATCTTCGCTTTTTCGTTTTTAGGTACACCCGCAACAATTAGGTTTTGGTTTGCTGTCATGCGGAAATCGCCTTTGTGGATTTTGGCAATTTCAGCAACACCCGTCTTAAGTGGTTTACCTGGGAAATCTAATAGACGGCCGTTTTCGATGAAGAGTGCTAGGTGATACTTACCATCGATACCTTCAACCCAACCGATACGGTCACCACGTTCCGTGAATTCATATGGACGGCTTTGCTCAAACTTAACACCAGCACGTTTCTCGACTTCCGCTTTAAAGACATCGCTACCTACACGATCCAATGTGTATTTGGTTTTTGCGTTCTTACGGTTTGAACGGTTACCCCAGTCGCGCTGAGTTGTTACTACAGCTGCGGCAACATCAAGTGTCTTGTCCAGCGGAATAAAGCCAAAGTCGTCAGCGCGGCGCGGATAAGTTGATGTATCGCCATGCGTCATCGCTAAGCCGCCGCCGACCAGGACGTTAAAACCAACCAGCTTGCCGTTATCTGCAATCGCTACGAAGTTGAGATCGTTAGCGTGTACATCTACGTCATTTTGCGGTGGGATAACCACTGTGGTTTTAAACTTACGTGGTAAGTAGTTCTTGCCTAGAATCGGTTCGTCTTCTTCCGTGCTTTCTACTTTTTCACCGTCTAGCCAAATCTCTGCATAAGCGCGTGTTTTCGGAAGCAGGTGTTCACTGATTCTCTTCGCCCATTCGTAAGCTTCTTGGTGTAACTCTGACTCCACTGGATTAGTGGTACACAACACGTTACGGTTTACATCACCCGCGGTTGCAATCGAATCAATGCCAATACTGTTGAGCGTTTGATGCATCAACTTAATATTCGGTTTTAATACCCCATGAAACTGGAACGTTTGGCGAGTCGTCAGACGAATACTTCCATATAAAGAGTGCTCCGTTGCGAACTTGTCGATCGCTAACCATTGCGTTGGCGTGATGATGCCTCCAGGCATACGAGCACGAAGCATCACATTATGTAATGGTTCCAGTTTTTGCTTTGTGCGTTCATTACGGATATCACGATCGTCTTGTTGATACATACCGTGGAAACGAATTAACTGGAAGTTGTCGGCAGTAAAGCCACCAGTAATACGGTCCTGTAAATCTTGCTCAATGGTGCCACGTAATAAGTTGCTTTCTCGCTTCAGGCGCTCGTTATCAGATAGCGGCCCTAACTCTTCACCTAATACAACCTGCTTATTATTGTCCGTAGAAAAAGTCATTAGTACACATCCCTCTGATAACGTTTCGCTTTACGTAGGTCATTAATAAATTGTTCTGCATCGTCACGCGGCATCTTGCCTTCTTGTTCAGCAACGATAACCAATGCGTCGTGCACATCTTTTGCCATACGCGTTGCATCACCGCAGACATAGATATAAGCGCCTTCTTGGATCCACTGCCACACTTGAGCTGCGTTTTCTAAGATGCGATGTTGTACGTAAACCTTTTCTACTTGGTCACGACTAAAGGCAACATCCAATCGGCTTAGTACTCCTGACTTGAGATACTTTTGCCATTCCACTTGGTACAAGAAGTCTTGAGTGAACGTGCGATCACCAAAGAACAACCAGTTTTTGCCTTCAGCATCGCGGTTTTCACGCTCCTGAATAAAGCTACGGAATGGTGCGATCCCTGTACCAGGACCAACCATGATAATTGGAGTGCTATCATCTTCCGGCAGTTTGAAGTTGTTGTTATGCTCAACAAATACTTTAACTTCCCCCCCCTCTTCGAGACGCTGTGCTAAGAAACTAGACGCACCACCATATCGTTTTTCGTCGTTTTGTTCGTACTCAACCAAAGCAACCGTTAGGTGTACTTCTTCATCGACCTCTTCTTGGCTTGATGCAATAGAGTAAAGGCGTGGAGTAAGGCGACGAAGCAAACCAATCAATTCATCTGCGGTTAACTTGGTTTTCTTTTCTGCCAGTACATCAACGATTTGAGTATTTGCAGAGTACTCGCGAAGCTTATCTTTATCTTCAACTAACTTTTGTAGCTTCTTGCTACCGGATAACTCGGCAAACTTTGTGATGAGCTGCGGGTTAGATGTTGTGATTTCATATTTACTCACGAGAGCACTGTGGATTGACAAGCTTTCACCATCAACGTCAACAGTCTCAACCCCAGACAAACCGACCTTACCAAGAATGGCATTTGCAAGTTCCGAGCTATTTTCAAACCACACACCTAGTGCATCACCTGGCTGATACGTTAAGCCCGAGCCTTCTAAGTCGATTTCTATATGACGAACGTCTTTTCCAGAGTCACGGCCCGTGATTTTTTGACTGGTCAGTAACGTCGCAGTGTACGGATTTTGTTTATTGTAAGGAGAGTGCGCAGTCGCAGCTTGACCCACAGGAAGTTGAACCACATCCGCTTCAGAGCCAGAAGACAGTGTATCTTTTACCTTGTCTAACGCATTCTTACGCCATTCAGTTGCAGGGGCTTCATAATCCACATCGCAATCAAGACGCTCGATAAATGGAGTCGCGCCTAGCTTTGATAGGTAAGTGTCGAAGTCTTTACCGGTCTGACAGAAGAACTCGTAGCTAGAATCTCCCAATGCAATAACACCATATTGCAGGTTTGGCAGCTTAGGAGCCTTCTTCGATTGCAAAAACTCATGTAGCTCAATGGCATTGTCTGGCGCTTCGCCTTCGCCGTTAGTCGATGCCACAATAATGACATGCGTTTCTTTGGCTAAGTTTTTACCTTTGTAATCGCTTGCATCAAAAAGTTCGACTGCAATTCCTTCTGCTTTTGCTTCCTGTTCCAGAGCTTCAGCAACACCTTTAGCATTGCCCGTTTGGGAAGCAAAAATAATACTCAACTTACCTGCTGGCTTCGCTGATACGGCTGCCGTTGCTTGTGCAATTGGCGTTACCGCTGTGTTTGGTTGATTTTGAGCTAATCCCCAAAAATACCCACTGACCCAAGCAAGTTGCTGTGAAGACAACTCAGAGACAGTTTGTTGGAGTGAGCTAATTTGTTGGTCATTCAGAGGGCTTGCGATTGGAGGATTTCCTCCTTGCCCATTATTATCTTCAGACACATTCTTGTGAGAATACTCATTCTTTTGAAAAGACATTATCACGACATCCCTATTCATTGCGTGACGATAGAGTACCCACTCTCCTTAATAACAAGAAAGAATAGAAGTGAATGTTTTATAACTTTTTGGAAGTAAGAACGGCTTACTTTTTGCTCATCGATCTTCAATGCGGACTTGTTGAAAGCCTACTGCCATTGCCGATTTTGACGCAGTATCCAAATCTTCATAAAGACATTCTTCGCCGTGACTGTCCGTTAGAAAAACAAAACCACCGCGCGCATGTCTGAACTCTACAACCCAACCACCCTCTTGGATTGCAGGCTCAATAATCGCTTCGATAAGCTGATTTTCACGGAATAGATGTCTTAGTTCATTTATTGTCATCGCTATCCCTGCTTTAACTTTCACATTGCTCCTAGGTAAGCATGGTCTAAGTCAGCCAAATAGGGAGAAATTTCGATTAGATATAATGAAGTGATATAAAAAAACGCCGCTTATAAAGCGACGTTTTAAGTAAATCGAGTATCTAACATGGCTGAATTTAGAACGCGTATTCCGCACTCACAAAGAAGCCGTTAGCAAAAATAAACTCTTTCCCTAGATCCGACATGAATTTATCGGACTCTAAATCAATCACACGGTAACCTCCACGAAAAGCCAGTCGAGCTTTTTCGAGCGCTACATTGTATTGAACACCTGCCATGAAATCGGTGCTTTTGATACCTTTGTTGTCACCAAAGTTTATCTCACCAATCACATCAAAGTTTGTATCCGGAACTTGAATTTCTGCGTAACCATACCAAGCCCAAATCAGCTCATCAAATTCTTCTACACGCCTGCTTGAGCCAGCATCAATGTATTTAGTGTCACTTAAATTACTTAACGTGAGACCCGCATCAAAGTGCAATAAATCATGCTCTAGAACGTGGTAATACAAGGTTAAATCGAGCTTATCGAACCCCATGTAATCCGCATCAACACTTGAGTAACGAAGGCGCGCATTAGGGACATATTTAACATCATGTTCAATCGCCGCGTAAAAAGTGCCTGCGGTACTGCTATCTCGTCTCACTTCATTAACTTTAGTGTCGGCAGCCCATACCTCTGCGCCGACTTTTGTCGATACAGAGTACTCTGCAAAAACAGGAAAAGATACTGCCAACGATAATGCCGTTAAAGCGATGTTCGCTTTATTTGTCATGTAGTATTTACTCCGAGATAGCTGATATTCACGTAGAGGACGTGAGAGGAAATATACCATATTCTCACGCCTCTCCATCAACTAAATGATGTTACTCATTATTTATAGCGGGGCTGAGCGACGTAATTCTTGAAGAACCAAATACCCAATGCAATCACGATTAACCATGGTAATAGTTTAAGTACCGCTCCAACCATTCCCAGTAAAAACATCACAACTAACGCAATACCAGTTGCTGCGAATACGGTCATCATTGTGATACCCGTAACCAACAAGGTCGCCGCGAAGACTAAAATAAAGATTAGCTCCAACATAATCACTTCTCCATTTGTTTTCAATAAACAGAGCAGTTTCCATACCAACTTACAGAAACGAAGTTAAGATTATGATTTTTAATAAAAAAACAAAGCCAGAGGCATTTCTGCACTCTGGCTTTATAATTCTTTAGTTGGTAATTTTAGCCATTCACTGGCGAATTTTACACATTCAATTCTTTTGGAATCTTAGCTAGCGCGTCTTGCAATACTTCTAGACCAGAACCTGGTTTGTGCGCATTTTCACTGATATGACGACGCCATTGACGAGCACCGGGCATGCTTTGGAACAAACCTAACATGTGGCGGGTAATATGACCAAGGTACGCACCTTTCGCTAATTGCGCTTCAATGTATGGATACATCTCTTCAACAATTTCGCTGCGTTTCTTCACTGGAGCATTAGAGCCAAACAACTCTTGATCTACCGATGCCAGTAAATATGGGCTTTGGTATGCTTCACGACCAATCATCACACCGTCAAGATGCTGAAGATGTGCTTTTGCTTCTTCTAATGATTTCACGCCACCGTTAATCGCAATCGTTAGGTGTGAGAAGTCTTGCTTCAATTGGTAAGCGCGTGGGTAATCCAATGGTGGGATCTCACGGTTTTCTTTTGGGCTTAGACCACTTAACCATGCTTTACGTGCGTGGATAGTGAACTGCTCACAGCCACCCTTTTCTGAAACAATAGAAACGAAATCCGTTAGGAATTCGTAAGAGTCTTGATCATCAATACCAATGCGAGTCTTGACTGTTACAGGGATATCGACCACGTCTTTCATTGCTGCGACACAATCCGCAACTAACTGCGGTTCAGCCATTAGGCAAGCACCAAATCGACCGTTTTGTACGCGGTCAGATGGACACCCCACATTTAGGTTAATCTCATCGTAGCCACGCTCTTGCGCTAGCTTGGCACACGTAGCCAAATCTGCTGGGTTTGAACCACCAAGTTGAAGGGCTAACGGATGCTCTTCTTCGTTATAAGCCAGGAAATCTCCTTTTCCATGAATGATCGCACCTGTCGTCACCATTTCAGTGTACAACAGGGTTTCTTTGGTCATTAAGCGATGGAAGTAGCGACAATGACGATCAGTCCAATCTAACATTGGTGCTACGGAGAGCCTGCAAGAATGAGTCATGATATAAACACCCGTTTTTATGTTGCCAAGGTCGAGCGCAGCAGTACGCTCAAAAAATAAGTCGGGTATTGTATACCCAAGCACCTCTGGGTGCTAGTTTCAGCGAGAATGATTTGGTTGGCTGACTAGCCAAGTGCTTAGGAATACGCAGAAGTAATACGAATCTGTCATTCGTTGATTCATTCTGTGATGATTATTCCGCCTTCACACCACCACCGACTTGCTTTAATTCATGATTTTCGTTCTGATAGTGGGTAAAATGAAGCATTTCTAAACGAACTTCGTATAGAAATGATTTATCATAGAGCACGTCCGATAGTTATGGTGAAAGGTTTGAACCCAACAATCATTGAACAAATTGAAAGTATCTGCGCAGAGCGTGGAGTACGACTGACTCCGCAACGCCGACGCGTATTTGAACTCATTTGTTCTAATCGCCGCGCCTCAAGTGCGTATGAGCTATTGGAGCAACTAAAAGAGAGTGAGCCTCAGGCTAAGCCGCCCACTGTTTATCGAGCATTAGATTTTCTCCTAGAACAAGGCTTCATCCACCGAGTGGAATCGACAAATAGCTTTATTACTTGTTGTTCTTTCAATACTCAGCAGCACTTTTTCCAATTACTAATTTGCGATAAATGTGGTGATGTCGTTGAACTCGAAGATGAGACGCTGATATCCTTGTTAGCCGAAAACGCCGAGAAGCATGGATTCAAACTGACCAACCAAGTTATTGAAACTCATGGTGAATGCCAGGCCTGTTCCTCCGAGACGAAAGAAAAAGTATAGAAGAACGTTATGCGCGCTGAATTTGTAAACCCGTTTTTAGCTTCTTTAATGAACGTGCTAAAAACTATGGCTTCTCTTGAGCTGAAGCCACAAAAACCGCGAATCAAAAAAGATGAGATCGCACGAGGTGACGTTTCTGGTCTGATTGGTATGGTAGGCCCACAAACTCGTGGTTCAATGTCGATCACCTTTGATGAAGCACTCGCCCTAGAAATCATGCAGAACATGCTTGGTGAACGTCCAAATGGGCTCAATGAAGAAGTGACCGATATGGTGGGTGAGATCACCAACATGGTTACTGGTGGTGCGAAACGCATTCTGGCGGAAAGTGGTTTTGACTTTGATATGGCAACACCGGTTGTGGTTTCGGGCCGAGGTCATACGATTCGCCACAAGTGTGAAGGCTCAATTATTATCATGCCTTTCTCTTCCCAATGGGGAAATGCATTTATCGAAATTTGCTTCGAATAAAAGAGAAAAATAGGTTGGCACTGGCCAACCTATTTGTTTTTGCCTCAGGCAATAAAAAGGTCAGCATTTGCTGACCTTTTCTTTATCTATTCAAACATTAAGCTTTGAACGCTTTAAATGCGTTGATTAGACCGTTTGTTGAGCTGTCATGCGAGCTGATTTGAGACTCGTCTGCAAGCTCAGGTAGGATTTGGTTAGCCAGTTGTTTACCTAGCTCCACGCCCCATTGGTCAAAGCTGAAGATATTCCAGATAACACCTTGTACGAAAATTTTGTGTTCGTACATTGCGATCAAGTTACCTAGCGTACGAGGCGTGATTTGCTTCACTAGAATAGAGTTTGTTGGACGGTTACCTTCAAACACTTTGAATGGCGCAATCGCTGCCACTTCTTCAGCATTCTTACCTACTTTCACCAACTCTTCTTTCACGCTTTCTTCATTTTTACCAAACGCTAGAGCTTCAGTTTGCGCGAAGAAGTTAGACATCAGTTTTTGGTGATGATCGCTAGCTGGGTTGTGGCTAATTGCAGGTGCAATGAAGTCACATGGGATAAGCTTAGTACCTTGGTGAATTAGCTGGTAGAACGCGTGCTGACCGTTGGTACCTGGTTCACCCCAAATGATTGGGCCAGTTTGGTAAGTTACAGCATTGCCGTCACGGTCAACGTATTTACCGTTTGACTCCATGTTACCTTGCTGGAAGTACGCTGCGAAACGGTGCATATACTGATCGTAAGGTAGGATAGCTTCTGACTCCGCACCGTGGAAGTTGTTGTACCAAATACCAATCAAAGCAAGAATCACTGGAATATTGCTTTCTAGATCTGTTGATACGAAGTGCTTGTCCATCTCGTGAGCACCATCAAGCAACTCAACAAAGTTGTCGAAACCTACTGCTAGTGCAATTGATAGACCGATCGCAGACCATAGTGAGTAACGGCCACCAACCCAGTCCCAGAATTCAAACATGTTCGCTGTATCGATACCAAATTCAGACACGGCTGTCGCGTTTGTTGAAAGCGCAGCAAAGTGCTTAGCCACATGAGCCTGATCACCCGCAGATTCTAGGAACCAATCACGAGCAGTGTGCGCGTTAGTCATGGTTTCTTGCGTTGTAAACGTCTTAGACGCGATCAAGAATAACGTCGTTTCTGGGTTAACTTTCTTCAACGTTTCAACGATGTGTGTACCATCAACGTTAGATACGAAGTGAAGGTTTAGATGATTTTTGTATGGCGCTAGAGCTTCCGTCACCATGTAAGGGCCAAGGTCAGAACCGCCGATACCGATGTTCACAATATCAGTAATTGCTTTGCCTGTGTAACCTTTCCATTCACCGCCGATAACGCGCTCAGTGAATGATTTCATTTTTTCTAGAACCGCGTTCACTGCTGGCATTACGTCTTCGCCGTCTACCATAACTGGAGTATTAGCGCGGTTACGTAGTGCAGTGTGAAGAACAGCGCGACCTTCTGTTTGGTTGATCGCTTCACCACTGAACATCGCTTCAATTGCAGATTTCAGCTCGGTCTCTTTCGCAAGAGCAAACAGGTGCTTCAGAGTTTCCTCATTGATGAGGTTCTTTGAGTAATCGACTAGGATGTCTGAGCCGAAACGTGCAGAGTATTTGTCGAAACGCGCTGCGTCTTGAGCAAACAGCTCTTTAAGATCCATATCTTGTGCAGATTCGAAATGCGCCGTTAGCGCTTTCCAAGCTTGTGTTTGCGTTGGATTGATATTTTTCAACATGGTCTTTATCCCGATGTTACAGTAGGTTCCATTCCTTACAGTCTAGCGAAAACTGTGGAATCCCCGATTTAGCAAATAGAATATAAATTAGATGTTTGGGCAAATTGCCACAAAACAAGTCTTTGTAATTTTTTTTCAGGCGCCAATTATGACCGAGAGCTTTTACACTCACATTGAGTTAGGTCACGTTCCCTGCCCTGAAATTGAACAATTCATTTACGATGACAAGAATCATATCATTTACTAATGACAGGCTCTAATTGGAATAGGATAGACGCCAATTTATAAATTTCCAAAGGAACACGTATGTGGGCACAAAAAACACTGCAATTAAAAGCGAGAAGCCGCGGTTTTCACCTGATAACTGATGAAATTGAACAACAATTACCACAAATAAACGAACTTTCAGTAGGTTTATTACACCTATTTATTCAGCACACCTCCGCCAGTTTGACCTTAAATGAGAATGCTGATCCAACCGTGCGTATGGACATGGAAGCGCACTTCAATAAGTTTGTGCCAGAGCGTGCTCCTTATTATCAGCACACCTATGAAGGTGACGACGACATGCCGGCACATATTAAAGCATCACTGCTTGGCAGTAGTGTGACGGTACCAATCCAAAATGGTCGATTAGCTTTAGGAACATGGCAAGGTATTTACTTGGGTGAGCATCGAGACTTTGGTGGCGGCCGCCGCGTTATTGCTACGATTAACGGTGAGTAGATAAAACAAAGGCTAACCTTGGGTTAGCCTTTCGTTGTTTATTTGGAGTATTCCATCTCGACGCGAGGCGTTAGCTTAGTCACGAGTTCATACGCAATCGTACCAATGTGACCCGCCACTTCTTCTACTGGGAGCTCTTTCCCCCAAAGAATCGCTTCGTCGCTGACTTTATCCGTTGCGTCTGGTCCCAAATCGACCGTCAGCATATCCATGGAAACTCGACCTGCAATAGGTACTTTACGGCCATTAACCCACACCGGCGTACCGTTTGGAGCACTTCTTGGGTAACCGTCGCCATACCCTACAGCGATGACCCCAACTTTTGTATCTCGCTCACTGGTCCAAATACCACCATAGCCAACACTTTCGCCCTTCTTCACTTCACGTACCGCAATAAGGTGGGATTTAAGTGTCATGACAGGCTGATACCCAAGATCTTGCGCCGTTTTGTCATCGAATGGCGACACACCATACATGATAATACCCGGACGAACCCAATCTAAATGGCTTTGAGGCCATGCCAATAACCCCGCAGATGCCGCCAGTGAACGTTCCCCTTGGCAACCAGAAGTCAACGATTTAAACAGCTCAATCTGTTGTGGGGTAATATCGCTATCCAGCTCATCTGCACAGCCAAAGTGGCTCATGTAACGCAACGGTTTCGCTACATTTGGACACTCCTTCAGCCGCGTTACAAACTCGTCATATTGTTCAGGACGAACCCCAAGGCGGTGCATGCCACTGTCAATCTTCAGCCACACGACAACCGGAGTTTCAAGGTCTGCTTGCTCCAAGGCGATAAGCTGCTCTTCACAGTGCACCACGGTTTGGATGTTGTTCGTCACAAGAACAGGTAAATCACCAGGAGAGTAAAAACCTTCTAGCAATAGAATCGGCTTTACTACTCCACAAGCGCGCAGTTGCAATGCTTCTTCAATGCGAGCCACGCCAAACGCATCCGCATGGTTAGCATGTTTTGCGACATGACGTAATCCGTGACCATAACCATTGGCCTTGACGACAGCCATCACTTTACTTTGTGGCGCTTGAGCTTTTACGCGCTGTAAGTTGTGCTGCAACGCAGACAAATCAATGCACGCCTTGGCCGCTTTCATATAGCTCATGGAATTACTCATCATCAATATCGAATGCAGGACCCGCGTAGTTGTCGAAACGCGAATGTTGACCTTGGAAAGTGAGGCGAACAGAGCCGATAGGACCGTTACGCTGTTTACCAATAATGATTTCGGCCGTACCTTTGTACGGACTATCTGGGTGATAAACCTCATCACGGTAGATGAACATGATCAAGTCGGCATCCTGCTCGATGGAACCGGATTCACGCAAGTCCGAGTTTACTGGTCGTTTATCCGCACGTTGCTCTAGGGAACGGTTTAGCTGCGACAGTGCCACAACAGGCACATTTAGCTCTTTTGCCAGCGCCTTAAGAGAGCGAGAGATCTCAGCAATCTCAAGAGTACGGTTATCAGTTAACGAAGGCACGCGCATCAACTGAAGGTAGTCGACCATGATCATAGATAGACCGCCATGTTCACGAGCGATACGGCGAGCGCGCGAACGCACTTCGGTCGGAGTTAGACCAGAGCTATCATCAATGTACATATTTTTCTTCTGCATCAGGATACCCATAGTAGAAGAAATACGCGCCCAATCTTCGTCATCTAGCTGACCCGTACGGATCTTGGTTTGGTCAACACGAGACAAAGAGGCCAACATACGCATCATCAACTGTTCAGCTGGCATCTCTAACGAGAAAATAAGTACGGGCTTTTCTTGTTGCATGGCCGCATTTTCACACAAGTTCATCGCAAAGGTCGTTTTACCCATCGATGGACGCGCTGCGACAATCACCAAATCAGAGCCTTGCAAACCTGCGGTTTTCTTATTGAGGTCTGTGAAACCGGTATCGACCCCGGTAACACCATCTTGTGGCGTTTTATACAACAACTCGATACGTTCTAACGTCTTTTCAAGGATGTTGTCGACGTTTTGTGGTCCTTCGTTTTCACTAGTTCGAGACTCGGCGATAGCAAAAACTTTACTCTCCGCCATGTCTATTAAATCTTCAGAACTGCGACCTTGAGGGTCATAGCCCGCGTCCGCAATTTCATTCGCGACACCAATAAGGCCACGAACAATCGCGCGCTCAGCGACAATATCAGCATACGCATTGATGTTAGCTGCACTTGGCGTATTCTTCGCCAAGTCAGCGAGGTAAGCAAAACCGCCTACATCTTCTAACAACTCGTGACGCTCTAGATATTCCGATAAAGTAATAAGATCGAGAGGTTTACCCGCTTCAAGAATGGTTTTTACACCTTCAAAAATCAGGCGATGTGGACGACTATAGAAATCACTGCTCACAACACGTTCGGCAACGGTGTCCCAACGTTCATTATCCAGTAAAAGACCACCAATTACTGATTGCTCGGCTTCTAGTGAGTGAGGTGGCACTTTGATTGCGTCGACCTGACTGTCTGAAGGTTTGCGATTTCTGTTTTCCGCCATGACTTTGCTCGATAACTACTATTGACCCACGATTATAACCTTAACCTAGCTGAGATGCTTCCCCGAAGCGACAATTACTTGTTAAGAAATCATCATGTGAACCACCCGGGTAATAGCCTGGTTCTTCCGCCTAGCTCTAATAAAAATTAACCTACCATTGACCCAACCAAATATCTGTATCAGTATCATGCCCCTCCTTTTTGATTACGTTCGAGGTTGATGTGTCCCGATACTGGTTACTTAGCTTTAGCCTACTGTGCGCTAGTGCATCGTATGCTGACGAATCAGTACAGCCAGAGCAAAATATTGATGTACCCGACCCACTAAAAACCGAGGTGGAGTTCGGCTATCAAGCTCACACAGGTAACACGGACTCTCGTTCCCTGAATGCTCGTTTGAGTGCTGAATATACGTCAGGTCGACACCGTTCTAATGGTGAATGGAAGTACTACAACTTGTACAAAGACGGTGAAGAAGACAAACGCTCATCCACCTACTCCCTACAGAGTGACTACAAGTTAGGCCCTAAGACATATTTGTATGGCAGCTTTAAAGGGGTGGATTCTCGCTACAGTGCTTATTTTAAAGACTATACGTTGTCAGGTGGTTTGGGTTACCAGTTCTCCTACACTGAGAACTTCATTTTAGAGGTAGAGGTAGGCCCTGGTTTTCGCTATCAAGAGCCAAACTTAGACGAAATAGATGATGACGATATTGTCTTTCCCGATATCGTTAGAGAAGGCATTTTTCGAGGAAATATCAACACAACTTGGCATGCGTTGGATAATTTAAGTTTCGCAGCTGATATTACGTTGGTAACAGGTAGAAGTAACACACGTACTGATAGTGAACTCAGTGTAACCAATGATATTACTGAAGATATTGCACTGAAACTGGCGCACTCTCGTCAGTATCACGATAAAGTGCCTGAAGGCTTAAGCAAAGCAGACAGCGTATTTTCCGTTAATTTACTTTTCGCTTTTTAACCCTTTTTCTCTCAGTTTTAGAAATAAAAAAGCACCTCCAAGGAGGTGCTTTTTAGTATTTCGTCTTGATACTGAATTACTCAGCAGCAACAACTTGTAGGTTCACAGTTGCGAAAACTTCAGAGTGAAGTTGAACGCTGATCTCGAACTCACCAGTTGTACGTAGAGCACCTTCAGGAAGGCGAACTTCGCTCTTAGCAACTTCAACGCCTGCAGCTGTGATAGCGTCAGCGATGTCACGAGTACCGATAGAACCGAATAGTTTGCCTTCGTCACCAGCTTTAGAAGCGATAACTACAGCTTCTAGAGCGTTAACTTTCTCTGCGCGAGCTTCTGCAGCAGCTAGTTGCTCAGCAACTTTAGCTTCTAGTTCAGCACGACGAGCTTCAAACATTTCAACGTTAGCTTTAGTTGCCATAACTGCTTTACCTTGTGGGATAAGGAAGTTACGAGCGTAGCCAGATTTAACGTTTGCAGTATCGCCAAGACCACCTAGGTTACCAATTTTATCAAGTAGAATAACTTGCATTGCTTAATCCTCTTTCTTAATAAAATGAACCGATTACTGATGCTTGTCAGTGTACGGTAGTAGAGCTAGGTAGCGTGAACGCTTGATAGCACGTGCTAGTTGACGCTGGTACTTAGCGCTTGTACCAGTGATACGGCTAGGTACGATTTTACCAGCTTCAGTGATGTAGTTTTTAAGAGTTGCTACGTCTTTGTAATCAATCTCTTGTACGCCTTCTGCAGTGAAACGGCAGAATTTACGACGACGGAAGAAACGAGCCATGGGCTATCTCCTGATCTTAAATTTGAGTAATGTTGTCGGCGTGTAACACTAATTTTCCCACGCCATTTCGGCCGGTTTGATAAGTGACAAAACCACTTACCTTAATGTTACTGCCTTGAACTAAATTCTGAGTTAGTGCTTGTGACCCAAGCCCGCTGACGACTACCGGCATACGACAATAAACTTGTCGAGGTAAGTCAGCTTCGATAATAGTAGAGCGATGCTCCAGCCAAAACCGACAGTGTTCAATGCCACCAGGGCTTTTACTACGAATGGGCGGTTTGGCAATGGTGCCGCTCAGCTCCATTCGATTGGCCATAAGAAAACTTACTCAGCAGCTTCTGACTTAGCTTCAGGCTTAGCTTCAGAACGCTCTTCACGACGTGGAGCACGCTCTTCTTTTTGCTTAAGCATGATAGATTGCTCAGTGATCGCTGCTTTAGTACGCATGATCATGTTACGTAGAACTGCATCGTTGAAACGGAAAGCAGTTTCTAGCTCATCAATTACAGCTTGGTCAGCTTCAACGTTCATAAGAACGTAGTGAGCTTTGTGAAGCTTGTTGATTGGG
This sequence comes from Vibrio alginolyticus NBRC 15630 = ATCC 17749, assembly GCF_000354175.2. Lineage (NCBI taxonomy): Bacteria > Pseudomonadati > Pseudomonadota > Gammaproteobacteria > Vibrionales > Vibrionaceae > Vibrio > Vibrio alginolyticus. The sequence continues at coordinate 1,979,186 of NC_022349.1, forward strand.
TAAGCCAGTTGACGACGGCCCCAGTCTTCTAGACGGTGGATTTTACCGCCAGCTTCAGTGATTGAACCAGTGTAACGCTCGATCATGCCAGCAACTTGCTCGCTTTGATCTGGGTGCACCATGAATACGATTTCGTAATGACGCATTGGTTGCTCCTTACGGATTATTCAGCTTCCACAAATGGCTCAGTCGTCCAGAGGAAGCAAGGAACTAAAGATAATTGACTGAGTTTAAGGAGCACGAATAGTACAGAAAGGGCGTAAAATAGGCAAGTGATTATTTGCTCATCGCAGCGGATATTTAATTTCTTCTAATACTAGAAAACACAAAGGCTGCCAACAACATGGCAGCCTTTAAAATCAGTGTGTTATTGCGCTGGCTTATCGGTGCTTATTTAACTTCAGCCAGTTCAGCGCGCATTTGATCGATCACTTGTTTGTAATCTGGCTCACCGAAAATCGCCGAGCCTGCGACAAACATGTCTGCGCCCGCTTCTGCAATTTCACGAATGTTGTCAACCTTCACACCGCCATCGATTTCTAAGCGGATATCACGACCAGACTCGTCAATCATCTTACGAACGGCACGCAGTTTATCTAGTGTATGAGGAATGAATGATTGACCACCAAAACCAGGGTTTACCGACATCAGTAGAATCATGTCGACTTTATCCATAATAAACTCAAGACTTGCAAGTGGCGTTGCTGGGTTTAGTACCACACCAGCCTGACAGCCGTGCTCTTTAATTAACTGCAGTGTACGGTCTACATGATCAGAAGCTTCTACATGGAACGTAATCATCGACGCACCCGCTTTTGCGAAATCAGGAATAATACGGTCAACGGGTTTCACCATTAGGTGAACATCGATTGGCGCCGTGATGCCATAATCGCGTAGTGCTTTACACACAGGCGCACCAAAAGTCAGGTTTGGTACATAGTGGTTATCCATAACGTCGAAATGCACCACATCCGCACCCGCTGCGAGTACTTTTTCTACATCTTCACCGAGACGAGCAAAATCTGCCGATAAAATGGATGGAGCAATAAGAAAATCTTTCATACCTGACCTCAGTAGTAATGAGCAAACAATCTGCGCGCAATTCTACCGAAGCCAGTGGGGAGATCCACTATTTAGATATAATAGTGTGAGAATTAAGAGTTTGATTTATCCATGTCTGGGGCATGAAAAAGCGCAAGTAGCTCATCAACTTTATTACGACCGTTACCATTACGGCTAATGGTACGCTTTACTTTTACCACATTAAGATCCGCACCGTGATACAACCGACGTGTCAAGGTAGTGTCGTGGTTAGAAATCAACACAGGAATGCCACGTTCAGTCGCTGTTCTTTCAGCAATGTCGGCTAATGCAGCTTGGTCGTCCAACGTGAAACCATTACCTGCGTATGAGGTGAAATTTGCCGTATTTGAAAGCGGTGCATAAGGTGGATCGCAATACACGACGCTCCCTTTGCGCGCACGACGAAATGTTTCAGGATAACCTTCACAAACGAACGTAGCTTTTTTGGCTTTTTCTGCAAAAAACTCCAGTTCCGCCTCAGGGAAATACGGCTTTTTGTAAGAGCCAAACGGTACATTGAAGCCACCTTTTTTGTTGTAACGGCATAGGCCATTAAAACCAAAGCGGTTCATATACAAAAACGCTAAAGAGCGGTACATCACGTCATCGGTTTTATTAAATTCAGCGCGAATGTGTAGGTAGGCTTCTTTGCGGTTGTTCTCAGCGACAAACCAACGCTTCGCTTCAGAGATATACTCTTCAGGGCGTTCTTTCAGCAGGTTGTACAGATTGATCAAATCTGGATTGATATCTGCAAGTAGATAATGGTCATAATCGGTATTCAGAAACACTGAGCCCGCACCAACAAAAGGTTCAACTAGCTTTCGAGCCGGCGGCAAATGACGTTGGATGTCTTCAACCAGTCCGTATTTTCCTCCTGCCCATTTAAGAAAGGCTCGTTGCTTTTTCATCTACTGCTCTATCTATCGACCAAAAATTAAGGCTGCGGAATGTAACATATTTTTCAGGGAAGCTCAGGTTTATTTCACTCGTTCAATTTCACGGTGAACCTGACGGAGTGATTTTGCCCAAGGACTCACCGACTTAACCGAATCTGGCAAGCTTGCGACGGCATCACGAGCCATTTGAATTGTAGGATAATCTTGATATGTGATGATATACCACTCGGTGTCATTACGAACGGTAGGATAAATTCGCACTTGATTATTCAGTTGATGCTCATTGAGAAAGGATTGTACATCTTCCATTGAGGTCATAGCTGCGAGTTGTAAAGTGTAAGCTCTTGGCGATAGCGCTTTTAGTTCTTCACGAGCAAATGAAAACTTCACAACAGGTTGGTTTGCGTCACCCTCTTCTGACTGAGCAGGTGCTTGCGTGATATCTTGATTCGGTTTTACGACTTTAATCAAAGGGGAGCTAGTTTCATCGGCGGTTTCTGTCTTCTCAGTACCGACGACATCATCAATCGCTTTTGTGTCTGCTGAATCAGCTTTACCTTCAAGCAATGCATCGACCACATTCGACTCAATCACCACTCTTTGTTGATTGTCATCACTGCCTACGCTCGCTACTTCTTCTGTCACTGCTGGCGGTAATGAATCAGAATCATCAACCGCACCAGACTTATCAAGACTGCTAGAGCCATCGGTTACAGGTTGCAGTGAAGACTGCGCTGCACTGACTCCTGACTCTTCAAAAGTTGGAATAACCGTTTGCTCTAAACTGCCAGCAATTTGCTGCGCTTTATCATCAGGACTTGGTTGACTAAGCATCCACCAATAGCCACCAGCAGCAAGCAACAGTAAGACTAATACCACCAACGCAATATTCAGGGGTGAACCGACAATCGAGCGGATAATGATCCTTTTTTCCACTTTCATCTCTCCTAACGCCATGATGTCACCCGGTACTGGGTCGACTTTTTTAAATGCATCTCGAACCCGTTTCTCAGACTCATCATCGACGTAGCGCGCAACAAGTGACTCAAAGAAACGACGAGCTTCCACTTCGGACAACATATCAATATCAAGCTCAACAGGCTTTATCTCTTGTCCATAACTGAGACGTGCTAGCAAACCTTCTAAACGTCCAGACTGTGTAAACAGTAAGACATTGATGGTCCAATTTGGCTTATGGTGCGCCTCTAAGACCAGCATCCAAAGCTCAGAGATAAGTGTCTCACTCAATAAATGCGCATCATCGACAACAATTGCAATGTCACACGGCTCATCACCTAAAAGCCTTTCAAGGCTATCAAGTAAAGGCTCTTGCTGATTAAACAATGCGTCTGAAACCAGTTGACTCAAAATAAGGACGCGATGCTGCACATCGTCTTGATTAGAATGACAAAGTAACAAACATTGATTCTTGTTACTGGCACCCACTTCAAGGTATCGCTGCGCTAACCAAGATTTCCCGTACCCATCATGACCATTAATCGCAATGAGATTGGAACCAAAGTTAGTCAGTAGACCTAATCTATCAAGCAACTCGATTTGAGAATCTAATTCCAGTACGTGAGCAACACTCATCTAATAACCTTAATACACTACAAGAATGACGCCCAAAGGCGCCATTACAAGGTTAAATATCGCGACCGAAGTCTATTGCCTGTTTGAGTACGTCTTGTGTCGTATCAGCAATTACCTCGGCAGTGCCAATGCCTGTAGGCAAAACCAATCGTAATTGACCAGAGAGGACTTTCTTATCTCGCATCATGTGCTTGATGAAGTCATCGAAATTCATACTGTCTGGAGTATGCACAGGCAGTTTTGCACGACGCAAAATCGCAACAATACGCTCAAATTGCTCTTCCGAGATCAGACCACGTAGATGCGACGTTTTGGCCGCCATAACAGTGCCGGAAGATACCGCTTCACCATGCAGCCAATTGCCATAGCCAAGTTCCGCTTCAATCGCATGACCAAAGGTGTGACCTAAGTTAAGCAAAGCACGGATGCCCGACTCTTTCTCATCCTGAGCCACCACTTCCGCTTTTATTTCACAGCAACGTGCGATCGCATAAGTTAGTGCTTCTTCATCCAACGCATACAAGCGCTCAAGATTGTCTTCTAACCATACAAAAAAATCTGCATCGTAAATAATGCCGTACTTAATGACTTCGGCGATACCCGCAGCGAACTCACGTTCAGGCAACGTCGACAGGCAGTTGGTATCAATGATCACGGCTTTAGGTTGGTAAAACGCACCTATCATGTTCTTACCCAACGGATGGTTAACCGCGGTTTTTCCACCAACCGAAGAGTCCACTTGGGATAGTAATGTGGTCGGTATTTGAATAAAGTCGACCCCACGCTGGTAACAGGCAGACGCAAAACCCACAAGGTCGCCAATAACACCACCACCTAACGCGATGATCACAACATCACGAGCATAACTCCCTTCCAGTAAGAAGTTCATTACTTGATTAAATACATCCAAGTTTTTGTACTGTTCACCATCAGGCAATTCTAACAAGGATGCACTACAACCGAGCTGCTCGAGTTGCTTTAAAATTTTGTCTGCATACAAAGGCGCCACTGTGACATTACTGATCACAACAACTTTTTGTTTTGCATTTTTGTTTGAGAGAACTTGAGAGAGGTACGCCGGGTCCTCAAATAACCCGGCGCCAATAGAGATTGGGTAGCTACGCTCAGCTAGGTTGACCGTAATCCGTTCCATCGGTTTGCTCCAATTAAAAAAAAGATAAAGACTTATCTCTCTTCTAGCATTTTTACGATCTGGTTGGCTACCACTTTTGCACTTTGATCGTCAGTGCGAACAGTGTAATCCGCTACTTCTTCATATAAAGGATTACGTTCTTCAGCTAATTGCTCCAGTACTTCGCGAGGGTTATCCGTTTGAAGTAAAGGACGCTTCTTGTCGCGGTTTGTACGCGCAAGTTGCTTTTCAATCGTCGTTTCTAAGTAAACAACAACACCACGTGCCGAAAGACGATTGCGGTTTTCTTTGCTCTTAACAGAGCCACCGCCAGTCGCAAGCACGATGCCTTGCTCTTGTGTTAGGTCTTCAAGTACCGCTTCTTCACGCTTGCGGAAGCCTTCTTCACCTTCTACATCAAAAACCCAAGAGATGTCTGCACCAGTGCGTTCTTCGATCACTGTATCGGAGTCAACAAACTCCATATGCAGTTGCTGTGCTAGATGTCTACCAATTGTACTTTTGCCGGCGCCCATTGGGCCAACAAGGAAAATATTACGTTTCTCAGCCATGTTTAGCAGTAATTTACAACATTGATTCAATAAGATCGCCACAAGAAAACACAGCTAAACTGCTGTTCTACAAGGCTTGTGGCACCAGTTCCTCACAGATAATTCGTGATAAGACCCGAAATTATCCAAGCATGGTGCCACTATTGCAACTTTATTTTTGATTTAATCAGTTTTTCCCGAGACAGAACTACTGAATCACCACCTTAGGCGTGACGAAAATTAACAGCTCACTTTTGCCAACATTCTCATAACTTCGACGAAAAAGAGCACCTAATAGCGGCAGGTCGCCCAACAAAGGCACTTTGTCCACCGAGTTAGTAATGCTGTGCTGAAAAATACCACCAAGAACGACCGTTTCACCGTTATTCACTAACACTTGCGTCCCGATACGTTGAGTATCAATCGCAACAGCTTCACCAGTGCCTGTCTTCACGACTTGTCCTGGTCTATCTTGCGTGACACTTAAATCCAATACTAAGCGGTTATCCGGTGTGATTTGCGGGGTTACCTTCAAACTTAATACCGCCTTTTTGAACGTCACCGTCGTTGCACCACTTGATGATGACTCTAGGTAAGGAATCTCTGTACCTTGTTCGATATAGGCAGGTTTCTTATTGGTAGTGATCAAACGTGGGCTCGAGATAATCTCAGCTTTAGACTCTTGTTGCAGCGCAGAAAGCTCAAGATCCAACAAGGTGTCTGAACCTAACTTTGCGACCTGAAAAGCAATGCTGGTCGCATTCGGGCTGGTTGCAGCTAAGTTTACATTTAGGAAGTCATCGATCCCTACTCCATCACCGTCACCACCGTCATCACCCCCTTCTCCATTATAGAGACCGATCGTGGCGAGGTTGTTCTCAATAGAACCACCCACTGTATTACTGCCATTAATAGACGTAAAACCCCAACGAATCCCTAACTCGTCCATGTTACCTTCATTGATGGTCACAATACGCGCCTCAATTTGAACCTGTTTAACTGGAATATCCAAAGACTCAATAATTTCTCGAATCACCTCGATGTTTTCAGGTAACTCTCTAATCAATAACGAGTTAGTTCGCTCATCAATGGTCATACTGCCGCGCTCTGACAGCATGCTGATATTTCCTTCACCATTGATCATCTCCGCAATGTCTGATGCTTTAGCAAAATTAACTTTGATGATTTCAGATGAAAGCTCTCCCATTTCTTCCGTCAATTTTTGTTTTTCTAACTGCTGCTTCTCACGCAAGTCCAGCTCATCAGTCGGAGCAACTAAAATCACGTTGCCATCAACACGCTTATCTAACCCCTTAACTTGCAAAATAATATCCAGCACTTGCTGCCAAGGGACACCATCAAGACGAAGCGTGAGGTTGCCTTCTACAGAGTCGGAGACAACCAAATTGAATTGGTTGTAATCAGCAATAAGCTGCAAGACGTTTCGCACAGGAATATCTTGGAAGTTAATCGAAATAAGCTTACCTTCTCTTTCTAAAATGCTTTTATCTGGGGCTTTCTCATTGGGTTTGATCTTCGCTACTTTGATTTCCAAAAAACGCCCCGTTAAACGGTAATCATGCATGTATTCTTCATTGATGTGCGCAACCAAGCGCGTCGTCGAGGTGTCGCGAAACACTTCTACGCTCTCAACCACAGTCGAAAAGTCTTTCACGTCTAGGAGATACAATTGCTCGTCTTTTACTGAAGTGTTAAGCAAATCGATACTTAACCCTTCCTGTACACGCTTGATATCTACAATCGCGGCCGGTGACGCCAATTCGACGACAATCACGGCGTCTTTATCTTTATTAGTTCGAAAGTCGATACTTTTTAGGGCATTGGACGAAACTTCTTCAGCTGCCGCTAAAGGGGCTAAAAATACAAACAACCATAAGGAGAAGAGCCCAGTAAGTATCCTTGGTGTACGTGTTAATCCTTGTCTCATTTTCATTACTCAATATCAAAAATAAATGGGGCTATCTCAAAGCCAACTTAACTTTACGTTTTTGCCAACATCCTAAGCCGTCGGGCAACGTTTCATTAATCAACAAATAGGAGTGGCTGACATGGGTCACTTTGCCATTATTGCGTCCGAGGTATTGACCCGGCTTAACTTTATAGACGGTGCCATTGGGAGCCTGAACGAGGCCAGAAACCGTGTTATCCATGCCCATGACACCTTTCAAACGTAATTGGCTTAATGGGAATTTTTCTAATTTGCCAGTTCGCCTTCTTGAGGGCGGTTGCCAACAATCTTTTCTTGCAACTGGCTGAGTCGCGATGGTGGCTTCTTTGGGTAATTCAAAGGGTGCACGCTGTACTTCCGGTGCGTACGTGACTGCAACATACTTGTCTGCGGGCTTAAGCTTCTCGACCTCTCGACGCGCCTGTGTTTCCACTCCTCGAATAAAATCCGTCAATGATTCATCATTCGCCTGGCAGCCCATCAATAGAGAACCCATCAGTACCAGCAACAAAGACTTACTTGTCATTTTTCGTCTCCTCCGGCTTAAACTGATAGGTATTAGCACGCACCCGAAAGTGCAGGGTTTCGCTCTCTTGGCTGACACGTTGCCAAGTCACATCTTTAAACGTGATGATTCGAGGTAGCGTCGCTATTGCCTGAGAAAAATGGCCGATGTCATGAAAGTCGCCCGTTAACTCTATGTTTAAAGGGAGACGATAAAGGAAGTGCTCTGATTGTTTTTCGCCCCAGTCGATTCGGGTGAAAGTCAGCTTGTTGTCGATGCCAAGCTCATTCACTGAAGCGAGCATTGTAGCCAGCTCTTTTTGCGCAGGCAGTTGCTGCAGTAATAACTCGTAACGAGTGGTAAGTTCATCCAATTGAGATTGAAGCTGAGGCAACGCTGCCACTTTGTTCGCTTTGATCTTCAATGCCACCTTGAGTGTCTGCTCCTGCTGAATCAAGTGATTCAACTGTTCGTCTTTCGGTTTAAGGTAAAACCAATAACCTAAGCCTTGAATCGCCATGATCAGAAGTGCGATTACTACAATCTGGGGCAACAATGGCCACTCGGCCATTTCATCTATTTCGAGATCCTGCCAATCAACCACGTTGAGCCTCCAATTTCTTCTCCGTTACTTTGAACATGAAAGACACTTTGAATGTTTGAAACTCTTTCCCAAAACGGGCTTTGCCGTGAACGATGGAATGCATTTCTACGTCGTTCAACTTGGCCGAGCGCTCCATGTTGTCCAGCATCGTGGCAAGTTTTGGAGTGCTATCAGAGATCCCAGAGATCTCAATTTCCAGATCATTCATTTTGATCTTGTCGACATATACACCTTCAGGGATAACGGCAGGCATTAAGTTCATGAACTCGGTCGTTTTGTTTCGTCCGTTTTGTAAACCTTCAACGACCTTTAGACGTTCGAGGATTTTGCTGTGCTCTTGCTCTGCAATTTTCATTGCTTCAATACGCTGGTCGAGTTCGGCAATGTAGTGAGTGAGGTAATCGAGCCGCTCCTGTTGTTGATCTTGTTGGTACTCAAAAAACTTTCCAATACCCCACTGGATGCCAACAGCGACCAACATGCCTAATGCGACCAAACTGATGAAACGACGTCGGTGCTCTTCTCTTTGACTCTCTCGCCAAGGAAGTAAATTAATGCGATAAAGCACGGGCGCCTCCTAGCCAATGAATGCCACGAACGGCCAGTCCGGCTGCTGTTGAGAAATGCTGCCAATCCACAGCACGACGCTTACGCTTAGACACCTTCATCTCAAATAGCCCTAGCGGATTTAGCAATTCACACTCTAACGACAATTGTTGAGACAACTCCTCTGCGAGCATGGGAGTGGAGGCCCCCTCCCCTGATAACCAGATACCCTTGATGTTTTGTGAGCCATTGATTGAGGTATAGAGCTGCATCTGGCGCTTTACTCGCTCTATGATTTGACGGTTAAACAGCTCTGTTTTCTCCTGAGCATCATCGGACAGAAAATCGACTGGAGAAGCGCTGTTTGCTCCGCGTGTGCCGTAAGCAAACTCTTTGTGAAACAGTTCACCTTGTTCGGTAAACATGGTGAAGGAGCTCGATAAGGTGCCAATATCGAGTAAGCAGTATTTGTTTTTGTCAGGAAAGCGATCGGCGGTGAGCTTCCAGATATGACCAAGGCTTTGCGAATGCACGTCCACTAAAACAGGTTTTAGTCCGGACTTTTGTAATGCATCGACTCGGCCTTCTACCACATCTTTTCTTGTCGCAAACACTTGATAGCTATCACTGCCACTCTGCCCGCCCTCAGCGCGAAGACGAACGAAGTCTAAACTCAGCTCTTCGACAGGGAATGGCGATTGATGAGAAAAGGCTTGTATCACTGCAAACTCAACTTCACTCTCTTCAAGATTTTGTTCTATTTGCAGTTTCTTGCTAATTACCGAGTTATCAGGAACTGAGATCGCAACTTTTTTAGCGCCAAAAGGCAGTTCTTTTTTTATCTGCTTGAGGGTCTTTACAATTTCTTGATGATTTATGGTGTTATTTTCAGCGACAATACCTTCCTTTAGTAATATTTCTTTGTAACCCAACAGAGCGTAATTGTTGCCTGTGGGTTTAAGTACTACGGCTTTGAGGCTGTTATGGCCTATATCGATGCCGGTAACGATTAGCTTATCCATCTCTTACTCTCGCTCCGAAATTTCTTCGTGCAAAGGTTGTTATTAGCATCCAAATAAGAGTTAATATCTCTTATGTGCTAAATTTTTGACCTAAGAGTACAAGGGTTTGCCGTTACACAGCCTCAACCAATCAGGGATTCTCCGGTGAAGTTCATAAAGCGTTTATTATTTTTAACATTGATTTGCATAATTCTTGGAGTCACCACAATATTTGGCTTCTATCAGTATGTGAAGCCTGAATTGCCAGATGTTGCAACTCTAAAAGACGTTGAATTACAAACACCTATGAAGGTGTTTAGTCAAGACGGGAAGCTGATCGCACAGTTCGGTGAAAAGCGTCGTATTCCTGTTACTTATGACGAAATTCCTCAAGACTTAATTCACGCGCTCATCGCAACCGAAGATAGCCGTTTCTACGAGCATCCTGGTATCGACCCTATCGGCATCACTCGTGCAGCTGTTGTTGTTGCGGTTTCAGGCTCGGCTAAACAGGGTGCAAGTACGATTACGCAACAGCTAGCTCGTAACTTCTTCTTATCTAATGAGAAGAAGATCATGCGTAAGATTAAAGAGATTTTTATTGCTATCCATATTGAGCAGCTTTTAAGTAAGCAAGAAATCATGGAGCTTTATGTCAATAAAATCTTCCTTGGTTACCGCTCATATGGCTTTGGTGCTGCCGCTCAAGTGTATTTTGGTAAGAGCCTTGATGAATTGACGTTAAGTGAGATTGCAACACTCGCTGGTATGCCAAAAGCGCCATCAACCATGAACCCAATTTACTCTCTTGAGCGCGCAACAAAACGCCGTAACGTTGTATTAATGCGAATGCTTGATGAGAAATACATTACACAAGAGCAGTATGACGAAGCACGCAATGAACCTATTGTGGCGCGTTATCATAGCGCTGAAATTGAGCTTTCAGCGCCTTACGTAGCAGAGTTGGCTCGTGCATGGGCAGTAAAAGAGTACGGTGAAGAAGAAGCTTACACCTCTGGCTTGAATATCTACATGACTGTGGATTCTAAACTGCAAGATGCTGCAAATACGTCTGCGGTAAATAACCTCTTGTCATACGATGAACGTCATGGCTACCGTGGTGCAGAAAGTGTGCTTTGGAAAGAAGGGGAAGCAGCCTGGGGCAATGAGCAAATAGAAAAGCACCTGAAGAAACAGCCAACTTATGGTGACCTTTACCCTGCGGTTGTGACGAAAGTCGATGATAAGACGGCGCAAGTATGGGTTAAGAACCATGAAGAGCAAACCATCCCTTGGACTGGAATGCACTGGGCGCGTAAGTACATTACCGATAACCGCCAAGGCTCAACACCAAAGTCAGCGCATGATGTGCTAGCGACAGGTCAACAAGTTTGGGTTCGCGAAGTAAGTGAAACCGATGAAGATGACAACACAACACTGAGCTGGAAACTGAGCCAAGTGCCGACAGCAAACACCGCGTTTGTTGCGATGAACCCAGAAAATGGCGCGATATTGTCGCTGGTTGGTGGTTTCAACTTTGTTCACAGCAAGTTTAACCGTGCAACCATGTCAGTGCGTCAGGTTGGTTCAAGTATCAAGCCTTTCATCTACTCGGCAGCAATTGACAAAGGGCTGACTCTAGCCACTTTGATTAACGATGCGCCGATTAACAAGTGGGATGCAGGTTCTGGTTCAGCTTGGCGACCAAAAAACTCACCACCGACTTATGGTGGTCCAACGCGTCTTCGCCTCGGCTTAGCTCAATCAAAAAACGTCATGGCAGTGCGTACACTCCGTGAAGTTGGCCTCGAGGAGACACGTCAGTACCTTACTCGTTTCGGTTTTGATATTAACCAAGTACCACGCTCAGAGACCATCGCACTCGGAGCTGGCAGCTTAACACCAATGAAAGTGGCACAAGGTTACTCTGTGTTTGCGAACGGTGGTTATTACGTTGAACCATTCTATGTAGAACGCGTGGAAGATGCATTCGGTGAAGTACTGTTTAAAGCCAATCCAAAGAGTGTTTGTTATAAGGATTGTCCGCAAATGAGCGAGCAGCCAGAAAATCGCTACGCTGATGAATTTGGCGAACAAGACGTCGCAATTGATGGCCTAGCAACAGACAATGCCCTTGAAAATGATGAACCTCAATATGCACCGCAAGTTATCTCTGAACAGAATGCATTCTTAATGCGTGAGATGATGTACAGCAACATTTGGGGTGGCGGTAACTGGCGTGAAGGCACAGGTTGGAATGGTACAGGCTGGCGCGCGCAAAAACTTGGTCGTCGTGATATCGGGGGTAAAACGGGTACAACGAATGATTCCAAGGATGCTTGGTACAATGGCTATGGACCTGGTGTCGTTGCGATAGCTTGGGTTGGCTTTGATGATCATTCACGTGCACTTGGCCGCACCACTGTTAACAGCAACCTAGGGCAAGGCCAAATTTCTGGTGCCGAGTCGGGTGCGAAAACCGCAGAGCCTGCTTGGATTGACTTCATGCGTGTTGCGCTAGAAGGGACGCCGGAGCAAGGTAAAAATATTCCAGAGGATATTATTCGAGTTCGTATTGATCGCAACAGCGGTATGCTAACGCACAAGGTAGATAGCACATCAATGTTCGAATACTTTGAAAAAGGCACGGAGCCTACCGAATACGCTGGCGACCGTTTAGAAGATAGTATTTATTCTTCAGGCTCTGGCGCAGAAGAACTGTTCTAAATCACAAAAGCACAAGGGAGAGCATCAAGCTCTCCCTTTTTTATGTCTGCTTCTTATGCTGCAGCATTCAATGATGGATAAGAAGCCAACACCTCTTTAATCTTCGCTGCTAAAGCTTCAAACCTAGCTCGTAATGGTGAGCCCGGACGATATACGAGAACGATATTACGCGAGGGTGTTGGGTTAACAGCTGGTACGTAGCATACGCCATCTTTTTGCTTCTCATTAGGGATAGAAAGCTGAGGCAATAACGTAATCCCCGCACCGGCAGCAACCATATTGCGTAACGTCTCCAAGCTGGTGGCTTTAAAACGCTCATCGTCTTTTGCACCAGCGGCAAAACAAAAACCTAACGCTTGATCTCTCAGACAGTGGCCGTCTCCCAACGCTAAAACGGTTTTACCATTCAGCTCCAACATATCAACATGGTCGAGAGAGGCCCACTCGTGGTCACATGGCACTGCGACACTTAATGGCTCTTGATACACTTCGATCTCTTTAAATGGCGCAGTTTCATCAACCGAAGCTAAAACTAAGCAATCTAGTTTGCCTTCTTCCAATTGACGCACTAATTGATGTGTTTGAGCTTCGTGCAGAAATAGCTCCAGCTCAGGAAATGCTTCTTTTATCTGCGGCAGAATTTTGGGTAGTAGATAAGGCCCAACCGTCGGGATGAAACCAATATGCATCGGTCCAGTCATGGCTCCGCTTTGACCGCTTGCCATATCTCTGAAGGTTTTCACTTCACTTAAGATGCGCTTAGCCTGCTCCACCAGCTGTAACCCTGAATCGGTAAACAAAACACGTCGGCTGCTTCGCTCTAAAAGCGTGGTCCCGAGTTCGTCCTCTAGTTTACGAATTTGCCCACTCAATGTTGGCTGGCTAACAAAACATGCCTCTGCCGCTTTGCGAAAGTGCTTATGTTCCGCAAGTGCAACTAAGTACTCAAAATCTCGAATATTCATACTTCACGCTTCGCTTCTTTAACAATAGCTAATACCTATCAAAACCATAACACCAAACGATTAGAGCTATCAAAGGATTTTTACAATAATGGGCTCAACAAAACGAAACAGAGCGACGAAAAACGCTAAGCTCTATACGCATAATTTAAAATAGTTAAAGGAAATCATTATGTTTGTATCTAAAGAAGGTCAACAAGTCCCTCAAGTTACTTTTCCAGTTCGTCAAGGTGACTCTTGGGTGAATGTAACGACCGATGAGCTATTTAAAGGTAAGACCGTTATCGTATTTAGCTTACCGGGTGCATTTACTCCAACCTGTTCATCAAGCCATCTACCTCGTTACAACGAATTGTTCCCTGTATTTAAAGAGCACGGAGTGGATGAGATTATTTGTGTCTCGGTCAATGATACGTTCGTGATGAATGCATGGAAACAAGACCAAGAAGCAGAAAACATTACCTTCATCCCGGATGGTAATGGTGAATTCACCGATGGCATGGGTATGTTAGTGGATAAAAACGACATCGGCTTTGGCAAACGTTCATGGCGTTACAGCATGCTAGTAAAAGATGGCGTAGTGGAAAAAATGTTCATTGAGCCAAACGAACCAGGCGACCCATTCAAGGTGTCAGACGCAGATACGATGCTGAACTACATAGCGCCTGACTACAAAACGCAAGAATCCATCACGGTGTTCACTAAACCAGGCTGCCCTTTCTGTATGAAAGCGAAACAAAATCTGATTGACCACGGTCTTCAATATGAAGAAGTGATTCTGGGTAAAGACGCAACAACAGTTAGTCTACGAGCTATATCTGGTCGCACGACTGTTCCACAAGTCTTTATCGGTGGCAAGCACATCGGCGGTAGCGAAGAGCTAGAAGCGTATCTAGGCTAAGCTGTCCATAGCCTACACCCTCGGTCTCCGGTGCCTTTTGGCTCGGAGGCCAACCCTAAACCACTTCTTCTACTAGTCTAGATAAGTAGTCATCTGCCAATAAGGTGACTACTTATCCAGATTCAACTATCCAATTTACTCTCCAAGCTCAATGTAGCTAGCTTGGCTTAAAACAAAAGCGAGAGTTCACGATGAAACAAGTTAATGTCGACGTAGCGATTATTGGTGGCGGGACGGCTGGTCTTGGTGCTTATCGAGCAGCAAAAGCTCATACCAACAGCGTGGTAATGATTGAGGGCGGTCCCTACGGAACAACCTGTGCTCGTGTCGGATGCATGCCGTCTAAGTTGTTAATTGCGGCAGCAGAAAGTGTTCATCAAATCGAAAAAGCACCTGGGTTTGGGATACACCCGCAAGGTGAAGTACGAATTAACGGACGAGAAGTTATGGATCGTGTAAAGCGCGAACGCGATCGTTTTGTTGGCTTTGTGCTTGAAAGTGTCGATGATATTCCCGCTGAAGACAAACTATCGGGCTACGCGAAGTTTGCCGATGACCACACTCTCATCATAGATGATCATACTCAGGTCACCGCACAGCGCATTGTTATTGCGACAGGATCTCGTCCAGCATATCCGGCAGCTTGGAATGAACTGGGTGATCGCCTAGTGATTAACGATGATGTATTTGACTGGGATGACTTACCAGAGTCCGTGGCAGTATTTGGCCCAGGAGTCATCGGCCTTGAATTGGGTCAGGCTTTACACCGCCTAGGAGTGAACGTGAAGCTCTTTGGCCTTGGAGGACAAGTGGGCCCACTGACAGACCCAGAGGTGATGGCGTATGCAGATAAAGCCTTTAAGGAAGAGTTCTACCTTGATGCAGATGTAAAAGTCGAAAGCATGAAACGCATTGCTTCGTCAGACAATGACGGCGAAGACAAGGTCGAAATCCAATTCATCAACCACGATGGCGAATTAGAAACTTTCGTTGTCGATTACGTATTGGCCGCAACGGGTCGTCGTCCAAACGTCGATAAGCTGGCGATCGAGAACACCAATGTGGCGCTCGATGAACGTGGCATACCAACGGCAGATCACTATACATTGCAAACTTCGGTAGAGAGCATCTTCATCGCAGGTGATGCAAGTAACCAAATTCCACTGCTGCACGAAGCCGCTGACCAAGGCCGGATTGCTGGAGACAACGCAGGCCGTTTCCCAGATATTCGTGCGGGTCTGCGTCGCTCACCAATTTCAGCCGTGTTCTCCGACCCTCAAATTGCTATGGTTGGAGAAACATATAAACAACTAGAAATACGTCTAGGCACATGTGGATGTTTCGCAACCGGTGAAGTCTCGTTTGAAAATCAAGGACGTTCGCGCGTCATGCTTCGTAATAAAGGCATTCTGCATGTCTACGGAGAGCAAGGCACTGGACGTTTTTTAGGTGCAGAAATGATGGGCCCGAATGCAGAGCATCTTGCTCACCTTTTAGCATGGGCGCACCAAAATAGGATGACGATTTCTGAGATGTTAGATATGCCCTTCTATCACCCAGTGATTGAAGAAGGCGTCCGCACCGCTCTACGTGATTTGAATGCAAAACTACACTTAGGGCCAGAAATGGTGAAACATTGTCTTGACTGCGGCCCAGGCTGCTAACGCTTTCAGGCTTCTATCTAAATATAAAGCAAAGCCTCGTCATCAACGAGGCTTTGCTTTACTACTTTGGCGCAATGAAATCTCTCTTACGCTGCCATCATTGCATAGCGACTGACCATACAAATCGCGACAACACCGATCATACAGAACCCACCAGCGATACTCAGCGCAAGTTTCAACTCTGTCGACATCATTATATTTCCTGTTAAAGACTGACAGCGCACCATACATCAATTACGTGCCACAAAGCTTTTACAAAGCTAACTTTCCATTTTTGGTTGTGTCATGGCGCTCTAAGTCCGGTACAAGAAACGCTTTCCACCATATAGTTAGATATATAATCTGAAGCAACACTAATGGTTTGGAAAACACTATGACTTGTCGCCGCTGCGAAGAACATTGGTTTTGGAAAAAACTTGGACGTTGCCAACGATGCTTGGATCAATTGACGGTACTTTCTGTACTGTGTTGGATTGTATGGTGGTTTACGCTCAAAGATGATCCACAAAGCATCGAGTCGATCGCTTTGATCTTTGCCGGCTTCGCTTTCAACGTTTTGTTGTTTTTACACTTATGGATGCGTTTTGTCATCTTGCCTTGGCAGCGTCGACGGGGACAAAAAAAGACGAATAAAAAAGAGAAAAGTGACAGATAGAAAAAAGCCCCAAAACCAATGTCAGTTCTGGGGCTCTCTTAGATTCTTCTAAGAAAAAGCAGTGGTACTTTAATAGACCGGGCTTCCTCTCAAAGGTTCCAAATTTTTTCGATTTTTTTAGCGAATACTGATGTAAGTAAGCAGGAAAATGACTATGTCATTGAATGCTAATAAAATCACTCCACAACTTCAGTTCATGCCACATGCGTTTTTTGGATCACTTGCTCCATTAAATTGATCTCAAGCGCTACCTCATCACATGCATGTTGACGTGGGCACTGATCGCAATCTTTCAGAACTTTCTCCGGCAGTAATGACTTCGATGTCGGTAAAAAGCTTTGCTTCATAAAGAACTCAGGCGTTCGCGTTAGAACAAAGACTTTCTTGATCGCCATCTGGCGCGCTTTCTCAACCAAATAGTTCACAATCGCACTGCCCTGCCCTTGGCCTTGCCAGCCCGCTTCGATACCAAGAGAGCGTATTTCAGCCAACCCTGAGTCATACACATATAGAGAAGCGCAACCCGTCACTTCACCATGATGCTCAGCCACCGCGAAAGAGCCAATATCTCTCACGAGCTCATTACGAGAGCGCGGAAGATTCTCACCAAGGTTCGCCCAGTAAGCAACCATACCTTCCAACGTTTCAATGTCCGTCAAACGTGCAGGACGCACTTTCACCGCCGAGCTATCACGTTGGCTCAGGCGCTTATCCGCTTGTTCTACCGCGTAAGCGACCTGGTGAGGAGAAACACCACCCAAAGCACAACGCTTTTCCAAACACGAATCGATAGTCAGAATGTCATACACATCCGCTTCAATGACTTCTGAGAAGGCTTTTAACTCTTCGAGAGACAGTTCTTCTAACGCACAACCTTTAGCAATAGCACCAACGACCGCGACACCGACGATGTGGTGAGCTTCACGGAATGGTATGCCTTTCGCCACTAAGTAATCAGCTAACTCCGTCGAGTTTGCGTAACCTTGTTTCGCCGCTTCTAGTGTGCGCTCGCCATTCACTTTAATACCGTCAAAACACAGAGCTGCCATTTCCATGCAGTCGTTCCATGTATCTAAAGCATCAAACAACCCTTCTTTATCTTCCTGCATGTCTTTGTTGTACGCCAATGGCAAGGCTTTAACTGTCATCATCATGCTCGATAATGCGCCATAGACACGCCCTGTCTTACCACGGATCAACTCAAGTGCATCTGGGTTTTTCTTCTGTGGCATTAATGACGAACCAGATGTCACCGTATCCGCTAACTCAATGAAGTTTGACTCGCCTGAATTGTAGAAGATCATATCTTCTGCAAGACGAGAAAGGTGAAGCATAGAAATCGACGCCACCGACATCAGCTCCATCACATGATCACGATCTGAAACCGAATCGAGTGAATTACGCGTAGCACGGTGGAAACCGAGATTATGTGCTAATTGTTCGCGATCAATCGGATAAGCCGTTCCCGCTAAAGCACCCGAGCCAAGTGGACAAGTGTCGAGACGCTGTAAGGCATCATTCAGACGAGAGTAGTCACGCTCGAACATTTCAACATAAGCCAAGCACCAGTGAGCAAAGGTTACAGGTTGAGCACGCTGAAGATGAGTATAGCCTGGCAATACGGTGCCTTGGTGCTGTTTAGCAACATGGACCATCTGTGCTTGTAGGCGATCTAAAGCAATCAATAATTGCTGACCTTGCTGACGACACCAAAGTTTCAAGTCTGTGGCGACTTGGTCATTACGAGAACGCCCAGTGTGGAGTTTTTTACCTAAATCTCCCACTTTACTGATTAGCTGCTGTTCAACCCAAGAGTGGATATCTTCTGCATCAGAGCGAAGAATTTGGTGAGGGTCTTCCATCACTTCTAACTTCAGCTCATTTAAAGCAAGTTCCAGTTTTTGCTGTTCTTCTGCCGATAGCACATCAACAGAAAGCAGAGCTTTAGACCATGCGATTGAACCTACGATGTCTTGCTCAGCCAATCGGTAGTCAAAACGCAACGAATCATTGAACTCTTTAAATCTGGTGTCTGCCGCTTGGGTAAATCTTCCGCCCCATAATGCCATTGCGTCTCTCCTGATGACTATTGCTTACTCTAACGTTCTCGAATGAGTAGTAACCAATTTGATGGTCATTTGCTCACTTTTTCTTATGGGTCAACGTTACGGCAATTTCGATAAAAAATAAAGTATAAATTCAATATTTTTACATATATATTCAAGCCAACTTTAGATACCCGCTTTTAGAAACCAAAAGACCCGCCTATAAATGGCGGGTCTTTATTCAATCCAAGATGGATGTTAAGGGATTATTTCTTCTGGCTGTTCAATGCACGAATACGGCTTGATAGCGAGTAAAGACGGATGAAACCACCTGCATGGCTTTGGTCGTATACTTCATCTTCACCAAAAGTCGCGAACTCTTCTGAATACAAGCTGTTGTCAGAACGTTTTTGCGTCACTGTCGCTTGACCTTTGTAGAGCTTAACAACCACTTCGCCATTCACGTCTTGCGCTAACTCTTCTGAAGCAGCAAGGATCGATTTACATAGTGGGGTAAACCAACGGCCATCGTATACAAGGTGAGACGCTTTTAGACCTAGCTCCTCACGGAATTCGAATGATGATTTGTCTAGCACAAGCTGCTCTACAGCACGCAGCGCTTCCATCATGATGGTGCCTCCCGGTGTTTCATAACAACCACGAGACTTCATCCCAACAAGACGGTTTTCCACGATATCGATACGGCCAACACCGTGCTTAGCGCCCTTCTCGTTTAGGTAAACCAGTGCGTTGTATGGTGTCATCGCTTCACCATCAACTTCGACCACTTCACCTTTTTCTACTTTCAGCGTGACGTATTCCGCTTCATTTGGCGCTTGCTCTGGGTCGACAGTCCACACCCAGCAGTCTTCGTTTGGTGCGTTCCACGTATCTTCTAAAACGCCGCCTTCCGTCGAAATGTGCCATGCGTTTGCATCACGTGAATAGATCTTAGTAAGAGACGCAGAACAAGGAATATTACGCTCAGCGAGGTAATCCAAACACTCTTCACGGCTCACTAGGTCCCACTCACGCCAAGGTGCAATCACTTGTAAGTCCGGTGCTAGTGCTGCAAATGCACCTTCGAAACGCACTTGGTCGTTACCTTTACCTGTACAGCCATGACACAGTGCGTCCGCGCCCACTTTACGTGCCACTTCAACCTGCGCTTTAGCAATGATTGGACGCGCCATTGATGTACCTAGCAGGTACTTACCTTCGTAGTACGCGCCGGTTTTTAGTGTCGGGTAAATGTAGTCTGCGACCATTTCTTCTTTCAGGTCAGCGATGTAGCATTCAGAAGCACCAGAGGCTTTTGCTTTCGCTTCAATGCCTTCTAGCTCTTCGGCACCTTGACCAACATCGGCAACGAAAGCCACTACTTCACAGTCGTAGTTCTCTTTTAGCCACGGGATGATTACTGAAGTATCTAGACCGCCTGAGTATGCGACTACCACTTTATTTACGTTCACTTTGCTCATGTTTTTTCTCCAAACTTAACTGGCGCTGCGCTCGGCGGTCAGTGCCAACTACGACTTCCTAATATTGAATTCTTTTGCTGATGCTTATTGAGGCAAGAATTGAGTACCAATACTTTCACCAGCGAATAACTGTGCTAATTTTTCTGGGTAACGCCAGGTCGCGACTTCAATTGGACGGCCAAGATCATTGGCGGCCTCCAAAGCAGCTTTAACTTTGACGATCATGCCATCGGTGATCACATGTCCATCGATCAACGAGTTAGCTTGCTGCTCTGACAGGGTTTTGATCAAATGGCCTTTTCCATCTAATACACCACTCACGTCTGATAACAGGACTAACTCCGCATCTAATGCGCCCGCAACCGCGACTGCTGCTTGATCAGCATTCACATTCATCATCTGGCCATCTTTGGTTAAACCAATTGAACTGATGATCGGCAGTGCACCTGTGTTTAGCACCGCTTGTAATAGTGCTGAGTCACCCGGTGATGCTTTGCCTACAGCGCCGAGTTCTGGGTCAAGTTCTTCAACAAGACACAAACCACCATCCGCAAGGCTAAGGCCCACAGCGTTAAGACCGTCCGCAATCGCTTGACCTTGAAGTAACTTATTCGCAGTGCCTGCAAGCGCGCCTGCAATCACAGGAATTTGATCGTAAGGCGTTACGCGTAAACCGTTTTTCTTAACGGTTTCAAGCTGAAGCTTTGCCATCAACTCATCAACTAGGTAGCCACCGCCATGAACGATGGCGATTTGTCGCTGTGCCGATTTTTGGTAAGCCGCAATGGCACCAAAAAGTTGGCTTAAGGTTTGAGTGCATGATAGAGCTGCACCACCTAGCTTAATGACTAAAGGAGCTTGATTGGTTTGCGTCATCGCATTTCCCTCTTTCAACGACTACAGCAACGCTGTCAGTTCTGGGTAACCGTAATGAATATTGAGACATTGCATCGCTTGACTCGATGCACCTTTAAGTAGGTTGTCGATAGCTGAAATCACAATGATGTGTTCGCCTTGTACCTTCCAGCCGATATCACAGAAAGGGGTATTTTCGACATCCTGAATACGTGGAATACCGTCGCCTTTAAGACGCACCGCAGGCTTGCCTTGATAAGCTTGTTCAAACGCCTGTGCCACTTGTGCTTCTGTCACACCTTGCGCAAGCTTCATGGTGATAGTGGCAAGAATGCCGCGTTTAAAGTTGCCGAGGTGCGGAGTAAAAATCACATCGCAACCCAAGTGCTGAGCAATCTCTGGCTGGTGACGATGGTTAAATACACCATAAGGTTGCAAGCTCACTTCACAGAAGCTGTTAACCATGGAGGCTTTACGCCCTGCACCTGATACACCACTGGTTGCGTTGATCACTGGCCATTGGTTGGTATCGAGCAACGCATGTTCTAATAAAGGTTTGATTGCAAGCTGTGAAGCGGTTGGGTAGCAACCTGCTACTGCAATCAAAGGAGTGGTTTTTATTGATTCTTGGTTCCACTCTGCTAAGCCGTACGCTGCTTTATCTAGCCAGTTGTTATGTTGATGTGCGAAGCCATAAAAAGTGTCGTAAAAGCCTTCACTTTTCACACGGAATGCACCCGATAAATCGAATACCTGACAGCCTGCCTCCAAGAAAGTTGGGGCTAAATCATGGCTGACTTCGTGAGCCGTTGCCAAAAACACCACGTCCGATTCTTGAGCGATTTGCAGTGGATCCGTTAGTGGTAAAACTGGCATATCAATGATGCCCGCTAGCTTACCGTGCAGCTGCGCGATGCTCTTTCCCGCATCAACACTGTTGGCGGAAACGTATAAACCTGATAGCGTGAGTTGTGGGTGTTTATTAACCATTAACGCTAACTCTGCGCCGGTGTAACCGCTGGCTCCAATAATCGTGGTTTTTAGCATTGTGTGACATCCATATACTTAAAGGCTCAAATGACTATTCATATTTAATTTCTCCTTTATTTTGATTTTTTATTCATTAAATATGATTTAATATGTGTTTTACATTTTTGTGGTCTGTCTGTCAACAGGAGATTTGAAGAATCCATGCAATTACCAACTTTTCTAGAGGTCTATGAAGGACTCATCAGCACCTCTTCTATCAGCTCCACGGATCCGAGCTGGGATCAGGGCAATGCAAAAGTCATCGAAAAACTCGCATCTTGGTTTAAAGATCTGGGTTTTAGCGTTGAAGTGATCGAAGTCGAGCCAGGCAAGCACAATATGATCGCACGTATGGGTGAGGGTGAAGGTGGCCTTTTACTTGCTGGCCATAGTGATACCGTGCCATTCGATCAAGGGCGATGGAATTTTGATCCGCATAAACTGACGGAAAAAGGCAACCGCTTCTACGGTTTAGGCACAGCAGACATGAAAGGCTTTTTCGCCTTTATTTATGAAGCAGTGAAGAAAGTCGATTGGAGCAAGCAGAGCAAACCACTTTACGTATTAGCCACTTGTGACGAAGAGACCACCATGTTGGGCGCGCGACATTTCACAGCAAACGCCCCATTTAAGCCGGATTACTGCATCATTGGTGAACCCACCAGCCTTGTACCAATTCGAGGTCATAAAGGGCATGTGGCAAATGCCATTCGCGTAACAGGCAAGTCCGGTCACTCATCGGACCCAGCGCTTGGCGTTAACGCTATTGAGATCATGCATGAAGTCATGTTCGCCATGATGCAACTGCGTGACAAATTGATTAAAGAATATCACCATCCGGGTTTTGCCATTCCAAGCCCAACCCTAAATCTTGGACACATTCACGGTGGTGACAGCGCTAACCGTATTTGTGGTTGCTGCGAACTGCATTACGACGTGCGTCCTCTTCCCGGCATTAGCCTTGATGGTTTAGAGAACATGTTGCGCGGAGCATTAAAAGAAGTCGAAGCGAAATGGCCTGGGAGACTGGAGATTATTCCATTGCATGAGCCTATTCCGGGTTACGAATGCCAACATGACCACCCATTTATTGGTGGTGTTGAAGAGATCTGTCAAACCAGTTCAGAAACCGTGAACTACTGTACTGAAGCACCATTTCTACAACAGTTGTGTCCAACCTTGGTGCTCGGCCCTGGGTCAATCGACCAAGCCCATCAACCGGATGAGTTTCTATCCTTCGACTTTATCGACCCCACAATTGATGTGCTTTCAAAGGCGATGGTCAAGTACTGCTGTTAATACGCGTTTAAGCTCGAAAGTCTGTGCAGCTCGATTGAGCTGCATCTTTTTATCTTCACAATTCAGCGCTAGTCTTAACACTTATTTAACTTGTTATTTTGTAATTAATTTTCACTTCTTACTCTATGGCTGCCGTAAATTTGCTCTAAATCAGGAGACAGCGGAATAATTGCAAACTTAGTCTGCTTTATTTGACTATAACTGGTGCTTTTCGCTAGATTGGAGTCTTAACAAGGACAATGGATGTAGTTTTTTTACGAGGCAGGACGACAATGAACGAGAAATACGCCGCACTCAAAAGTAATGTGCGCATGTTAGGCCACTTATTGGGTAACACCATTCGCGATGCCCATGGCGAAGAAATCTTCGAGAAAGTGGAAACCATTCGTAAATTATCCAAATCAGCTCAAGCAGGGAATCAAGCAGACAGGGACAGCTTGATCGAAGAAATCAAACATCTACCTGATGAGCAGCTAACGCCCGTTACTCGCGCGTTTAACCAATTTCTAAACCTCACCAATATCGCTGAGCAATACCACACGATTTCACGCCATTGTGAAGAGCACATTTGCGAACCAGACGCGATTAACTCGCTGTTTTCTAAACTGGTACAAAACGATGTGAGCAAACTGGACACTGCCCAAGCGGTTCGTGATCTAAATATTGAATTGGTATTGACGGCTCACCCAACAGAAATTACGCGCCGCACGATGATCAACAAACTGGTCAAGATAAACGAGTGCTTATCAAAGTTGGAGCTAAGCGATCTTTCTTCTAAAGAGCGCAGAAAAACCGAACGCCGCCTAGAGCAACTGATTGCCCAAGGCTGGCATTCAGACGTGATTCGACAACAACGCCCAACTCCGTTGGATGAAGCAAAGTGGGGCTTTGCGGTCGTTGAAAACTCGCTATGGGAAGCAGTACCGGACTTCCTACGTGAGATGAATGACCGTCTAAAATCTTACCTTGGAGAAGGTTTACCCATTGATGCTCGCCCAGTGCACTTCTCCTCTTGGATGGGCGGTGACCGTGACGGTAACCCGTTTGTTACTCACAACGTTACGCGTGAAGTCTTACTATTGTCTCGTTGGAAAGCCGCCGATCTTTATCTCAATGACATCAACGAGTTGATCAGCGAGCTGTCTATGACAGTTTCAAACGATCAAGTCCGTGAACTTGCTGGCGAAGATCAGCACGAACCATACCGTGCGATCCTGAAGCAATTACGCACTCTGCTCAATGAAACCAAAGATATTCTCGATGCTAAGATCCACGGTCAAAAACTGGCCGTTAAAGCCCCACTGCAAAAAGTCGAGCAACTTTGGGAACCGCTGTATGCCTGCTACCAGTCACTAAACGAATGTGGCATGGGTGTAATAGCCAACGGCTCACTACTGGATACACTACGCCGCGTAAAAGCATTTGGTATCCATCTTGTACGTCTTGATATCCGCCAAGAGAGCACGCGTCACTCAGACGTCTTGTCTGAACTAACTCGCTACTTAGGTATTGGTGATTACGAACAATGGAGTGAGCAAGATAAGATTGCTTTTCTAACTAACGAGCTGGCATCTAAACGTCCGCTTCTCCCTCGTGATTGGGAACCGTCTGAACCCGTCAAAGAGGTTTTGGATACCTGTAAGATTGTTGCAGCACAACCGCGTGAAGCGTTTGGCGCTTACGTTATTTCAATGGCACGTACCGCTTCTGATGTACTAGCCGTTCATCTACTGCTACAAGAAGCAGGTTGCCCTTACCGCATGGATGTGTGTCCTCTGTTCGAAACGCTAGACGATTTGAACAACGCAGAATCGGTCATCAAGCAGCTTATGGGGATTGACCTTTACCGTGGTTTTATCCAAAACCACCAGATGGTCATGATTGGTTACTCTGACTCAGCGAAAGATGCAGGTGTTATGTCTGCTGGTTGGGCTCAGTATCATGCGATGGAATCGTTAGTTAAAGTGGCTGAAGAAGAAGGCGTTGAGCTAACTCTATTCCATGGTCGTGGGGGCACAGTCGGTCGCGGTGGCGCACCTGCGCATGCTGCGCTTTTGTCGCAACCACCAAAAAGCTTGAAAGGCGGTTTACGTGTAACAGAGCAAGGCGAAATGATCCGCTTTAAACTGGGACTCCCAGATGTCGCAGTAAACAGCTTTAACCTATATGCAAGTGCGATTCTGGAAGCCAACTTGTTACCGCCACCGGAGCCAAAACAAGAATGGCGCGACTTGATGGAAGTGCTATCAGAAGTAAGCTGTGAGTCTTACCGAAATGTGGTTCGTGGCGAGCCAGATTTCGTGCCTTACTTCCGCCAAGCAACACCAGAACTCGAACTCGGCAAGTTGCCACTTGGTTCTCGTCCTGCAAAACGCAACCCTAAGGGCGGAGTAGAAAGCTTACGTGCAATCCCGTGGATCTTCTCATGGAGTCAAAACCGTTTGGTACTTCCTGCATGGCTAGGCGCAGGTGAAGCGATTCAATACTCGATCGATAAAGGCCACCAAGCATTGCTCGAAGAGATGTGCCGCGAATGGCCATTTTTCTCAACTCGTCTCGGCATGCTGGAAATGGTGTACTCGAAGTGTAATATTGATATCTCTCGCTACTACGATGAGCGATTGGTGGATGAGTCGCTCCGTCCACTCGGTGAAAAGCTTCGTGCTCAGCTTCAAGAAGACATCAAAGCGGTACTGAATGTAGAGAACAATGAAAACTTGATGCAGCATGACCCTTGGGGACTCGAGTCTATTCGCTTACGCAATATCTACGTTGAGCCATTGAATATGCTACAAGCAGAGCTGCTATACCGCACGCGTCAAACCGAAGAAGCTTCTGCAAACTTGGAAGAAGCGTTGATGGTGACGATTGCTGGTATTGCTGCTGGTATGCGCAACACAGGCTAATCGTTTCATTTTTAATAAAAAGCTGGGCAAATGCTCAGCTTTTTTTTATCACAGGATAATCGCACCAAAACAAAAGCAGTCAAATAAACCATAATAGACCCAAAAAATACCAAAATAAAAGAACAAAAAACCACAAGTTAACACTATTGATTATTATGTTAGTTTTTTAGGGTAATTTTGTCCTACTATTCCACTTCATGCTTATTATTTATATACTACTTGCCTGCTGAGAGCTCATAAATCCAATCATACCTGCTCCAGCCTTGATGGGACTCCCCATCTCTCTAGGTGATAAACGGCTTTAAGGTGACAGGACCAACATTGTTGGTGCTACTTATACATTAAAAAACTCAAGTGCCAGTAAGAGCGCAGCTGAAAGTATAAGTAGCTTGTTTACAAGTTTATTGACCATTTGGATTGAAGACATGTCATTACCACACGTAATCTTAACTGTTCTTAGCACTCGCGACGCAACCGGTTACGATATCACTAAAGAATTCTCTGCTAGCATCGGTTACTTCTGGAAAGCAAGCCACCAACAGGTGTACCGTGAACTCAACAAAATGGCTGAGAAAGAACTGGTTACTTGCGTATTAGAACCCCAAGAAGGCAAACCAGACCGCAAGGTTTACTCCATTACAGACGCTGGTCGCAGCGCTTTAGGAGAGTGGTTTGATCAACCAACTGCACACCCAACAGTTCGTGATGAGTTTTCAGCGAAATTGATGGCATGTGCCGTTCAACCTGCGGCTCCATTCCGTGACCAACTCGCCGAGCTAGTTGAAGAGTCTCGCAAACTGGTTTCTCACTACAAAGAAATTGAAGCGGCTTACTACGCAACGCCGTCAACTTTAGATAAACAAGCTCGCCTAGAACGTCTAACGCTTCGCCGTAACCTTCTGTTACGTGAAACTTGGATCACTTGGGCAGAAGAAGTTCTAACTGAACTTGAAGTGATTGGTTAAACTCCTTTTGCTTTGATAAAACGAAAAAGGCTTGCCACTTGGCAAGCCTTTTATCTTTTTGAAACCAGATTTACGCACCGACTACTGCGCGAGGACGAACACCCAACGTATGGCATAACGCGTAAGTCATCTCTGCACGGTTTAGTGTGTAGAAGTGAAAATCCTTAACCCCTTCACGACTCAGTACACGCACCATATCAATAGCTTGGCTAGCTCCTACAAGCTGGCGAGTCACCGGATCATCATCCAAGCCATCGAATTGTTTGCTCATCCATCCTGGTACTTTCACATTGTTCTGTGCCGCAAAGCGAGACGCTTGCTTAAAGTTCGATACAGGCAAAATTCCTGGCACAATTTCTACGTCAATTCCTGCTGCGACACAACGGTCACGGAATCGCAGGTAAGACTCAACGTCAAAAAAGAACTGAGTAATAGCACGGTTTGCACCTGCATCTACCTTACGTTTTAGGTTCAATAAGTCAGACTGAGCGCTTTTAGCTTCAGGGTGAACCTCAGGGAATGCAGCAACGGAGATATCGAAATCGTGGCGTGATTTCAGCAGCTCAACCAAATCCGAGGCATACATATCAGGCGCACCGCCACCTGGAGGAATATCACCACGCAAAGCGACGATATTTTCAATACCATTGTTCCAATAATCATCGGCAATATTAATCAACTCTTCACGAGTCGCATCAATACAAGTGAGATGGGGAGCGGCAACCAATCCGGTTGTTGCTTTAATTTCTTTAATGATGGAGTGTGTTCTGTCACGCTCGCCGGAGTTCGCACCGTAAGTCACAGAAACAAATTTAGGTTGAAGCGTTTTAAGACGGTGCACTGAATTCCAAAGTGTTTCTTCCATCTTAGCGCTGCTTGGCGGAAAAAACTCAAACGATACATTGATGTTATCTGATAACTCAGCAATATTCTGGTTCAAGGCGTCGATATGGCCTGCGTGCGTATATCCCATCTTACTCTCCCTGCGGCACTCCGCCACGAAAACAAATCCTTAAAATCGACGTTTAGACGTCTATATGTCTACAGAATGTATTGAATACGATTTAATGTCAACCTTGTAATTATGAATTTTTCTCAAGTTAATAATGAAGATAGTTCAAGTTTCTACTTGAGCATCATCTCGCCATTTTGCACGGGTTATGACTTCAGTATGGCACTGATAGGGGAATAAAAACCCTGGATTAATTCCAGGGTTTTTAGGTCAATCGCAACTTTAAAATAAACCAGCCAATCGGTTGAGGTCGGATTGAATAGCGCCGGCTGTCACTTCTCTGCCTGCGCCTGGTCCTCGAATGACCAGAGGGTTATCTTTGTACCACTTGCTCTCTATGGCAAAAATGTTATCGCATGGCAATAAGTTGGCGAGCGCGTGCTCACGAGATAACGCTTCGACTCCCACCGTTGCTTTACCATTTTTTTCTAAACGCGCCACATAGCGAAGCACTTGATCGTTTCTCTGTGCTTTTGTCAGACGCTCTTGAAGTATTTCACTCAACAATGCTCCATTATCGAAGAAATCATCTAAGCTCAGTTCTCTTAATTCTTCTGGCACCAAAGACTCAACTTTAACGCTGTCTGGTTCTATATCTAGGCCCGATTCTCGAGCCAAGATGACTAACTTACGCATTACATCGGAGCCATCTAAATCAGAACGAGGGTCAGGTTCGGTTAACCCTTGCTGCCAAGCAAGATCGACTAAATCATTAAATGGCACAGAACCATCAAACTGTTGGAACAGCCATGATAACGTCCCCGAGAAAATCCCCGATAGAGCGACGATTTCATCCCCACTTTCACGAAGATCTCGCACGGTATGGTTTATCGGTAACCCAGCACCAACCGTTGCGTTGTATAGCCAATGACGACCAATTTTAGCGAATGCATCTTGAACCTGATGGTAGTACTGACTATCTGCGGAACCGGCCACTTTGTTGGCGGAAATCAAATGAATGCCTTGCTGTGCGATTTCTGCGTAGCGCTGAGCCAAATCTTTACTCGCGGTAACATCAAGCACGACGGCTTCATCGTAGCTTTTAAGCGCTCCCAAACGTGCCAGCCAATCCCCATTGTTTGCTATGCTTTCATCATCAAATCGTTCAGCAACACTCACCGCCTCAATACCTTGCTCATCGAACCAATAGGTTTGGCTATCCACAACCGCGACAAGATCAAAGCTCATACCATGACGTTTTTCGAGCTCACTTTTTTGCGTCGCAAATAAATTTAACCAACTAGAACCAATATTACCCTTGCCACATAAAGCCACTGCCACGCGTTTTTGCGCTTGGAACAACTGGCTATGAATCGTTTGAACCAACGCCTCGGTATCAGTACGGCGCAAAACAGCGACTAGGCTCAGCCCTGAGTCTGTTTCAGAGATAAATTCTACCGGAGAGTGCTTTAGCTTTTGATAAAAGCCAAAGCAATGATTGGCGTTTTTCGTAACGCCTGCACCTACCGCAGCTAAGAGCGAGTAACCTTCTTTTAGCTTAATTTCTGCCTCTACCGCAAGCTCTTGCAAGTGTTTCAATGCACCACCGGCGATTTCTGCGGTGTAAGCCAAGCGTAGCGTATGCTGATCGGATTGAGCTTCAAATGCCAATGGCTCTAATTGCGCGCGCTGCAACGCTTGTAATACATCACTCTGTGTTTTTTCGAAGTCGTGCCCATGCATGAAAGACAACTGCACCAATAAAACATCATCCAGTGAAGTAATAATTTTAGCGCCACGACCAGATGCCAATACACGCTCAATACGAGTAGAACCCGACTCTGGCAGATAGCTACACTTGAGATTAAGGTCCATGGTACTTTGCGCCACAGGCTGAAGCGTACGACTGTGTAGCACTGGGGCAGCTAAGCGAGCAAGTTCACTGGCTTCATCCAATCGAAGTAACGGTAATAAACAAGCATCAGACACCAAACGTGGATCGGCACTATAGACACCAGCAACATCACTCCAAATCGTGACAGTACTGACTTCAGCAAGCGCGCCTATGACCGTTGCAGAATAGTCAGAGCCGTTACGACCAAGTAGAATGGTTTCTCCTGCCTCGTTCTGAGCCATAAAGCCAGTAATTACCACTCGTTTATGGTTATGCTGCGCGAGGATCTCTTTAATTAAAGGGTATGAACGAGCGCGATCAACCTCTGGTTGAGTTCCCGCTTCTGCACGTAAAAACGCTCGTGCATCTTGTGCAACCGCAGGGATAGAACGTTGAGATAATAACGCGGCCAATAGGCGAGCAGACCATACTTCTCCGTGCCCCAGTACCGCGGCTTTTTGCGCATTAGTGAGTGGTGCAGTCAGCTCCGAGAGAGTACTGAACTCATCATGTAATAAAGCTAACAGCTCTTCTTTTGCTTCACTCTCCAACAAGCTTTCTATTAGCTCAGTTTGGAACTGTCTCAAGCTTTGAAGCGCTTCATGCGCAATTCGGCCATCTTTACTTAACCCTTCCAAAAACTCAATCAAGCGGTTAGTGGTTTTTCCTGCAGCAGAGACGACCACAAGATCATTTTCTGTCGAATACTCCTTGAGAATACCCACAACGCGTAAGTAGCATTCTGGGTTTGCTAAGCTACTGCCACCAAACTTATGCAGCTGACGTTGTACAGTCATTGTTATCGTCTCCTATTACTGGGTAGCTTTAGCGAACGCTTGTTCTAAATCTGTGATGAGGTCTTGTGCATCTTCCAAACCGACAGACAAACGCAATAGTTGATGAGAGACCCCAGCCTCCGCCAGCGCCTCCTCACCCATTGCACGGTGCGTCATGGATGCTGGGTGGCAAATCAAACTTTCTACACCACCTAATGATTCAGCTAATGAAAACAGTTGGAGCTCTTTCACAAACACCTTTAACTGCTCAAACGAACCAGCAAACTCAAAACTCAACATAGAGCCAAAGCCCGTTTGCTGCTTTTTAGCGATGTCATGACCTGGATGTTCCGGCAG
The DNA here is from genome assembly GCF_000354175.2 of Vibrio alginolyticus NBRC 15630 = ATCC 17749. Lineage (NCBI taxonomy): Bacteria > Pseudomonadati > Pseudomonadota > Gammaproteobacteria > Vibrionales > Vibrionaceae > Vibrio > Vibrio alginolyticus. The sequence goes on from NC_022349.1 coordinate 2,010,537, forward strand.
GCTTGGATGATAGATAGTTTTAACTAACGCTTGTTTTTGTAGGTAAGCCAGTACCTGCTGTGAGCTCTCTTCATGTACTTTCATACGAGCACCAAGCGTACGAATACCTCGCAGTGTCATGTAACTATCGAAAGGTGTGCCCGTTGCACCAATACAATTGCCCCACCATGCAAGCTCTTCTGCATGCGCTTCTGTGTTGGTGATGATTACCCCACCAATTACGTCCGAATGACCGTTGATGTACTTTGTTGTGGAGTGGATAACAAAATCCGCACCTAGCTCTAAAGGTTTTTGGTACACGGGTGTCAAAAAGGTATTGTCCACCGCAACTAACGCGCCGACTTGTTTCGCTTTTTCACAGGTAGCTGCAATATCCACTACGCGAACCAGAGGGTTTGACGGAGTTTCTAGCAAAATGAGTTTTGGTTTTTGTGCCAATGCAGCATCTAAAGCCTGTTCGTCTGATTGATCGACAAACTGAACCTTAAAATCGCCTTTGCTAGCTCGGGTATTAAAAAGACGATAGGTGCCGCCATAACAATCGTGAGGAGCAATAATGAGATCATCTGGGCCGAGAAAAGCGGAAACCCATAAATTTAATGCCGACGTACCGCAGTTAGTAACAACCGCTCCTTTTCCAGACTCAAGTTCAGATAGTGCACTTTCCAACAGTCCGCGGTTTGGATTACCAGATCGTGTGTAATCATACTTGGGCACTTCACCAAAAGCAGGAAAACCATAGTTAGTGGAAAGATAAATAGGTGGAACGACAGCATGATATTGGCTGTCTGATTCAATACCAGTGCGTACTGCAATGGTCGCAGGTTTGCGAGTGCTCATGGGTGTATCCTTTCACGGGTAATGACTTCTAAATAGGAATGCGCTATATCTAATGAGTAACATAAAGTGATCAACACGCTTCCTTTGCTGTTATGTTCACTTTACTCGTCAAAAAATGAGACGTCAACACTTCTAGACGTCTATATGTCTTTGCTTATGGCGGTAAATGCAGCTAAAATCAGCACCTAAATTATTTTTAACCGATTACATAAATGAAGGTGTGCAATGGCTGACTGGAATGGCGAATACATTAGCCCATATGCAGAGCACGGCAAAAAAAGCGAACAAGTAAAAAAAATTACCGTCTCTATCCCGCTAAAAGTTTTAAAGGTGCTAACTGATGAGCGTACTCGCCGTCAGATCAATAACTTACGCCATGCAACCAATAGCGAATTGCTATGCGAGGCATTTTTGCACGCGTACACAGGTCAGCCACTTCCGACAGATGAAGACCTTCGTAAAGACCGTCCTGATGATATTCCAACAGAAGTAAAAGCGCTGATGACGGAAATGGGCATCGAATTTGAGTCATTCGACGAAGAATAAAAAAGCCTGATAAGAGGTTTCAGGTAATAACTCTTGCCTCGAGCCAAATGAATGACATAAAAAATGGGACGCAATAGCGTCCCATTTTTTGTGTATCACATCTGAAAGATATATTACTCTGCCATGTAGTTTTCAGGCATCTCGATACGAGCTACACCTGAATTAACCGCCGCCTGAGCAACCGCTTTTGCAACACGTGGTAGCAAACGTGAATCCATTGGTTTTGGAATAATATAGTCCGCACCAAACTCTAGCTTATCAACACCTGCAGCCTTCAATACGGCTTCAGGTACAGGCTCTTTTGCTAGCTCACGAATCGCCTCAACGGCTGCAAGTTTCATTTCATCATTGATTTCACTTGCACGCACATCAAGAGCACCGCGGAAAATAAATGGGAAACACAATACGTTGTTAACTTGGTTAGGATAATCACTACGGCCAGTACCCATGATCAAGTCATCACGAACTGCGTGAGCAAGTTCCGGCTTGATTTCAGGATCCGGGTTAGAACATGCGAATACGATTGGCTTATCTGCCATCAACTTCAACGCTTCCGCTGGCAATAGGTTTGGACCAGATACACCTAGGAACAGATCTGCACCTTCAATCACGTCTTCTAGTGTGCGCTTATCTGTATTGTTCGCAAATAGCTGCTTATATTCATTAAGATCATCACGACGAGTGTGAATCACACCTTTGCGATCTAGCATGTAGATTTTTTCGCGCATTGCGCCGCATTTGATCAGAAGCTCCATACACGCTACAGCGGCAGCGCCAGCGCCAAGACAAACAATTGTTGAATCTTCAAGTTTCTTACCTTGAAGTTCGATTGCATTCAGCATACCCGCTGCCGTTACAATAGCAGTACCATGTTGATCATCGTGGAATACTGGTACATCACAACGTTCAATCAGACGCTTTTCAATCTCAAAACAGTCTGGTGCTTTAATATCTTCAAGGTTAATACCGCCAAAAGTGTCTGCAATGCTCGCAACAGTATCAACAAATTCATCGATCGTGCGGTGCTTAACTTCAATATCAATAGAGTCAAGACCTGCAAAACGCTTAAACAGTAACGCTTTACCTTCCATCACTGGCTTAGATGCAAGTGGACCTAGGTTACCTAGACCTAGAATAGCGGTACCGTTAGAAATAACAGCAACCATGTTCCCTTTTGCAGTGTACTTGTACACGTTATCCGGGTTTTGTGCGATTTCACGCACTGGCTCTGCAACTCCTGGGCTGTATGCAAGGGCAAGATCACCCGCCGTTTCCGCAGGCTTTGTCAGTTCGACAGCAATCTTTCCTGGAGTTGGATAAGCATGGTAATCCAATGCTTTTTGGCGATGTTCTTCTTCTGGAGTGGCTGCTTGGTGGTTGTCTTCAGACATGGACGTTTCTCTTTTTTATTTTTAGGTAAGGGGGCATAAATTCTATCGGATAGAAATCAAACTTCATAGGCAAGATTGCGAGCAATATCCTTAAAAAGCCGATAATAAAAGAGATTAGACCAGATAACGGGGTTAAGCACCCGATTTTCGAGTCAGGTGCTCTTTCTTATTACTATTATTGGAGTATGCAAACTTAGATAGTATCGTTACTCTTCGTCCACGTATTGCGCTTGGAGATAATTCTCAATACCAGACATTTCAATCAAGCCAAGTTGCGTCTCTAGCCAATCAACATGTTCTTCTTCATCTTCAAGAATGTCTTGGAATAAATCTCGAGACACATAATCTCGAATGTCTTCAGCGTAAGCAATCGCATCTTTTAAATCTGGAATAGCCGCCATTTCAAGCTTTAAGTCACACTCGAGCATTTCCTTGGTATCTTCACCAATCATCAACTTACCTAAATCTTGTAGGTTCGGTAAGCCTTCAAGGAACAAAATACGCTCAATTAGATGATCGGCATGTTTCATCTCATCGATAGATTCGTGATATTCCTTGTCTGCTAGGTGCTTTAAGCCCCAGTCTTTATACATTCGGGCATGAAGAAAATACTGATTAATAGCGACGAGCTCGTTACCGAGCACTTTATTGAGATGTTGAATGATGATTGGATCGCCTTTCATGACAAAACCCTCCTCTTTGGCTTCATTTAAATGTAGAAGCAAATGAGAAGGTGTCAAAATGTAAGGCAAATAATTACTGCATACTTACAGCAATTAGCTGGCTTGTTTAAATTCCGTGTAACTAGTTTCCGCTAAAATTTCCTTGGCCTGTCTGATGCACTTACCACATTGGCTGCCCAATGCCGTGCACTTTTTGATTCCTTTAATATCTGTTACGCCTTCATCTATCGCCAACTTCCTGATTTTTTTGTCGGAGACACCATGGCAAAGACAAACGTACATACTCAAAAAACCTATAAAACTAATCTGTGACAAACAATATAAACAAGAATAGTTCTTGTTACCAGTCGCATTATGGTGTCCGCTCAGAATATTTGGTTATAACGATTTTACCGCTGCAGGAAAAGATCAAAGGGTTAAGAGGGGTGAGTAAAAGCGTTAAGAAATAAAGTCGGTAAAACTCTGTTTTTAAATCGAAAAAGTGACGTCTTTTATTTCAACACTTATAACTAAATGTAATCTAGAAATGAAAAAGGGAAGCCTAAGCTTCCCTTTTCGATGCGCTTTCTTCAAAAAGAAGAACAGTGCAAGATTTCGTTTAATTCGTTATGAATTAGTCGAAGATCTTAGCAACAACACCAGCACCTACTGTACGGCCACCTTCACGGATCGCGAAACGTAGACCTTCGTCCATTGCGATTGGTGCGATTAGCTCTACAGTCATCTGTACGTTGTCGCCTGGCATTACCATTTCTACGCCGTCTGGTAGCTGGATGTCACCAGTTACGTCAGTTGTACGGAAGTAGAATTGTGGACGGTAGCCTTTGAAGAATGGAGTGTGACGACCACCTTCATCTTTAGACAGTACGTATACTTCTGATTCGAACTTAGTGTGTGGAGTGATTGAACCAGGCTTAGCTAGTACTTGACCACGTTCAACTTCGTCACGCTTAGTACCACGTAGAAGTGCACCAACGTTCTCACCTGCACGGCCTTCGTCTAGAAGCTTACGGAACATCTCAACACCAGTACATGTAGTTGTAGTAGTGTCTTTGATACCTACGATAGCAACTTCGTCACCTACAGTTAGGATACCACGCTCGATACGGCCAGTTACTACTGTACCACGACCTTGGATTGAGAATACGTCTTCGATAGGCATTAGGAATGGCTGATCTACCGCACGCTCTGGCTCAGGGATGTAAGTATCTAGAGCTTCTGCTAGTTCAACGATTTTCGCTTCCCACTGCTCTTCGCCGTTTAGTGCGCCTAGTGCAGAACCTTGGATAACTGGTAGGTCATCACCTGGGAAATCGTATTCAGATAGAAGTTCACGAACTTCCATTTCTACTAGTTCTAGTAGCTCTTCATCGTCAACCATGTCACATTTGTTCATGAATACGATGATGTATGGGATACCAACCTGACGGCCTAGTAGGATGTGCTCACGAGTTTGTGGCATTGGGCCATCTGTCGCAGCAACAACTAGGATACCACCGTCCATCTGTGCAGCACCAGTGATCATGTTTTTAACATAGTCAGCGTGTCCTGGACAGTCAACGTGTGCGTAGTGGCGTGATGGAGTGTCGTACTCAACGTGAGAAGTTGCGATTGTGATACCGCGCTCACGCTCTTCTGGAGCGTTATCGATAGATGCGAAGTCTTTAGCTACACCGCCGTAAACTTTAGCAAGAGTAGTACAGATAGCTGCAGTTAGAGTTGTTTTACCGTGGTCAACGTGGCCGATAGTACCAACGTTAACGTGCGGTTTCGTACGTTCAAATTTTTCTTTAGACACGATCGTGTTCCTTCCTAGTTATGATTCGTCGTGATCATTATTGATCGACGACGCGCCAGAAATTGTTATTTTATGCGCCAACGCCCGTTAGCGCAATATTTGGACGCCCTGATCTCGCAAAAAGTCGTAAACTTTTTGCAGTTCAATCGTCAATTAGTAACCACGCTCTGCAATAATTTTATCTGCGAAGTTTTTCGGCACTTCAGCGTACTCGTGAAACTCCATAGAGTAAGACGCACGGCCTTGAGTTGCAGAACGTAGATCAGTTGCGTAACCGAACATTTCGGATAGTGGTACTTGAGCACGGATGATCTTAAGACCAGCCACACCTTCGTCCATGCCTTCAATGATACCGCGACGACGGTTTAGGTCACCAACAACGTCACCCATCCAGTCTTCCGGAGTGGTTACTTCGACATTCATCATAGGTTCTAGAATCACAGGTTGTGCTTCTAGTGCACCTTTCTTGAATGCCATCGAGCCAGCGATCTTAAACGCCATCTCGCTTGAGTCTACATCGTGGTAAGAACCATCAAATAGTGTAGCTTTAATATCTAGTACAGGGTAACCCGCTAGAACACCACTATTCATTTGCTCTTCGATACCTTTCGATACCGAGCTGATGTATTCCTTAGGAATCACACCGCCCACGATTTCGTCTACGAATACGAAACCTTCACCAGGCTCAGAAGGCTCAAGTTTGACCCAAACATGACCGTATTGACCACGACCACCTGATTGACGAACAAACTTACCTTCAACTTCCGCTTTACCACGAATGGTTTCACGGTAAGCAACCTGAGGTTTACCAACGTTACAATCAACGCTGAATTCACGCTTCATACGATCAACGATAATGTCTAGGTGAAGTTCACCCATACCTGAGATCAGAGTCTGACCTGATTCGTCGTCCGTTTCCACGCGGAATGATGGATCTTCCGCGGCTAGTTTACCTAGCGCGATAGCCATTTTCTCTTGGTCTGCCTTAGAACGAGGCTCTACAGCAATCTGAATAACTGGTTCAGGGAACTCCATGCGTTCTAGAATCACTTTGTGGTTCTGATCACACAGTGTGTCACCTGTTGTTACGTCTTTCAGACCGATAGCAGCTGCAATATCACCAGCGCGAACTTCTTTCACTTCTTCACGCTTATTCGCATGCATCTGAACGATACGACCAAAACGCTCTTTCTTCTCTTTTACTGAGTTGTAAACAGCGTCACCCGAGTTTACAACACCGGAGTAAACACGCATGAAAGTTAGCGTGCCCACGAATGGGTCAGTCGCAATCTTAAACGCTAGCGCTGAGAAAGGTTCGTTGTCGTCAGCATGACGCTCAACTTCATTTTCTCTTTCGTCGACACCTTTAATTGCAGGTACGTCAACAGGCGATGGCAAGAACTCAACTACTGCATCCAGTACCGCTTGAACACCTTTGTTCTTAAACGCACTACCACAAGTAGCCAGTACGATTTCGTTATTTAGTGTGCGAGTACGTAGAGCTTGTTTGAGCTCAGCTTCAGTCAATTCACCTTCTTCAAGATACTTGTCCATCAGCTCTTCGCTAGCTTCAGCAGCGGATTCAACCATGTGGTTGCGCCACTCTTCAGCAAGTTCAATCATGTCAGCTGGGATGTCTTCGTAAGTAAACGAAGTGCCTTGATCGGCATCATTCCAGTTGATCATTTTCATCTTGATAAGGTCGATGACACCTCTGAACTCATCTTCCGCACCAACGTTCAGCTGGATTGGAACAGGAGTCGCACCAAGACGATTCTTAATTTGGTTCACAACGCGTAGGAAGTCTGCGCCCGCACGGTCCATCTTGTTTACAAATACCAAACGTGGAACGTGGTATTTGTCTGCTTGACGCCATACAGTTTCAGACTGAGGTTCAACACCAGATGAGCCACAGAACACAACCACAGCACCATCAAGTACACGAAGAGAACGCTCTACTTCGATAGTAAAGTCAACGTGTCCAGGGGTATCAATGATGTTTACGCGATGCTCAGGGAACTGTGCTTCCATACCACGCCAGAATGTAGTAGTCGCAGCGGATGTGATAGTGATACCACGCTCCTGCTCCTGCTCCATCCAGTCCATGGTTGCTGCACCATCGTGAACTTCGCCGATTTTGTGAGAAAGGCCAGTGTAGAACAGAATACGCTCAGTTGTGGTTGTTTTTCCTGCATCTACGTGAGCACAGATACCGATATTACGGTATAGCTCAATAGGAGTTTTACGAGCCACGATTGTATCCTCTTACTAAGGTGTACCTTAGAGTATAGAAAAGTGCTGCGAGAGAACCTCGCAGCACAGAAGGTATTACCAACGGTAATGAGCGAACGCTTTGTTTGCGTCAGCCATGCGGTGAACGTCTTCACGTTTCTTAACCGCAGTACCTTTGTTCTCAGACGCGTCTAGCATTTCAGCAGCTAGGCGTTGAGCCATAGATTTTTCACCACGCTTGCGCGCAGCTTCAACCAACCAACGCATAGCAAGTGCGTTACGGCGAACCGGACGTACTTCTACAGGTACTTGGTAAGTTGAACCACCAACACGGCGAGATTTAACCTCTACCGCTGGGCGAACGTTTTCAAGAGCTTCTTCAAAAATAGCTAAGTGGTCTTTACCAGACTTTTCAGCCATAGCATCTAGTGCAGTGTAAACGATTTTCTCTGCAGTAGATTTTTTACCGTCAACCATTAGGATGTTAACGAATTTTGCCAGCAATTCAGATTTGAATTTTGGATCTGGAAGGATCTTACGCTGACCAATGACGCGACGACGTGGCATGGATTTATCTCCGTTGTCTTCTTCAGGTTTTATCCAAAACTTTTCAGTTTTTTCAAAAAATTAAAAATAATTTAGTGTTTGGCCTTACTTAACGGAATCCATTAAGACTTAGGACGCTTCACACCGTACTTAGAACGACCTTGTTTACGGTCATTTACGCCAGCACAGTCTAGTGCGCCGCGAACAGTGTGGTAACGCACACCTGGAAGGTCTTTAACACGACCACCACGGATTAGAACAACTGAGTGCTCTTGAAGGTTGTGACCTTCACCGCCGATGTACGATGTAACTTCGAAGCCGTTTGTCAGACGTACACGACAAACTTTACGAAGTGCTGAGTTAGGTTTTTTAGGTGTAGTAGTGTAAACACGAGTACATACACCACGTTTTTGTGGGCACGCTTCTAGTGCAGGCACGTTGCTTTTAACAACTTGCTTTGCACGTGGCTTACGTACCAACTGGTTAATAGTTGCCATTAACTAGCTCCTGATTTACTTGAAAGTAAGCTTTGTGAAAAATCTATCCCCAACTGCCAATGCAGTTAGGGACGCAAAATTCTATGCAGCAGTGAGAGGTGTGTCAAGAAATATACGGATCTTTTTTGTTCAATTAGAACAATTCATCCGTAAAGCTTTGTCGACAGCAAATCTTGTTCAATCCCAAGTTAGGGATTTATCCTGTTTTGCTGTTAGTTCAACGAAGCCTGAGTAATTCACAATCGTCAGCGATGGACTGATACGATTTGCAATACCGCGAGCTTGCGCATCGCTCTCTAACACAAATACGCTGCGGTTTTTTAGATGGGAAAATGCTTTATGTTGCGAGTTAGCAGCGTACACTGCATCTTCTATAAGTAAGATGTCATCCTGTTCACTGCATAAGGGCATGGCGTCTTCTAGAGCAGAGACTGTTTTTATGATGTGTAACATAACTTCCTCAAAAAGACAGTAGCTTGCCAGCGTGTTGTAACTTATCTTTGAGCTGTTCTAAGCTTAACGCTTGGGCTTCAATGACTAAATCCGCTTGCGCCAAACCTCGCTGGGTTAACGACTCTGAACACACAAAGACTTGTTCGATGTCGTATAAATCGAAAAGCTTTAACATCGGCGCGTAATCTTTACTCAAAATATTGTTGGGGTCTTGCCCGAGTAGAAGCTGGTATACCCCGTCACCCATGAAAATGACGCTGATATCTTCACAGTAAGCCGACGCGGCTAACAGTGCATCCACACCTTCACGACCAGCTGCACAGCCATGTGGCGCACTACGAAATAGATAAGTTAACTGACTCAAAACTGTACCACTCTGTCTTGGGTTAACATCGCTTCAGCTAGGCTACCTAAGCCTGCTTGTTCAAAACCATCGGCTAGATTGTTCTGAACCAAACCATGTTGATTCGCTTCTTCTTCACTTACAATCCCGCGACGCAAAGCGGCCGCGACACAAGTTTCTAGGCGAACACCATGCTCTTTAGCCAAAGACTGCCACGCCTTATTGAGATCAAATTCATCGTTAGCTGGCACACTCAAAGCAGTACCATTAGTCACACCATCTTGATAAAAGAAGACGCTCACTAGCTGATGGCCTTGCTCTATCACCGCTTTGGCGAACTGATAAGCACTGCGCGCTGACTGGCTGCCATAAACGGGACCATTCACCACTAACGTGTAAGTCAGTTTGCTCACCTTTCATCATCCTCGGTTTTACGTTGACGAATGTACAAGTAAACGGTGTGTTTTGAAATATTAAGGCGATCCGCGACACGGTTGATGGCATCTTTAATATCGAAGATACCTTTGTCGTACAACTCCATCACGATCTGGCGATTTTTGGTGTTGTTAGACACGGATTTATCCGCATTGATCTCTTCGATGGTGCGTTCAACAGTTTGGTCCACCAGCTCTTCTACGTCACTAGCAAAGTTGACCGAGGAAGCCGCTTCTTTCGCTTCTTGCGTCGGCATGAAAGACTGAAGGACTTGCGAGAAAGGCGCATCCAAGTTGACGTTGATACACAACAAACCAATCACGCGATTTTCGCCATTACGAATGGCGACAGTAATCGACTTCATCAACACGCCACCTTTTGCACGGGTAAAGTACGAACGTGAGAAGTTGCGCTCCGAGCCTTCGATGTCTTTTAGCATCTTAAGCGCTAAATCAGTGATTGGTGAGCCGACTTGGCGCCCCGTGTTTTCACCGTTAGCGATTTTAATTGCAGAGGTATTTAAGTCTTCTAGAGAGTGAAGAACGATTTCACAAAATGGACCTATCAGGCTAGCGATACCATCCACGACCGCCTCATAAGATCTTAAAATGATTTTGTCGTGCTCGGTAAACGGCATCACGTTAACGGATTCCATTTCGAGCAACATCTCCGCGTTTATTGTTTCTGTAGTTGTCATAAGCCTTCGAGCGAAAAATCAACAAATTGGTGTAAGTTTATCAGAAAATTTGAAAAGCAACCTAGCAAACTCACCAACTAGTGACCTAGAACAAAAAAGGCCCGTTAAACGGACCTTTTTCAATAACTTATCGCAGCTTATTGTTATTGCTCTGCGTTGTCGTTCTCAACTTTTAGCAGCTCAACTTCAAATACTAGCGTTGAGTTAGCAGGAATGCTTGGTGTGTCTTGGTCACCGTATGCTAGCTCTGGCGGGATAACGAATTTGAATTTAGAACCCACAGGCATTAGCTGAACACCCTCTGTCCAACCTGGGATTACACGGTTAAGTGGGAACGTTGCAGGTTCACCACGATCGTATGAGCTGTCGAACTGAGTACCGTCGATCAGAGTACCTTTGTAGTGTACTTGAACCGTATCAGTGTCTTTTGGCTTCTCACCTTCAGCTGGTGTCATTACTTGGTATAGAAGACCTGTATCTGTCTTCACTACGCCTTCTTGCTTCTCAAACTCAGCACGGAAGTCATCGCCAGCTTTTTTCGCTTCAGCTGCTTTCTCAGCCGCTTGTGCTTGCATCTTTTCTGCAACACGCTTGTCTAGAGATTCTAGTGCTGCACGTGTTTCTTCTTCATTCAATTCAGCATTGCCTTTGAAGACGTCTTCGATACCTTTTAGTACCAAATCTTTGTTAAGATTAATGCCGATTTCGCTTGGCTTGTCGATGCTTGTGCTTAGGTAGTTAGCAAATGAAACACCGATTGCGTATGCCGCTTTGTCGTCGTCGGTTTTAAAGTGAACCGCTTTGCCGGTTTCTGCTTGAACTTGTTCTGCTTGAGGTGCGGTTTCTGTTTTAGTTTCTTCTTTCTGACAACCTACCGCTAGCATAACTGTTGCAGCAAGTAGCGACACTTTTAAAACTGATTTCATTAAATTCTCCCAATAATGGCTCTGCCATTGGTTGTTGTGCACAAATCTTCTATGAGACTAGTGAAGACAATCGTTATACCAATATACTAGCTATATGTCTTAAGACACAAACCGGATTATTAGATGTGATGCAAAGAATTTTTCATTTATTCCTATATTTAATTGTCATCACCACGTTAAATGGTTGCTTTTTCGCCGAGCGTGAAGTGCAGCGTTGGCCGATAGAACCTCAAGGTGCGACGAGCTTCGCACTTAGCAGAGATGGACGGTTTGCTCTGCTCTATTCTCAACAACGTCATTTGATGTTGTGGGACCTAGAGCAAAATGAACAACTAGCCAATCTGGGTGAACTCGATGCCGATGCCAATGTGGTTTCCCATATCCGCATATCTGACAATGGTCGCTACGCAATTACAGCAAGCCAAATGAACTTCGCAGTTTGGGACCTAGGCTGGACGCAATCCGAAGGCCTTTGGTCTATCTCTGATGCGCTCATTCGCGACGTTGATATCACCAGTAATGGTGAACAAGTTCTGCTTGGGTTATCCAACGGTAAAGCAATTTATGTCAACTTAGTCACCGGGCGTCGCATGGAGTTCCTTGCGCATCGTGAAAAAGTCAATTCCGTGGCCATTTCTCCTAATGGGCGCTTCGCCCTAACCGGGGGTAATGACTATAAAGCGTATCTGTGGGATACCGAAACCGGACAAGTACTACGAACCTTCGAACATGAACAACGAATTGTTCGCGTGGCCCTGCAAAGAGATGGAAAATTAGCAATGACATCTGATGGCGGAAACCAAGCGATTGTTTGGAATTTAAAAACTGGACAAGAAGTCACACAGTTGAGCAGTTGGTCACGCCAATTAATTTTCTCTACCGCACGATTTTCTGACGACGGGACTCAACTAGTCACAGGAAGCCCTTCTGGCCGTGTGTCGATATGGGATACTCAAACCGGAAAACGAATGAGTGGATTTGAAGTGGAGCCCAAAAAAGACACTCGCCCTCCCCGTGCGGTCGTGTATGATGCAGCCTTTGATTCAAAACAACGCGTAATTACTGCTACTTCAGCAGGTATTGCCCAAGCTTGGCAGTTAGAGAACGGATCATGACAGAAAAAATCATTCAGCAATTGGAAGCACGCATTAATGACTTAGAATGTCAGCTTGCGTTCCAAGAACAGACTATTGAAGATCTGAACGGCGCTTTATCGCAGCAACAACTGCAAATTACCAAGATGCTCGATCAGATGAAATATGTGGTAGGTAAAGTAAAAAATATGGACTCGTCGAATTTAGCCGATCCGTCAGAAGAAACCCCACCACCGCATTATTAAAATGCAGGCTCAAATAGCATAAAGCCCAGAACATGTTCTGGGCTTTGTTGTATTAATTACTTAAGAAGGTACTCAAGAAGAAGCTATTCGTCGGCGTAGATTTTAACGCTCAGCTCGCCTTGCGTATTAATGCCTGCTCGGTACATGCCAGAACTGTTCATCGCAAAGTGCATCTCACCTTTAGCATCAATGGCAATCAAACCGCCCTCTCCGCCCATCTGTTTGAGAGCACCTTGGATAATGTGTTCACAAGCCGTATGAATATCTTCTTGTAAGTAACGCATACGTGCTGCAACGTCTTCCGCAACACGTTTACGAATAAAGAACTCACCGACACCCGTAGTGGAAACTGCCACAACGCCATTTTCGGCCACCGTACCACAACCAATCAGAGCCGAATCTCCGACTCGGTTGTATTTCTTATTCGTCACGCCACCCGTACTGGTGGCAGCGGCTAAGTTGCCTTGTTGATCTAACGCTACCGCACCAACCGTACCGTGCTTACGGTCATCTGGGTAACGAGATTCCGACAAAGCAAACAGTCCTTTCTCACGCATAGACAGCAACTGCTCATAACGGCGATCAGTAAAGAAGTAATCTTGCTCGGTATACTCATGGCCTTGCTCAAAAGCAAACTTCTCTGCGCCCTCACCCACCAACAACACATGATTGCTGTTTCGCATCACGTCACGAGCGAGCTCAATTGGGTTTCTAATATGACGAACACCTGCGACCGCACCTGCTGCAAGGTTTCGCCCATCCATCACAGAAGCGTCCATTTCAACCATTTCGTTGTTGGTCAGCACTGAGCCTTTACCCGCATTAAAGTTAGGAGAGTCTTCCAATACTTTCACTGCCGCTACGACGGCATCTAAGGCTTCACCGCCCGTTTCTAGAATTTGATGTCCCGCTTTTACCGCAGCTTCTAAATCCGCCAAGATGGATTGTTGCAGCTCATCGCTCATCTGTTCACGCAAGATGGTGCCCGCACCACCATGAATGGCAATCGAGAAAGGTTTCGTCATCACTTTGTCCAACTGTTATTCCTTGTATGGTTGGCACTACACCTTAGATAAACAAAAAGCGCAAGTTGAAAACTCAACTTGCGCTTTTCAAAGCTTTGCTAGATAAGATTATCTAGTGAAGGAGCTTATGATTAGTGAGAACCACAGCTACCGCCGCCACAGCAGCCGCCTTCTTCTTCGTGATCGTGGTCATGATCGTGACCACCACAACAGCCACCACCTTGGTGGATGTGACCGTGTTCGATCTCTTCTGCTGTTGCTTCACGTGTAGACATAACCTCTACTTCGAAAGTTAGTGTTTGACCAGCTAACATATGGTTACCGTCAACAACCACTTCGTTGCCGTCAACTTCTGTTACTTCAACAGGGATTGGACCTTGGTCAGTGTCAGCTAGGAAGCGCATGCCCACTTCGATTTGCTCAACGCCTTGGAATACGTCCGCAGGAACGCGCTGTACTAGCGCATCGTTGTGCTCACCGTAAGCTTCTTCAGGAGCTACCGTTACTGAGAACTTGTCGCCAGCCACTTTACCTTCAAGTTCTTTTTCAAGACCTGTGATTAGGTTGTTGTGACCGTGAAGGTAATCTAGGGGTGCTTCTGCTGTTGATTGATCAACAACGACACCGTCTTCCATCATTACTTTGTATGCAAGGCTTGCAACAACGTTCTTTTCAATTTTCATACTAACTCCAGGGAGATTAATTGACTTAACCTGAATGGGGTTAAGTACTGAGATATCTGGGTGTATTATGGGGATCAATTATCGAAGTTCAATTATTCCGGCTTAAAAATTCCGATCATTTCCTGATCTGAGTGTTTATTTTTCTCTACAGATTGTGGTTTGCGCTGCTCTGTAAACTCACACTCGACACACTCAACTAACTCGATGTTATTTTCAATCCACCAGCGCAGGGTATCTTGCTGGCTGCAATTTGGGCAGCTAGCGCCTGCAATAAAACGTTTCTTGATTTTCACGCTATTTCCTTAGCTTGAGTCTTGGCTCAAGTACTACTTCCAATGATTAGGTGACTGATGGTCGCTCTCCATTTCACGACCAAATATTTCTTCTAGCTCTTTGCGTGCCTCTTTCGCCCTTTGAGCTAATTTCTTATCTTCATTGTGTTGAGGCAATAAGTCCTTAAGCATAGCATTATCCAACTTGCGAAAATGTGCTTCTGCCCGCTTTGCTTGATAAGGATGCATACCCAGTTCTACGAGCGCTTGGCGACCGAGATCTAGCGCCCCTAAAAATGTTTCACGAGAGTAATTCTCTACACCATGACTCATTAACTGGTAAGCCTCGACACGGCTTCTTGCTCGGGCTAACAACTTAAGTTTCGGGAAGTGCACGCGACAAATGTCCACGATGGCCATCACCTCATCAGGTGAATCAGTACAAATAATCAATGCTTCCGCTTTATCAGCGCCAGCAGCCCTCAATAGGTCAATTTGTGTAGCATCGCCATAAAACACTTTGTAACCATACTTACGTAATAGGTGGATTTGGCTGGCATCACTTTCTAATACTGTCACTTTGATTTTATTGGCATACATTAAACGTCCGACGATCTGACCGAAACGTCCAAAGCCTGCAATGATAACGCGTGGTCGGCGATCCACGACTTTCGTGGTCATGCCCTCTTCTTCTTGATTCAGGGTATGAGCAAACCACTTCTTTTGTCCCATCAGCAAAAGAGGAGTCGTCACCATGGATAGACTGACCACCACCAACAGAAACGCCACTTGCTCTTTGGACAAAATGCCCTCTTGGCTCGCCGCGGTAAATATGACAAAGGCAAACTCACCGCCTTGGCTCAAAATTGCAGCCATACGGCTTCTCGCTTTGGCTCCGACACGGGCAGCTCTCGCCAATGCATACAAAACCAAACCCTTAACCACGACCAAAGCCACCACCGCACCGAGAATCTCTAAAGGATGTAATGCCAATAACCCCAAGTTTACCGCCATGCCCACCGCAATAAAGAATAACCCCAACAACAGACCTTTAAATGGCTCGATAGCGATTTCCAACTCATGGCGATACTCACTCTCTGCCAGCAAAACGCCTGCTAAAAAAGTCCCCAATGCCATCGAAAGGCCGAGCTTTTGCATCACGACCGAAATGCCAAGCACGACTAAAAGTGCAGCAACGGTAAAGAGTTCACGAACGCCGCTCATCACGACAAAACGAAATAGCGGACGTAGTAAAAAGTGACCACCAATCAACAGTGCTACCACACTGCCTAAAATAGTGAAGACATCCAACCAACTTCCACCACTATGCCCGCCTGCTAGCAAGGGCAACATCGCCAGCATCGGGATCACTGCAATATCTTGAAAGAGCAGCACCGCAAAACCAGATTGCCCCGTTTCGGTACCATTAAGCCCTTGCTCTTCAATGACTTTAAGCGCAATCGCCGTCGAGGATAGCGCCAACCCCATCCCGATCACTAAACTCACTTGCATGCTTACGCCAAACATACTGACGACACTACCAATCACGGCGGTCGTGACCACAACCTGCGCACCGCCTAAACCTAAAATCGGCCCTCGCATCTGCCACAATTTTTTAGGGTTTAATTCCAGCCCTATCAAAAACAGTAACAACACAACCCCAAGCTCGGCAAAATGCAAAATGGCATCAACGTCGCTAATTAAGCCAAGCCCCCATGGGCCAATCAACACACCAGCGAGTAAATAACCTAAAACCGAGCCAAGCCCAAGGCGCTGAGCAATCGGCACCGCAATAACCGCAGCCGAAAGAAAGACCACACTGCTTTGAAGAAACTCACTGGTGATCGCCATACTGACCTCCTCGCTCTGCCGCTTGCCAGTTTTCAAGTGGGTTACTCAGCCATCCACGGTATAACTCGGCATGTTCGTAGCGTTCAATATCTGAAACATTTCTTGACCAATACAACACCAGTGGTTCAATCCAGTGCATTTGACATAGGGCTGCCGTCAGTTCAAACGGTTGCAAGATTTGCTCAAGTGGGTATTTGTTGTACCCCTTCGCGCTGAAGGCTTCTTCTTTACCACCTGTTGTAATGACACTGCGCCAGTATTTTCCTTCTAGCGCCGCACCTCCGCCAAACGCAAAGCCTTTACCTAACACTCGGTCTAGCCACTCTTTTAATAGGGCTGGACATGAATACATATAAAGTGGGTGGTGAAATACAATCACATCGTGAGCGAGCAACAACTCATGTTCGTAATTCACATCAATAAAGAAATCGGGGTAAACACCGTAAAGATCGTGCACAGTGACGTGATCAAGCGACTGAGCTTTTTTTATCATCACTTGATTGGCAATCGAGTTATGTGGCTCTGGATGAGCATAAATGACCAGAACTTTTGGGAGAATAGACGGTGCAACAGCCAAATGGTCGTCCTTGTGGTTATTTTTATCCGTTATCAAATTGTTATACTTTTTTGTACAGCATAATGCAATTAAAGCGAATCAATCGACTTTTCCGGCCAATACCCCTACTATTCACCGCTAGATATATACCCAAGTGGCTTTAAAAACGATTGAAACCACTTCGCTATGTAACCAAGCAACGCGCACTGCGCAAAGTGAATGAAAACTTTATGATTACCTTCTCTGATATTCAGTTACTGCGTGGCGGTAAACCTCTTTTAGACCAAGCTTCTGCGACTATTCACCCTGGCGATAAAGTCGGTCTTGTGGGCAAAAACGGCTGCGGTAAATCAACGCTGTTTGCCCTACTGAAAGATGAACTGTCAATTGATGCTGGCTCATTTAGCCAACCTCAACACTGGGAGTTGGCCTGGGTCGCACAGGAAACGCCTGCGCTAGAGCGCACTGCACTGGAATACGTCATTGATGGTGATCGCGAGTACCGCTCTCTCGAAAAGCAGTTAGCTGAAGCAGAAACACAAGACAACGGAACCCTAGTTGCCGAGATACACGGTAAAATTGAAACCATTGGTGGTTACAGCATTCGCGCTCGCGCGGCAGAACTGCTCGATGGTTTAGGGTTCAGCCAAGAGCAAATGAGTTGGAGTTTGACCCAATTCTCGGGTGGTTGGCGTATGCGTCTTAACTTGGCTCAAGCGCTATTGTGTCGTTCTGATCTACTGCTACTCGACGAACCAACCAACCACTTGGATTTGGACGCGGTAATGTGGTTAGAGCGTTGGCTACAAAACTACCCTGGCACGCTGATTCTGATCTCGCACGACCGTGACTTCTTGGATCCGATCGTTGGTCGCATCATTCACATCGAGAATCAGCAGCTGAACGAATACACGGGTAACTACTCGTCATTCGAAAACCAACGCGCACAAAAGATGGTGTTACAACAAGCGATGTTTGAAAAGCAACAGAAGCAGATGTCTCACATGCAAAGCTACATCGACCGCTTCCGTTACAAAGCCTCTAAAGCACGCCAGGCTCAAAGCCGTATTAAAGCTTTGGAGCGCATGGAGAAAGTGTTACCAGCTCAATTCGATAACCCATTTAGCTTCCAATTCCGTGAGCCAGCTGCGCTGCCAAACCCAATCATGATGATGGATGAAGTATCTGCAGGTTACGGTGACAACCTCATCTTAGAGAAGATCCGCTTGAACTTGGTTCCTGGCAGTCGTATTGGTCTACTCGGCCGTAATGGTGCGGGTAAATCGACATTAATCAAGCTGCTCTCTGGTGAACTTAACGCGCAAGGTGGTGACCTAACTTACTCACAAGGCGTGAAAATTGGTTACTTCGCTCAGCACCAGTTAGAAACGCTTCACCCTGAAGAAACGCCGCTGCAACACATGATGCAAATCGCACCCGATCAAACCGAACAGCAGCTACGTGATTACCTAGGTAGCTTTGGCTTCCAAGGTGACAAAGCACTAGAAAAAGTTGCGCCGTTTTCTGGTGGCGAAAAAGCCCGTTTGGTATTGGCTTTAATTGTGTGGCAAAAGCCAAACCTGTTGCTACTTGATGAACCGACCAACCACTTAGACTTGGACATGCGCCAAGCACTTACGATGGCACTGCAAACATTCGAAGGTGCGATGGTGATTGTTTCGCACGACCGCTATTTACTGCGCGCTACGACCGATGACTTGTATTTAGTGCATGATCGACAAGTTGCTCCGTTCGACGGTGATTTAAATGACTATTATAAATGGTTAACCGAACAACAAAGAGCGGAACGCAAAGAAGCGCAGGCTGCGCAGCCAAGCAAAGATACGGCCAACAGCGCAGCTGCGAAGAAAGAGCAAAAACGTCGCGATGCAGAGTTTCGAAAACAGACAGCGCCAATTCGCAAAACGCTGACACAACTAGAAAATAAAATGGATAAGTTAGGTGCTGCACTGGCCGAAGCTGAAGAACAATTGGCGGACAACTCACTGTATGCGGCCGAAAATAAAGCTAAACTTAACCAAGTGCTGGCACTTCAAGCTTCCAGTAAAGCTGAGCTCGAAGAAATTGAAATGGAATGGATGTCTGCTCAAGAAACGTTGGAGCAGATGGAGCTAGAGTTTAATCAATGAGTAATCAACACGCTGAATACACACTCACCCTAGAACACCTTTGGCAGTTTAGTCTGCAATTTTATGGTGTGCGAGAAGTGAAAGAGGCGTGTTTATCATTACAGAACAACTACCACGGTAACGTGAACCTACTCCTGCTGCTCAGATGGCTCGATGAGCAGCAACTCATTTTCCAAGAAAAAGACTGGCCCTTGGTGCAAGACTGTCTAGGTAGGAGCGAAACTTTACTTCACTCCTTTCGCGACCTTCGTCGCCACCTTAAGTCTCAAGTCAATGACGCTTTGTATCGTGAGACCTTGCAGTTTGAGCTGCAACTAGAAAAGCAGCAACAAGCGGATTTGGTGGACTGCATTAACTCACTTGCACTACTCAAAAATGATGGTGACCCACTGACGTTGAGATACTGTCGTCAACTCGGTGGGGAGCATTTGCAGCAAGCCTTTGCTATGCCGGTGCCAAACATTCAACCACCAAAACGCCCATAAATCTGTAGAATACCTATAATCTTTATAAAGGATTATATTAATAAGTTCTTCAACGGACACCGAAGGACCGCATAAGAGCAGTTAGGTATGACACAATTTTTCGCAGCCGCCGGGATCAAAAACCCGCATCTCCAAACGCTTTTGCCGCGTTTTATTCGCAAAAAAGCGTTATTTACGCCGATTTGGCAAACCCTCGATACATCCGATGGCGACTTTCTCGATCTCGCGTGGAGCGAGGACCCAACCCAAGAGCCTGCACAAAAAAAGCCGATTTTTGTTTTATTTCATGGGTTAGAGGGGTGCTTCTATAGCCCTTATGCCAATGGGTTAATGAATGCATTTGCTCAATCTGGATGGCTGTCGGTGATGATGCATTTTCGTGGCTGCAGCGGTAAACCAAACAAAAAAGCACGAGCTTACCATTCGGGTGAAGTGACGGATGCTCGTTACTTCCTAGAGCACCTTGAACAACGTTTTCCTGATCACCCCAAAGTTGCGGTTGGTATTTCTCTTGGCGGTAACATGTTGGCGAATTATTTAGCCCAAT
This sequence comes from Vibrio alginolyticus NBRC 15630 = ATCC 17749, assembly GCF_000354175.2. Classification (NCBI taxonomy): domain Bacteria; kingdom Pseudomonadati; phylum Pseudomonadota; class Gammaproteobacteria; order Vibrionales; family Vibrionaceae; genus Vibrio; species Vibrio alginolyticus. The sequence continues at coordinate 2,030,832 of NC_022349.1, forward strand.
ATAAAGACCACCCTATTTTGAATGCAGCGACTATTATCTCAGCGCCTTTAGACCTAGCAGCGTGTGCAAACCGTATTGAACAAGGCTTTTCGAAAGTGTATCGCCGTTACCTACTCTCTTCACTCAAACGCAACGCGTTGCAAAAACATCACTTGTTGCATGGCGAGCTCGCTTTGTCTTACAACTCAATAAAACGTGTCACACGATTGTATGAATTCGATGATTTGATCACGGCACCACTGCACGGCTTTAAAGACGCACAAGATTATTACGACCAATGCTCTGGCTTAAGTAAACTACAACAAATCACGCTACCGACACTGATCATCCATGCCAAAGACGATCCGTTCATGACCGACGATGTGATCCCGAAGTTTGTTCTGCCAGATAACATTGATTACCGTCTCTTTGAGCACGGCGGCCATGTTGGCTTCCTGACAGGAACGGCGTTAAAACCTAAGTTTTGGTTGGAGGAAGCGCTGCCTGCGTATTACGAAAGTATCGCCGCAGATTACCTTTCTGCTGTATCCAAGCAACGAACGCAGTAAACTAGCCGCTCATCATAAAAGTTAGAGGTATTTATGATCATTCCATGGCAAGACATTGCGCCGGAAACATTGGAAAACTTAATTCGTGAATTCGTCTTACGCGAAGGAACGGATTACGGAACCGTCGAGGTTTCTTTGCAAGACAAAATTGATCAAGTTAAAGCTCAATTGGAAAAAGGTGAAGCGGTTATCGTGTTCTCTGAGCTACACGAAACCGTCGATATTCAGCATAAAACAAAATTTTAGACCCTTCACATTTTACCGTATCCCACTCGATGACAAGGTATTGTTACGTGCTATAGTGGGATATCGACCGTGCAGTAGTAACTCTACTGCACATTACAGGTAAGTAATTTTCGACAAGGTTTGTCATGTCAGCTAAACACCCAATTATTGCGGTTACTGGTTCGTCCGGTGCCGGCACGACCACTACATCTGAAGCCTTCCGTAAAATGTTCAATATGATGAACGTTAAACCCGCATGGGTTGAAGGCGATAGCTTCCATCGCTTTACTCGCCCAGAAATGGACATCGAAATTCGCAAAGCCCGCGAGCAAGGTCGACACATTAGCTACTTTGGCCCACAAGCTAATGACTTCCCGGGATTAGAAGAGTTTTTCCGTAAGTTCGGGCATGACGGTACTGGCAGCGTGCGCCGTTATCTGCACACGTTTGACGAAGCGGTTCCCTACAATCAAATGCCAGGCACGTTTACACCGTGGCAAGACTTACCCGAAAACAGCGACGTGCTGTTTTATGAAGGGTTACATGGTGGCGTGGTCGATGGCGATGTTAATGTTGCTCAACATGTGGATTTCTTAATTGGCATGGTGCCGATTGTGAACTTAGAGTGGATCCAAAAATTCGTACGTGACACTCGCGATCGCGGCCATTCGCGTGAAGCGGTAATGGACTCAATCGTGCGATCCATGGACGATTACCTCAACTATATCACTCCGCAGTTTTCTCGTACTCACATCAACTTCCAGCGCGTACCGACCGTTGATACTTCCAACCCACTTAATGCAAAAGGCATCCCTAGTTTGGATGAGAGTTTTGTGGTGATTCGCCTACGCGGTATCAAGAATGTCGACTTCCCATATCTGCTGGCCATGATTGATGGCTCATTCATGTCACGCCACAACACGATTGTCGTACCCGGCGGTAAGATGAGCTTTGCAATGGAGCTCATAGTTCGGCCTATCCTACAACAGCTCATCGAAACAGGGAAAATTGGCTAAAAACCTGCCTGCGAAGATGTTTACTTTTCATACCGTGATCATGTGCACAGTTTTGCTTACAAAATCTCAATCATGGCACGATTAAAATCAAGAAATCGTTTTCGAAAAAGGATACTATTTCTTACCGAAACACAAGAGAGCTTGCAGCATATAAAAAGTGCTCTTATTCTAGTAGGCCTAATTCAGGCTTAGCTAAAATATGGATAGCGCAAGCGTACCCTGCAGAGGAAGTGAGATATTATGGTTCTAGGTAAACCTCAAACCGACCCAACATTAGAGTGGTTTCTTTCACACTGTCATATTCATAAGTACCCTTCAAAGAGCACGCTAATTCACGCGGGCGAAAAGGCAGAAACTTTGTACTACATCGTTAAAGGTTCTGTTGCGGTTCTTATCAAAGACGAAGAAGGTAAGGAGATGATCCTTTCTTACCTAAACCAAGGAGACTTTATTGGTGAACTTGGTCTATTCGAGGAAGACCAAGAGCGCACAGCTTGGGTTCGTGCTAAATCTCCTTGTGAAGTTGCTGAAATTTCTTTCAAGAAGTTCCGTCAGCTTATCCAAGTAAACCCAGACATCCTAATGCGTCTTTCTGCGCAGATGGCTCGTCGTCTTCAAGTAACTAGCCAAAAAGTGGGTGACCTGGCGTTCCTAGACGTAACTGGTCGTATCGCTCAGACGCTTCTGAACCTTGCAAAACAACCAGACGCAATGACTCACCCAGACGGCATGCAAATCAAGATCACTCGTCAAGAAATCGGTCAAATTGTTGGCTGTTCTCGTGAGACAGTAGGTCGTATTTTGAAGATGCTAGAAGAGCAGAACCTAATCTCTGCTCACGGTAAAACCATCGTGGTTTACGGTACTCGTTAATCTCAAACTAGAGTGACACGAACAAAATTATAAAAGCCACCAATGGCAACATTGGTGGCTTTTTATTTGCTCATGACCAAATGAGATAGGGTGCAGCGAACACTAATGAGTAAGCTTAACAGGTTAACCCTAAAACTTAGCCATTCGTACTTTCAAAGATTTTGTCAGCTGAAGCGGCCACGAAACCTGGGTACAAATCACCATTTTCCATCGGATAGCGCTTAGCAAATTCATAAAACCCGCCAGGGATAATTTCAGTGCCTTCGCTAAAACGAACCGCTACTTTATCTGCCATGGTCGATGACTGCTCTAGCAACACCTCAGGAGTGCCCTTCACTTCACCACCATTTTCATTAATGGTAAACCCAGCGGTACGCAGATGATCGTTTACCTGCTTCACTTCTTCATATTCATTGAGCTGGTTAACGCTCACCGTGAAGTGGTTTGCTCCGTAACCATGCGCCGCAAGCCAAGATGCGTACTCACTTTCTTTAGCCAACGTTTGGTAATCAGCAAAGCTTAAATCCCACAAGCGTCCACCATGTAAGAATGCGCTATCGTTCAGCTTGTCAGCATCGACTTGTGCCACCAAATTTTTCACAATCTCTTGTAGCTCAGACGAGCACTCTTCAACTTTTAGCTCACTAATAAATACTTTAGGTTTCTTCGGATCTGGGTGCTCATAGTGCTTAGCAACCAGCTTTTTGCTTTCGAAAACGTAATCACCACACGCCTTGTAACCAATAGCTACAAATGGCTTAGCTAGAGTTTCAATACCAAGAGGCGCGATATTGAAGGTACGTAAAGCTATATGATCATTAATCAGAGGCTCATCTTCTTGAAGCAGCTGATGCACTTTAGCCGCCGAAGGGCAAAGACGTTGAATGTAATCTTGCCATAGCGATTCAAATAACACATCGGGCGTCATAACGACTCCTTGTTACGAGATGTAGAGTTTAAAGGTAAGCGGAAGTTGGCTGCTCGTTCACAACAAAAGTTGTCCAGAATAATGAACGAGCAACCATCAACCTGTGACGGTAAATGCCAGTCAGTCAACACGCTTTTCCGAGTCTTTGCTCACTTTTCGTGTTCTGCCAACGATCACTACAACCCATACCTAAATGATGCGCCGGCAAGGTGAGCCGCAATGCATAGTTGCGACTCTATTATTAAATCTTATAGCGCTACACCTGGACTCAATGTTGCAGGCAAGACAGTTTCTTGACCTTCCATTGATGCCATTGGGTACGCACAGTAATCTGCTGCGTAGTAAGCGCTTGGACGCAAGTTACCCGACGCCCCCGGACCACCAAATGGTGCATCACCACTTGCACCCGTTAACTGGCGGTTGCGGTTCACGATGCCGGCACGAATGTGGTCCACGAAGTATTCCCACTCTTGGTCGTCGGTTGAAACCAAGCCAGCAGATAAACCAAAGCGCGTATCGTTTGCTAGCGCTACGGCTTTGTCTAATCCTTCGTAGCGCACCACTTGCAGAAGTGGGCCGAAGTATTCTTCATCTGGTAACTCAGCAATGTTCGTTACATCAATGATACCAGGAGAAACAAACGCCGCCTCTCCTGCTTTCGCTTCAATCAAGCTTTCACCGCCAAGAGACTGTAGATTAGCTTGTGCATCAAGAATAAACTTGGCTGCCACGACCGAAATTTGCGGTCCCATAAATGGCGCAGGTTCTGCAAATGGTTGGTCTACGCGAATATTGCGTGTCGCTTCAACGAGCTTGGTGATAAGCGCATCGCCTTTTTCACCCAATGGCACATACAAACGACGAGCACACGTACAACGCTGCCCAGCACTGATAAACGCTGACTGGATGATGGTGTAAACCGTGGCATCCAAATCACCATATTTATCAGAGATCACCATCGGGTTATTACCCCCCATTTCTAGTGCGAGCATCTTGCCTGGTTGACCCGCAAATTGACGGTGTAATACATGCCCCGTATTCGCGCTACCCGTAAACAGTACGCCATCAATGCCTTTTGCGTCAGCTAGGGCGATACCAGTTTCTTTAGCGCCTTGAACAAGGTTAATCACGCCTTTCGGCAAACCGGCTTCTTCCCATAGCTTCATCGCCAATTCACCCGTCCATGGCGTTTGCTCAGACGGTTTGAAGACTACCGTGTTACCAGCCAGTAGCGCTGGCACAATGTGACCATTTGGTAGGTGGCCTGGGAAGTTGTAAGGACCAAACACCGCCATCACGCCCAATGGGCGGTGGCGCAATACGATTTGGTTGCCTGCTGCTTCACGGCTCGCCTCACCAGTGCGGTCATGATAAGCGCGAATCGAAATGGCAATTTTACCTGCCATGGCTGCTGCTTCAGTGCGCGTTTCCCAAATCGGCTTACCGGTTTCTTTGGCAATCACTTCGGCGATTTTTTCGCTGTTCTCTTTTACTTTCTCCGCAAAAGCCAACACGATTGCCTCACGCTCTGAAAATGGGCGCTTTTTCCAGTCAATAAACGCTTCACGCGCTGCAGATACCGCCTGGTTCACCTGCTCTGCCGTTGCACCTTTGCCTTGCCAGATCACTTCTTGGTTGTACGGCGACAGAGACGTAAATGCTTCACCCTGACCTTGTACCCATTCACCTGCAATCCAATGTGTCATTGTTTCTATCCTTAAATTCTGTCGTCTGTTACTGCGGAAGAAGGCGAACGAAATCCCCTTCTTCAACCGAAAGTGCATCCGCAACGTCTGGTGCGATCATTACGCTCTGTGTTTCTGCGTCATACGCCGCTTTAGTGACTGTCGCACGGAAGTTCTCGAAAGATGAATTACACATCAAGAAGTCTTGTGTGCTGGAATGTTCAGAGATTTTGACTTGCGCACGGAATGAATGACGTACCGACTCAATATTACGCAGATCACACTCAACCGTTGGGCCACCATCGAAGATGTCGACGTAGCCTCGGTTGGTAAAACCTTCACGCTCAAGCAGCTTCAGCGCTGGACGCGTGTTGTCATGTACTTGACCAATCACGGCTTGCGCTTCTGGGCTGAGCAGGTTGATGTAAATAGGCAGTTTCGGCATCAAGTCGGCGATAAAGCCTTTCTTGCCGATACCTGTCAGGTAATCTGCAAGCGTGAAATCGATAGAGAAGAAATGCTCTTGAAGCCATTGCCAGAATGGTGAATTACCCTCGTCGTCTGAAACGCCACGCATCTCCGCAAAGATCGTTTCAGAGAAGCGCTCTGGGTGCTCTGCCATCATTAGGAAACGACACTTCGACATTAGACGACCATTCAGACCTTGGCGGAATTTCTCACGCAAGAACAAGGTACAAATTTCGCTGTTACCCGTGTAGTTATTACCAAAAGTAAGCAGTTTAACGACGTTGTTAACGCCAAGCTTTGGCGACGAGTGCACGACTTTACTAATGTGATATGAGTAAAATGGGACATCCCAGCCGATAGATGCTTCGATTCCGGTGGTACCCGCAACCTCACCCGTTTCAGAGTCAAAGCCAACCATCAGGTAGCCTTCATCGCCTGGTTCTGCCACATCTGGCTTACCAAAGCTGTACTCTGAATGTTTGATTCGATTGGTTAACAGTTCTTCGTTAACCGGTAGAGATGTAAATCCGTGACCAGACTCCACCGCACAAGTGTGCAGTGCGTCGTAATCCGACATCGCGATAGGGCGAACTACTAGCATCAATACTCCCTCCAGATGCAAGAAGATCCTAACTATATTGTAGGAACAATTCCCCCATCAGAGATCCTTGACGGGGGTGTCTGCGTTGACGTTTAAACTGATATCGCGCTTAAACTAAAGTCGCGATCGCTTTATCCAGTTTCGCCAAGCCTTCTTCAATTTCTTGTTGTGTGATAACGAGTGATGGTGTGAAACGTACGACATTGGCACCCGCAACCAATACCATGAGACCTTGTTTACCTGCAGCAACCAGCACGTCACGCGCACGGCCTTGCCATTCTTCATTTAGTGCAGCGCCAAGTAATAGGCCTTGACCGCGCACTTCTGAGAAGATGTTGTACTTCGCGTTGATCTTCTCTAGACCTTCACGGAACATTGCTTCGCGTTCTAGCACACCAGCCAACACCTCTGGCTTAGTAACTTCATTTACAACCGCTTCTGCAACCGCACACGCTAGTGGGTTACCGCCATATGTAGAACCGTGAGTGCCCACTTTCATGTGCTCTGCCAATTTTGCTGTCGTTAGCATTGCACCGATCGGGAAACCGCCACCAAGTGATTTCGCAGTACTTAGAATATCTGGCGTGATACCTAAACCTTGGTAAGCGTAGAAGTTACCTGTACGGCCATTACCAGTTTGCACTTCATCGAAGATCAGTAAGGCGTTGTGTTTGTCACACAGCTCGCGAACCGCTTGAGCGAACTCAGGCGTTGGTGGCACGATGCCGCCTTCACCTTGTAGTGGCTCCATCATGACCGCACAAGTACGATCAGACATGTGTGCTTGTAAAGCTTCGATATCGTTGTAAGGAAGGTGTGTCACGTCGCCTGGCTTAGGACCGAAGCCGTCAGAGTATGCCGCTTGGCCACCAACCGTTACGGTAAAGAATGTACGACCGTGGAAACCTTGTTTGAATGCAATGATTTCAGATTTCTCAGTGCCATGAACGTCTGCTGCATAACGACGTGCCAGCTTCAAAGCGGCTTCGTTTGCTTCTGCGCCAGAGTTAGCAAAGAACACTCGCTCAGCAAAACTCACTTCTGTTAGCTTTTTCGCCAGACGAAGGGCTGGTTCGTTCGTCATAACGTTACTTAAGTGCCAAAGCTTGTTAGCTTGCTCTGTTAGTGCGTTTACCATTACTGGATGACAATGGCCAAGACAGCTCACTGCAATACCACCAGCAAAGTCGATGTATTCATTACCTTCCTGATCCCAAACACGTGAACCTTCACCTTTAACAGGGATCATTTCCATCGGGTTATAGCAAGGTACCATTACCTCATCGAATAAACCGCGCTCTACTTTAATTTCCGTTGTCATTGCACATTCCTTCTTGATACCGCATGCGTAGCAGATAAGCGAATTTAACCGGCTCTCTTTGCCAGCAAATAATGTTTTGCATTTAAGCTATTGCGGCATTGTATTTACATTTAATTAACCATTTCAATAGTGATTTATTCTTTTCGTTCTCGAAAGTAACTTCCATTAATCACTGCTTATGACTATTTATGCATCAAGAAAGTAAAATAGAGAAGTGATTTTTTATAAATGTTATGTAATACAGGGGATAGAAGGTTTAAAAAGACATGAATAGACAAAGAGACTCGAGAGAATCGCATAGTTTTGCAATCCGCTCACCTCAGCAAAAAGATGAATGATTTGTTAAGAAAAGTGATCGCGATCAGATCGCTTTGCGTGCTAAAAAGTTCGCAAGCAACTCGTGACCTTGCTCAGTTTTGATTGATTCTGGGTGGAATTGCACCGCATCAATTGGCAAGGTTTTATGTTGGTAACCCATTATTTCATCCATGCTTCCGTCAGGCAGTTCTGTCCATGCAGTCAGTTCAAACACGTCGGGTAAAGTACCGTTTTTCACCACAAGAGAGTGATAACGGGTTACCGTGAGTGGGTTATTCAGATTTTTAAACACACTACGACCGTTGTGATGAATCGGTGAGGTCTTACCGTGCATCACTTGTCGTGCACGTACCACTTCCCCCCCAAACACTTGCGCTATCGCCTGATGACCAAGACAAACTCCTAGGATCGGCAACTTACCAGCGAAGTGTTCTATCGCTTTCAGTGAAATACCTGCTTCGTTCGGCGTACATGGCCCTGGCGAGATCACCAAATGAGTTGGGTTGAGCGCCTCAATGCCTTGGATATCGATTTCATCGTTACGCACCACCTTTACGTCTGCACCAAGCTCGCAGAAGTATTGGTAAAGGTTGTAGGTAAAAGAGTCGTAGTTATCGATGATCAACAACATAAAGGGTCGGTTGCTCCAATCCGTTTTGGCAATGCTTACGTAGTGAATCGCCACGTTCGTGACAATCAAGGGCGGTATTTTGCTATACCAAGCAAGAAAGGCAAGTTTTTGCTGAATAAAAAGGCCAGCATAGGCTGGCCTTTGGTCTTTACAGCTATTTAGGAACTGTTTGTCAGGAAGTAAATTCGCTTAGCGGCGACGACGGAATAAGCCGAGACCTAGCAGCGCAAATAGAGCACCAAAACCAAACGAACCACCATCTGAATCCTTCGACCCTTCTGTTCCAGCTTCAGTTTGCGTCATTGAAACATCACGAACAGAGCTAAACTTCACGATATTACCTGTCGAGTCAGTCACTTTCTCTTCTAACTGATAATTACCTTGCTCTGGCGTTTGTTCAAACTCAATATTCACGCTACGCGCATCAATATCAGCTTGAACTAAAGTTTGGCTAGCCGAGTAAGCTTTCGTATCGCTGCTTGCCGCAGCCGCTTGTGTGGATGGCGTTAAGTTCACCGTAACAATATCGCCCACAACCGCCGTTGGTGGTAAACGGACATCGACGGCTAAGTTGTCACCTGCTTTCGGTAAATCGATGTCATCATCTGGTAAATCAATCGCGATGATCACTGGATCGTGGTCAGAGGCAGAGAACGCATCTTTGTACTTCGGCATATCACCTGTGTACTTGCTGCTGTATTCGAACAAGTTACTCTCTAGTGAGTTGATGTGCCAATCTTCAATTGCTACCACTTTTTGCGCTAGGCTACTGCTTGCCAATGCGTGGTCCAAATTACCCAGCTCGCCCGAATAGGTGTAAGAAAACGTATCAGTGCCGTGCAGCAACGTGTTTAAATTGTGCAGACCGTAACCTTTTTCAATTTTGGTCTTCTCTACTTGAAGTTCACCATCACCAATGGTTGTGTAAGCAGCAGTATAAATGTCACGGCCGTATTTCTCTTTCGAGTAATCAGTCAGTGTCAGAAGTGGGTCTTCCATGCCATAAGCATTGAGGTCGCCCATGAGCAATACATCGCCTTTCACCTCTTTCAACGCTTCACCCACTGCGTGCGCAGCAGAAACGCGGAAGTTGTTACAGTTGCCTTGCAGATCCGCTGGCTCAGAATCTTCTACACCGGCAATCCACTCTTCAATACACTCAGAGCCTTTCGACTTAAAGTGGTTTACGACAATAGACAAATCTTCACCCGTCTCTTTCACCGTGAAGGTTTGTAGCAAGCTATGACGTTGGTATTTGTCGTAAGCTGGGTTGCCTTCCGCACCGTCATTACGCGTAATGGTGTTTTCTTCGATGTGCTGCTCTGGCGTCACAATCACTTTCGCCGCTTCTTTTGGCGTCACTTCGTTTGCACGGTATAGGATTGCCACCATGATCGCATCACTACCAAAGTACTCATCTTGGTATTTGTCTTGATCCGCGATTTCGACATACGTGTAATGATCTTCAGCGTCATCAATCTCAGCATTTAGGGCATCAACTAAGTTTTGGATAGCACTGCCATCACCAAAGCCGTTGTTTTCCACTTCCATCAAACCAATAACGTCTGCGTCCATCTTGTTCATCGCCGCAACGATTTTCGCTTGCTGGATCAGGAATTCGTCTAGATTAGTCGCACCACGGTTTTGTCCGGTTGGGTTTTCATGACCACTGTCAGCCACGGAGTTGAAGTAGTTCAGTACGTTGAAGCTTGCAATACGCAAATCTGAGTCCGCAATCGCTGGGGCATCTTTACGAGCCACGTCGAAGCCTTCACCTGAAGTCACGAAGTTGGTGTTATTGACTTCATTTGTCGCAATCAGGCGGTATTCGTTGTAGCTGTAAGCCACGACACCCTGTAGACCTTCTACTCGAGAACCAAGGCGAATGTGCTGCTCTGAAGAGCCATCTTGATCTGCATCTTTAGCAAAATCTGGGTAGTATGGGATTTGGCCGTTTGGTGCTTTGCCATCTGATTCTAGGTATACGCGGTTCGCTGCGTTGTCTTTTGCTAGCTCAACGGCTGCATCGCTCTCTGCCGCGTGTAATTGAGTCGGCTTTAACAATGGCGCTTCATGAGAGAGCATCATATTGTTACGACGTGAATCGTAGTCGTAAGAGAAGTTTCGAGTTACAAACAAGTCACTTGCCGAGGTCAACTCAACTTGCATGCCTTCATGACGCTCTAGTGCATCACGTAGTGTCTCACCTTCTTTGATAACAAGATCGGTAACTCGAGGGGTTTCAGAGGTGCCTGTTTTCACATAGCTGTTAGCATCAGAAGCAAGCTGAGTATTGCTGTAATACTCTTGAACTTTACCTTTCACACAAACAACATCACCAGCTTTCAGCGCCGTGTCCGCCGCGTCGGTATGAATGAACAAGCCTTCTGAGGTCTTGTCGTTGTTGTCGCTTTCTAATGCTTGTAGGTAGAAACCTTTGGTTAGGCCAGTGGTAACAGCAGTCACGACACCAGTTACGAAATGATCTTCGTCAGTAATGTATGGGTAACCATCAATGAATGGAGACGTATCGCCTTCACCTTGAATATCTTGGATGGTAGTGAAGTTAGGTTGCTGACCGTCGACTTCACAAGCGAATGGTGCTGGTGGCTCAGTCGCATTTAGCTCACCAAGGCCGTCAATGTTGTCTTTCTCAAATGCCGTCCACTGAGATGCATCATAAGTAGCAGAAGGGGTTAGTGCATCACTGTTACGAACTAATGTGGTGTCTTTACCAAAATCTACGTCACCCATCACACCGATGATGTCGTGCACTTCACCATCTTTAAGCAGTGCGATCGGGTCGTCACCGTTAAAGTTCGCAACGCTTTTATCTGTGATACCTGCTACCGCTTTGATGGCGTCGCTCGCGTCACCATGCGCCAGTACATACACTTGGTTAGCTTGTAGCGTCACTTGGCTAAGGTCGAATGTGCTGCCCCAAGTACCACCACCGTTTGATGATTTCGCCAACTCGTAGCCAGTGAGTGTCACCGCAGTATCACCCGTATTAGCGATCTCTACCGCTTTATTATAAGCGCCGCCTTCTACGTATTGGGAAATAATAATCTCTGCGTTCGCGTTTGCACTAAGTGCACTGGCGATGGTTAATGCGAGTATTGAGGGTTTGATTAACGTGTCCATTGTCGTACCTGATATTTATGTAAATGCAAACTTAGCTCTGATTAGAGCCTGCCATTTGCGTCTACTATCAGGTTTATTTATGAAATAAATAAGAATGAGTAATTAAAGCCGTGAAATGAATCACATGTGAATATAAGAAAATATGCCAGAGCATCCCATTCAAACATTTTTTGTAATAAATACAGAGCGCTATTGATAAACAAGTCAGAATTTAGATTGATTACTCAGTTTACTTTTTCACTTCATGTTAAGGAGTAGAAAATACATCACTTGTTGAGTTGCTTATTAACCCAACCGTTCCGTTACAAATAAAAAATATAATTAGTCACTAATTTAGAATGCTTTAATTTTCACTTGCATCACTGTTCAAGCCCAAGAATCTATTACTCGCTTCGTTCTCTCTTATACAGGCCCCTCATACTTCAAAGTTTTCATGATTTATTCAATAACTTTTCATTACTCACTAGCCAAAAACATACACAAAAGATATAACACCTGCGCGAGACAATAAGATCTCATTAGCTGTAAACCCAGGAACGACAAATGAAAAAAATTCAACGCAGTGTGCTAGCTCTCTCCCTACTTGGCTTGATAGCGGGGTGTCAGTTGACCGCCAGTGAGCCACTTCAACCTACGGCGAATCAAGACATCATCGAATCAGCCAAAAATGAACTGGATGGTATTGAAGAGCTAGAAGTCAGTGACGAGGGTGTTATTACCTTTACTCAGCGTCTAAGAACGCCAGGAACCTACTGGATTCCAGCGAGAATTAAAGAACTCAGCTACGATATATCATGCGTACAGCTTAGTTACTTCATTGATAGAGGCATGGTTGTGAAGTCTGCCTTTCTAGGGGCTCGAGGACGTGTTGAATATTACGACATGGAACGCTGTATGAAAGACACACCATTTCAGTAATACAGGCATAAAAAAAGCTCCACCAAAGTGGAGCTTTTTCGTATTCGTTCTTAGCAACTATGGGCGAGCTACAAAACCTACTGCTTCGTATGCTTTCTTAAGCGTTTCAGCCGCTCGTGCCGAGGCTTTCTCAGCGCCTTGCTGCATTACCTCGTCCATGTAAGCACGATCAGCGCGAATACGGTGATATTCTGCTTGAATTGGCTCAAGCATTGCTACAACTGCCTCACCAACATCTTTCTTAAATGGGCCATACATTTCTACGCCTTGGTACTTCGCTTCAATCTCTTCGAAGCTCATGCCTGTCGCCGCGGAGTACAGACCCATTAGGTTAGCAATGCCCGCCTTGTTCTCGATATCATGACGGATACTTGGTGGCGTTTCGGTATCGGTTTGCGCTTTGTTGATCTTCTTAAGGATCGACTTAGGCTCTTCCAGCAGCGTGATAACGTTCTTACGGTTGTCATCAGATTTAGACATCTTCTTCGTTGCGTCTTGAAGGCTCATTACACGCGCATTTACTGTCGGAATGTAAGGCTCTGGAACTTGGAAGATTGGCTGCTCTGGCGAGTAAATATTGTTGAAACGCGTTGCGATATCGCGCGCTAATTCTAGATGTTGCTTCTGGTCACTGCCTACAGGTACTTGGTGCGCACCGTAAAGCAAAATGTCAGCAGCCATCAACACCGGGTAGTCAAATAGACCGACGTTTACGTCATTCGCGTAACGTGCCGATTTGTCTTTAAACTGAGTCATACGGCTCAGCTCACCCATTTGAGTGTAACAGTTAAGAAGCCAACCTAATTGAGCATGCTCTGGTACATGTGACTGAACAAATAGCGTGCTCTTCTTCGGGTCAACACCAACTGCCAGACAAATTGCCAGTGCGTCTAGAGTTGCTTCATGCAGCGCTTTAGGGTCCTGACGAACCGTAATCGCGTGAAGGTCTACCACACAATATTGGCAATCATAATCGTCTTGCATCTGCTGCCATTGACGTAGAGCACCCAAGTAGTTACCGATACTTAGTTCACCTGAAGGTTGAACACCACTCAATACAATGGGTTTGCTCATTAGAATGATTCCTTTGACTTCTTAATCTAATTAAATGAAAAAAACCGTGCAGTAATAGGTGCACGGTTTACTCAGTGTACTCATTAACGAGTATTTTGGAAGCTCTTTTGTAGCCGTTATGCAGAAACCGCTACAACGTCCAATAATTCTGCCAAACTGTCAGCGACGAAATCTGGATTTGATGCTGAAATAGGTTCACCGTGGTTGTAACCATATGTCAGACCAAATGAGGCACAGCCTGCATTCTTTGCTGCGAGAATGTCGTTTTTCGAGTCGCCAACCATCAGCATTTCACTTGGTTGGATTTGGTGCTTTTCCATCAACCAGTTCAATGCTACTGGGTTTGGTTTTTTCTCTGGGAATGCATCACCGCCAAGGACATCAACAAAGTATTTTGCGATGTCGTGCTTTTCCAAAACGTCAGGCACAAACTTTGAAGGTTTGTTAGTCACCAACGCCATAACAAAGCCCGCTTTGTGCAGCTCTGCTAGTGTCTCTTTTACCGTTGGGTAAAGATGACTTAGCTTGTGACCGCTTTGCTCGTAGTAGTCATCAAACAATACACGCGCTTTAGCACGAAGCTCTTCACTCAGCTCTGGGTTGATGGTCAGGCTTTGGCTTAATGAGCGACCAATAAGCACGTCTGCGCCGTTACCCACATAATCACGAACTTGTTCTTCTGAAACCGATGGAAAGCCAAGCGCCTGTACCGCTTGGTCTGCCGCGACAGCTAGATCTGGCACGCTATCAAGCAAAGTACCATCTAGATCGAAGGCGATGAATTTAATGTCTTGTTGAGTCATAACTTCCCTGAGGATTTTTATTTATAAATCGGTGAAAACGACAAAGGATGGCACCCCATCCTTTGTTTTTATCATTATGTCTGATTCTACAGTAACTGTTTGTTTCGTCGTTACTTTGCAGCAATACGCTGACGAACTGCCTCAAACAAACAGATGCCGGATGCCACAGATACGTTCAAGCTTGAAACGCTACCAGCCATTGGGATCTTAATCAAATCGTCGCAGGTTTCACGAGTCAGACGACGCATACCATCACCTTCTGCCCCCATTACGATAGCAAGGGGTCCAGTCAGTTTTGCTTGGTAGATGTCGTGCGTTGCTTCGCCCGCAGTACCAACAAACCAGATGCCTTTCTCTTGCAATGTACGCATAGTACGAGCCAAGTTAGTCACTCGGATCAATGGCACGACTTCAGCTGCACCACAAGCCACTTTGCTTACGGTTGCGTTCATCGGTGCAGAACGATCTTTCGGTACGATGATCGCCGCAGCACCTGCCGCATCTGCGTTACGTAAACACGCACCAAGATTGTGTGGATCGGTCACTCCGTCTAACACTAATAGCAGTGGTGATTCGTGCTGCGCCAGGATGTCATCTATATCGTTCTCATTCAGCTGCTTCGCTGGTTTCACACGAGCGATGATGCCTTGGTGATTTGCACCGCGCGCTTTGTCATCCAAGGTTTTACGTGTCATCTGCTGAATAGAAACACCACAAACCTGAAGATCATTTAGGATTGGCATTAGGCGATCATCTTGACGACCTTTTAAAACGTACGCCTCGATAAAACGCTCTGGTTCGCGCTCCAATACCGCCTTCACTGCGTGAATGCCGTAGATAAATTCGTTACTCATTGTTTAACCTGTTGTTCTGGTCGTATTGCCTGCGCCAACCAAGTTTGAACTAAGTTGGCGCTTCAACCTACTGCGCTTCTTTTTTAGTGCGCTTGGTTTTCTTCGGCTTACTGTGCGGCTTCTTTTTACGTGCTTTTTTCACTTTAGGCTTCTCGTTGCCTTCAGCGTCACCACGTTTTGGGCCATTACGCTTACTCGTTGCGCCCGTTTCTTCTGGGCGTTTAGTTGGCTCTATCGCAGGAACTGCACGAGCCGCGCCACCTTCTTTCGATGAAGAGCGAGTCGCAGCGCGTTTTTTATCTTTCGCTTTGCGTTTTGCTTCCGCTGCGCGTTTCTTCGCAGTCTTACCTTCGCCGCGTAGCTTACGACTTGTTTCGACCAATTCAAAGTCAATTTGCTTATCATCGAGGTTAACAGCCAGTACTTTTACTTTTACTGCATCACCTAAGCGGTAGATGTTACCGAAACTTTCACCAATAAGTCGTTGACCAATCGGGTCAAATTGATAGTAGTCGTTCGCAAGGGTAGAAATATGTACCAAACCATCGATGTGCAAATCCGTTAAACGTACAAAGAAGCCAAAGCTAGTGACATTAGCAATAACACCGTCTAGTTCGTCACCGACGTGGTCTTGCATATATTCACACTTCAGCCAATCCGCAACATCACGTGTTGCATCATCAGCACGGCGCTCTGTCATCGAACATTGTTCGCCGTAAAAATCCATGTCGTCAAACGAGTAATGATAGCCACCTGTTGGTGTCCAGCGATCTTGATTACGACCTTC
Source organism: Vibrio alginolyticus NBRC 15630 = ATCC 17749 (assembly GCF_000354175.2). NCBI lineage: Bacteria > Pseudomonadati > Pseudomonadota > Gammaproteobacteria > Vibrionales > Vibrionaceae > Vibrio > Vibrio alginolyticus. The sequence continues at coordinate 2,047,026 of NC_022349.1, forward strand.
TTCTTTAGCAATCAGATACTTGATTGCACGGTGAAGTAACAAGTCAGGGTAACGACGAATTGGCGACGTAAAGTGCGCATAGCGTTTCAATGCCAACCCAAAGTGCCCCGCGTTATCTGCGTTGTATACCGCTTGCTTCATTGAGCGTAGCAGCATGGTCTGAATCAACTCTTGATCTTGACGCCCGGAGATTTGACGTGCGAGATCAGCATAGTCCGTTGGTGAAGGCTCTAAACCACCTTTTAGCTCAAGACCAAGTTCACTTAAGAAGTCACGGAAACCTTGCAGGCGTAATTCACCTGGAGATTCGTGGATACGATAAAGCGCGGGCTCTTTCGCTTTTTCTACCAGCGATGCCGAAGCAATGTTGGCTAAAATCATACATTCTTCGATGATCTTATGCGCGTCATTACGAATTACTGGCTCAATGCTTTCGATTTTACGTTCCGCATTGAAAATAAATTTGGTTTCAACGGTTTCAAATTCGATTGCACCGCGTTGATCTCGTGCTTCTTTCAGCACTTTGTACATCTTGTGCAACTCTTCTAGATGAGAAACAAGCGGCTGGTAGCGCTCACGTAGTTCTTCATCCCCTTCTAGAATCGCGCTCACTTTGCTATATGTGAGACGAGCGTGCGAGTTCATCACCGCCTCGTAATGCTTGTAACCAGACAGCTTACCTGTATCGGAAATGGTCATTTCGCACACCATACACAAGCGATCTACTTGCGGGTTGAGCGAACATAGGCCGTTCGATAGTACTTCTGGCAACATCGGCACAACTTGCGACGGGAAATATACTGAGTTACCACGATTTATCGCTTCTTTGTCCAACGCAGAGTCAGGACGAACGTAGTAACTGACGTCAGCAATCGCTACCCATAAACGCCAACCACCTTCTTTGTTCTTTTCACAGTAAACGGCATCATCAAAGTCTCGTGCGTCTTCGCCGTCAATGGTCACTAGTGGCAAATCACGTAGATCCACACGACCAACTTTCGCTTCTTCTGGTACTTCTTCGCCTAAGTTTTCGATTTGTTTATCGACGGCTTCTGGCCATTCGTGAGGGATTTGGTGTGTACGAATCGCAATTTGTGTTTCCATACCTGGTGCCATGTTTTCACCAAGGACTTCAACCACTTTACCCATCATGCCGCGTGAGCGTGAGCCACGATCAGTAATTTCAATTACGACTACGTTACCCATGCGTGCACCCGCTTTGTGCTCATTTGGGATCAGGATATCTTGGCTGATACGCGAGTCATCTGGGACAACATAGGAGTATCCATATTCAAGGAAGAAACGACCAACGATTTGATCATTGCGCTCCTCTAGCACACGCACCAAACGTCCTTCACGGCGGCCGCGCTTGCTGTTGTCTGTCGGTTGCACTAAGACAAAATCACCGTGGATGATGTTCTTCATCTGATGGTGCGGTAACAGAATATCATCATCCTTGCCGACGCTGCCTTCTGGACGTACCCAACCATGGCCATCACGATGACCAATCACGTAACCTTTCACCATTTCAAGTTTTTCAGGCAATGCATAGCACTGACGGCGGGTAAACACCAGTTGGCCATCTCGCTCCATCGCACGTAGCCGACGACGCAACCCTTCGTATTGCTCTTCGCCCTCAAGCTTTAGTGCCTCAAACAAGTCGTTACGATTCATTGGAACGCCCGCTTGCTCTAGAAACTCGATGATAAACTCTCGGCTTGGAATTGGATTTTCGTAATTTTTGGATTCACGATCTGCAAAAGGATCGTTTGGAATATTGTCTGACATAGGCACGCCTATCTAGCAAGGAAGGTATATGGCTAGTATATCTGAGTCTCTCGATAAGCTACAGAATTGCTTTGAAAAAAGAATGATCGAGATCGACTCTAGGCATGCAAATGAGTTAAGGACGAGCCAGCAAGATCAAAAGTTCAGAATTGTCACTGAGCAAGGATTCAATCGTGCAGTCATCCAACTCCGCCAGAAAGGCACTTTTTGCTTTCGCCAATTTATCTTTGAGGCGGCAAGCAGGGGTAATATGGCAAAAATCCACACCACAGTTGACTAAATCTAACGGCTCTAAATCGCGCACAACACCACCGACTGTGATTTCAGACGCTGGCTTCATCAGCCGGATACCACCGTTTTTTCCGCGCACGGTATGGACATAACCCAACTGCCCTAACCGATTGATAACTTTAACCATATGGTTGCGCGACACACCAAATAAATCCGTCACTTCGGTAATGCTGGTTAACTCATCTTCCGGCAACGAAGCCAAGAAAATTAAGGTTCTCAACGCATAATCAGTGAAACTAGTTAACTGCATATTCTCTCCCAAAGTGCGACTCAATAACCCACTGGTGATGCTAAAACCCCAAACTTGAGCTATCGATAAAAGTGTAAATCTTTTCTTGATCGAAAGATACATTTGAGATACAACTTTAAACATGCATTATAAATACAACTTAAAGTAGGAAGCCCTTATGCTCAGCAATCAAACTATCGAGATCGTCAAAGCGACCGCACCACTCATCGCCGAAACAGGACCAAAACTGACCGCGCACTTTTACGAGCGTATGTTTACTCATAACCCTGAGTTGAAAGATATTTTTAACATGAGTAACCAGCGTAACGGCGATCAGCGTGAAGCATTATTCAACGCTATCTGTGCCTATGCTGCCAATATTGAAAATTTGCCAGCTCTGCTTGGCGCAGTAGAGAAAATTGCGCATAAGCACACGAGCTTTTTGATCACAGAAGATCAGTACCAAATCGTTGGTAAGCATTTACTTGCTACAATCGATGAGCTTTTTAATCCAGGTCAAGAAGTGTTGGATGCTTGGGCTGAGGCTTACGGCGTACTTGCGAATGTATTTATTCAGCGAGAAGAACAAATTTACCAACAAAATGAAGCTTTGGAAGGCGGCTGGCGCGGTCTACGCGAATTTGAATTAGTCGATAAAAAGATTGAGAGCGAACACATTTGCAGCTTTGTGTTCAAGCCAACCGATGGCCAAAAAGTGGCGCCGTATAAACCGGGACAATACCTTGGCATCTACATCAACAGTGACCAGTTAGAAAACCAAGAAATTCGCCAATATAGCCTGTCTTCTGCGGTCCAAGAGAACACCTACCGTATCTCAGTAAAACGTGAAGAAGGCGGAAAAGTGTCGAACTACCTGCACGATAGCCTGAACATTGGCGAAAAAGTGCAGCTTGCGGCCCCTGCCGGTGATTTCTTTATGGATGCCGAACCACAAACACCCGTTGTTCTAATTTCTGCTGGTGTGGGACTTACTCCAACGCTGTCAATGCTAGAAAGTCTCTCAGCACATCAAGCACCTGTAACTTGGGTTCATGCAACAGAAAATGGCCAACAGCATGCTTTCAAGCAACACGTAAACCAACTCGTTGCAGAAAAAGAAAATATGAACGCGCTCGTTTGGTATAACCAACCAACGGCAGAAGACAAGCTAGGCGAAGACTTCCACTTCACGGGCTTTGTCAATCTGTATGAAATTGAAGCTGCATTAAAGCAAGATAACGTGCAGGTATACTTCTGTGGTCCTGTAGGATTTATGCAGCACGTAGCGAAACAGCTATTAGAACTTGGCGTACCAGAAGAGCAATTCCATTACGAATGCTTCGGTCCACACAAAGTGGTTTAAGCGCTACCAACTATCGGGAAAACAACAAAGCCCACGTGACGTGGCTTTGTTGTATGAAGTTGTTTGCAATATTGAAGCGTTACCAAAAGGTGTCTCGCCGTTTAGCTCGAGCAATAACGTTTTGTGGCATGCGCTGTTCAAGGCCGTTTCTCAATACAGTTATGCGCTTATGCTGCCGCTTATCTGCTGTGACAGAGTTATATAACCAACGATACGCATCTTCGTAATCGAGTGGACTGCCATAATCACGTAAAAGCAACTCGGCCAGATGAATACGCGCGTTTAGGTTTCCCATTGACGCAGCTTCTCGCAAATATGGAATTGCACGTTCTTTATCTTGCTGTACTAAAGTGCCACGCGAATAGTATCGGCCAATCTGCTCTAGTGCAGCTGGTAACCCCTGATGCGCTGCATTTTCGATGTAGTAAAGACCCAGTTCGACATCTTGCTCGACACACACACCCCAAGCCAACATATCTCCGTACAGAAATTCATAAGCGGGTAAGTTAATTCGAGTCGCACGAGCTACGATATCCTCCACCAGCTGGCAGTTATCAGCGCGCACACGTTGTAAGTGCTTATTTTGCTCAATAAGCTTTATCAGCTCTGCTTCGGTATAGATCGGAACTGGTGCCCCCACATCAGCAACATTGGCTTTCACTGTGGTAGCAACCAAGGTCAACAACAGTGAAGCAGCCACTGTTCGTAACTTCATAAACGTACCCTTAAGGTATCTAAGAAACCAAAGATCGGTGAAGGATCTCCTCTGCTTGATAACCTTATCGGCAAAAAACAGCTAAGCTTTAGACAATTTTTGCCTCTGATTTAGGCTCAGCGGCAAAAGCTTGCCATATGAGAGTCACGCTGTTTTTGTTCAGATACAAAAAAGCCGACCAGAAGGTCGGCTTTTGCAATCTTTAACGGCTATCAATTAAGCTTCGAATGGGTGAACTTTGATGATAGTTTCGTTACGGTCAGGACCTGTAGAGATGATGTCTACTGGAACGCCAGTTAGCTCTTCAATACGCTTGATGTAGTCAAGAGCGGCTTGTGGTAGAGCATCTAGTGACTTAGCACCAAATGTGTTCTCAGACCAACCAGGCATTGTTTCGTAGATTGGCGTTGCTTTTTCGAATGCTTCAGCAGCCATCGGAGAAACTTCTAGCACGGAGCCATCTTCCATCTTGTAACCAGTACAGATTTTTAGCTCTTCTAGACCATCTAGTACGTCTAGTTTAGTTAGACAGAAACCAGATACAGAGTTGATTTGGATTGCACGACGCATAGCAACAGCATCGAACCAACCTGTACGACGTAGACGACCAGTTGTCGCACCGAACTCGTGGCCAACTTCACCTAAGTGCTTACCAATTGGATCTTGCTTATCTAAACCGTCGTATAGTTCAGTCGGGAATGGACCAGCACCAACGCGAGTACAGTACGCTTTTGCGATACCCAAGATGTAACCGATGTGACGAGGACCAAAACCAGAACCTGCAGCAACACCACCAGCAGTCGTGTTAGAAGACGTTACGTACGGGTAAGTACCGTGGTCGATATCAAGTAGTGTACCTTGTGCACCTTCGAACATGATCTTGTCGCCGCGCTTACGTGCTGCGTCTAGTTCGTCAGTTACGTCGATAACCATTGACGTTAGTAGTTCAGCGTAGCCTTTAGCTTGCTCAAGTACTTCTTCGTAGCTTACTGGTTCCGCTTTGTAGAAGTTAACTAGTTGGAAGTTATGGAACTCCATGACTTCTTTTAGCTTCTCTGCGAAAGTCGCCATATCGAATAGGTCGCCAACGCGTAGACCACGACGAGCAACTTTATCTTCGTATGCTGGACCGATACCACGACCAGTAGTACCGATAGCTTTTTTACCGCGAGCGATTTCGCGAGCTTGGTCCATTGCAACGTGGTAAGGAAGAATTAGCGGACATGCTTCAGAAATGAAAAGACGCTCGCGTACTGGAATACCGCGCTCTTCAAGAGGCTTCATTTCTTTAAGTAGAGCTTCAGGTGATAGTACAACACCGTTACCGATAACACATTTTACGTTATCGCGAAGGATACCTGATGGAATTAAGTGAAGAACGGTTTTTTCACCGTCAATTACGAGAGTGTGACCTGCGTTGTGACCGCCTTGGTAGCGTACCACGTATTTTGCATCTTCAGTTAAAAGGTCTACGATTTTACCTTTACCTTCGTCACCCCATTGGGTGCCTAGAACGACTACGTTATTTCCCATCTTTCCAAGTCTGATTGCTAGTTAAAAATGGATTCTAGCACCGAATCACGCTTCTTGCAGTCATTTTTTGTTCACAGAGTTGCTACCAGAATGTCATCTTGCCGCTTTGTTCATTTTGAAATCAGCATATCACTGATAGTATTTAGCTTTCTCTATTCGACTGGAAAGCGCTATGTCTGAATCCATATGGTTGGCGATTGGGCTCGTCTTGATCGTGGAAGGCATTGGGCCACTGATTGCTCCTAACGGTTGGCGGAATATGGTGGCTCAATTAAGTGAACAACCCAACAATCAGCTACGACGCATCGGTGGCTGCCTAGTAGTTGCTGGAGCCGTCATCGCCATCATGATGAGCTAGCACTTAGCATCAGATACAAAAAAGGCTCCCTAAGGAGCCTTTTATTTCAATGAGACGCGGAGATTATTTCTCCATGCTGCCCTTCGACTGGTTCATGTATTGGAAGAACTCACTCTTCGGATCAAGCACCAGAATATCGCTCTTAGAGCTGAAGGACTTCTCATACGCACGTAGCGAACGTAGGAAGCTAAAGAACTCAGGGTCTTTGTTGTATGCTTCAGCATAAATCTTCGCAGCTTCAGCATCCGCCTCACCTCGTGTCACACGCGCAGTTTTATCAGCTTCAGCTAGAATAGTTGCTACTTCTAGTTCTGCTTGAGCACGAATAACTTCCGCTTTTTCACGACCTTGAGAACGGTGCTTACGAGCAACGGACTCACGCTCCGCACGCATACGACGGTAGATAGACTCACTGATTTCATCAGGCAGGTTGATTTTCTTCATTCGGAAATCAACGACACGAACACCCAAGTCTTTCATTGCGCTTTCACGCGTGTCTTTCAATACTTCAGACATGATTAGGTCGCGTTCACCATCAATCTCAAGCGCCTCACGAGCCGCTTCAGTTGCGACAACATCGGCACTTGCGTCTTCTGGTAGCACATCATCGTTACGTGGACCAGATACGATCTGTTTGATTTCACGAGCACCGATTTCAGAACGAAGCACGTCCGTCACTTTACGCTCAAGTAGTGCCTCTGCCGTTAGCGAGTTACCACCGCCAGTCGCGAGGTAGTAGCGACCAAAATCTTCAATACGCCACTTCACGTAGGTATCAATGATAACGTCTTTTTTCTCAGACGTTACGAAACGGTCTGCACGGCCATCCATTGTTTGGATACGTGCATCAAGTTGTTTCACACGGTCAAACAAAGGCATCTTGAAATGCAGACCAGGCTCGTAAATTCGAGTGATGTCGTTGTTGTCTTTCAAGACACGACCAAATCGAACCACGATACCACGCTCACCTTCAGGAATCACAAACAAAGACATCAACATTAATGCCAGTGCGATTACCAGTACAGGGATCATTAACTTACGCATTCTTAGTATCTCCCTTGACGTGAACCTGTTGAACGAGACTGCGTGTTCGAAGTGTCTTCTTGTGTACGATCAGACTCAAGTTGAATTTGATCATAGGTTGAAGATGACTTCGATTTACGTTTGGTATCTGCTTTGCCCTCTTGTCCCGCCAACTTATCGATTGGAAGGTAAAGAAGATTGCCGCTTGATTCCGAGTCAATCAACACTTTCGAAGTGCTTGAGTACACCTCTTCCATTGCGTCAATGTACAGACGATCACGCGTTACACCAGGCGCTGCTTGGTATTCTGGTAATAGTTTTTCGAACTGTGCTACCTGACCAAGAGCCTCGTTAGTGACACGCTCATTGTAACCTTGTGCTTCTTTCTTCAAACGCTCTGCACGACCCGTTGCCTTAGGCAAGATTTCGTTCTTGTATGCTTCAGCTTCACGAATGAAACGCTCTTCATCCTCACGTGCTGCGATTGCATCATCAAACGCATCTTTCACTTGCTCTGGTGGACGAGCAGACTGGAAGTTCACATCAACAAGTACCAGACCCATATCATAGCTATCAATGATTTGGTTCAGTGTTTCTTGCGTAGTTTGACGAATTTGCTGACGACCACTGGTTAGAATGCTATCCATCAATGAGTCACCAATTACTGCACGTAGTGCAGAATCCGTTGCTTGACGCAAGCTGTCGTCTGCATTGGTTACACGGTACAAGTATTTGTATGGGTCAGTCACTCGGTACTGAACATCCATCGCAACTGTTACAACGTTTTCATCTTTGGTCAGCATTAGACCAGATGCACGTAGTGAACGAATCGCTTGTACGTTTACCGCTTCGTACTCATCAATAAAGCGAGGACGCCAGTTAAGACCTGGGTCTACGATACGATCGTATTTACCTAAACGCAGTACAACACCACGCTCTGCTTCACCGATGGTGTAAAAACCAGCGAAGAACCAAACTGCAACAGCAATCAGAGCAATCACGCCAAAGCCAATTGCACTACCACCACCGCCGCCGATTGGAGAACCACCGCCGCCTTTTTTACCAAACTTGCCGCCCAGCTTTTGACTCAGTTTGTTGAACACTTCATCTAAATCTGGCGGACCTTGATCTCGGCCACCAGGACGCTGGCCACCACGATTATTATTACCCCAAGGGTCATTATCGCGGCCATTGTTGCCGTTGTTATTTCCAGGCTCATTCCACGCCATTAGAAAGCTCCATCATTTGATATGACGTTATACTGTAGCAGTCCTTTAAGTGACTATAAAGCCAGTCAAAACTGCCCCTTCTCTTTTTTCAAGTCTAGACCAATCTACTTGCTGCATTCGAATATCGATCAACAAGTTACCATCCTGGTCATATTCCTCACGTTGAATACACTTCATTTGGAAGAAGGTACTACGGAATCGTCCTTGATACTGTGGAGGAATTCGCAACTGATGCTCGACCATTTGTGACGCCAGACGTTCCGTCAGAGCCTCAAACAGGACATCAATGCCCAACCCATCCATTGCTGAAACCCAAACTGCGCGAGGTACGCCTTCCTCGTCTCGTTCTATACGTGGTTTCTGCGAATCTAGATTGTCGATTTTGTTCATGACAACCAGAGTCGGCACTTCATGCGCGTCGATCTCTTCTAGTACTTCATGAACAGCTTGAATATTCTCACGAAAACGCTCATCACTGGCATCAACAACATGTAACAAAATGTCAGCTTCTTGCGTTTCCTGCAAGGTTGCCTTGAAGGCCGCAACCAAGTCGTGTGGCAAATGTCGAATAAAACCAACCGTGTCTGCCAAGATGGCAGGGCCAACATCTGCTAACTCTATCTTACGTAAAGTCGGGTCCAAAGTAGCAAATAATTGATCAGCCGCGTACACGCCAGCTTCTGTAATACGGTTGAAGAGTGTCGACTTACCCGCGTTGGTGTAACCCACAAGTGAAACCGTTGGGATTTCAGCTCGATTTCGGGCGCGGCGCCCTTGTTCACGCTGCTTCGCTACTTTGTCTAAGCGTCGCAGGATGGCTTTGATTCTGTCACGCAATAAGCGACGGTCGGTTTCCAGCTGGGTTTCACCCGGGCCACGTAAACCGATACCACCTTTCTGCCTTTCAAGGTGCGTCCAACCACGAATCAAACGAGTAGAGATATGACGAAGTTGAGCCAGCTCTACCTGTAGCTTACCTTCGTGTGTTCGAGCTCGTTGAGCAAAGATATCGAGAATAAGACCAGTGCGGTCGAGAACTCGACATTGGCACAGTGCTTCGAGGTTACGTTCTTGGGCAGGAGAGAGGGCGTGATTAAAAATCACAATTTCGGCACCCGTTGATTGTACCGCTGTAGCAATCTCTTGGGCCTTACCCTCTCCGACATAGTATTTCGGGTGTGGGGATTGACGACTACCAGTTACCACTTGTAGCGCCTCTACCCCAGCAGAAGAAACCAGCATTTCGAACTCAGCCAGATCTTCCCATTCACCTTCTTGCGTGAAGTTGATATGAACAAGTACGGCTCGCTCACCGGATTCATAACGGTCAAACAAGCAATCAACTCCTTATTTTAAAAATACTCGATGAAGAATTAATCTTCTGATTTCTCTTGTGGACGCTCACCTTGTGGACGTTCACCGCTGTGATGGCTCACTGGACGAGCCGGCACAACTGTTGAGATCGCGTGCTTGTACACCATTTGGTTAACAGTATTCTTCAGCAGGATCACAAATTGATCGAATGATTCGATCTGACCTTGTAGTTTAATACCATTCACAAGGTAGATAGATACCGGGATACGCTCACGACGTAGCGCGTTTAGAAATGGGTCTTGTAGAGATTGCCCCTTAGCCATTTTTATTTTCCTTATTTAATTTGTAGTTGTAATTATTTAGCTAGTGGTGCAATGCAAAAGATACGGCTTTTGCATCTGAGCTAAACGAATCAAAAATGCACTCTAAGTAATTAGCAGCATAGTATAAAAACCGCCAACAACAGATCCTTTGAGAGTGCGTTCACGCAAAAACGATCACATTATACACAGCTATGTCAATCAGATGCTATTGCTTCCGACATCGTTTCTAATGCCTGTTCAATGTTCTCGCTATCCAACCAAGTTAAATCATCCCAGCTGCGTAACCAGGTGATTTGACGCTTGGCCAATTGACGAGTCGCGCATACGCCACGAAATACCGCTTCGTCACGTGTACACTCCCCATCTAAATACTCCCACATCTGTCGATAACCGACGCATCGTATGGAAGGAAGATCGGGGTGAAGATCTTTTCGCGAATGTAACGCTTTCATTTCTTCTTCAAAGCCCGCTTCCATCATCTTCTCGAAACGGAGTTCAATCCGACGGTGAAGTTCTGCCCTATCCTTGGGAGCTATTGCAAACTGCTTGACTCGGTATGGTAGGCTTTCACCTTTCGTTTGAGTCAATTCAGTCAAAGTTTTACCTGAAATGCGAAAAACTTCCAATGCCCGAGATAAACGTTGGGGATCATTGGGATGGATTCTCGCGGCTGACACAGGATCAACCTCTTTGAGTTCATCGTGCAACACTGACCAACCTTTAGTCAATGCCTCTTGTTCAATTTGCTGACGAATTTCAGGATTTGCAGCAGGAAGTGGTGATAAACCTTCAAGTAACGCCTTGTAATACAGCATTGTTCCACCCACAAGAAGTGGAATTTTTCCTTCTGCAACAATATCATCCATCGCTTTCAATGCATCTCGACGAAAGTCGGCGACAGAGTAAGATTCACTTGGATCCAAAATATCTATCAAGCGATGAGGCGCCAAACTTAACTCTTTTTCATCCGGTTTCGCCGTACCGATATCCATCCCTTTGTAGATCAAAGCAGAATCAACACTGATGATCTCAACCGGAAATTTTTGACGAAGACGAATCGCCAGCTCAGTTTTGCCTGATGCAGTTGGCCCCATTAAAAATAGCGCCAAAGGTAGTTTATCTGTCATGGTTTTAATTTGGCTATCGTGGCAGAGAAATCAACAGCGGATACGAATTTTGTATCTTCTAATGGCAATTGACCATGTCTTAGCTGTTCAAGTTCCGCAATAATTTGAATGGCTTCAGAAAAAGTATAGTGACTCTTCACTGTCGTGACCTGTAATGCGAGCCAATCTATCAACTCAGACAGCATCTGAGCCGCTGCTATACCTTCGTTCACACAAGATTGCGCGTAAGATAACAGATCTGGTACTAAATTTTGTAAGTTTTGTTGACGCAGCGGAGCTGGGACGCCCATCACCATTAAGGCGTGCTCGTTTCTCGCTTTCAATTGAATACCAAGCAATGCCAAATCTTGTTGATAATCTTGGGCCAGTCTCACTAATTCGGCCTCTAACTTAATAGATAGAGGAACAAGCAGAGGTTGTGCCTTGAGTGCACCATCGCTTGGAGAAAGCTGGCCTTTTACACGATAAAATTCTGCTCTAGGTAACGAGACTAACGCCGCCCCACTGTCACTGCTCATCAAAACAAATTGTTCATCGACCACCATCAGCGCTTTGCCCAATGCAGTAATCGATGGCATTGATGTGTGCGAAGTTATCGTTTGGGGCGCTATTGGAGTGACTGCCTGAGCCTCAAACTCTGGCGTTTTCAACAGCTCGTGATAAGCGCGTACTTCTTGTTTAGTTGGCGCTGGTTCTACGTGGCGCTCTTTACTGTGACTTGGCTTTGGTGCAGGTTTGGATTCCACCCAATCATTACGTTTGAATGACTCCACTACGCGCGCCTCTCGCACGGAGGTTTCACTAGGACCGCTATTACGAGGCTTCACTTCATAATCACTGCGTCCAGGATAAGCCGGTGTACTCTCTATCGCTTGATAAACCCGCTCTGGTACTGGTGAAGATGCTGGCTCTTGTACATTTTCAGGCTCTGGCGAATGCTCAATCTCTTCGGACTCAGTCGGTTCCACGCGATGAAATGCCGATTCATTCACCTGTGGTTTATCAATCACGGCGCTTTGCGCAAGTGCATCCGTCAAAGCTTGATAGATGAAATCATGCACCAAACGAGCTTGGTGGAAACGCACTTCATGCTTAGCAGGGTGAACATTCACATCTACTTGGTGCGGATCTAGCTCAATAAAGAGCACATACGCAGCAAACTGATCTGGCTTTAAGCTCATTTCATAGCTTTGACGAATCGCGTGATTGATTAATTTGTCACGCATCATTCGGCCATTCACATAGCAATATTGTAAATCGCTTTGCTGCCTTGCTCCCTCTGGCGTGGTAATCCACCCATGTAGCTTTAACCCTTGATGCTCAAGCTCGATTCTGAGCATATGCCGCACAAACGCATTACCGCAGACAGCAGCAATACGCTTTTCGGTTTGAAGCTGATTTTTCGCCGCGCGATATTGACGGATGATCTTGCCGTTATGACGCACATTGATGGTGACATCAAAGCGGCTTAACGCAATACGTTTCAATAACTCATCAATATGAGCAAATTCGGTTTTCTCCGTACGAAGAAACTTGCGACGCGCTGGAGTATTAAAAAATAAGTCCAACACCTCAACAGTCGTGCCAATCGGGTGCGCTGCTGGCTTAAGCTTCACCTGCATATCACGCCCTTCGGAGTAGGCACTCCAGGCTTCTTCTTGTGCCGCAGGACGCGACGTGAGCGTCAAACGCGAGACTGAGCTAATACTGGCTAACGCTTCACCGCGAAAACCTAGACTCATAATGGCTTCGAGATCATCTAAGGTATGTATCTTAGATGTCGCATGACGACTGAGCGCTAAGCCAAGTTCATCTTTCGCGATACCTTTTCCGTTATCACGAACACGAATCAGCTTTGCGCCTCCTTTCTCGATATCGATATCGATTCGAGTTGCGCCAGAATCAAGACTATTTTCAACCAGTTCTTTAATCACAGAAGCAGGTCTTTCGACCACTTCCCCTGCGGCGATTTGGTTTGCAAGTCTGGCTGGCAAAATTTTAATCGTCATAATGAGTTAGAAGCTCACCTACTTGTTTGGAATGATCAGGACTTGCCCAACCGCTAGCTGATCAGAGCGTAAGTTATTCGCTTTACGAATGCTCGATACGCTAACGCCGTATTTGGACGCTATTTTGCCAAGGAACTCACCCCGAGAAACCTTGTGCTTACGAATCGGTTTATCTTTTACCGCGACCGTTATCTTCAACTTTTGCCCTACCCACAAGGTATCTGACTTCAAGTTATTCTCTCGGCGGATATCTGAAACCTTCACTTTATAGTGATTCGCAATCTTACCTAAGAACTCACCAGACTTAACCTTGTGCGTAATGGTTTCTGTCTCAACAGTAATCGGTTTACTTGGCACTTTAATCGTACCAGCAGAAGGAATGTTGAGCTTCTGACCAATTGCCAAGCCTGTCGACTTCAAGTTGTTTGCCGACATCAGCGCTTTAGAGCTAAGCCCATATTTGTTCGCGATCACCGATAATGACTCGCCACGCTTTACAATATGTACCATTGGCTTCGCTGAAGGCGAGAACACCGTACCCTCTGGTGGGTTATCTTTTAAGTACTTGACGACCGCCTTAGTGATAGCCTGAGCTAACTTATCTTGGTGCGCTCGTTGAAACAGTAAACGCTCTTCTGTTGGGTTAGAAATAAAGCCCGTTTCCACTAGCACAGACGGAATCTGTGGAGAGCGTAAAACCGCAAGGCTGGTGTTGATCGGTTTGGTGTTATGCAGGTGCGCAACACGTCCCATCTCACCTAGGATTTCTGTTGCCAGCTTATAACCTTCTTTTTGTGAATGACTAAACTGCAAGTCCAACAAAGTTTGGTTCACGTTACGATCTTTTGTCTTCGTGAAGAACGCATTACCCGAGCCGCCCAATAACTCAGACTGTTTCTCATGGTTCTCGACCCAACGAGCAATTTCGGTATTTGCACGACGAGTATTTAGTACGAAGACCGATCCACCGCGAGGCTTCGGTGAAGTAAACGCATCTGCGTGAATGGAAATCAGCAAGTGCGCATCATTTTCACGAGCAATCGCGACACGACGGTTTAAGTTTACAAAATAATCTCCCGTACGAGTCATGCGCGTTTTAATACCAGGAGTCGCATCGAGCTGAGCAGCAATTTTTCTTGAGATACTCAATACCGCATCTTTCTCGTACTTACGACGTGAAGGGCCAATAGAGCCAGGGTCTTCCCCACCGTGACCAGGGTCGATAACAATTAACACTTCTTGAGCTCGTTGAACTGAACTCATGTCTTTGCTGGCCGCCGCTGGCTTACTCGGTTTAGAGGTCGATGCCTTCTTACCGTGCGGTAAATCAATCACCAAGCGGTGACCATACTGCCCACCTGGTGTTGGGCTTAATTTAAATAACTCCGCTTGAACGCTCTTTTTTAGTTCAAACACCAAACGATAAGTGCCCTTCTCTGGAGGCGAGCTTTTTCGTACCAGTTTTAAAACAGGGCTATCCGTAACAGTAACAGGTAGTTTGGCCTGCATCGTCGTGCTTTTTAAATCCACGACAAGGCGATCCGGCCCTGATAAAGAGAAATAGGAATAGTCAGCTTCCGAGCCTAAATCGATGACAACACGCGTTTCATCAGGTGAAGGCCAAACTCGAAAACTCTTAACGACGTTAGCAAATGCTAAATTGGGGATGAGAAGGAGAAAAGTGGCGACAAACGTCGCCACCACTCTAAAATTTGAAAAACTCAACATAGCTCCAATCGACTGAGTAACTGCACACCATAATCATTATTAGCTGTTAGTTCGGCTACACGTTGCTCACCTTGGTAGCGAATGTTTACATCAAGATCCGGTTGTGGCAGTAAGCCATGCCCTTTTTCAGGCCATTCAACCAAGCAAATCGCATCGTCTGTGAAATAGTCTCGAATCCCCATAAACTCAAGCTCTTCAGGATCCGCAAGACGATAAAGGTCGAAGTGATATACTTGCCACTGATCCAACTGGTACGGTTCGACTAGAGTATAAGTTGGACTTTTCACGTTACCTTGATGACCAAGAGCACGGACAAAACCACGACTAAAGGTTGTTTTACCTGCACCCAAATCACCATGCAGATAAATTGTGGTTTGCTGGGAACAAAGCTGAGCCAAAGCGGTGCCTAGTGCAACCGTTTCATGCTCATCTTTTAAATTGAATTGTTTCGTGCTCATTGATGCTTCTCTAACTAATGATCGTTGACTATATAAAAATCAAAAGAACAGGAATAGTAAACCGTGTTGGTTTTGAGAGACAAGCTTTCAAATGTCATATGTGCGAAAAAAGTATCCAATAAACGGTATCTTAATCATCTTAGTATCGACCTAGATTTAGAATATATGCAAATGACTTCAATAAGCAGTATTCACAACATCAAAAACGTACCTAACTGGGTAGCACCAAAGCCAGAGATCCGTTAAGATCCGCCCCCCTTTATTCCGGTGGTTAACATGAACTACGAACAACTCGCACAACAAATCAAAGTTTGGGGAAAAGAACTCGGCTTCCAAAAAGTTGGGATCTGCGACGTTGATCTGAGTGAACATGAAGCAGCACTACAAAAATGGCTTGATGCAGGCTATCACGGCTCAATGGATTGGATGGCTCGTCACGGTATGATGCGTGCTAGACCCCATGAGCTACTCCCGGGAACCGTTCGTGTTATCAGCGTCCGGATGGACTATCTGCCACCAGAGGCTCAATTCGCTTCGAACCTCGCGAATAAAAGTCATGCCTATATTAGCCGCTACGCACTAGGGCGCGATTATCACAAGCTCGTCAGAAAGCAGCTAAATAAGCTCGGCAAACTTATTGAACAAGAGGTTGGTCAATATGGTTACCGACCTTTCGTTGATTCCGCACCAATATTAGAGCGACCTCTCGCCCAAAAAGCGGGCTTAGGTTGGACCGGGAAACATTCCCTGATTTTAGATCAAGACTGTGGATCGTGGTTCTTTTTAGGTGAACTACTTATCGACTTACCACTACCCGTAGATGAGCCAAGCGTTGATCAGTGCGGTAAATGCAAAGCATGCATTACATCATGCCCAACACAAGCCATCGTTGAAGACAAAGTTGTCGATGCCAGGCGTTGTATCTCTTATCTCACCATCGAGTTCGATGGCGTGATTCCTGAAGAGTTTCGAAAGCCAATGGGTAACCGCATTTATGGTTGTGACGACTGTCAATTGGTTTGCCCATGGAACCGCTACGCCGACATAACGGAGCAAGATGATTTCCACCGTCGTGACAGTTTCAAAAACCCTGACCTCGTCGACATGTTTAACTGGGATGAAGCGACTTTTCTAAAAAATATGGAAGGCTCCGCTATCCGTCGTATTGGTCATATACAGTGGCTACGTAACATCGCTGTCGCACTTGGTAATGCAGAATATAGTCAGCGAATCATAGATGCGCTGGAAAGTCGGCAAGGTGAAAATAAATTACTTGATGAGCACATAAAATGGGCTTTGACAGAGCAACTGAATCAACTCCCCACTGAGAGTAATTCATCTATAGAGACGAAAAAGCAACGCTTAATAAGGATAGTCGAGAAGGGACTGCCGAGAGACGCATAGAGCGTAGTCTATATGCAAGAGATTGAAAGTACTTTTGCATGTTCAATTCATGACCTTGTTCTCAATTTTGTAATGTGGAAAAAAATTTGAGATTCAAGAAAAACAAGCTAGCAGAAAAAAGTTAAACACAGCTCGGAGAAATGACTAGGATCAAAAAAATACCAGTTAATGATCGTATTTTAACGTACTCGATCCGACAAAAAACTTATTTTTTCTTTATATAACAAAGATTTAATTGGTATTTCTTTGTTGTTTCAACTTCATTTTAGAGAAAAGATCTTTCTTCCCCATCATAAAAAGTCAAGCTAAAAACACTTTATCAACCAACTTATCCACAGAACGACGTATGTGGATAACTCTGTTAATTAAAGTAGATAAAACACGCGAAGCCTCATCATACTTGTACGTCAGCCGATTCATATCGTGTTTTAAACACAAACGAAATCGTCCGACATCATATGATGCGGATAAAAGTTTAGCTTTTGGGGATTCATGCTTCGCAGCATTATGAAAAGAGCGATGTGATTGGTTGCGAGAAGCAGGCGTTGAATCAAGCGGCGCATCCGTAGACGACTTAACAATTGTATACTAAATAAGTACTCAATCTATCGTCTTGTATTTGGTTGCGGGGGCCGGATTTGAACCGACGACCTTCGGGTTATGAGCCCGACGAGCTACCAAGCTGCTCCACCCCGCGTCCGAGTGCTTCATCTTCGTTGATGATGAAGGCTTTGCTTTCATTTATAAAAAGAAACTGGAGCGACACACGAGGTTCGAACTCGTGACCTCAACCTTGGCAAGGTTGCGCTCTACCAACTGAGCTAGTGTCGCCTTTTGTCACCGTTAAGCACGATAAAGGCTATATATTGGAGCGACACACGAGGTTCGAACTCGTGACCTCAACCTTGGCAAGGTTGCGCTCTACCAACTGAGCTAGTGTCGCATTTTGTCACCGTTGAGCACGATGAGGGCTATATATTGGAGCGACACACGAGGTTCGAACTCGTGACCTCAACCTTGGCAAGGTTGCGCTCTACCAACTGAGCTAGTGTCGCATATTAACAGCAGTCGCTATTAATGGAATTTGGTTGCGGGGGCCGGATTTGAACCGACGACCTTCGGGTTATGAGCCCGACGAGCTACCAAGCTGCTCCACCCCGCGTCCGTATTGTGTCACCGTTAAGTACCGTGAGAACTGTAAAACTGGAGCGACACACGAGGTTCGAACTCGTGACCTCAACCTTGGCAAGGTTGCGCTCTACCAACTGAGCTAGTGTCGCATTGGTTGCGGGGGCCGGATTTGAACCGACGACCTTCGGGTTATGAGCCCGACGAGCTACCAAGCTGCTCCACCCCGCGTCCGTATTGTGTCACCGTTAAGTACCGTGAGAACTATAAAACTGGAGCGACACACGAGGTTCGAACTCGTGACCTCAACCTTGGCAAGGTTGCGCTCTACCAACTGAGCTAGTGTCGCATTGGTTGCGGGGGCCGGATTTGAACCGACGACCTTCGGGTTATGAGCCCGACGAGCTACCAAGCTGCTCCACCCCGCGTCCGTATTGTGTCACCGTTAAGTACCGTGAGAACTATGAAACTGGAGCGACACACGAGGTTCGAACTCGTGACCTCAACCTTGGCAAGGTTGCGCTCTACCAACTGAGCTAGTGTCGCATCAACAACGTTTCCGCTGTTTAGGGCTGCGAATTATAAGAGCATTTTTTTGTGATGCAAGTCCTTCCTTCAAAAAAACTTTATTTTTTTACTGAACGACGAAAAAGCAATCAAAAGCGATATAAATTACAACAATTTGGATCGCAACCTTAACAGTTAAATCTTGAAAATAGTACCTCGATAGTACTTAAGTTCTGCGATGGACTCACGAATGTCGTCCAAGGCCAAATGTGTTCCCTGTTTTGTGAACCCATTTAGCACCTCAGGTTGCCAGCGACGTGCTAGTTCTTTAAGAGTACTAACGTCAACATATCGGTAATGGAAGAACTCTTCCAACTCAGGCATATGCTTGTATAAAAAGCGACGATCCTGCCCAATGCTGTTACCACATATTGGCGACGCCCCTTTTGGCACCCATTTTTCTAAAAATTCAATGGTTTGTGCGACTGCGTCTTGTTCTGAGATTTGACTGTTTCGAACGCGCTCCACCAAACCGCTTGCCGTATGCGTATTAGTACACCAGTCGTCCATTTTCGCCAGTTCTTCTTCCGGCTGATGAATCGCTAACACTGGACCTTCAGCCAAAATATTTAGTTCGCTATCCGTGACAATAGAAGCAATTTCGATGATTTTGTGCGTTTCAGGATCAAGCCCTGTCATCTCTAAATCAACCCAAATTAGGTTTTGATCGCTAAAGGACATGGTTACGCCGCCTATTTGTTTATCGATAAAAGAGGTACTATACCTCAAAATACGAGAAACACGATACTCATACACGGAGCCAAGAGTACGGCTCAACCATTTGAGTAAATTCACATAAAGTACAGAATTGTGGCAAAGAAGAAAAAGTTAACCAAAGGTCAGGTGCGACGCGTACGTAGCAACCAACAAAAGCGTTTGAAGAAGCAAGAAGATTCCATCCAGTGGGATGAAAACATGCTAGGCGCCAGCAAGCAAGGTCTCGTGATCACTCGTTTTGGTCAGCACGCGGACATTGAAGACCTTGAAACAGGCGAAATTCAACGCTGTAACCTCCGCCGTGGTATTGAGTCTCTAGTATCTGGCGATCGTGTTTTATGGCGCGAAGGATTGGAGTCTATGGCGGGCATCTCTGGTGTTGTTGAAGCGGTAGAACCTCGCTCTTCAGTGCTCACTCGTCCAGATTATTACGATGGCCTAAAACCCGTTGCAGCCAATATTGATCAAATGGTCATTGTCTCTTCGGTATTACCAGAGCTATCGCTAAATATTATTGACCGCTATCTCGTTGCATCAGAAACACTGAATATTGCGCCATTGTTGGTCTTAAATAAAGTCGACCTTCTAGAAGCCGATGACCGTGCAATGTATGAAGAATGGCTCAAAGAATATGAACGTATTGGCTATAAAGTGCTTCTGGTCAGCAAGAAGTCTGGAGAAGGCATTGCTGAACTAGAAACCCTACTGCGTGATCGAATTAATATCTTTGTTGGTCAATCAGGCGTAGGGAAATCCAGCTTAGTCAACGCGTTAATGCCGGAACTAGAGAGCGAAGTGGAAGAAGGCGAAGTCTCTGAGAACTCTGGCTTGGGCCAACACACCACGACGGCTGCACGTTTATACCACATTCCAACGGGTGGCGATTTGATCGACTCACCTGGAGTACGTGAATTTGGTCTTTGGCATTTGGAAGCAGAAGAAGTAACAAAAGCATTCGTTGAATTTCGACCATATTTAGGCGGTTGCAAGTTCCGAGATTGTAAACACAATGATGACCCAGGCTGCCTTCTACGCGAAGCTGTCGAGAACGGGGAAATTAACGAAACTCGCTTTGAAAACTATCATCGCATTTTGGAAAGCATGGTTGAAAACAAAGCAAATCGTCAGTATTCACGTAATAAAAAAGCCGATCTGTAATTGAGTTAAGGCTGTAACTGTGTAAAAAGTCTTCACCTAATACTGACAAGCAAATTAAATTTCAGTAACATCACGCGCCCTAAAGCGCGAATCTAACAGAAGTATCGGAATTAAAGATGGACAAGTTTAAAGTTGGACTGCAGTACTGGATCCCACAACACGGCCTCACTCGCCTAATGGGTAAACTGGCTTCAGCAAAAGCTGGCGGTCTAACAACAGCAGTTATTCGTTGGTTTATCAAACAATACAATGTGAATATGGATGAGGCAAAGCACTCAGATCCTAAGCATTTTAAAACGTTCAACGAGTTTTTCGTTCGTGAGCTAAAAGAAGGCGCACGCCCAATTTCTGAAGGCGAAAACGTCATCACTCATCCAGCCGACGCTTGTGTTAGCCAGTTTGGCCCTATTGAAGATGGTCAACTTATCCAAGCAAAAGGTCATCACTTCTCAGCACAAGAATTGCTGGGCGGTGACGCGAATTTAGCTGACGAATTTAAAGATGGTTCTTTTGCGACATTGTACCTATCTCCGCGCGATTACCACCGTGTACACATGCCATGTGACGGCACTCTGCGCCAAATGATTTACGTACCAGGTGACCTGTTCTCAGTAAACCCTCTGACAGCAGAAAACGTACCAAACCTATTTGCACGTAACGAGCGTGTGGTGTGTATCTTCGATACTGAGTTTGGTCCAATGGCACAGGTGCTTGTTGGTGCGACAATTGTTGGTAGCATTGAGCAAATATGGGCTGGCACGATCACTCCGCCTCGTGGAAACACTGTCTACAAATGGGATTACCCAGCAGAGGGTGACAAGGCCGTGATCTTGAAAAAAGGCGAAGAGATGGGCCGCTTCAAACTGGGTTCTACTGTTATTAACCTGTTTGCCAAAGACGCGATTGAGTTTGACGCAAGCATGGAAAACGGTAAGCCAACCGTTATGGGCACACCTTACGCCTTAAAAAATTGAGTAAAACACCGTTAAGAGCCCTTTATTCAGGGCTCTTTTTATTGATAAAAAGCAAAACTCCGTTCGAAATTTAGCCTCTATTTCTCAAACTCATACCTGCCTCTAAGACCCTCATTCCACAATCAATTATCCTGCGCTTAGAATGAATATTTAGAGGGGCAGCCAATGCCAAAGATGAGTGTAAACACGTTGGCGAAATTGCTGGTGTGCTTTTTAATTCCGCTCGGTGTTTTGATGATGCCGATCGATGCTATTCCTATTGACGATCTCACTTTAATTCAGCATCGCCTGTTAGCTATTTTTCTTCTTGCTGCCCTACTTTGGGTTCTCGAGCCGGTTCCCGTTTTTGCTACGTCCATTCTTATTATCGCTCTTGAACTGATCATGATATCGGATAAAGGTTTGCATCTATTTCGCAATCCACCAGCGGGGCATGATTTAGGAGAGTTAATTGCTTACACCGATATTTTCTCGGCCTTCTCTTCACCGATCATTATTCTTTTTATGGGTGGTTTTGCTCTTGCGATTGCGGCTTCCAAATACGAGCTCGACAACAACCTCGCCCGAGTTCTATTAAAACCATTCGGCACCCAACCTAAGTTCATCATGCTGGGCTTGATGTTAATTACCGCCGTTTTTTCAATGTTTATGTCCAATACTGCCACGACCGTGATGATGCTAGCCCTGCTTGGCCCCATCGTCGCTTCAGCACCTAAAGGGGATTTAGGCATTAAAGCACTGGTGTTGTGTATTCCAATTGCAGCGAATACAGGCGGCATTGCGACTCCGATAGGCACGCCACCTAATGCGATAGCGCTTCAATATCTCACTGGAGAAAACGCGATAGACTTCCTATCGTGGATGACAATGGGTCTACCCTTTGTGTTGGTACAACTCACTGTAGCTTGGTTCTTGTTGCAAAAGCTGTTTCCGTCTAGCGAACCAGAAATGAAACTAAAGCTAGATGGTACATTCAAAAAGAGCTGGCGTGCGATCGTCGTCTACATCACTTTTGCACTAACCATTTTGCTTTGGATGACAACGAAAGTGCATGGCATGAATACATATGTTGTCGCGATTATCCCACTAGCAGTGTTCACGTTAACGGGCATTATGGGAAAAGAAGAGCTCAAGCTGATTAACTGGGATGTTTTATGGCTGGTTGCCGGTGGTATAGCAATTGGTATTGCCTTAGACAAAACGGGCTTAGCCGAAGCATTAGCGCACGCCATTGATTACAGCCTGCTATCACCATTTGCCGTTGTTTTAGCCCTATCAGTAGTGTGTTGGTTAATGGCGAACTTTATGTCTAATACCGCAACGGCAAACTTATTGATGCCTATTGCTGCCGCTATTGGTACATCCATGCCAAGCCTTATTGCGGTTGGTGGCCTACAAGGTTTACTGGTTGTCGTCGCCTTCTCCGCATCACTTGGCATGATCTTACCGGTTTCCACACCACCAAACTCTTTGGCTTATTCAACAGGCCTCATCGAGAGCAAAGACATGGCGAAAGTGGGGCTGATTCTTGGTTTGATTGGTCTACTTATCGTGTATGGCGCAGTTTTGGTACTGTTTTAATCGAAGAGCTCCATGAAAAAGCGTGTTGTCATGGAGCTGCTCTCCAGCTACTGCCCTTACAGAGCGGCTTTTACATCCCATAAATTTCGTGCATATTAAGACTCCTCTACTCTACAAGGACGTCGACACATCATGGGTTACGAATGGCTTGCTTTATGCGCCGCTTTTCTGTGGGCAGTTTCTAGCCTAATTTCGGTCATTCCTGCACAACACCTAGGCGCATTTTCTTACAGCCGCTGGCGTATGGGCTGCACAGCCGTAATCTTATCAACAATGGCCTGGATAACTGGCGGCTGGTTAACGGTTTCTTGGGAACACGTAACGCCAATGATGGCCTCAGGACTGATTGGTATTTTTATTGGCGATACCGCTCTATTCGCGTGTTTGAATCGTATGGGGCCAAGACAAGCCGGGTTACTCTTCTCTTGCCACGCCGTGTTCTCTGCCATCTTGGGCTACTTCTTATTTAGCGAAGTCATGACCACAATAGAACTACTGGGCGCATCATTGGTATTTAGCGGCGTGGTGATGGCGATATTCTTTGGCCGAAGAGGTCAAGTGAATAACGTCTTGGAAGACATTAAAGGTAACATCTGGGTGGGTATTGGACTTGGCTTAACCGCAGCAATGTGCCAAGCATTGGGCGGCATCATCGCCAAGCCAGTAATGCAAACCAGTATTGACCCAGTTGCGGCTTCTGCTATTCGAATGATCAGTGCCTTTTTCGCCCACAGCATGTTGTTAATTCTAGGAGTCAAAGTCGCTCGCTCGACGCAACACATTACTTGGCGCATATTTGGTATTACTGCCCTTAATGGTTTCTTGGCGATGGCCGTCGGCATGACGCTAATCTTATACGCACTGCAAGAAGGAAATGTAGGTATGGTTGCACTTCTATCTTCAACCACGCCAATTATGTTGCTACCACTGCTCTGGATTTACACTAAACGCCGACCAAACCGATTTGCATGGTTGGGCGCAGCCCTAGCTGTGATTGGTGCGGGCATTTTGGTTCAGTAACCTTACAGACCAGCCCTTATTGCCAGATACAAAAAAGCCCGAGTTTAAACTCGGGCTTTTGTCATTCGGAGCCGTTAGTTAATTATTTATTTAACTAATACTTCACCCGTCATTTCTGCTGGGATTTCTAGACCAGCTAGAGAAAGCATGGTTGGTGCAAGGTCAGACAGTTTACCGCCTTCTTTGAATTCAACCGCTTTGTCACCTACATAGATTAGAGGTACTGGTAGGTTAGTGTGAGCAGTGTGGATGCCGCCAGTTTCAGGGTCGATCATCATTTCTGCGTTACCGTGGTCCGCAGTGATCAATAGTTGACCGCCAACTTCTTTGATTGCTTCAACCACTTTACCCACGCTTTCATCTAGAGCTTCGATTGCTTTCTCAGCCGCTTCATAAACGCCAGTGTGACCAACCATATCTGCATTCGGGTAGTTACAGATGATGGTATCGAACTTACCAGACTTGATAGCCGCAACCATCTTCTCTGTTAGTTCTGGAGAGCTCATTTCAGGCTGCATGTCGTACGTTGCAACTTTTGGAGAAGCAACCAACTGACGCTCTTCGCCTTCGAATTCGTTCTCAACACCACCGTTGAAGAAGAAAGTCACGTGTGCGTATTTCTCTGTTTCAGAGATACGTAGCTGAGTTTGACCTTGTTTAGATAGCCACTCACCGTAAGTGTTTTCTAGAGACGCAGGTGGGAATGCGATAGCTAGAGGGATATCAGCCGCGTATTGAGTCAGCATCACAAAGTTGATTGCTGGGAATACTGCACGCTCAAAGCCGTCAAATGCAGGAACGAATGCACGAGTGATTTGACGTGCACGGTCAGCACGGTAGTTCATGAAGATAACCGCATCACCATCTTGCATGATTGCGTCTTCTTGACCTTCTGCTTTGATAGCTGTTGCTTTAACGAATTCGTCGTTTTCTTCACGAGCGTAAGCCGCTTCTAGACCTGCAACTGCCGTTTCTGCTGTGAACTCAGCTTTAGCTTGAGTTAGAAGATCGTAAGCAACTTGGACGCGATCCCAGTTGTTGTCACGGTCCATTGCGTAGTAACGACCTACTAGAGAAGCAACGCGGCCTTTACCTAGTTTCGCAAATAGGTCTTGGAAACGTTGTAGTGAGTTTTCAGCACTACGTGGTGGTGTGTCACGGCCGTCTAGGAAGCAGTGTAGGTAGATTTTCTCTGCGCCACGCGCCGCTGCCATTTCAACTGCAGCGTAAATGTGGTCTTCGTGAGAGTGAACACCGCCTGGAGACACCAGGCCCATGATGTGTACTGCTTTTTCAGCTTTCACAGCAGAGTCGATTGCTTCAACTAGCGCAGGCGTTTGTTCGAACTCACCATCCGCAATTGATTTAGTGATACGAGTCAGGTCTTGGTATACAACGCGGCCTGCACCAATGTTAGTGTGACCAACTTCAGAGTTACCCATTTGACCATCAGGAAGGCCAACATCCATGCCTGAAGCAGAGATTAATGTGTGTGGGTTATTCGCAATCAGAGCATCCATTACTGGTGTTTTCGCATTCGCAATTGCGTTACTTGCTGTGTCTTCACGGTAACCGTAACCGTCAAGGATAACTAGAGCCAGTGGCTTCTTAGCTGACATAGTGATGACCTCATCAAATTTAAGTAACTTTTGGCGTAGGGCCTCGCTGCCCTATCTAACCTTGAAACAAAACTAGCGTAATTTTACTACACTTTTTAACCAAAACTGTAGGTTAAGATCAAATAATGTTTGCGATTTATTGTTGCTATCTTACAAGTTAAGCGAACAACGAGTCAGTGCCGACAAACGTGTTCCACAAGCATAGTCATTTCTAATACGCTTTGTACACCCCAGTCTAAGTTCGGTTTTCTTACGCTTCTCATTCTTATTTTTGCACTTGAAACAGTGCTAATTTAAAGCAACATCAAACAAGATGGGTTAATACTTATTGTTCTCTTTTCTCAGTAAAACAGAAGTCACTTAAACCGATAAGTCCAATAGGCCAAAGCAATCAAGCTACCAGAGCGAAATGTACGGATAGTAAGGGCATAACGGGTTTATAGAGATCTCAATTATTCGTTAGAAAATTTTAACCCTCTCGCCTAAGAGCCGTAACCTCGCTATACTCCTGCTTTATTTTTCCGCCAACAGCGTAAGAGCTCAAGACATGCAAGAGTACATTGAATTTTTCCAACAGAACATGATTCTATCTTTGGTTTGGGTAGGTCTTCTTGTCGCCTTTATCATGAACATCGTGAAGTCAGCGACAGCCGCATACAAAGAAATCAACGTAAACCAACTGACTCATCTTATGAACCGTGAAAACGGCGTTGTAGTGGATATCCGTACCAAGGACGAGTTCAAAAAAGGTCATATCACCGACTCACTTCACATTTTACCGTCAGACATCAAAGCGGGTAACTTGAGTAGCCTTGAAAACCACAAATCAGACCCAATCATTGTGGTATGCAAGACAGGACAGACCGCTCAAGAAAGCGCAAACCTATTAGTAAAAGCTGGCTTCGAAAAAGTGAGCCTACTAAAAAATGGTTTGATTGCGTGGAACGAAGCGAACCTGCCGTTAGTTCGCGGTAAAAAGTAGGAACGTGGCAAGAACGAAAGTTCGCGTTTAAACGCGCTTTTACCAAGCCTCGCGGACAAAAAACTGAGCAAATTGAAAGCAGTTGGAGCACTAAGTTGTGACGCTTTGCACGTAATACACGCTTCATCTAGTCAAGGTAGATTGGCTCAGTTAGTCTCAGGACATACCAGTTTTCTGAGCTTAGACGTTTCTAGGCTCAACAAATATTGATTTAAGGATTAAAAAATGGCTGAAGCAGCACCTCAAGACGCACAACAAAACTTCGCAATTCAACGCATCTTCCTAAAAGACGTTTCTTTTGAAGCGCCGAACTCTCCAGTAATTTTCCAGAAAGAGTGGAACCCAGACGTTAAACTAGACCTAGACACTCAAAGCCGTGAGCTTGGTGAAGGCGTGTACGAAGTTGTTCTACGTCTAACCGTTACTGTGAAGAACGAAGAAGAGACTGCGTTCCTATGTGAAGTTCAACAAGGTGGTATCTTCACTGCTGAACAAATGGAAGCTGGTCAACTTGCACATTGCCTAGGCGCATTCTGCCCGAACATCCTATTCCCATACGCTCGTGAAACTATCTCAAGTCTAGTCGTTAAAGGTACGTTCCCTCAACTGAACCTAGCGCCAGTAAACTTTGACGCGCTATTCATGAACTACCTACAACAGCAAGCTCAACAAGGCGAAGCTGAAGCGTAATTCACGTTTTATAAGTGACGAATAGCCACAGTGCTGACGTCACCGAATCAAATAAAATGCACAGAGCGTCTACCATCCGATGCAATGTGCATTTTTTATTTCTGACAAAAGTTCCTAGTTCCTAATCGCCAGAAGGCGTAAAATTTGACGATTAGGAACTAGATTCTACTAGTAGCAAGACAATTAGGCGGTAGCATGACACAAGCAAATACAAACAATGCTTACGGTAAAGACATCGCAATGACTGTGATTGGCGCAGGCTCATACGGCACCTCTTTGGCAATCTCACTCGCTCGTAACGGCGCGAACGTTGTCCTTTGGGGACACGAGCCAGAGCACATGGCTCGCCTAGAAGCAGACCGAGCTAACCATGCCTTCTTACCAGGTGTTGATTTCCCTGAAAGCTTGATCATTGAATCGGATTTAGAAAAAGCCGTTCAAGCAAGCCGAGATTTGTTGGTTGTGGTTCCAAGCCATGTCTTTGGCATCGTGCTAAACAGCTGTAAACCATTCTTGCGCGAAGACTCTCGCATCTGTTGGGCAACCAAAGGGCTTGAACCTGAAACGGGGCGCCTACTGAAAGACGTTGCTTATGACATTATCGGTGAAAACTACTCACTAGCAGTATTGTCTGGCCCAACGTTTGCGAAAGAGCTCGCAATGGGTATGCCGACTGCAATCTCTGTTGCGTCTCCAGATTCTGAATTTGTTGCGGATCTACAAGAAAAAATCCACTGTAGCAAAACCTTCCGCGTATACGCCAATAGTGACTTTATTGGTATGCAATTGGGCGGCGCTGTGAAAAACGTTATTGCGATTGGTGCGGGTATGTCTGATGGTATCGGTTTTGGCGCCAATGCTCGTACCGCATTAATTACTCGTGGCTTGGCTGAAATGAGTCGCCTTGGTGCTGCGCTGGGTGCACAGCCAGAAACCTTTATGGGCATGGCGGGTTTAGGCGATCTTGTCCTGACATGTACCGATAACCAATCACGTAACCGACGCTTTGGCTTGGCATTAGGCCAAGGTAAAGACGTTGATACGGCTCAAGAAGAAATTGGTCAAGTGGTTGAAGGTTACCGCAATACAAAAGAAGTATGGCTACTTTCTCAACGTATGGGTGTTGAGATGCCGATAGTTGATCAAATTTATCAAGTATTGTATCAAGGAAAAGATGCGCGCTTAGCAGCGCAAGATTTACTTGCTCGTGACAAAAAAGCCGAAGGAAAGTAGCAATCTACCGCCCTTTGCAGCTCATCTGAGAAAAATTGAAGTTGTCGGGTCACGGAAGAACCACTCTGGATATTGAGAATGAAACACTGCGAAAAACAAAAAGTCTGGAACAAAATTGTCTCAGAAGCCCGTGAAATGTCAGAACAAGAGCCTATGCTGGCAAGCTTCTATCATGCCACCATTATCAAGCATGAAAGTTTGTGTGCCGCTCTGAGTTATATTCTGGCTAACAAATTGAACACCGCTTCCATGCCAGCGATGGCTGTGCGTGAAGTGGTTGAAGAAGCCTTTGCGGCTGATCCAACCATCACTGACGGCGCGGCTTGTGATATTTGTGCCACGGTCAATCGCGACCCTGCTGTTTCAATGTACTCAATGCCATTGCTGTACCTAAAAGGCTATCACGCACTGCAAGGCTACCGAGTAGCAAACTGGCTGTGGAAGCAAGGTCGTCACGCTCTTGCGACTTACCTACAAAATCAGATTTCGGTAGCATGTCAGGTCGATATCCACCCTGCAGCGCGCATTGGTAGTGGTATCATGCTCGACCATGCAACAGGCATCGTGATTGGTGAAACTGCCGTGGTCGAAAACGACGTGTCTATACTGCAAGATGTCACCCTTGGTGGTACTGGTAAAGAATGCGGTGATCGTCACCCGAAAATTCGCGAGGGTGTGATGATCGGAGCTGGTGCAAAGATTCTTGGCAATATCGAAGTCGGTGAAGGCGCGAAAATCGGATCTTGCTCTGTGGTATTGCAAGCCGTGCCTCCTCACACAACGGTGGCTGGCGTGCCTGCAAAAATCGTCGGACGTCCAAAAACGGACAAACCCTCTCTCGATATGGATCAAGGCTTTAACGGCAAGTCGCAAAGCTTTATCCATGGAGATGGTATTTAATCGTCAACAAACCTTTTTGACAACAACGTGGTAGGTAACTCTCAAGTGCGAAAACAAAATCACCCTGTTCTACGCTCGGCTATTTTATTAACTTGTGCTTTATCTGCCACTTATCCCATTACCTCCTCTGCTGTGAGTCAGCAAGAGCTCAAAGGCGTATCCAGTGAGATAAGCCGTCAGCGCAAATCGCTCTCTTCCCAAGAAAAGCAGCTCAATGAGTTACAGAAATCACTAAAAGATCAAGAGCTTGGTATTTCTAAGCTTGAGCGTGAAATACGACAAACCAAGTCTAACCTCGCACAAGCAGACAAAAACATAGAAAACCTGGAAGAGAAAATTGCCTTGCAAGAAGCACAGCGTCAAGAGCAAGAAGAAGAACTCAAACAGCTGCTGCAAACGTATTACGTAACCGAGCGAGCGAAGGCCAATGGTCACTTGTTAAATCAAGGTGTGGAAGAAGACCGCATGAGCCAATACTTCCAGCATTTAGCTAAAGCACGTGCTGAAGTGATTGATGCGATCACCAAAATAACCCAAGAATTAGCGCACAACAAAAACCAGCTCGAGCTAGAAAAAGAGCAAATCGAGACTCTGCTCAAGCAGCAATCCGAAAAACGTACAGCGCTAGCGAGTACACAATCCAAGCGTAAGCAAACCCTGAATAAAATTCAGAGCAGTATCAAGAATGACAAACGCTACTTAGCCGAGCTGCAACGCAACGAAACCCGTTTAAAAGCAGAGATCGCCAAAGCAGCGAAGCGTAATGCGGTGCCAATGGACGGACTCGGCAAACAGCGCGGTAAGTTGCCTTGGCCACTCAAAGGCAGTGTGTTACACAACTTTGGTACGCGACAAACTGGGCAGGTAAACTGGAAGGGTATGGTGTTGTCTGCCAACTATGGTCAACAAGTGAAAGCCGTTTATCCTGGTACTGTCGTATTTGCTGAGTATCTGCGCGGATACGGTTTAGTGGTACTGCTCGACCACGGCAAAGGTGACATGACCCTCTATGGTTACAACCAAGCCTTAACTAAAAAAGAAGGCGACCGAGTCACCGCCGGCGAAGTGATTGCTCTCGCGGGTGATACAGGTGGTCAAGACAGACCATCGCTGTACTTTGAAATTCGTCGTAATA
The DNA here is from genome assembly GCF_000354175.2 of Vibrio alginolyticus NBRC 15630 = ATCC 17749. NCBI lineage: Bacteria > Pseudomonadati > Pseudomonadota > Gammaproteobacteria > Vibrionales > Vibrionaceae > Vibrio > Vibrio alginolyticus. The sequence continues at coordinate 2,077,622 of NC_022349.1, forward strand.
GTGAAGCGCAGAATCCGAAATCTTGGTTAAAACGCTGATTATCTGACTCATAGACTTATAATAAAAAAGGAGCCACTCGGCTCCTTTTTTGTATTCATATTTTGGAAAATGCTATGCGTAGTAGGTTTCTACCGCATCAATAAAAGCATTCACATCATCTTTGCTTAACGCGTTGATTCCTGCCGCCGCCTCTCGCCCCCCACCTGTCGGGAACTGACCACACACGGCAACGGCACCTTGTTTATTGTTTAATGGGGCGCGGAGTGAAACCGTATAAGTACCATCTGCATTTTCAGTAAGTACCGCATGCGCAGAGTCAGGGGTTTGGTTTGCTAGCCAGTTGCCATAAACACCACTGATTCGGCGTGATGCCGCCGTGTTTGGTAACTCAAACAACTTCAGCTTACCACTCTCATGCATGGCAGGCACTGCGAGAGCCGCCTCCATGTCTTGTTGGTAAGCCGATTGCAATTGGTAGTATGGCGAGGCCGTATCTTCAATAGCTTCAAATGGTGACGTGTACTTCAGCAAAGCTCGGTACAGCTCCGCAGGGTGAAAGTGTAAATCTTCGACCTTCGATCCGTAGCCGTTGTAGTTAATTAAAGTACCCAGCTCTTTTAGCTGCTCTTTCTGTTGCTGCAACAAGCCCGCGTTATTCGCTAACTCATCGGCTTTAGCAATCATGTTATCGCCATAAGCCGCCGTAATCGCCCAGTCATGAAAACGCCCATCAAGCAACTTATCGACAATCAACGCCGTGCACATGTTGGCATCGAGATCGATGTGCGCATCCAAATTACCATGCTGAGGAATGTCGCCCGCTTTGTGATGATCGGCGTAAAAGACGTGCGCGCCTTGAGCCAAAGCTTGCTCTAGACCTGCCATGTTCTTTTCCATCGAAATGTCTAACACAGTCAGCTCATCACCCGCTTGCACGTCTACTTTTTCCACCAGCTTGATGTCGCGCTTTACACCGGTTATTAACTGGGCATCGACAGGATCAGCCAAACGCAATTGTAGAAGAGCAATGATGCCATCAGCATCACCATTAAAAATGTCGTAATTCATGGGGCGATAGTTCCTTTATCGAGAATCTTATCCCTGCAAGGGTTTTTAGCGTATGGGACTATTGTGCGTGGCATATTTGACAAGTCAACTCGAGCCACGACTCGAAAATGAGAGTGACTCTCGAAATATTAAGCAGTTTGACGTTTAACTGTGTAGATTGCTAACCGCATCTTCTAATAACAGTAGCTGCTCTAAGCCCTGCTCAGTTGCTAATGGCTTAACGACATTAAGCATCTGCAACATCCCTTGCTTCACCATTTGCTCGGTAATGTTGGTTTTTGAAGCCATCGCGGATTGATACGCCAACCAACTACACGCAATCAAGTGCAATGTACATACCAATGACTTCAACTGTTGTTGATCGACATTCAACAGCTTCATCGTTACGAACTCTTGCATAATAGCAATGAGGTTCGCTTGCAGCTTCTCTTGCACATCGATGTACTGTTCGTGTAGCTGTTCATCTCGTGACAAGATTTCTGGTAAGTTTGCGTAGAAAAAGCGGTATTTCCACATCAAGGTAAAAATAGAGTCTAGGTAGCTCTTCAGCATAGTCAGGCTCTCTTGCGAACCTTGAATAGGGGTAAATCTTTCTAAAAGTTCTGCTGAATAAAGCGCAAAGATCTCACGAACGATTTCTTGCTTATTGCGGAAGTGGTAATACAGATTACCAGGGCTAATTTCGATGTGATCGGCAATGTGATTGGTGGTGATGTTGCGCTCACCATGTTGGTTGAACAACTCCAGTGCCGCGTAGACGATTTTGTCGCGCGTTTTCATTGTTATCGTGTTCCCTCTTCATTAACGAATCGAGTATAGCGACTTCACCAACCTAGGTCGATAGAGGCTCCAAATACGGTAACATAACAGACCAGTTAAGATGCCAGTTAAGTTGGCGACAAGGTCTAACCAAGAAGTTTGTCGCCCTACATACCCTTGCAACCACTCAATAACGGCGCTGAATAGCAAAATACTAATCGCCACCGCCCAACGTTGACGCCAACGCCACACGCAAAAGCAACCTAAAAACGCAAAGCCGCTGTACGCCATAGCGTGCTGCATTTTGTCGAGATACACGATATTGCCCCAGTCTTGCAGTTCACCTGAACTCAGAGATAAAAAAGCGATCAATATGGCGTAGCTAAAGATGGCGAAACGTGCAGCCGTCAGGTTCATTGGACGTCCTTATGCAATTGGAAATGGAAAGGCCGTCACTTGATCAATGTGGTCACAGCCTAGCGCCAGCATGATCAAACGATCGATACCCAACGCGACCCCTGCACAATCTGGCAACCCTGCTTCCAGTGCAGAAATCAGATGATAATCGATCGGCTGCGGTTTTAAACCCATTTCGATACGCTTTGCGTTATCTTGTTCAAAGCGCGCTAATTGCTCTTTCGGATTGTCCAGTTCATGGAATCCGTTCGCCAGCTCTATCCCCTTAAAGTACACTTCAAAACGATCCGCGACGCGATGATCTTGAGGATTGATTTTTGCGAGCGCCGCCTGTGACGCAGGGAAGTCGTACACAAAAGCCGGCACATCCTGACCAATTTTGTTTTCTACTCCCACGCTAAATAACAGTTGCAGCAACGTATCGCGATCTTCTTCTGGCTCAGCAATGTCACTCAAGCCCAGCTTGCTTGCCGCCGCTTTCAGCTCCGTCATCGAGCCTTCTAATGGACACACACCCAACACATCAATGAAGGCTTGTTGATACGTCATGCGCTGCGCTGCGCCACACTTCAATACCAGTTGCAACAGGGCATCCATTTCATCCATCAATTTATGATGGTCAAAGCCAACGCGATACCACTCCAACATCGTAAACTCAGGATTGTGGTAGCGACCATTCTCTTCATTACGAAATGCTTTGTTGATTTGATAAATACAACCGCTACCCGCAGCCAAAAGGCGCTTCATATGGAATTCTGGGCTGGTCATAAAAAACAGCTTACTGCCATCGGCATAGCCTGGGCCAACAAACTCGGTTTGGAAAGTATGCAAATGAATGTCAGTCACGGTTGCGTGACTCATGGCTGGCGTATCGACTTCCATCACCTGTCGGTCAGCGAAGAATTGTCGAATCGACGCGATTAACGTCGCACGTTGACGAAGTTGGTCAATGGAAGCAGTAGGTTGCCAGTTGGTTTGCATAACAAGTCTCTCAAACTTTAATTCAGCGAGGAAAGTCTCATTCTACATGCTTTTTACTCTTCAAGAAGAGAGGAATATCCCTTCTTCTTTTTACTAATGTGCTCGCCAATTTGAGGCAAGCATTACTCGTGCCGCAGAACAAAAAACACTCAGTTAAAATCCTATTATCCATGCGGTTAATGTCACGCAACACGGGTTTAACATCCCTAATATTAATGCTTGAGGACCAAAACCTCGATGCCGTGATAGCAGTCACATAACCTATAAATTCTATGCCCTTAAGTGCATTACCGAAGCAAAAACCCAATTACATCAATTTTTCTGCCATGTGGCTCATCTACACTAACCCTACTACTTTTGGGGAGTTCTTTTTAAGGAGCGCCTCGTAATGACAATAACAAGCGGATTTCCGCAATCACACACTGGAGGATAACTGTGCAAATTATCACCACAGATATCGCAGTCATCGGCGCAGGCGGCGCTGGTCTTCGTACTGCTATTGCAGCGGCTGAAGCAAACCCAGACTTAGAAGTCGCTCTGATTTCTAAAGTTTATCCAATGCGCTCCCACACGGTCGCTGCAGAGGGTGGCTCAGCAGCAGTTATCAAGGATGAAGATAGCTTAGACAACCACTTCAACGACACTGTTGGCGGTGGTGACTGGCTATGTGAACAGGATGTTGTTGAATACTTTGTAGAGAACGCGACTCGCGAAATGATCCAAATGGAGCAATGGGGTTGCCCATGGAGTCGTAAAGAGAACGGTGAAGTCAACGTACGCCGCTTTGGTGGTATGAAGGTTGAACGTACTTGGTTCGCTGCAGACAAAACTGGCTTCCACATGCTTCATACGCTATTCCAGACATCAATGAAGTACAGCAACATCAAACGTTTTGATGAGTACTTTGTGGTGGATCTGCTTGTTGATGAAGGCGAAGTTCAAGGTCTGATTGCTATTCACATGTCTGAAGGCGAGCTTGTTACTATCAAAGCAAAATCTGTTGTTCTAGCAACAGGTGGCGCGGGCCGTGTTTACCACTGTAACACCAACGGCGGTATCGTAACGGGCGATGGTATGGCAATGGCTTACCGTCACGGCGTTCCTCTACGTGATATGGAATTCGTTCAATACCACCCAACAGGTCTTCCTGGTACAGGTATCCTGATGACGGAAGGTTGTCGTGGTGAAGGCGGTATCATCGTTAACAAGAATGGCTACCGTTACCTACAAGACTACGGCATGGGCCCAGAAACTCCAGTTGGCCAACCGAAGAACAAATACATGGAACTGGGTCCTCGTGACAAAGTTTCTCAAGCTTTCTGGCACGAACAACAGAAAGGCAACACCATCAAACACCCACTGGGTGACGTGGTGCACCTAGACCTTCGCCACCTTGGTGAAGAGTACCTACAAGAACGTCTGCCGTTCATCTGTGAGCTAGCAAAAGCTTATGTAAACGTGGACCCTGCAAAAGAGCCAATTCCAATTCGTCCAACCGTTCACTACACCATGGGTGGTATTGAAACGGACGGCAGTTGTGAAACTCGCATTAAAGGCCTATTCGCGGTGGGTGAATGTGCGTCTGTTGGTCTTCACGGTGCAAACCGTCTAGGTTCTAACTCACTGGCTGAGTTCGTGGTATTTGGCCGCGTAGCAGGTGAAAACGCCGTGAAACGTGCGGCAGAATTCAAAGGCTGGAACGACGCGGCAATTGACGCGCAAGTAAAAGCGGTTGAAGAACGCATCGCTAACCTAATGAACCAAGAAGGCGACGAAAACTGGGCAGAAATCCGCACGGAAATGGGTCACACCATGGAAGCGGGTTGTGGTATCTACCGCCAAGAAGATTTGATGCAAGCGACTATCGACAAGATCACTGAGTTGAAAGAACGCTACAAACGCATCAGCATCAAAGACAAAGGTAAAGTGTTCAACACTGACCTTCTGTACGCCATTGAAGTAGGCTACGGCCTAGAAGTCGCAGAAGCGATGGTTCACTCTGCGATTCTACGTAAAGAATCTCGCGGTGCGCACCAACGTCTAGACGACGGTTGTACAGAACGTGATGACGTGAACTTCCTAAAACACTCACTTGCTTTCTACAAGCCAGAGTCAGCACCAAGTATCGATTACAGCAATGTGACCATCACTAAGTCACAACCAAAAGCTCGTCTATACGGTGAAGCAGCAGAAAAAGCCGCGGCTGAAGAGAAGAACGCAGAGGAGCAAGCATAATGTCAGCAAATCGCATTCAAAAAGTAGACATCCTGCGTTACGACCCAGAAAAAGATGCAGAACCATACAAGCAAACATTCGAAGTACCATTCGATGAAACCATGTCTGTACTTGACGCACTTGGCTACATCAAAGACCACCTAGACAAAGATCTGTCTTACCGTTGGTCTTGCCGTATGGCGATCTGTGGTTCTTGCGGCATCATGGTGAACAACGTACCGAAACTTGCTTGTAAGAGCTTCCTACGTGACTACCCAGACGGTGTGACTATCGAGCCTCTAGCGAACTTCCCAATCGAGAAAGACTTGATTGTTGATATGACGCCATTCATCGAGCGCCTAGAAGCAATCAAACCATACATCATTGGTAACGATCGTAAACCAGAAGACGGTACGAACTTGCAAACGCCAGAACAGATGGCGAAATACAAGCAGTTCGCTGGCTGTATCAACTGTGGTCTGTGCTATGCCGCATGTCCTCAGTTTGGTCTTAACCCAGAGTTCATCGGTCCTGCTGCACTAACGCTAGCCCACCGCTACAACCTAGACAGCCGTGACAACGGTAAAGATGAGCGCATGAAGCTTATCAACGGTGAAAACGGTGCTTGGGGTTGTACGTTTGTTGGTTACTGTTCTGAAGTTTGTCCGAAGAACGTTGACCCAGCAGCGGCAGTAAACCAAGGCAAAGTGGAGTCTTCTATGGACTTCGTGATTGCTATGTTGAAACCTGATGGTTCACCAAAGAAAGTGGAGGCATAAGGATGAGCAATCGTAAACCTTACGTTCGTGAAGTAAAACGCACTTGGTGGAAGAACCATCCTTTCTACCGCTTCTACATGCTACGTGAAGCGACGGTGCTTCCATTAATCCTATTCACTCTGTTCCTAACTTTCGGTTTAGGTTGCTTGGTGAAAGGTCCTGAAGCATGGCAAGGTTGGTTAGCGTTCATGGCGAACCCAATCGTCGTCGCAATCAACATCGTTGCACTACTCGGTAGCCTATTCCACGCTCAAACTTTCTTCAGCATGATGCCACAAGTAATGCCAATTCGTTTGAAAGGCAAACCCGTGGACAAGAAGATCATCGTATTGACTCAGTGGGCCGCGGTTGCGTTCATCTCACTGATCGTTCTCATCGTGGTGTAAGGAGCTGAGCAATGAAACCGAATTATAGTGTAAACACATCACCAAAACGTTCTGATGAGCCAATCTGGTGGGGTCTGTTTGGCGCAGGTGGTACTTGGTTCGCGATGATCACGCCAATCACTGTTCTTGTGCTAGGTATCTTGGTCCCACTAGGCGTGATTGATGCAGAAGCGATGAGCTACGAGCGTGTCTCTGCATTCGCAACCAGCATCATCGGTGCGCTATTCATCATTGGCACGCTAGCATTGCCAATGTGGCATGCAATGCACCGTGTACACCACGGCATGCACGACCTTAAGTTCCACACTGGTGTGATTGGTAAAATTGCATGCTATGCATTTGCAGGCCTCATCACTGCACTAGCAGTTATCTTTATCTTCATGATTTAAGAGACTGACCAAAAAAGAAAAAGCTGGCTAAATGCCAGCTTTTTTATTGCTTTGGGTTACCTATGATCTTTTTGCTTTTTAAGCTTTTGACCACCCATGATCTTATTGCTGTGCGACCTTCTTTGTCTGGTCCATAAGACCCAGAGCACCAAAGCCAGTAATCACATCTAGGTTTGTTTTCAAGCCCGTTTCGTCACTTCCACCAATGTAATTTTGTGGCATCTGAACTTGGAAGTTTTGCAAATTGTTGTACAGCGAGTTCGCTACGTCTCGATTCAATTCTGCCAAGTAAACTTCACGGTTTGCTCCTAACGCCGCATACTTACCTTTAAGGACTTCAGATTCTGCGCGACCTTTCGCTAATATCGCTTTCGCTTCAAACTCAGCAGAAAGTGCGTTCGCTTTTTGAATCGCTAAGTTAGCCTCTGCGATAGCTAGCTCTTTCTCCTTCTCGACTTCAGCAAGTCGTTTGGTTTTTTCCACTTCAACGATTTCACGCTCTGCAATCTGACGTGCAACTTCCACTTCTTTTTGCTGAGCAATAATTGCGAGTTCTTTACCACGCTGAGCGTCTTGCACCTCACGTGTTCGTTGAATCTCTTTGCGTAACTGCTCGGTCTCTGCCTGTGCTTTCGACGTTTCTTGTTCCTGAATCGCGCGAATACGATCCGCCACTAAACGCTTTTTATCTGCCAATAGCTGATCTAATTGCTTTTCTGGCTGCGGGTCACCAATGGTCACCTGCGTCACTTGAATACCGTATTGTTGTAACGGATTGTCTTGACGAATCGGTTGCCCGGTTTTGTCTACGACAGGTACGGTTTTCCAAACCAGTTGATTGGTGCGCTGTAATTGGTTCGGATTAGCTTGATTCGCCCCAACAGGCGCAAGATCCAACTCTTCCACTTCAACCTGACGTCGCTCTGTTAGATAAATCCCCTCTCGTAACTGATCGCCAAGTTTCGATTTGAACTGGTTCAAACCACCTTGGAAAAACTCTTCACCCGTGTATTGGGTTGCGGTAATCACCGTTACGTTACGTGCGTTCTTTACAAGCAGCGCATCGATCAAGTTACTGTTGTTGCGGAACTCTTTATGCATCTTCTTCACCGCTTCAGGGTCATTACTGAGCTTAAAGCGGAATGTTACGGGGATCTGACCAATATAGGTGTCGGCAAATCGAACCTGAATCGCATCAAGACGTTGATAAAAATCTTCGCCCTTGCTGTTACCGAATGACACGGTGATCACTTGGTCATACTTGGTGATTTTGGACAGAAATGGCATACGAAAATGAATGCCAGGTTCAGTAAACACATCCAACTCACCAGTAATATTATTCTGATGCACGTAGCTGTAACCCGCATCGGTCATCAGCACCGAGCTATTAATCGTTAAGCCTATTGCCAACAGCGGTACGCCAAATACGGCTGCTTTTAATCCTTTATGTAGTAACTGACGTCTTTCTTCCACCTTTAAACCCCTTCCTAAACCTCTGCTTTCCATTTTGTTCTCCTTTTTTGGATTGTTACTGAGTTAAATCGATAAAAATCAGATTGCTATGCAACTCAGCAACAAGTACTAATGTATCAAAATGTTACATTAAGGAATAATCGACAGATTCATGGAATAAATAAGATTTTTACGAATAATACAAAATCATCAAAAATTTGCGGAGGATATCGATGTTTTACGCAGAGGGATTAAAAGAGAAGAATCACAGGCAATAAAAAAGGCCGCCGAAGCGACCTTTCTAACAATCATATAAAGTGCTTACTTCACACGACCTACGTATTCAGCAGTACGAGTATCTACGCGAATCACTTCACCAATTGAGATGAACAGAGGAACACGAACAACAGCGCCAGTTGATAGCGTCGCTGGTTTACCGCCAGTACCTTGAGTATCACCTTTCAGGCCTGGGTCTGTGTCTACAACTTCTAGCTCAACGAAGTTTGGTGGAGTAACAGTAATTGGGTTACCGTTCCAAAGAGTGATCATACAAGTGTTGTTTTCTACCAACCACTTAGCGTTTTCACCTACCGCTTTTGCATCCGCTGCGATCTGTTCAAACGTTTCACTGTTCATAAAGTGGTAGAATTCGCCGTCTGAATATAGATAATCTAGGTCGATATCCATTACGTCTGCCACTTCACAAGTGTCACCAGACTTGAATGTTTTCTCTAGCACTTTACCAGAAAGAAGTTTACGAATTTTAACACGGTTGAACGCTTGGCCTTTACCTGGTTTAACGTATTCGTTTTCCAGAATTACACAAGGCTCGTTATCAAGCATTAACTTAAGACCGCCTTTAAATTCATTGGTGCTAACTGTAGCCATTTTTTCCTCTTACATTCTTAGAGCTAAATTCAATGCCGCACATAATAACCCGAAAAGTCGAATCTGTTGAGCAAAACTGGCTCAAACAGTTGGCGAATGGGATCTCTGATCCTGCAAAATTGCTCGAAATACTGGAAATTGATCCTTCACCGTGGCAAGACGGGTTTGCCGCGCGCAAGCTGTTTGCACAGCGTGTACCGCAAAGTTTTGTCGATAGGATGGAGAAAGGCAACCCTAAAGACCCTCTTTTACGTCAGGTTTTACCACTGAGCGACGAATTTGAGGTGCATCCGGGTTACTCCAATGATCCATTGGAAGAGCAGGACAATGAAGTCCCTGGCCTGCTACACAAGTATCGCAACCGCGCCCTGATGATTGTCAAAGGTGGCTGCGCGGTAAATTGCCGTTACTGTTTTCGTCGTCACTTCCCTTATCAAGAGAACAAAAGCGGGAAACAAGCCTGGACCAAGTGCTTAGAGTACATGGCACAACAACCAGAGTTGAACGAAGTCATCTTCTCAGGTGGTGATCCATTAATGGCAAAAGACGATGAGATTCATTGGCTTTTAGAGCACATTGCTCACATTCCTCACATCAAACGTCTGCGTATTCATAGCCGTTTACCTGTGGTGATTCCAGCTCGAGTCACTGATGAACTATGCCAACTTCTGCAAGCATCAAGGTTACAAATCATCCTCGTCACTCACATCAACCATGCCAACGAAATCAATGACGAATTTGCTGAACAGATGTTCAAGCTCAAAAGAGCGGGCGTTACGCTTCTAAACCAAGGCGTTCTGCTGAAAGGCGTGAATGATTCGGTAGAAGCTCAAGTGGCGTTAAGTGAGGCCTTATTTGACGCGGGTATCTTGCCTTATTACCTCCACGTTCTTGATAAGGTGCAAGGCGCAGCGCACTACTTTATTTCGGACGCAGAAGCGAAAGCTATTATGCGCGGACTCATCACGCGTGTATCGGGTTATCTGGTACCAAAACTCACACGAGAAGTTGGTGGCAGGCCAAGTAAAACGCCGTTGGATTTGCATTTAGAATAAGCTCTGACACTCAATTAAATTTGTCGTCTAGATTGATTATTTTTGTTCGCTTTGCACGGTAAGTCTATGCATACTCCGCACTTTGGAGGTCAAGATGCATACAGCATTCGAACAAATTTTCGATCTTGGCCCATTCAGTTGGCCTGCCCTACTATGCTGCGCCATTAATGGGCTCATGATCGGTATAGAGCGCCAAACTCGTGGTAAACCGGTTGGCATTCGCACAGCAATATTAATTATTTCAGGCACCTACCTGTTTATGTCGATGGCAGTGTCGTTATCGCCAAATACACTTGATCAAGCACGAGTGCTTGGTCAGATCATTACTGGCGTCGGCTTCTTAGGCGCTGGCGTTATGATGACACTTGATGGAAAAATCCATGGCGTAACATCCGCGGCTGTAATATGGGTGCTAGCAGGTTTAGGTTTGATGATAGGTTTGGGTTATTTAACGCAGTCGGTGGTTATTACTCTCCTGACATTAACCGTGTTGTTAGGTGTGGATAAAGCAGAAAACCACATCAAAGCATTACGCCGCGGTGTTCATCAAAGAATTCAACAACGCAAAACTTCATCACGATTAATTAAATAGTTAACGCTCCGAGAAACTCGCTTCATCTCATCAGTAATTAAAGAGCCCTCGACGAACATCGAGGGCTTTCTGTATATAAAGATTCTGACTTTCTCAGGGATTACTTAGCAAAGTTGATGAGTGGGAAACACTTGAAGAAACCGTTATCCGCACAGTTCAAAAGACCAATTTGCACGCCATCGATTTGATCGGTCATGTTGAAGAACCCAAACTGGAAATTAGACTTCTTAGAGATACTCGCTAAGCCCACATCCGCCATGGTGTAGCCTTCAGAATAGTTCACCGCGCTCCAGTTCAAGCCTTTTACGTTGTTCGTAATGTTAACAGCACCCAAGTTAACACCCGTCGTCTGACCTTGGTTCCAGTTAACTAAGCCTAAAGACGCGCCTTTCATTTCTTGATTTACTTTTGCTGCACCAAAAAACAGACCGAAGTTCACACCTGTCGTACGATCCGTTTCTGACATACCAAGCAGTGAAAAGTCGACACCTTTAACCTCATTTACCTGTCCATGCAACACAGCTAAACGAACACCACCAACTGAAGAATTCGAAGGTGCGTTTGTGTTATCGATAGTAGAGAACATCACAGGTGTACTGTCGGCAAAAGCAACAGGTGATGCGATAGCGGCTGCAATCGCCAATGACGTCATAAGCTTTTTCATTTTCATCTCCATGATGGGAAGCAACAATTTACAACATAGTGTAATGTTCAGATTTTGCTCTGTCCCCGTTCAAAAAGTGTTAGCAATAGGTCAGATTTAACCATCTGACTCAAAAGAAAAAATATTTCTCTTCGATTTTTTGCTTCTGAAATGGCGCTTTTTACGCTCAAAAATTTCATGATAAGCCACACCAGAACGTCATGTTTCTCAGGTGATACGCATAAAAAAGTCGAGGCATCTGCCTCGACTTTTAAAGGTTTGGTCGGTTATCTTTCCGCTATAAGGGGTCCCTTAGAGCGATGAGATAAGCTGGCTTACATCATGCCGCCCATACCGCCCATGCCACCCATGCCGCCCATGTCAGGCATCGCTGGCGCGTCTTTTTGCGGTAGGTCAGTAACCATCGCTTCAGTTGTGATCATCAGACCTGCAACCGATGCTGCGAATTGTAGTGCAGAACGAGTAACTTTAGTTGGATCTAGGATACCCATTTCTAGCATGTCGCCGTATTCGCCTGTTGCCGCGTTGTAGCCGTAGCTACCTTCACCCGCTTTCACGTTGTTCGCAACAACTGAGTCTTCCTCACCTGCGTTCTTCGTGATTTGACGGATTGGCGCTTCCATTGCACGTAGTGCAACGCGGATACCAACGTTTTGTTCTTCGTTGTCACCCGTTAGGTGAGCAATCTTAGATGCCGCGCGGATAAGTGCAACACCACCACCAGCAACAACACCTTCTTCAACCGCTGCGCGAGTTGCGGCTAGCGCATCTTCTACACGGTCTTTCTTCTCTTTCATTTCAACTTCAGTCGCAGCACCAACTTTGATTACTGCAACACCGCCAGCCAGTTTAGCTACGCGCTCTTGTAGTTTCTCTTTGTCGTAGTCTGAAGTTGCGTCTTCGATTTGTTGACGAATCTGAGCAACACGGCCTGAGATCATCTCTTCTTCACCGATACCATCGATGATAGTCGTGTTTTCCTTCGTGATAGAAACACGCTTCGCTTGACCTAGATCTTCTAGTGCAACTTTTTCTAGCTCTAGACCGATCTCTTCAGAAATCACAGTACCGCCAGTTAGGATAGCGATGTCTTGTAGCATTGCTTTACGGCGGTCACCGAAGCCAGGTGCTTTCACAGCTGCAACTTTTACGATGCCACGCATGTTGTTCACAACCAATGTTGCTAGCGCTTCGCCTTCTACATCTTCTGCAATGATAAGCAGTGGACGAGATGCTTTCGCGACAGCTTCTAGCGTTGGAAGAAGCTCACGAATGTTTGAGATCTTCTTATCAACAAGAAGAATGAATGGGTTTTCTAGATCAACACTGCCTGATTCTTGGTTGTTGATGAAGTAAGGAGACAGGTAACCGCGGTCGAACTGCATACCTTCTACTACGTCTAACTCGTCTTGTAGCGCCTGACCTTCTTCAACCGTGATAACGCCATCACGACCCACACGCTCCATTGCTTCTGCAATGATATTACCTACGCTTGCGTCTGAGTTTGCAGAGATAGTACCAACCTGCGCGATCGCTTTTGTGTCGTTACATTCAACAGAAAGCTCTTTTAGTTGCTCAACTGCCGCAGCAACAGCTTTGTCGATACCACGCTTAAGATCCATTGGGTTCATGCCCGCTGCGACTGCTTTTAGACCTTCGTTAACGATAGATTGTGCTAGTACCGTTGCTGTTGTTGTACCGTCACCCGCTGCGTCGTTTGCTTTAGACGCAACTTCTTTAACCATTTGTGCGCCCATGTTCTGGAATTTATCTTCCAGCTCGATTTCACGCGCTACTGATACACCATCTTTAGTGATAGTCGGTGCACCAAAAGATTTGTCTAGAACGACATTACGTCCTTTAGGACCCAGTGTTACTTTTACTGCGTCAGCCAGAACGTTTACACCTTCCAGCATTTTAACTCGTGCGTCATTACCAAATTTAACGTCTTTAGCAGCCATCTTTGATTTCCTTTCTAAAATTCTTTGTGTGTAATTTCGTAATTGAATCTGAGCAAAAAATTACTCAATGATTGCTATTATTCAACGATCGCCATGATGTCGTTTTCAGACATGACAAGCACTTCTTTACCGTCGATTTTTTCAGTTTTTGTACCGTAACCTTCAGCGAAGATAACGGTATCACCGACTTTAACGTCTAGTGGCAGTACGGTGCCGTTTTCTAGGATGCGGCCTTTACCCACAGCTAGAACAACACCGCGAGTCGATTTTTCTGCAGCAGAACCAGTCAGAACGATGCCACCAGCAGACTTAGATTCAACTTCTTTACGTTCAACGATAACTCGGTCATGTAATGGACGAATGTTCATCGGTCGTCTCTCCTGAAAATTTCCATGTTTATTTGATAATTGTCCTTAGGGACTGTAGCCCCAGACACGTGATCCCTATATAAGGGGTCGAAGCAGCGATCCCAAGGGGGTGGCACAAAATTTTTGTGACTTAGTTAAAATAACGAACAACTAGGCAACGGTTTGCGTTAGAAATGCTCACTCGCTCGGCATCTCGCTTTCTTGTATCCTTGCAGTTTGCTCACCAGATAGTTGTCACACATGCAGGAAAATAACAAGCTGGAACCCCAAGCGACCGATAAGCATGGTTTGTTGACCGCACCCATTCCTGAAACGCTGCGGAAAATGACCGTACCCATGACCATGGGCATGATCGCAATTTTGATGTTTAACTTGGTGGACACGTTTTTTATCTCGTTGCTTGGCACTCAAGCGCTAGCAGCTATCAGCTATACCTTCCCTGTAACCTTTGCGGTTAACTGCATTACGATGGGGATTGGGATGGGACTATCGACCAATATTGGTCGCTTGCTTGGGCAAGGTCATGCACCACAAGCTGCTCGGTTCACCACCCACGGTTTGTTGTTAGCCGTGTTACTTGTGGCTATCGCGTCTTCTATTGGCTTTACCACCATTGCGCCATTGTTTCGTTTTCTTGGTGCGTCTGATGATCTCATCCCTCTTATTGAGCAATATATGCAGGTCTGGTATCTCACCATTCCTCTGCTAGTGATCCCAATGGCGGGCAACAGTGCTATCCGAGCTACTGGCGACACAAAAACACCAGCAAAAGTCATGATGTTGGCTGGTTTGATTAATGGCATGCTCGATCCATTGTTGATTTTCGGTTATGGCCCTTTTCCGGAACTTGGCATTCAAGGCGCAGCCATAGCAAGTGCCTTTAGCTGGTTAGGTGCTTTGTGTGGCTCATTCTATGTGCTAATTAAACGGGAAAAATTGCTTGCTCAACCCCAATGGGCTTTGCTGAAACAAGACTGGCAACAGACACTAAAAATTGGTACCCCTGCAGCGCTATCAAACGCGATGAATCCATTGTCCGGTGCCATTCTGATGATGCTGTTATCCAACCACGGTACAGCGGCGGTTGCTGCTTACGGCGCAGCGCAGCGTATTGAGTCTATATTGATTTTAGTATTGATGTCGCTGACCTCTGCCCTCACACCGTTTATGGCACAAAATTTAGGAGCCAAACAACCGCAACGAGCCTTTTCCGGTTTATTTATTAGCATGCGTTTTGCAGTGGTATTCCAAGGGTTTATCTTCTTGATGATGGTGCCACTGAGCATTCCTCTGGCTGCGCTGTTTTCTCAGGAAGATGCGGTGAAAAACCTGCTTTGGCATTATTTACTGGTGGTGCCATTTAGTTATGGCTTCCAAGGCATCGTAATGATGTTAGTCAGTGGTTTGAATGCGATGCACAAGCCATTGCGTGCATTCCAGTGGAGCTTTATGCGGCTGTTCATTTTTACCTTGCCATCGGCGTGGATCGGGAGCCAAATCTACAGCATTGAAGGCTTGTTTATCGGTATCGCGGTTGGGAATACGTTGGGTGGGCTACTGGGCTACTTGTTTGCGCTGCGCGAGCGAAAATTAACGCTCATAGAGCAGAGCAGCGTGTCTTAACACTCGTCTATCACTAGTTTCTTTTTGTTGATTCTCAAATGTAAATTACCACCTTCTAAAGAAGGTGGCTTTGTGTGAGCCCCCTAAAAGGGGGCCTTTGTTTAGTCCAGCGCCAATTGCTGCTGCTCTACTCGCTCTTGCTTCTCTTGATGTCTTACATATCGGCGTATTATTTCTTCATTGATTCCAACACTATCGACAAAATAGCCTCTTTGCCAAAAGTGATTACCCCAAAGCCTGTTCTTCCTAAGGTGAGGAAACTTGCTAAATAGCTTTAAGGCTATTTTGCCTTTCAATACCCCCATCAACTTGGATATCGAAAGCTTTGGTGGGACCTTTACAACTAAATGTACGTGGTCAACTTGTACGTTTAGCTCTACGACTTCACATCCAAGTTGATTACAGTAAACATAAATACATCGATAAACTTCTTTACCTATATTGTTCTTCAAGATCCTAAATCGATACTTTGGCGTCCACACTATATGGTATTGACAACGCCAAAATACGTGGGAAGCTTGATTGTATCTACTCATGTTATTTGTCCTCTTTGACTTCTGGAAAAATCAAAGACGCATTTAGCATGAGTAGTTTTACAGGCAAAGCCGAAACGGATGATAACCACCTACTGAAGTAGGTGGTTTAGGGCTGAAAACAAAAAAACCGCGGAAAGCCGCGGTTTTGTTTATCTATTTCAAGCTTGCTTAGAACAACTCTTCAGCAACTTTGTATAGATCGTTGCGTACTGGACGCTTCATGTTTTCGATTGCGTCGATGATATCGTGGTGAACAAGTTGCTCTTTCACGATACCTACACAACGACCACCATGACCTTCGATCAATAGGTGAACAGCGTAGTTACCCATACGAGATGCTAGTACGCGGTCAAATGCAGTTGGACGACCACCACGTTGGATGTGACCAAGTACTGTTGCACGAGTTTCACGACCTGTCGCGGCTTCGATGTCACGTGCTAGTTCATTAGCATCCATCATTAGCTCAGTAAGCGCGATGATCGCGTGTTTCTTACCTTTAGCGATACCATCTTGGATGTTGCTGATCAGCTTGTCTTTGTCTAGACCAGTTTCCGGAGTGATGATGTATTCACAACCGCCCGCAATTGCAGACATCAGAGTCAAATCACCACAGTGACGGCCCATGATTTCTACAATTGAAATGCGTTGGTGAGATGAAGAAGTATCACGTAGACGGTCGATTGCATCGATAACGGTGTTTAGTGCACTTAGGTAGCCCACAGTGTAATCCGTACCTGCGATATCGTTGTCGATTGTGCCCGGAAGACCGATACATGGGTAACCCATTTCAGTCAGTTTCTTCGCACCCATGTACGAACCATCACCACCGATTACCACTAGTGCATCGATACCATGTTTTTTCAGGTTCTCAATCGCTTTTTCACGAACTTCCACTTGTTTAAATTCAGGGAAACGTGCAGAACCTAGGAACGTACCACCTTTGTTGATCACATCTGAAACGCTAGAACGATCTAGCTTCTCGATGCGGCCTTCGTATAGGCCTAGGTAGCCGTCGTACACACCGAATACTTCCAATCCTTCGGATAGTGCTGTACGTACTACGCCGCGTATCGCAGCGTTCATACCAGGTGCGTCACCGCCACTTGTTAAAACACCGATCTTCTTAATCATGCTCACCCTCGATCTTTGGCAATCAATTATTTAATTTTCTTTTAGGCCCCTTGTTACCAAGCAACCTGCATAATCCAGAACTGTGCGTTATGTTACATTTCCTCTACAGGATTACCAATGAAAACGCACTTTTTTATGTAACTTTTCTACTTATGTAAGAGTATTACAGTTTCTCTATGAAACTTTGTTGATTCATATCAGGATCACGAATCTTAATAAGTATTGATGGAAAGATAGTCAATAAGTACCTGTTTGTCGTCGGGCACTGATGGATTTTTCAAGCCTACCAATCTTGTGCTTTCTGCTCTTTCTCTGGTCCGAAAACGACAGACAATGGATCTTGATGGATCAATACATCCGCATCAGGAAACAGAGCCAATAAATTATCTTCCACTTTATCAGCAATGTAATGCGCCTCAATTAATCGTAAGTTATCGTCTAGCTCTAAATGCAACTGTATAAAGCGCGTCGGTCCTGACATTCGCGTGCGTAACTGATGCACGCCCAATACCCCTTTTACGCTCAAACAAGCTTGGTTAATTTGCTCAAGCTCTTCATCGGGCAACTTTCTATCAAGTAAGGTTTGAATCGCTTCGCTGACCATTTTGAAAGCGCTATAAAGAATGAAGACACCAATACCAATCGCAAACACAGCATCCGCTTGAGTCACTCCAAAATAACTGAGCCCCAGAGCAACCATGATCGCAGCATTCATATACAAGTCAGTCTGATAATGCAGAGAATCCGCCGCTATTGCTTGGCTCCCCGTCACGCGAACCACATGTTTTTGGAACATCACCAAGCCAAGTGTGACCACAATCGCAAACAGCGATACATACACACCTAACTCCGGTGCGTGTAAAGCATGTGGGCGGAAAAATCGGTCAATCCCGTTAAGAATCAAAAATACTGCCGAGCCCGAAATAAACATTGCTTGGGCTAGGGCCGCTAAGGACTCAGCTTTACCATGTCCAAACGTATGTTCGCGGTCTGCCGGTTGTAAGGCGTAACGAACCACCACAAGATTCACAACCGAAGCCGCGATATCTAACATGGAGTCAATCAATGACGCCAATAAGCTCACTGAGCCGGTTACCCACCACGTGATAACTTTTACTATCAGAAGAAGCGTCGCCACAATGGTTGCAGTCCAAGCGGCGGTCGTAACTAAACGTGCGTATTGCTGTTTCATAATCAAAGAGTTAACTAAAACCATACGTTGAGTATATTGAATGACCATGAAATAACCAGATCAAAAAGAGGCAACCAATGGCTGCCTCTTTATATAACATCAATTCATGACTTAATTATTGCGCGACTTTTCCATGAGCTTGTGCATTCTGTCGCCACACTCTTGCATACGTTCATTTTGTAGCTCAACAAATTTCGCTTTCTGCTCAGGTGTTAATACGCTAAGCATTTGGTGCTTTCTTTCTAGCATTTGCACGCGACGTTCCGTTTGGCGCTCAACCATCTCTTTTGCTAATTCGGTAGCTTGAGCTTCATCAAAATTATCCGCCAGCAAAAGCGATTGCACTTTTGCGTGATGCGCTTGACGCTCAGCCATACGTGCTTCTTTGCCATCAGCGAATTTTGCTTTCATTTCTGCTTTGTTTGCTTCACGCATTTCTTTTAGCTGATCTTTTTGTGCATCAGTCAGGTCTAGTTGACGCATGACACCTCGGTCCATACCCATGCCGCATTCGTCACGAGGACCTTTATGATGGTTTTTACCACCGTAAGCGAATGCGCTTGCGGCGCCAAGAGTAAGAGGTAGAACAACAGCAGCTAACACAAGTTTTTTTGCAGACTTCATAATACGATTCCTTACACAGGTGAGTGGTTCTTCTGAGCTGTTCTCACAGCGCTTGAGTATAGAATACGACCCGCTAGGTAAAGCGACGTATAGGGAGCGTAAAGAATCGTAAAGAGTGATTTTTCTCCTCTTCGTTGCGCATCATTCCAATGTAATATTAGGCTATCGGTAACTTACTATAGGTGCCCCCATGGCAAACATTCTTTTAATCGATGACGATATCGAGCTAACTAGCTTATTAAAAGAAGTACTCAGTTTCGAAGGGTTTGACGTCAGCGAAGCAAATGACGGTGAAGCCGGCTTAGCCGCGATCAATGATAAGATTGATTTGATTTTGTTGGATGTCATGATGCCAAAACTCAATGGCATGGAAACGCTGAAACGCTTACGTGAAAATTGGGAAACTCCCGTCTTGATGCTGACCGCTAAAGGGGAAGAAATTGATCGCGTGATCGGCTTGGAACTGGGCGCGGATGATTATTTACCAAAACCTTTTAGTGACCGAGAGCTGTTAGCGCGAATCCGCGCGATTTTACGCCGCACTAGCAGCACACAAAAAAATACCAAAAACAGCGATTGCATTGAGTATCAAGAAATCCGCCTCTATCCCGGTAAGCAAGAAGCGTATTGTGAGCAACAGTTACTCGATCTCACAGCAACCGAGTTTGCGCTACTCACCCACTTCGTACAAAACCCAGGACAAGTGCTGACCAAAGAGACACTGAGCTTAGATGTGCTTGGTAAACGACTCGCTGCTTTTGATCGCGCTATCGATATGCATGTCTCGAACTTACGTAAAAAATTACCAGATCAAAGCAATGGCAAGCCGCGAATTAAAACCCTGCGTGGTCGTGGCTACATGCTGCTTGAGGAGGATTAATGCGCCTATCACGCATCAAACTGCCAAACATCAATAGCCTGTATGGACGCATCTTTGCCATTTTTTGGTTCACCATGTTATTAGTATTGATAGCCGTGCTATCACTGCCACATTTGGACCCACGCAAAGCTCGCGATATTCCAGAAGAACACTACAAACGTATGGTAGAAACGCGTGACTCAATCCAACAAAAATACAGCCAGCAAACTGATTTAGGCCGCATACTTTTTCGTATCGAGGGCAACCGTCACGGCAAGCACGACCCTCGCCCACGAGTCTTTTTTTCTGACTACAGCGGTAATGTTCTTACGACAGAAAAACGCAGCAATTTTCAATTGCGTGCCATGCAAAACTTTGTCACCAGTATCGAAGATTACAATAATCCAAAGCAGAAGCTGTATGGTCGATACATGATTGCGGGCCCAATTCCTATCACTTTGGCAGGTTCCGATATCTTGATGTACGTGGGCTTCAAATGGAATGAGCCACCACCTCTACTCCTGCGTCTGTTTGATCACCCATTCCAGCTCTTGCTTGCAGTCATGCTGGTTAGTACACCATTGCTGTTATGGCTTGCTTGGGCTTTGAGTCAGCCTGCACGTCGTCTTGAAGCCGCTGCTCAACGTGTGGCGAAAGGTGAATTTGTCACAGACCCAAATTTAGAAAAAGGTACGGCGGAATTTCGTCAAGCAGGCAGCAGCTTCAACCAGATGGTCGAAGCGGTTAATCAAATGATTTCAGGACAACAACGTTTGCTATCCGATATCTCTCACGAGCTGCGCTCACCTTTAACTCGTCTGCGCATGGCAAGCGCATTAGCGACGCGTAAACAAGGCGAAAGCCCAGAACTGACTCGTATCGATACCGAAGCGCAGCGCTTGGAACAGATGATCAGTGAACTATTAGAGCTTTCTCGCATGCAGGCGAACAGTCATATGACTCGCGAAACACAGCCACTAGAAAGTTTATGGGAAGAAATCATTAAAGATGCGCAGTTTGAAGCAGAGCAAATGGGCAAACAGCTACACTATTCAGAATTACCTAAGCGCAATATTTCCGGTAACCCTAAACTGCTGATGAGTGCGGTGGAAAATATCGTTCGTAACGCCATTTACTACGGAAAAGATGAGGTACAAATCGACATCAAAGCCGATGACGATACGCTTCGTATCACGGTTGACGATAATGGAGAAGGTGTACCAGAAGAGGAACTGGCCGCGATTTTTCGCCCGTTCTATCGCGTTTCCACGGCACGCGATCGCCACTCTGGCGGCACAGGTCTCGGCCTAACCATTACCGAAAGTGCCATTCGCCAGCACAGTGGCACGATCGCAGCCAGCCGAAGTCCGTTAGGCGGATTGCGCATGAGTATCACCTTACCGATCAATTGTTAGTCTCAATTTGATGAACTAACAATAATTCGCACCATATTTCTAGAGTGAGTGATTCACAGCCCCACCCTCACTTTAGAAATTGGCGAGGCTTCTTAGAATACCCTTACAAAGATCAAAGTTGATAATAATTATCGTTAGCATTAAAGTAAATTTTCCAATTAAGGAGGATTTACTATGTCACATACATTTCCCGCTCTGCCTTACCCGTACGATTCACTAGAGCCGTACATCGACGCGAAAACCATGGAAGTGCATTACAGCAAACACCACAAGACGTACTTTGATAAGTTTGTAAATGCCGTTGAAGGGAGCGAGCTCGAAACTCAGTCATTAGACGAGATCTTTGACAATATCTCTAAGCTCAGTCCAGCAGTACGTAATAATGGTGGCGGCTATTACAACCACATCATTTATTGGAATTGCATGTCACCAAACGGTGGCGGAGAGCCTCAAGGCGCGCTTGCTCAAGCAATTAACGATAAATTTGGTAGCTTTGCGCAATTTAAAGAGGCGTTTGCCCAAGCTGCCATCAATACCTTTGGGTCTGGCTTTGCATGGCTGATCGTAAAAGATGGTGAGATTCACATTACGTCCACCAGTAATCAAGACAACCCTCTGATGGACGTAGTGGATGTGCGCGGTGAACCAATCCTCGCATTAGACGTGTGGGAGCACGCGTATTACATCAGCTACCAAAACCGTCGCCCAGAATATATTGATGCGTGGTGGAACGTCGTCAACTGGCGAGCAGTTGAAGAAAACTATGCTCACGCTCTCTTATAAAGAGCATCACTACTCACGGTATTAACATCCGCGCTAATGCCTGCTTTCATACCCAGGTCAATCTTGCTGAATCTCGCATATCTCGGTGACTTGGGTATATACTGCCCCTCTCTTTGACCAACTCTATTTCAATACCATGTTTGATATCGCTTTATACGAACCAGAAATCGCGCCGAACACCGGCAACATCATTCGACTATGCGCCAACTGCGGTGCAAACCTTCACTTAATTGAACCTCTGGGTTTCGATCTTGAAGAGAAAAAAGTCCGCCGTGCTGGTTTGGATTACCATGATTTAGCTCGCGTAACACGCCATAAAAACTATCAAGCGTTCTTAGAGTATTTAGAGAAAGAGAAGCAAGGTAACTATCGATTGTTTGCCTGCACCACCAAAACCACAGGTCACCACGTTGATGCACAATACCAAGCGGGTGATGTTTTGATGTTTGGTCCAGAAACTCGTGGCTTGCCTGCTGAAATCATCGATAGCTTGCCAATGGAGCAGCGTATTCGCATTCCAATGATGCCAGATGCGCGCAGCCTAAACCTTTCGAATGCCGTTGCGATCATTGCTTTTGAAGCATGGCGTCAAATGGGCTTTGAAGGCGCATTGTAAGCAGCACGAATTCCAAATACAGAAAAGGGCGCTTGGTGCGCCCTTTTGTTTTCTTTACTGTCTAACTCAATCAGTTGAGCTTGTTGCGATCATCATCGTCTTTACGCTCGTATTCCCCTTCGAAGGTCTTGCCATTATCTGACTGGGAATCAAAAGGGTCACGACGGAACGGGTCTTGCTCAAATGGCCCCTGGTTAGAGAAACCACCTTGGAAGCCACCACCATGCATGGTTTTCACCACCATTTTGCTCATCAAGTATTTAGCTATCGCGGCGCGTGGCGCAGGAAGCAACACCAACATACCAAGGGCATCGGTCATAAAGCCCGGGGTTAACAGTAGCACGCCAGCCACCGCTAGCATTACGCCTTCAAAAATTTGCTGGGCTGGAATTTCACCTTGTTCAAGACGCCCCTGTACTGACATCAGTGTTTGTATACCTTGGCTACGAACCAACGACGCACCAACAAATGCAGTGATTAAGACTAGTGCAATGGTCGGCCATAAACCTAAAAAGCCGCCCACCTGAATAAATAAGCCGATTTCAATGATCGGAACAAAAATAAACGCTAATAATAAGATAGGAAACACACGCCCTCCTTTGTTTAATTCAGTGTAATGGTAAAAGCAGACTAAGCTCAAACGAATCGTTGTAAAAAAGCGTGTTCATACTGGTCTCCTTCTCTTTTAGACAAAGTAGCGGGAACGCGTTTCATTCAATTGCATACCGATTTTTTCGTGCTTTTAAAGTGCTAATTTCGAACTCTAAAAACTCATGTTTGTCGAGGAAAATCGAGTACCTATAAAGGGTTATTAATAACCCGTTCATACTTTGCAAATTATTGACTCATGAAAAACGAAAAAGGTGATCTAGTTACTATTTTTATGCGCTAGGTGCAGTATCATGTGCCACATAAGTCAGGACGGATTTTCCAGCCAAAAATTCTGATGAATGGATTCTAGATTGCAGAAATGGCTAATAAATAACTTTATTATCAGAATTATCATCTAAGGATCCTGCTATGGCTACCCTATCTGATGCTCCAAAAACAGCAAACCCAGCCACTCGTATTGAAGAAGATCTATTAGGTCAACGTCATGTCCCTGCAGATGCGTACTACGGTATTCATACGCTACGTGCGATCGAGAACTTCAACATCTCTAATATGACCATCTCTGACGTACCAGAATTTGTACGCGGCATGGTAATGACCAAAAAAGCAGCAGCGTTAGCAAACAAAGAACTTGGCGCTATTCCAAAAGACGTTGCAAACTACATCATCGAAGCGTGTGATTTGATCCTAGAAACTGGCAAGTGTATGGATCAGTTCCCATCAGACGTATTCCAAGGCGGTGCAGGCACTTCAGTTAACATGAACACGAACGAAGTGATCGCAAACGTTGCGCTTGAGTTGATGGGTAAAGAGAAAGGCCAATACGAATTTGTTAACCCAAATGACCATGTAAACAAGAGCCAATCAACCAACTGTGCGTACCCAACAGGTTTCCGTATTGCGGTATACAACAGCGTACACAAGCTAATGGAAGCAATTGAGTACCTAAAAGGCGCATTCGAACTTAAAGCCGTTGAGTTTAAAGATGTACTGAAAATGGGCCGTACTCAGCTTCAAGACGCGGTACCAATGACAGTTGGTCAAGAGTTCCATGCGTGGGCGGTAACACTAAACGAAGAGATTCGTGCTCTAGATTACACATCTAAACTCCTCCTAGAAATCAACCTAGGCGCAACCGCAATCGGTACTGGTCTAAATACACCAACTGGCTACCAAGCGCTTGCAGTAAAACACCTAGCGGAAGTAACAGGCCTTGATGTTGTTGCAGCAGAAGACCTGATCGAAGCAACGTCTGACTGTGGCGCATACGTAATGACTCACGGCGCGCTAAAACGCCTAGCAGTGAAACTATCGAAGATCTGTAACGACCTTCGTCTACTTTCTTCTGGTCCTCGTGCGGGTCTAAATGAATTGAACCTACCTGAAATGCAAGCAGGCTCTTCAATCATGCCAGCTAAAGTAAACCCAGTTATCCCAGAAGTAGTAAACCAAGTTTGCTTCAAAGTTCTCGGTAACGACAACACGGTTTCTTTCGCAGCAGAAGGCGGTCAGCTACAGCTAAACGTAATGGAACCTGTGATCGCACAAAGTGTGTTTGAGTCTATCTCTCTACTACACAACGCGTGTGTGAACCTACGTGATAAATGTATCGACGGCATCACTGTGAACAAAGAAGTTTGCGAAAACTACGTTTACAACTCTATCGGTATCGTCACTTACCTAAACCCATACATCGGCCACCACGAAGGTGACATCGTAGGTAAGATTTGTGCGGAAACTGGTAAAAGTGTTCGTGAAGTCGTGCTAGAGCGCGGTCTGCTTACAGCAGAGGAGCTTGATGAAATCTTGTCAGTAGAAAACTTCATGCATCCTACTTACAAAGCAAAACGTTACGAGTAATAACGAATCCGAAGGGGGCCACTCAGGCCCCTTTTTTAGGCTCTCATACGGTTAACCACATTTTTTATATGCTTTTATTGCCGCTAAACCACTAGGTTCTCATTCTCTGAGCATTTACTCCTGTTCCTGA
This sequence comes from Vibrio alginolyticus NBRC 15630 = ATCC 17749, assembly GCF_000354175.2. Lineage (NCBI taxonomy): Bacteria > Pseudomonadati > Pseudomonadota > Gammaproteobacteria > Vibrionales > Vibrionaceae > Vibrio > Vibrio alginolyticus. The sequence continues at coordinate 2,102,976 of NC_022349.1, forward strand.
GTGTTCAAAAAATCAGAATCAAATAAAAAACTAAAGAGGTATCAATATGGTCATGGTCGAACTCTTCGTGGTTCTGCTCTTCATCTATTTGGGGGCAAGAATCGGTGGTATCGGCATTGGTTTTGCCGGTGGTGCTGGGGTCATTGCGTTGTCTTTGATCTTGGGCGTACCAACAAGCCAAGCTTACATTCCCGTTGACGTAATTTTGATCATCATGTCTGTAATCACCGCTATCGCAGCAATGCAAGTAGCTGGTGGTTTAGACTGGATGGTGCAAGTTGCTGAAAACTTTTTGCGCAAGCATCCTGAGCGCATCACCTTTTATGCGCCTATCGTAACTTACCTAATGACATTAATGGCGGGTACTGGCCACACGGCATTCTCTACTTTGCCAGTGATTGCAGAAGTAGCGAAAGGCCAAGGCGTGCGCCCTTCTCGTCCACTGTCTATCGCGGTCGTGGCATCGCAAATCGCTATCACCGCATCACCAATCTCAGCGGCTGTTGTAGCGTTCGCGGCAATGCTGCACCCATTTGGCGTTGACTACCTAACACTACTAGCAATCTGTATCCCAACGACGTTCATCGCGTGCATGATCGGTGCGTTCGTGGCGAACTTCATGGGCTGTGAGCTAAAAGACGATGCTGAATACCAAGAGCGTCTAGAAAAAGGCTTAATCAAGCTAAATACAGAAGCAAAACGCGAAATCCTACCAACAGCGAAGAAAGCAACCTTCATCTTCCTAGGCGCAATCGCATTTGTCGTGTGTTACGCAGCAGCAATTTCTGGCTCTGTTGGCCTTATCGAGAACCCTGCTCTAGGTCGTAACGAAGCTATCATGACGGTAATGCTAGCAGCTGCGGCAGCTATCGTAATGAGCTGTAAAATCGATGCTGGCAAAATCCCAGCCGCAGCAACATTCCGCTCTGGTATGACAGCGTGTGTGTGTGTTCTTGGTGTGGCATGGCTAGGTTCTACGTTCGTTAACGCGCACGTTGACGGCATCAAAGAAGTGGCTGGTGCGCTACTAGCAGACTACCCATGGATGCTAGCACTTGTTCTATTCTTCGCTTCAATGCTGCTTTACTCGCAAGGTGCAACTACTGTTGCGCTGATGCCAGCAGCACTAGCAATCGGTGTGGCACCACTTACCGCAGTTGCATCTTTCGCAGCAGTAAGTGCGCTATTCGTGCTGCCAACTTACCCAACGCTTCTAGCAGCGGTTGAGATGGACGACACGGGTTCAACTCGTATCGGTAAGTACGTATTCAACCACCCATTCTTTGTACCTGGTGTGGTAACCATCGCTTCTGCGGTAGCACTTGGCTTCGCATTCGGTGGTCTACTGATCTAGTAGAAACAGAGTCTTACTCGGGGAGCTTCGGCTCCCTTTTTTATTCCCTGTTGTCTTGATTTATGCTCAATAAATCTTCATTTTCATGAAACTTATTGACTCGCCTCCGGGTCTGATTGAGTTACACTAACGGCAATTATCTAAGATGAATTGACTCTTTTATGCGCGCATTACTTTCCGTTTTACTCTTAGGGCTCATTACCTTTTCCACTCCGTCTTTAGCTTTATTTGGCAAAGACCAGTTTAACAGTAGCCAGAACAACAGTTTTGGTAGCAGCAGCGACAGCTTTGTTCCGGTTGATCAGGCGTTTCCATTTAACTTCTACCAGCAAGATGACAAATTGATGCTCGATTGGCAGGTACGTGACGGGTACTACCTATATCAAGAGCGCTTGTCTGTAGCTGGTGAGAAAGTATCGCTAGGCGAACTGCAAATGGAAGACGGCACACCGCATAAAGATGAATTCTTTGGTGACGTGCATATCTATACTCAACCTCTCTTCGTTAATGTACCAATGCATGATTGGCAAGACGGTGCTCGCGTAGTCGTGCAATACCAAGGTTGTGCGAAAGCAGGCTTCTGTTACCCGCCAGAAACTCGCGTGATTCCTATCAGCGCGTTTACTTCGTCGAACTCAGATTCAACAACGGCGACAACTGCATCAAAAGCAGAACAGGCACCAACAGCAACGCCACCAGCGGCGCAATCATCTACGTCTGGTGACACATCATCGGCGCCAGTAACACAGCAAGATAGCCTTGCAGCCAACCTTGCTGATAACTGGTGGACACCACTTCTGTTCTTGGCGCTTGGTGTGGGCTTGGCATTTACACCTTGTGTGCTACCGATGTACCCAATTCTGACCAGCATAGTGCTTGGCAGTGGCAAACTAAGCCAACGCCGCGCGCTAGGCTTGTCATTCGTCTACGTGCAAGGCATGGCGCTGACTTACACCCTACTCGGCCTTGTGGTCGCGTCTGCTGGCATGCAGTTCCAAGCGGCAATGCAACACCCTTATGTGCTGATTGGTTTGAGCGTACTGTTCATCGCACTCGCTTTTTCTATGTTTGGTCTGTACTCATTACAGCTACCAAGCAGCGTGCAAACGTGGCTGAATAACTTAAGTAACAAGCAGCAAGGTGGTAGCAGTGCTGGCGTGTTTGCAATGGGGGCAATATCTGGCTTGGTTTGTTCTCCGTGTACTACCGCCCCACTCTCTGGTGCGCTGCTTTACGTCGCACAAAGTGGCGACTTACTCACCGGTGGGGTCGCCCTTTACGCGCTAGCGATGGGCATGGGTATTCCGTTGATCCTTGTAGCGGTATTTGGCAACAAGTTGCTACCAAAAGCAGGTGGTTGGATGGACCGTGTGAAAACACTCTTCGGCTTTATTCTGCTTGCCGCGCCTATCTTCTTACTAGAACGCATCATGCCAGAAATGTGGTCAACGATTCTGTGGTCAGCACTGGGTATTGCTGCTTTTGGTTGGCTATACCACATCAAAAACAGTCTAGAGTTTGGTGGCTGGAAACAAAGTGCCGTGGGCATAATCGCCGTCTTAGGTTTGCTAGCCTCAGCACAACCTATCTTAAATTACTGGTTTGGCAACAGCAAAACACAAACTCAGCAAGCCACTGTTAGCTTTACTCGCATTGCTAACGTGGCGGAGCTTGAAGAACAACTGGCACTTGCGAAAGCGGCAGGTAAACCCGTCATGCTCGATTTCTACGCCGATTGGTGTGTAGCATGTAAAGAGTTTGAAAAGTACACCTTCCATGACCCAAGCGTCGAAGCCAAACTGCAAGACTTCGTTCTTCTGCAAGCAGACGTGACCAAAAACCAAGTGCAAGACATCGAACTACTGAAGCACATGAGTGTGCTTGGTTTACCAACAATTGAGTTTTGGGATGCCAGTGGTGAACACGTTTCAAACGCTCGTTTGACGGGCTTTATGCAAGCCGAGCCTTTCTTAGAGCATATCAAGCAGTTCTGATAACCAGATATTCAAACGCCAGTGATGTCCACTGGCTTTTTTTGTTGCTCAGATTTGAATAAGAACATTGCGTTTATATGCAATTTTCCTAATAAAAGTCGATTTGGTTCAGACTTTTAGCGAATAAATATTGTCCACTCTCTCAAAGCTGGACAATAATAAATTTAACGAAATAGTCAAAAGTGTTTAACGTCATGGATTCGACCTACACCATCATTATTGCAGATGATCACCCACTCTTCCGGAATGCCTTGTTTCAATCTATCCACATGGCTATTAGTGGTGCAAATTTGCTGGAAGCGGACTCACTCGACGCACTTCTGGCTTTGTTGGAGCGAGAGGAAGAGCCAGATTTAGTGCTATTGGATCTCAAAATGCCAGGAGCAAATGGTATGTCTGGCTTGATTCATTTGCGAGCAGAGCATCCAGATTTACCTATCGTCGTCGTTTCAGCGAGTGAAGAGCCGGCGATCGTGACGCAAGTGAAAAGCCATGGTGCATTTGGTTTTATTCCCAAGTCCAGCGACATGCGCGAATTAGTGAACGCGCTCAATCAAGTGCTGAATGGCGACCCATACTTCCCTGAAGGGTTGATCACCAATAACGCGGCATGTAATGACTTAGCGGAAAAGATTGCTGCGCTAACACCGCAGCAATATAAAGTGTTGGGAATGTTGTCCGATGGCTTGCTGAACAAGCAAATCGCTTACGAATTGAATGTTTCAGAAGCCACCATAAAAGCGCACATGACAGCGATTTTCCGTAAGCTCGGTGTAAAGAACCGCACGCAAGCCGTGATTATGCTGACGGAAATGAGCGACTAGATTGACGTCTTATCGTCAGACTTACTTTTTTCGTTTGGCAATCGGATACCGACTTTAGTGACCTGCTGATCAACAACATCAGCGACGATCCAATGCAAACCTTGCCACTCGAAATGGTCTCCCAATACTGGCGTGCTACCTAATTGCTCTTCGACAAGGTTTCTCAAACTTTTATCCAGCGGTTCATCCCCCAGATTCAAACCATACATCACGGCAATATCGGCAAGCTTCACTTCAATATCGAGGAAGAAGTCACCGAAGAATCGCGCTAGCGACGCTTTCTCTGGGGCTTCACTAAACAGTAAGCTCAGTGCATCTAAATCCTTTTCTTGTGCTAATACACACAAGGTATCATCTTCCTCAAGACGCGTACTGCCGGATGGGTGCAATAGCTCTTTACTGCGAAATACAGCGGCGATACGCGTTCCTTCCGGCATCGAAAGACTACGTAATGGCTCACCAATGCACCATTTATCTGCTTTAAGTCTATAGATAAACAGCTCCCACTCACTGGTCGGGTAAATCTCTACACCCGTACGCGAAATTGGCTCAGGCTTAGAAGGTAGCTCGACCTTTGCAAGAGACATCGCCTTAGTCAACGTGCCCCCTTGTACTATCAAAGACACCATTACTACAAAGAATGCCAAATTGAAGTACAGTTGAGCATCTGGCAACCCTGCCATCATCGGAAATACCGCGAGGATGATAGGTACAGCGCCACGCAATCCTACCCAAGAGACAAACCACTTTTCACGTGGCGTGAAACTCTTGAATGGCAGTAAACCAATCCAAACTGAGATTGGTCGGGCAAACAAAATCATCCCGAAAGCAAGCGCAAGACCTGGCAACGCAATAGAGAGTAAATTGGATGGCGTAACCAACAAACCAAGCACCAAGAACATACCAATTTGAGCTAGCCACGTCATACCATCTAAAACATGAAGAATAGAGTGGCGGCTGCGTGTTGGACGGTTACCTAATAAAAGACCAACAAGGTAAATCGACAAAATACCACTGCCACCCAAAGTGTTAGATAAAGCGAAAATAAGCAAGCCACCACTGACCGTTAAAATAGAATACAGCCCATCTGGTAATTGATTGCGATTGATAACTTTCCATAAGAGCCAGCCACCAGCGAAGCCAAGTAACGCGCCAATACCAAACTGCTTAAGAAAACTGAACGCCAAAAAGCCCGCACTTAAATCTGCGCCAGGGTTCGCTAAAATAGCAATCAGAGTTACGGTCAGAAACACCGCCATTGGGTCATTGGTGCCGGATTCAATTTCCAGCGTTGAACCAACACGTTCGTTCAGGCTACGACCTTTGAGTAGAGAGAAGACCGCGGCAGCATCGGTGGAACCAACAATCGCACCAACCAATATGCCTTGCAATAAATCTAAGTCGAATAACCACGTTGCCATCAGCCCGGTTAAAATGGTGGTGATCGCAACGCCAAATGTCGCCAAAGAGACCGAGGGCCATAACGCAACCCTAAAGCTGGCGACCCGCGTTCTCATCCCACCATCAAGCAAAATGATGGCTAATGCGAGGTTACTAACCAAATAAGCGATCGAAAAGTTATCGAATAAAATGCCGCCTAAGCCGTCTTCCCCCGCTAGCATTCCAACGGCTAAAAATACCAAAAGAATTGGGATTCCCAACTTAGAAGACACTGGGCTTAAAAGAACGCTAAGTGCGATTAACAACGCACCTATTAGAAAAAAACTGTTAATGGTGTCTGCGTCCATTCTCACCCTCCCTTAATGAAAAACGATAATAATTGTGATGAGCAGGCTACTTCGTTAATGAGGTAATGCCCTAATCTGCCTCCCCTTTACACCGTCTCAAAATGCGAGGTTGTACGAGAATGACTCAGTTATATTACTTTATTGTGCGTTAAAACGGTGATTTGATGCGAAAACTTTATGTAAATAAATTACTTGTGAGCTTTCTTATCTACGCCTTCTCTCTTTAAGAGCCACAAGATCACCACCAATACTTACACAGCATCTCCAAGTTCAATGAAGAAAAGATTAATGGCCCGTCTTAATCATGCCTGTTTATCCAATCAACCTTTAGACCTTTGGCTAACTTAACAGTTTATTAACATAACGTTTTACCCCTTTGTTCGCTGCAAAAGCCCATAATATGGGGGTTCTTCATTTTTAACACCCCGACTAAAGTTGAAAAGAGTTATTGCCAACACCTTGCTAATGTACATATTGAAACATTTCATTAACAACAATACCAATCGTAAGGAGACGGCAATGGCATTTGAAAGCGAAGAAAGAGCCAAAGCCTATTGGGACAAAAACGTGAAGCTCATGATCGGCCTAATGGTCATCTGGTTCGTCGTGTCTTTCGGCTGCGGCATTTTATTTGTCGACGTACTAAATCAATTTCAACTAGGCGGTTACAAACTCGGTTTCTGGTTTGCTCAACAAGGCTCCATCTATGCCTTCCTAGGAATTATTTTCTATTACGCATGGAAGATGCGCCAAATTGACCGTGAATTCGGCGTGGACGAATAAGGAGTCACTCAGATGGATTTGAAAACTATTACCTACCTGGTCGTTGGCGCCACGTTCATCCTGTACATCGGGATTGCTATTTGGGCTCGCGCCGGATCAACCAAAGAGTTTTATGTTGCTGGTGGCGGTGTAAACCCGATTGCAAACGGTATGGCAACCGCAGCCGATTGGATGTCCGCAGCGTCGTTTATCTCAATGGCAGGCTTAATTGCCTTCATGGGCTATGGCGGCTCAGTATTTCTAATGGGTTGGACTGGTGGCTACGTTCTGCTTGCGCTGTTGCTAGCACCTTACCTACGCAAATTTGGTAAGTTTACGGTGCCAGAGTTTGTTGGTGAACGCTTTTACTCCAACACAGCACGTATCGTAGCGGTTGTTTGTCTTATCATCGCATCAGTGACTTATGTTATCGGTCAGATGAAAGGCGTGGGCGTTGCGTTTGGTCGCTTCTTAGAAGTGGATTACTCCACCGGCCTATTAATTGGTATGTGTATCGTTTTCATGTACGCGGTTCTTGGCGGCATGAAAGGCATCACTTACACGCAGATTGCTCAATATTGCGTACTCATTCTTGCTTACACTATCCCTGCAATCTTTATCTCTCTGCAACTCACTGGTAACCCAATCCCACAAATTGGTCTGGGGAGTACCATGGCTGGTACCGATGTCTATCTACTCGATCGGCTTGACCAAGTGGTGACCGAACTCGGATTCAGTGAATACACGACCCAAGTACGTGGCGACACACTTAATATGTTTGTCTACACCATGTCACTGATGATTGGTACTGCCGGTCTACCACACGTAATTATCCGTTTCTTTACCGTGCCGAAGGTTCGCGACGCACGTACATCAGCAGGCTGGGCTCTGATCTTCATCGCAATCCTTTACACTACTGCACCAGCGGTATCAGCGATGGCTCGCCTCAACCTAATGAATACGGTAAATCCAGCTCCGGGTCAGCACCTAGCGTATGACGAGCGTCCTGCGTGGTTCAAAAACTGGGAAACAACTGGACTACTCGGTTTTGACGATAAAAATGGCGATGGCAATATCCAATACACTTCAGATGCGTCCACCAACGAACTGCGCGTTGATAACGACATCATGGTATTGGCTAACCCAGAGATCGCTAAACTACCAAACTGGGTGATTGCACTTGTGGCAGCAGGTGGTCTTGCAGCTGCACTATCTACCGCAGCAGGTTTACTACTCGCCATTTCTTCAGCTATTTCCCATGACTTAATCAAAGGGGTTATCAATCCGAACATATCCGAGAAAAAAGAGCTACTTGCTAGTCGAATATCAATGGCAGTAGCGATAGCAGCCGCAGGCTATCTCGGTTTAAATCCGCCTGGATTTGCCGCAGGTACGGTAGCACTCGCCTTTGGTCTTGCCGCTTCATCCATCTTCCCTGCATTGATGATGGGCATCTTCAGCAAGAGCATCAACAAAGAAGGCGCAATCGCCGGTATGATTGCAGGTATCAGTATTACGCTGTTCTACGTATTCCAACACAAAGGCATTCTTTTCGTCGCTGATTGGAAATATCTAGAAAGCTGGGGAACAAACTGGTTCCTGGGTATTGAGCCAAACGCGTTTGGTGCTATCGGCGCACTATTTAACTTCATTGTTGCATTCGCTGTATCCAAAGTAACTGCAGAAACGCCACAAGAAGTAAAAGACCTAGTCGAACACGTTCGCGTACCAGTAGGTGCTGGTAGTGCAGTGGATCACTAAAAACTAATCAAAACCACAAAAGCCCCGTTTGGAACCAGCCGTCCGGGGCTTTTTTATTCTCACTTTTCAGTTACCATATTCGCAGTATGTCGTTGCAAGGAAGCCAAGATGTTCAAAAACAAGCACTTTATTCTCGCTCTACTGATTGCGCCAGTTCTCTCTTTGATCGCTTACTTCGGTACCGATATGGCCCTCAGCGAGAAACCCCACGCGGCGCAAGAAGGGGAAACTTACAAACTCGCGAGTAAGTCTAATTGTCGTTACACCAGTGGTCTGTGTGATATGGAAAATGGCGATTTTAAAGTGAAATTTCGCTCTGAAAAACTCACTAAAAATAACTTAGAATTGTCACTCAACGCCGCTTACCCACTCGAAGGGGTTAAAGTTTCTATTGTGAGTGACAAAGAGAAAAACGCTCAACCGATTGATATGAAGCCCGCCGATCAAGCAGGCCAAAGCTGGTACATCACCTTACCAAAGCCTGCATCTGCAGAAAGCTGGTTAAGAGTCGTCATTCAATCAGGCGGCACACTGTATTATGGTGAAACACAAACCGCATTTGTGAAGTACGAAACCTTATTTACTGAATAACGGCGACAAGCTAATTCACCGGTATTCAAACGACAGTGACTTAGTTTCACTCAGCATAAATGAATTCCTACTCAGCCGACGCCTTTGCGTCGGCTTTTGTTTCCGTAAGTCTTTCTTCAACAACCTCTTACTCTAAAAAGGGTTGCCAACCCACAACTTAATTGATAATAATTATCATTACATTTAATGAGAGGTGGTTATGGACAACAAACGGGACATCTTTAACGCATTTTTTAAAGCCCAAGATAGATTCCTTCTCGCCGCACCACATGGCTTTGAGCCAGACGTGATTCATGACTATATTCATTGGGGAATGGTGTTGTCTTCTTGTTATGAACACGATGCCGATGAAGAAAATCTATTGTTGTGTGAGCTGTTTTTACGTCAGGTTTATTTCCATTTACTAGACGCAATTCAAGACTCAACTCGCAGCCGTATCTTCCGTCGTGTCTGTCTCGATTCTATCCATACGCCATTATTCTGCCTCAAACGCTATTACTACCAGTTTGAACAAGGCGACGTGAAATTTCTCGCACTACAACAACAATTACGCCTGATTCAAATCTCACTCGATTAACCAAAAGGATCCCTACCATGAGCACCGAATTCCGCATAGAAACTGACAGTATGGGCGAAGTAACGGTCCCTGCAGATGCTCTCTACCAAGCCCAAACTCAACGCGCCGTCGATAACTTCTCATTCAGTCAACATAAAATGCCATCTGGTTTTATCAAAGCGTTAGCACACATCAAGCAGACTGCGGCACTCACCAACGCACAGCTAGGGCTGCTTGAAGGAGATATTGCCAACGCGATTGCTGACGCAGCTCAAGCAATTATCGAAGGCAATCATATTGAGCAATTCCCAATTGACGTGTTCCAAACAGGATCAGGCACTAGCTCAAATATGAATGCGAATGAAGTAATTGCAACACTGGCCTCCCAGCATCTAGGCGGCACTGTTAGCCCTAATGATCACGTCAACATGGGGCAAAGCAGCAACGATGTGGTACCGACGGCCATTCAAGTTAGCGCAGCATTAGCCATCGAAAAACAGCTCTTCCCGGCCCTGTCACACCTCAGCCAAACACTAGAGTCTAAACAGCAAGCATTGAAAGATGTTGTAAAAACCGGTCGCACCCACTTAATGGACGCGATGCCAATTACCTTTGCTCAAGAACTTGGCGGTTGGCAGTTCCAAATCGAGCATGCAAAACAAGCGATTGAACAAACACTTCCTGCTGTAAAAGCCTTAGCCCAAGGTGGTACGGCGGTTGGAACGGGGATCAATGCCGATCCACGCTTTGCAGACTTATTCGCTAGCAACCTAACCCAATCAACTCGCATTCAGTTCACGGCCAGTGATAACTTCTTTTTCAATTTAAGCAGTCAAGATGCGATCGTCGCTCTGTCGGGACAGCTCAAAACAGCAGCAGTTGCGATCATGAAGATCGCAAATGATCTTCGTTGGATGAATTCAGGCCCATTGGCTGGTTTAGGTGAAATTGAATTACAAGGCTTGCAGCCGGGTTCTTCCATCATGCCTGGCAAAGTAAATCCTGTGATCCCAGAAGCAGCAGCTATGGCATCAGCGCAAGTCATTGGTAATGACACCACCATAACCGTCGCAGGCCAAGCGGGCAACTTCCAGCTTAACGTCATGCTGCCAGTTATTGCTCATAACGTATTGGAGAGCATCGAGTTACTCTCTAACAGCGCAACCGCTTTAGCTGACAAAGCCATTGCGACGTTTGAAGTTCGCCAAGATAACTTGGATGTAGCACTCGCCAAAAACCCAATTTTGGTCACGGCTCTCAACCCGGTCATTGGTTACCTAAAAGCGGCAGAAGTCGCGAAAAAAGCCTACAAACAGGGACGCGCGATTATTGATGTCGCGGAAGAAGAAACTGATTTGGATAGAGCCACACTAGAGCGATTGCTTAATCCAGCCAAACTGACCCAAGGCGGCGTCGCAGAATAAACGGCAAACTCAGCCTATCAACTAAGATTACAAACATCGAGACCTCCATTCGGAGGTCTCTTTTATAGCGATTTTTCAAACACTCCAATCCTAAGCGACTCGATTGAGCACCGAACGCAGCTTAAGCGGCTTAACTGGCTTAGCAATAAAGCTGAACCCATTTGCTTTGATGCCATCAAGCATATCATCGGTACGATCTGCACTGATGATGACGCCTTCAAAGCTGTGGCCTAATCTCAGGCGGCATTGCTGTAACACTTCTAAACCAGTACGACCATCATCAAGTCGGTAATCGGAGAAAATTACATCCGGAATCCAACCATCCTCAAGCGCTTGTAGACTTTCAACTAAATCAATCGCAACTCGTGTATCGCAACCCCATCGGGAAAGTAAGTTTTCCATGCCGACTAGAATGTCAGGCTCATTATCGACACAAAGGATTCTCAGATGACCGAGTTCAGATTGCTTATTCATCGCCACGTGAACTGGATGAGGCTGAACATGATCAGCTTTATCTAGGGTGATGGAAAAAACACTGCCTTTTCCAACCCAAGAGCGCATCGAAATTTCATGCCCAAGTACCTGAGCAATTCCTTTCGAAATCGCCAAACCAAGTCCGAGGCCTTGGTCGGAACGAACTTGAGTTCCGCGATTAAACTCTTCAAAAATCTCTTGCTGCTTCTCTTCTTCAATCCCCACTCCATTATCCCATACATCAATACGCACTCGCCCTTTCACGCGGCGAACACCGAGTGCGACTTTGCCATTCGGGTTATAACGAAACGCATTGGTCAGGAAGTTTTGCACCACACGGCGCAGCAGTTTGGGATCCGACTTAACCATGAGTGAGGACGGAATCATCGTGAACTCTATACCTTGCTGTTTGGCTAACGCACTAAACTCAGCATTCAAATTCGATAACACATCATTTAACGCAAAGCCATGCACGTTGACTTCCAACTTGCCCGATTCCAAACGCGAGATATCCAGCAAATCTCCAATTAAGTCTTCGGCAGCCTCTAAAGCACTTTCAATGTGTGCTGACAGCTTTTTGGCTTCGCTGTCTTTGGCGACTTCCGATAGTGAAGAAGCGAATAGACGCGCCGCGTTGAGCGGTTGCATCAAGTCATGGCTTACTGCCGCCAAGAACCGTGATTTGGACTTCGATTCCAAATCCGAGCGCTGCGTCGCTTCCACCAGTTGCTTGTTAAGTTGTTCTAATTCTCGAGTCCGCAGACGTACCCTTTCTTCCAATGTCTCGTTGGCGTCTTTCAGTGCTTGCTCTGCATCACGGAATACGGTGATGTCGGTAAAGCTCATCACAAAGCCACCACCTGGCATTGGGTTACCTTGCACCTCTATCACGCGACCATCGGGACGAACCCGAGAAGAGGTGTGCCGAGTCCCTTGCTCAAGGTGATAAACACGGCGACGGACGTGGTCATCAGGGTCACCAGGGCCACACAACCCCTGCTCTGCATTGTGCCGAATCACATCCGCAATCGGTCGACCTACTTGAATCAGGCCTGGCGGAAATTCAAAGAGTTCTAAATAGCGTTGGTTCCACGCTACCAAGCGTAGTTGCTTATCGACGACCGCAATACCTTGTCCAATATGCTCAATCGCGCCTTGGAGTAAACCCCGACTAAAATCGTACAGTTCAGAGGCTTCATCGACGATAGTCGCCACCTCTTCAAGCTGCATGTTTCTTCCTTGCAGAGCGGAAGTAAGCACTAACTTAGCAGAAGATGCACCAAATACCCCTGCCAGCACACGCTCCGTATGCCGAATCAGAGAAGATGGCGCTTGCTGATTCGGCATTAACTCTTCTCGTTGTTGGCTCCAGTAGGCTTGAAACGCCGCTTTAACTCGCGTTCGTCCTACAAATCTGGACGCTAGCATTTCCAGTTCTGCAACCGTAACGCGGCTCTGGTACAGACTCATATTTTCGCTTTCAGGCAACGGTGTACCAACGAATGATGCCGATTGTAAGCGCTCACTTAGGCTTGGTCGGGTAGCCATAGAAACCACAACAAAACACACTGCATTAGCGACCACGCTGAGGATCATCCCCCAATCTGAAATCGCGATATCAAAGCTAGCCAATACCTCTGGTGGCGTAATCAACCAGATCAGGAAGTTATTACTGGCGTCTCCGGCAAGCATGTCTGTTTGGCTCATTAACGTAATCAACCAGGTAGCAAAACCCACCGCGAGGCCAACATACACACCTTTCTTATTCCCTTGACGCCAATACATACCGCCAACCAGCGCAGGAGCGAATTGCGTGATAGCCGCGAACGAGAGAAAGCCGATAGCAGAAAGTGAATGAATAGTGTCCAACGCTTGATAGAAACACCACGCGCCAATCAACAAAACTAATATCAAACCACGGCGGATCCGCAGTAATAATTCAGAAAAATGGTGATGGTTACGCTGCGTCAGTCGCATGCGACGCAATAGCAATGGCATAACCAAGTCATTCGAGACCATGATCGCTAAGGCAATCGTCGATACGATAACCATGCCACTTGCCGCTGAAGTACCGCCTAAAAACGCAAGCAAGGCGATTTCACTCGCCCCTACCGACATCGGCACACTGATGACATAAGTATCAGGCGAAGCGCCACTCAAGAGACCTTGCCCTACCCACGCAATAGGTAAGACAAAAATCCCCATTAAGATCAGATAAATGGGGAACAACCAACGAGCCACATGCAAATCTTGAGCACGTTCATTTTCTACCACCATCGTATGGAATTGTCGCGGAAGGCAAACTATCGCCAGCATGGTCAGTACAGTATGAATCAATATAGTCGGGATATTTGGTGACTGATACGTCTGCGCGGCAACATCAATTAAGCTCAAACTCTCGGTGTTCATCGCCAACCAAACAATGAAGACACCGACCACTAAAAAAGCCAGCAGTTTGATAATTGATTCGAAGGCAATTGCCATCATCATCCCACGATGGTGTTCCGTGTTATCAATGTGGCGGGTACCGAATAGCATCGTAAAAATCGCCAATGCGACCACAACAAACCACGACACGCTATCATTTTGATAACCAAAATCAATAGCCAGCTCTGGAGCAATGATTTCAAGCCCCATAGTGATACCACGCAGCTGTAAAGCGATGTACGGCAAAATTCCCGCAACCGCTATGAGCGTAACAACCACGGCCAAACCTTGGGATTTACCGTAGCGTGCTCCGATAAAGTCAGCAATCGACGTGATGTGTTCCCGTTTAGCAATCAAAATAAGCCGAGCTAAAACGCGCCATCCGATGGTAAACACTAAAATGGGAGCAATATAGATGGGCAAGAAAGACCAAGGATTACTGCTGGCCTGCCCGACCGTGCCGTAGAAGGTCCATGATGTACAGTACACCGCAATGGAAAGGCTATAAATCCAAGGCCGCCAGCGCGCTAGCCACCTTTTCTGAATGTCGCCGTACCACGCGATGATAAATAAAGCTCCCAAATACGCTAAAGAAACGGGAACCACCAGCCATCCTTGCATCCGATATCCTTTCTTGCCTTTCTTGCTACTTTTAAAGCAAGAGAATAAAAAAACCTCTCCATGAGGGAGAGGTTTCATTTAACACCGCTTTGATAACGGAGACAAAGCTTAGTTTTTAACCTTTGTTACATAAGTCTAATTCTGTGTTTCAAGTGGCTTGTCTGATACATCAACCACCTGATGTGGGTCTTGTGAATCAAGCTTGATGAACAGAGCCAATAACCCCATCGCGGCCATGCCCCAGAACACAAGCGGTCCCCAGTGCTCATAACCCCAACCACTCAATACGGTCATTAACGCGATAAATGCGCCCAACGGAATCGCGTTATACAACGCTTGCAACGCTACGATCTTATTTTCTTCGGAGTTTTGGATATATTGGATCGCGGCAATGTGTGCGGTAGCGAAAGTCACACCATGTAGTAGTTGAACAATCACCAAAGCAATAATTGATGTTGTCGACGCCGTAATACCCCAACGCATCATTACACCAACGGCAGCAGCAATAAACAGCGCGCGTATTGACCAACCTACGAATAAACGCTTACTCAGTGCAAACACTGCCACTTCTGCGGCTACTCCTAAGCTCCACAAGTAGCCAATGACATCTTCCGAGTGACCAGCGGCCTTCCAGTGAATCGCACTAAAGCCGTAGTAAGCCGCATGACTGCCCTGAATTAGTGACACCAACACTAAGAATTTTAGTATCGGCTTGTCGGTCAAAAGAGCGGTCAGCTTTGGACGTTCTGCGCTTTGCCCACCGTGCGTTACAGGCATTGGGTTAGTCGGTCGCATAGCAAACAGCAACGAGATAAACACGCCGAACATCGCAGTATACAAGATCATATCGGAGCCAAATTCAGCCACCAGGTAGCCCACTGCCGTCGAGCCTGCGATAAAGGCGATCGAACCCCATAGCCGCGTGCGGCCATAATCGAGCATTTTCAGGCGAGCGTAGTAATTTGCCATCGCGTCCGACAACGGAATAATCGGTCCACAACAAAGATTGAACAACACTGTCGCTAGTGCCATTAACCAAAAGCTACCACCCGTAAAAAAGTGAAATCCAACAAAAAGGAGGGCAGCGAAACTCAACCAACGTAAAGCAGGCATAAGATGTTCGACTTTGTGTACTCGTGGGGTGATCACGATATTGGCAACACAACGTGTCGCAAGGCCTAACCCGACCAGCAAACCGATATCTGTCGAAGATACGCCCTGATCCTTAAACCAAAGTGACCAAAATGGCAGATACACGCCATACGCAAAGAAGAATCCGAGAAAGTACTGGGAAATCCAGCCATACGGAGAAGGTTTCAACATTACTAATATCCTAAAACGGGAACACCAACGTTCGAGCCGGGAATTATGGATCGCCATGCGTATTATAAAAAGGGAAGAATAAGAAACTTATCGTTTCCTCGATGGAATACTAACTTTGCGACATTTGGCATCTTCAAGCGAAAACATCGTAATTTAGACCAAAGTCGTCTGGCTTCCGGTAAGAAATTTGTCAGACTTAGAGAGTGTTCCTTCCATCATTATTGGGTGTTCTCATGCCTGACAAATTTAACATGCAATCTCCACCGTTCGATCGCTTAACTGAAGCACAACAAACGCGACTGCGATCCTCTCTGGACGTCGCCTACTATCGAGCTCGAGATGTTATTTTATCCTGCGGACAGAAGAACCCCCACTTACATATTCTGATCAAAGGCGCGGTAGAAGAGCGCTCCAACGATCAACAGGAAGTGTTCGCACATTATGCCAACGACGATATGTTCGATGTACGCTCGTTACTTGAAGACAAGGTACGTCATCACTACATCGCGCTTGAGGACACGCTCTCTTACCTACTGCCGAAAGAAATTTTCCTTGCCCTTTACAACGAAAATGGCCAGTTTGCAGCCTATTTCGATAACAATTTATCGAAACGGCAAGAGCTCATCGAAGCGGCCCATCAACAGCAAAACTTAGCGGAGTTTATTCTCACTAAAGTTGACCGCAGCATTTATCACCCACCGATGATCCTTGAACCAAATACACCAATTAACGAGGTAACACGTTCCTTAAAAGAAAATGGGATTGACGCTGCATTGGTTCAACTCCATGGCGATGATCCACGATTGGAAAAATGGCCATCAGCCCACCCGTACGCAATAGTGACTCGTACTAATATGCTGCATTCTGTGATGATAGATGGTTGCGCGCTCGACACACCAGTGGGTGAGATCGCGAGCTTTCCTGTTTATCACGTTGATGATGGAGACTTTCTATTCAACGCCATGATCACAATGACCAGAAATAGAATGAAACGCCTCATGGTATGTGAAGGCAACAGAGCTGTCGGCATGCTGGATATGACCCAAATTCTCAGCGCATTCTCAACCCACTCTCACGTGTTAACGCTCAGTATTGCTCGAGCAAGCAGCGTGGAAGAGCTCGCTTTGGCCTCAAACCGCCAACGTCAATTGGTCGAGAGCTTATTGAAAAACGGCATCCGCACTCGCTTCATCATGGAGCTTATCTCAGCCGTAAACGAACAAATTATCGAGAAAGCGTTCGAGTTAGTGATACCACCAGCCTTGCACGACCATTGTTGCTTGATCGTACTCGGCTCTGAAGGCCGAGGAGAGCAAATTCTCAAAACTGATCAAGACAATGCCCTGATTATTCAAGATGGTCTGGAATGGCCTCATTGCGAACAAGTGATGCAATCCTTCACACACACCCTACAACAGCTCGGTTATCCACTTTGCCTTGGCAAAGTGATGGTTAACAACCCGAAGTGGGTCAAAACACAGCAAGAATGGATAAGCACCCTAAACCACTGGATAGCTAAAGCCGAACCAGAACAAATCATGGACTTAGCCATTTTCAGTGACGCCCATGCTGTTGCTGGGAATTGCGAGCTGCTGGCTCCAATTGCGGCGCATCTTCGTGACACAATGAAAGATCGCATGTTGATATTGTCTGATTTTACTCGCCCTGCCTTGCAGTTTTCTGTGCCCCTAACTCTATTTGGCAACGTAAAAAGTGCTAAAGACGGATTGGACATTAAACGCGGCGGTATTTTCCCAATTGTACACGGCATTCGCACCTTGTCTTTGGAATATGCCATTGAGGAGAAGAACACGTTTGAGCGCATTGAAGCTCTGAGAAATAAGCGCATCTTAGAATCCGAAACGGCAGATAATCTCAACGAAGCACTGAAATTGTTCTTTAAACTTCGCCTCAATCAGCAACTCAAAAAGCAAGAAGCGTTGAATAACATTGATATTAAACAACTGGATAGAACTGAGCGTGATTTGCTTCGCCACAGCTTACATGTGGTGAAGAAATTTAAGCAATTTTTAGGCTTCCATTATCAAATTCGTGATTAACCCTGATTTTCATAAATCACAGAGGCGTAAGCAATGAACTGGTTACAACGCAAATACTGGCATTACAAATTGAAAGGCTCGCCTTATCAGTCGCTGTTTTGCACGCCAGATAAAACAGAATACGTCTCTCTTGACTGCGAAACCACCAGCCTTGACCCAAATCGCGCCGAGCTGGTGACTATTGCAGCCACCAAGATCATCGACAACCGCATCATCACCAGTCAACCATTTGAAGTCCGCTTACGCGCGCCGCAATCGCTCGACTCTGGCTCGGTCAAGATCCATCGAATTCGCCACCAAGACTTAGTCGATGGCATCAGTGAAAAAGAGGCGCTGCTCGAGCTGCTCGACTTTATCGGCAACCGACCACTTGTGGGCTATCACATTCGTTACGATAAAAAGATCTTAGACCTTGCTTGTCTGAGGCAACTTGGCTTCCCACTTCCTAACCCACTCATCGAGGTCAGTCAGATTTATCACGATAAGTTGGAACGACATTTGCCGAATGCCTATTTCGACTTAAGTCTGGATGCCATTTGTAAACACCTCGAACTTCCTATCCAAGACAAACACGACGCCTTGCAAGACGCGATTTCTGCCGCTTTGGTCTTTGTCCGCTTAACGAAAGGCGATTTACCCAACCTAACCGCACCGTATACATAAAAATCAGTTGACCTAGCTCCCAGAAATACTTTTGTTTCAGCGATTTCCCGGCGCTTCTATCACTCTCATCCTAAAGTCTAATTGTGGAAATACGCGCGGTGACTGACAGTTATAAGCACAACGTCGTCATTACCACGACCAAGTTATTTAGAACCAAAAAACAGCCCTACAAAAATATATTCAAAATCTTATCTAGATTGGTGTAAGGCCGAGAAATAAGGCACAAGGAGAGAAGCCATGAGCGAAGCCCACGTTTATCCGGTAAAAGAAAATATTAAAACTCATACACACGCGGATAATGATACTTACTTAGCCATGTATCAGCAGTCGGTAACCGATCCAGAGGGCTTCTGGAACGAACACGGCAAAATCGTTGATTGGATCAAACCTTTCACCAAAGTAAAAAGCACTTCTTTCGACACTGGCCATGTTGATATTCGCTGGTTTGAAGATGGCACACTGAACGTCTCGGCTAACTGTATTGACCGTCATCTTGCAGAACACGGGGATGACGTCGCCATCATTTGGGAAGGCGATGATCCAGCCGACGACAAAACACTCACTTTCAACGAACTGCACAAAGAAGTGTGTAAATTCTCCAACGCATTGAAAGAGCAAGGCGTACGCAAGGGCGACGTGGTGTGTCTATACATGCCAATGGTGCCAGAAGCTGCAGTGGCTATGCTCGCTTGTACCCGTATTGGTGCGGTTCACACCGTAGTATTTGGCGGTTTCTCACCAGAAGCGCTATCCGGCCGTATCATCGACTCTGACGCTAAAGTCGTGATCACCGCAGACGAAGGCGTACGTGGCGGACGCGCTGTTCCACTGAAAAAGAACGTGGATGAAGCACTAACCAACCCAGACGTAAAAACCATCAATAAAGTCGTCGTGCTTAAACGTACAGGTGGTGATGTTGAATGGCATGAACACCGTGATGTTTGGTGGCACGAAGCAACAGCCAACGTTTCTGACGTTTGCCCACCAGAAGAGATGAAAGCCGAAGACCCGCTGTTCATCCTCTACACATCTGGCTCGACAGGTAAACCTAAAGGCGTACTACATACTACAGGCGGTTACCTCGTCTACGCGGCAATGACCTTTAAATATGTCTTCGATTATCAACCAGGAGAAACCTTCTGGTGTACCGCGGATGTGGGCTGGATTACAGGCCATACTTACCTAATTTATGGTCCACTAGCGAACGGGGCCAAAACCATTCTGTTTGAAGGTGTTCCAAACTACCCAAGCACGGCTCGTATGAGTGAAGTGGTTGATAAGCACCAAGTGAACATTCTCTACACTGCGCCAACCGCTATTCGTGCACTAATGGCAAAAGGTAACGAAGCGGTAGCAGGGACATCTCGTTCAAGCTTACGTGTGATGGGTTCAGTAGGTGAACCTATCAACCCTGAAGCGTGGGAGTGGTACTACAAAACGATTGGTAACGAGAGCTCGCCTATCGTTGATACTTGGTGGCAAACAGAGACCGGCGGTATCTTAATTGCACCACTACCAGGCGCAACAGATTTAAAACCAGGCTCAGCAACTCGACCATTCTTCGGAGTCCAACCTGCACTGGTTGATAACATGGGCAACATCATTGAAGAAACCGCAGCAGAAGGTAACTTGGTGATCCTTGATTCATGGCCAGGTCAGATGCGTACTGTTTATGGCGACCACGAGCGCTTTGAACAGACCTACTTCTCAACCTTTAAGGGAATGTACTTTACTAGTGATGGGGCTCGTCGTGACGAAGACGGTTACTACTGGATCACGGGCCGTGTTGATGACGTACTAAACGTGTCGGGTCACCGCATGGGTACCGCTGAAATAGAATCGGCTCTTGTCGCACATCATAAAATTGCTGAGGCCGCTATTGTGGGCATTCCGCATGATATCAAAGGCCAAGCTATCTACGCTTACATTACCTTGAACGATGGTGAATTCCCGTCAGCAGAGCTACACAAAGAAGTGAAAGATTGGGTGCGTAAAGAAATTGGTCCAATTGCAACACCAGATGTACTGCACTGGACGGATTCCTTACCGAAGACTCGTTCTGGTAAGATCATGCGTCGAATCCTGCGTAAAATTGCAACGGGTGATACTAGCAACCTCGGAGACACATCAACGCTTGCCGATCCGAGCGTTGTAGATAAACTTATCGCAGAGAAAGCAGAATTGGCATAAATTCAACCAACTGTTTTAAAAGCACTTTAAAAACCGCCATCACTCATGGCGGTTTTTTGCTTTAGTGCACAAATTGGCCACACAAAAAATATGGCAATTATGTTGTTTTTGTTAACTTGGTTACAGAAACGAGAGTGGCTATTAGGAGATTAGACCAGTAAATTGCTGCTAATTGCTATGAATTAGCTATAATCTTGGTCGATTTTTTAAAATTTGCTCGGTTTTAACAAAAAAATCGTGCTGAACTATCGTATATTTGGGAATATAAACGTTCCACTCACGATAAGGGAAGATAGCAACACAATGTCTGCAAAGTCACGGATTCTTGTTCTAAACGGACCAAATCTTAATCTATTGGGTCTGCGCGAACCGACACACTATGGTCACAGTACCTTAGCTCAAGTTGTGGATACTCTTACAGAGCAAGCCCATAACGCTGGGGTAGAACTGGAACACCTACAATCAAATCGTGAGTACGAACTGATTGAAGCCATTCACGCTGCCTATGGCAAGATTGACTTCATCATCATCAATCCAGCGGCTTTCACTCATACTAGTGTGGCGCTGCGAGATGCATTACTTGGCGTCGCCATCCCATTTATTGAGGTGCACTTATCAAATGTGCACGCACGTGAACCATTCCGTCATCACTCTTACCTGTCAGATAAAGCAGAGGGTGTGATTTGCGGTTTAGGCGCACAAGGTTATGAATTTGCTCTGTCTGCAGCGATCAATAAGCTACAGGCAAAGTAACCCTAACACTCTGCAACCCTACGAGGGTTGTCTTAATCACAAGATAAAAGAGAAAGAAAAGATGGATATTCGTAAAATCAAGAAGCTAATTGAGTTAGTTGAAGAGTCTGGCATTGCTGAGCTAGAGATCTCTGAAGGTGAAGAGTCAGTGCGCATCAGCCGTCATGGCACTGCAGCCCCTCAAGCACCAATTCACTACGCAGCAGCTCCAGCGGCGGCACCTGCTCCAGTAGCAGCGGCACCAGTAGCGGAAGCGCCAGCAGCAGAAGCTCCAGCAGCAACACCTGCAGGTCACCAAGTTCTTTCTCCAATGGTTGGTACTTTCTACCGCTCTCCAAGCCCAGACTCTAAAGCATTCGTAGAAGTGGGTCAGAAAGTAAATGCTGGCGATACTCTATGTATTGTTGAAGCAATGAAAATGATGAACCAAATCGAAGCGGACAAATCTGGCGTTGTTACAGCAATCCTAGCTGAAGACGGCCAACCAGTTGAATTCGACCAACCTCTTGTTGTAATCGAATAAGCGGGGCTTGCCTTATGCTAGACAAAGTAGTCATCGCGAACCGAGGTGAAATTGCACTTCGTATTCTTCGCGCTTGTAAAGAATTAGGTATTAAGACCGTCGCTGTTCACTCAACAGCGGACCGCGATCTTAAGCACGTACTACTCGCAGACGAAACCGTATGTATCGGCCCTGCTCGTGGTATCGACAGCTACCTAAACATTCCACGCATCATTTCTGCAGCAGAAGTGACTGGTGCTGTGGCTATCCACCCAGGTTACGGCTTCCTGTCTGAGAACGCAGACTTCGCAGAGCAAGTTGAGCGCAGTGGTTTCATCTTCGTTGGTCCAAAGGCAGACACTATCCGCCTAATGGGCGATAAAGTATCTGCTATCAATGCAATGAAGAAAGCAGGCGTTCCTTGTGTACCGGGTTCTGACGGCCCTCTAGACAATGACGAAGAGAAAAACAAAGCATTTGCTAAGCGCATTGGTTACCCAGTAATCATCAAAGCATCTGGCGGCGGCGGCGGTCGTGGTATGCGTGTTGTTCGCGCAGAGAAAGACCTTATCCAAGCCATTGCAATGACACGTGCTGAAGCAAAAGCGGCGTTCAACAATGACATGGTTTACATGGAGAAATTCCTAGAAAACCCTCGTCACGTTGAAGTTCAGGTTATTGCTGACGGTCAAGGCGGCGCAATCCACCTTGGTGAGCGTGACTGTTCAATGCAACGTCGTCACCAAAAAGTAGTGGAAGAAGCTCCAGCACCTGGTATCACCGAAGAAATGCGTAAGTACATCGGTGAACGCTGTACTCGTGCATGTATCGAGATCGGTTACCGCGGCGCAGGTACGTTTGAATTCCTATACGAGAACGGTGAGTTCTACTTCATCGAAATGAACACTCGTATTCAGGTAGAGCACCCAGTAACAGAGATGGTTACTGGCATCGACCTAATCAAAGAACAGCTTCGTGTTGCAGCGGGTCAGCCTCTGTCATTCACTCAAGATGATATTAAGATCCGTGGCCATGCGATTGAGTGTCGTATCAACGCAGAAGACCCTGAGCGCTTCCTACCATCTCCGGGTAAGATCGAGCGTTTCCACGCTCCTGGCGGTATGGGTGTACGTTGGGAATCTCATATCTACACAGGCTACACAGTACCACCTCATTACGATTCAATGATTGGTAAACTGATCACTTACGGTGAGAACCGTGATGTAGCGATTGCACGTATGAAAAACGCACTGGGTGAGATGATCATCGAAGGCATCAAAACTAACGTGCCACTGCAATTCTCCATTATGAATGACGAAAACTTCCAACACGGTGGTGCAAACATCCACTACCTAGAGAAGAAGCTTGGCTTACAATAAGCCTAAGCAAACGTCTTAAAAAATGCCCACTCCCGTGGGCATTTTTGTTTTATATGTACGCAAAGGGCTCAACATATAAATCGGCTTATTTGGGTATATACTCAAACAAATCGTAGAGTTCTGGTAAACTCTGCGCCACTTCATTCACTTTAAGAGCAAAAACCAATGCCTTGGATTCAAATCAAACTCAACGCGACCAATGAAAACGCTGAGCAAATCGGCGATATGCTAATGGAAGAGACTGGCGCGCTGTCTGTTACATTCTTAGACGCGCAGGATACACCTGTATTCGAACCTCTACCTGGCGAAACTCGCTTATGGGGCGATACTGATATTCTGGCACTGTATGATGCAGAAGCAGACACTAACTTCATCATCGACCAAATTAAAGCGAGCAATATGCTGGCTGACAATTTTGCTTACAAAGTAGAACAGCTTGAAGATAAAGACTGGGAACGCGAATGGATGGAAAACTTCCACCCAATGAAATTTGGTGAACGCCTATGGATTTGCCCAAGCTGGCGCGACATTCCAGATCCTGACGCTGTTAATGTTATGTTGGATCCAGGCCTTGCATTCGGTACGGGTACTCACCCTACAACAGCACTTTGTCTTGAGTGGCTAGAAAGCATGGACTTAAGCGGTAAGACCGTTATCGACTTCGGTTGTGGCTCAGGTATTCTTGCGATCGCAGCGATCAAACTGGGCGCTGAAAAAGTGATAGGGATCGACATTGATCCTCAAGCCCTGCTTGCTTCAAAAGACAATGCTGAGCGTAATGGCGTTGCAGACAAACTAGAAGTTTACTTACCGCAAAATCAACCAGAAGGTCTCGTCGCTGACGTCGTTGTGGCCAACATCCTTGCGGGACCTTTACGTGAACTTGCACCTATCATCAAAGGACTAGTTAAGCCAAATGGCGACCTCGCTATGTCCGGCGTATTAGACACTCAAGCTGAAGATGTTGCGAACTATTACCGTGACGAGCTTCACATTGACCCGATTGTTGAGCAAAGTGAATGGTGTCGCATCTCTGGTCGTAAGCAAGGCTAGACAAGGTTTTCAGAGCTAATTGTTTGAAATTAATACAGTTTACAAAAACAATTTGTAAATGCTCAAATATTAGTCTTTTCACGCAGTGAAAAAATGCGTAAAATGCGCGCCCTTGCTGGTACAGAACTGTGATGACGTTTTGAAAATCGGAAACTATCAACTTAAGAACAATCTAATCGTAGCCCCTATGGCTGGTGTAACGGATAGACCGTTTCGCGAGTTGTGTCTTCGCTATGGTGCGGGAATGGCCGTCAGTGAAATGATGTCTGCTAACCCAAAACTATGGGGAACGTCAAAGTCGAAACAGCGCATGGTACACGAGGGCGAATCGGGCATTCGCTCTGTACAGATTGCGGGTTCCGATCCACAGCTTATGGCGGACGCAGCTCAATTCAGTGTTGAGAACGGTGCACAAATCATCGACATCAACATGGGCTGCCCGGCAAAAAAAGTGAATAAGAAGCTAGCGGGCTCTGCTCTGCTTCAATACCCAAACATTATCGAAGAGATTTTGAAAGCGGTCGTGAATGCAGTGGACGTTCCTGTAACGTTAAAGACTCGAACTGGCTGGGATACAGACAACAAGAACTGTGTCCAGATCGCTAAATTAGCCGAAAACTGCGGCATACAAGCTCTTGCTCTGCATGGCAGAACGAAAGCATGTATGTACAAAGGTGAGGCCGAATATGACAGCATTAAAGCGGTAAAAGAGGCGATTTCAATTCCGGTTATCGCGAACGGTGATATCGATAGCCCGGAGAAAGCCAAATTTGTACTGGAGTACACCGGTGCGGACGCTTTAATGATTGGACGCCCTGCCCAGGGTCGTCCTTGGATTTTCCAGGAAATCCATCACTATTTGGAAAACGGCACCACAATGGAGGAACTTCCAACTGAGGAAGTGAAAACCATTATGCTTGGTCATGTAAATGCTCTGCATGAGTTTTATGGGGAGTTCTTAGGTCCACGTATCGCGCGCAAGCACGTTGGGTGGTACCTGAAAGAGCATGAACAGGCAAGTGAGTTTCGCCGTACCTTCAACGCTATCGACGCAGCTCCGCTGCAAATTGAGGCGTTAGAAGGTTATTTTGATAACGTTGCATCATAATTAAGAGAAGAGCTAGACCGAATATGTTCGAACAAAATCTGACTTCAGAAGCATTAACAGTAACTACAGTAACGTCACAAGACCAGATTACTCAGAAGCCTTTACGTGACTCTGTTAAAGCGTCTCTTAAAAACTACCTTGCTCAACTAAACGGCCAGGAAGTAACAGAACTATACGAATTAGTTCTAGCTGAAGTTGAACAGCCACTACTAGATACTATCATGCAGTACACTCGCGGTAACCAAACTCGCGCAGCAACTATGATGGGTATCAACCGCGGTACTCTTCGCAAGAAACTTAAGAAATACGGCATGAACTAAGACCGTTTTTCAAAAAGTATTTGGAACAAGCCGTTACCTTTTTAGGTAACGGCTTTTCTTTATCTACTAAAACACTACGAATAACGCTCACTTTGTTCAGTATTACCAACTGGCTTTAAGATAACTACTGCTGAGCCAAACAATAGCAAAGCCACGAAAGCGACCCATTCATTGCCTACAGAATACGCGAAGCCCGCCAAGGCAGACCAAATCGCGACACCAAAGTGCATCATACTCATTCCAAAAGACATTAACACACCTCGATATTCATCAGATAAGCTTGCGATATGTGCTTGTAATGCCGGAGAACCAACCCCTCCAGCAAGAGACCAGAGCACTAGAGCTGGAAGATAAGCGGTAACCGTACTCATCTCACTTGAGAACACCCATGCACTGCAAGGTATGCACACCATTAAAGCCACTCGCATAACAGCTCGAGAGCTACCAAGCCAACGGCAAGCTCTCCCCACGCACATATTTCCAACCACACTCACGATCCCTAGAGCAGCATAAATAGCGCCCACCCAACCGAGCGCCAACTCGCTGGTATCTCGAATATGAAGGCCTATCAGGTTAAATACACCAATACCTCCCCCTAGGCCTAAACACATCGCTAGAATCGCCCTCAACGCGCATGGAAGATGAATGACGTCTGTGATAGGTGGCAGAGTATCTGACTTCTTGGACTCATTATGCTTGTTGTTCATGGACACTACGCTCATGGCACCGACAAAGAGAGCCGCCACGCCCAAAATAATAAAAGCGGCACGCCATGATAAAAGCTGGGTCAACAATGCTCCGATCGCCGGGCTAGTTATCATACCTAGCGTTAATCCCGCCTGAACCATCACAATTTGACGCATCGCTCTATTACCCTTCGCGTCTCCCGCTAACGCGAATGCAATTGGTAACATGCCTGCACTTGCAATACCAGTGATCACTCGAGTTGCAATAGCAAGTTCAAAATCATGAACTATGCCCGTCGTAATAGACGCAACCCCAAATACAAAGCAAGCAGGCACCATGATACGAATACGCCCAACTCGGTCTGATAAACGGCCTAGGTAAGGAGCGCAAATTGCTATGGCCAAACTATATGCCGTAATAAATAAGGTAACCTGACTCGGTTGAACACTTAAATCATTTCCGATAGGTTCAAGAATAGATCCAAGCATCAACTCATCAGCACCAACAAGAAAAGCAACGAGAAATAGGATCATGGACTGCATCATAGCTCCACCTCCTGTTCTGTTTCCGATTCAGCACAAGTGAGCAACGAAATATCTAAAACTCTATCAGGCCAAGATTGCAAAAATACCTTCTCATGAGATACCACAATCACGCTACCGGAAAAGCGCTGGAGAGCCTCTTTAAGCGCATTTTTACTGCTGCTATCCAAGTGTGTTGTTGGTTCGTCCAACAGCAAAACATTGCATTTCTGAACCGATAAACAACACAGCTTCACCCGAGTTTGCTCACCACCGCTCAATGTATCTAAGTGGCGCTGCGTCTTATCCCCCGTAATCCCAAAGCGAGCTAATAGTTTGCGTGACTCTTTGCTTGAGATTGTTGGCGCACAAGAGCACAGCTCCTGTTCAGGTGTGTTCTGAGGATGGCGCCAAGACAAATCTTGAGAAAAATAACTAATCATTGCACCTTTTGCCAATACCACCTCACCAGAGAGTGGCTCGATCTCCCTCATCAGGGTTTTAAGTAAGGTCGACTTACCCACGCCGTTAAAACCAGCAACAACCAACTTTTCCCCGCGCGCTAACGTGATATCAAATACTGGAAGCAGAGGCTGCTGATAACCGATCA
The DNA here is from genome assembly GCF_000354175.2 of Vibrio alginolyticus NBRC 15630 = ATCC 17749. Taxonomy (NCBI): domain Bacteria; kingdom Pseudomonadati; phylum Pseudomonadota; class Gammaproteobacteria; order Vibrionales; family Vibrionaceae; genus Vibrio; species Vibrio alginolyticus. Next base: position 2,130,681 of record NC_022349.1, read on the forward strand.
TCAACGCTTTTGCGTCCATCACATTCGGTTGCCCAATGGGCTGGTAAGCAAAGTCAAACGTCGATACTTTCTCTACATGATTCAGTTGAATACGTTCGATTTTATCCAGTTTTTTCTTACGCCCTTTAGCAAGACTGGCGTTAACTCCTGCACCATTTTGGGCAATAAATTGCTCTAACTTTCGAATTTCATTTTGCTGAGCCTTATATTGCTTTTCTATCAAAGCACCATCGTGATGCTTTTGCTGCATTGCTTTGACATAAGTGCCGCTGTATTTTCGAACCGTTTGATAATCAATATCACAAATACTGGTCGCTACTTGATTAAGGAAATCAACATCATGAGAAACCAGTAAAACGGTGCCAATGTAATCATTGAGAAACGTGACTAGCCATTCAATGTGCGGAGCATCAAGATAGTTTGTCGGCTCATCAAGAATTAACACATCGGGGTTGCGAAGTAACAACCTGCCTAAAAGGACTTTGTGCCTTTGACCGCCACTTAGCGAGACAAGCGGTGTATCTAAGCCAAATTGATAAATGCCAAGACCTACAGCAACTTGTTCAATTTTGGTATTAATTGCATAGAAGTTTTCATCTTCTAAATATGCCTGTAGCCGAGCGACTTGGCTTAAAAGAGATGTAGAGTGAGACTCGGTCATCGCATGATACAAAGTCCAAAGCTTCTGCTCGGCAGCGTATAAGTTCTCAAAAGCACTCTTTAAGCATTCATAAACCGTCAGCGCATTATCCATCTTAAAATGTTGCTCTAAATACCCCACCTCAAGGTTTGGTAACCAGTCAATGCAGCCCTTATCTGCAGATAATTCACCGAAAAGCAGTTTCAATAAGGTGCTTTTTCCAACACCATTCGCTCCGGTGATACCTACTTTCTCTCCCACGTTAATACGAAAGGTCACGTTGTTGTATAATGTCTTATCGGCTACCTGATAAGACAAATTTTTAACTTGTAAAATACTCATGTTTTTAACCAAATAAAAAAGGGCCGGTGATCAATACCGGCCCTTATTTCAATACTGGGTAATGCTTTGTAGCTGCTTAACAGATACAAAAAGGCCGATGATGAAATATCACCGGCCATCTCTTCTCTTTTATCAGGTGTACAAGCTCCTGCGTATAACTTCAGCGAAGCTACCCACACATAAAACACCTGATGAAGATAATTTAAGACTCCGAGCAACACTTCATCGCGTTTTTTGCACGGAGTTCAGCCTTCTTACAAAGCTTTTAAACAAGAGATATAACATGATTTACTGTCGAAAAAATATTCGATGTGAAGCGTACACCTTTAGAATAAAAAGTACCAGATAATTGTTAAAACTATCGTGACTTACACGAAGGTCCACAGAAAGAAGACTTTTCCTCAGTCAATGTGCCAGGTGAACTGCTTACTCTGCAAACACAGCTATGAAAGCACCTATACCGCTCACGTTATATACGTACGTAGTGGTGGCTTTGAAGGTTAGAGGGAAGAAGTAGCGAATATACTTTAAGACACTGGCTTAAATAGATCGACAAAACAAAATCCATGTTTGGAAAGTTTTAAATGCGCTGAGTTTATATTAATAAGCGCCTATGGCTAAATCAAAACATCTAAAGCAGAGAAATCTCCCCCGAAAATAACATAACCTAGTGAATAAATTTTCCAGGTAATAATAAAGGAAGCTTTGGTAAGTTAAGCACAGGGGCTCAAAACTAGCGCTAGAGACTGCAGGAACCACACAAAACTGCGTTCCACTTCACTCAAACAGGGCTTAGAAAGCATCGCCAGAGGGAAGCCGGCCTCTCGATGCAAGGTTTCAATATGAAAGTGGGTTTAAGGTAAGTCGGGGAACTAAAACGAAAAAAGCCTCAATCTTTCCACTGAGGCTTAATATAAGTGGCGGAGTGGACGGGACTCGAACCCGCGACCCCCGGCGTGACAGGCCGGTATTCTAACCAACTGAACTACCACTCCGCAGTGGTATCACTCGCTTTAATAAGCAAGTGTCCGCTTTTGTCTTCACTTTTCGAAAAAGTGAAAATAAAACTAAAGCCTGGCGATGTCCTACTCTCACATGGGGAAGCCCCACACTACCATCGGCGCTATTTCGTTTCACTTCTGAGTTCGGCATGGAAATCAGGTGGGTCCAAAACGCTATGGTCGCCAAGCAAATTCTTTAATTCGGAAAGCTGTTTTTTAATTCTCGTTCTTACACATTCAATGTTCTTTCATTGAGTCCATCAAAACCCCTTGGGTGTTGTATGGTTAAGCCTCACGGGCAATTAGTACAGGTTAGCTCAACGCCTCACAACGCTTACACACCCTGCCTATCAACGTCGTAGTCTACGACAACCCTTTAGGATACTTAAAGTATCAGGGAGAACTCATCTCAAGGCTCGCTTCCCGCTTAGATGCTTTCAGCGGTTATCGATCCCGAACTTAGCTACCGGGCAATGCGTCTGGCGACACAACCCGAACACCAGAGGTTCGTCCACTCCGGTCCTCTCGTACTAGGAGCAGCCCCTTTCAATTCTCCAACGCCCACGGCAGATAGGGACCGAACTGTCTCACGACGTTCTAAACCCAGCTCGCGTACCACTTTAAATGGCGAACAGCCATACCCTTGGGACCGACTTCAGCCCCAGGATGTGATGAGCCGACATCGAGGTGCCAAACACCGCCGTCGATATGAACTCTTGGGCGGTATCAGCCTGTTATCCCCGGAGTACCTTTTATCCGTTGAGCGATGGCCCTTCCATTCAGAACCACCGGATCACTATGACCTGCTTTCGCACCTGCTCGAATTGTCATTCTCGCAGTCAAGCGGGCTTATGCCATTGCACTAACCTCACGATGTCCAACCGTGATTAGCCCACCTTCGTGCTCCTCCGTTACGCTTTGGGAGGAGACCGCCCCAGTCAAACTACCCACCAGGCACTGTCCGCAACCCCGATAAGGGGTCGACGTTAGAACATCAACACTACAAGGGTGGTATTTCAAGGACGGCTCCACGCAATCTAGCGACTGCGCTTCAAAGCCTCCCACCTATCCTACACATGTAGGGTCAATGTTCAGTGCCAAGCTGTAGTAAAGGTTCACGGGGTCTTTCCGTCTAGCCGCGGGTACACTGCATCTTCACAGCGATTTCAATTTCACTGAGTCTCGGGTGGAGACAGCGTGGCCATCATTACGCCATTCGTGCAGGTCGGAACTTACCCGACAAGGAATTTCGCTACCTTAGGACCGTTATAGTTACGGCCGCCGTTTACCGGGGCTTCGATCAAGAGCTTCGACCGAAGTCTAACCCCATCAATTAACCTTCCGGCACCGGGCAGGCGTCACACCGTATACGTCATCTTGCGATTTTGCACAGTGCTGTGTTTTTAATAAACAGTTGCAGCCACCTGGTATCTGCGACTCTCAATAGCTCCATCCGCGAGGGACTTCACCGTCGAGAGCGTACCTTCTCCCGAAGTTACGGTACCATTTTGCCTAGTTCCTTCACCCGAGTTCTCTCAAGCGCCTTGGTATTCTCTACCCGACCACCTGTGTCGGTTTGGGGTACGATTCCTTACAATCTGAAGCTTAGAGGCTTTTCCTGGAAGCATGGCATCAATGACTTCACTACCGTAGTAGCTCGACGTCGTGTCTCAGCCTTAGAAAGAGCCGGATTTACCTAACTCTTCAGCCTACGCACTTGAACCTGGACAACCGTCGCCAGGCCCACCTAGCCTTCTCCGTCCCCCCATCGCAATTGTAAGAAGTACGGGAATATTAACCCGTTTCCCATCGACTACGCCTTTCGGCCTCGCCTTAGGGGTCGACTTACCCTGCCCCGATTAACGTTGGACAGGAACCCTTGGTCTTCCGGCGAGGAGGTTTTTCACCCCCTTTATCGTTACTCATGTCAGCATTCGCACTTCTGATACGTCCAGCATGCGTTACCACACACCTTCAACCGCTTACAGAACGCTCCCCTACCCAATGCACTAAAGTACATTGCCGCAGCTTCGGTTTACTACTTAGCCCCGTTACATCTTCCGCGCAGGCCGACTCGACCAGTGAGCTATTACGCTTTCTTTAAATGATGGCTGCTTCTAAGCCAACATCCTGGCTGTCTGAGCCTTCCCACATCGTTTCCCACTTAGTAGTAATTTGGGACCTTAGCTGGCGGTCTGGGTTGTTTCCCTCTCCACGACGGACGTTAGCACCCGCCGTGTGTCTCCCGGATAGTACTTACTGGTATTCGGAGTTTGCAAAGGGTTGGTAAGTCGGGATGACCCCCTAGCCTTAACAGTGCTCTACCCCCAGTAGTATTCGTCCGAGGCGCTACCTAAATAGCTTTCGGGGAGAACCAGCTATCTCCAGGTTTGATTGGCCTTTCACCCCTAGCCACAAGTCATCCGCTAATTTTTCAACATTAGTCGGTTCGGTCCTCCAGTTGATGTTACTCAACCTTCAACCTGCCCATGGCTAGATCACCTGGTTTCGGGTCTATATCCAGAGACTGAACGCCCAGTTAAGACTCGGTTTCCCTACGGCTCCCCTAGATGGTTAACCTTGCCACTGAATATAAGTCGCTGACCCATTATACAAAAGGTACGCAGTCACAGGACAAGCCTGCTCCTACTGCTTGTACGTACACGGTTTCAGGTTCTATTTCACTCCCCTCACAGGGGTTCTTTTCGCCTTTCCCTCACGGTACTGGTTCACTATCGGTCAGTCAGTAGTATTTAGCCTTGGAGGATGGTCCCCCCATATTCAGACAGGATATCACGTGTCCCGCCCTACTCGATTTCACTGAACACACGTCGTCAACTACGGGACTATCACCCTGTATCGTCAGCCTTTCCAGGCTGTTCGTCTAACGCGTGTAAAGCTTAAGGGCTAGTCCAATTTCGCTCGCCGCTACTTTCGGAATCTCGGTTGATTTCTTTTCCTCGGGGTACTTAGATGTTTCAGTTCCCCCGGTTCGCCCTGTTGAGCTATGTATTCACTCAACAGTAATACCTTATGGTATTGGGTTTCCCCATTCGGAAATCCCAGACTCAAATGGTTTTTACTACCTAATCTGGGCTTATCGCAAGTTAATACGTCCTTCATCGCCTCTGACTGCCAAGGCATCCACCGTGTACGCTTAGTCACTTAACCATACAACCCGAAGGAGTTTCGAGTTGATGTTCAAATCACCAAAGTTGTCTCTCATTATTTGAATGAACGAGAGACATATCGATTTTGCCGGACTCAATTTCGAATAATCACTGTAAAAGTGATATTCCCAAGAACACTTGAATGTGTTTTTTGGTGTTTGTCTTAAAGACAAACATTGAGAACTTTACAAACAATCTTAAAGATTGTTTTGTCAGCTTTCCAAATTGTTAAAGAGCTAATCACTTCTAATGAAGTAACCATTTTTAAAAACTCTCAAGAGAGAATGTTTAAAGATGGTGGGCGATACCGGGCTCGAACCAGTGACCCCCTGCTTGTAAGGCAGGTGCTCTCCCAACTGAGCTAATCGCCCACATTAGTTTTACTTCTTAGTGGAAGAAGTTCCTCGAATGGTGGAGCTATGCGGGATCGAACCGCAGACCTCCTGCGTGCAAGGCAGGCGCTCTCCCAGCTGAGCTATAGCCCCATCGAGAAATGGTGGGTCGTGCAGGATTCGAACCTGCGACCAATTGATTAAAAGTCAACTGCTCTACCAACTGAGCTAACGACCCAATGGTATCCCGTAGGGGAGTCGAACCCCTGTTACCGCCGTGAAAGGGCGGTGTCCTAGGCCTCTAGACGAACGGGACACTAAGTGAACATCTTGGGGGATGTTCTATCTCTTAAACTTCATAAACCGTATCAATCTGTGTGAACACTCATCGCAATAATCATCGTATAAGGAGGTGATCCAGCGCCAGGTTCCCCTAGCGCTACCTTGTTACGACTTCACCCCAGTCATGAACCACAAAGTGGTAAGCGTCCCCCCGAAGGTTAAACTACCTACTTCTTTTGCAGCCCACTCCCATGGTGTGACGGGCGGTGTGTACAAGGCCCGGGAACGTATTCACCGTGGCATTCTGATCCACGATTACTAGCGATTCCGACTTCATGGAGTCGAGTTGCAGACTCCAATCCGGACTACGACGCACTTTTTGGGATTCGCTCACTTTCGCAAGTTGGCCGCCCTCTGTATGCGCCATTGTAGCACGTGTGTAGCCCTACTCGTAAGGGCCATGATGACTTGACGTCGTCCCCACCTTCCTCCGGTTTATCACCGGCAGTCTCCCTGGAGTTCCCGACATTACTCGCTGGCAAACAAGGATAAGGGTTGCGCTCGTTGCGGGACTTAACCCAACATTTCACAACACGAGCTGACGACAGCCATGCAGCACCTGTCTCAGAGTTCCCGAAGGCACCAATCCATCTCTGGAAAGTTCTCTGGATGTCAAGAGTAGGTAAGGTTCTTCGCGTTGCATCGAATTAAACCACATGCTCCACCGCTTGTGCGGGCCCCCGTCAATTCATTTGAGTTTTAATCTTGCGACCGTACTCCCCAGGCGGTCTACTTAACGCGTTAGCTCCGAAAGCCACGGCTCAAGGCCACAACCTCCAAGTAGACATCGTTTACGGCGTGGACTACCAGGGTATCTAATCCTGTTTGCTCCCCACGCTTTCGCATCTGAGTGTCAGTATCTGTCCAGGGGGCCGCCTTCGCCACCGGTATTCCTTCAGATCTCTACGCATTTCACCGCTACACCTGAAATTCTACCCCCCTCTACAGTACTCTAGTCTGCCAGTTTCAAATGCTATTCCGAGGTTGAGCCCCGGGCTTTCACATCTGACTTAACAAACCACCTGCATGCGCTTTACGCCCAGTAATTCCGATTAACGCTCGCACCCTCCGTATTACCGCGGCTGCTGGCACGGAGTTAGCCGGTGCTTCTTCTGTCGCTAACGTCAAATAATGCAGCTATTAACTACACTACCTTCCTCACGACTGAAAGTGCTTTACAACCCGAAGGCCTTCTTCACACACGCGGCATGGCTGCATCAGGCTTGCGCCCATTGTGCAATATTCCCCACTGCTGCCTCCCGTAGGAGTCTGGACCGTGTCTCAGTTCCAGTGTGGCTGATCATCCTCTCAGACCAGCTAGGGATCGTCGCCTTGGTGAGCCCTTACCTCACCAACTAGCTAATCCCACCTAGGCATATCCTGACGCGAGAGGCCCGAAGGTCCCCCTCTTTGGCCCGTAGGCATCATGCGGTATTAGCCATCGTTTCCAATGGTTATCCCCCACATCAGGGCAATTTCCTAGGCATTACTCACCCGTCCGCCGCTCGACGCCGTTATCGTTCCCCGAAGGTTCAGATAACTCGTTTCCGCTCGACTTGCATGTGTTAGGCCTGCCGCCAGCGTTCAATCTGAGCCATGATCAAACTCTTCAATTTAAGATTTTGTTCGGCTCAATGAATACTGAACATTACATAAAGTAATGTTTGAATTGACTGTGCTGAATCTTTCGATTCAATGGTCACTTCATTTCATTGAAACCTAATTTGATACCGAAGTATCGAATTGGATTATCATCAACGAGTGCCCACACAGATTGATAGGTCTATATTGTTAAAGAGCTTGGCTTTCAGTGCCTTAGCACTTAAGCGAGGTGCGTATAATACGCTTTCCACTTTGAAAGTCAACATAAAACTCTAAATTTATTTAGAACTTTATGGTGACTTGCTTATTTAATAAGCAAGTGCAAAATAAAGCCTGGCGATGTCCTACTCTCACATGGGGAAGCCCCACACTACCATCGGCGCTATTTCGTTTCACTTCTGAGTTCGGCATGGAAATCAGGTGGGTCCAAAACGCTATGGTCGCCAAGCAAATTCTTTAATTCGGAAAGCTGTTTTTTAATTCTCGTTCTTACACATTCAATGTTCTTTCATTGAGTCCATCAAAACCCCTTGGGTGTTGTATGGTTAAGCCTCACGGGCAATTAGTACAGGTTAGCTCAACGCCTCACAACGCTTACACACCCTGCCTATCAACGTCGTAGTCTACGACAACCCTTTAGGATACTTAAAGTATCAGGGAGAACTCATCTCAAGGCTCGCTTCCCGCTTAGATGCTTTCAGCGGTTATCGATCCCGAACTTAGCTACCGGGCAATGCGTCTGGCGACACAACCCGAACACCAGAGGTTCGTCCACTCCGGTCCTCTCGTACTAGGAGCAGCCCCTTTCAATTCTCCAACGCCCACGGCAGATAGGGACCGAACTGTCTCACGACGTTCTAAACCCAGCTCGCGTACCACTTTAAATGGCGAACAGCCATACCCTTGGGACCGACTTCAGCCCCAGGATGTGATGAGCCGACATCGAGGTGCCAAACACCGCCGTCGATATGAACTCTTGGGCGGTATCAGCCTGTTATCCCCGGAGTACCTTTTATCCGTTGAGCGATGGCCCTTCCATTCAGAACCACCGGATCACTATGACCTGCTTTCGCACCTGCTCGAATTGTCATTCTCGCAGTCAAGCGGGCTTATGCCATTGCACTAACCTCACGATGTCCAACCGTGATTAGCCCACCTTCGTGCTCCTCCGTTACGCTTTGGGAGGAGACCGCCCCAGTCAAACTACCCACCAGGCACTGTCCGCAACCCCGATAAGGGGTCGACGTTAGAACATCAACACTACAAGGGTGGTATTTCAAGGACGGCTCCACGCAATCTAGCGACTGCGCTTCAAAGCCTCCCACCTATCCTACACATGTAGGGTCAATGTTCAGTGCCAAGCTGTAGTAAAGGTTCACGGGGTCTTTCCGTCTAGCCGCGGGTACACTGCATCTTCACAGCGATTTCAATTTCACTGAGTCTCGGGTGGAGACAGCGTGGCCATCATTACGCCATTCGTGCAGGTCGGAACTTACCCGACAAGGAATTTCGCTACCTTAGGACCGTTATAGTTACGGCCGCCGTTTACCGGGGCTTCGATCAAGAGCTTCGACCGAAGTCTAACCCCATCAATTAACCTTCCGGCACCGGGCAGGCGTCACACCGTATACGTCATCTTGCGATTTTGCACAGTGCTGTGTTTTTAATAAACAGTTGCAGCCACCTGGTATCTGCGACTCTCAATAGCTCCATCCGCGAGGGACTTCACCGTCGAGAGCGTACCTTCTCCCGAAGTTACGGTACCATTTTGCCTAGTTCCTTCACCCGAGTTCTCTCAAGCGCCTTGGTATTCTCTACCCGACCACCTGTGTCGGTTTGGGGTACGATTCCTTACAATCTGAAGCTTAGAGGCTTTTCCTGGAAGCATGGCATCAATGACTTCACTACCGTAGTAGCTCGACGTCGTGTCTCAGCCTTAGAAAGAGCCGGATTTACCTAACTCTTCAGCCTACGCACTTGAACCTGGACAACCGTCGCCAGGCCCACCTAGCCTTCTCCGTCCCCCCATCGCAATTGTAAGAAGTACGGGAATATTAACCCGTTTCCCATCGACTACGCCTTTCGGCCTCGCCTTAGGGGTCGACTTACCCTGCCCCGATTAACGTTGGACAGGAACCCTTGGTCTTCCGGCGAGGAGGTTTTTCACCCCCTTTATCGTTACTCATGTCAGCATTCGCACTTCTGATACGTCCAGCATGCGTTACCACACACCTTCAACCGCTTACAGAACGCTCCCCTACCCAATGCACTAAAGTACATTGCCGCAGCTTCGGTTTACTACTTAGCCCCGTTACATCTTCCGCGCAGGCCGACTCGACCAGTGAGCTATTACGCTTTCTTTAAATGATGGCTGCTTCTAAGCCAACATCCTGGCTGTCTGAGCCTTCCCACATCGTTTCCCACTTAGTAGTAATTTGGGACCTTAGCTGGCGGTCTGGGTTGTTTCCCTCTCCACGACGGACGTTAGCACCCGCCGTGTGTCTCCCGGATAGTACTTACTGGTATTCGGAGTTTGCAAAGGGTTGGTAAGTCGGGATGACCCCCTAGCCTTAACAGTGCTCTACCCCCAGTAGTATTCGTCCGAGGCGCTACCTAAATAGCTTTCGGGGAGAACCAGCTATCTCCAGGTTTGATTGGCCTTTCACCCCTAGCCACAAGTCATCCGCTAATTTTTCAACATTAGTCGGTTCGGTCCTCCAGTTGATGTTACTCAACCTTCAACCTGCCCATGGCTAGATCACCTGGTTTCGGGTCTATATCCAGAGACTGAACGCCCAGTTAAGACTCGGTTTCCCTACGGCTCCCCTAGATGGTTAACCTTGCCACTGAATATAAGTCGCTGACCCATTATACAAAAGGTACGCAGTCACAGGACAAGCCTGCTCCTACTGCTTGTACGTACACGGTTTCAGGTTCTATTTCACTCCCCTCACAGGGGTTCTTTTCGCCTTTCCCTCACGGTACTGGTTCACTATCGGTCAGTCAGTAGTATTTAGCCTTGGAGGATGGTCCCCCCATATTCAGACAGGATATCACGTGTCCCGCCCTACTCGATTTCACTGAACACACGTCGTCAACTACGGGACTATCACCCTGTATCGTCGGCCTTTCCAGGCTGTTCGTCTAACGCGTGTAAAGCTTAAGGGCTAGTCCAATTTCGCTCGCCGCTACTTTCGGAATCTCGGTTGATTTCTTTTCCTCGGGGTACTTAGATGTTTCAGTTCCCCCGGTTCGCCTCGTTATGCTATGTATTCACATAACGATACTTACTTATGTAAGTGGGTTTCCCCATTCGGAAATCCCAGACTCAAATGGTTTTTACTACCTAATCTGGGCTTATCGCAAGTTAATACGTCCTTCATCGCCTCTGACTGCCAAGGCATCCACCGTGTACGCTTAGTCACTTAACCATACAACCCGAAGGAGTTTCGAGTTGATGTTCAAATCACCAAAGTTGTCTCTCATTATTTGAATGAGCGAGAGACATTTCGATTTTGCCGGACTCAATTTCGAATAATCACTTAAAAGTGATATTCCCAAGAACACTTGAATGTGTTTTTTGGTGTTTGTCATAAAGACAAACATTGAGAACTTTACAAACAATCTTAAAGATTGTTTTGTCAGCTTTCCAAATTGTTAAAGAGCTATGTTAGCTACAAGCTTGCGCTTGTGAACTATCAATCTGTGTGGACACTCATCGTGTATAATCATCGTTTAAGGAGGTGATCCAGCGCCAGGTTCCCCTAGCGCTACCTTGTTACGACTTCACCCCAGTCATGAACCACAAAGTGGTAAGCGTCCCCCCGAAGGTTAAACTACCTACTTCTTTTGCAGCCCACTCCCATGGTGTGACGGGCGGTGTGTACAAGGCCCGGGAACGTATTCACCGTGGCATTCTGATCCACGATTACTAGCGATTCCGACTTCATGGAGTCGAGTTGCAGACTCCAATCCGGACTACGACGCACTTTTTGGGATTCGCTCACTTTCGCAAGTTGGCCGCCCTCTGTATGCGCCATTGTAGCACGTGTGTAGCCCTACTCGTAAGGGCCATGATGACTTGACGTCGTCCCCACCTTCCTCCGGTTTATCACCGGCAGTCTCCCTGGAGTTCCCGACATTACTCGCTGGCAAACAAGGATAAGGGTTGCGCTCGTTGCGGGACTTAACCCAACATTTCACAACACGAGCTGACGACAGCCATGCAGCACCTGTCTCAGAGTTCCCGAAGGCACCAATCCATCTCTGGAAAGTTCTCTGGATGTCAAGAGTAGGTAAGGTTCTTCGCGTTGCATCGAATTAAACCACATGCTCCACCGCTTGTGCGGGCCCCCGTCAATTCATTTGAGTTTTAATCTTGCGACCGTACTCCCCAGGCGGTCTACTTAACGCGTTAGCTCCGAAAGCCACGGCTCAAGGCCACAACCTCCAAGTAGACATCGTTTACGGCGTGGACTACCAGGGTATCTAATCCTGTTTGCTCCCCACGCTTTCGCATCTGAGTGTCAGTATCTGTCCAGGGGGCCGCCTTCGCCACCGGTATTCCTTCAGATCTCTACGCATTTCACCGCTACACCTGAAATTCTACCCCCCTCTACAGTACTCTAGTCTGCCAGTTTCAAATGCTATTCCGAGGTTGAGCCCCGGGCTTTCACATCTGACTTAACAAACCACCTGCATGCGCTTTACGCCCAGTAATTCCGATTAACGCTCGCACCCTCCGTATTACCGCGGCTGCTGGCACGGAGTTAGCCGGTGCTTCTTCTGTCGCTAACGTCAAATAATGCAGCTATTAACTACACTACCTTCCTCACGACTGAAAGTGCTTTACAACCCGAAGGCCTTCTTCACACACGCGGCATGGCTGCATCAGGCTTGCGCCCATTGTGCAATATTCCCCACTGCTGCCTCCCGTAGGAGTCTGGACCGTGTCTCAGTTCCAGTGTGGCTGATCATCCTCTCAGACCAGCTAGGGATCGTCGCCTTGGTGAGCCCTTACCTCACCAACTAGCTAATCCCACCTAGGCATATCCTGACGCGAGAGGCCCGAAGGTCCCCCTCTTTGGCCCGTAGGCATCATGCGGTATTAGCCATCGTTTCCAATGGTTATCCCCCACATCAGGGCAATTTCCTAGGCATTACTCACCCGTCCGCCGCTCGACGCCGTTATCGTTCCCCGAAGGTTCAGATAACTCGTTTCCGCTCGACTTGCATGTGTTAGGCCTGCCGCCAGCGTTCAATCTGAGCCATGATCAAACTCTTCAATTTAAGATTTTGTTCGGCTCAATGAATACTGAACATTACATAAGTAATGTTTGAATTGACTGTGCTGAATCTTTCGATTCAATGGTCACTTCGTATCATTGAAACCTAATTTGAAGCCGAAGCTTCTAATTGGATTATCATCAACGAGTGCCCACACAGATTGATAGGTTCTTATTTTTAAAGAGCTTTTCTAACATTTTCAGCAACTTAGTTACTCGTTGTTAGGGGTGCGTATCTTACTTCACACCGTGAGAGAGTCAAGCATTTTTTTCAAATTCTTTTTTCTCTCTTCCCGACTCGCTGTGTGACTTTCGTCTCACTCCGTGTCGGTGGATGCGCAGTATAGGGGGTTGAGAAATTAGCACAAGCGTTTTTTGCAAAAAAACTTTCAACCGCACAAATAACGAGCATTCTGCATAAATACTCAACGATCTTGTCTAATATTTCGGGTTTCAGAGGATCTTTTCATGATGAAACACCTGACTTCTGCATTAAAAGATCGCCGATTTCTTTGTGATTTTGATTGCTGATCTTATCTCTCTTGATTCTTTTTTCTTTTTCTATCTATATAAAGACGAAAAAAAGAGCAGAACGATAACGAACTGCTCTTTGGTCTTTGCTTTTTACTTGGGGTACTTCAGGTGAAGTCTTGGAAATTACTTCTTCTATATAGAAGAAAAGATCAGAGCATCCTTGCCCTTCTCTTTTACGACAGATTAGCTAGGGGTATATCTAAATGTCGTGGTTGTTCGATGACACATTGAGCTCGTAAGAGTGGAGCATGCTTGCATTCCCAATGGCGTCATCTTCGAGAGGAACTTAGTTCTTCAATACTTTTACGGTGTAGCTACCATCTTTTTGTTGGTACAGGCCGTGGATGTCGGTTTCGAAACCTGGGTAATGCGCACCGATCTCACAAAGCATCTCTAGGAAGTCCAGCACTGGGCGAGACTCTTGAGTCACCATTTCACCAGGAAGTACTAGTGGCACACCTGGAGGGTAAGGAAGGATCATGTTCGCACTTACGCGGCCAACCATTTCTTCCAGTTTGATTTCTTCTACGTTACCGCGAAGCTCTTCTTGCCATGCTGCGTGTGGTGTTACTTTCATTTCTGGAAGTACATCGAACGCTTTGTACATTAGTTCTGGTAGGTTGTATTTCTTAGTTAGGTCATGAATTGCTTGTGCCAATTCTTGAACGCGCATGCCTTCATAGAAGCTTGGATCTTCGTTATATAGCGAAGGAAGGAAGCTCTTGATGGTTAGGTTCAAGTCGTAGCCACGTTTAAATTCAGTCAGACCGCGTAGTAATTGCATTGCTTTTGATTTGTCGATACCGATTGAGAATAGGAACAACAAGTTGTATGGGCCTGTTTTCTCAACCACGATGCCGCGCTCGTCTAGGAATTTAGCCACCAGCGAAGCAGGAATACCTGATTCTTCTAGTTCGCCTTCTTTATTCATCCCCGGAGTCAGTAGCGTTACTTTGATTGGGTCAAGATACATGTGGTTGTCATCCATGTTCTTGAAGCCGTGCCATGTATCGCTAGGGTCTAGTTTCCAACATTCTGTGGTATCGATGTTTTCTGGTTGCCATACATCGAAGAACCAGCTGTCACTTTCTGCTTCTAGGCGTTTGATCTCTTTACGGAAGCGGATTGCGCGATCGATAGAGTCTTGCATTAACTTCTTACCAGTGTTGCCGCGCATCATTGCCGCTGCAGTTTCAGTAGAAGCAACAATGCCGTACTGAGGTGAAGTTGAAGTGTGCATCATGAATGCTTCGTTGAAAGACTCTTTATCAAAGTCACCTTTCACGTGAATCATTGAAGCTTGTGAGAACGCTGCCAACAGTTTGTGTGTTGATTGTGTCTCGTAGAACACTTTGCCTGGCATCGCTTCACCACTCATACCACATTTACCTTCGTAAATTGGGTTGAAGTTAGTGTAAGGCACCCAAGCACTGTCGAAGTGGATGTGTTTACAGTCTAGCGACTCTTTGATGAATTGTGTGTTGTACAACAGACCATCGTAAGTTGAGTTAGTCACTACTGCGTAACTTGGCGCTGTTGCACCTGGTGTTTTCGCCACTTTCTCTGCGATTACATCGCGGCTGAATTCGCTTTGTGGAATACCACCAAGGATGCCGTATGCGTTACGAGTTGGGCGGAAGTAGATTGGTGTCACGTCGCTCATCATCATTAGGTGAGTCAGAGATTTGTGACAGTTACGGTCAATCAGCACTGTGCTGCCCGCAGGCGCTGAGTACATGCCAACAATTTTGTTCGATGTAGACGTACCGTTCGTTACGATGTAAGAGCTGTCCGCATTGAATGTACGTGCGATGTATTCTTCTGCATCTTTATGTGGACCTGAGTGATCTAGTAGAGAACCTAACTCAGGCATTGAGATTGATACGTCCGCTTTAAATGTATTTGGACCATAAAAATCGTAGAAGATGCTACCAGCAGGGCTTTTCTGGAATGCAGTACCACCCATGTGACCTGGAGTACAGAAGGTGTATTTACCTTCTTCTACGTATTTGAATAGCGCTTTAGTGAATGGAGGCATGATGGCATCTTTGTATGCCTCTGTCGCTTGGTTGATTTTGATAGCGATGTCGTCAGCCATACCTAAAGCATACTCGAAGAAGCTCACGTTTAGACGTAGGTCTGTTAGTGAAATATCGAGAGTAGACTGTTCGTTAGCAAATGCGTGAACAGGCAGTTTTTCGTTGATTTGGCTAATACGTTCACATAGCTCTAGTGAGTATTTATCCCAGTCGAACAGCACACCGCAAATGCGTGGGTTCATCTCAATCATTTTGATCAAGTCTTTATCATCTACTGGGTAAACCACTTCGTAGCCCGCTTTCTCAAGAGCAGCGTGAAGTTGACGAACTGGCTCTTCTTTAAAGAACACACCCATGTGGTTCAAGATAGCGAATATATTCATTTGGACATCTCCAAGGCGAATGAGGGCGCTCTTTGCCATTTACAGGCAATGAGTAAGGTGAGCGCCGCGTGAATTTGGGTTTTATAGGCTGGCACCTTAGTGCCAGCGTTTTGGGGATTAGTTGCTTGCTTGGGCAGGCATGTCGTCAGCGTGCATTTTCACGTACTGAGCAAGACCTGCTTTTTTGCTGTAGAACATCAAGATAACTAGAGACACGATGAAGGTTGCTGTTAGCGTACCGCCCTCTGCACCTGCTAGTGCGATGAAGCAGAACAGACAAGCCACACCAGAGAACAGCATTACGAAGCCGTTGCGTGTTGTCATACCTTCGAAGCGAATCAAGTTAATGCTTGAGTAGAAGTAAGGCAGCATTGTTAGTAGAACTGCGTCAGTCGTTAGCTGGTTGAACAGGTCTGATGCGTGTGCTGTTTTAGAGCTGAAGAACATCAGTACAACCATCAGTGCAGTCATCTTGATTGACGCAAGGATTAGACCTTTCTTAGGCACACCGTTTTTGTCAGTTTCGCCGTAGATTTTAGGGAAGTTGCCATCGCTTGCTGCACGTTTACCAGCCTCGCCCACCAGCATCATCCAAGAACCTAGCGAAGTGAAACATGCTAGTGCTGTGAATGCTGATACGAATGGTGCAGTCCAGCTACCGAATAGCTCAGTGGTTGCCAATGCAAATGGCGCACCTGATGCCGCAACTTCTGACGCTGGGAACATGCCGCTGATCATTTGAGTTGATAGGATGTAAATCACACCTGCGATACCAGTACCTAACATAGTTGCTAGTGGTACAGTACGTTTAGGGTTTTCTACCATACCCGTCGATACCGCTGCTGATTCCACACCTACGAATGACCATAGACAGATAAGAACCGCTGTTACTACCGCGTGGCTGTCAGTGCCTGCTGATACGTTCCAGTTTTGGCTGTAAAGCGCAGTATCGAAGTGCGTCCAACCAAATGCAGCTGTACCAACAACTGGGATAAGGATAAGAACTAAACCAAGCGTACATAGACGGCTTACCCAGCTACCACCAAGTAGGTTGACGAAAGTGAAGATCCATACCGATGCAATCGTCGCAATACCTGCTGGAATTGGGTTATTAAGCACAGGGAAGAATACTGAAAGGTAAGAAACACCTGTAATGGCAATAGCCAGGTTACCAATCCAGTTCGCGTGGTAATAAAGAACGCCCGTTTGGAAACCAAATACCGGAGACACTTCGCCAGCATAAGCGATAGGACCACCTTCTTGTGGGTTTTTGGTTGCCAGACGAGCGTAAACGAACGCCAGACTCAGTGCACCGACCAAACAGATCAGCCAACTGAAGATTGAAACAGAGCCTACAGAGGCAAGACTAGAAGGTAATAGTGCAATACCACTACCCATCATGTTACCGGCTACGACACCCGTACAGGCAATAAGGCCGATTTTTTTCGCATTCGATGACATAACATCTCCAAATCTATTCTACTCGAGTCAACATGACTCAAACTGAATGGTTATTAGCGAGATGCTATGAGGAGGAACCTTCTCGACCTCGCTAAATTTCGAAGTGAAGACTACGCCCAAAAATCGGGAAAAAAATAAACTTGGTGTTATCAATAAAATGATTAGTTCATCAACATCAAGTTGAGATAAACATGATAAACACAAAAACATAAAACTATATTATTCATATAGTTACAAGAAAAACATCAAACCTTCTACCGATAGATAAACTCTCATCAACTCGTTGGTCATCGCGATAAAAGTTATCAACCTCTATCAACTTCCCCATCCCGAAGGGTTAATTCCCTGAAGTGTTGATTCCATAAATCTCTCCCTGATCGCGCTTCTTGACCCAAGTCAATATTCATCTCGCATGCAAGAAGGCACCAAAATCATTCTCGCCACATAACTCATCCAGACACTTCATACAATCAATAGAGATAGAGATAGAGATAGAGATAGAGATAGAGATAGAGATAGAGATAGAGATAGAGAAGCAAAGCGGGTATGTATTCCCGTTGCAAGCTTGCGTTGTTAGCTCCTTCGTAAGTCATTGCCCCACCGCCTCACCCTTTTCACTTTTCGACAGCGACAAAAAAGCCCCTCACCGAAATGAGGGGCTAGCATTAGACTGACGTTGAGTCCGAGAGAATTAAAGCATTCGAACGACAGAAGGGTGAACGGCGCGATACATGGCGTAATCAATCGCCTTCATGTTACTTGGGAAGACCAAGTTTTCGCACAGCAGGTACGTCTCAACCGACGTATCAATATAGAAAGCTTCACTGTAAGACTCACTGGCTAAATCCAGATCACCATCCAATTCGGCGTGCTTACCGCGAATCACATAGGAAAGCACTGAATCACGTAACCTCAATGCCTGTCCGAGATGCCGCTTGGCTAACGCCATGTCACCAATGATGGTTTCGTGCAGTGCTAAAGCTTCATAAATTCGCGGTTGAATTGGCCCCACCATCATTTTCACATTAGTCTCTAGTGCTTCACTGAGCTGCTGCATTCGCCCTTTCTTCAACTCCTGTGAGAAATCAAGTGCCTTTTGTACATGGTAAGCAATCAACAACTCAGCTTGAACGTAAGCATTATCCGGCTCGATTTCTAAAATGTTTTCCATCAAGTCGATACCTTGGCGGAATTGTTTAGTATCAGAGACATTAAGGTAATGGTTAGCCTGAACAAACAACTCCAACGCGTCGGGATTCATTGGCATTCCCGCCACCAGCATCGTAGATTTCAATTTGGCATCCGACACTTTCAGCACTTGCATCAAATCCAACGACGCTTGTTGAAGCACTGGCTTTAAATGACTACTGGTTAACGCGTATTGACGACTAAACAACACTTTCTCAGATGAGTTATTGCGATATTCCACCTCTAAAAAGCTGCCACCGTCATTCTCACGAACTCTCACCACAACCGATTTACCAGGCACAATGCCAGAAGTAAACGACGCCTTCTTTAGCATGACTCGGTAATCACTGACTTGAGCAATGTCGGACATCAACTTTTGGGCGAATCCGTCTGCCAAATCGTAGCTTAATCCTTCACTCGTAAAATTATCTTGAAACTTGAACTCAATCAGATGGGTATCGATGGCTTGGGTAATACGCACTTCCGATTGCTTGTAGGTAAACACGCCCATCACTACGACCAACATACTGATCCAGATGAAGTTCATAATTCCCAATCGCCAAGGACTGATTTTGTTTTTGCTCTGAGGGGCTTTTTTCTCTTTTGACATCTCGCAGACCGCGCGAGTTAGAGGACCGGCAGGAAAGGTAACGGCTGGTGCTATAGGTAGACAATCCTCTTCCGATTCTTCAACCGAAGGTGGGATCTCTTCATTTTGCCGACTTGTGACAAACTCTTCATGCGTCATAGCAACCACGTTAGCTACCAGCTTATAGCCACGCTTGGGCACCGTGATAACGTAGTTGGTATTTTCCTCTCGACCGTCACGTAGTAGCTTACGCAACTCAAAGATGGATTGAGTCACCACTTGATCGGTCACAATCGCTCCAGCCCAAACGTACTGAATCAATTCCTCGCGGTTGAACACCTCATTCGCATGCTCCGCTAAGAAGTGCAAAAGATTAATTAAGCGTGGCTCAACAGTAACTTCCCTATCTTGTCGATACAGCTTATTTTCATCAACGCTCAAAACCCAGTCATTGATTTGAAAATAGACTCCAACCATGTATGAAAACTCTCGTATCTACAGACAGCGTTACGGTAGGAATCAGACCATGGTTGATTCCTACAAGTAACTAAAGGCAAGATTATAGGTGGGAAAGCAGCGTGTACCTAGAAAAGCAAGTCGCCAAAAATGCAAACTTAAGTTAAGTGATTCAAGAATGAGACTACTCAAGTGCTGCAAGGATAGAGCAATGTGTGGCGTCATCGTCTGTATGACCACAACAAGCATCATTAATCTTCTTTAACGCTCGGCGAATTTTCGTCAGCTCGTTAATTTTTCCATCAATCAGCTCTAACTTAGCAGAAGTAATGGCTTTTACCTCTGCACAGCTGTGTTCTGTCGCTTCTAACTTAATTTCTAACAAGTCTTTAATTTCATCCAGACTCAAGCCAAGATCTTTACCTTTGAGGATAAAGTGCACCTGCTTTTGATTCTCTTCATCATACAAGCGGTAGCCTGACTCACTTCGCCCTGCGGGTTTTATTAGCGCGTTTTTCTCGTAGAAACGCAATGTATCGGCAGTCACACCACAACGTTTTGCCAGTTCACCTATCTGAAACATAACTTTCCCTATTAACTATCTCGTTACTTTTAAAGCTAAAGAACGACTTTTTTGCAATTATTTTTGAGATGCCAAACGATTGCGCGAGCTTTTTTGTAATAAATTGGTTAGAATACGCGCCATCAAATGTGGAGACTGTTTTCTAACCAGAAAACACCCTGCAAAGGTCTTTACCAAAACTGGCCAATATTTTACCCCAAGAGGTAAAAACAAGTTCATTTTTGGCAAACATCTTTAACTCCGTGAATTTGAGGAAAATGGAAGCATGAATAACGCTCGTCCTATTCGCCGTGCGCTTATCAGCGTATCAGACAAAACAGGTATTGTTGAGTTTGCGCAAGCTCTTGCTGAGCGCGGTGTCGATATCCTATCTACTGGTGGTACAGCTCGCCTACTTGCCGAACAAGGCATCGCCGTAACCGAAGTCTCTGACTACACTGGTTTCCCAGAAATGATGGACGGCCGCGTTAAAACGCTTCACCCAAAAGTTCACGGTGGTGTGCTTGGTCGTCGTGGCCAAGATGATGTCGTGATGGAAAAGCACGGCATCAACCCTATCGATATGGTTGTCGTAAACCTATACCCATTCGCAGAAACCGTTGCCAAAGAAGGCTGTACACTAGCCGACGCGGTTGAAAACATCGATATCGGCGGCCCAACAATGGTTCGTTCTGCAGCGAAAAACCACAAAGACGTGACTATCGTTGTTAACGCAGGTGATTACGGCCGCGTAATTGCAGAGATGGACGAAAACGACAAATCTCTCACTCTCGAAACTCGCTTCGACCTTGCCATCGCTGCTTTTGAACACACTGCCGCTTACGATGGCATGATCGCAAACTACTTCGGCACTATGGTTCCATCTTACGGTGAGAACAAAGAAGGTGATGAAGAGAGCAAATTCCCTCGTACGTTCAACCAACAGTTCGAGAAGAAGCAAGACATGCGCTACGGTGAGAACAGCCACCAAGCAGCCGCATTCTACGTTGAAGCAAACCCACAAGAAGCATCCGTTTCTACTGCTCGCCAAATCCAAGGTAAAGCCCTTTCTTACAACAACATCGCAGACACGGACGCCGCACTTGAGTGTGTGAAAGAGTTCAACGAGCCAGCATGTGTAATCGTAAAACACGCAAACCCATGCGGTGTTGCTCTAGGTAAAGACATCCTAGAAGCGTACAACCGTGCTTACCAAACTGACCCAACATCTGCATTCGGCGGCATCATTGCATTCAACCAAGAACTGGATGCTGAAACAGCAACCGCTATTGTTGAGCGTCAATTCGTTGAAGTGATCATCGCACCTTCTGTTTCTGCTGAAGCGATTGAAGTGGTTGCCGCGAAGAAGAACGTACGTCTACTTGAGTGTGGCGAATGGACAACGAAGACAACTGGCTTTGACGTGAAACGCGTGAATGGCGGTCTACTGGTTCAAGACCGCGACCAAGGCATGGTAAGCCTAGACGACCTAAAAGTGGTTTCTAAGCGCCAGCCAACAGAAGAAGAGCTAAAAGATGCACTGTTCTGCTGGAAAGTAGCGAAATACGTGAAATCTAACGCGATCGTTTACTCGAAAAGCGACATGACTATCGGTGTAGGTGCTGGCCAAATGAGCCGCGTTTACTCTGCGAAAATCGCAGGCATCAAAGCTGCAGACGAAGGTCTACAGGTTGAAGGTTGTGTAATGGCATCAGATGCATTCTTCCCATTCCGTGACGGCATCGACGCGGCTGCAGAAGCGGGCATCAAGTGTGTTATCCAACCAGGTGGTTCTATGCGTGATGACGAAGTTATTGCAGCAGCAGACGAACACGGCATGGCGATGATCTTTACCGGTATGCGTCACTTCCGCCACTAATCCTCTCGTCTTCACTGGGACGATAACTGCGTTGACGGTGTTCACTTATCCTAATCACATAGCATACTATGCTCATAGGAATAAGTTCACTTGTCGCCTTGTCCTCGTCCCACTGAATTAGAGAGGCCATACTCAGGTCTTTGCGAAATATCTGAGTTTGAGCAAACGGTATTTATAAGATTAAGGATTTTCATATGCGAGTTTTAATCATTGGTTCAGGCGGTCGTGAACATGCGCTAGGCTGGAAAGCAGCGCAAAACCCAAATGTTGAGACTATTTTCATTGCTCCAGGCAACGCAGGTACAGCACTAGAGCCAAAACTAGAGAACGTAAACATCGATGTAGAAGACATCACTGGCCTTGTTGCTTTCGCCAAAGAGAAGGCGATTGAACTGACTATCGTTGGCCCAGAAGCACCATTGGTTATTGGTGTGGTTGATGCGTTCCGCGAAGCGGGCTTACCAATCTTTGGTCCTACCCAAGCCGCAGCGCAACTTGAAGGCTCTAAAGCGTTTACCAAAGACTTCCTTGCTCGTCACCAAATTCCAACGGGTGCCTACGCGAATTTCACTGAAATCGAGCCTGCACTGGCTTACGTGCGTGAGCAAGGTGCACCGATCGTGGTGAAAGCCGACGGCCTTGCAGCTGGTAAAGGCGTGATTGTGGCAATGACGCTAGAAGAAGCTGAGGACGCAATCAAAGACATGCTAGCAGGCAACGCATTTGGTGATGCTGGTAGTCGTGTCGTTATCGAAGAGTTCCTAGATGGTGAAGAAGCAAGCTTCATCGTGATGGTGGATGGTGAGAACGTTCTGCCAATGGCCACCAGCCAAGACCACAAACGCGTAGGCGACAAAGATACTGGTCCTAACACCGGTGGCATGGGAGCATACTCTCCAGCTCCAGTGGTAACACAGGAAATCCACAACCGCATCATGGAAGAAGTGATTTACCCAACAGTACGTGGCATGGCCTCTGAAGGTAACCCTTACACTGGTTTCCTATACGCGGGTCTGATGATCGACAAAGACGGCACTCCGAAAGTAATCGAGTACAACTGCCGCTTCGGTGATCCTGAGACACAACCTATCATGATGCGCATGGAATCGGATCTTGTTGATCTGTGCCTAGCGGCAATCGACGAGAAACTGGATCAAGCGGAATCGAAGTGGGATCCACGAGCATCGATTGGTATCGTGCTAGCAGCCGGTGGTTATCCAGCAGCGTACAACAAAGGCGACGTTATTTCGGGTCTGCCACAAGTTGAAATTGAAGGCGAGAAAGTCTTCCATGCTGGTACAGATAACAAAGATGGCGACATCGTGACAAACGGTGGTCGTGTTCTTTGTGCAACCGCACTTGGCAACAGTGTATCAGAAGCGCAGCAGCGTGCTTACGAGCTTGCAAAACAGATCCGTTGGGATGGCATGTTCCATCGCAACGACATCGGCTACCGTGCAATTGCACGTGAGCAAGAAAAATAAAAACAACATGAGTTGGCTAAAAAACAAAAGGCGCACTCAGCGCCTTTTTTATTGTTCTTGTTCGACAGAATTCGAAGCAATGTTTATTCAGAGATCAACGTTGGCCGAGAAACACAATCAAAGTCATCGTCATTGAGCATCAACAGTTCATCGACCATTGCTTTGTTTCGTGACTGCTTGCCGACAAAAGCCACATAACTGTCTACCGATGAGAGACGCTCGATAATAAATTTTGGCAACGTCTGATTAAACTCGAGCGTCGAGAACACCTTACCTTTGCAGGTTTCAAACGATTGACCATTCCAATAACCTTGAATAAGGCTCTGATTGTTACGAGACTGCGCCTTAACCGATGCCACTACGTCATTCGCTTCTGCTTTGTAGCGCTCTAATTGGTCATGCTGAAGTGGTAAGACTTTACGGTTAACACGATATTTTTGGTAAACCGCTTCGCCATCTTTATTGAAACGGATGTGGATTTGAAAAGGCACCAACTCTTGTTTGGTATCAACTTGCTCGCCTTTTCGAATCAACTCTCGCAACTCACCTTCATCCCAGCGATAATCACTCTGGAACCAACCATTGTCCCCCATAGTCACATAATCAGCCGCCGTACTCACACGAGTGAGTTTCTCTGTCATCCAGTACAAGCTGCTAGCATCTCCCGCAACTTTACCACCAGAAAAATGCGTGAATTGTTCTAAATTAGGAGTTTCAACCGACGAACAGCCAAAAAGGGTAAGGCTAGATAGGAGAAGTGAAGTGAGTAGATGTTTTTTCATGAAATTGCACCGAGGCAGGATACCTCGGTGCATTCTAACTTAGTTTACTGATTCTTTCAGCGCTTTACCTGCTACGAATGCTGGTACGTTAGCTGCTGCGATTTGAATCTCGTCACCAGTCTTAGGGTTACGACCAGTACGTGCAGCGCGGTGGTTTACTTTGAATGTACCAAAACCAATTAGTTGAACTTGGTCACCCTCTTTAAGTGCGCCAGTTACACCATCAAGAGTCGCTTCAAGAGCAGCTTTTGCTTGTGCTTTTGATAGGTCTGCTTTCTCTGCGATAAAGTCGATTAATTGGGTCTTGTTCATTAGGTTTCCCTTCTCATAGGTTATCGAATTCGTCTCACTCTAAAACATAAATGCCCCATCTGGCAAAGGTTTGTAAGCGATCTTTCGATTTTCTGACGTACTTTTAGCCATAATATGAGTAATAACTCACAATTTGTTACCACATACCCCCTGAAAACCCTTGCTTTCCAAGGTATTTGGACCAATTTATAAGTCACTTTTGCGGTTATAATAGCTGCAAATAACCACTATCAAACTACATTCAAGGGCAACTATGCTGCTGTTATCCATTTATATCTCTATTGCAATCGGCATTTCGTTTATCTGTTCGGTGCTGGAGGCGGTACTGCTGAGTATCAGTCCGAGCTACATTGCGCAGCTCAATCAACAGGGGCATCCCGCAGCTGGGCAATTGGCTAAGCTGAAATCAGATATCGACCGACCACTGGCATCTATTCTGACTTTAAACACCATCGCTCACACGATCGGCGCGGCCACTGCTGGTGCACAAGCTGCGGTTGTATTTGGTAGCGAAGCATTAGGTATCTTTTCGGCAGTGCTGACATTGGCGATCTTAGTGCTTTCAGAAATCGTACCGAAGACGATTGGCGCGACCTACTGGCGCCAGTTGGCACCCACTGCCGCGGTCGCATTGCGTTGGATGGTATGGGCGCTTACACCCTTTGTTTGGTTCTCAGAGCAAATCACCAAGCGTCTTGCTCGTAACCACGAAGCTCCAAAGATGCGTGATGAGCTGTCTGCAATGGCGATTCTGGCACGTGAAAGCGGTGAATTTGCCGAGGGTGAATCAAAAATCTTAAGCAACTTGCTTGGCATCCAAGATGTACCCGTAACGCAGGTTATGACGCCACGACCAGTAGTATTCCGTGTCGATGCCACAATGACCATCAATGAGTTCCTAGAAAAACACAAAGATACGCCTTTCTCACGCCCACTGGTTTACAGCGAACAGAAAGATAACATCATTGGTTTTGTGCATCGCCTTGAGTTGTTCAAACTACAACAATCAGGTTGTGGACAGAAACAGTTGGGAGCAATCATGCGCCCAATTCAAGTGGTGCTAAACAATACCACTTTACCTAAAGTATTCGACCAGATGATGACTCATCGCTTACAGCTGGCACTTGTTGTTGATGAATACGGTACCGTGCTAGGTTTGGTAACGTTGGAAGATATTTTTGAACACCTCGTAGGCGAGGAGATCATCGACGAAGCAGATAAAAGCACTGACATGCAGGAGCTGGCTTACCAACGCTGGGAAAGCTGGAAAGAAATGCACGGCGTAATCGAAAGCCGCGATGACGATGAAGAAGATAATGAGCCGGAGAAGCAGGATAAAGAGCCAGAAGCTCAAGAGCCACCGAAATCCGACTCGAAAGAATCGTAATCAGCATTAGGTATAACAGCTTAAACGCACAAACAAAAAAGGCATCCAGTTAGGATGCCTTTTTCTATTTATTCAACGATTAAAGTGCAATACCGATGTTGCTCACACCTTCTTCACGTAGCTCTTCACGCAAATCTTTAATCAAGCTGATGTCACGTTCTACCGCTTCACGCAGCGGACGGAAGATAGCCCACTGGACGTCCCACTCTTCACATACGGCTTCGTTTTCTTTCTGGTTGTCGTTAGTGATTGGCTCTGCGCCTTGTGCTTGCTCTAGATCAGCAACGGTTTGTACCGACTGTTGACTCACTTTAAGCATTGAATCGAAAAGGTAGTCGCGGTCCAATAGACCATGCAGTAACGTAGACAAACCCTGACACGCGTCCATCGCTGGGTAAACGCCGTAAAAATCGAACTCATCCGCACTTGGGAACAACTCTTCTAACTTCTCCAATTGACGTTCGAAGTTAATTTTCGCGTTCTTAACTGTCAAAATTTCCCATACACTATCAAGAATCGCTCGGTAAGCACGCGGGTCAGCAAATTCTGTATTCTCACAAAACATCGCATAGTTTGGATACATGCGTTCACACAGACACGCCATAAAGGTAATTTGTTGCCAAGGTTCTAGTTTTTCTAAACGAACCTGAAGAGGATTCTTAAGCATAGTCACTCAATCATTGAAGAAAAAAACAGCGAAAGTGTACTTGATTCATCACAGGGAAAAAAGTTAATGCCGCATTCAAATCAGATTTTCCTGCTCTCAGAGCATCGCAACACCTACAAAACGTTACTGGCAGAGAAAAATCTGCCCGATCTTTGTCTCACCGACCAACCAGAAGCCGCTCAGATCGTACTAGCGGATCCACCCTTACTATCACAAAGCTTAGACGAGTTTTCACAGCTTGAATGGGTACAATCCACGTTTGCTGGTGTCAACGCCTTAACATCCCCTAGCCTTCGTCAGGACTATACTCTAACTAACGTTCGAGGCATCTTTGGTCCACTGATTGCTGAATATGTTTTGGGTTACAGTATTGCCCATTACCGCCACTTTGCCCGATACCACCAGCAGCAACAAAACAAACAATGGCAGCCTCACCTGTACACGTCATTAAAAAGTAAAACCATGGTAATTCTTGGTACCGGTAGCATTGGGGGCTATCTGGGCAACGCCGCTAAAGCAATGGGGATAAAAACTATCGGTATTAACCGCACAGGTATCCCTACTCCAGGCGGCGAGTTTCATCAGACCTTTCATATCAATGAACTAAGTAAGGCATTTGAGCAAGCCGACATCGTTGTGAATACTCTACCAAGTACACCTGAGACGCGACAGTTACTTAATCGTCAAACGCTCAGCCAACTAAATCAGGCGTTATTGTTTAACGTAGGTCGTGGCGACGTACTGGATGAGGCAGGGTTGCTCTTCGCTCTGAAAAACCGTTGGGTAGAACACGCCTTCTTAGATGTGTTTGAGCAAGAACCGTTGTCGGTAGAGCATCCATTTTGGAAACTACCGCAAGTCACCATCACTCCACACATTGCTGCGCTGAGTTTTCCCGAGCAAGTCATCGAGATTTTTGCTGACAACTATCTACGCTGGCGCGATGGGTTTTCATTAAATTATCAAGTGGATTTCGAAAAGGGTTACTAAGAATGTCGTTAGACGAGCTATTGCAGCAAGTGAGGGCCTGCCAGATCTGCGCGGATAACTTACCTTTGGGTGCAAACCCTGTCGTGCAAGCAGCAAAAGGGGCACGCATCCTAATCATCGGTCAGGCCCCTGGCACACGTGTACACAAAACCTCGATACCTTGGAATGACCCAAGTGGTGATCGATTACGCCAATGGCTCGATATCGACAAAGACGTTTTCTACGACCCAAATAAAATTGCCATTGTCCCAATGGGATTCTGTTATCCAGGCAAAGGGAACTCTGGTGATTTACCGCCTCGTAAAGAATGTGCGCCCACTTGGCATAAAAAGATTCTTGAGCAACTGCCCAATATAGAGCTCACTCTACTAATTGGTCAGTACTCGCAGCAGTACTATCTCACCAACAAACCAAAGACGCTCACACAAACCGTTCAGCAATGGCAAGATTGGGAACCAGACTTTATCCCTCTCCCTCACCCATCTCCACGCAATACATTGTGGTTAAAGAAGAACCCTTGGTTTGAATCTGACGTCGTGCCATACCTTAAAAAACGCGTTCACTCGATGCTTTAGGTTACCCATGATCTAATTGCTTGTTTATCTGTACAAGAAAATTAGAACATAAAAGCAGAAATCATAAGTATTTGTTTATATTAAACTTTAATATCTAGTGTACAGCTAGAGTAGTAATTAGATCATGGTAGGCAAAATACTACTAGAGCTGTACAGCCTTGAGTCTCAGATAGGAAAAATGAATTTTAGGCAAAAAAATACCGGCACTGAATGCCGGCATTTGATTTCAAAAGATCTAACTTACTTGTGGTATGGCTTAGATAGCTCGTGTACCGCTTCCACAAATACGCCCGCGTTTTCTGGCGGCACATCCAAATGGATACCGTGACCTAGGTTGAACACATGACCAGTACCTGCATCACCAAAACCTTCTAGAATACCCGCGACTTCTTCACGGATACGCTCTGGTGAAGCGTAAAGCATTGATGGGTCCATGTTACCTTGCAGAGCCACTTTATCACCGATACGTGCTTTCGCGTCTGCAATGTTGATTGTCCAGTCTAGACCAACCGCATCACAGCCCGTTGCTGCGATTTGCTCAAGCCACATGCCGCCATTCTTAGTAAACAGTGTGACTGGCACGCGACGACCGTCGTTTTCACGAATCAGACCATCTACAATCTTGTGCATGTATTGCAGTGAGAACAGATTGTAATCACGAGGCGTTAGTACGCCACCCCATGTGTCAAATACCATTACCGATTGCGCACCCGCTTTAATTTGCGCGTTTAAGTACTCGATAACGCTGTCTGCCAGCTTATCTAGAAGTAGGTGCAGAGTTTGTGGTTCCGCGTACATCATCTTCTTGATCTTGGTAAACGCTTTAGAGCTACCACCTTCGATCATATACGTCGCAAGAGTCCAAGGACTACCAGAAAAACCAATCAGCGGCACTTCACCCTTCAGGTCTTTACGGATCTGGCGTACTGCGTTCATTACGTATTGCAGTTCACCTTCAGGATCTGGCAAACCAATTTTTTCCACGTCGGCTTTGCATGTAATTGGGTTATCAAAAACAGGTCCTTCACCCGCAGCAAAACGTAAACCAAGCCCCATTGCATCTGGAATCGTTAAGATGTCCGAGAATAAGATCGCGGCATCAAGAGGAAAACGGCGTAATGGTTGAAGTGTCACTTCGGATGCTAATTCTGCATTTCGACACAAAGACATGAAATCACCCGCTTCTGCACGAGTCGCTTTGTATTCTGGTAGGTAACGACCTGCCTGGCGCATCATCCATACTGGCGTGTAATCTACCGGCTCTTTTAAAAGCGCACGCAGATAACGATCATTTTTTAATTCAGTCATTCCGTAATTCCAACTGTTAGGCTTTCTGTGAAAGGGGGTATTCTATCACTGATTTAAGTCCAATAGCTGTGTGCTTTGCAACCTGGATCAAGTTATTAACTTTTAAATCAATGCTTAATTTGCACCCAATCGATATCAGTGTTAAAAATTTGTTCGCTAGCGAAAACTACAATTATAAACTGAGTACTTAGTACTCAGCATCTCATAACGACATCTTACTTACCCCCTCCCTCTCGGAGGGTTTTTTTTATCTATTTATCAGATAATTAGAGTCTATATCTTTCAGCGTTTGTTCGATAAGTGCTCTTGCAATCGTTCCTTTAGGCGCAACAGGCGGCATCTCGTCGATACCAAACCATTGTGCATCAGACAGCTCAGTGTAGTCTGGGCTTAACTCTCCGGATTCATAATCAGCTAAAAACCCCATCATCATACTGGATGGGAAAGCCCAAGGCTGGCTGCCAAAGTAACGAATATTTTTAACGAGAATTCCCGTTTCTTCATGAATTTCTCGAGCCACGCACTCTTCTAATGTCTCACCGACTTCTAGAAAACCCGCAATAACCGTATACATACCATTTCGATGCCTTGGATGTTGGGCTAATAAGATCTGATTTTCTTTACGTACAGCAACGATAATACACGGAAATATTCTAGGATAATGAAGGGTGCGACATTCACCACACTGCATGGCTAACTGGTTATTATTAAGAAAGTTTCTTCCTCCGCACTGTGGACAAAAGCGCAAACTTTGCGTCATGTGCCCATATTGCACAGCTTTACTTAACAACATAAATAATGGCTCAGGAAAATGCAGGCAGTCACGCAGGGATACTAAAGGTAGATCATGCTCTAAATCGGCCAAGTTAAGCCACATGACGGGCGAACCAGAATACTCACCAATGGGTCTTGCACTCGTTACTGGCAGTGATAACTGCTCTGCAGACCCGAAGGGCACAGCACCATCCACCAGCCAAATTTCACTTCCTGCAACAACACACCAGTATGCATTTATCGCGCGGTTAACATCACCTTTTCTTAACATTACACCATCCCTTTGCTTGAAGTTCGTTCATTTTACTGGCAATCTAATTTCATACTAGAGTTTATCGTTAAGTAAATGTGCACTCTAAATTCTAGTAAGGACAAGAGTTTGTAATAACTTTACTAACTTTGCTTTGCAAAGGATACGTTCGCCGATGGGCGATCAGATCATGAGGGCATGGTCATGCTAAGAAAATTCAAACAAACACAAGACCAGTGGGGTGGCTCAAGTGATGTCATTGATCACTGGTTAGAGACACGACAATCCCTGATTGTTGAATATTGTAAGCTTGCAGCGCTGCAACCTTGTTCGAAAACCAATGTTATTGAACTCCCATCTCCTTCCGAACTGCAGGATTTCTGTCAGCACCTCGTTGATTACATCTCCGAAGGCCACTTTAAAATTTATGACATGGTTATGGACCGTTGGAAAGCAACCGGCTTTGTCGTGACTAATGAGATCAATCAAACCTATGGTCAAATTGTTCTAACGACTGAACCATTATTGAACTTTAACGATAAGTACTCAGAAGTGACTGAAGATGATGAATTAAATGATTTCGATTCTGATATGTGTCTCATTGGGGAAATTCTTGAGACTCGCTTTGAAGTCGAGGACTATCTGATACAGCAAATCGCAGAAAGCCTGTCTATGCCACCTGGGGCTTAGTATTTGCAAACATTTAGAAATAGAGTGAGAGAAAAGACTGACGATCATCGTCGGTCTTTTTTGTTTCTAGCTTTATCGAAAATCCCACCGGAAGAACAAAGCAGTATAAAAAACTAAAAAGGCACCCGAAGGTGCCTTTTTCTTAAGCCTTTAACGATTACTCGTTATATGACTTACTCTTCAGAAGAGAAACCAGCGTTTAGAAGTGCCGCTAGGTTATCCGTTGCTTGCTCAGCAGAAGGACCATCTTGCGCTTCAGAACGTTTAGCTTGACGCTCTTGGTGGTATGCGAAACCAGTACCAGCTGGGATCAGACGACCAACAATTACGTTCTCTTTCAGACCACGTAGGTCATCACGCTTACCAGAAACCGCAGCTTCTGTTAGTACGCGAGTTGTCTCCTGGAACGATGCCGCAGAGATGAACGACTCAGTCGCTAGAGATGCTTTAGTAATACCTAGTAGTTCACGTTCGAAACGTGCAGGCTCTTTGCCTTCAGCTTCTAGGTTACGGTTAGCAATCTTAACTTGTGAGTACTCAATCTGTTCACCAGGTAGGAACTCAGAGTCACCAGAGTGAGTAATAGTACACTTACGTAGCATCTGACGAACGATAGTTTCAATGTGCTTATCGTTAATCTTAACGCCTTGTAGACGGTAAACTTCCTGTACTTCGTTAGCAATGTACTGCGTTACCGCGTGTACGCCACGTAGACGTAGGATGTCATGTGGAGACTCTGGACCATCTGCGATCACATCACCACGTTCAACTTTTTCACCTTCGAATACGTTCAACTGACGATGCTTAGGAATCATCTCTTCGTAAGCTTCACCGCTTTCACGTGTGATCACTAGGCGACGTTTACCTTTCGTCTCTTTACCAAAGCTCACAGTACCTGTGTGCTCAGCAAGGATTGCAGGCTCTTTCGGCTTACGTGCTTCAAATAGGTCAGCAACTCGTGGAAGACCACCGGTGATATCTTTGTTACCGCCAGACTTCTGAGGAATACGTGCTAGTGTTGCACCAACACCTACTGCTGCGCCATCTTCGATGTTCACAATCGCTTTACCAGGTAGGAAGTAGTGAGCTGGCATATCAGTACCAGGGATCATTACATCGTTACCTTGCTCGTCAACAAGTTTGATAGCTGGACGCATATCTTTACCTGCTGAAGGGCGAGCTGCTGGGTCAGTTACTTCGCTTGAAGATAGACCAGTTAGGTCATCAGTTTGACGAGATACTGTTACACCGTCGATCATATCTACGAACTGGATGCGACCTGCTACCTCAGTAATGATAGGTAGTGTGTGCGCTTCCCAGTTTGCAACTGTTTCGCCAGCTTGAACTGTATCACCATCGCCTTTGCTTAGTAGCGTACCGTAAGGCAGTTTGTGTTTCTCTTTAGTACGACCAAACTCATCAACGATAGTTAACTCTGTCGCACGAGAAGTGATAACGATCTTACCGTCATCAGCCAATACAGATTTAGCGTTGTGTAGCTTGATAGAACCGTTGTTCTTAACTTGAACACTGTTCTCTGCCGCTGCTGTCGATGCCGCACCACCGATGTGGAACGTACGCATCGTTAGCTGTGTACCTGGCTCACCGATAGACTGAGCAGCAATAACACCCACTGCTTCACCTTGGTTCACTAGGTGACCACGTGCTAGGTCACGACCGTAACATTGTGCACAACAACCGAAGTCAGAATCACACGTTACTACAGAGCGCACTTTCATGCTGTCTACTGAGTTCTCTTCCATGATTTGACACCACTTCTCATCGATCAGGGTGTTACGTGGAATAAGAACGTCTTCAGTGCCAGGTTTTAGTACGTCTTCAGCAACAACACGACCAAGAGCAAGCTCAGAAAGTGCAACTTTAACATCACCACCCTCGATGTGAGGCATCATGTCGACACCTTCGTGAGTGCCACAGTCATGTTCAGTTACAACAACGTCTTGAGCAACGTCTACTAGACGACGAGTTAGGTAACCCGAGTTCGCTGTTTTCAGTGCCGTATCCGCAAGACCCTTACGAGCACCGTGCGTTGAGATAAAGTACTGAAGTACGTTTAGACCTTCTTTAAAGTTCGCTGTGATCGGCGTTTCGATGATTGAACCATCTGGACGCGCCATCAGACCACGCATACCCGCAAGCTGACGAATCTGTGCTGCAGAACCACGAGCGCCCGAGTCCGCCATCATATAGATGCTGTTGAATGACTCTTGCTGTTCCTCTTCACCGTCACGGTTAACTACCGTTTCAGATGAAAGGTTTTCCATCATTGCTTTCGCAACACGGTCGTTGGTCGATGCCCAGATATCGATAACTTTGTTGTAGCGTTCGCCCGCAGTAACAAGACCTGATTGGTACTGTTCCTGGATTTCACGTACTTCTTCTTCCGCTTCTGCGATTTCAGTGTACTTAGCTGCAGGTACAACCATATCGTCGATACCAACAGATACACCAGAAAGTGCCGCGTATGCGAAACCTGTGTACATGATTTGGTCAGCGAAGATTACTGTGTCTTTCAGACCTAGTTTACGGTACGCCTCGTTAAGTAGGTTAGAGATTTGCTTCTTACCTAGCTTTTGGTTAACGATGCTGTACGGTAGACCAGCTGGCACGATTTGCCATAGCATTGCACGACCAACAGTGGTGTCTACCATCTTGGTTTCTGTAGTGCTGTTGCCATCTTCGTCTACAACAGTTTCTGTAATACGTACTTTAACGCGTGCGTGAAGCTCAGCTTGTTTAGTGCGGTATGCTTTCTCAGCCTCTTCTGGGCCAGAAAGGTACATGCCTTCACCTTTCACGTTGATCTTTTCACGAGTCATGTAGTACAGACCCAATACAACGTCCTGAGAAGGTACGATGATCGGATCACCTGACGCTGGCGACAGAATGTTGTTTGTCGACATCATCAGAGTACGAGCTTCAAGCTGTGCCTCTAGAGTTAGAGGTACGTGAACCGCCATTTGGTCACCATCGAAGTCCGCGTTGTACGCTGCACAAACAAGTGGGTGTAGCTGAATCGCTTTACCTTCGATCAGTACTGGTTCGAACGCCTGGATACCTAGACGGTGAAGTGTCGGTGCACGGTTCAATAGTACTGGGTGTTCACGGATTACTTCGTCTAGGATATCCCAAACGACCGCTTCTTCACGCTCTACCATTTTCTTAGCAGCTTTGATTGTAGTCGCAAGACCACGAGTCTCTAGCTTGCTGTAGATAAATGGTTTGAATAGCTCAAGTGCCATCTTCTTAGGAAGACCACACTGGTGTAGACGAAGGTATGGACCTACTGTGATTACAGAACGGCCAGAGTAGTCTACACGTTTACCTAGAAGGTTCTGACGGAAACGACCTTGTTTACCCTTGATCATATCAGCAAGAGATTTCAGAGGACGCTTGTTAGAACCTGTGATCGCACGACCACGACGACCGTTATCTAGTAGCGCATCAACAGACTCTTGCAGCATACGTTTTTCGTTACGTACGATGATGTCCGGAGCAGCTAGCTCTAGAAGACGCTTCAAACGGTTGTTACGGTTGATCACACGACGGTATAGATCGTTAAGATCAGAAGTCGCAAAGCGACCGCCATCTAGAGGTACTAGAGGACGTAGATCTGGCGGAAGTACTGGAAGTACAGTTAGGATCATCCACTCAGGGTTGTTACCCGATGCGATGAACGCTTCTACCAGCTTAAGACGCTTAGTTACTTTCTTACGCTTAGTTTCAGAGTTTGTTGTCTCTAACTCTTCACGCATTTGTTCTGCTTCAGCGTGCATATCCATAGAACCTAGTAGGTCCTTGATAGCTTCCGCACCCATCTTAGCAGTGAACTCGTCGCCCCACTCTTCTAGACGATCTAGATACTCTTCTTCAGTAAGCATCTGACCTTTTTCTAGATCAGTCATACCAGGCTCTGTTACTACGTACATTTCGAAGTACAGAACGCGTTCGATATCACGTAGAGGGATATCCATTAGTAGACCGATACGAGACGGTAGCGATTTTAGGAACCAGATGTGAGCTACTGGTGAAGCCAGTTCAATGTGGCCCATACGGTCACGACGAACTTTAGTTTGTGTAACTTCTACACCACACTTCTCACAGATAACACCACGGTGCTTCAGGCGCTTGTACTTACCACAAAGACATTCGTAGTCTTTAACTGGACCAAAGATACGCGCACAGAACAGACCATCGCGTTCAGGTTTGAACGTACGATAGTTGATCGTTTCAGGTTTTTTAACTTCACCGAAAGACCATGAACGGATCATGTCTGGTGAAGATAGACCGATTTTGATTGCATCAAATTCTTCGGTCTTATGCTGTGCTTTTAGAAAGTTTAATAAGTCTTTCACAATCAGCTCCTGTAAGGAGTTAAAAGGAGCTCACTTGCTAAAGTGAGCACCTTCTTCCAAATAATCGCTTTGATTCTCTCGACTTTCATCAAGAGAGAAAAGGATTACTCTTCGTCTTCTAGCTCGATGTTGATACCTAGCGAGCGGATCTCTTTCAACAGTACGTTGAACGATTCTGGCATGCCAGGTTCCATGCTGTGGTTACCGTCTACGATGTTCTTGTACATCTTAGTACGGCCGTTAACGTCATCCGACTTAACCGTTAGCATTTCTTGTAGCGTGTAAGCAGCACCGTATGCTTCTAGTGCCCATACTTCCATCTCACCGAAACGCTGACCACCGAACTGAGCTTTACCACCTAGTGGCTGCTGAGTTACTAGGCTGTACGAACCAGTTGAACGAGCGTGCATCTTGTCATCAACAAGGTGGTTCAGTTTCAGCATGTACATGTAACCAACAGTTACAGGACGCTCAAACGCATCACCTGTGCGACCATCAAACAGTGTTAACTGACCTGATGTTGGTAGATCTGCTAGCTCAAGAAGTGCTTTGATTGACTCTTCTGGAGCGCCATCAAATACAGGAGTCGCGATTGGTAGACCGCCACGCAAGTTCTTGATCAGAGTACGTACTTCATCATCAGATAGAGAAGCAATGTCTACTTTCTGGCGAGTGTCGCCTAGATCGTAAACTTTTTGTAGGAACTCGCGGAATTTCGCTAGTTCTTGCTGCTCTTTAACCATCTGGTTGATCTTGTCACCGATACCTTTCGCTGCCAGACCTAAGTGTACTTCTAGGATCTGACCGATGTTCATACGCGAAGGTACACCCAGTGGGTTAAGTACGATGTCTACAGGCTGACCTTTCTCATCGTATGGCATGTCTTCAACAGGGTTGATCTTAGAGATTACACCCTTGTTACCGTGACGACCCGCCATCTTATCACCAGGCTGAATGCGACGTTTAACCGCTAGGTAAACCTTAACGATCTTCAGTACACCAGGTGCTAAATCATCACCTTGAGTGATCTTACGACGCTTAGTTTCGAACTTCTTATCGAAGTCGGCTTTTAGCTCATCCCACTGCTCAGCAAGTTGCTCAAGCTGAGTTTGTAGTGCGTCATCTTCTAGCGTTAGTTCTAGCCACTTCTTACGATCAGTTGTGTCTAGTTTCGCTTCAGAGTAACCGCCTTCAATCAATACAGCTTTAACACGGTTTAGAAGGCCGCCCTCAAGAATCTGGAATTCTTCAGTTAGGTCTTTCTTCGCTTCTTTAAGCTGCATCTGTTCGATTTCAAGCGCACGCTTGTCTTTCTCTACGCCATCGCGAGTAAAGACTTGAACGTCGATGATCGTACCTGATACAGAGTTAGGTACACGTAGTGAAGTATCTTTAACGTCAGATGCTTTTTCACCGAAGATTGCACGTAGTAGCTTCTCTTCAGGCGTTAGCTGAGTTTCACCTTTAGGTGTAACTTTACCAACTAGGATGTCGCCACCCTTAACTTCAGCACCGATGTAAACGATACCTGACTCGTCTAGTTTAGACAGAGCAGACTCACCTACGTTTGGAATATCCGCTGTGATCTCTTCAGAACCAAGCTTAGTATCACGCGCCACACAAGTCAGTTCTTGGATGTGGATAGTCGTGAAACGGTCTTCTTGAACTACGCGCTCAGATACTAAGATCGAGTCTTCGAAGTTGTAACCGTTCCAAGGCATGAACGCGATACGCATGTTTTGACCAAGCGCTAGTTCACCAAGGTCTGTTGAAGGACCATCAGCAAGAACATCACCGCGTGATACAGGCTCACCTGGCATCACACATGGGCGCTGGTTAATACATGTGTTCTGGTTAGAACGTGTGTATTTAGTCAGGTTGTAGATGTCGATACCAGCTTCACCTGGTACTAGCTCTTCTTCGTTAACTTTAACAACGATACGAGAAGCATCTACTGACTGGATTACACCACCACGTTTAGCAACTGCAGTTACACCTGAGTCAACGGCTACGTTACGTTCAATACCAGTACCAACAAGCGGTTTGTCAGCTTTCAGTGTTGGAACTGCCTGACGTTGCATGTTCGCACCCATCAATGCACGGTTCGCATCATCGTGTTCTAGGAACGGGATAAGCGATGCAGCGATAGATACAACCTGGTTTGTCGCAACGTCCATGTACTGAGCGTGCTCACGAGGGTGTAGACCAGATTCACCTTTCTGACGAGCTGTGATCAACTCATCTGCAAAAGTACCATCTTCGTTTAGCTTAGCGTTCGCCTGTGCGATAACGAATTGGCCTTCTTCGATTGCAGATAGGTAATCTACTTCGTCTGTTACTACGCCATCTACAACGCGACGGTATGGTGTCTCTAGGAAACCGTACTCGTTACAACGCGCAAACGCAGATAGAGAGTTGATCAGACCGATGTTTGGACCTTCAGGCGTTTCGATAGGACATAGACGACCGTAGTGAGTTACGTGTACGTCACGTACTTCGAAGCCAGCACGTTCACGAGTTAGACCGCCAGGACCCAATGCAGAAATACGACGCTTGTGCGTTACTTCTGATAGCGGGTTGTTTTGGTCCATGAACTGTGAAAGCTGTGAAGAGCCAAAGAATTCTTTAACTGCCGCAGAAATTGGCTTCGCGTTGATCAAGTCTTGAGGCATGATTGCGTCAAGATCGCCTAGGCTTAGACGCTCTTTAACTGCACGCTCAACACGTACTAGACCTACACGGAACTGGTTCTCAGCCATTTCGCCTACAGAACGGATACGACGGTTGCCTAGGTGGTCGATATCGTCCACTTCGCCCTTACCGTTACGGATCGCGATCAGCTTCTTCATCACTTCGATGATATCAGTTTCATCAAGTGTGCCTTGCTCTTGAGCATCTTCACGGCCGATAGAGCTGTTGAACTTCATACGACCAACAGTCGATAGATCGTAACGCTCTTCAGAGAAGAATAGGCTTTCGAATAGAGCTTCTGCAGCTTCTTTTGTTGGCGGCTCACCAGGGCGCATCATGCGGTAGATTTCTACCAATGCAGAAATACGATCAACCGTGCTGTCGATACGTAGTGTTTCTGACATGAATGGACCATGGTCTAGATCGTTCGTGAATAGAACTTCTAGCGCTTTGTGGCCAGCCTGAGATAGGTTCGCTAGTGCTTCCAGGCTGATTTCCTGGTTAGCGTTAACAATGATCTCGCCTGTTGCTTCATTGATATAATCTTTTGATGCAACTTTACCTACGATGTACTCAACTGGTACTTCGATGTGATCAACACCATCTTTTTCTAGTTGGCGGATATGACGAGCTGTTACGCGACGACCTTGCTCAACGTAAACTTTACCATTTGCTTCGATGTCGAATGACGCAGTTTCACCACGTAGACGATCCGGAACCAACTCCATCAATAGAGTTTGGTCTTTCACTTCGAAGTTCACTTTCTCGAAGAAGATATCTAGGATTTCTTCTGTCGACTTACCTAGTGCTCGAAGGATGATCGATGCTGGTAGCTTACGACGGCGGTCGATACGAACGTATAAGTTATCCTTAGGATCAAACTCGAAATCAAGCCATGAACCACGGTAAGGAATAACACGTGCGTTGTATAAAACTTTACCTGAAGAGTGGGTCTTACCCTTATCGCTGTCGAAGAACACGCCTGGGCTTCGGTGCAGCTGGGATACGATAACCCTCTCGGTACCGTTGATTACGAAGGTACCATTGTCTGTCATGAGTGGAATTTCACCCATGTAGACTTCTTGTTCTTTAATGTCTTTTACAGTACCTGCTGGCGCGTCTTTATCAAAGATAACTAGGCGTAGTTTTACACGTAGTGGCTTTGAGTAAGTTACACCGCGGATTTGACATTCTTTAACGTCAAAAACTGGCTCACCAAGACGGTAGCTAACGTATTGCAGCTCAGAATTGCCGTTGTAGCTCTGAATCGGGAATACAGAACGGAAAGCGGCTTCAAGACCGTATTGACCTTCAGGATCCTGTTCGATAAATTTGTCGAACGAATCGAGCTGGATCGATAGCAGGTATGGAATGTCCAAAACTTGTGGACGAGTACCAAAGTCCTTACGGATGCGCTTTTTCTCGGTATAAGAGTAAACCATGGGGTTCCTCAGCTCGCTGATAAGTGACCCAAACTGTCCGCCCGCTCCTAGTTACTTAAGGGGGGTAAGGGACAGTGACTAATATAGCTGTTTACTGTAGTGACATTTCATTTCGTAAGAATGAAATGTTTTTTGCATGGATATCAGGCGCTTAAACAGCGGGAAAATTCGCCTATACC
Organism: Vibrio alginolyticus NBRC 15630 = ATCC 17749; assembly: GCF_000354175.2. Lineage (NCBI taxonomy): Bacteria > Pseudomonadati > Pseudomonadota > Gammaproteobacteria > Vibrionales > Vibrionaceae > Vibrio > Vibrio alginolyticus. The sequence continues at coordinate 2,170,393 of NC_022349.1, forward strand.
CTACAGCGCAAAAAGGCCGGTGGTTAAAAAACCACCAGCCAATTAGCCGTTAGGCTAAGAAACTATGCAATAATTACTTAACAGCAACAGTTGCACCAGCTTCTTCTAGCTGAGCTTTAAGAGCTTCAGCTTCTGCTTTCTCAACACCTTCTTTAAGAGGTGCTGGAGCGCCGTCTACTAGAGCTTTAGCTTCTTTAAGACCTAGGCCAGTTGCGCCACGTACTGCTTTGATTACAGCAACTTTGTTACCGCCAGCAGCTTCTAGGATTACGTCGAATTCAGTTTGCTCAGCAGCAGCTTCGCCTGCAGCAGCGCCGCCAGCTACAACAGCAGCAGCAGCAGAAACACCGAATTTCTCTTCCATTGCTTCGATTAGTTCAACAACTTGCATTACAGACATTTCTGCAACTGCGTCTAGGATTTGCTCGTTAGTAATAGACATAACAATTCTCTTTTAAGTCAACAATAAGTTTATTAAGCAACCAGTAAAAAGCAAGGCTTATGCCGCTGCTTCTTGTTTTTGATCGCGGATAGCTGCGATAGTACGCGCCAGCTTGCCAGCCGAAGCTTCTTTCATGCACATCATTAGGCGTGCGATTGCTTCGTCGTAAGTTGGTAGTGTTGCTAGTACTTCAGCGTCAGTTAAAGCGCCTTCAAATGCAGCAGCTTTGATCTCGAAATCTTTGTTCTCTTTAGCGAAGTCTTTGAAAAGACGCGCTGCAGCACCTGGGTGCTCATTAGAGAATGCGATTAGAGTAGGACCAGTGAAAGTGTCAGTTAGACACTCGTACTCAGTACCTTCAACCGCACGACGAGCAAGAGTGTTACGAACAACTCTCATGTAAACGCCAGCTTCACGAGCTTGTTTACGTAGAGAAGTCATCGCGCCAACTTGAACGCCACGAGAATCAGCTACAACTGCAGAAAGTGCACCACTGGCAGCTTCGTTGACTTCAGCAACAATTGCTTTTTTGTCTTGAAGGTTTAAAGCCATCTTGGATTTACTCCTGGTTGTCGTTACACCACTCACTATCATCACGACAGTGAGAGCTATTGAGGTGCTTCCCCAGAAGAAAGTTAACTATATTACATAGAGCTTTCTGTCAGTTCGGGCACCATCTACGTAGGATAATTAAGTTTGCTTTTACACAAACACCTACGGTCTTGGACGGAGACTGGGTCTTAATTCATTTCGAACTAGGAGACAGTTCAAAGAACCAAAGTTCAGCCCCAACCACAAATATTAGGCGCAAAATTATACACTAATTTTGCGCCTAAGCAAATAAATTATGCTTGAGTGTTCAGGCTAGCCTGATCAACAGCAACACCAGCACCCATAGTAGTAGAGATGCTTACTTTCTTCAGGAAAGTACCTTTCGCTGAAGATGGCTTAGCTTTCTTCAGAGCAACTAGAAGTGCTTCTAGGTTCTCTTTGATCTGCTCAGCAGAGAAGTTTGCTTTACCGATAGTAGTGTGGATGATGCCGTTTTTGTCGTTACGGTAACGAACCTGACCAGCTTTAGCGTTTTTAACTGCTTCAGCAACGTTAGGAGTTACAGTACCAACTTTAGGGTTTGGCATAAGACCGCGAGGACCTAGGATAGTACCTAGTTGACCTACAACGCGCATTGCATCTGGAGAAGCAACAACTACGTCAAAGTTCATTTCGCCTTTCTTAACTTGCTCAGCAAGATCTTCCATACCTACGATGTCTGCGCCAGCTTCTTTAGCTGCTTCAGCGTTAGCACCTTGAGTGAACACTGCAACGCGGATTTCGCGGCCAGTACCGTGAGGTAGTACAGTTGCACCACGTACGTTCTGGTCAGATTTACGAGCATCAATGCCTAGGTTAACAGCAACGTCTACAGACTCAACGAATTTAGCAGTCGCTAGTTCTTGAAGAAGAGCAACAGCTTCGTTGATTTCGTATTCTTTAGTTACGTCAACTTTTTCGCGGATTACGCGCATGCGCTTAGTTAGTTTTGCCATCTTATTAACCCTCTACCACTAGGCCCATTGAACGAGCAGTACCAGCGATAGAACGCTTCATCGCTTCGATGTCAGCACCAGTCATATCAGCAGCTTTAGTTTCTGCGATTTCTTGGATTTGAGCGTCAGTTACAGTACCAACTTTTTCAGTGTTTGGACGACCTGAACCAGACTTAACGCCAGCAGCTTTCTTAAGAAGAACAGCAGCAGGTGGAGTCTTAGTTACGAACGTGAAAGAACGGTCGCTGTATACTGTGATAACTACTGGAGTTGGTAGACCTTTCTCAATAGATTCTGTTTTTGCGTTGAACGCTTTACAGAATTCCATGATGTTCACACCGTGTTGACCTAGTGCAGGACCTACTGGTGGACTAGGGTTAGCCATACCAGCAGCAACTTGTAGCTTGATGTAAGCTTCAACTTTCTTAGCCATGATAATTCCTAAGTTTGGGTACAAACGCTAATCGCGGATCAGCTCCCCGTTTGTGTAAGAAACTTTTTACTTCACTTGAAGTAAAAAGGCGCGAAATTATAGTCATAATCCGCGCCTTATACAACCCTAAAAAGGTGATTTTTTATACTCTTTAACGAAGAGTCTTAGTCCAGCTTTTCAACCTGACCAAATTCAAGCTCAACTGGTGTCGCACGACCAAAGATCGATACAGACACTTTCAGGCGGCTCTTCTCGTAATCCACTTCTTCAACAGTACCGTTGAAGTCAGCAAATGGACCTTCGTTAACACGTACCACTTCACCCGCTTCGTACATTGTACGCGGACGAGGCGCTTCACTCGCTTTCTCAAGACGATTAAGAATCGCGTCAGCCTCTTTATCCGTGATAGGTGCCGGACGGTCTGAGGTACCACCAATGAAGCCCATGACACGCGGCACACTGCGTACTAGGTGCCATGATTCATCGTTCATAATCATCTGAACAAGGACGTAACCTGGGAAGAACTTACGCTCAGATTTGCGACGCTGACCCGCGCGCATTTCCACTACTTCTTCAGTAGGAACCAGTACTTCACCGAATAGCTCTTCCATGCCGTGCATTTTGATATGCTCGCGCAGAGATTGAGCTACACGACCTTCAAATCCAGAGAAGGCTTGAACCACATACCAGCGTTTTTTTGGAGCTTCACTCATGAATAAAAACCCTCTATACCCCAGTTGCTAGAGCTACTAGACGAACCATAATTCCGTCAATACCCCATAGCACTAGAGCCATTACAATACTTACAGCTAAAACGATCAGTGTTGTTTGCATGGTTTCTTGGCGAGTAGGCCAAACAACTTTACGTACTTCCATACGAGATTCTTTTGCAAAACTGATCGCTGCTTTACCTTTAGTCGTTGTTGCTGCAACGCCTAAGGCAGCTGCAATAAGAACAACAACGCCTGCAGCACGAACCACTACAGACATTTCACCATACAGGTAATTACCCACAACAGCGGCAGCTGCCAATACGAAAGCGGCTACCCACTTAAACGTATCTGCTGCGTTTGAGCTATCAGGAGTTTCAGCATTATTTGCTTTCATAAAACCAACCTGTTACAAGTCTTAATATAGACGACAACAACCCCGCTGTTGCAGGGCAAACTCCATATCGCTGAAAAAATCAGCGTACTCTTCTTAAGATTAAGCCTCTTTGCTTAATCTTGCTCTGCGCCCAACCCACTTCTGAACAAGAAAACAGCAAAAATAATGTTGAGTGCAGAAAAAGGGCATCAAATGATGCCCTTTTTGCTACTGGTTCGTCAAATCTAATTCAAGATTTTCCGAAAGCATCGCTAATTCGCTATGAATTAGTCGAAGATCTTAGCAACAACACCAGCACCTACTGTACGGCCACCTTCACGGATCGCGAAACGTAGACCTTCGTCCATTGCGATTGGTGCGATTAGCTCTACAGTCATCTGTACGTTGTCGCCTGGCATTACCATTTCTACGCCGTCTGGTAGCTGGATGTCACCAGTTACGTCAGTTGTACGGAAGTAGAATTGTGGACGGTAGCCTTTGAAGAATGGAGTGTGACGACCACCTTCATCTTTAGACAGTACGTATACTTCTGATTCGAACTTAGTGTGTGGAGTGATTGAACCAGGCTTAGCTAGTACTTGACCACGTTCAACTTCGTCACGCTTAGTACCACGTAGAAGTGCACCAACGTTCTCACCTGCACGGCCTTCGTCTAGAAGCTTACGGAACATCTCAACACCAGTACATGTAGTTGTAGTAGTGTCTTTGATACCTACGATAGCAACTTCGTCACCTACAGTTAGGATACCACGCTCGATACGGCCAGTTACTACTGTACCACGACCTTGGATTGAGAATACGTCTTCGATAGGCATTAGGAATGGCTGATCTACCGCACGCTCTGGCTCAGGGATGTAAGTATCTAGAGCTTCTGCTAGTTCAACGATTTTCGCTTCCCACTGCTCTTCGCCGTTTAGTGCGCCTAGTGCAGAACCTTGGATAACTGGTAGGTCATCACCTGGGAAATCGTATTCAGATAGAAGTTCACGAACTTCCATTTCTACTAGTTCTAGTAGCTCTTCATCGTCAACCATGTCACATTTGTTCATGAATACGATGATGTATGGGATACCAACCTGACGGCCTAGTAGGATGTGCTCACGAGTTTGTGGCATTGGGCCATCTGTCGCAGCAACAACTAGGATACCACCGTCCATCTGTGCAGCACCAGTGATCATGTTTTTAACATAGTCAGCGTGTCCTGGACAGTCAACGTGTGCGTAGTGGCGTGATGGAGTGTCGTACTCAACGTGAGAAGTTGCGATTGTGATACCGCGCTCACGCTCTTCTGGAGCGTTATCGATAGATGCGAAGTCTTTAGCTACACCGCCGTAAACTTTAGCAAGAGTAGTACAGATAGCTGCAGTTAGAGTTGTTTTACCGTGGTCAACGTGGCCGATAGTACCAACGTTAACGTGCGGTTTCGTACGTTCAAATTTTTCTTTAGACATGAGTGGTCCCTCTAGGTACGGATTTAGGTGGCCCAAATTGACCACGCAACCAAAAAAAGATAATTGGTAAATCTAATATCAAAAGGAAATAAACTTGAGAGCTGGTGCTGATAGGCAGACTCGAACTGCCGACCTCATCCTTACCAAGGATGCGCTCTACCACCTGAGCTATATCAGCACTCAAATTAGAGTGGAGCGGGCAGCGGGAATCGAACCCGCATCATCAGCTTGGAAGGCTGAGGTAATAGCCATTATACGATGCCCGCAACACGTAACTCTGAGAGCTATTTCCTAAAGAATATGGTGGAGGGGGACGGATTCGAACCATCGAAGGCAGTGCCGGCAGATTTACAGTCTGCTCCCTTTGGCCACTCGGGAACCCCTCCAAATTTTCAAGCCATTCAGACTACTAAAGGAAAGAATGGTGCCGACTACCGGAATCGAACTGGTGACCTACTGATTACAAGTCAGTTGCTCTACCTACTGAGCTAAGTCGGCATAAGTGGTGCGCATTCTATTGAATGATTTTCTAGGTTGCAATAGTAATTTGAAAAAAAATCATAAATTTCGATTTTTTAGATTCGTTTGCTGCAAATTCGTACAAACTTAGCTTTTTTAAAGTAAACTTCGACCTTTGTCGTTTGCTTTGAAGTTCGCTTGATGTATGTTCTTGCTTCTATTAAACCAAGGATAAAAGAGACCCATGAGTCCATTTTTGTCATTTGACCGTGCAAATTGGGCCGAGTTAAGAAACTCTGTACCGATGACACTTTCTGAAGACGACTTGACTGCGCTTCAGGGCATTAATGAAAACCTAACCATGGAGGAAGCGGTAGAGATCTACCTTCCTTTGTCTCGTCTTTTGAATCTGTATGTCCAGGCTCGTCAAAGCCGCAATTCCGTATTACAACAATTCTTAAATACAGAGGAACATGCTCCCCCTTTCGTAATTGGTATCGCTGGCAGTGTTGCTGTAGGCAAAAGTACGACTGCTCGTATTCTAACGGCATTGCTTTCTCGTTGGGAGAATCATCCCAAAGTGTCCTTGGTTACAACAGATGGCTTCCTATATCCGAAAAAAGTACTAGAAGAACGCGGTATCATGCATCGTAAAGGCTTCCCAGAATCCTATGATATCAAGCGCTTAGTCGAGTTCATGTCTGACGTAAAGGCAGGAAAGCCCGATCTTGAAGTACCCATCTACTCTCACATCACGTATGACATTACTGATGAACTAAGAAAAGTGGATAGACCGGATGTTCTTATTATTGAAGGTTTAAACGTTCTGCAAAGTGGAATGGACTATCCACATGACCCGCATCGTGTCTTCGTCTCTGACTTTTTAGATTTTTCAATTTATGTCGATGCAGAAACAGAGACCATTGAACATTGGTATGTAGAACGCTTTTTAAAGTTTCGCCAAGGGGCCTTTACGAAACCAGGCTCTTATTTTAGCCACTACACACAACTCTCTGTCGATGACGCAAAGAAAAAAGCGAAGCAAATTTGGCATGATATTAATGGGCTCAATTTAGAATTGAATATTCTTCCAACTCGTGAGAGAGCCCACTTGATTCTACACAAAGGCGTTAACCACTTAGTTGATAAAGTCTCGTTGCGAAAGTAATCGAAGATTAGTCACTTTTACGCAACGAGATTTCACCACCAATATAAGTCTCTAGTCCTTGGGAGGTTTCGATTAATATTCCACCTTGATGATCGATGCCTCGAACGACGCCATATACCTCTCTAGGACCAATAAGCAGTTTGACCTGACGATTAAGGAAATTGTCTAACCGATTCCAACGTTCGATAAAGCCAGTAAGTCCTTTCATTTCATATTCGACAAGTGCGGAATTCCAATGCTTGATAAGTGTCATTGCTAGAACATTTCTATCGATCTTGAGACTCTGATTTACTTGGTTCAACGTGGTCCATGGCTGGTCAATCTCAGGCTGGTCGTCAGGCATTCCAATATTCAGGCCCATCCCAATCACTAGATGAGCAGCCCCACCGGCCTGACCCGACATTTCAACCAAGATTCCGGCCAGTTTTTTATCTTGATAATACAAGTCATTCGGCCACTTGAGTTTAACACCTTGCATGCCTACTTCTTCCAAAGCTTCCACTGCGGCAATCCCAATCACCAAGCTCAAGCCCATTGCCGCAGCCATTCCTGCATCCAGTCGCCAATACATAGAGAGATACAAGTTAGAGCCAAACGGTGAGACCCATTGTCTACCGCGGCGACCACGCCCTTGTGCTTGATATTCAGCAATACAAACACGGCCCTTTTCCGAATCCGCGACTCTGTCGAGCAAATATTGATTCGTTGAGTCAATCACAGGGACGAGTTCAACAAGTGACTCCGAGCTAGTGGTAAGGAGAGTCTCGTCTAACAACTGCAATGGTGAGGCTAATTGGTAACCGCGCCCTTGCACTCGATAAATATCAATACCCCATTCACTAAGACCTTTAATGTGCTTAGCGATTGCCGCTCTAGAAACATTAAGATCGTCGCCCAACGCTTCTCCTGAATGAAACTCTCCATCACTTAATAACCTTAAAATATGAAGTTTCGTAGAGTGATCTTTTCTCATCTAGATGCCTCGATCTGAGTCAAATTCGTCTCCCCGGTACGATTGAGAAAGCGTACTTCATGCTCAAGTATGATTTGGTATTTGTCCCATACTGTCTGCTTCACTAAAGAAGCAAGCGCGACAATGTCATCTGCACTACAATTATCCATGTTGGTCAAAACCAAAGCTTGCATAGGGTTGACCTGCGCACCGTGTACAGACTTCCCTTTTAATCCACACTGATCGATAAGCCAACCAGCAGCAATTTTCATTCCTCCAAAAGCTGGGTAGGCCACTACGTTAGGGTATTTTTTTGTGAGTCGATCATAGTGATCTTGCGTGATCACTGGGTTTTTAAAGAAACTACCTGCGTTACCTATCTTGGTTGGATCTGGTAGTTTTGCCTTTCGCACTTGGCATACTCGTTCGAAGATAGAAGCAGGGCTGAGTTGTTCTTCTGGGATACTTTGTAAAGGGCCGTACTGGTTAATCGGCTGCCATTGCTTCGCCAACTTAAGCCCTAATGCGGTGATAAAGCACTTTCCGTGCAACGCATGTTTAAATATGGAATCCCTATAGGCAAACTCACAGTCTTGGGCGTGCATTCTTTTGTTTTCAAACGTAGTTAGGTCAAGAACATCTACATAATCACAGATGTCTTTTAGCTCTAGGCCATACGCACCAATGTTCTGAATAGGAGCCGAGCCAGCACAACCTGGAATCAAAGCTAAGTTCTCGATCCCACCGATCCCCTGATTCACACACCAGGAAACCAATTCAGGCCAATCTTCACCACCGGCAATATGTAATAGGTAGTGCTCATCCGTTTCCGTGACTTCTTTACCCATGATTCGATTAACAATCACTAATCCCTCAAAATGTTCTGTAAAAAGAACATTACTTCCTTTACCTAAAAAAAGTTTCGGTAAATGGGTGAATCTTGGGTTTTGAAATAGCTCAATAACATCTTCGAGCGACTCAACGATAGCTAAATAGGAACACGATTGTTCAATTCCAAAAGTATGGTAAGCCTTTAGGCTCGCATTTGTTTTAATTTGCATAGTAGGTTTGCAACACCAGATAAGATTCTCTTAAACTGTCGACATTCTACATTAGTTATCTTTTAACCGCAGTGACAATACCAGACTCATTAATCATAGAAGTGTTAAATCCCATCAAGCTCCCCCTCATTAAGAAACTATACAAAGCGTATTACCCTGCGGGTCGAGCCAAAAAGGATGAATTGATCATTACAGCAAGCCATAAGGGTGAAATCATTGCGTTACTACGTTTAAAAAGTGTAGATAAAGTTCGTCTGTTGACAGGAATGTTGGTCATTCCGAAAGTTAGGGGAACAGGGATTGGAAAAAAACTACTAACTCATTGTAAAAACAATGTTTTCACTGATGGCGATTATTGCTTCGCGTTTACACATCTCGAATCCTATTATTCCAAGCATGGATTCACAACAATTGATTGCTCTGAGTTACCACACCCGCTAAAAATGGCATTTCAACGTTACGTAGATAGCGGTAAAGATCTCATTCCAATGCAATTCATCTCTTCAACGACATCAAAACGCGTGCTTTTGTAGCCAGGTAAATCATATCTTTGATAAAATGGCAGGTTCGCAATATTGCACTAAACTAAGGTACTCATACCGATATGATAGTAAGTAGGAATCCATTCGAACAGTTGCCAAGTCTCGCTGTCAATCCGGAAGACTTTGATGTTCTGTATTCAGCAGAATCATTCAGAACCCGTCTTTTAGATGCGATCAGCAAAGCAACGTCGCGAATTTACCTAGTCGCTCTATATCTGGAAGATGATGAAGCTGGACGTGAAATTCTCACTGCGCTTTATGAAGCGAAACAGCGCAATCCTGGGTTGGACATCAATATCTGTGTCGACTGGCATCGAGCGCAGCGTGGCCTGATTGGTGCGGAGACATCTGAGGGTAATTCAGCGCTTTACAAAGCATATGCCAGTAAGTACCTACACCCAATCCCTGTCTATGGCATACCAGTGCGTGGCAGAGAAGTTTTTGGGGTACTGCATTTAAAAGGCTTCATTGTCGATGATACTGTTATCTACAGTGGGGCGAGCTTAAATAACGTTTATCTCCATTATCATGAACGTTATCGATTTGATCGTTACCATGTGATTCGACATGAACCTTTAGCGAATTCAATGGTGCAATTCATTCAGGAAGAAATGATTGCTCACCCTGCCGTTAATGATCTTGCAGGAAAAGATAAGCCAGAAACCAAAGAAATAAAGTCGGCGATTCGCCAACTGAGGGCTTCTCTTGCTCAAGCCAACTATAAGTTTGAAGACCAAGCTGCAACAGAAGAAAGCGTAAAAGTCACTCCGTTAGTTGGGCTAGGCAAACGCCGTAATCTGCTCAATCAACAGATTGTAAAGTTATTGGCAGCAGCCCAAGACGAAATTTTCATTTGTACGCCTTACTTTAACTTCCCTAAAGCACTTCATCGTGAAGTGAAACGAGCCATGAAGCGTGGTGTGAAAGTAACTATTGTTGTGGGTGATAAAACCGCCAACGACTTTTACATTGCACCCGAGGAAGATTTTAAAACCATTGGCGGACTTCCATATCTTTACGAAGTGAATTTGCGTCGCTTTGCGAAAGCCAATGAAGCGAATATCGCCGCACGTAAATTGTCAATTCACCTATGGAAGCATGACAATAACAGCTTCCACCTTAAGGGTATTTGGGTTGATAAACGCTATATGCTACTTACTGGGAATAACCTAAACCCACGTGCTTGGTCACTCGACCTAGAAAATGGGCTACTCATACAAGACAATTATGCGAAGCTCACTGAGAAGTTTGAAGACGAAGTTTCGCGTATTCTTGAGCATACTCACCTTATCTGTACTTATAAGCAATTAGAGAAAGTAGAAGACTATCCTATAGGGGTACAGCGACTGGTCAGAAAAATTACCCGCCTAAAGGCAGATGGTGTTTTAAAACGTATTCTTTAGACATCATTTCTCGCTCTAAAGTACGTCGAGATTTTTATACTAAGCCAACCGCTTTAGCAGTTGGCTTTTTCATATAATCCATTTGGAATACTTAACTATTTTCTAGTACCGCTAGTGAGCACATAACCACTTAGATCTAGAGCGACTCTCTTAATGGGTTTGAGCTTTGACGTTTGTGAGTATTCCGCATAGCTTACAGCCTCGAGCTAAGCTACCCCTCTCTGTTTTGGCGCTTCTTACCCCTTGGCGATATATTTTTTCTGAGACTCATCAAATGTTCAGCGTCGAAAATCATCACCTCGCTAATGAAGAGCTCCTTCAATCTTTCACCTTCCAATTCTTTTCAAGTCGTTTGATTTTTGAGCCAGGAGAGATTGGGGGTATATATGACGCTTTTCTGGATTATGCGCACAGTTCGTTTTTTCTTTCTCATCAAGATTCAAGCCGTTGAACGCCTTTGAATACCATAGATTACTTAGGCTTGTTTGTAGGTCATATTGTCTTTCCACAGCATCAACGGCCTATATTAATTAAAGCCTAGTGTGTAATCACGCAGAGTTCGCTTAGTAGGGATTATGGGGAGTAGTCTAGTTAGGTGTAAACACACTTCAGGGAAACGCCGCAGTAGAAACGAAAGAAGCCTCAGTCTTTCGACTGAGGCTTAATATAAGTGGCGGAGTGGACGGGACTCGAACCCGCGACCCCCGGCGTGACAGGCCGGTATTCTAACCAACTGAACTACCACTCCGCAGTGGTATCACTCGCTTTAATAAGCAAGTGTCCGCTTTTGTCTTCACTTTTCGAAAAAGTGAAAATAAAACTAAAGCCTGGCGATGTCCTACTCTCACATGGGGAAGCCCCACACTACCATCGGCGCTATTTCGTTTCACTTCTGAGTTCGGCATGGAAATCAGGTGGGTCCAAAACGCTATGGTCGCCAAGCAAATTCTTTAATCTGGAAAGCTGTTTTTTAATTCTCGTTCTTACACATTCAATGTTCTTTCATTGAGTCCATCAAAACCCCTTGGGTGTTGTATGGTTAAGCCTCACGGGCAATTAGTACAGGTTAGCTCAACGCCTCACAACGCTTACACACCCTGCCTATCAACGTCGTAGTCTACGACAACCCTTTAGGATACTTAAAGTATCAGGGAGAACTCATCTCAAGGCTCGCTTCCCGCTTAGATGCTTTCAGCGGTTATCGATCCCGAACTTAGCTACCGGGCAATGCGTCTGGCGACACAACCCGAACACCAGAGGTTCGTCCACTCCGGTCCTCTCGTACTAGGAGCAGCCCCTTTCAATTCTCCAACGCCCACGGCAGATAGGGACCGAACTGTCTCACGACGTTCTAAACCCAGCTCGCGTACCACTTTAAATGGCGAACAGCCATACCCTTGGGACCGACTTCAGCCCCAGGATGTGATGAGCCGACATCGAGGTGCCAAACACCGCCGTCGATATGAACTCTTGGGCGGTATCAGCCTGTTATCCCCGGAGTACCTTTTATCCGTTGAGCGATGGCCCTTCCATTCAGAACCACCGGATCACTATGACCTGCTTTCGCACCTGCTCGAATTGTCATTCTCGCAGTCAAGCGGGCTTATGCCATTGCACTAACCTCACGATGTCCAACCGTGATTAGCCCACCTTCGTGCTCCTCCGTTACGCTTTGGGAGGAGACCGCCCCAGTCAAACTACCCACCAGGCACTGTCCGCAACCCCGATAAGGGGTCGACGTTAGAACATCAACACTACAAGGGTGGTATTTCAAGGACGGCTCCACGCAATCTAGCGACTGCGCTTCAAAGCCTCCCACCTATCCTACACATGTAGGGTCAATGTTCAGTGCCAAGCTGTAGTAAAGGTTCACGGGGTCTTTCCGTCTAGCCGCGGGTACACTGCATCTTCACAGCGATTTCAATTTCACTGAGTCTCGGGTGGAGACAGCGTGGCCATCATTACGCCATTCGTGCAGGTCGGAACTTACCCGACAAGGAATTTCGCTACCTTAGGACCGTTATAGTTACGGCCGCCGTTTACCGGGGCTTCGATCAAGAGCTTCGACCGAAGTCTAACCCCATCAATTAACCTTCCGGCACCGGGCAGGCGTCACACCGTATACGTCATCTTGCGATTTTGCACAGTGCTGTGTTTTTAATAAACAGTTGCAGCCACCTGGTATCTGCGACTCTCAATAGCTCCATCCGCGAGGGACTTCACCGTCGAGAGCGTACCTTCTCCCGAAGTTACGGTACCATTTTGCCTAGTTCCTTCACCCGAGTTCTCTCAAGCGCCTTGGTATTCTCTACCCGACCACCTGTGTCGGTTTGGGGTACGATTCCTTACAATCTGAAGCTTAGAGGCTTTTCCTGGAAGCATGGCATCAATGACTTCACTACCGTAGTAGCTCGACGTCGTGTCTCAGCCTTAGAAAGAGCCGGATTTACCTAACTCTTCAGCCTACGCACTTGAACCTGGACAACCGTCGCCAGGCCCACCTAGCCTTCTCCGTCCCCCCATCGCAATTGTAAGAAGTACGGGAATATTAACCCGTTTCCCATCGACTACGCCTTTCGGCCTCGCCTTAGGGGTCGACTTACCCTGCCCCGATTAACGTTGGACAGGAACCCTTGGTCTTCCGGCGAGGAGGTTTTTCACCCCCTTTATCGTTACTCATGTCAGCATTCGCACTTCTGATACGTCCAGCATGCGTTACCACACACCTTCAACCGCTTACAGAACGCTCCCCTACCCAATGCACTAAAGTACATTGCCGCAGCTTCGGTTTACTACTTAGCCCCGTTACATCTTCCGCGCAGGCCGACTCGACCAGTGAGCTATTACGCTTTCTTTAAATGATGGCTGCTTCTAAGCCAACATCCTGGCTGTCTGAGCCTTCCCACATCGTTTCCCACTTAGTAGTAATTTGGGACCTTAGCTGGCGGTCTGGGTTGTTTCCCTCTCCACGACGGACGTTAGCACCCGCCGTGTGTCTCCCGGATAGTACTTACTGGTATTCGGAGTTTGCAAAGGGTTGGTAAGTCGGGATGACCCCCTAGCCTTAACAGTGCTCTACCCCCAGTAGTATTCGTCCGAGGCGCTACCTAAATAGCTTTCGGGGAGAACCAGCTATCTCCAGGTTTGATTGGCCTTTCACCCCTAGCCACAAGTCATCCGCTAATTTTTCAACATTAGTCGGTTCGGTCCTCCAGTTGATGTTACTCAACCTTCAACCTGCCCATGGCTAGATCACCTGGTTTCGGGTCTATATCCAGAGACTGAACGCCCAGTTAAGACTCGGTTTCCCTACGGCTCCCCTAGATGGTTAACCTTGCCACTGAATATAAGTCGCTGACCCATTATACAAAAGGTACGCAGTCACAGGACAAGCCTGCTCCTACTGCTTGTACGTACACGGTTTCAGGTTCTATTTCACTCCCCTCACAGGGGTTCTTTTCGCCTTTCCCTCACGGTACTGGTTCACTATCGGTCAGTCAGTAGTATTTAGCCTTGGAGGATGGTCCCCCCATATTCAGACAGGATATCACGTGTCCCGCCCTACTCGATTTCACTGAACACACGTCGTCAACTACGGGACTATCACCCTGTATCGTCGGCCTTTCCAGGCTGTTCGTCTAACGCGTGTAAAGCTTAAGGGCTAGTCCAATTTCGCTCGCCGCTACTTTCGGAATCTCGGTTGATTTCTTTTCCTCGGGGTACTTAGATGTTTCAGTTCCCCCGGTTCGCCTCATTAACCTATGTATTCAGTTAATGATACTTACTTATGTAAGTGGGTTTCCCCATTCAGAAATCCCAGACTCAAATGGTTGTTACTACCTAATCTGGGCTTATCGCAAGTTACTACGTCTTTCATCGCCTCTGACTGCCAAGGCATCCACCGTGTACGCTTAGTCACTTAACCATACAACCCGAAGGAGTTTCGAGTTGATGAACAAGTCACCAAAGTTGTCTGCAATTTTTATACATGATGCAGACTCGATTTTGCCGGACTCAAATTCCAAGAACACTTGAATGTGTTATTTTGGTGTTTGTCATAAAGACAAACATTGAGAACTTTACAAACAACAATAAATTGTTGTTTTGTCAGCTTTCCAAATTGTTAAAGAGCTAGATTTTCTTATGAAAACCATTTTTAAAGATTCTTTTTCAAGAACACTTAAAGATGGTGGAGCTATGCGGGATCGAACCGCAGACCTCCTGCGTGCAAGGCAGGCGCTCTCCCAGCTGAGCTATAGCCCCATCAAGGTGTCGATACTGTCGCCAATTCCTTGGAAAAGAAATTGGTGGGTCTGAGTGGACTCGAACCACCGACCTCTCGCTTATCAGGCGAACGCTCTAACCACCTGAGCTACAGACCCAGTATCGTCTCTTTACTTTATAAACCATATCAATCTGTGTGAACACTCATCGCAATAATCATCGTTTAAGGAGGTGATCCAGCGCCAGGTTCCCCTAGCGCTACCTTGTTACGACTTCACCCCAGTCATGAACCACAAAGTGGTAAGCGTCCCCCCGAAGGTTAAACTACCTACTTCTTTTGCAGCCCACTCCCATGGTGTGACGGGCGGTGTGTACAAGGCCCGGGAACGTATTCACCGTGGCATTCTGATCCACGATTACTAGCGATTCCGACTTCATGGAGTCGAGTTGCAGACTCCAATCCGGACTACGACGCACTTTTTGGGATTCGCTCACTTTCGCAAGTTGGCCGCCCTCTGTATGCGCCATTGTAGCACGTGTGTAGCCCTACTCGTAAGGGCCATGATGACTTGACGTCGTCCCCACCTTCCTCCGGTTTATCACCGGCAGTCTCCCTGGAGTTCCCGACATTACTCGCTGGCAAACAAGGATAAGGGTTGCGCTCGTTGCGGGACTTAACCCAACATTTCACAACACGAGCTGACGACAGCCATGCAGCACCTGTCTCAGAGTTCCCGAAGGCACCAATCCATCTCTGGAAAGTTCTCTGGATGTCAAGAGTAGGTAAGGTTCTTCGCGTTGCATCGAATTAAACCACATGCTCCACCGCTTGTGCGGGCCCCCGTCAATTCATTTGAGTTTTAATCTTGCGACCGTACTCCCCAGGCGGTCTACTTAACGCGTTAGCTCCGAAAGCCACGGCTCAAGGCCACAACCTCCAAGTAGACATCGTTTACGGCGTGGACTACCAGGGTATCTAATCCTGTTTGCTCCCCACGCTTTCGCATCTGAGTGTCAGTATCTGTCCAGGGGGCCGCCTTCGCCACCGGTATTCCTTCAGATCTCTACGCATTTCACCGCTACACCTGAAATTCTACCCCCCTCTACAGTACTCTAGTCTGCCAGTTTCAAATGCTATTCCGAGGTTGAGCCCCGGGCTTTCACATCTGACTTAACAAACCACCTGCATGCGCTTTACGCCCAGTAATTCCGATTAACGCTCGCACCCTCCGTATTACCGCGGCTGCTGGCACGGAGTTAGCCGGTGCTTCTTCTGTCGCTAACGTCAAACAACGCCGCTATTAACGACGCCGCCTTCCTCACGACTGAAAGTGCTTTACAACCCGAAGGCCTTCTTCACACACGCGGCATGGCTGCATCAGGCTTGCGCCCATTGTGCAATATTCCCCACTGCTGCCTCCCGTAGGAGTCTGGACCGTGTCTCAGTTCCAGTGTGGCTGATCATCCTCTCAGACCAGCTAGGGATCGTCGCCTTGGTGAGCCCTTACCTCACCAACTAGCTAATCCCACCTAGGCATATCCTGACGCGAGAGGCCCGAAGGTCCCCCTCTTTGGCCCGTAGGCATTATGCGGTATTAGCCATCGTTTCCAATGGTTATCCCCCACATCAGGGCAATTTCCTAGGCATTACTCACCCGTCCGCCGCTCGACGCCGTTATCGTTCCCCGAAGGTTCAGATAACTCGTTTCCGCTCGACTTGCATGTGTTAGGCCTGCCGCCAGCGTTCAATCTGAGCCATGATCAAACTCTTCAATTTAAGATTTTGTCGGCTCAATGAATACTGAACATTACATAAGTAATGTTTGAATTGACTGTGCTGAATCCGAAGATTCAATGGTCACTTCGTTTCATTGAAACCTAAATTGTTTCCGAAGAAACTATTTGGATTATCATCAACGAGTGCCCACACAGATTGATAGGTTCTTATTTTTAAAGAGCTTTTCTAACATTTTCAGCAACTTAGTTGCTCGTCGTTAGGGGTGCGTATCTTACTTTACACCGTGAGAGAGTCAAGCATTTTTTTCAAATTCTTTTTTCTCTCTTCCCGACTCGCTATGTGACTTTCGTCTCACTCCGTGTCGGTGGATGCGCAGTATAGGGGGTTGAGAAATTAGTACAAGCGTTTTTTGCAAATAAAAAACCAACCGGTCACAAATTAGCCAAAAGTGCGATATTTGCATATTTCTTCGTCACATTTGAGACATATCACAGCAATTGGTTGGAAAAACACCAACCATATACGTAAGATTCATGTGTCTATTCTGTTAATGGACAATCGATCTCTTTATCACTATGTGTAGTAATTAAAATGACGTCTAAAAAAAATCTGATTTTATGTGTTGGGCTGGCCATCGTTGGGGGAATCATTTTCTCTCAATTCATCATCCCACCAGCCTTGAGCTTCCTCATTGGTGTTATCGCTACTGCTTTTCTTTTTTCATTTTCTAGCAAAACACCTGTTCTTCAATCTTCGGAGCCTGATCCTTCAACTAAAACGCTGTATGTCGGCAACCTTCCTTATAAGGCCAATGAGAGTCATGTTCGCGATTTGTTTGCTGAATATGGACAGGTCTATGCAGTACGCTTAATGAAAGATAAGCGTACTGGAAAAAGAAGAGGGTTTGGTTTTGTAGTGATGGCTGCGGCAGATGCCAAGCCAGCTATCGCTAAACTTAATGAAAAGGAATATATGGAGAGAACGCTAAAAGTGAGAATTGCGAACGATCCTAAACATCCGGATGGTGGTAAACCTGAACAGGATTAAAACCTAGCTTCTTTAAACAAATGTTCAGTGCATCTTCCTGCCAAGGAGTTGCACTGGCATAAATCGACTTACTTCCCTCTTCTGTATCCTCAATTTCATCACTTAATAGCAATGCTTTTACTCGACGTGCAATCGCTGCGCCTGAATCAATTAAAGTAACGTCCCCACCCAAAGCTTGATGAATCTCCTCTCTGATTAAAGGGAAGTGAGTACAACCGAGCACCGCAACATCGACTTTATCGCGAAGGGGAAGCAGGATATTTGTCAGTTCGTCGAGAGAAACGCTGTTGCCTCGCAACTTCTCTTCGGCCATATCTACCAAGCGAGTTGATCCCACCAGCTCAACTGGTTTGCCTTGCGCAAAGTCCCGTATTAACTCGTGAGTATATTGGCGTGTTACTGTCGCCGGAGTGGCGATCAGCCCTACCCCTTTTGATGCTAAAAGCGATGCGGGTTTAATCGCAGGGACAACACCAACAACGGGAATCGATAAATTTTCGCGTAAGGAAGGAAGCACTATGGTGCTCGCCGTGTTGCAAGCAATGACGACAATGTCGACTTGGTGTTCTTCGACTAAAGAAGAGACCAGTTGGTTAACTCGTGAAACGAGTACAGCCTGATCGAGTTCACCATAAGGGTAAGCCTGATTATCGAATAAGTATAAGTAGTCTAGCTGGGGCAATAGGCGATGTATCTCTTGGAATACAGAAAGACCACCAACACCAGAGTCAAAAACTAGGACTTTTTTCTTACTTGCTACTCGCACGAGTCTTACCTAAAGAACAGAAACGTTGCGATCATACTGCGTAGATTTGTTTTGGCAATGCTTTAGCATGGTATCTTTGATGGCTGAATCTATCTCCAGATTCTACATCTCGCTTCGTCAACTCGATATGTCCTTGAAAAGATGGCGAAGACGTAACCAATGTGTGAAATTCACCATTTTCCCCACAGGGATCAATTTGACTTGGTAATGACTCTATTAGGGCTTTGTCATACCAGCGACCACACCATTCTGGAGGGAGAACTCTTCCGTCGATGGTGATTAACATAGTTTGAATACCACGCTCTATGATTTCCATCGCTAGTTTTTCGCTGCTCTCCCCTAATAGAGGAAAGACGCATTCCCAGCCAACAGGTTCAATATAGCTGCGTCGGTAATCGGCAATGCCATTACAAAACATATCACCAAATGCGACAGCTTCTATATTCAGACCACTACTTTGTAATGCATTAACGATGGTCGATTGATAAATGTCGTTACTTGGAAAGACTTCAGGTAGCTCGATAGTAATGAGCGGAAGCGCAAGTAAGTCTGCTTGCATTTGTACGACTTCAAGCGGAGTTGCTTGGAAAGGGACTTCTTTCCCTACGTAAGTCGTGTACAAACCGACAACTTGATAATTTGGATTCTCGTTAAGGCGCTCAAGCGTTAATGTCGAATCTTTACCGCTGGACCAACTGATCACCACTCGCTTGGGTTTCTTCATTCGATTTTCCACCACAAAATATTAAAAACCGCCCGAAGGCGGTTTGTGCTCATTCACGATTAGAATTCGTAGCCAACGTTGAGATAGTACGCTCGCTCTGCAGCAGGGTAACCTTTTGCCATCTCATACTCTTCATCAAGTAGATTATCGATACGAGCGCTAATAGAGGTCGACTCATTCGGATAGTAAGTCACCGCCGTATCAACCAACGAGTAAGAAGAAAGCGTAATATCTTGTGAAGGCCAAGTGCTGTAATCCACATCTGGACGCTTACCGACGTACTGATAGCTAACCGACCAATCCACTTTATCGAAGCTCACTAAAGCATTCCACTTATACATTTCTTTAGCGCGGCGCTGCAACTGATGCCCTTTATCGTCTTCAGCATCTTTGTAATCTGCACTCAACTGGTGCTGCACAATCCCTGTATCAAACTCAGCAACAAGCTCCACACCTTGGATATGTGTTTCACCATCGACATTCAAATATTTGTATGTGGTTGGATGGTAATCGATAAGATTCGTGATTTTATAGTCATAACCCGTGATGGACCAAAAAACGCCTTGGACATCACCGCTTAATGCTAGCTCCCAAGCATCTGACTCTTCCGGCTTCAGATCTTTCTCACCGTATGTTGGGTCATACTGTTGATATAGGTTTGGAGCCTTAAACGCAGTACCAAAAGAGGCTTTAACCCCAAACTCTGGTACAAACTGGTAACCAGCCGCTAAACTGTAAGTGAACTCACTACCGTATTCTTCGTTATCATCAAGGCGAGCACTGCCCTCGAGCATTGCTTTATCAATACTAGTGGTTGCCATACCAAACAGAGCGCCATTGGTACGATCAAACGTTTTATTCGCACTCTTGTCTTTATAAGACTCGTTGCGCCAATCAATACCACCAGCCAACGTCGTATTGTTGTTTAGCAAGTAACTGTTGGTCCACTGGACATTTTGCTGCTCAAGTTCATCTTCAGTACCTGAGTGTTTGCCTTTTGCTTGCTCATAGTTCCAAGACTTCTGTTTCTGTGCTGTTACTTGTAGTTCTGACATCACATTATCAGACTGATACTTACCGCCCAGAGTGACAGAAAGATCGTCTTTTTCTGCTTCGTAGTAACCGCGACTGCCGTAGCTGCTGTCATATTGATAAACATTTTCGTAAGCACGTAGGTTACCAAATGCAGACCACTGGTCATTGAAGTTATGCACGTAACCTAGCAGACCATTCTTTGTATCAAAGCCATGGCGATCGCCGTCATTAACTCCCGGTACAGGACGAACGTTATAACCATCATCACTTTCACTACCAAGCGCGATATTTAGCTGGCCGCTCTCTGTGACTTTAATACCAGATGCCACACTCAATTCTTGATAATCTAAACTACCTAAACCCGCACTTAACTTCGTTCCTTCTTCGTCAGCACGCGCAATGGTGATGATATTGATCACGCCACCAATCGCTTCTGAGCCATAAAGTGACGCACGCGCACCACGCACGTACTCAATACGTTGAACGTAAGTAAGTGGGATTTGGTTAAAGTCCACAGCGCCCTTCGCTGCTCGTGCAAAACGTACGCCATCAACCAGTACTAAAACTTGGTCGGAACTGGTTCCACGAACAAATAAAGACGCTAACTGACCACGACCACCATTTTGTGAAACTTGAATCCCCGTAAGGCGACGCAATACATCTGGTAGGGTTTTCGCTTGAATGCGATCGATGTCTTGTCGAGTAACTACTTCGACATCTGCCAACGTACGGCTTTCGGCTTGCTCAAAACGGTTTGCAGTAACAACGATGGTTTCGTCAGTGGAGGTTTCTTGGGCCTGTAGATAAGAGACAGGTGAAAGCAGCGATGCCAAAGTTATCGCCAGTGCGGATTTTCTCATTGTATTGTCCTAAATCGCGTAATTCCTTCCGAGCCCTGTCATCATGACAGTCCAGTGCTGTGGCTCAGTTGTTGGCAGGTATTCGGACTCAAGAGCACGGGTGTACCGCCTACTTGCTCGACTTCCCACATAAACTAATGCAGTGTCTGATGAGCGTTCGTTCTCTTTTACCGCTGCGCGTCAGTTCTGGATTCACACCAGATTCCCATTTCAGCCATCTAGATTGCTAGATAGCACCAACTTGAGGCAAATATTATTCAGCTATTGATTATTTGTCCAGCCAATATTGCCCTTAGAAGTTGTAACGTTTTGATTGATTTTGCTTTCTACTCTGCCTGTACGCACTATCTTTAAATCAATTCCAGTACAAAACTGGACATCCTATTGAGATTGAATAAAATCTGCGCTCTTAAATTGAATGCACCATAAAAGGTAAGATCATGGCTACTCTTGATGTAAACCCACAACGCTACCAAGAACAACTGGCTGAAAAAGTCGAACGTCTCACGGATATGTTCGCGCCATACAACATGCCAGAACTGGAAGTGTTTGAATCACCAGAGCAGCACTACCGCATGCGTGCTGAGTTCCGTGTTTGGCATGAAGGCGAAGATCTTTACTACATCATGTTCAACCAAGAAACTCGTGAGAAGTACCGTGTTGACCAATTCCCTGCAGCAAGCCGTCTGATCAACGACCTGATGCCGCTATTGGTTGAAGCGATGAAAGACAACGACTCACTACGTCGTAAACTGTTCCAAGTGGATTTCCTATCGACGCTAAGTGGTGAGATTCTGGTCTCACTCCTTTACCATCGCCAACTTGATGAAGAGTGGATTGAAAACGCGAAAGCCCTTAAACAGCGTTTAAATGATGAAGGCTTTAACCTAAACATCATTGGTCGCGCTCGTAAGATGAAGATTGTCCTAGACCGAGACTACGTTATCGAGAAGCTCGATGTAAATGGTCAAAGCTACATCTACCAACAAGTAGAGAACAGCTTCACTCAGCCGAACGGCAAAGTCGCAGAGAAGATGCTGGAATGGGCGGTCGACTGTACCCAAGAAAGCACTGGCGACCTACTAGAGCTTTACTGTGGTAACGGTAACTTCTCGCTGGCGTTGGCACAGAATTTCGACCGCGTACTGGCAACTGAGCTAGCGAAGCCATCTGTGGTATCTGCACAGTACAACATCGCCGCCAATAAGATTGATAACGTACAAATCTTACGTCTATCGGCAGAGGAATTTACTCAAGCGATCGAAGGTAAGCGTGAATTCCGTCGTCTACAAGATGCAGGTGTGGATCTGAAGAGCTACAACTGCAACACGATTTTTGTCGATCCACCACGTGCTGGGATGGATGTCGATACTTGTAAAATGGTGCAAGGTTACGAGCGCATCATGTACATCTCTTGTAACCCTGAGACTCTAAAAGAGAACTTGGACATTCTATGCGAAACACACAACGTGACGCGTTTTGCTCTGTTTGACCAATTCCCTTATACCCACCACATGGAAGCAGGTGTAATGCTAGAGCGCATTAAATAAGGGTTTAAAAGGTTTTTAATTGTAGCAAAAATCGCTCTGGGTACGGCTTGGGGTACGGGAGCATCTAAAATGCTCGATTGTTATGATTGGATTTGATGTCAACGCCACCAGCTTTGCTAGTGGCGTTTTTGTTTTAGCTATCACTAAATCCGAAGTCAGTGCGCACTCATTTTTCAGAAACAATCAGTTCTGAGTACTAAAACACCCAGGCTATTTTTTAGTTTGCTTGGTGTACTCCTGCTCTATGAGATACTCAATAAGTTTGTTTTTCTTCATATCAAGTGCTTTAGACAGGTGGTCAATTTTCTTTTGCAGAGACTCCTCCATCTCAAAACTGTAGGCCTTCACCTTTTTAAGCTTGTTCTTCTCTCTATGCTTATATTGATTCCATGAAAGATTCATCTTGTGAATGTACGCACTCTTGCTCATATTTTTCTCATCATAAAGTAGAGAAGCCTTAAAAAAGCTACTGCTACTCCATAGATAAAGGGATATGGCTAAGGATAAGTTAGCCGTATTGTTTGAAGCAGGTATCTCAAATGGTAGAAAAGCACCATCGCTTTCTAGCTTATTTTTTGTCCATTCAGCTCTATCTTCATTCTCTTCTTTTGTTAGCTTGAAGAAAGGAGAACGCTTAAAGTCCAGATATTTGTTTTTTATCTCGTTCATGGCCTCTTGTTGCTTTAATGCATCTTGGATACCAGTTTCTTTAAATAAGTAATGCAAGAATATAGTTGTATGCATTTTCCACTTTGAAGCATGAGGCGAAAACTTTGGTACATATCCAACAACCGCATCATTAGCACTTGTTGAAAAAACCACATCAAAATCTGAGATATTCTTCGCTTTAGTATCTTGCTTATTACACCTAACCACTAGAAGCATGCAATACCATATAAAGTAGGAAGATACGTAGTCACGAGTATCAATCCAGTCATACTCACTGAGCGCAATATTTCTAATTACAAAGTTATCTTTCAGTCTTTGAAGGCAACCTTCCGAATCTTTCTTCACAGCATCTTTGGCAATCATGATTCGAGCATCAATATCATCCTGATTGCTATCTATCGTGATCTCAAAACTAACATCAAAAAGAAACCTAGGGTCATGTTCTACGTTGAATGTCTGTATTAAATTTGCCATATTTATTACTTAGTAATTTTTATGTAATTTTAAAGTATTTCTTATATGTTTTTATAGTATTTTTCAAATAAACAATCTGAAACCTAAACCAAGCTCACATAGGGGAATTGATGTGAGTTTTATGGTTTTCCAGTGGAGGAATATCGAAGGTGTCCTTGTTATGTGACAACGTAAGCTGAATTCATACCAAAAATACACAGTTTTGGTGGATACTATCCCATCCCAAAGCACGTCATAGCAGTAGTCAAACTTCTACAAAGTCGAAGTTTTTATCAGAGTAACTTTTGCAAGTTTTGAAACCACAAGACGCCTTGTGAACAAAGATACGTGACTGGAAGAGGTGAGTAAAAAACTGTCGGTAATAATAGTATTTATATGAATCTTATCTAATAAATTACAACAACCTATCTACCTATTGAGAACACTAACCAATAGGAATGATAGAAATGAACAACAACAGTACAGACAAGCGTTACATCGGCGGTATGCTACTAAGCTGCAACTCGAATAACGGTCCTCTCGACGATAGCTACTTAGCCTCGATAAAACGAACTTTCGATTATGCACTAAGCCAATACCCTAGAACGTTGTTAATGCGATTTGACTTGCACTACCCCGATGGTTATTCAAATGCCAATGTCACAGGTAAACAGATCACTAAGTTCCGAGAGTCCTTTAAAGCGATTATGTGTGCTTACTTAAAACGTAAAAGCCATAACCGCCACTCCGATCCTCGATTTATCTGGTGCAGAGAGATCGTCACTTCAGCGTATCCTCACTATCACGTAGCTGTATTGTTGAATGGTGATGTTTTTAAAGGAGTGGGACCTTACGATGACATTAAGGGCGAGTACATTTCGGGGATGATTGCTAAGGCCTGGGCAAGTGCAACCGGCCTTTCGGTCGAGCAGGCAAGCCGTGCGATTTATTTCCCCAACAACGGTACGTATGAAATCAACAGACGAGACAATACAGAGACCTTTTACAATCAATACAACCAAGCCTTTTACCGTGTCAGCTATTTGGCAAAACTAGAAAGCAAGCTTTTTGGAAACAGAGGAAGAAACTTCGATAGTAGTCGTCATTAGCAAGGCAAAAAAGAAAGGCCCCTGCGGCCTTTCTATAATCTAATCTGTCGTATAGCGGAACTCACCTTCACTGGAAAAGATTTTTATCTCTAAGACTCTACAGCGCGTTGTGGTGACGTATCCGGTTGAATCCCCGTACTTCAGGTCCACTTCAGGATAACGATGCCATACGACCCCATTCGCCTTGCTATCGCTAGATGGCTTTTTGTAGTCGGGATTGCTCAGATTATTGAGTAAGTCATCGGATTGGCTATATTTATTCTTGTTTACAGTCATCTTGGGCATCTCTGGCCAAGCAACCTCACAATTGCCTCGGTTTACTTCAATGCCGAAGATGGTAGAGAAGTCAAAAAGAGACGTCACAAAGATTTTCGTTTTCGTTCCCCATTGAGTATTGATGTCTTTATATTCCACTTTGTAGCCTTAAGCTGACGCATTAAAGGCTAATAACATTGACAGTGCTGCTGTAAGCACAATTGGTTTCATGAGAAGTATCCTTTGAACAGTTATTCAATGAGTTGATATTAAAAGGTGGTTGCGACAACTTATGTCGAAGAGAGGTTGGCTTTGAGAGACGTAACAGTGGAGACGCTATCTACCAGCCAAAGATATAACGTAGACTACCTAAGCATGCCCCTAGTGCGCCGCCAATGATTTTGCCCAGGTGTTTGCCTGTAGCGCCAAACACACTTCCTATTTCTTCGCCGTATTGAGCACCTTGAGTCGTCGTGTCGAAGATTGCCTCCCACAAACTAAGACTGTTTTTTTTGTTGTAATCACTGGCATCGTTGTCTTTCCAATTCTCATGTCGAGGGGAAAGCGTGCGATTCGCCAGTAAGAGCCGTTTATTTTTTGGTAAACGCTCAACAATCAAATACAGCAACTTGGAAAGGTTATAGGGCCGTTGCTTGACCAATCCATCACTGTGCCCCGCAACGTAGTAGACGGGCTTTAGATAAACCCCTGTTGCGCGTAATACGCGTCGATGAACCGAGCGCACCATGGTTTCAAGATAAGTTTTAGACACGGGTGTCGGTGTATTGCTTTCGTAGTCCCAGGATTGATTTCCTTTTAACGCATTATCGGCTTGATTAATGGCGATGATTAAACGGTGCTGTGCTTCTTCGCCTAATGCTGGAATAAGCACATCATTAATCAAGGTGATAGGTGTACCTAAATCGCGTGAGCCACCATCAAGAATCACAAGTACCAAGTCAATCACGAAACGGTTCTGCTCATCTCTGGCTCTCAGCGCATGTTTCAATAAGCGAGCATGGCGTTTGTCTTCTTCTAGGCCATCCCCCAGACCAGGACTATCCCAAAGAATAAGATTGTTCAGACGATATTGCGTAACACCCTGAGTGTGCGGTTCACACCCAATGCCCACTTCTGCAACGCCCATGTCAAAGAGAGCGTTAATCGTTGAACTTTTTCCTGCTCCGGTGGCTCCTGTAATGAGGATGTTGAGCTCGGTGGCTCTCATTTGTTTGAGGTTATCGAGTAACTTGGTGCGAGTACGCTCATTGAGGGATGCCTGGCGTATCTCGCTTTCAAGCGTAGTGAAAAGATCGTGCTGTTCGGACATAAGCGCTCCTTAGTTAGCGTCCGGAAAAATTACAACTAGCTACCTCCTTATGACGAACAAATCATGAGGACAGAAAAATGAGACTAATTCGACTAAAAGAAGTGCTGGATAATACAGGTTTGAGCCGTGCGTATATGTACAAACTCATGGCAGAGGGTAAGTTCCCTAAATCGGTATCACTGGGCTTTCGCAGCGTGGCTTGGGTAGAAAGCGAAGTACAAGACTGGATATTAGAAAGAGTGGCAGAACGAGATGAGCGATTGGGTTTGCCAATGCTAGAACAAGAGGCAGTGGCTTAAGCAATTTTTGTGGTGCATTCCTCTTTTGTAATGCTCCAGACCTCATCACCAAACCCGCGTAACCATCGATCGAGCTGAAGTGAGTCAATCACCGTTGCCGTCACTTGATATCCACCATCAATTAATTCCACGTGCTGATCGATCGACAGCGGCGTTTCGAGTAAGTGATAACCGCTTTCTCTGCCAATACAAAACGACAGTCGTATTTCCTCCCCTTCACCAAAGTAAAAACGCCCATCTAAATCATACCGTTCCAAGTCAAAATCACTTGGATAAGCAAAATCAAACGTAGAGATGCTTGCTTTATGGATACGATGCAATGCCAAAGAACGTTCGTTGGTGTGACCGCGAAAACGGCACACGAGATAAAGACGGCTTCCTTGTTGCGCTAACCCCAATGGCATCACCTCTTTGCTTTTCTGCTCTAGATTGGCATTGGTATAACAAAGGGACAAATAACGATTGTGGAAGAGAGCGTAACTGACCTTCTCAAAAATCTCATTGTCGATGTGGGGAGGAAGCAACGGTACGCCCTCACTAACAAAGCGCACTTTCTTTAGCCATTGACGCTCTTTCACATTGCTGGTGGTGGGAAATAGGTGTTGCTTGGCGTCATTGAAAACCGTGTCGAGAGTTTTCATCAAGTTCACAGGGAGAAGATAACGCAGATAATTTTCCGCCAAGCTCAATAAAACCGCCTCTTGTGGACCGTGTGAGAGCAAATGGCGCGAGCGACGACTATAGCCAAAAGGCTTGTCGCGCATATCCACGTCGACATCATCAAAGAACTGAGCGATATCGGTAAGATTGCGCTGAATGGTTCGCTCTGAACGCACAATGCCCACTTCACTCAGTTGCTGCTGGATCTCTTTGGCTGTGATTTTGCGACTGTTTGGAATGCGCTTATAAATCTCAAGAACCAGCTGGATGTAATGCTGAGAGCGATTAAGCTTAGTATCGTTCATAGATGGCTTTATTTTTAAGCGCACGAGCCCTCACCCATACAAGAGACGAGTAAAGACAATGAGCTAACGAATTGATTAAAGAGAGTTTACGAGGCGCTGCGTTGACTTATGTCGCAGCAGTTTTGCAAGGAAATAAAGAAAGCAGCGGACACGGCAAAGCGCCGTGTCCACTTACCATCATTAACGGTGACGGTTCACCAAGCTTTGAATGGCATCGTCACTATAGCCACGACTTTTAAGCTCCTGGCGAGCAGCCCCAATGGCCCATGTACCGCCTGAACGATTGGCAATAGTGCGCGCTAACTGATCATCACTCTTACGAGCAGCATCCGCTTGCGCTTCTTTCATATCACCGTACGTATCAGAAGCCATCTTCGCTCCCGCTTGTGCGCCTGCTTTAGCAAGCTTTCCAACGTTGTCCCATAATCCCATTAGGTTATCCTTCTTATTAAGTGGTCAATTCCCATGCATAGTACGAACTGGTGCGTTAACTTATGTCGTACCGGATAAGGTTTGTCTTAAAAATGAGCGAGCTAGCCAGTATCCTGAAACCTCAACAGAGGGGCCTCTCATGCAAGACACTCAACACCAAGAACATTACAGTGAGCAATCCTTTTGGGATACGCTCAAACGCTACGCCAAGAAAGCTGGTCGTGAGGTAATTGAAACGGCCTTGATCCTTTACTACTGTGCGAAAGACAGCGATACGCCACGTTGGGCGAAAACCGCAATACTGAGTGCGCTGGGTTACTTTGTCTTACCTATTGATGCCATACCCGATGTATTGGTAGGGGTTGGCTATAGTGATGACATTGGTGTGTTGATGGCGGCTTTGACTTCGGTAGGGGCGCATGTAAAACAAGAACATAAGCAAGAAGCAAAGCAACAACTGGAAGTCTGGCTAGATTGATAAAAAGTTAATGAGAAATCTGAATGTCGTCGTAACACTCCCATTCGACGTACTGAAGAAAGTTTTGCTCCCACATTTGATACAGCTCATCGATACCTGGAGAGCGAATGCTTTGCCATCCCGTGGCGACGGTAAAAGCGACTTGATTGCCAAAGTCAAAATCAATGCATCGCTCTAGCTCCGGATAATAGTTCCCCATATACGCAAAATCGGTAATGTAGAGAATATCAATCGTTTTACCATTCACAATGTTGAGGCCAATTTCAACCGGATGGTATCCCCCTTCTTCCGCGCTATAGCTTTTGTCTCGAAAATGGATAGAAAGGGCATAGCTGGTGGACTGTGTTGATTCCATCGAGGCATGACAATGTTGGTTTAATAACGTCAGAAGCTTATTAGAAACAGGCAGCACTGACGGCGTAAAATTCAGTATAGACATGGCTAGATCTCCTAAAAGTGGCCGAAGTTAAAATGTGATCATGAGTGGTGTTCATCGAAGGTTTGAATCATCGATAACTGAATGTCATCAAAGAGGGACTGAGTAAGGTGTCGAGAGAGCGCGTTCAGCCAAGTATCTAACAGCGCTTTCACTTGCGGGTGTGCGAGACTTGCTGCACCGCTATCTGGTTGATAACACCAAAGATTGAAGAGATGAAAGTAGAGTTCAGGCTCCATCTCACTCGGTTTATTTTCCGAATAAGAAAAACTCGCTAAACAGACGACCTGCCAATCTTCACTGGCCGATGTTCGACGAAATTGAATTTCAATGGGATGAAGCCCCTGCCCCGTCTGGTAATAGCGTTTTTGTCGACAGTTCAGGACCATACGTTGAGCTTGTGGAGGAATCGAATAACGTTGGACTACCAAAAGCAATGCTCGATGAAAGCCATCCAACAGTTCCAGTTCACCCGATGTTTTCTGGATCATAGTAGCCCCCTTTCTGCAAAAGAGATGGCGCTATCACCAACCACGATATGATCAAGAACTCGAATGTCCACCAGCGCCAAAGCCTCTTTAAGCCTTTGCGTAATTTATTTATCGGCTTGGGAAGGAGTGGCATCGCCAGAAGGGTGATTGTGAGCAAAGATGAGCGCGGCGGCATTGACTTTTAAAGCCGCTTTGAGGACTTCTCGGGGATAAACACTTGCTGAATCAATTGTGCCAAAGAACAGCTCTTCAAAGGCAATAAGGCGATGCTGATTATCTAAAAACATCACCGCAAACACCTCTCTTTCATGGTGTTTTAACTTGCAAGATAAATAGGTTTTTGTTGCTTCGGGATTGCAATATTGTTCGCCTCGGAGAGCCCGTGTGGCAAGGATTTCAGCGGCCGCGTCGAGCACCTTATCTGCTGTAACAGGACCATCAAAATAGTAGTTATTTTCGCGCATAAAAAGCTCCTAAAAATGAAACCGTTGAGGTATGCACGAAGATGATATCTATCTGAAATTGTTTTGATTGCTATGGGTCAAATCATGGTACTTTTATCACTAGTATTCTCAAAGTATTTATTGATGTCGTTAAATAGGTCTGATCTTTATGGGTAAGTTGAGTATTCCAAGTCGTAATGTAAACCAATTTGTGTATGACTTTTCTCGTTATAATTACAGTAATGACAAGGAGGAGACGACTACAATTGAACGCGTAAAAAGGATTACTCAAAATGATCGTTCTGATGATGGAATAAAAGAAATTCAGTTAGAGCTTCTTTGGAATGAACTAACCAAAGAAAAGCGCCAAAAGCCCGCAAGACCTACCCAAAGAACTAACAATAACGACAAGCACAAAAATAAAAGTGAGCAGAAAAAGGAACACAGAGCTCAAAGGAAGAAAGATGCCGATGCCAGAAAGCTGCAAAAAAAGGCCAACAACCTAGATAGATCCACTTCACGCACACCGAAAACATTCCAGAGAAAGCCTGAGTCGGCTCAAAAGAGCATGAATAGTTGGTCCAATGCACCATCTTGGAGTGAAGTAAAAAAGCGTTCACCGCAGAATCTAGATCCCACGGTTAAAACGAGCCCTATCGACAAGCTTCCTAATGGTCCGGAAAATCGATTAAAACAAAGTATTTCTCTATTAAGCGTTACCGACAAACTACTTTCTGAGCTTCAGGCAGAACTCGCCATCTATCAGTTGCAATGCGTTTGGAACTGGTCAGATGGAAGTCGGAAATTGGTTTTACGACAAACAGGTACCTCTTTGCCTTATGAGACGATTCAAGGTAAGGATGACAAAGAAAAATTAGAGATACTAAAACGGGCATATAGGCTTTTCACTTTCAAGAGCAACTATACTGGTGAGCAAGAACAAAGGGTCTCTCTGGAGAAACTCGTTAACTTTATGTGGTCTACTCAAATACTGAGATATTCGAGAGACAAGAAGGTATCTCTTCCAAAGAGCATTAAGAAAAAATCTTTTGCATTCACCTCAACAACTTCGCTGCTGCATAAACAACTAAGCTGGAAAAACCTTTCAGCCTTAGAAAAAGCAAATCTGATAATTATGATTCGTTCAAGGATCGGTTTTGCTAAAACAAAAGAACCTCTAGAGGCTGCGTTAGTGCAACCTGACATCTATGAGCAGTTGTTAAAAGAGCGCCCCGAGCTCGCTCCATCGCTTTTATCTTCAGACAATCAAAGTCAATCAGATAAAACGGCAAAGCCAACGAAAGAAACCAGCTCAAGTACAGCCAACCAACAAACCTCTAATGTTGGAGATCCCAATAACGCATTGAGTACCGACGATGAGTTACAATCGAAAGCTCCCTATGGTCCTCATGGACAAGCGAAATCGTTAGAGTTACCCAGTAATACAGTCCTCAAAACCAGTGATTCATCAATAGATAAAACGTCGGTAAAAGCAAACGCCGAAATCAACGCAACAAAAACAGTTCAGAGCACATTTCGTTGGCCCTCTACAATTGCAAACGAAGCAGATGGTTCGCTGCCTGAAAGTCAGTGGCCTCAAATGGGGATGCTCAAAGCAGTGGGATACACAGTAGGTGTATCTGGTTTGGCAGTCTCTTCTCGACTCAAGTTGCTAAAAAACATTTATTGTGAAGAGTTACCATACGTCGACTCAAAGGCATATGTCGCTGAGTGGGGCTCCCCAGAAACGGCTACACGATTAAAAAAAATGGCAGAAACACTGGCTGCTCTTGCAAGAAATGCAAAGCGCAAGAGTGCAAACATGGAAGTGGCGATTCGAGATTGGGAGCATGATCTAACTTGGCTTAAAGATCAATACTACTTGAAGCACAAATATAGCTGGGTCTGGCCAACTTCAACAAATCAAGATGAGAAACCTCACGTCAAAATTATCAAAAAGGAACCTGTTAAGCTCTATCGTTCTTCCCGAGAGTTTTTAACTGAACAGTACACGAATAAAGCGGGTGAGCTTTGCTGTCAGGTCTGCCAGTCGGCCCTGCCTTTTAAACTAACTAACGGTGAGTATTTTTGGGAAGAAACATCTATTTCAAAACAACTGGACTCATCACCCTTCTCTGATTTAGTGCTCTGCCCGAACCATAGGGCGATGTATGAGCACGCGAATGAGAGCGAAGCACAGTTGATCGAACAAATAACAGCAGGGAAAGTAAAAGAGCTCTCATTGAAGCTGGCAGGGAAATCAGAAAAGCTTTTCATAACCAGTGATCACTTAAAACAATTACTGCCTGCTGTAATAAAACTCCAATCAGAGGTTTCTCCATATTCTCAGGTTAGCAAAGGGCTAATGAATGTCAGAAATCTGTACCTATATGAAAGTGATGGGTATTGGCACTTAACGTCTAAGAAACGCGCAATTTTGATATCGCGACCGTCAAAAAATGAAGTAATTGAATGGCTAGAAGGCTTTGATAAATTACGAAACTTCTCTCAACCCTCAAATGTCAAAGAGCAAGAGCCACCTGCAAAAAAGATAAAGGTTAAACCTCTAGCTAAGGGGCCTTCAGCGATACGCTTTGGTACAACAAAAAAGGTTACGCAAACCAGTTCCTATAAAACGGGCTATAAACTTTGTTCCGTCTGCAATGGAGATGGTGGTGTCAATGGAGGCTGTTGGAAATGCGAAGGATCTGGCTGGATGTAAAATAGACATCTACCTGCATATGGGCAGAACAAGCAAAATTTCTTCGTTGAACAAAAACGATAGAACTCATATTGTTTTTCAGGGGAGGGGGTAGTGGAAGCATTCAACCTTAATGCAGCTAAACCACAGGACAAACGAGGAAACTTCAAGTTTGAACGGCTTACTACTGATATCGAAAGCGCCTACTACCTACTAGTAGACCTGTAGTGTTATTGCACAACTTCCTTTGATTTCTGAGGATTATCAGTACAGTTTTCCTAGTAAACCGACTCTCAACCCCAATTCACCTTTTTTGTAATTGGCAAAAAACAAGATAGAAAAACTAGCTTAAGCCGAGGTCCAGCAAGTTCTATGGTCCTTCTAAAATCCACAAGGATAAATAAACTATAGCGGTCCAGATTACTGGCAGAACTCGGTCGGTAAATCACTTAAGGAAATTGAGGCGGAATCCATTTAATGGTATCAGACGCATAAATCATTAGAAACAAGCAAGGGAAGCCAACGCAATATCCTATAGAGATCATTGTCCCCTTCCCTATTTTCCCCTATCCTCTGCCCACAAAACTCCCTCGCGTGTGATGCACACACAACAAGCAACACCACCACATCACATGAACAAAGGGAAAGCATTTTTAAATGAATTTTTCAGGAAAAACTATAATGACAAGTTTAGAACAGCGTAGAGAACTTCAACGCCAGATATGGGCAATTGCCAACGATGTACGCGGCTCTGTCGATGGGTGGGATTTCAAACAATACGTACTCGGCACCTTGTTCTACCGTTTCATTAGCGAAAACTTTGTTGATTATATTACCGGTGGCGACGATAGCATCGACTACGCAGCAATGAACGATAACGATGAAAACATCCTTGCCGCTCAAGATGATGCGATTCGTACCAAGGGCTACTTTATTTTTCCAAGCCAATTGTTTAGTAACGTTGCCGCCAATGCGCACAAGAACGAAAATTTAAACACTGACCTAGCTGCCATTTTTGCGGCAATTGAAAACTCAGCGAATGGCTACGATTCAGAAAAAGACATCAAAGGCTTGTTTGCTGATTTTGACACCACCAGCAACCGCCTTGGTAACACTGTAGAAGCCAAGAACAAACGACTATCTGCCGTACTAAAACGAGTTTCAGCGCTCAACTTCGGCAGCTTCGAAGACAATCAAATCGATCTGTTTGGTGATGCTTACGAGTTCTTAATTTCCAACTACGCGGCCAATGCAGGTAAATCCGGTGGTGAGTTCTTCACGCCTCAAAACGTTTCAAAACTGATCGCTCAGCTCGCAATGCATGGCCAAAACAGAGTGAACAAAATATACGACCCCGCTTGTGGCTCTGGTTCACTATTGCTACAGGCCAAAAAGCACTTTGATAACCATATCATCGAAGAAGGCTTCTTTGGTCAAGAGCTCAATCACACCACCTACAACTTGGCACGTATGAACATGTTTTTGCACAACATCAACTACGACAAGTTTGATATCCAACTGGGTGATACCTTAATCGAGCCACATTTTCTCGATGATAAACCATTCGATGCTATCGTCTCTAACCCACCTTACTCTGTGAAATGGCGTGGCAGTGACGATCCAACACTCATCAATGATGACCGCTTTGCACCTGCTGGTGTACTTGCGCCCAAATCCAAAGCCGACTTTGCCTTTGTGCTGCATGCGCTAAGTTACCTATCAAGCAAAGGCCGTGCGGCAATTGTTTGCTTCCCTGGTATTTTCTACCGTGGTGGCGCTGAGCAGAAAATTCGCCAATACCTAGTGGATAACAACTACGTAGAAACTGTGATTTCGCTGGCACCTAACCTGTTCTTTGGCACCACCATTGCGGTAAATATTTTAGTGCTGTCTAAACACAAAACCGACACCACCACTCAGTTTATTGATGCCAGTGGCTTGTTTAAAAAAGAAACCAATAACAACGTGCTGACCGACCAACACATTGAAGACATCATCAAAGTGTTTGCCAGCAAAGAAAACGTGGACCACCTTGCTAAATCCGTTGATTTGGATGTTATCGCAGGCAATAGCTACAACCTATCGGTGAGCAGTTATGTAGAAGCTAAAGACAACCGCGAGTTAGTGAATATTGCAGAGCTTAATACAGAGCTTAAAACTACCGTCGCTAAAATCGAAGCGCTTCGCAGTGATATTGATGCCATTGTGGCAGAGATTGAAGGTGAGGAGGTTGAGGTATGAACAACCTAACCTATTTAGAGAAACTGTTGGATGGTGTTGATGTTGAATGGAAAAAATTAACTGATGTTTTTCAGCTTAAAAATGGGTATACACCATCAAAATCAAAAAAAGAATTCTGGGAAAATGGAACTGTTCCATGGTTTAGAATGGATGACATCCGAGAAAATGGCCAAGTCCTTGATGGCTCGCTTCAAAAAGTCTCAGAGAGCGCAATCAAAGGTGGAAAGCTATTTCCTGCAAATTCAATAATAATTGCTACATCAGCAACCATTGGAGAGCACGCTTTGGTTCGTGTTCCATTTTTAGCAAATCAGAGATTTACCAATTTAAGTTTAAAGCCTGACTATAAAGACACTTTTAATAGCAAGTTTATTTTCTATTACTGCTTTATTTTGGCAGATTGGTGTAAAAAAAACACAACCATGTCCAGCTTTGCATCTGTTGATATGGATGGATTTAAAAAATTTCTTTTCCCCATCCCATGCCCTGACAACCCAGAAAAATCGTTAGCAATACAAGCCGAAATTGTGCGTATTCTGGATGCATTCACTGAGCTGACCGCTGAGCTGACCGCTGAGCTTAACCTACGCAAAAAACAGTACAACTACTACCGAGATAAGTTGTTGAGTTTTAAATATGATGAGGTTGAGTGGAAGACGTTGGAGGAGGTCGCGCACTTTGCAAATGGAAAAGGGCATGAGAAAGATATATCAGAAGATGGCAAATTTATTGTTGTAAATTCGAAGTTCATCTCCACAGATGGTTTAGTTGCTAAGTACTCACATAGCCAAATATGCCCTCTCTTTAAAGACGATATTCTACTCGTAATGAGTGATCTACCCAATGGCAAAGCTCTCTCAAAAACATTTCTTGTAGATGAAGACGAAAAGTACACGTTAAATCAGCGTATAGGACGGATCACCGTTAAAGATAAGTCTGAAATGTTGCCTAAATTTTTACACTATTTTTTAGATAGAACACCGCAGTTGTTAAAACACAATAATGGCGTTGATCAAACAAATTTACGTAAAGGGCAGATCCTTGAAGTTAAGGTACCAATTATTTCACTCCAAAAACAGACGCATATAGTTAATATCTTAGATAAATTTGATAAGCTCACAAAATCGCTTTCGGAAGGTCTCCCACGCGAAATCGAGTTACGCCAAAAGCAATACGAGTATTATCGCGACTTGTTGTTGAGCTTCCCTAAATCGAATGAGGGGGCGGCGTAGTATGAGTAAGGAACTAAACGAGATAGCCAACGACCTAAAGAAGGCGAATAAAAAAGTACAACTGATTTATGCTTTTAACGGCACAGGTAAAACGCGTTTATCGCGCGCATTTAAAGAATTAGTCGCACCCAAAGATGACGCACAAGAAGAAGGAGATGGCGAAGCAGGCCAACAAGCACCACTGTCACGCCACAAAATTCTCTATTACAACGCATTTACTGAAGACCTCTTCTATTGGGATAACGATCTGGAAGGAGATGCTGAGCCTAAACTAAGGATTCAACCAAATACCTTTACCGATTGGATTCTCAAAGTTCAGGGACAAGAAGCTAACATTACTAAAATTTTCCAGCGTTATAGTAATGACAAGCTCACACCTAATTTCAGCCAAGACTTTAGTCACGTTACATTCTCATTTGAACGAGGCAACGCAGAAAAAGAACCAAATGTAAAAATTTCCAAAGGTGAGGAAAGCAATTTTGTTTGGAGCATTTTTCACGGTCTTTTGGAGCAGGTGATCCGGGTACTCAATAACCCTGAGGAAGAAGATGGTGACGAGTTCCAACAACTAGAGTACGTCTTTATTGATGATCCCGTCAGCTCTTTAGACGAAAATCATTTGATTGAGTTGGCCGTCAATCTAGCAGAGCTGATCAGAACAAGTCCGGACAAGCTTAAGTTTGTTATATCAACCCATAACCCTCTTTTTTACAATGTCTTGCACAATGAACTAAATAAGAAAACGTGTTATCTATTACAAAAATTTGAAGACGGCAGTTTTGAACTAAAAGAGAAGCAGGGGGGCGCAAATACCAGCTTTTCGTA
This sequence comes from Vibrio alginolyticus NBRC 15630 = ATCC 17749, assembly GCF_000354175.2. Taxonomy (NCBI): domain Bacteria; kingdom Pseudomonadati; phylum Pseudomonadota; class Gammaproteobacteria; order Vibrionales; family Vibrionaceae; genus Vibrio; species Vibrio alginolyticus. Next base: position 2,207,261 of record NC_022349.1, read on the forward strand.
TCATTTGTATATCAAGCAATTGATTGAAAAGGCAATATCTGACAACGAAGTACAACGATTCCACTTCAACTTATTACGAAACCTGTATGAAAAGGTCGCGGCATTTTTGGGCTACTCGGATTGGACAGCGCTCCTCCCTGAGAATCGCGAACTGTATGCTAAACGAGTGATGCATTTTTACAGTCATCGCTCCTTGTCAAATGAAGAAGTTGCAGAACCCACAGAACCAGAAAAGCAGACAGTAAAATTTCTGCTTGAACATTTATTAAATAACTACGGTTTTAAACTGCAAGGAGAAGCGAATGCCTAACCTCAGCCTACAAGACCAAACCTCAGAGTTCTTACTCTATACCGCGCCTAATGGCGATGTAAAAGTCGAAGTGTTACTCAGTGGTGAAACCATTTGGCTCACTCAAAAACGCATTGCACAGCTGTTTGGTGTGGGTGTGCCTGCCATTTCAAAGCACTTAGATAATATTTACGATTCAGGCGAACTGCAACGCGAGGCAACTATTTCCATTTTGGAAACAGTTCAACAAGAAGGCAAACGCGAAGTTAAACGCAAGCTGGAGTACTACAACCTAGATGCGGTGATTTCAGTAGGCTACCGAGTGAACTCAGCACAAGCGACGCAGTTTCGTATTTGGGCGACTCAGTTGATTAAGGACTACATCATCAAAGGCTTTGCCATGGATGATGAACGCCTTAAAAATGGCCGCTTCTTTGGCAAAGATTACTTTAAAGAGCTATTAGAACGCGTTCGCTCTATTCGTGCCAGTGAGCGACGTATTTACCAACAAATCACCGATATTTTTGCTGAATGCAGTATTGATTACGATCCTAAATCAGAAACCACTCGTCTGTTTTATGCTCATGTACAAGACAAATTTCACTTCGCTATTACAGGGCACACAGCAGCGGAAATCATCGCATTGAAGGCAGACGCCAACCAACCATTAATGGGCATGACGACATACAAAAACGCCCCTTCAGGTCGTGTGTTAAAATCGGATACCACTGTTGCCAAAAACTACCTTAGTGAAGACGAGATCAAAAAACTTGAACGTGCCGTTTCGGCTTTTTTTGATTACATTGAAGGCATTATTGAACGTAGAAATACCTTTACCATGGAGGCGTTCGCCGAAAGCGTCAATAAGTTTTTGACCTTTAATGAGTACCAGGTACTTGAAGGTTACGGCAGCGTTTCACGCAAGGCTGCTGAGCAAAAAGCTCATGCCGAATATGAGCAATTTAACAAACAACAAAAGATCGAGTCTGACTTTGATCGTGAAGTAAAGAAGTTGCTCAATGATGGTAGAAAGAAAAAGGACTAGATAAATGACCACCTCCTACAAAAGTATTGCGGAATCCAATAATTTTATTGTCCTAGATCGATATACCAAGCAATGGCAAGTCAATGACAGCTATCAGAGCGAAAGTGATTTAGAGCGTGAGTTAATCCAAGATTTAACTCAACAAGGCTACGAGTATGTGCCTAACCTCACAACACCTGACGCCATGATGGCCAATGTCCGTACGCAACTACAAACGCTCAATAAAACCACGTTTACTGACGCGGAGTGGTTGCGTTTTCAGGAGCAATATTTAAATACCCCAAGCGACAACATTATCGACAAAACCCGTAAGGTTCACAGCGACTACATTTACGATTTTGTCTTTGATGATGGTCATATTGAAAATATCTATCTGTTTGACAAAAAAACGATTTCACGAAACAAAGTACAGGTGATCAAGCAGTTTGAGCAAACTGGCAGCCATGCGAATCGCTATGATGTGACTATATTGGTCAATGGATTGCCTTTAGTCCAAATCGAGCTTAAAAAGCGTGGTGTGGCCATTCGCGAAGCATTCAACCAAATACATCGTTACAGCAAAGAGAGCTTTAATGCAGAAAATTCTCTGTATAAGTTCTTGCAGTTATTCGTGATCTCCAATGGCACCGATACACGCTATTTTGCAAATACCACCAAACGAGATAAAAACAGTTTTGACTTCACCATGAACTGGGCGGAGTCAAACAACAAATTGATCAAAGATCTAAAAGATTTTACTGCCACGTTTTTCCAAAAAGAGACGCTACTGGAAGTGATTTTGCGCTATTCAGTATTTGATATCAGCAATACTTTGCTGGTGATGCGCCCTTATCAAATCGCCGCCACAGAACGTATTTTATGGAAAATCAAGAGTGCATTTAACAGTAAGAGCTGGAGCAATACCAAGAGTGGCGGCTACATTTGGCACACCACTGGATCAGGTAAAACGCTCACCAGTTTCAAAGCGGCTCGCTTGGCTACTGATTTAGACTTTATTGATAAAGTTTTCTTTGTCGTAGACCGAAAAGACCTCGACTATCAAACGATGAAAGAATATCAGCGTTTTTCGCCTGATAGCGTCAATGGTTCCGACAGCACCGCAGGGCTTAAACGCAATCTGGATAAAGACGACAATAAAATCATTGTCACCACCATTCAAAAGCTCAACAACCTGATCAAAAGTGAAAAAGACTTACCTATCTACAACAAGCAAGTAGTGTTTATTTTTGATGAATGCCATCGCAGCCAATTTGGTGAAGCACAGAAAAACTTAAAGAAGAAGTTTAAAAAGTACTACCAGTTCGGCTTTACTGGCACTCCTATCTTTGCTGGCTACAATGCCCTCGGCGCAGAAGATACGGCTTCTGTATTTGGCGAACAATTACATACCTATGTCATTACCGATGCTATTCGTGATGAAAAAGTCCTGAAATTCAAAGTGGACTACAATGATGTGCGTCCTCAATTCAAAAGCATTGAAACAGAGCAAGACGAACAGAAACTGAGTGCTTCAGAGACCAAGCAAGCTTTCTTGCACCCAATGCGAATACGTGAAATCTCACAGTACATCTTGAATCATTTCAATCAAAAAACGCACAGAGCCTACTCTGGCGCTAAAGGTTTTAATGCCATGTTCGCAGTGAGTAGCGTTGACGCTGCCAAAGCCTATTATGAAACCTTCAAGACCCTACAAAGTGAAGCGTGTAATGGCGTAGCAACTAAGCCACTTCGTATTGCGACCATCTTCTCGTTCTCTGCTAACGAGGAGCAGGATGCGATTGGTGATATCGCAGATGAAAACTTTGAAGTTACAGCGATGAATAGCAGCGCCAAAGAGTTTTTGAGTGCCGCGATTGCAGATTACAACGCGTTATTTAAAAGCAATTATGGGGTAGATAGTAACGGCTTTCAAAACTACTACCGCGACCTTGCTCAACGGGTGAAAAATCAAGAAATAGACCTGCTGATCGTGGTAGGGATGTTTTTAACAGGATTCGACGCCCCAACACTTAACACTTTGTTTGTGGATAAGAACTTACGCTATCACGGTTTGATGCAAGCATTCTCGCGTACTAACCGTATTTACGATGCGACAAAGACCTTCGGCAACATTGTGACGTTTAGAGATTTAGAGCAAGCGACTATTGACGCCATTACCTTATTTGGGGATGACAACACCAGAAATGTATTACTCGAAAAGAGTTACAAAGAATACATGGAAGGATTCCAAGATCTCCTTACCGATCAATATCGTCGCGGTTTTGTAGAGATCGTCAATGAACTACAAACGCGCTTTCCTGATCCTCAATCAATTGAGAAAGAAGAAGATAAAAAAGCCTTTGCTAAGCTGTTTGGCGAGTATCTAAAAGCAGAGAACATCCTACAAAACTACGATGAGTTTGCAGGCTTAAAAGCACTACAAAGCTTGGACATTAAGGATGAGCAGGCTGTTGAGGAGTTTAAGGCTAAATACTACCTCAACGATGATGACATTGAAAAAATGCAAGCGATCGCTATGCCAAGTGAGCGTGCAATTCAGGACTATCGTTCAACCTACAACGACACTCGTGACTGGTTACGCCGCCAAAAAGAAGGTAAAGATCAAGACAAACCTTCTACCGTAGATTGGAATGATGTGGTTTTTGAAGTTGATTTACTTAAATCTCAAGAAATTAATCTCGACTACATTCTGGGGCTAATTTTTGAACACAACAAGAAGAGTAAAACGAAAGAAGGTTTGATCGAGGAAATTCGTCGCCTGATACGGAGTAGCTTAGGAAACAGAGCAAAGGAAAGCTTAATAGTAGACTTTATTAATAAAACAAATCTTGATGAAATCACTGACAAAGCCAGCATTATCGATTCGTTTTACAAATTCGCGCAAGAAGAATTAAAGCGTGAAGCCAATGATATTATTGTGTCTGAAAAGCTCAAGGAAGATGCAGCTAAGCGCTACATCGCGTCATCACTCAAACGAAGCTATGCCTCTGAAAATGGTACAGCTCTGACTGATGCACTGCCTAAGTTAAGCCCACTAAACCCACAGTATCGGACACAAAAGCAAACGGTTTTCCAGAAAATCGCGGCTTTTGTTGAAAAATTCAAAGGGATTGGGGAAACAATCTAACATAGTGAGATCAATGTCAGATCGCATTATTATCAACAACGGGAGCTTGATGCTCCCGTTCTTTTTTATTTTTTGTGCCATATCGCTATGCCGATTTCGACGCAGACAGAGGCACTACATTGGCAACCGTCAGAGATTGTAACTTCTCGCCCCAGGCTTGTAATACCACTAACTGTTCTTCAAGGTAATCGTGATGATTGTATACCCGCAACATACCTGGTAGCTGGTGGCCAACCGTCTTTTCAATCGCCACAATATCTAACCCCATTTCACTGCAACGACTGATAAAGGTGCGGCGCAGATCGTGTGGTGAGAAACGCTCAAAATCATCCGGTAAGTTACGTTTAATTAGCGCACGTACTGCTGCGGGTTCCTGAACCTTATCGGCCAAAAGCTGAGGCCAAACAAGTTTCCATTTGCTTGGTAGGCTCTCACGCTGCTCTTTAAGAAGCGCCAACAGGTAATCGCTTAATGGTACTTTCCGACTCTCCTGACTTTTGGTGTGGCGCTCCTCAGAGCTGGCAGGTAACAACCATACCTTTTCTTGCCAATCTATCTCACTCCAGTGCATTTCAAGCACGGCACTAATACGTTGCCCACACCCAAGCAAAAACTGCATTAAACGGACGTTAGAAGGCTCTGTACGCCAAGAAGGCAAACTGGTTAGCAAAGTCTTCAACTCTGAAAAGCTCAAATTGCGCTTGGTGACTTTAGAACCACCACCGACATCCTTGGATTTCAAATGTGGTGCAGGGTGTGCACCAATCATATTCAAAGCTAGCGCATGGTTGATCACCTGATTGATAATTCTATGGCATGCACTAATCGCACCCGCTTTTCGCTGTCCATTCTCATCAACCTTTGCATCAAATACTTTATTAAGATCATGAATTCTCAACTCTTCTAGTTTGATGTGACCAAGAAATGGTTTGATATCCCGGCTATAGGTTGCCCTCGCTTGTTCTCCTCGTAGCTGCTTGGACAAACGCTTCTCGTCAAAACTGGCAAAAGCATCATCAAAAGTTTTTGCTTCCTCTTGCTCGCGCTGTTCACGTGCCAGTTCCTGCTTCGGATTTTTATTGTTTTCCAGCCAGCTACGGTAACGCCCCGCTTCTGTTCGAGCCTGTTCAAGTGTCATCCCCGTTTCCGGTTTCAACTTAACATACCGCCCCATGGTGATTTTTTCGTGTTTGTTACCAGCCTGAAAGCGAAAGATCCAAGTCATCGTGCCCGTTGGTCGAACGCGAATATTCAATCCTTCGATTTTCTTATCTGGAATTAAGTATTCCTTGCCTTGTGGCTTCAATGCTTTCAATGTGGCATTCGTACTAATTTTATCGACTGGCTTGATCATGACTGAAAAACCTCTGTATTTCTGGGTACGGCGTGGGGTACGGGGAAAGACGAGTTTTCATTGTACGGCTAAAGACGTCCTTGGACAATTAACAATTAAAATTCAATTAAAAACAACACATTAAAATGCAAAGTTGGATTTTATAAGACATTACAAGATTCAGAGTTTGATTTACCCACCACATGGAAGCTGGCGTGCTATTGGAACGTAAAGCTTAGTCCACCAGCTTCAGACAAAAAAAAGCGAGCTCAATGGCTCGCTTTTTTTAATTTGATTCGTTTGCTTATTCCGCAGAAGTCTTCTTGCTGACAAAACCTAGCTTCTTACCAATCCATGCGAGTAAGATCATTGAAACCATGATCGCGAAGAAGTTTGAGCCTGCTTCTGGGTATTGCGCTTTAATAAACGCAGAGTGACCAAACGCACCTACGAAGAAACACGCCAAGCCAACTAATGGGATATCTTCTGATACCGGATTATTTAGGTACTCTTGGTAAAGAGCTTGTACAGCCAGTACGAGTGCAATCAATGGGAAGATTGAAAAAGACACTTCACTCATGGTCAACCATGACAACAAAGCATCACCACACATACCTGCAACCAGTGCCAAAATCAGCGTTTTCTTTTCAGATTTATTTCCATTCGACATTATTCTATCCCGCCTTTTAATCGGTTACGTTCACGTTCTTTGCGATACCAATAGGCCCCTTTGGCTATCATTCGCAATTGCATGATCAATCGCTCGGCGAGTTCATCGCGCTCACGTCGATCTAAATCTAAAGCTTCAGCCCCCGAACTGAAAACCAAAGTCACAGACGCTTCTGCTTGAGTATACGCCTCTTCTCTGGTCACGCCGGTGCTCATTAAATACTCGGTTAATTCTGCCGCAAAATGCTGGATTTCTCGAGCAACAGCGGTACGAAATTCAGCAGAAGTGCCGGAGCGCTCACGCAACAACAAACGAAAAACGTTCGGACTACTTTCAATGAATTCCATAAAGGTTTCGACCGAGGTACGAATTACGCTACCTTCTTTCACAATACGTTGACGCGCCTGACGCATCAGTTGGCGTAGTAGCAAACCGCCTTCATCAACCATGGTTAAGCCTAGCTCATCCATATCTTTGAAGTGACGATAAAAAGAAGTCGGTGCAATCCCTGCCTCTCGGGCGACTTCTCGCAAGCTAAGGCTGGAAAAGCTGCGATCCGCACTTAACTGACTAAATGCCGCATCGATCAATGATCGACGTGTCTTCTCTTTTTGCTGTGCGCGGATTCCCATCGATTTCATTCTTAACTTGCTCTTTTTCTATAGGGTACAAGAGCCTCAATATAACGCAATTTGCTCCTACGGAGAAAGATATGTTGCTTCGCTCGCTCTGAGCGCCGAGAACGTTACTATTGGCATGCATCTAATTGCAATGTTCTCGATGCAATTTATAGACATACAACATACCAAATCACCCTTTTGGTCGATTCTGCGTGATCACTTCCACTCTCTAACAGGCATTACGTGTACCAATAGAGTAAATGAGTTAAAATCGCGCTAAAGCAATGTTAAGCAAATATAACAAGGAAGGCATCATGGCGCATGTTAATCACTATGACGTGATCGTAATCGGTAGTGGCCCTGGCGGAGAAGGGGCTGCAATGGGATTAACCAAAGCGGGACTGAATGTTGCCATTGTCGAGAAAGAAAGCAGTGTCGGCGGCGGTTGTACTCACTGGGGTACCATTCCATCAAAAGCACTGCGTCATGCCGTTAGCCGCATCATCGAATTTAATAGCAACCCGCTATTTTGTCGAAACAACACCAGCGTTCATGCAACATTTTCTGACATTTTAGGTCATGCTAAATCGGTCATTGATAAGCAAACTCGACTTCGTCAGGGCTTTTATGACCGTAACTCATGCACACTTTTGTTCGGAACCGCGCGATTTATCGATAACTACTCAATTGCAGTGATGCAAAGCGACGGTACAGAAGAAATCTATTCTGCGGATAAGTTTGTCATCGCGACGGGTTCTCGCCCGTATCAGCCTAACGACGTAGATTTCTTGCATGAGCGCATCTACGACAGTGATTCCATTTTGAGCCTGCAACACGACCCTCGCCATATCATCATTTACGGTGCGGGCGTTATCGGTTGTGAATACGCTTCTATCTTCCGCGGCCTTGGAGTGAAAACCGACCTTATCAATACCCGCGACCGCTTGTTGGAGTTTTTGGATAACGAAGTGTCAGATGCGCTGTCTTACCACTTCTGGAACAGCGGTGTAGTAATTCGTAATGATGAGACCTATGAAAAAATCGAAGGCACAGAAGATGGCGTGATTATTCACCTACAATCTGGCAAGAAGATGAAGGCAGACTGCTTGTTGTATGCGAATGGTCGAACAGGTAACACCGATAAGTTGAATTTGGGTGCAGTGGGTCTGGAAGCGGACTCTCGCGGACAACTAAAAGTAAACCGTAACTACCAAACCGATATCGAACACATTTACGCTGTAGGCGATGTCATCGGTTACCCTAGCCTTGCAAGCGCCGCTTATGACCAAGGGCGATTTGTCGCACAAGCCATTACGAAAGGTCAGGCAGAAAACTACCTGATTGATGATATTCCAACGGGTATCTACACCATCCCAGAGATTAGCTCTGTGGGTAAAACCGAGCAAGAGCTAACAGCTGCGAAAGTACCGTATGAAGTAGGACGCTCTTCGTTCAAGCATCTAGCTCGTGCACAGATCGCAGGGAAAGACATCGGCAGCTTGAAGATATTGTTCCATCGTGAAACCAAAGAAATTTTAGGGATTCACTGCTTTGGCGAACGTGCTGCGGAAATTATCCACATCGGTCAAGCCATTATGGAGCAAAAAGGCTCAGCGAATACCATCGAGTATTTCGTCAATACCACCTTCAACTATCCAACAATGGCCGAAGCGTATCGTGTCGCTGCGTTGAATGGTTTGAACCGCTTGTTCTAATCTATGCTTCTTGATAGCAGACAGAAAAACAGCAGGCTTGGACCTGCTGTTTTTATATCAACATTGTGTTAGGAAGGTATCCTTGTGCCATTGGTAGAGAAAGATAACCCCTAAACCAATACCCCGCATCAACATAAAGCTCATCATTGCAAACCACAGCGCGTGATTTTCCCACTCGGCGAATAAGTAAAAGACAACGAAGAAACTGCTGGTCGCGACAAACATACTATTGCGCATGTCTTTGCCTTTGGTTGCACCGACAAAAATGCCATCCAATAGAAAGCACCACATCGACGCAAGTGGCATCACCACCAGCCAAGGTAGATACACCGCTGCTTGCTGTTGTACCACCTCAATTGAAGTGATCATGGCGATCAACTGCGATCCCGCCAAACCAAAGAGCGCGGTCAGTCCTAAGCAAATAACCAAACTCCAAAAGAAAGTGCCGACAAGCGATGCACTCAATTGTTGCCTATCTTTGGCACCAATCGCCTTCCCGACCATGGCCTCGATTGCGTAAGCAAAGCCATCCATGCCATACGAGATAATCATCAGGAAGCTCATCAGAACCGCATTTGCAGCGACAACCTCATCACCAAAGCTCGCACCTTGGAACGTCATAAAGCTAAAAGCCGCTTGCAGACACAAAGAGCGCAAGAAAATATCGCGATTCAATTTCACGAAGCGCCCTAACCCATGCTGAGTGTCAGCAAGTAATTGCTTGGGTGACGGCAACTGACGTGCTTGCCATGTCTTCCACACGCAGACCAAACCAAACGCCATGCCTGAGTAATCAGCAATCACGGATGCAAGCGCAGCACCTTCAACTTTCCAACCTAAGCCCATCACAAATAACAAATCGAGAGCGATGTTGGTGACATTGGTGATGATCACCATCCACATTGGTGCTTTGGAATTTTGCGTTCCGAGCAGCCACCCCAACAACACAAAATTCATTAGTGCTGCGGGGGCACTCCACACACGGATAGAGAAATATTGCATGCCGTAGTGTTTTACCTCTGCGCTGGCGTCACTCCAGCCAAAGATCAAATCAGCTATCGGGGTATGGGCAATAAGGAAGACTAACGCAAACAGCAGCGCCATAAGTGAGCCTTGCATAAACACCAAGGCAAGTTGCTTTCGGTCTTCACCCCCATAGGACTGCGCCGCCAACCCAGTAGTCGACATACGCAAAAAACCAAGCAGCCAAAACGTCACGCTGATCATGGTGCTGCCCAACGCAACACCACCCAAATACCAAGCGTGGTCTAGATGACCAATCACCGCAGCATCGACCAAACCGAGCAATGGAACAGTAATATTCGACAGCACCATAGGTATCGCTAAAGCTAAGACTTGGCGATGAACTTTTGGGTTAGATAAAGGAGAGAAGATTGAATTTGTCACAGGCACCTCATCAGTAAGATCGACGAGTGTACCTGAGCGCTTAACGACTAGCCAATTACCACTTGATGTGAACGAGGACTGGCGTGAGGCGATGCTTCAACATTGGAATCTTATTAAGCCAACGCTGCCAAGCTTTCCAACGAGAACAGAATCTATCGAATGGCGAGAAAGCTTTCACCCATTGTGCCCATGGTAACCATTGCAATATCTGTGCTGCAGGCGCTTCAAAGCCATGAGCATAACGATCAGAGCCAAGCTTTTGCCCCCACTTGGTTTCCGTTAAATCTCCTGCCAGCACCATACACAGTTCAGCAGAAACAAAATGTCGACCCAAGGTTTGAATAAATTTCGCGACTTGGCGCTCTGTGCAATCGAGCAGTGCCATTTCACATAAAATGAGTACTGGTGCTTGCTCTGGAATGGCTAACGTCTCTAGCCACGACATTTCATCCACACTGCCACAGCGATGTTCATAGCGTTCATTTTTGTGGAACAAGCGCTGACGCCATACCAAATTTTCCGTCACATCCAACTCTATCCAATGGCAGCGTCCATTATCCAAACGATAAAAGCGGGTATCCAGCCCCGCTCCGACATTGATTATCCAAGCATCGGGATACTGCTGTAAGAAGTGACTAACCTGCTGGTCACAAAGCTGAGTCAGCGTCACGTGCAGCAATTGCTTCTGCGCAATATCACCACTCAAACAGTCCGGCGCCATCTTACAGCTCAAACACGCTTTAGCAGCTATCGGATCGTACACCAAGCCATTGTCGACCATGCTTTCACGGCTACGCAATAACAGTGGCTTTAATAAATGGTTAGGAACTTGATGTTTAGACTGAGACATGGGCATTTCCTGCGCCAGAGAGAAAACATAGACATTAATAAAGATGATAATGAATATCAATTACATTATCAAGCTTATAAATTGGTCAAAAAAACAAGGTTAAGATGATGAGCAAGCTTTTGGAGGAAGTAGAAAAAGAGAAAAGACAAAACAGCCCAGATCAACTGGGCTGCTTAAATACACTTACATCCAATCGGTATTACGAATAATACCAACGGCTAAACCTTCAATCGTAAGGTGCTGAGACGTTAAGTCCACTTGAATTGGGGCAAACTCTTCATTCTCAGCATGCAGTAATATGGTTGAACCTTTGCGCTCCAAACGCTTCACAGTCACATCATCATCAACACGCGCAACGACAACTTGACCGTCTCTCACGTCTTGGGTTTTATGCACCGCGAGCAAATCGCCATCCATAATCCCGATGTCTTTCATACTCTCGCCATTTACACGAAGTAAGAAATCCGCTTGCGGTTTGAACATCGCAGGATCGACTTGGTAGTGCGCCTCTACGTGCTCTTGAGCCAGAATTGGCTCACCCGCTGCAACTTGACCAATCAATGGCAAACCCTGCTCATCATTGGCTGCGTCTTCAAGCAGGATACGAATCCCACGAGAAGCGCCTGGAATAATTTCAATTGCTTGCTTACGAGCAAGCGCTTTTAGGTGTTCCTCTGCGGCATTCGCAGAGCGGAAGCCAAGCTCACGCGCAATCTCTGCACGAGTTGGTGGCATTCCGGTGTCATCGATTTTACTTTTAATCAAATCGAAGACTTGTTGTTGGCGTGGCGTTAACGGCTTCATGTCTCACCTGTCTTTTTATACAGTTAACTGTGAGTATATCCAGTAAATGCTCAAATGAAAACCCAATTGGTTGTTTTTTAATTTATTTGTGGAGAGCTTTCAGCTTACCGATTAAGTTCATTCTTTATTCGTTTAAAACACCGACTTTTCAGTTAATCAAGTCAAAGCAATAACTTAGGGGTTCGACTAATTTACAGCCAATAAAATTAAAAGGTTTGACCAGTTTCTGGTATCCTTGCAGCGCTTAAATTTTATCGCCTAGGCTTATTTCTATTGCCGTACTCATCTCTTTTTATAGAGAAGACATGCAAAGCGGAAACTGAAATAAGGTTAGGCCTGTTTGAATACCTATTGAGGCTGTGAACTTTATGTCTTCTGGACAATCATTTTCACGTTCATTACTAAAACTACCTTTATCGGTACTGGTAAAGGGCACCACAATCCCGTCGAACCCGATTGAAGATCTGAACATCGACCTAACTAAACCGATTGTATATGCCCTGCCGTTCCGCTCGAACGTGGATTTGCTGACACTGCAAAAACAAGCCATGAGCCTTGGTCTACCCGACCCGCTCAGCCCGCTGGAAATCAATGGCAAAACGCTGAACCGTTTCGTCTTTATCGCTGCGCGTCCAACTGTGATGAACAACGATAATGATGTCCCAACCGATTCTGTTTCTCTGTTCACTGACTTACTGGAACTGCACAAGCTGGATAGTGAGTTGGATGTTCAAATGATCCCTGCAACCGTGCTTTGGGGTCGTAAGCCAGGTAAAGAAGAGAACCAAAAGCCTTACCTTCAACCGATGAATGGTCCGCAAAAAGCCAAAGCAGTAATGGCGGCGGGACGCGACTGCTTAGTTCGCTTTAGTCCCGTGGTATCTCTGCGTTATATGGCAGACTCTCACGGTACCGACAGCGCAATTGCGCACAAACTGGCTCGCGTGGCGCGTATCCACTTCTCACGCCAGAAACTGGCTGCTTCAGGCCCAAACCTGCCACAACGCCAAGTGTTGTTTGCTCGTTTACTAAAATCTCCAGCTATTGAACTGGCGATTGCTGACGAAGCCAAGATCAAAAACATCTCGATTGATAAGGCACGTAAAGAAGCCCACGACATCATGGATGAAATCGCCGCCGACTTCTCCTACAGTCTAGTGAAAAACGGCGACCGCATCCTGAGTTGGTTATGGACAAAACTATACCAAGGTTTGCACATCAATAACGCCTCGACTGTGCGTCGTTTAGCGCAAGACGGCCACGAAATTGTGTACGTTCCTTGTCACCGTAGTCACATGGACTACCTGCTGTTGTCTTATGTTTTATACCATGAAGGCATGGTGCCTCCGCACATTGCGGCAGGCATTAACTTGAACTTCTTCCCGGCCGGTCCGCTTTTCCGTCGTGGTGGGGCGTTCTTTATTCGTCGTAGTTTTAAAGGCAACAAACTGTACTCAACCATTTTCCGTGAGTATCTAGCTGAGCTGTTTGCCAAAGGCTATTCAGTCGAGTACTTCAGTGAGGGTGGTCGTTCACGTACAGGTCGCTTACTGCAAGCGAAAACGGGTATGCTGGCTATGACCATCCAAGCAATGCTACGTGGTTTAAACCGCCCAGTAACGCTAGTGCCGGTCTACATCGGCTACGAGCACGTAATGGAAGTGGGCACTTACGCGAAAGAGCTGCGTGGCAAACGCAAAGAGAAAGAAAACGCAGGGCTTGTACTGCGTACTCTGCGTAAACTGCGTAACTTTGGTTTGGGCTATGTGAACTTCGGTGAGCCAATTCAGCTCAACCAATACTTGAACGAGCATGCTCCTGAGTGGACGAAAGACATCGACAGCATGGGTGGTAACAAACCACAATGGATGAATCCTGTGGTCAACGACCTTGCTAATAAGATGATGACGCACATCAACGATGCGGCGGCGGCAAACGCGTTGACCTTGTGTGCAACCGCACTGCTTGCTTCTCGTCAACGTGCACTTTCTCGTGACTCGCTGATCAATCAGATCGAGTGTTACTTAAAGCTACTCAAAAATAACCCGTACTCAAGCACCTCCACTATCCCTACCGAAAGTGCTGAGGAGTTGGTCGATCATGCAATTTCGCTTGATAAGTTCGTGATTGAAACCGATAGCATGGGTGACATCATTTCGCTGGACCGTAGCCAATCGATCCTGATGACTTACTATCGCAACAACATCATTCACTTGTTCGCTCTGCCGTCATTAATTGCCCAAATGCTCATTCGTCAGCGCAACCTTTCGGTAGCCAAGATTCAAGCGAATGTCGCGCAAATCTACCCATTCTTGAAGAAAGAGCTGTTCTTAAGTTACCAAGAAGACGAGTTAGATGAATTGGTCGTTAAAACACTGCATGAATTTGCCGATCAGAAAATGATTAGTCTTGATGGTGATAAGCTAGAGATCAATCAATCGAACAACCAGCCTTTGGTTCTGTTAGGTCGAACGATAACTGAAACGCTGCAACGCTACTCTATCGCGATGAACTTGCTTGTTGCTTACCCTGAACTCGGTAAATCGGACCTAGAGCAGAAGAGCCAAGATATTGCTCAGCGCCTAGGGCGTTTGCACGGTATTAATGCGCCAGAATTCTTCGATAAAGGTGTGTTTACCGCGATGTTCAATACGCTCAAACAGCAAAAATACCTCGATAACGATGGTAACTGTGACACGAAGAAAACGCAGCAATTTGCACGACTACTGTTCACTCTGCTTTATCCAGAAGTGAAACTGACGATCGAAGAGAGTATTCACCAACTTCGGTCGTAACCGTTTTATCTTCTTTCAATAAGAAAAAGGCATCCAATCGGATGCCTTTTTCTATTTCTTCGCTTACCAAAATGCGACCAGTAACCCTATCGCTATCACCATGCCAACATAATTGTTGTTAAGGAAAGCCTTAAAGCACAACTCACGCTCACGGTGACGAATTAAGTGCTGCTGATAAACAAACAACGACGCTGCAATCAAAAGGGTCCAGTAGTAACTTTGTCCCAATTGGTAGAACTGCCCTAACCAAACCAACATCGCGAGTGTAATCAGTTGCAACACACCAATAATAAGCTTGTCATGACGACCAAACAGAATTGCCGTCGATTTAATGCCAATCTTTAGATCATCATCTCGGTCTACCATCGCATATTGAGTGTCGTACGCAATGGTCCACAAAGCATTAATGAGGAACAAAAACCAAACAATTAATGGTAATTCCCCAGTTTGTGCAGCCCACGCCATTGGAATCGCCCAGCTAAAAGCCAAGCCTAAAAATAGCTGTGGAATATGAGTGTAACGCTTCATAAATGGATAGATGAACGCCAACACAATGCCAGCGAAGGATAGCTGAATCGTCAGCGGGTTCATGGTCAGCACTAACAAAAACGAGCTGATACCCAAAACCAAAAATAATCCAATCGCTTCTTTTGCTGTCACTTTCCCTGATGGCAGTGGACGTTGCTTAGTACGCTTTACATGGCCGTCGACTTTGCGATCTGCAAAATCATTAATCACGCACCCCGCACTACGCATTAGGAAAACACCCAATACAAACACGATGAATACATCCCAACTTGGCATTCCTTGGGCTGAGATAATTAGCGCCCAAATCGTTGGCCACATCAGTAACAGTGAACCAATCGGGCGATCCATGCGCATCAGTTGCCAATATGCTTTGGCTTTTTCTGCGGACATTTACACTGTCTCCTTAGCGTAAACTGGTGAATTAGATAAGAATAACTCGGCGACTAGCATCGGTTTGTGATTCATCCACAACCTTGAGCGTCGTGCTAACAAACGTCCTTCTGGTACGGCTACCCATCCCATTTGCAAAGAGTCCCGCTCAACGTTATCTGCGCTAAACACAGTTAGTCCTAATGGGATATCCCCTTGTTGAGCCAAATCATACTGCTGATCAACTAAGGTTGAACGAGGAATCAATGTCCGCCCAATAACCCAGTTATTATTGTCACCGCACAAAATTACCTCTCTCAGTAAGCAATCTTGTTCGGACAATAACTGGCTTTCGTCCTGTTTTAATGTCGCTGCAGTGACGATCTGATTTTGTAGCAATTCTACCGTTAACGCTTGGCAGTGCTGTTTTAAACGACGTGACAAAGACCCTTGCTCTTCAAGCCAATGCTTGGCAAATTCATTTGGAAATTCGAATTCTTCGGGGTTTTGCCACTCTACTTCCAATAAAGAAGCAAGATAGAGTGATGTTGGCTGATTCATACTAGTATTCAATTGGAGGCTTTATGCGTACAATAAAGCAACAACTTACCGTCCATAGTAATGTATGTAACCGTAAGTTCCGTTATTTGTTATAGACGGCCCATTGTATCAAGACTGAAGCGATTCGAATATCGCGATCCAGAGAAAGAAAAGTTAGAAATATGTACAAACGTTATATAGCCCAAATTATTTTTGCGTTAACCATACTATTCGCCGCACCAAGTTGGGCTGAAACGGAAGAAGCTGGACCTAAGTTGGCATACTTTACCCTAGAGCCTGATCTCACTACTAACTTTTACACCAAAGGCAAAAAGTTAGGTTATGTGCAAGTGCGCATCGACATCATGGTAATGAGTCAACAAGATTTATCAGTTGTTGAGCATCACCAACCTTTGATTCGCGATGCAGTGATTGAATTACTGGGTAAGCAAACAGAAGATACGATTAAGTCCCTTTCTGGCCGAGAAGATCTGCGCAAAACCTTAGTGACGACCCTCAACGAAACACTTTTGCCTGAAACAGGTAAAACCATCATTGCCGATTTGTTGTTTACAAAATACCTTTATCAATAAACCCAAATCCGTTTTGAACATAAAAAAAGACCGCTCTTGAGCGGTCTTTTCATTTCATCTGCTTTAGGCTTGCTGTTGGTATTTCATCTTGCCTGAATCAAACAGCGCAATCGCCATCCCCGACAGTAGCCCAACTAAGTGAGCGGTGTTTGCAATCGCCATAAATGGCTGCACAAAACCAAGAACTAACCATACCAACATAAAGACGATAATTGGCTTGGGTAACGTAAGGCCTAAATGTGGCAAGCGGTAACCCAGTATCCACAAATAACCAAGCAGTGCATAGACCACACCAGACAAGCCGCCGAAGTTAGCCCCTTCAACATAGAACTGGCCTGCCCCTGAAAGCGCTGCCGACACCACAAAGAGTTGCAATAGCTTACCGGAACCGAGACGACGTTCGATGTCGCCCCCCAACTGCCACCACCATAGTAAGTTAAACACGATGTGAGTTACTGAAAAGTGCAGTAACGCATGACTTAGCCATCGCCACACTTGCCATTGTTGCCCCTCAAAAGCCGGGAAGTGCAACAACTTAAACACGCCATTGCCAAAGCCAAACATTTGTAACAAGTAGATGATGATACAGACTGTCATGATCAGCAAAGTCATGGGGCCAGCTTTCGCTTTGACCATGCTTATGATACTCGGGCTGGAATAATGAAATGTGCTCTTACGAGTATCGGCAACGTCCCACGAGGCGGCGCTGTATTTTGAATCAGACGGGTTAGCAAGGAACTGCTTAAGTTCGGCTTCCGCTTCTATTTCATGCTGGCTATCAGTCAGCCACAGCGCAAATTGCCCATCCCCTTCTGGCATCATTTCGATGTCAATTTGGCGAGAGGCCATATAATCAATAAAGGCTTGCGCCATACGTGGATTATTTAACGTTACCAATCTCTTCATTAACTTCTCACTATCGGTAGTTCTGCTCGATGCCAGGCTTCAAAGCCACCATCTACACTGTACACCTGTTCAAAGCCTTGGTTAACCAAATATTGCGCCGCACCTTGGCTACTAATGCCGTGGTAACACATCACTAGAATAGGTTGTTCGAACTCCACTTCATCCATAAACGCAACGATCGTATCGTTAGTTAAATGATACGCGGACTCCGCATGCGCAACGGCAAACGATTGAGGGTCACGGATATCTACAAGCTTCGCATCACCCTGCTCGAGCAGCGCTTGCGCACCTTGTACATCGATATGCTTAAACTGATCCATTTACTTTCTCATTGTCTTATTAATATACCCAAGCAACCTCGAACCTAACGTACTAATCAGCACCCGTGGTACAGCATAAAATCCATATTTGAAGCTGCTTGGGTATACTGCCGCTATTGTAACCTATCCAACGGCAAACTTAGACACATGGATAATCAGGGTTTTCAAAAGTGTACACATTCCAACCATTTGTGGATAAAGCTGTGAATTGCGTTGATAAAGTGTATTTGGATCTTTTGATCCACAATATGTAGTGATGATCCTGATCTAACTGTGTGTATATCTATAGCTATCCCCAGATGGAAAAGTGCTTGAATCCCTTGTTTTGTCCGGGTTTCGAACAGTTGATAAATAATTACTTCACAGAGTTATACACAGGTAGCACATAAAATCCGGATCGCAAACGCTATCGATTTTCGATCGACAATAAAAAAGCCGAGATCACATGATCTCGGCTTTCTATGAAAATCTTACTTTCAATTAGCAGTGGAAATTAAAATTCACCCACGGCCAATTTTAGTTTCTTCATTGCATTTTTTTCTAGCTGGCGAATACGCTCGGCAGAAACACCGAACTCATCAGCTAAGTCTTGCAATGTTGCTTTCTCATCATCTAACCAACGAGAACGCACGATGCGCTGACTACGCTCATCCAAACTCGCTAATGCATGACCCAAGCGATTGTTGGTGTGCATTTCCCAGTTGGCGGCTTCAATGTTGTCGGCCACATCAGACGATTTGTCTTCTAGGTATAGCATCGGCGCTGTGTAAGCGTTTGAACTGTCGTCTTCATCAGTTGGCATATCAAAGGTTGAATCCACCGCCGCTAAGCGTGATTCCATCTCGCGAACTTCAGAAGGCTCAACACCTAACTCGCGCGCAACGGTTTCCACTTCACCGTTGTTAAACCAACCCAAGCGCTTTTTCGACTTACGCAGGTTGAAGAACAATTTACGTTGCGCTTTAGTGGTCGCAATTTTCACGATACGCCAGTTACGTAGCACGTATTCGTGGATCTCTGCTTTGATCCAGTGGACAGCAAAAGAAACCAAGCGAACCCCTACTTCTGGGTTAAAACGCTTAACGGCTTTCATTAGACCGATGTTACCCTCTTGCACAAGATCCGCCATTGGCAAACCGTAGCCAGAGTAACCACGAGCAACGTGAACAACGAATCGTAGGTGCGAAAGAATTAGACCTTTTGCAGCCTCAATCTCACCTTTATAGTGTAATCGTTCTGCCAGCTCACGCTCTTCGTCTGCAGTCAGCATTGGGTAGCTGTTTACTGAGCGAATATAGCTATCAAGGCTATCTTGCGTGACTAGAGCCATCGGATACGCTTCTTTTGTCATTCAATTCCTCATCAATCTCTGATCTGGAGCATTACATTGCAATTTAGCTTCGATATCTTGAACTCAAAATGAACAAGTTTCAAGAAGGGGAAGCAATTATCCATAAACATTTGGTCTAAGCAAGGGTTCAAAATTAGCTAGTGCTAATGAAATCCAAGTAATAAGACCGCCATCACTTAAACTGGTTCAATTTCTTTTAAATGTCGTTGCGCAGAAAAGCGCGCCGCAATACATCCCAAAAGACTCCCAATGATGATTAGTAACAAAGATTCATCCCAACTTAGACCAATCAGGCGGAACTGGCTATCGTACAACGCAGCAAGGTCTTCCACCGCACTATTCATGACAATGGTCACTAAAGCCGTTACCAACCACGCAATAGTGGCACCTAACACGCCAAACCACATACCTGTGTACAAGTAAGGGCGCAGAATGAAACTGTCCGTCGCACCGATCAGTTTCATGGTTTGAATCTCTTCTTTATTCGCCAGCACATTAAATCGCAATGTATTGCCAACGATTAAAAATACCGCACCGAGCATCAGCACTGTCAGGGTAATGACAATAATACTCGCGAGAGTTTTGATGGCATCAAGACGCGCTAGCCAGTCTTCGTCAAGTCTCACGTCGGTCACATCTTGTTGCTCTCGAACGTCTTTGGCTAATGACTGAATATCACTTTTTAGTTCCGAATCTGGCGTAATCACCAACACACCAGGTAGCGCATAGCCACTTAAGAGGCTGATAGCTTGGTCGAACCCTGCATATTGGCTTAAATCAGATAGACCTTGTTGCGGTGAAATATACTCTACCTCTTTTACCAAAGGCCAAGTTTCAATTTGATCTTTGAGAACCATCACTCGCGCATCCGGCATACCTTCAACTAAGTAAGCACTAACTTGTGAAGGAGAAGCGACATCTTCCGCTGCCCCCGCAACGTTTTTCCCCAATAGATACAAACAAGCTGGCATGGCAAGTGCCATGGAGATGACCGCTAGGGTCAGAATGTTGCCTAGTGGTCGTTGCCATAAGGCGCTAAAAGAGGATTTAGCTTGTTTTGCGTGGACAGAGAAAAAACCATCGGTATTCGCACGCTTGGCACTGCGGCCTTTCCCCTTCTTTTGGGAGTGCTTGTTACCTGCCATAGTCTTCTACCTCACTTAGGAAGCCTTGGTTCAATTCAAAATGACGATACTGTGGGCGAGTGTTTACTAACCCCACATCGTGCGTGGCAAGTAGGATAGTCACGCCCGCACGGTTAAATTCTTCGAATAGACGCAACACACGGTTGGATAATTCTGGGTCAAGGTTACCCGTAGGCTCATCAGCCACCAGCAACGTTGGTCGATTAACCACAGCACGGGCAATACCGACGCGCTGTTGCTCACCACCAGAAAGTTGACTAGGTAGACAACGAGCTTTATCGAGTAAGCCCGTTTTATCTAACGCCGCAGAAACACGGCGTTTGATTTCGTTTTCAGAAATCGATTCGATACGCATTGGCAGAGCGACATTGTCGTACACACTGCGATCCATCAATAGGCGATGATCTTGAAAAACAATCCCAATATTGCGGCGCAAAAAAGGGATGTCTTTGCTTGGAATACGCGTGATGTCGTGACCATTAAAATGGATTTTGCCATCGGTTGGTCGCTCTATCGCGCAGATCAATTTCAGCAAGGTACTTTTACCAGCCCCGGAATGTCCGCCTAAAAACGCCATTTCACCGCGCCTCAGGTGAAAATCGACTTTTTGCAGTGCTTGTCGACCACCTCGGTAAGCTTTGCTTACTTGCTGAAATTTGATCACCGTTGATTTCCTCTAACTCTTTTTATTCTTCACGACTAAACAGTGCGTCAATAAACTCTTGAGTTTCAAATGGACGCAAGTCTTCGATACCTTCACCCACACCAATGTAACGAATTGGAATACCGAACTGATCAGCGATAGCGAAAATTACGCCGCCCTTGGCTGTACCATCCAGCTTAGTCAAAGTAATCCCGGTTAGAGGGGCAACATCACTGAAAAGTTTCGCTTGGCTAATGGCATTTTGTCCTGTACCTGCATCAAGCGTTAGCATGATCTCATGTGGTGCAGAGTCATCAATTTTCTTCATCACACGTACAATCTTACGCAGCTCTTCCATTAGGTTCGCTTTGTTCTGTAGACGACCTGCTGTATCAGCAATCACCACATCCACACCACGTGCTTTTGCCGCTTCAATCGCATCATAGATAACAGAGGCACTGTCTGCGCCAGTATGTTGAGCAATCACAGGAACATTATTACGTTCACCCCACACTTGTAACTGCTCAACCGCTGCGGCACGGAAAGTATCGCCCGCTGCAAGCATCACTTTTTTGCCTTGAGTTTGGAACTGCTTCGCTAGCTTACCGATGGTCGTGGTTTTACCCACGCCATTTACACCCACCATCAAGATGACGTAAGGCGTTTTGTTGCTATCGATTTCTAGTGGCTGTTCGACTTTAGAAAGAATCTCAGCCATTTCTTCTTTCAACAAACCATAAAGGGCTTCGCCGTCTTTCAGATCGCCACGTGTGGCTTTTTCTGTCAGGTTGTTGATAATTTTTGTTGTGGTATTCATGCCCACATCAGCAATAAGAAGTTGCTCTTCTAGCTCTTCAAATAAGTCCTCATCGATTTTCTTACCGCTGAACAGACCGAAGAAGCCAGCACCAATATTTGCTTTTGTTCGGCTTAGGCTGCGTTTAAGACGAGCAAAAAAGCTTTCTGTTGGCTTTTCTTGTTCTTGAACACGAGGCGCGGCCGATACGACTTCTGGCTCTTCTGCTTCTGCTTCTGCTTCTGCTTCTGCTTCTGCTTCTGCTTCTGCTGGGGCAGCCTCTGATTGTTTCGCTTCTTCTTCAAGTTCTGGCGTTGCTTCCGCTTGCTCAGCAACCGCTTCGGTTTGCTGCTCTTCAGAAGGCGCTTCCACTGCTTCTTCTTTTACTGTTTCTTCAGTTTTTGGTTTTGGGCTTTGTTCTTCGTCACCAAAACCTAGCCACGAAAGTAATCCGCGCTTCTTTTTTTCCGTCATCTGGGGCTATCCTAGATTGTTCTTTTATCTATTAATGACTCTTTTTTGACAAGATTATTATCTGTCTAAAAAAGGCTAATGACAAAGTTCTGAAAACTTTCCGATTAGGTAATTCTAATCTTATTAGTGTTACACTCTGTCATCTTGAATATTCTGGGCTGTATCCAAGCTCCAAGCTCATTGCTTGGGCGATTAGATATAGTATCACTTTATTAGCGGTCAAAAAATCTATGGTAAGACGTCGCCAGCAAAACTCATCACAAAAAAAGCCAACAACGGGCTTTGTTCGCATTATTAGTGGCTTATGGAGAGGCAGAAAACTTCCTGTACACGATGCTGAAGGCTTACGCCCCACGACAGATCGCGTCAAAGAAACGCTGTTTAACTGGTTAGCTCAAGATGTACCACAGGCAAAATGTCTCGACTTGTTTGCTGGCTCTGGCGGCTTGGGATTTGAGTCAGCTTCGCGCCAAGCAGAGCAAGTGACCATGGTTGAGCTAAACCCACAAGCTTTCCAACAGTTACAAAAGAATGTTGCCTCTCTTAACGCGAACAACATCCAAGTGGTAAATACCGACGCACTGAGTTTTTTGAAGCAACCGGGTTCTGCTCATCATGTGGTGTTTATTGACCCACCGTTTCGCAAAGGTCTATTGGATGAGACCGTGGCTCTGCTAGAACAAAATGGCTGGCTCGCGGAAGATGCGATGATTTATATTGAAACAGAAAAAGAACTCAATATTGCCGACTTACCAGAAAACTGGCAATTACATCGAGAAAAAACAGCAGGCCAAGTGAGCTATCGTCTGTACGAACGTACCTCCGCATAACGCCTCGATTTAAAAGGATACTTAAATGAAAGCACTAATTATGCTGGCCAAAGCGGCTATCGCCTTTGTTTGGTTAGTATTAATCCTAAATATTTTTATGCCCTTTCCCGGCAATGCCGCGATTGCGCTATACATCATGACCGCTTTTTTGTTCATCATGCACGGTTTACAAATGGCCATCTTCATTGGTGCATTTGGCGACAAAATAAAAATGAGCAGTTGGGAAAAATATTCAATCCTGATTTTTGGTATTTTTGCCCTACTCGATATTCGTCGTAAACACATGATGTAATCGCTCAGATACGAAAAAGCCGCTCTTGTGAGCGGCTTTTTTTCTGCGTTTCGTTCGTCACCCAATGTAACTTTTTACACCATCCAAGAACATTTGAGTGGAGATCATCACCAGTAACAAGCCCATTAAGCGTTCTACCGCCTTCAAGCCACGTTCACCCAACAAGCGATTAAAGAAGCCATAAAACATCAGTATAAAAAATGTTGCGCCCCACGCAATTACGACTGATGCTGACATTTCCAACATTTTCTCTGGATGTTGCGAAGACAGTAAAAGCAAGGCTGCAATCACTGAAGGGCCCGCGATCATAGGAATGGCCATCGGAACAATAAAGGGCTCCTCGCCTGCTGCCAGTCCAGTGATGCTGCCAGCACTCGGGAAAATCATCTTAATCGCAATAATGAAGAGAATAATGCCACCTGAAATGCTGAGCGTTTCTGGCTGGACATGCAAAAAACTTAAGATGCTTTGTCCTGCAAACAGAAACAACATCAAAATCAGTAAGGCAAACAGTAGTTCACGAATCAATACCTTACGACGACGCTTGGGATCGATATGTTTGAGAATAGACAACACAATCGGCAAGTTACCGAGAGGGTCCATGATTAGAAACAGCATGGTCGCTGCAGAAAGAATGTCCATATTCTGGCCTCACCTAAAAAATGGCGGCCAGTGTATAGCAAACTGACAACATGAGTATATGACTGAGGGCGAAAACACCATAGTCACCCTCGATCTTAGCCGCCGTTTAGTGATTGCAAACTCGCGCCATATTGACCACAAACTTACCTTCAAGCTCACGAATTTTGTCGCGCTTGAGCAAAAATGCTAGTAATGCATCTAAGTCTAGATCATTCAGTTTACAGGTGTGAAAGCGAACGCTAGCACCAAAGTGCTGTGTGAGGGCTTCGCGATCCATTGGTGTTTCTCTAAGTAGGTTTAGCAGCTCGTGAGCATGGATTTCACTCATTATTGACTCCAGTTATTAAGAACAATGCGTTCAGTTTACTGAAATCCTCAAGAGCTGCTTTGACTTAAATTAGTAAATGATTGAGGCAACAATGAGGGCATGAGCAAAAAAGTAACTGCCACTCACCCACAAATAGGCGTGTTTCATCGGTTTTCGATAACCGTGTATCGCGTATGCCAGCGCCGAATAGATGAGAACTAAGGTTCCGCTAAAGCCGATAGCATTGGCGTAACTCGGCACTTGTAACCAAACTTCACCGGCTGCCCAAGCAAGTTGAACCAGCATCATCCCCATGATCACAACAGGGAATACCAGAGAGTCGAGTTGAGGTAGCAACAAAAAGAACGCCACGATACTCGCTGCAAGCAGCAGGGCCAACAGCCACCAGACAATCTCACCATTAAGCTGCACCCAAAATGACTTGCTGTAGCATACCTGGGCAACCAGATAAGCCGTAAAATAGATTAGCTTACGAGTTTTAAACGAGTGCAGCGTATCTGCCACCATAGACACAATAAGCCCACCCGCAATCCAGTAGGTATATGTTGCGGATGCACCTTGAGTTAACACCAACACAAGAAGAAGTAGCAGAGTAAAGATTTTAAACACGAGGGATTGTGTCGGGTTAGCTTGCTTTGCTCCCAACACGGAATACACACCTGATAGCCCTATCGCCAGCCAACTCCACATGCAGTATACACCTTTTACTTAAACTCGCCGCTAGTCTAGGTAGACCAGTTTTGATGTAAAGACACAATCTACGAAAGTTGGATCTCGCTAGCGATTCGAAACATTTTGTAACCCTCAGCCTACGTAATAATAAAGCCGATGAGCCTGAATGATGCCACTAAACATTGGGGCCAAGCTTTGCTCATCAGCCGAACCCATCAAATCACACGACACAATAACCAACGCTTTCTAAAACTATTTAACTGAAAAACAGATAAGTGCTCCAGGTAAGCCGCCATTTCACAAACTGACGATTAAACCACCAGGATGTATGTAATGCAGGCAACAAGAATAAATAACAGACACAAAATAGAAAATAGTCTTAGTAGCGCTCTAAGAGAGGAGAAACCACTGATGACTAGGGGTAAAAACTAAGAAAACCGACCTTAATTCAGTAAAAAAACATCAGACAAGAAAAGTAAGTCAATGATAAATAAAACCATAATTTCAATAACAGATAAAAGTGCGGACTTCATAAACCATAAAATCACTAAACACTTTTGAAGCCCATATTTTCTCATAAGGTAAGAAAATCTCACTCCATGCTTTCGATTTGACGATGCAACCTCATAGCACATTTTTTAATTTTCTCAATTTTTGAGAAATACAGACAAAATAAACACCCAACATACCATTCGAAACAAAAAACAATTACAAAGCCAACACCACAAACCATTTAACATTATAAAATCATATACTTAAAACAAAAAAGGATAGAAATAAAACAATGTGAACACTTTAAATGCAGCACAAAAAACATAGTTTCATTAGTCAGAATCACGTAAAACCAGACAAGTTAAGTGTGGTTTTTGAAAAGATTAACGAGCATATGTTGATCAAACCCCAAAAACAGTGCTATATTAAATTCATCGAGTTCATCAAAGATTAAGGGGTAGTGTTATGATTTCATCTTCTCAAAAACAAGGGCTGGTTATGATTGCAGTGGTTGTGGGTTTAATGACACTGCCAATGATGTACTAACCCAATGATTTAAAATAAAAAAGGACGCAAATGCGTCCTTTTTTATTTATCTGTATAGCTCTACTGAATGTGCTTAGACAAAATATCCCAGTGCATATAGTAGAAACCAAGAGCGGCCAGCGTAATCAACGTCATTAGCAAAATTGCTGTACGCCAAATAAAGCGAGAGCTTCTTGGTGTCAGCTCTTTTTCACAAGCATCACATGCCGCCATAAAGCCTTTACGATCATCCAGCTTGTAATCGTCTTCGTGCACCACTTTGTTACGCACGGTTGCGATGAATCGAAGCTTTGCTATCACGTCATGCGGTAAACGTTCTTCACAACTATTAATAAGTTGGTGCAACCCTTTCCCTTCTGCATGGTACTGAGTACGCAAAAGTTTTTCGATCGTTCGGGTACGCATGACTACTTTTTCAATATCTGACATCGTAACCCTCCTTACCAGACCCTTCCTATGTTCATTATTTTTATTCTTCTATAAATTTAGAGCTTTTTCGAGCCGTTAAGTGCAATTTTACTTTCAATTTGTGCCCTTGAGCTCATATAGCCAGACAAGTGAAAGCTGCTTAGTTCAGCTTTAGTGACGTAGCTTACAGATGAAGCAACAATTTCATCGCGTCCCCATTGAGATAAACCGTGAAGTGCGCCGAATAAAATTCATGTCCCTTTCATTAGATTATGAATAAGTTACCTCAACTCATCGTTTCGTCAGCGAGTTCTGTAGAATGGGACCCGATAAAACATTGGAGGTTAATATGCCAATCTCACTTATTTTCGCCCTATTCGCCCTTATTGCCTTGGGCGCGTGGGTGTTTTTCCGTTTTTATAGTAAGCACTATGTGGGCGAAGACGCTCCAGAGCAAAGCGCGCAGGTAACGGTTTTAGATAAACAAGCGATAGACATACCAAACGCACCACCAGGTCAAGACGATCAAGAGTATTGGATTTACGTTCAACGTGGTTCTATCGGTCCAAAGCGTGAATTCCAAATTGGAGTGCATTACTACCATGCACTCAACCCTGGAGATAAGGGAACACTGACCTATCGCGGCAACAAGTTCCTTCACTTCGCTATCAAACGTTAAGGCAGTAACCAACGAGTCTTGGCAGAACGAGAAAAGA
Source organism: Vibrio alginolyticus NBRC 15630 = ATCC 17749 (assembly GCF_000354175.2). Classification (NCBI taxonomy): domain Bacteria; kingdom Pseudomonadati; phylum Pseudomonadota; class Gammaproteobacteria; order Vibrionales; family Vibrionaceae; genus Vibrio; species Vibrio alginolyticus. The sequence continues at coordinate 2,234,507 of NC_022349.1, forward strand.
GATAGCTCATCGCCAAGGCTCCAGATCCACTTAGAACGATCCAGACTGGAATCACCCAAGCAGGATGTCCTGTGTACCAACCGAACTCTTTCATCGGCCATAAGAAAATAGGGTGAAGTAAGTAAATCCCCAAGCTGTGCTGACTGATCACACTGACCGCTTTTTGTACTTTTGGTGATAAGCCTTCACCAAAGTAACGCCCGATCATAAAAATCATCGAAGCCGCTAGAATCACATTCAGTGTTTTATAAGAGAGCCAGCGCCCAACCGTATACTTCTCCGCCTCTAAGCTATTTGTCACAACCATCGTAAAGGTCACTGCCAACGCCACGAGTCCTAGCCCAACAAATAAGGTCACCATAGAGCGATTCAAAGGTACCTTTTGAAATAAAACATACCCCAGTGGAAGGTAACCCATATAAAGCCACATCTGATTACTCCAAGGGCCATCAATCTTGAACAAGAACAGAGTGCTGGTGAAAAGCCAAAATGCGAGATAGGTATACAAGACGTTGTCATCCACGTTGCGTACCATCCATTGAAACAGCGGAATCACAAAATACAGTGGTATAAAGTAATAGAAAAAGCCGAGATGGTAATACGTTGCGTGGAATGGGCTATTGCTTAATACCTCTTTTACGGTTTCAAAATCAAAGCCTTGAGAAGTCCAGCCTGAAAGGTATGCATAAAACATCGACCAAATAAGAAATGGAACTAAAACTTTGCCCAAACGCCTTTTGATATAATACTTACCGTCAAATGGTCGAGTGTCACTGAGCATTAGCGCTCCGGTGATCAAAATAAAAACTGGCACTGCCCAGCGGGTTACGCTATTCACGCCTACCGCTGTCAGCCATTGGTCAAATGGAATCACTCCTAACTCATTTCGATACGGTGCCAAGACGTGAATGGCGATCACTGCTACCGCTGCGAAGCAGCGCAATAAATCAAAAAACAGAACCCTTTCTCTCATACCTTTCCCTACTTTGAGTCGCTTATCGTTTATAGCATAGGGTAAATCTCAACCAGTGAAATAGTTAACAATCTGTTTTTGCTTATTTTTAACTCAACAATGACCTACAACGGGGATTTCATCACCACTCTAATCACTTAACGAGAACCAAAAACCAAGCATCAGTATTCACTCTCGATGCCAAACCGAAACAATCTGATTACAGCAAACGGCGCATAAGAAACAAAAATGGCTCCGATTTGGAGCCATTTATACCATCTACAGATAGCGATACTGGGGGTAGTTACGCAGTAGCAACATTAGCTTTTGGCAACTTAATTGAAATCAGCGTCGTCAGTGCCAAGAAAGCAAAAGAAACCCATAAGCACGCTGCAAGACCAGCCTCTTGGTAGATCCAACCCGATAATACCGTGCCAATCAAACGTCCCATCGCATTGGCCATGTAGTAAAAACCGACATCCAACGAGACGCCATCGCCTTTAGCGTAGCTCACTATCAAGTACGAGTGCAGCGAAGAGTTAATGGCAAACACAGCGCCAAAAATCATCAAACCTACCACAATCACCAATTCAGGCTGCCAACCGATTTGCACACCATAAGCAATACCAGCCGTAATTAACGCTAGGATTCCTGCCCACACCAATGCTGCACTACCATCAGGCACACGACCTTGCGCTTTGCCAGTAATACGCGGCGCAAAGCCTTGCACAAACCCATAAGCAATGACCCACGCTGCGAGAAAGCTACCAACCCACAAGTGATCCCAGCCAAACACGCTACCAAGATAAATAGGCAGAGCAACGACAAACCACACATCACGAGCACCAAACAAGAACATGCGTGCTGCGGATAAAATGTTTATCGATTCAGACTTGGAGAATATTTGGCGAAACTTAGGTTTACTCTTTGCTTTACCCATGTCCGCTTCTAGCCAGATCATGCTGCAAACAAACACTAATGTAAGTACACCCGCCATAATAAACATCGAGTTTTGAAAACCCACCCAAGACAGCAGCAAGCCACCAACAAAAAAGCCCGCTCCTTTGAGTGCATTCTTCGAGCCAGTCAAAATCGCTACCCATTTGTAGAGCGCACCTTGCTGTTCGTCTGGTACTAGCGTTTTAATCGCGCTCTTAGCACTCATTTTGTTCAGATCTTTGGCAATCCCCGACAGAGCTTGCGCTGCCATCACCCAAGGAATGGTCAGCCATGCATTTGGTACTGCGAGCATCAGCAACGCAAACACTTGCATCGCTAAACCAATGTTCATGGTTTTATTTAGGCCTAACCTTGCGCCCAACCAACCACCAACCAGGTTTGTCACCACACCAAAAAATTCATAGAAAAGAAACAGTGAGGCAATAGCTAACGTGGAATAACCTAAGTCATGAAAATAGAGCACCACCAGCATACGCAGTGCGCCATCGGTCACCGTAAAGTTCCAATAGTTAAACGTCACTAACATGTACTGACGAATACTTTTGCTTAATTGAGAAATCATATTGACCTCATATGTACAGCGATAGAAGCATTTAGATCATCATGTTCTAAATACTTCCTAACCTGTACAGCAACATTGACCAATACAATGTTGCTGTGATTTTCAAAAAATGCCCCAACATCAATAAAAAGAAAAATACACCTTAAAAACAATGTATTAGTTAATATTAATGGCTTTTTTTGTAAACAGTCGTATCCTGAAGAAGCTCGAATTTAGCTTTTGGATCATAATGAACCAAAAGCTATTTAAGCTGATCAAGCGTCTTGAGCCACGCGTTCGATGTACTCAACTTGCACAGGTTTTGTAAATGCACCAGGGCGCAATGCCTGTACTTCTCGCACGATATCTTCTAACTGCCATTCCTTTTCTAGGAGTAGGTGAGCAGCGAACAAACCTGTGCGCCCCGAACCACCCATGCAATGCATCGCAACTTTGCCACCTTGAGCAAGAATCGCGTGCAGTTCCGGACTGGCTTGTTGCCACTTCGTCGCAAATTCTTCATTTGGTGCGCAGTCGTCTTCAATCTCGATCTGGAACCATTTCATACCCAGTTGCTGAGTGGCTTCACCCAATGCAGAGACATTCTTCGCAGCTAATTCACTATCATCTAATGCAGTAACGACCGCTTGAACACCCTGCTCTTTCAACTGTTCTAACGACGCATGCAAATCGACACCTTTCGTTCCTGGGCACGGTGTTAAGATTAAAGCACCGGAGTCCAAATCTAATTGCCATGTAGGATGAGACATTGTGACCCCCTTTTAAGCCAAACCAACGTTACGAACCAGCTCTGCTGTGCGCGTTGCATAACCCATTTCGTTATCGTACCAAGCGTAAATCTTAACCATACGAGAACCCACAACCATGGTTGATTGCGCATCAACGATGGTTGAACGTTGGTCGCCTTTATAATCGATAGAAACTAAAGGACGCTCTTCGAAGCCAAGGATGCCTTTCAAATCACCTTCAGATGCTTCTTTTAACAGTGCATTCACTTCTTCTGCCGTGGTATCACGCTTCACATCAAAAATGATGTCTGTTAACGATGCGTTTGCTAGAGGTACGCGAACCGCATGACCATTAATTTTGTCTTTTAATTCTGGGAAAATTTCGACAATCGCCTTCGCGCTACCCGTAGTGGTTGGGATAAGGCTCATGCCGCATGCTCTTGCACGGCGTAGATCTTTGTGTGGCGCATCCAAAATAGTTTGCGTATTCGTCAGGTCGTGAATGGTCGTAAAAGAAGATTGTTCGATACCCAATTTCTCATGAATGACTTTAACCACAGGTGCGATACAGTTAGTCGTACACGAAGCTGCTGTCACGATACGATGTTTTTCAGGGTCGAAAATATGGTCGTTCACGCCCACCACAATGTTCGCAATACCTTCTTCTTTCACAGGTGCGCTTACCACGACACGTTTCACGCCTTGCTCTAGGTATTTGTTTAGGAATGATGTTTTGCGATGTACGCCTGTCGCTTCAATCACAACATCACAATCAGACCAGTTCACCGCATCGATATCGCGTTGTTGAGTCGTGGCAACACGCTTGCCGTTGATGACGAGCTCACTGCCTTCGACCTGAACTCCATGATGCCAACGACCTTGCACTGAATCGAATTCTAATAAGTGACCAAGCGTAGCTGCGTCACCTGCGACATCGTTGATTAACACAAACTCCAATTCTGGCCAATCAAATGCCGCTCGCAGCGCTAAGCGACCAATTCGGCCAAAGCCATTAATTCCTACTTTAATTGTCATAGTTTTACCCTCTAATCTTCTACCTTGAATCTCTATTCGCTGTTAACAGCAAGCCTCACGACTTTTATCGTGTAAGCGTGTGATGTCGTCTTGGTATTCCTGCTTCAAACAGTTTGATGCCACTAAGTCTTCAATTAACTTTCGCATCCAACCTGGTAATTGCTGTGATAACTCGTAATACACCCATTGCCCTTGGCGTTTATCCACCAAGATGCCACTGGATCGTAACTGAGCAAGATGACGAGAAACTTTCGGCTGGCTCTCTTGTAGAGCAAACGCCAAATCGCCAACGCAAGTTTCACCTTCACGGGCCACGAGCATTAAACAACGTACGCGTGTTTCATCGGATAACAGCTTAAAAAACTGATGTGGAAGCATAATGAACATACCTATATATGGATATGCGTATATGTTTATTTAATTAAGATATATCGTCAAGAGGAAACCGTCCATCGTCATAAAAGTTTCACATCTAACGAACAGCTTGATTGTAAAGAGAGAGATTCAAAGAGATAAAAGATAAGACAAGAAATTATGCAGTCGCGATGCTTTGACTCCAGCGAGCCGCTTCACCTAAGGAGAGCTTCACTTCCTCTAAAGGCAACCCCAATTGCATCGTGATTTTTTCAACCCCTGACCAATCGGCACGCTCGTAGCACTCTTCGAGGGAAATAAGTGCACCATAAACCCCTTTGCGATGTAATAGCGCTTGTTGTACTGAATGACTAAGCGGTAACTGCCTAACTAAAGATTCCACCGAAAGATCCAGCAGCGCATCTAGAATCGACAGCAAACCAACCATGAAACCTTGCTCGTTGAGGTGAGAGAATGGCTGATAGCGCGACATCAATTGGCAAAATTGAGCTCGTTGCAATGAAAGGTGATACAGCTCTCGAGGCTTGTTACTGGAGATATACGATGCCACAACCAAAGAGACAAACTGCTTAAGGTTATCCTGGCCAAGATAAATCAATGCCTGACGAAAAGAGCTGATTTCGACAGCCAAATTCGGCGCTTGCGTATTTACAAAACGCAATAATTTATATGACAACGCGACATCTTGCGTAATGATGGACTCGATACGAGTAAAGTCAGGCTCAGGAGCACAAACTTCACGAAACAGTTGCAATGCCAACACTTGCTCAGGACTGACGTATTTAGTCTGCGAGACGAGTGGCTTGCTAAAAAAATAACCTTGGAAAAATTTAAAGCCAGCCGCTTTCGCTTGCTCAAACTCTTCTGCGGTTTCAACACGTTCTGCTAAAAAGTGGTATTTGACGCGTTTGGCAAGGTGTGTTTTGACCAGTTCACAGGCCTTTTCGAGCCCCATCGCCATAATGTCGAGCTTCACAATATGCACATATGGCAAAAAACGGCGCCATTCTGGTGTTAGGGTGAAGTCATCCAAAGCGATCAAGTAACCTTCTCGATAAAACTCACGAATCGCATCAAGAAGCTCATCCGTAGGTTGGCACGTTTCCAACACTTCGATGACAATTTTGTTTTTCGGCAAACTGCGCGGCAAACGTCGCACCAAGCTTTGATGAGGAAAGTTAATAAAGCATCTAGAAGAGGCAATCACTGGGTTAGTACCCAGCGATAGGAAGTTTTCGACAATCAGTCGGTATGTCGCTCGATTTGAATCAATATGTGAAGGGTATGCGTTACTCTCCCCGTCTCGAAACAACAATTCATAACCCAGCGTCTGTCTTTTTCGGTTAAAGATCGGCTGGCGAGCGACATACGTTGTATTCATGCTAAAGAAGGACCTATAAATGGCTTATGACTTTGCAGCTGCTAATAATGCACCACAACCCATGAACATTGAACCGAATACTTTGTTTATTTTTCCCATGATTTTATCGGAGCGAATAAAGCGTCCCATTTGTGCTGCCAAGCTCGTGTAACCCAACATTACACACGCATCAATCACGACCGTAGTGACGCCAAGCACCAACAGTTGCGTGATTTGGTCTTTTGCCGGGTCAATAAACTGCGGGAACAACGCCACCAGAAAAACAATCGATTTAGGGTTGGTGAGGTTAATTAACACTGCCTTGTACAACAGCGCCGTGCCTGACATCTCGTTGTGGTTTTCAGCTGCGACTAAGCTTGATGTGTCGCGCCATTTCTGAATCCCCAACCAAACCAGATAAGCAGCACCAACCCATTTAATGACAGAAAATGCGGTTGCTGACTGCGCGACAAGCGCACCAATACCCGCCCCCACCAGCGCGATGTGGATAACTAAACCAATTTGTAAGCCAATAATGGCACCCAGTGATTTACGGGTACCGTAACTCAAACCATTACTGATTGAGTTCACCGTGCCAGAGCCCGGAGCCAAACTAAAAACGATTGCTGTTACTACATAAGCTAACCAGACATGGGTATCCATTGCATTTCCTCACTAATTCTTCGATGATACATCGCGTAAACAACGTATCTTCAGGTAATCAACTAATGGCGACTAACCATTCACCTTTGACTTATACTCAAGAGACATTATTTGAGCAAGCAATTGGTGGTCCGATCGCAGCACTTTGGCAAACTCGCCAAGAGGGCTTTGTTAAAGGGACTGAGAAAAAGAACATTTACTGGTGCAAGCTAACCAACCCAGAGCATAAAAAAGCCGTGCTCATCGTAAATGGACGCATTGAGTCTTCCTGGAAATACCAAGAGCTGTTTTACGATCTCTACCGCCAAGGTTTCGATGTCTATTCCTTTGACCACCGCGGACAAGGTTTATCAGATCGTTTATTATCTGACTCAGATATGGGTCACGTCTATGACTTTACTGATTATATTGATGATATGGACATCGTCGTAAAAAAACACGACCTTAGCGAATATCAACAATGCTTCATCATCGCGCACTCTATGGGCGGCGCGATCGCCACACGTTACCTGCAAACTCACCCAGAACACCCTTTTACTGGTTTGATTCTAAGTGCGCCCATGTTTGGCATTAACCTGCCATGGTACCTATCACCAATAGCGATTCCGGTCACACAAATTATGTCAGCGGTATCGACTTTGCCACGCTATGCACCAGGACATCAGGCCTACTTCCCTAAGCCCTTTGAAGATAACCCACTTAGCCAAAGTTACGGCCGCTACCAATGGTTCCGAAACCTATATACGGAAAAACCGGAACTGCAAGTCGGTGGGCCAAGCACTCGCTGGGTTTGGCAAGGGCTCATGGCCGCTAAGCAGTGCTTTTTATTAACTCGCCAAGTCAAAATACCAGTAATCCTAATCCAAGCAGGAAACGATCGGATTGTTAGCAACCTCGCGCAAAAGCGTTTTATTGATAAATTGCGGAAAACCAACCCGCACGCGGAGCTGCTTTCCATCGAAGGCGCACAGCATGAAATCTTGTTCGAGACCGACAAGTATCGTAATCAAGCGCTCGATGCGATTTTCCGCTTTATGAATGACCCTAAATCGCCATCAAACGAACAAGCACAATAAGAACTCTAGGCGACCATTTCACGACTAAGATTAAAGAGGAAATGTCTACACATCGATTTACCCTCTTTTTCATCCTCATTTTGGCGTACACTGCTTGAACTTGGCTACTTTGACACAGTGTTTAACCGCATAGTGCTACGGGCCCAAGTTCCCCCGCATTCGGAGCAGCACGATCTAGTCAGTCTGCTGTACTCCGTTTGCAATTCACCTGTTCCACACTATCCAAACCGTTTACGAGGACTTCATGAGCACATCGCTACCTTGCAAAGAGATCACCAAAATCGTTGCCTCTGATCTGGATGGCACGTTACTCGCACCAAACCATCAGCTCAGTGCTTACTCAAAAGAGACGCTAAAAGCGCTGCATGAAAAGGGTTATACCTTTGTCTTTGCAACCGGCCGTCACCACGTAGACGTTGCGAGCATCCGTCGCCAAGTTGGCATTCCAGCTTATATGATCACGTCGAATGGTGCCCGAGTGCATGACCAGGAAGATCAGCTAATGTACAGCGAGAATGTCCCTGCGGAACTGGTACAAGGCGTGATCGACACGATCAAACATGATCAAGAAATACTTATTCACATGTATCAAAATGATAGCTGGTTGATGAACAAGGATGATGAAACGTTACGTGACTTCCACGATGAATTCACTTACGTCTTATTTGATGAAGACCACGCCCCAACTGACGGTATTGCGAAAGTTTTCTTCACGCATCCAGGAGAAGACCACGAACGTTTGGTCGTATTTGAAAACAAACTACGTGAGCAGTTTGGTGATAAGCTGAACATCGCATTTTCAACGCCTTGGTGTTTGGAAGTAATGAGCGCTGGCGTGTCTAAAGGTCATGCTCTTGAAGCGGTAGCGAAAAAACTCGACCTCACGTTAGAAAACTGCGTAGCATTTGGTGATGGCATGAATGACGTAGAAATGCTGTCGATGGCAGGTAAAGGGCTAGTTATGGGTACATCACACGAAAAAGTGATGAAAGCTCTACCAAATAATGAAGTAATTGGCAGCAATGCAGAAGATGCGGTTGCACACTACCTACAAGAACACTTGCTGTAAGCTTCAATACTCCAAATAATGAAGGGCTGCACATTCGCAGCCCTTCTCTTTTATCGCTGACTTGGCAGCTTCTCTTTGCCAAGAATCGCGTCCCATTCTTCTTCTGTCACGGGCATAATCGACAAGCGATTTCCACGTTTCACCAACGGCATGTTCTCAAGTTCTGGCATCGCTTTCATCACCGACAACGGAATCACTCGCGCCGTTTTACGTACAAACTCTACATCCACCATAATCCAACGCGGGTTGTCTGGGTCTGACTTTGGATCGTAATAATCGCTTTCGGGATCGAATTGGAAATGATCGGGATAGGCTTCTCTCACAACTTTAGCAATACCTGCCACGCCAACATGTTTACAAGAAGAGTGGTAAATCAGGACTAAATCGCCCACCTTCACTTGGTCACGCATCATATTGCGCGCCTGATAATTACGAACTCCCTCCCAACATGAAACCTTTTGGGTTCGAAGCGTGTCAATAGAAAAGGTATCTGGTTCAGTTTTAAATAACCAATATGCCATAATGCCATCCGATGCCGATTGAGTAACAATAATGAGGAAGATATAACATGAAGGCTTTGAAAAACCCAGTGGCGCTTGCCACCCTGCTGGTTCTGCAAGCATGTAGTTCACAGTCGCCACAATCTGGTGCCGCTGACCTAACCTCTCCACCAGCAACCTTAGATAAGCCTGAAACCATTCAACCTCAAACTTTTATGCTACGCGGAAAAGTGATCGTCGGTCACGAGAGCCAATACATCATGCCTTGTGGCAGCGACAAGCAATATTGGTTGCAACTATCACCACAGCAAATGCAACGAGCAATTCAGTTAAATAACGAGCCTTACCAGACTATGTATGGCGAGGTTATCGGCCACCTCAACCCACCGGGCATCGATGGGTTTTCTGCTGATTTCGATGCTAACTTTGTAGTGGAACAAGTGAACTTCCTCACAACGGAAAACCCAAACCGTTGTCAGCAACCAAACAAACCAACTCGCGTGTTTGGTAATGAGCCTTCTTGGTCGGCAAGCTTTGAGGCTAATGGACTAACATTCCAGCAAATCGGCAAACAAACCACAAAATTAGCGATTAACAGCAGTCAGCTTCAACCTCGCCAGCGCACTTATCAACTGCAAGGTGGTGAGCTTCGCTTAACAGAAAACCTCTGCTCAGACACAATGAGCGATTCTTTATATGGCTGGAAAGCAACACTAAAACATGATGGCGAGACGTATCAAGGTTGTGGTATGGCTGCAAACGTCGATGCAACGCTTGGCTGGGCTAATACCTATGTCGCGACCTCAACCCAATCACAAGGCTTTGAAGTACAAATGACCTTAAACCCAGACCACAGCGCCACAACAAAATACCGTTACGCCAATGGACAAGCACCATTAATCGAGCGTGGTTACTGGCAACAGTTAAGTCCGTCTCAGGTTCAAGTTGTCATGACGCATCATCAACAGCAAAGGCTAATGTCAGAGCGACTGTTTACTCGAGAAGGCAATCAGCTCAAAGCGACCAAAGAAAAAGTCGGTAACTTGGTATACCCAATCGCCGATGGTGGTTTAGTCCTTTATCCTGCCACCGTTCGTGATGAAGGCATCATGCAACTAGCCGAAAAACGCACCAACAACCCCATCGGTAGTGCTGACGTCCCTTCTAGTGCAGAGTTTGATTCAAAAGTAGATGCCGCGGTGCGCAACTACTTCTTTATCCATCAAACCACCCCCAACAACAACCAATACCGTTGGCTAACTTACGACCTCAACAGCGATGGTAACGAAGAGCTATTGGTACAGTTGGATTGGTGTGGTTCCGGAGGCTGTACATTGCTGATATTTGAACATCACGAAAAGGAATGGCGATTTAATAGCCGCATTACACTAGTGCAAAGCCCGATTATGCTCGGCCAACAAACCTCTCATGGTTGGCGAGATCTGATTTTTAATGTCAGCGGTGGCGGAGCTAAAGCGGCTCAACATGTTATGCAATACACTGGGGTTAGCTACCCACTCAACCCAAGCATGGCGCCAACGGCAACGCCAAACCAAGTCAGTGGTGTGCGTCTGTTCTCTGATGGGATAAGCCCGGTGCGAGAAGGAGTTCGTCTTTAATGTCTCAACCGTGTCCAACCTGCGGTTTTCAATTCAATTGTATGTGCTCGCTGATGCCGAAACTTACCAGTGAGCACAACATCCTGCTGTTAATGCATCCGAATGAACTGAAGCGTGATACTAATACCGGCCAGCTACTAGAGCAGTGCCAACTCAACATTGAGCGAGTAATCTGGGATCGCAAACAGCCACCAGCAGAATCGCTCACTCTATTAGCTGATCCGTCGCGGTATCCGGTGTTGCTCTTCCCCTGTGAAGAAAGTATCACACTCGAACATGTGGTACTCCAAAGCCAGCAACAAACCAAAACTCCGCTGTTTATTATTTTAGATGCCACCTGGCAAGAGGCGCGCAAGATGATCAATAAGAGCCGTTGGTTAGAAGGTATCCCTACGATGGGATTGTCTGCGTCGGCGGACTCACAATATCAGCTGCGACGCAACCAACAACAAGGTAATTTGTGTACGTTTGAAGTCGCTGCACATTTGCTCGGGCAACTTGGAGAACAAAACAACCAACAACAAATGCAGCGCTTTTTTGCCCATTACCTCGCTCTGTTCCAAGCTGAAAAGAGTGGACACGCTCTTAAGCGTTAAACATTAAGCTCAGTAGAAGAACCAAACAAAAAACGCAGCCTACGCTGCGTTTTTTACGACAAGAAGTTTCACGTGAAACATCATTAAAACAGTCGAGTCGGCTCGCCAAGATAGTAACCCTGCAAATAATCCACCCCCATGTCTTGTGCAATGGTACACACCTCCTGATTGTGGACGAACTCCGCCACCGTCTCCGCGTTAAACACCTGGCACAAACGCACCAACTGGGAAGCGATCTTGCGCTGTTTTAAGTCTTTATCAATATCACGAATCAAGCTGCCATCGAGCTTTATGACTTCTGGCTCCAACTTTAGGATTTCATCGATATTCGAATAACCGGACCCAAAGTCATCAACAATGATACGCGCCCCTAAGCTTCTAAAATGACTGCACACTTCTATCATTCGGCCGTAGTCTTTGATCTGCTCAGATTCCAGCACTTCTAAACCAATTCGCCTTGGGTCATTTAGCTGGCTAATTTCATGCTCTAAAAGCATTAAAGTTTTATCACTGAGCAAATCTTGCGGCGATAAGTTTATAGAAAAGTCACCTTGCTTATCTCGCATATAATGCAACGTAGAATGAATCATGTGCCGACTTAGTCGAGTGTAAAGATGCGTATCAGAGATAATTGGCAGAAAACGCCCTGGCGCAATCACCGTTCCATCGGCTTCCAGAATACGAACCAAACATTCTTGGCTTGCCAATTTGTGGCTACCCGCATGCACAATAGGTTGGCTATAAGTGATGATATTCTGTTTGAGAATGGCTCTACTGACGCAACTTAGCCATCCAAGTTGCTCTTTACGCACATCCTCACTGACTTCAATATCTTTCGCATTACAGATATGGGTATTACTGCGTACACCAGAGCGCCTCGCTTCGATGCCTTTGAGTAAGAGCTCATCCACTGAAGCGGATGGAAAGTCTCGACGACTCACTAAGCCGCCGCATAGCGAGATAGAAAGATAATCTATTTCACGTAGGCCAATTGGCTCAAAATTAGTTTGTTCTACCGCGTCAGCAAAACGCGTAAAGTGCTGTTTGATGGTTTCGCTGCTTTGGTCAGCTTTAAATATGAATGCCCACTCACCAACCCCAATACTATAAAGCTGCAAAGCCGTTGGCATGCCAAAACGCTTTCGTAGTCGATTCGTAAAGTGCATTGAGAGATCTTTGAGTAATTGATCTCCCACTCGGTAGCCGTATTTTTCGTTAATATGACTAAAGTTAAGTAGCTTTAGAGTCAACAAATGCTCATCCAAATCGATGTTACTCAACCGCTCTTGCAATGCGACCCGGTTTTGTAACCCCGTGCGACTGTCGCGTCGATAGCTTTCTTGTAACTTGCGCGTTTGGCGATCGAGTTGATATCCCATATGCGCGTTCATATGGTTGAGATCGCCGATCGCATTTCGAATCAAGCTAAACAACGGTGAAATAGAGGAGCTAACGGGCGACTTAGGCAAGTTCAATGTTTGCACTTCGTCTCCCTCTCGCATCGCTAAATACGTCAGGCTGTGATGAAGAATTTCGGGCTGACCAATACCACCATGCAGTTCCCCCATACAGTAACTACCAAACGTCGTCGCAATATCTTTGAAGGCTTGGACTTCGTCGCTGCTGTCAATAAAGTCTAACCGTGACGCGCAGTTAAAAATCATAACGACTTCAGGTTGGTGCATGGCTAACTCAACCACACCATGCCGCACTTGCTCGAGCGTTAACGAGGGATGGTTATAGCAAAATTGCACTTCGTCACCAAGACACCAGGGCCTGTCGAAGCTCATACTGCCATCAGCGTGTAGCTCCGTTACCGTACAAACTTCCTTTCGCCCTAAGCTTTCTCGATATAAAGGAAAGCTGAGCAGTTGACTCAGCGTCACGTCATGGCCATCCGCCAAGTAACGCTTGTATACGTCCAGTGCTTTCTTCTCACCTAAACAATACAAGCGCGTTCCTTTTGCATGAGTGACTTTGTGTGGCATGCCAATCGGGTTCCATTCCGAATACGCATCAGTCCATAGCTTCAAAGTATCACTGTGCAAAGCTACGGCAACCACAGCGTTATCGTAAACTCGGTTTTGATATAGCACCCAGCAGCCATCGTCAATACTCTGCGCCAACCCTCCAGAAATCACTACTTCTTCACTGGCGAAGGTTTGAAACAAGGGATAGTCACGTCGTTCAATTTGCACAGCAAAGCTGAGGATCACCTGTGAATTATGCTGCATTAGAAGAGAGCGCTTGAGCTCCCCGCCATCAATGTCAGGGGAGTAAGAGTATGTTTGTACCGCAGAAGTCAGCGTGGTTTGCTCAAATTCAATCACACTCACTAGGCAACCAGAGGTAAATATCTCCCCTTCCAGAATCACATTACGCGTACTATGCCCCATAACATGAGCATTCGGCAGCGACGACAAAACGGCGTCTGCAAGTGTGGTCGTAATTTCGCGCGATTGCGTCGACAATATTTGTACTAAATATTGTTTATCTGAGGAAGTCGGAAAAGTGACTAAAAAGTCATTCAGTTGACTGACATCGTGAACCAGTTTTGAAAAAGCTCGCATGGACCTACCACTGCCGTAACACTATCTTCACCACGACGTGTGGCGTTACTATTTTTATTTAATAGAGAATAATTTACGTGGCTTTGCGCTGCTTTTCTAGACACAAAATGAGATTAGAATGGATTAATGCGAAAGCAATTAAAAAAGTGTGAGTAACGGCTGCAAACTATTGATTTCAATATCAGGTAAAGTACGTGTTTTTGAATGGTTAATGACATTTTTATTCATATCATTAAACCAACAGGCTGCAAAACCAGCCAACTTTGCACCATGCACATCCGTGGTTAGATGATCACCAACATGCAGAATATTCTCCGCAGGAGTATCCAAGAATCGCTTCGCTTTAGTAAACATATCGGTTGCGGGTTTCGCCAATCCATCTGGTCCTGCTTTAAGTACCTGTTGGAAATAAGGCGTAAGACCGATGCGGTCTAAATCCACATTACCGTTGGTGATTACCACCAACGGGATGTGCTGCGCGAGTTTCTCCAGTACATCGAGGCTTTGCTGCGGCACTTCAAAACGGTTACGCCAGTCCAACGCAACGTCTACTGCGGCTTTCGCGGCGGCATGTGCTGCGTCTTCGTCGTAGCCTACTTGGGAGAAAGCTTGCTGAAGTTGCACTAAACGCCATAAAGTGACATCGCTCTTCAGCTCGGGTTGTTGCTGCACAACTCGCTGTTTGAGAGCAAACCAATCCGCTTTGTTCATATGAGCAACCGCTGGATGATGGTGCTTGAGCCAAGATAGCAACTCACGCTCCATGCGAACGATCACAGGATAGTTGTCATAGAGGGTATCATCTAGGTCAAAGGTCATTGCCTTAATAGGCTCGATACGGCGATAAAATTTCATACTTCGGCTCACTCCCCGTTCTTTTTGCGTGCGCGTGGGTGGGCTTGGTCGTAGGCTTGCGCCAAATGTTGGAAATCCAAGTGCGTGTAGATTTGGGTCGTCGAAATGTTCTCGTGCCCTAAAAGCTCCTGCACCGCACGTAAGTTATTGCTTGATTCGAGCATATGTGTCGCAAATGAGTGACGCAATTTATGCGGACTAATATGGCTTGCGACAGACTGTTTCTGCCCCCATTCAGCCATGCGCTTTTGCACGCTACGATGCGAAATACGCGTTCCGAGCTTAGATACAAACAAGGCGGGCTCACCTGGAGCGGCTAAATCACCACGAACGCGTAACCACTTCCCGACCCACTCGGTTGCCATCCCAGAGAACGGCACTTTACGTTCTTTATCGCCTTTACCAATAACACGAAGCTCACCACTACGCAGTTGTACATCACGTACATCCACACCCACCAACTCAGCCAAACGTAAACCGGCGCCGTACATCAGCTCCATCATGGCACGATCGCGCACAGCCAACGGGTCGTCCTCGTTGACTTCAAGTAATTGGCTCACTTCGTCAACATCGAGGTTTTTGGGCAACGGGCGTTTTTTGCGAGGTGCTGAAACCCCTTTGGCTGGGTTAGCCGACATCTCGCCACGCAGAATAAGGAAATCGAAAAAGCTACGCAGCGATGAGAGTCGCGTTGCCAAACTGCTGGCTTTCATGCCTTCTCGCATGCCCTTACCTGCTAATTGGCGCACCCAACCAGCATCCACTTGAGACCAATCTTTGAGTCCCATTTCAGCTAAGTGCTGCGCCATTGTTTCTAGCTGCTGTTTGTAATTGCGCTGAGTATGTAGGCTAAGCCCCTTTTCGCTTCGTAAGAATTCATAGAAGCGCTCAAGAGGCTTTTGCAGACTATTTGGCAGAGGAGTGTTGGGAGTTGTCGTCATCGTAACTTTGCCATACCAGTGTTTGAGCGAGATGTGCCACTACTAATGATAGGTGACGCAAAAACAAGGTATCCATATCTGGCTGAAAATGGCCGCCATCTTCACTAGAAAAAGCAAGCACGCCCAGTGTTTGCTGTTTCACGAGCGGCAGTACCACATAGGACCCCATTTCCGGCACTTCCATGTTGCCAAACAAAGCTTCACGATCTACTTTGCGAAGACGTCCTAAGTACGCATCTTTGCCATTTAAGTGAGTGGTCGCAAAGCGTTGATAACTTTCCTTACTCAATTGAATCGATGCGTCGCATTGACTAAACAATCGAACAAACGCACGTAAGCCCAGCGCCTTGGCTTTCGCTTCGATAGAATGAATGACTTGTTTAAAGTCACCACACTTTAGAATCTGCCCCTGCAAATCCATAAATTCGTAAAAGGTCCGATCATTGTTCGCCGCAAGCGACATTAGTGTAGTGATCTCTTCCTCTAACTCTTCAATGCGCTGACGTTGGCGATTCATTTGGATGTGCACCAAAGATACCGCGCCTAAGTCTGAGTGTGGGAAAGATAAGCGATCCACAAGCTCCGGACGTTGCACAAAAAAGTCTGGATGATCTTTGAGGTACTCGGCCACTACTTCAGCCGTTAAGGCATCTGCTTCTACTTGAGACAAACCGTTTCCTTTTTCTTCAACTAGCAAGATAATTGACCATCAAATACATGCGTTGTAGGTCCGGTCATAAACAACGGCTTGCCAGGACCTTGCCATGCAATTCGCAATTCACCACCAGGTAGAGAAACCTTAACGTTTTCATCCAACAAGCCCTGCAGAATCCCAACCGCGACTGCCGCGCATGCACCACTACCACAAGCTTGTGTCTCTCCTGCGCCTCGCTCGTAAACTCGAAGACGAATATGGTCACGACTCATCACCTGCATAAAGCCAGCGTTGACGCGCTCTGGGAAACGCTCATGCGACTCAAGCAGCGGACCGAGAGTTTCCACTTCTGCCGTATCCACATCGTCGACCACGGTCACTACGTGCGGGTTACCCATGCTCACAGCACCACAAAACAAGGTATTGTCGCCTGCTCGCATGATGTAAGTTTTCTCTTTTTGCTTCGCTTTGAAAGGAATTTTGTTCGGTTCAAACTCTGGCACGCCCATGTTGACCGTCACTTCCCCATCATCTTCGATGTTGAGAATCATCTTTCCTTTCTTGGTGCTCACGCTGATGCTGTATTTATTGGTCAGCCCCTTCAAGCGAACAAAGCGGGCAAAACAGCGTGCACCGTTACCACACTGTTCAACTTCACTACCATCGGCATTAAAAATCCGATAATGGAAGTCGGTTTCAGGGTCGTAAGGGGCCTCTACCACAAGCAATTGGTCAAAACCAACGCCAGTATGACGATCCGCCAAGCGGCGGATCAGGTCTTGCGAGAAAAACACGTTCTGGGTAATACAGTCGACGACCATGAAGTCGTTGCCCAAACCGTGCATTTTGGAAAAGTGGAAATGCATTTGTCGTGTGTTACTCCGGTAGAATCTGTTCCAGCTGCCACAAACTGGTCAGCTCCTCACGCTGGCGAACTAAGTGGCTTTGTTTACCGTCCACCATCACTTCTGCTGCTCGGGTACGAGTATTGTAGTTCGAAGACATCACAAAACCATAGGCACCTGCTGAACGAACCGCGAGTAGATCACCTTCTTGCAAAACGAGTGCGCGATCTTTACCCAAGAAGTCGCCGGTTTCACAAATAGGACCAACCAAGTCGTAAGTCTGAGCTTCACCCTTTCGCGGTGAAACTGGCACAATATCTTGCCATGCTTGGTATAGCGCAGGACGCATCAAGTCGTTCATTGCAGCGTCGATAATCGCAAAGTTTTTATGCTCAGTATGTTTTAAAAACTCAACACGCGTTAGCAATATACCTGCGTTCGCAGCAATTGCACGGCCTGGCTCAAAGATCAGCTCCAAGTCTTGGTGATTTTCAAGACGGCCTAGTAACGCTTTGGCGTAATCAGAAGGCTGAGGTGGTAATTCATCACGATAGACCACACCCAAACCACCGCCGACGTCAAGGTGACGAATGTTAATGCCTTGCGCTTTTAAATCATCAATCAGGGCTAATAAACGGTCTGTCGCGTCGATAAATGGGTCTATATTGGTCAGCTGAGAACCAATGTGGCAGTCGATACCTTGCACATTCAAGTTCGGCAGGCTTTGCGCGAATTTATAAACATCTGGCGCACGATCAAACGCAATGCCGAATTTATTGTCGCGAAGACCAGTCGAAATGTAAGGGTGTGTTTTCGCGTCGACATCTGGATTGATACGCAGAGAAATTGGCGCAATCACACCAAGCTCACCCGCAACCTTGTTCAAACGTTCTAGCTCTGGCTCAGATTCAACGTTGAAACATTTGATACCTAGCTCAAGAGCGCGCTTCATCTCTGCCGGTGTTTTACCAACACCAGAGAAAACGACTTTTTTCGGATCACCGCCTGCGGCAATCACACGCTCAAGTTCACCACCCGACACGATGTCAAAACCCGATCCCAAACGCGCTAGCGTGTTCAATACGCCTAAGTTTGAGTTGGCTTTCACCGCGTAGCAAACCAGGTGAGGATGCTGACCCACAGCACTATCAAACGCCTTCCAATGGCGCTCTAGCGTGGCTCGAGAATATACATAAAGAGGAGTGCCATATTGCTCTGCAAGAGCTTGAAGTGGGACGTCTTCGGCCCAAAGCTGGCCATCATCCTGATAGTTGAAGTAATCCAAAATTCGCTTCCCTTATTTTATTCGACTGCTGAACCCTAATTTCACCCTAAGGTGCGGTTATTTATTGTGATTGCTCATTCTGTTGAGTGTCATCTGGAATGTATAGTGAGCCAGACTGACCACACCCCGCTAAGGTCGCGGCAACCATCACAAACAACACAGTAACTAATTTTTTCATTTCGCATATCGTGATTATTGAATCAATGCCCCCTATAATCGCACCACACTCAGGAAAAGCAATAGGATAGACGGATGAACGATACTGAATTTCATCAACTGGTGGATGCGCAGATGCAAATCATCGAAGAATCCATCGATGATTCAGGCGCAGACATTGATTACGAAGTCACTGGCAACGTAATGACATTGGAATTTGAAGACCGCAGCCAAATCATCATTAATCGCCAAGAGCCGATGCATGAGATCTGGCTAGCGTCCAAATCTGGTGGTTTCCACTTCAAGCTTATTGAAGGTAAATGGACCTGCTCAAAAACGGGTATGGAGCTATTTGAAATGGTGAAGAAAGAGTGTGAAAAGCACGCAGGCGAAGCCATTGATTGGGCATAATTCTGGTCAATCGTCACCAAAACAAAAGAGCACCGAAGTGCTCTTTTTGTTTATTGATACGGGTTTAATTACGCGTTCACAGTTTTGGTCGGGCGACTCGGTGAACAACCGTCATTACGGTAAGGAATGATATACGCATTCCCCTCTTCAGGGTGAATAATTTGATAGTACTGAGGCAGGTTAAAGTTAATAAACTTCGACGCGACGCGACTATCGTCTTTTACCGACGTGTAGAAGCTGTTTACAGACGAAATCATTTCATCTTTGGAGCCACTAAATTGGTGATACACTTCCACTTGATTTGACTCATCCAAAACATAAATATTGAAGCCATCTTCGTTATCTTCAAAGAAGAACTGCACCAGACCTTCACTGGCAAACCCATCCACCGCCTCCGGCATTTGATATTCTTGCTCACGATCGAGCATTAACAGCGGCGAGCCTTTGAGTTTGTTAGTAGAAATGCTGCGGTAGAAATCGATGGAATTTTCTAGCTTCTGCACCGACACACCACGACGTTCAAAGAACAACCCATAAGTCTGGTTACCAAGACGCATCGCTTTAAAGCGGCGGCGTTTCTCTTGCTCTACTGGTTTCAAGCGTAAGTCGATACATTCAGCTAAAAGCTGGTAAACCATATTACGCATCACACCACGCATGTTCTTCGCATAGCAGAACACATCCACTGATTCTGGTGGCAACGCATCTTGGTGCATTTTGCCCAAAATGGTTTTCAGTGCATCCAGCATCGCCGTTTCCCCTTTGAAATGCAGCGTACGCACTTCATGCCAAGAGTTACGGTAAACAAGGTCAACACTGCCGACTAAATTTTTATGTTCTGGACCAAAGCTAAAAATATCGGTGTTCTTAACATCCACTTTCAACGAACGACCAGAAAGTTCAGACGTCGGATCATTTTCGAAGTTGATGAACATCGCAAGCTGGCTTATTTCACAAGGACTCGCTAGCGCCTGCATAGATGGACGACGCTTACGCAACGCAAAAGTATTTCGTAAGTCACTCACCATTTGGTAAAACTTATCAATATCTAGCTGCGCTTCACGTACCACGGCATGTAAACGAGTCGATTCAGTGATCAAGCCATTGAAGAATGCCCAAGCAACCAACTTACTCAAGTATTCATGATGCTCTAGATATGGTTGCCCCAAAATGCGGTGCGCAATAAGCGGTTGTTTATAGAGGTACCAACCAGACTTGTTTACCCCCCCTTTTTTCACTTCGATAAAGCTCAAGTCAGGCTCGTGCAGATCAGGTGAAATCTGTGGGTTTAGTAACGTTACTTTGCCCGGCAATACTTCAAAAGCCGCGTAGAGTTTACGGGCCAAAATACTGATGTCTTGCGGACTGATAGCAGAAGTGATGTCGTTACGACGCGCAAATTGAATCAAGTTACGGTAGCTTTGCATCAACGCATCCAGCAATGCATGATGTACCACCTTTACTTGTTCAACCTTCCAATTACGGCGGTCATCGAGCTCTGCAACGACACTGGCATCCCAATTCCATTTTGCAATCATATCGCTCAGTGCTTCACGACGCCAAGCTACTGAGCCAATATTCGGCTCACGAGATAGTTTTTCATGGGTTTTGAGATAGAAACAGCGACGCACCAAATCCAAACGTGTATCGTCTTGAATTCGCTCTAGGTAACGGGTTACTTTTTCCAACATTAAGTAGTACGCATCCATGCCATAGAGGTCAGGCTCATGGGCAAAGAAACGACGCTTAGTGTCGATACTTAACAATTGAGTATGCGGGTATTCCCACGAGTAAGCTTCTAGCAAGATGGCTTTTAATACCGATTTGTAGGGAGAGTCGATGCTTTTGTATAACTGCCACAAGTTCGAGCCGAAGTATTCTTCAGCAGGAATGCAGTTCAATTTACCAAAGTCGATCCATTCACTACAGTCGATGTAACCATCACTGCACAGTTGAGAAACGTACTCGTCGTAACACTCTTCCATTTCTGGCGGCACGATTTGCCATAACAAACGCTGTCCGGCAATACGCACCGCACTACGATAGAATTCATCTAGCAAAAGTAAGTGCTGAGATGAACCACAGTTATCACCTGTCATCTCCTCAGAATGATTGCTTCTAAAGCGCTCTTTATCCATTAAGAAAAAGTTCGCTTCCACGCCTTTGCTTTGTGCCCAATCCGTGATGAGTAGGCATTTATTGGTCAATAACTCGCGTTCGTCACAATCCATCTCTGGAGAGATACACACCCAAATATCCAAATCACTGGAAGTACTTTGACCAATCGAGGAGGTACTGCCCATGGTGTACAAACCCAATATAGCGGGCTTTTCTACCGTCTTGAGCGGCTGACCAATGGCAAGTTGAATATCATCTATGAATTGTTGCTGAATACTATTTAGTTCAAGCCCATGCACACCAAACGGGACATCGGCATCATAATAGCCAGGAATTACAGGATGGTTGTAGTTCAACAAGGCAGGAATCAAATGGAAGACTTGCTGGCTTTGCGAATCCATAAGCGCCAGCGCGCGATCAACTCGCTGCTGATTCAAATTATCTAGTCGCTGGATGATTTTTTGGGTGTAAGCCTGCAAGGGGAATTCCTTGGTTGAACAATCACGAAAATCTGCTGACGTTTTAAACCAAAATGGCTTAAAAACGTGATCAATTTAACACTTTTATTGGTGCGGGTAAAGCTTCACGCCCGCGTATCACTCTGGATACAAAACCATACTTTAGTCACAAAATTAATCGCGCGGTAGTGTCGCTCTTATTACCTATTACTAATAATAGTCCTTAGTCTAATTGAGAATCCAGTCACACTATTTTCATAACGTCATGTAATTCCATTCATAGCCTTCAGAGATAACGAACTAACAGTAAGCATTTCTTGATGAGAATGGTAGGATAAACCCAAATCCAAACAGCATTGAGAAGATCATGACACAATCCACACCGATTCGCATTGCAACTCGAAAAAGCCCTCTTGCTTTATGGCAAGCTTACTTTGTTAAAGACGCCCTTCAAGCCGCTCACCCTAGCTTGGAAGTCGAGTTAGTAACCATGGTGACCAAAGGTGACGTGATTTTAGATACACCACTAGCAAAAGTTGGCGGCAAAGGCTTGTTCGTAAAAGAGCTTGAAATCGCGATGCTAGAAGGACGTGCAGACCTCGCCGTTCACTCAATGAAAGACGTACCCGTCGATTTCCCAGAAGGCCTTGGCCTCGTGACCATTTGTGAGCGTGAAGATCCTCGTGATGCCTTCGTCTCTAATACCTATAGCCACATTGATGAGCTCCCTCAAGGTGCCGTGGTTGGTACTTGCAGTTTGCGTCGTCAATGCCAACTGAAAGAATATCGTCCGGACATCATCATCAAAGAGCTTCGCGGTAATGTGGGCACTCGCCTTGGTAAGTTAGATGCGGGTGAGTATGATGCAATCATTCTTGCTGC
The DNA here is from genome assembly GCF_000354175.2 of Vibrio alginolyticus NBRC 15630 = ATCC 17749. NCBI lineage: Bacteria > Pseudomonadati > Pseudomonadota > Gammaproteobacteria > Vibrionales > Vibrionaceae > Vibrio > Vibrio alginolyticus. Next base: position 2,257,178 of record NC_022349.1, read on the forward strand.
GGCTGGCCTTAAACGATTGAAGCTTGAAGAGCGCATTCGTAGCTTTATCGAACCAGAGCAATCACTACCAGCGGTAGGCCAAGGTGCTGTCGGTATTGAGTGCCGCCTTGACGATGAAAGACTGCTTAAGCTGCTTGAGCCACTTAACCACCAAGACACCGTAGACCGCGTTTTGTGTGAGCGCGCAATGAACCTGACGCTAGAAGGCGGCTGTCAGGTACCGATCGGCAGCTATGCCCTACTAGACGGCGACAACATTTGGTTACGCGCATTAGTTGGCGAACCAGATGGCAGCGAAATTGTTCGTGGTGAAATTCGTGGCCATCGTAAAGATGGCGAAGCATTAGGAGTGCAGCTAGCCAATGAGCTGCTAGATAACGGCGCTCGTGAAATCCTAACTAAGCTGTACGCAGATCACGAATAACCATGGCAGTGTTGGTCACTCGGCCGGGAGAGCAAGGCAACGCGCTTTGCTCTCTGCTCGAAAGGCATGGCATTTCCGCATATCACCATCCCCTGATCGACATTGTCGCCGATCTCACGGACACGCACCTCTCTAAACATCTACATCAAGCTCAAATTGTTATCGCTGTTAGTCGACATGCAGTGCAATGCGCACAGCAAATCTTAGCCAGCAACGGGATGTCATGGCCGAAACAAGCTATTTACCTTGCCGTTGGTCAAAAAACAGCACACTATTTAAGCAAATGTACCCAACAGAAAGTACACTATCCCCAAGTCAGTGATAGTGAACACTTATTGCGACTGCCAGAGCTCAACAATGTGGCACAACAACAAGTTCTTATCCTTCGTGGTAACGGCGGAAGAGAGCTGATCAAAGATGCATTGGTGAGGCGTGGCGCAAAAGTTCACTATAGTGAGACTTACAAGAGAGAATTCATCCCATTCGATCCAGTAAGCTGTATCTCACTATGGAAAAACCTACAAATTAACCAGATTATTGTCACCAGTGGTGAACAACTGGATTATTTGTGCAGCCAATTGACGTCGGAGCAATTGACTTGGCTTAATCAACAAGAGTTGTATATCCCCAGTCAGCGTATCGCTGACATCGCAATTCAAAGGGGGTTCACTCGCGTGAGATGCACGGGAAGCGCATCCAACCAAGAATTACTGGCGGCTCTCCAGCCCTAGCTACACAGGATATAGGCATGACAAGTAAAAATAACGACCAAAAAAATAACGATAAAAACCTTTCCGAAGAAACCTCATCGGCACCGCTAGTCGAAAAAACCACATCGCAGCAGGATGCGGACCTTAAAAAAGAGCAACCACAAGCGGCCGAGCCCCCAAAAACAGCAGAGCCAACCAAAGTCGAGTTTGAAGAAAAACAAGGTAAACGCGGTGTCAAACTAGGCACGGTCGCTATCATCTTATCGATTATTTTTGGCGGTGGCCTCGCGTACAAGCTGCATCAACAGCAAGCCGATTACCAAGCGCAGATCGCCCAACTAAAAAGTCAGCTAGAAAGCACTCAAGCTTCCATGAAGCAAGAACTCAGCCGGGTACAAGAAGAAACCATCGAGAAAGCAACAACCGTGACACACAAAGCGGAAGTGGTACTTGGACAGCAACAGAAGAGCATTGAAAGCTTACAGCTCGCCGTTGCCGATGTGAAAGGTCGTCGACCAAACGACTGGCTATTAGCGGAAGCCGATTACCTTGTCAAATTAGCTGGTCGTAAATTGTTCTTAGAGCACGATGTAGAAAGCGCGACTCAACTGATGGAAAGTGCAGACCAACGCATTGCAGCACTGAATGACCCTAGCCTCGTCAAACTACGTAAAGCAATGGCGAACGATATCACCAAACTTCGCACTATCCCGCTAATTGACCGTGATGGATTGGTACTACGCTTAACTGCCCTACAACAGCAAGTAGACAAGCTCCCTCTCGCCAATGCACTGCTACCTGAAGCTGAAGCCGTAGAAAACACTGAAGTGTCTGAAGATATCGCAAACTGGCAAGATAACTTAATGACCTCTTTGAAGGACTTTTCAGAAAACTTCATTACCTTCCGCACGCGCGATGGTAACGTCATTCCACTGCTTTCTCCTGAGCAACACTTTTACCTGAAAGAAAACATCAAAGCCAAATTGGAAACGGCAATAAAAGCGGTGTACCAAGAACAAGGTGAAATTTACACCACATCTCTAAAAACAGCCGACAAATGGGCATTAGCTTTCTTCAACCAAGACGATAATTCTGTTAAAGAGTTCAACAAAACGGTTAACCTACTAAGTCAGCAAAATATTCAAGTGGAATACCCAACAAAACTGCAAAGTCAGTCTCAACTATCAGATGTCATCCGTGAACGCCTACGTCGTGAAGTCACAACGATGACAGGCATGGAGGATAAGTAATGTTTCGTCTTATTTTCCTATTTGTTGTACTAGGCGCAGGACTATTTGTTGGCACCCAGTTTTCTGGTCAGCAAGGCTATGTACTCATCTCCATTGCCGAGAAAACGATCGAGATGAGCGTAACGACATTAGTGGTTTTCGTTATCGCTGCACTCGCAGGTCTTTTTCTGCTTGAGTACCTGATTAAGAAGTTAGTTTATGCTAGTTCTACAACATGGAACTACTTCAGTGTTCGCAAAATGCGCCATTCCCGCCGATACACCAATGAAGGCATTATTAAACTTCTAGAAGGTGACTGGAAAGGTGCTGAGAAGAAAGTAACTCGCTGGGCAAATCATCACGATATGCCGCTGCTTTGCTACTTGGTTGCGTCTGAAGCCGCACAAGGCCAAGGTGATAAAGCAAAACGAGATCACTATCTAGAGCTAGCGAGCCAACAAGAGAACGCCCATCTCGCAGTAGAACTGACTCGAGCGAAACAATTTATCCGCGACAACGAGTTCGAGTCCGCTTTCGATACCTTGCAATCGTTAAAAAGTCAGTATGCGAGTAACTCTATTGTATTGAACTTGCTGAAAACAACGTACATGCAGCTAAAGTTGTGGCAACCTCTTATTGACCTCTTGCCACAACTAACCAAAGCAAAACTCATCACGGAAGAAGAACATGCAGAGCTGATTCAAAAGGCGCAGTGCGGCTTACTCCATGAAGTAGCGCAACAACAAGGTAGCGAAGGGCTAATCTCCCATTGGAATAGTCTCTCACGTAAAGTGAAACAAGACACAAACCTCGTTGCCTGTTTTGCTCGAGAACTCATCACACGAAAAGCTGATGCAGAAGCCTTTACCGTGCTAAAAGAAGCATTAAAAAAACAACCTGCCCCAGAGCTTTATCAACTTCTGCCAGATCTAAACCTGCCAGATACCCACCCTGTCGTGGTCTTCTTAGAGGGAGTAGTGAAGAAAGAACCGGATAACGCCGCTGCCCATAGCGCATTAGCGCACTTCTATTTCCGTCAAGAGAGGTGGCAAGAAGCCCAGGATCACTTTGAGATCGCCTTAAAGCTTCGCTCTGACGTCTCTGACTATGCATTCCTAGCAGACACACTAGAGAAGCAAAATCTAACCAAAGCTGCTCACGAAGTCTCTCGTAAAGCTCTCACGCTCGTACAGAATGACTAACTTAAGATGACCTAACCAAGCCGACAGCTTACCTGTCGGCTTTTTTATTGCCTGCTATTAACCCTTCAGTCCTTAGTCATCAATATGTTTATCCAATTCATTGGCTCCCAAGTAGTTCTCAACTTCCTAGCAACTCACTATCGTTTCACTTTCCTCTTCTCTTTTGACTACTCTGATCCTGTCATTCCAGCAGAATCCAAAACAATTTTAAAAGATGCAGGAATACGTAACTTTAGCCTGTTGATGTATGGTTTTAAGACGTAGCTAGATTTAGGCAATAGAGCACACGCGTCGCTAGACTGAGTAAAACAAAAAGATACATCAGTGAAACAGTGGCTATTTGAGTATGCTTATTTGTTCGGTCTATCCGGTAAAAGGGGCTAGAGAAGCAATGGTAGTGCTTTAAGAGAACGATAAGACAATAGATGGTTCAACACCTTAACAAAGCATCTCCAACAACCTTATCGGGACAGCATGCAGTGATGAGGATGAACAGCTTTAGAAGCAACTGCACTTCTTAGCAAAAATCAAAATGTCACAACCAATACCGATACCAATATTACTTTGTCGAAAAGTAGATCGCATATGGAATTGATTTTTGGCAAGCACAGATAGAGTAATAAAGATGTACGGAAATGAAAAAAGCCTCGCTATTTCTAGCAAGGCTTCTTAATAGTGGCGGAGAGATAGGGATTTGAACCCTAGATACGCTATTAACGTATGCCGGTTTTCAAGACCGGTGCTTTCAACCACTCAGCCATCTCTCCACAAATTGTCACTAAAACTTAGTCTTATACTATTGATGCTAATTTTTAGTTTTGCCTTCAGTTATCTCAATTAAAGAGAACTTGAAAGCGATGTTTAAAGCCTGGCGATGTCCTACTCTCACATGGGGAAGCCCCACACTACCATCGGCGCTATTTCGTTTCACTTCTGAGTTCGGCATGGAAATCAGGTGGGTCCAAAACGCTATGGTCGCCAAGCAAATTCTTTAATTCGGAAAGCTGTTTTTTAATTCTCGTTCTTACACATTCAATGTTCTTTCATTGAGTCCATCAAAACCCCTTGGGTGTTGTATGGTTAAGCCTCACGGGCAATTAGTACAGGTTAGCTCAACGCCTCACAACGCTTACACACCCTGCCTATCAACGTCGTAGTCTACGACAACCCTTTAGGATACTTAAAGTATCAGGGAGAACTCATCTCAAGGCTCGCTTCCCGCTTAGATGCTTTCAGCGGTTATCGATCCCGAACTTAGCTACCGGGCAATGCGTCTGGCGACACAACCCGAACACCAGAGGTTCGTCCACTCCGGTCCTCTCGTACTAGGAGCAGCCCCTTTCAATTCTCCAACGCCCACGGCAGATAGGGACCGAACTGTCTCACGACGTTCTAAACCCAGCTCGCGTACCACTTTAAATGGCGAACAGCCATACCCTTGGGACCGACTTCAGCCCCAGGATGTGATGAGCCGACATCGAGGTGCCAAACACCGCCGTCGATATGAACTCTTGGGCGGTATCAGCCTGTTATCCCCGGAGTACCTTTTATCCGTTGAGCGATGGCCCTTCCATTCAGAACCACCGGATCACTATGACCTGCTTTCGCACCTGCTCGAATTGTCATTCTCGCAGTCAAGCGGGCTTATGCCATTGCACTAACCTCACGATGTCCAACCGTGATTAGCCCACCTTCGTGCTCCTCCGTTACGCTTTGGGAGGAGACCGCCCCAGTCAAACTACCCACCAGGCACTGTCCGCAACCCCGATAAGGGGTCGACGTTAGAACATCAACACTACAAGGGTGGTATTTCAAGGACGGCTCCACGCAATCTAGCGACTGCGCTTCAAAGCCTCCCACCTATCCTACACATGTAGGGTCAATGTTCAGTGCCAAGCTGTAGTAAAGGTTCACGGGGTCTTTCCGTCTAGCCGCGGGTACACTGCATCTTCACAGCGATTTCAATTTCACTGAGTCTCGGGTGGAGACAGCGTGGCCATCATTACGCCATTCGTGCAGGTCGGAACTTACCCGACAAGGAATTTCGCTACCTTAGGACCGTTATAGTTACGGCCGCCGTTTACCGGGGCTTCGATCAAGAGCTTCGACCGAAGTCTAACCCCATCAATTAACCTTCCGGCACCGGGCAGGCGTCACACCGTATACGTCATCTTGCGATTTTGCACAGTGCTGTGTTTTTAATAAACAGTTGCAGCCACCTGGTATCTGCGACTCTCAATAGCTCCATCCGCGAGGGACTTCACCGTCGAGAGCGTACCTTCTCCCGAAGTTACGGTACCATTTTGCCTAGTTCCTTCACCCGAGTTCTCTCAAGCGCCTTGGTATTCTCTACCCGACCACCTGTGTCGGTTTGGGGTACGATTCCTTACAATCTGAAGCTTAGAGGCTTTTCCTGGAAGCATGGCATCAATGACTTCACTACCGTAGTAGCTCGACGTCGTGTCTCAGCCTTAGAAAGAGCCGGATTTACCTAACTCTTCAGCCTACGCACTTGAACCTGGACAACCGTCGCCAGGCCCACCTAGCCTTCTCCGTCCCCCCATCGCAATTGTAAGAAGTACGGGAATATTAACCCGTTTCCCATCGACTACGCCTTTCGGCCTCGCCTTAGGGGTCGACTTACCCTGCCCCGATTAACGTTGGACAGGAACCCTTGGTCTTCCGGCGAGGAGGTTTTTCACCCCCTTTATCGTTACTCATGTCAGCATTCGCACTTCTGATACGTCCAGCATGCGTTACCACACACCTTCAACCGCTTACAGAACGCTCCCCTACCCAATGCACTAAAGTACATTGCCGCAGCTTCGGTTTACTACTTAGCCCCGTTACATCTTCCGCGCAGGCCGACTCGACCAGTGAGCTATTACGCTTTCTTTAAATGATGGCTGCTTCTAAGCCAACATCCTGGCTGTCTGAGCCTTCCCACATCGTTTCCCACTTAGTAGTAATTTGGGACCTTAGCTGGCGGTCTGGGTTGTTTCCCTCTCCACGACGGACGTTAGCACCCGCCGTGTGTCTCCCGGATAGTACTTACTGGTATTCGGAGTTTGCAAAGGGTTGGTAAGTCGGGATGACCCCCTAGCCTTAACAGTGCTCTACCCCCAGTAGTATTCGTCCGAGGCGCTACCTAAATAGCTTTCGGGGAGAACCAGCTATCTCCAGGTTTGATTGGCCTTTCACCCCTAGCCACAAGTCATCCGCTAATTTTTCAACATTAGTCGGTTCGGTCCTCCAGTTGATGTTACTCAACCTTCAACCTGCCCATGGCTAGATCACCTGGTTTCGGGTCTATATCCAGAGACTGAACGCCCAGTTAAGACTCGGTTTCCCTACGGCTCCCCTAGATGGTTAACCTTGCCACTGAATATAAGTCGCTGACCCATTATACAAAAGGTACGCAGTCACAGGACAAGCCTGCTCCTACTGCTTGTACGTACACGGTTTCAGGTTCTATTTCACTCCCCTCACAGGGGTTCTTTTCGCCTTTCCCTCACGGTACTGGTTCACTATCGGTCAGTCAGTAGTATTTAGCCTTGGAGGATGGTCCCCCCATATTCAGACAGGATATCACGTGTCCCGCCCTACTCGATTTCACTGAACACACGTCGTCAACTACGGGACTATCACCCTGTATCGTCGGCCTTTCCAGGCTGTTCGTCTAACGCGTGTAAAGCTTAAGGGCTAGTCCAATTTCGCTCGCCGCTACTTTCGGAATCTCGGTTGATTTCTTTTCCTCGGGGTACTTAGATGTTTCAGTTCCCCCGGTTCGCCTCGTTATGCTATGTATTCACATAACGATACTTACTTATGTAAGTGGGTTTCCCCATTCGGAAATCCCAGACTCAAATGGTTTTTACTACCTAATCTGGGCTTATCGCAAGTTAATACGTCCTTCATCGCCTCTGACTGCCAAGGCATCCACCGTGTACGCTTAGTCACTTAACCATACAACCCGAAGGAGTTTCGAGTTGATGTTCAAATCACCAAAGTTGTCTCTCATTATTTGAATGAGCGAGAGACATTTCGATTTTGCCGGACTCAATTTCGAATAATCACTTAAAAGTGATATTCCCAAGAACACTTGAATGTGTTTTTTGGTGTTTGTCATAAAGACAAACATTGAGAACTTTACAAACAATCTTAAAGATTGTTTTGTCAGCTTTCCAAATTGTTAAAGAGCTAGATTTTCTGATGAAAACCATTTTTAAAGATTCTTTTTCAAGAACACTTAAAGATGGTGGAGCTATGCGGGATCGAACCGCAGACCTCCTGCGTGCAAGGCAGGCGCTCTCCCAGCTGAGCTATAGCCCCATCAAGGTGTCGATACTGTCGCCAATTCCTTGGAAAAGAAATTGGTGGGTCTGAGTGGACTCGAACCACCGACCTCTCGCTTATCAGGCGAACGCTCTAACCACCTGAGCTACAGACCCAGTATCGTCTCTTTACTTTATAAACCGTATCAATCTGTGTGAACACTCATCGCAATAATCATCGTTTAAGGAGGTGATCCAGCGCCAGGTTCCCCTAGCGCTACCTTGTTACGACTTCACCCCAGTCATGAACCACAAAGTGGTAAGCGTCCCCCCGAAGGTTAAACTACCTACTTCTTTTGCAGCCCACTCCCATGGTGTGACGGGCGGTGTGTACAAGGCCCGGGAACGTATTCACCGTGGCATTCTGATCCACGATTACTAGCGATTCCGACTTCATGGAGTCGAGTTGCAGACTCCAATCCGGACTACGACGCACTTTTTGGGATTCGCTCACTTTCGCAAGTTGGCCGCCCTCTGTATGCGCCATTGTAGCACGTGTGTAGCCCTACTCGTAAGGGCCATGATGACTTGACGTCGTCCCCACCTTCCTCCGGTTTATCACCGGCAGTCTCCCTGGAGTTCCCGACATTACTCGCTGGCAAACAAGGATAAGGGTTGCGCTCGTTGCGGGACTTAACCCAACATTTCACAACACGAGCTGACGACAGCCATGCAGCACCTGTCTCAGAGTTCCCGAAGGCACCAATCCATCTCTGGAAAGTTCTCTGGATGTCAAGAGTAGGTAAGGTTCTTCGCGTTGCATCGAATTAAACCACATGCTCCACCGCTTGTGCGGGCCCCCGTCAATTCATTTGAGTTTTAATCTTGCGACCGTACTCCCCAGGCGGTCTACTTAACGCGTTAGCTCCGAAAGCCACGGCTCAAGGCCACAACCTCCAAGTAGACATCGTTTACGGCGTGGACTACCAGGGTATCTAATCCTGTTTGCTCCCCACGCTTTCGCATCTGAGTGTCAGTATCTGTCCAGGGGGCCGCCTTCGCCACCGGTATTCCTTCAGATCTCTACGCATTTCACCGCTACACCTGAAATTCTACCCCCCTCTACAGTACTCTAGTCTGCCAGTTTCAAATGCTATTCCGAGGTTGAGCCCCGGGCTTTCACATCTGACTTAACAAACCACCTGCATGCGCTTTACGCCCAGTAATTCCGATTAACGCTCGCACCCTCCGTATTACCGCGGCTGCTGGCACGGAGTTAGCCGGTGCTTCTTCTGTCGCTAACGTCAAATAATGCAGCTATTAACTACACTACCTTCCTCACGACTGAAAGTGCTTTACAACCCGAAGGCCTTCTTCACACACGCGGCATGGCTGCATCAGGCTTGCGCCCATTGTGCAATATTCCCCACTGCTGCCTCCCGTAGGAGTCTGGACCGTGTCTCAGTTCCAGTGTGGCTGATCATCCTCTCAGACCAGCTAGGGATCGTCGCCTTGGTGAGCCCTTACCTCACCAACTAGCTAATCCCACCTAGGCATATCCTGACGCGAGAGGCCCGAAGGTCCCCCTCTTTGGCCCGTAGGCATCATGCGGTATTAGCCATCGTTTCCAATGGTTATCCCCCACATCAGGGCAATTTCCTAGGCATTACTCACCCGTCCGCCGCTCGACGCCGTTATCGTTCCCCGAAGGTTCAGATAACTCGTTTCCGCTCGACTTGCATGTGTTAGGCCTGCCGCCAGCGTTCAATCTGAGCCATGATCAAACTCTTCAATTTAAGATTTTGTTCGGCTCAATGAATACTGAACATTACATAACGTAATGTTTGAATTGACTGTGCTGAATCTTTCGATTCAATGGTCACTTCGTATCATTGAAACCTAAATTGTTTCCGAAGAAACTATTTGGATCATCATCAACGAGTGCCCACACAGATTGATAGGTCTATATTGTTAAAGAGCTTGCTTTGCGAGAAGTTTTTCTCTCAAAGCGGAGGTGCATTCTAGCGATTTAATTGACAGTGTCAAACACTTTTTCAATTTTATTTTTCGTAGAAGCTTTCACCTCTCCGACCCTGCTGAAGCCTTATCGCGTCTGCCGTGTCGGTGGATGCGCATTATAGGGAACTCAGATCCGTTCGCAACCCTTTTTTGAAAAAAAATGGAAAAAACTGACTGTTCGATGACTATTTCATCAAAAAAGCACAAAAGAGGGTAAAAAACCCTCTTTTTCTGTATCAAAAGCCGTATTTAAATGAATGCGTACGCGTCTGCGAACATACGTTCGCTCTTCGCTTTCTTGTTCTGAGTGAACTGTTCACGTGCTGCGCCAGCCATTTCAAAACGACCTGCAATATAGATATCGTAGTTTTCTAAGCTTTCGAAATCTTCGGCTACTGCTTGTAGCACGTTACCAACTTTACCTTGCCAGTCTGCAGGTGCTTCTTCTACTACTGGCACAAAGTGAACGTTAGCAAACTTATCGGCGATCTCGACCAGTTCGTCTTTAGCATAAAGCTGGCAGTTATCGCGCGCCCCCCAATATAAATAGATAGGATTGGTTTTATTCTGCGCTACGCAGTGATCCAGAATCGAGCGAACGTAACTGAAGCCTGTACCACCAGCAATTAATAATAATGGGCGTTCGCTTTCTTCTTGAACCCAAGCATCGCCATGTGGCGCATCAATTTCAATCTGACCATCAGTTTCAAGCGCCGCTTGCATTGCTTCGACAACTTCTTGTGCATAAGCGTTGTGTTCCGCCGCACCGATGTGCAGTTCAAGTTCACCTTCATGACGACAAGGGCTGCTTGCGATAGAGAAAGGACGTTTGTCTTTTTCACCCATCACCACCATTAGGTACTGACCCGCTTTAAAAGGCACTGGTGATTCTGGATGAAGAAGGATTTGGTAAGTATTACAAGCTAACGGCTGAATAGACTTTACTTTACATTGGATGGTCATGGTGTTCCTCTCGCTTACTCGTCAAAAGTAAGCACTAAATTACTTTCTGTATAGGCTTGGCAAGGGAATATCCAACCTTGCTGTTGCTCTTTTTCGGTTAGCATAGGTTCGAGGTGATAGCTCACCTCGCCCGTTAGCTTTTTACACATACACATGGCGCAAGCGCCAACTTGGCAACGGTGTGGGAAGCGAATATTGTTGTTGAGCGCAGCTTCTAACACCGTCTCCCCTTCTTTTACTTGGAATGTAACGTCCATTGGTAGAAGGTGGACTTGATGACTCATAGAATACCTAACTGGTCCCAAATCTCATCGACTTTAGCCACAAGTTTAGGATCTTTTTGGATAGGCGTACCCCACTCGCGCGTGACTTCAGATTCGAACTTGTTGGTCGCATCCAGTCCTAATTTGGATGAACTCTCAGTCTTACCAAGCACTTGAATCGTGTCTCTATCTGGGTCCATTCGAGTTGTCACCGCCCAAATGATGTCATTCCAATCTCGTGCATTAACGTCATCGTCGCACAAAATGATGAATTTGTTATCCGTGTACTGAGCAAAGAAGCCCCATAGATGTTCCATCAATTCTTGGGATTGACCAGCTTGGTCTTTCTTCATAGTCACGACAGCAAATTGGTTGTTTGCTGTAACTGGAAGATAGACGTCAACAATCTCAGGGCGTTGCTGTTTCAACTCATTTAGTTCTGCTTCGGTAATCGCTTTGCTGTCTCGCTCAGTGACCTCGGTTCGCGTCGCCAGCTCGGCATCCCATTTAATGGTCGCATCCAAGCCCATTTTGGAGCCAAGCCCAACCACTGGTGAAGCAAAGTCGAGCGAGTCGATTGGCGTGTTATCTATCATCAAGGTATCACGTACAGGATCCATATGCTCTGACATGGCTTTCACGACATCATTCCAATCTCGTGCGTTTACCGATTCATCGCACACAATAACAAACTTGGTATACATGAATTGACGTAAGAAAGACCACACGCCCATCATTACGCGCTTGGCATGTCCTGGGTACTGCTTCTTCATGGTGACGACGGCCATTCGGTACGAACAACCTTCTGGCGGAAGATAGAAGTCTTCAATCTCTGGGAATTGCTTTTGCAGAATAGGCACAAACACTTCGTTTAATGCCACACCCAATACAGCTGGTTCATCTGGCGGACGACCTGTGTAGGTGCTGTGATAAATAGGGTCTTTACGCATAGTAATGTGCGTAATAGTAAATACGTGGTGCTTTTCTTTTTCGTTATAGTAGCCAGTGTGGTCACCGTAAGGACCTTCATCAGCAAACTCGTTCGGGTCGATATAGCCTTCCATCACGATTTCCGCGCTCGCTGGCACTTCCAAATCGTTGCTGACTGACTTCACGACTTCCGTTTTGCTTCCACGTAGCAAACCTGCAAATGCGTATTCCGATAGCGTATCTGGCACTGGTGTTACTGCACCAAGAATGGTTGCTGGGTCTGCACCAAACGCGACCGAAACTGGGAAAGGTTTACCTGGGTTGGTTTCCATCCAATCGCGCAGATCAAGCGCACCACCACGATGGGCTAACCAACGCATGATGATTTTGTTCTTGGCAATTTTCTGCTGACGGTAAATGCCTAGGTTCTGACGTTTCTTATTTGGACCTTTGGTTACGGTTAAGCCCCAAGTAAGCAGCGGCGCTACATCTTCTGCCCAGCAGCTCATTACCGGAATTTTATCCAAGTCGACTTCATCACCTTGCCAAACAATGTCTTGGCATGGTGCTTTACGTAAACGCTTAGCCGGCATGTTCAATACTTGTTTGAACACAGGCAGTTTTTCTAAAGCGTCTTTGAAGCCTTTTGGTGGCTCAGGTTCTTTTAAATAAGCCAGCAGCTTACCGACTTCTCTTAATTCTTTAACATCTTCACGTCCCATACCGATTGCGACACGCTCTGGTGTACCAAACAGGTTAGTCAAAACAGGTACGTCGTAGCCGATTGGGTTCTCAAACAACAGCGCAGGTCCACCAGCACGCAAGGTGCGGTCGCTAATTTCTGTCATTTCATAAGCGGGATCGACAGGGTGAGTGATGCGTTTAAGTCGACCTTTCTGTTCTAGGTGGTCGATAAATTCGCGTAAATCCTTAAAACTCATAGGCCTTCATGCTGGCTGATTAAACTGTCCGCAGTATAACAAATAGGAGGACGCTAAGATCCTCCTATTTTGTGTGGGTATGTGAGCCAGATTACTTTAATACTTGTTCAATCTGCCGAGTCTTTATCTGATGGTTCGAAGATACTAACTCTTCCAACCAGGTTTGATGCCCTTGTTGAGCAAGCTCTCGAGCAACCATGGTTGCTTCTTCTGATAACGCCATTTTTCTAACTAGAAACTGCTTTACTTGCGGAGATAGAGGGTTAGATTTTGTAAGTAGACTAATAGCTTCTGGCTTGAGTGATGGGTTAACTGTGGCATTCATCAATTGCTGAATGGAAAAAACGTCTCCAACCGCAGCTAAACGCTCAAGTTCGGACTGGCTGTTGTAATCAGCTTTCATCCGCCAGAGTAAGTTGTACACTTCCTCATCCTGACTAACTTGTGCCAACCTGACTATCACGGCCGTCGATGGTAACCAACTGGTCACATTTGCTTTGGTTAACTGGGCCGTTAATGCAGCAAGCGCATTGGGTGATAAGCTGTCTAACTCTCGAATCAAAAGCGCTTCACGTGCTTGAGCTTGTTGAGATGGCCCTGTAAGCCATTGCTTTAAGTTAAGCTCTCTTCGTTCAGCTTGTAAGACAAAGTCCAAGGTACTTTGGTCTTGTTTCCAACGCTTAATCAAGCGACTCGCAATAACGGGAAAGTTAAAAGCGGGTACACTAAATTCATACCCATCACCTCGCTCTAACACTTGATAAGTCGGGGTCATACGGATCTGGGACTCAACAAACAGAGCCATTCGAGGCGTGAGAATCACATCTTGCTTTTCAAGCTTTTCCAACAATTGAAAGCGCACCACCTCTTGTTGAGGCAAAGCAAGTCGATCAAGGGCAAATTTAAGCGAGTCGACTTCATCTCTGACAGCGTAATCAAGCAGTTCAGAGACTTTAGCCTGTATTTGAGTATCCTGAAGCCACTGCTCTACTACAGACTCATGCATTTCCTTGGCAGATAATGTCGCAGGTAGAGTGATAAGTGACAAGCTCAGGAGTAATGACGACAACATTCCTTGTTGCATGTTAACCTCCCGATAACATTTCCTTCATTCTGATACTTCTATCGGGAGAAAGCAATAAAAAAGCCACCGATATACGGTGGCTTTTCGCAGAATCACTTATTTGAGACTATTGACGACGCATCGCATCGAAGAACTCATCGTTGGTCTTCGTCATCGCTAGCTTATCGATTAGGAATTCCATTGCGTCGATTTCACCCATTGGGTGAACGATCTTACGCAGAATCCACATCTTCTGTAGTTCGTCAGTCTTCGTCAGTAGCTCTTCACGACGTGTACCTGAGCGGTTGAAGTCAATCGCAGGGAATACACGCTTCTCAGCAATCTTACGGTTCAAGTGCAGTTCCATGTTACCTGTACCCTTGAACTCTTCGTAGATAACTTCATCCATTTTAGAACCAGTATCTACTAGTGCCGTTGCGATGATAGTTAGGCTGCCGCCTTCTTCTACGTTACGTGCAGCACCGAAGAAACGCTTAGGACGATGTAATGCGTTTGCATCCACACCACCTGTTAGTACTTTACCTGATGAAGGCACTACGGTGTTGTAAGCACGTGCTAGACGAGTGATAGAGTCAAGCAAGATAACCACGTCTTTCTTATGTTCAACAAGACGTTTTGCTTTCTCGATCACCATTTCCGCTACTTGTACGTGACGAGATGCTGGCTCATCGAAAGTCGACGCAACCACTTCACCTTTAACTAGGCGTTGCATCTCGGTTACTTCTTCTGGACGTTCGTCGATAAGAAGAACCATCAACTCACACTCAGGGTGGTTGTACGCGATGCTTTGCGCGATGTTTTGCAGAAGCATTGTTTTACCCGCTTTAGGCGGAGCAACAATCAGACCACGTTGACCTTTACCGATTGGCGATGCCAAGTCTAAAACACGTGCTGTAATGTCTTCTGTTGAACCGTTACCACGCTCCATAACCATGCGCTCATTCGCATGTAGAGGGGTAAGGTTTTCAAATAGGATCTTGTTACGGGCGTTGTCTGGTTTATCGTCGTTAACGGTATTGACTTTTAGAAGGGCAAAGTAACGTTCACCGTCTTTTGGTGGACGAATTTTGCCAGCGATAGAGTCACCAGTACGTAGGTTAAAGCGACGAATCTGACTTGGTGATACGTAGATATCGTCCGGACCCGCAAGGTATGAACTATCTGCACTGCGTAGGAAACCAAAGCCGTCTTGCAGAATTTCCAGAACCCCATCGCCAAAGATGTCTTCGCCGCCTTTAGCGTGCGCTTTTAAAATCGCGAAGATGATGTCTTGTTTTCTTAAGCGAGCTAGGTTCTCTAATCCTAAGCTTTCGCCCAGTTTTACAAGGTCAGACACAGGTCTGTTCTTCAGTTCGGTAAGGTTCATGGTGGTGGATTCTTGTTTAGTCAAAATAAGATCTGTTTTCTAGTTAAGATGGATTTGGTCTCAGGATCGACCAAGAAGAGAAATTTGTTCAATTAACGCGCGATAAGTTAGCACTAATTAGTATTCTAGTCCAGAGTTAGAAAAACAAAACCGTGCATTGTAACTTTGCACGGTTTTATCTGTAATCACTTGGTGATTATAAGTTTGCGTCTAGGAACTCTTTTAGTTGAGTTTTAGACAGAGCACCTACTTTCGTTGCCGCTACGTTACCATCTTTAAATAGTAATAGCGTTGGAATGCCGCGAATACCAAACTTAGGTGGTGTACCTGCGTTATGGTCGATGTTTAGTTTACCGATAGTGAGTTTGCCTTCGTACTCGTCTGCGATTTCGTCCAAAATAGGAGCGATCATTTTACAAGGACCACACCATTCTGCCCAAAAATCCACTAGAACCGGGCCTGCAGCGTTGATTACATCGTTTTCAAAACCGTCATCAGTTAGCTGCAAAATCTTATCACTCATCTTCCACTCCAATGTGTTTTTCGAAACTGGTTGGATGATAACCAGTAATTAGATGCCCTATTGGAATGTATTTACTTTCGTATTGCAAGCTTTAGCTGATATTCTATAGCCATGAAAAAGACGCATATCACAGAGCAAAAGTTCGCCGATTTGGGCTTAAAGCCCCAAGTTATTGAAGGATTGGACAAAAAAGGGTTCGAATTTTGTACCCCTATCCAAGCCTTGGCGTTGCCGGTCCTGCTCACCGGCCAAGACATCGCAGGCCAGGCCCAAACGGGTACTGGTAAAACGCTCGCGTTTCTTACTGCTACGTTCAACCACCTTCTGACGACTCCGGAACATGAAGGTCGTAAGCCTACACAGCCACGCGCAATTATTATGGCGCCTACACGTGAGCTCGCTATTCAAATTTACAATGATGCAGAATCATTAACTGAAAGCACAGGTCTAAAAACCGCTCTAGCTTACGGTGGTGAAAGCTACGACAAGCAACTTGCGAAACTGCAAGACGGCGTAGATATTCTGATCGGAACAACAGGCCGTATCATCGACTTCTACAAACAGCGCGTATTTAACCTCAACAACATTCAAGCTGTTGTTCTGGACGAAGCCGACCGCATGTTCGATCTTGGCTTTATTAAAGACATTCGCTTCTTGTTCCGTCGTATGCCTGAGCCAAAAGAGCGTTTGAACATGCTGTTCTCAGCAACGCTGTCTTACCGCGTTCAAGAACTGGCATTCGAACACATGAATACTCCTGAGCATGTCGTTGTCGAACCAGAACAAAAAACTGGCCACCGTATCCAGGAAGAGCTTTTCTATCCTTCTAATGAAGACAAAATGGCGCTGCTTCAAACACTAATTGAAGAAGAGTGGCCAGATCGCGCTATCATTTTTGCCAATACCAAGCATAAGTGTGAATCGGTTTGGGGTCATTTGGCTGCCGATGGACACCGTGTAGGCCTTCTTACTGGCGATGTACCGCAGAAGAAGCGTGAGAAGATTCTTGAGCAATTCACCAAAGGTGATGTCGACATCCTAGTTGCAACTGACGTTGCAGCGCGTGGCCTGCATATTCCTCAGGTAACGCACGTTTTCAACTACGACCTTCCTGACGACTGTGAAGATTATGTTCACCGTATTGGCCGTACTGGTCGCGCTGGTGCGAGCGGTCATTCGATCAGTTTTGCTTGTGAAGAGTACGCGGTTAACCTACCAGCAATCGAAGAATACATTGAGCATACAATCCCAGTTTCAGAGTACGATTCGTCGACACTAATTCAAGATCTACCGGCTCCGATTCGTATGCGTGCACCACGCAACCAACAGCGCCGCACGAATACTGGCGGTACCCGTTCTGGTAACCGTAAGCCGCAGGGACGTCGTCCACGCCAACCGCGTCAATCGGCACCAAAACAATCGTAATAGGAAACTGAGTTCGTTTTATGAGTCAAGCAGGATCATCACCGCTATATGCCGCCATCGACCTCGGGTCGAACAGTTTTCACATGCTCGTTGTGCGTCACATCGATGGCAGCGTTCAAACAATGGCTAAAATTAAGCGCAAAGTTCGTCTAGCAGCTGGCTTAGATGAACATAATTCTCTTAGTATGGAAGCTATGCAGCGAGGATGGGACTGCTTAAGTCTATTTGCGGAACGCTTGCAGGACATTCCTAAACAAAACATTCGCATCGTCGGTACAGCAACATTACGTACCGCGACCAATGTAGATGTGTTTTTAGAAAAGGCTAACCAAATTCTAGGCCAGCCTATCGAAGTGATTACTGGTGAAGAAGAAGCTGCCACTATCTATAAAGGTGTCGCTCACACCTCTGGCGGTAGTGGTCGTCGCCTTGTAGTCGATATCGGTGGAGCAAGTACCGAACTGATTATCGGGGAAGGTTTCGAAGCCAAAGCACTGACCAGCTTAAAAATGGGCTGCGTGACTTGGCTTGAAAACTTCTTTAAAGATCGCCAATTGAATGCTCGTAACTTTGACGCGGCAATTGAAGGAGCGAAACAGACCATCCAGCCGATTTTAGAACGTTATACAGAAATTGGTTGGGATGTGTGTGTTGGTGCATCAGGCACAGTTCAGGCATTGCAAGAGATAATGCTGGCGCAAGGCATGGACGAAGTAATCACTCACTCCAAACTCAAGCGTCTACAGAAGCAAGCCATGTTGGCCGACCATTTAGAAGAGCTCGATATTGAAGGCTTAACACTTGAGCGTGCATTAGTGTTCCCTAGTGGCCTCTCTATTTTGATTGCCGTTTTTGAATTGCTTGAAATCGATGCTATGACACTGGCTGGCGGCGCACTACGCGAAGGCTTAGTGTATGAGATGGTTGAAGAGCTTCGTCAAGAAGACATTCGTGCCCGCACTATCGCTAGCGTACAAAATCGTTATCAGCTCGATCACCAATACGGTGAACAAGTCGCTAGTCTGGCACACACGCTTTTACAGCAAGCTGGGGGCGATGAGTGGATTACAGAGCCTCAGGGCAAGATATTACTCGAGACCGCCGCAAAACTGCATGAAATTGGCTTAACTATCGATTTCAAAAAAGGCGGAGAGCATAGTGCTTACTTGCTGCAGAATTTGGATCTGCCTGGTTACACGCGCGCGCAGAAGTTCTTTATTGGTGAAGTGGCTCGTCGCTATCGCGAACAACTCACTTCTTTACCTGAGCAGCATGCATTATCAGGCTCGAGTGCAAAACGAGTATTGAGATTGTTGCGTCTTGCGGTTCTGCTCAGCCATCGTCGCAATCCTGATCTAGAGCCAAATGTGACTCTAACGGTTGAAGGCGACAATCTAACGTTACACATTGATGTGCAATGGCTAGAGAAAAACCCACTGACTGCAGCTGAGTTGGAAATTGAATCCAACCGTCAGACAGACATCGGCTGGCCATTAAATATCGTAGCAAAATAAGCGAATATCACTGCCTTACAATACTAAAGCCCAGGCGTTCGCTTGGGCTTTTTTGCATCTACTTCCCCTACAAAACGTGCTGCCCAGCAAAAATCTCAGCTTCTCCGCTCTACATCGAAAAACAGCCATGCTTTATTGATAAACACAATTTAGCCAACCAAGATGCACCATCATGAAAACCGTTTTAATGACTGGCTTAACTGGCACCCTCGCCCCAAAAGTCGCTCATCAGTTTCACCTACGCGGCTGGAACATATTGGAGTGGAATCACCACCAGATCTCACCAGATGATCCAGAGCAAAGTGAGCAATTTTGGCAGCAGCACCACATTGATGCGGTGTGCCATATGGCGATGGGGAGTGAAGCATGGGCAGCATGGCTCGGTGAACACTGCAAACAGCGCAACATTCCTTACCTCTTTGTCAGCACAGCAATGGTATTTGATGCCACAAAAAACGGGCCTTATGGCATCTTTGAAGAAAGAAACACCCAAGATGATTACGGCAAATACAAAGTTCGTTGTGAAGATGCAATCTGGCAAGCAAATCCAGATGCGATGATTGCTCGAATTGGTTGGCAGCTCCATCACCAAGCAGAAGGCAATAACATGTTGGCGCATCTCGACCGCCAATATGAAGAGAACGGCGTTATTACCGCTAGCACAGTTTGGTATCCCGCGACTTCTCATATGGACGATACTGCACTCGCCTTTTTGCAGCTTATTGAGCGGAACGAAGCCGGTTTATATCACCTTGATAGCAACTTAAAAGATAAGTGGAATTTCTACGAACTCGTTTGTGCACTCAAGCAGCATTACAACAAGCCATGGCAAGTGCTGCCAAGCAATGACTATCACCATGACCAACGTCTAACCGATGAACGAATTGCCTTGCCGCCATTGAGTGAACGTTTCAACAAATCAGAGCAAATCCAGCAAGCCGGCATCATAGGAATCAACTGGGGACGCACGCACATTCCCCACTATCGAAACAATGGTGTATCGGTCACAACGTTATGCGCCAACCAAATAGAACCACTTCAGCAAGCGTGCAGTGAAGAAGCAATCCCAAAGGCAGAAACGAACATCAGCGCACTCAAGCAACTTGATGTAGTGACAATCGCGACACCTGCGCATACTCATGCAGAGATAATTAAGAAGTTAGGTTCAACCAAGCTAATTTGTGAAAAGCCATTGGTGGGATTGAATTCCGACATCACTCACTGGCAGCAACCGAACTCCAACCTATTAGTTAATTACGCCTTTGCTCAGCTAGAGACCGCCAAGACGATAGAGAAGTGGCTCGCCTCGCAAACCCAACCTTGTGTGGTCAATCTAGTCACCCAAGTTAATCTACCAGGCACCTTCACGCTCAAAGAGTGGTTTCTTGAGACAGCTAGCCACCCTATTTCTTGGTTGCTGCACTGCTTCGGAGACTACTCTCAATCAACACTGGTTGAGGAAAACGGCCAACTGATCGTTGAGCTGCAATGTGACGACCACCAGCTAAGGTTTGTATTTGAACTAACAGGTGAACCGGGCATCGAGCACAATCTAACGATTCAATCCAACCAGACCTTAACCAGCAAAGGCTACTACCGTGTCGGAGAAAAATGGCGTTTCGAGCCCATTCTCGTTAATGGCAACGCGATAAATGATGGAGAGTACAGCGAGTCTGATTGCTGGCAGGACGCCAATCAACGCAGTGTCGGTTTGATGTTGGCGATGTTCAATCAAAGCATCAGCTGGGATAACGGCCTGCAACTTGGCGCCTTCGATGCGCAAAAAGCCATTTTGATTGAGAAGATGCTCTGTTAGCCATTTCACCAGCGAGCTTCCTCTACGTGCCGTACCTTCGATTAAAAGGTCTCACTCGGGACCTTTTTTACTGCTCATTTTTACCTTCGTACAGCTCAGGGAGCTTTTGGACACCCATGATCTAATTGCTCCCCACGCTGTACAAAACCCTCTAAATCCCAGTAAGCAGGTACAAAAAAGCCGCTTGATTTAAGCAAGCGGCTTTCGGGGTTCCCACTGATATTAAGACTGAACGCTTGTCGTCACCTTAAAGTCAGGGTTCACCGCAGTCAGCTTCTTAATTAGGTAATTCAGTAATACGCCGTACATCGGAACGAACAAACCAAGACTGATAATCAGTTTGAAGCCGTAATCCACCAGCGCGATTTCCGTCCAATGCTCTGCCATAAATGGATCTGGGCTTTGATAGAACGCAATGGCGAAGAAAGCGATGGTATCAAGTGCATTACCGAAAAGCGTTGAACACGTTGGTGCCACCCACCATTGCTTCATTTGACGTAGGCGGTTGAACACGTGCACATCCATGATCTGACCAAGTAGGTACGCCATGAAGCTAGCAATCGCGATACGAGCAACGAATAAGTTAAATTCCCCTAGGTGACCAAAACCTTGGAATTGACCTTCGAAGAACACCACCGATAAGAAGTAAGACACTGCCAAAGCAGGCAACATCACTAAGAAGATGATCTTACGCGCCAACTGAGCACCGAAAATACGCACAGTTAAGTCAGTCGCTAGGAATATAAATGGGAAAGTGAATGCGCCCCAAGTGGTATGGAAACCGAAAATAGTAAACGGTAGCTGAACTAGGTAATTGCTAGATGCAATAATGACTAGGTGGAATAGAACCAGATAGATAAGGGCGTTGCGCTGCTGCGCAGGGGTAAAGTTACTCATGCGATACCTTTTTAGTTTGGTTTGGGGGTGAGGGAACCCAAATCGAGTCACTGAATAAAGTGGCTCTTACCAACAATGTAAAATGAAAAATAAACTGGCTTGGCTCATTCTGAGCGAAGCGGTGGGCGATTATACATTAACCACTTTTCGCCGCAAGTCGTCTGTTTTACGCAAACGTTTAAGCATAAAAAAGGGTGTTTCATGTGAAACACCCTTTCAAGAAAAATTCTATTTTTAGAAGCCGCGCTGGAACAATCCTGCAAGATAATCCAACTCTTCCCTGCTCTCTTCAATCGCTAACGCTTCAAACCAAATCGCTTCGCTGTAATGCTCTGCTTTCATAAACAGTCGGCAACCTTCAAAGTCGATCAGCCAAGAGTGAATATCCGCATCCCATTGTTTTTCAACCACAGTAGCAGAAAGCAAGCCGACTAAACGCTCACCTAAAGCAGGAAAGCTATCAAGGTCAAAGCTCGGCGCAGTAATGATTAAGCGACCTTCTTGTGCCATGTAGTCCGCTAAGCCAAATTCCTTTTGCATCTTGGTTCCTTATCCGTGGTGAGTAATGTGTTCTTGAATCAAATCAAGGAATGGGTCGGCGTACTTCTCTAGTTTGCGCTGACCAACACCGCTGACTGCCAGCATTTCGCCGTAAGACGTTGGCAGAATTTCCGCCATATCAATCAGAGTCGCGTCACTGAAGACCACGTATGGTGGCAAACCATCTTCATCAGCAATCGACTTACGCAGCTTACGTAACTTAGCAAACAGCTTTTTGTCGTAGTTCTTACTGGTCAGTTTATCTGACTTCGCCGCACGTGCTGCGGTGTCTAAACGCGGAACCGCTAACTCTAGAGTCACATCGCCACGCAGCAGCGGACGCGCTTCTTCGGTAAGTTGCAGCGTTGAGTTACGCGTGATGTTTTGAAACAACAGCCCTTTGTGGATTAACTGACGGAAGATACTCACCCAGTAATCGTGGCTGTGATCGCGCCCTATCGCGTAGGTAGAAATCTTATCGTGCCCATTTTCACGCACACGAATGTTTTGCATGCCACGTAGCACTTCTACCACGTAGCCCATACCAAAGCTCTGATTCACTCGGTACACACAAGACAACGCCTTACGCGCTTCTTCCGTGGCATCAAAGTGTTTCGGTGGATCTAAGCAAATATCACAGTTGCCACATGGCTTCTCACGATACTCACCAAAGTAATTCAATAGCACCTGACGACGACAGGTTTGCGCCTCAGCAAAGGCACTCATCGCATTCAGTTTGTGGGTTTCCACCTGCTTCTGTGGACCATCGTCTTTCTCATCCAACATACGACGCAGCCAACTGATGTCCGCTGGGTCATACAACATCATCGCTTCCGCAGGCAAACCATCACGCCCTGCACGACCGGTTTCCTGATAGTAGGACTCGATATTACGCGGGATATCAAAGTGAACCACAAAACGCACGTTTGGTTTGTTGATGCCCATACCGAATGCCACGGTCGCCACTACAATTTGGATGTCATCACGTTGGAAAGCTTCTTGAACGTAAGCGCGCTCATCAGCGTCCATACCTGCGTGATAACCAGCAGCACGAATGTGGTTGTTGCACAGCTTCTCGGTCACCATCTCAACTTTCTTACGGCTACCACAATAGATGATGCCGCAGTTACCCTTTTGGGTTTCCAGATAACGAACGATTTGCGAAACCGGCTTGTGCTTCTCAACTAAGTTGTAGCGAATGTTAGGACGGTCGAAGCTGCCTAGGTAAACCTCTGGATTATTCAGTTGCAGACGCTCAAGAATATCTCGGCGCGTTGCATCATCCGCCGTCGCCGTCAGCGCCATAAATGGCACATGGGAAAACTGCTGCTTAAGTTGACCAAGCGCGGCATATTCTGGACGGAAATCGTGTCCCCACTGGGAAATACAATGCGCTTCATCGACAGCAATCATCGATAGCGGCAAGTTTTCCAAGCGCTCAATGAAATCACGCATCAATACGCGTTCTGGCGAGACGTACACCAACTTAAGATGACCAGTGTGCATGCGGTTATACACGCTGAGCAGCTCTTCACGAGGCATGGTCGAGTTAATGCACTCAGCCGCTACACCGTTGGCTTTAAGCTGGTCTACTTGGTCCTTCATCAGCGAGATAAGCGGAGAAATCACCAAAGTAATGCCAGAGCGAACCAAAGCAGGAATTTGATAGCACAGCGACTTACCGCCACCAGTAGGCAGGATAACTAAGCTGTCGCGACCTTCTACCGCGGCATCAATCACCAACTGCTGACCATCACGGAACTCTTGGTAACCAAACACATCCTCCAACACACGTTGAGGCGTTACAGGCGAGTCTGATTGTTCGGCTAACAAGGTCGAGGTCATGAAAAGTCTCAGATTGGGTCTTAAAAAAGAGGTGCTTATGCATACCACTGGCACACAAAGTGAGGGCACATTGTAATGGGGTTTCATGGTGAATAAAACCGCAAATTGTTAGGTGTTTCGCATCACGACTCGTATACTGATTTTCTGCTCTATAAAACACACAATTAGGTGACACTTCATGACACCAGAAGACGAACAACAACGCGCGCGGCAAGGTATCTTGCTAGCGATTGGCGCGTATACCATGTGGGGCATTGCGCCGATGTACTTTAAGTCCATCGCACAAGTATCTCCTTTGGAAATTCTAAGCCACCGAGTGATATGGTCTTTCTTTTTGCTTGCTGCACTCCTCCATTTTGGCCGTCACTGGCGCTCGGCTTACCACATCGCGAAAGACAAAACGAAAATCGCTTACCTGATCGCAAGTTCCATGCTAATTGGCGGCAATTGGTTGATTTTCATTTGGGCGGTAAACTCGAATCATATGCTCGACGCCAGCTTAGGTTATTACATTAACCCACTGATCAACGTCTTACTCGGGATGGTATTTTTGGGAGAGAGACTGCGTAAATTACAGTGGTTCGCGGTTGTATTGGCAGGTTGTGGCGTACTCGTTCAACTGATTGTATTTGGCTCCGTACCTGTTGTTGCGATGGCGTTAGCAATGAGCTTCGGCTTTTATGGCTTATTAAGAAAGAAAGTCAGTGTCGATGCAAAAACTGGCTTGTTTATCGAGACATTACTTCTACTGCCAGTGGCCGCTGTTTATTTGCTTTTTATTGCCGATACACCAACCTCAAATATGCTTACGAATCCACTTACGTTAAATAGTTTGTTGATCGCGGCTGGGGTTATAACAACCCTGCCACTGCTGTGCTTTACGGGTGCAGCAACAAGACTCAAATTATCGACTTTGGGCTTTTTCCAATATATAGGCCCAAGCTTAATGTTTTTACTTGCAGTATTGATGTATGGCGAACCCTTTACCATGGATAAAGCGATCACTTTCGTCTTTATTTGGGGAGCACTAGTCGTGTTTAGCTTTGATGGATTACGTAATAACCGTCGCTCACGCCGAATCGTTCAGCCACAGTGATCGTTTTTTACAAGACAAGTTAGAAATTGCCAGATAAGCTTGGTCATAATGTGACCAAGCTTTTTTATTTAATGGAACATATTCAGTACTACGCAACCGACCATGACAACTTGAGTCTAATAGAGGCGAAATACCAGAAATTTGCTTTTCAAAGGCATTACCATCTGGATTTTCATCTCGGCCTGATCACGCATGGCGCGCAGAAGTTCCAATACCAAGGTAACAGCCACCAAGTTGGTCACGGGCAAATAGTGATTATGCCGCCAGATGAGCTGCACGACGGGCAATCTAAGCTCGAAAGTGGCTATGAAGTGAATGTATTTGCGATCGAACCTCACCTATTGAGCGATCTGGCTGATCTTAAGCAAAACGGTCAAATAATACACTTCAACGAGCTGATCATCTCGGATCCACAGATATTTTCACAACTTAGTAACTTACATGGGCTACTTCGTCGTGAAAATCTCAGCCAACTCACCAAAGATTGCCTTCCTTTTGAAGGATTTAACCAGCTTTTTGATCGCTACGGATCGCTTGAGCGACAAAAAGTAGTACCACTTGGGAATCAATCGCTTGGGACGTTAAAAGATTATCTAATGGCAAACCTCGACCAAGCGGTGCGTTTGGATTCACTTTCAGAGCTGTGCCAACTGAGCCCAACTCAGTTCCAGCGCCACTTTAAAGCGCAAACCGGCATGACGCCTTATGCATGGTTCGCACGCCTGCGCCTTGAACAAGGCATGAAGTTACTGCAATCAGGTCAATGTGGTACCGACGTTGCCCATCAGATCGGTTTCTACGATCAAGCGCATTTCAGCAAAGCGTTTAAGCAGACCTACGGCGTTTCCCCTTCTCAAGTGGCTCGTTAATTTCATTTACCGAGAAAGCTGTCAGTTTTTTACAAGCGCCACAGGTGACTTACCACGACAATAGCCGCATTGGTTAAATTTGAGATGTGTTATGAATGAATCCACCATATTGCTGACACTCGCCAGCATTCACTTTATTGCCCTAATGAGTCCAGGTCCGGACTTTGCGCTGGTCGTACAAAATGCGACGCGTCATGGTCGTCAAACTGGCTTGTACATTGCGTTGGGATTGTCCGTCGGTATTTTGCTGCACTCTTTGTTCAGCCTGACAGGTGTGAGTTTTGTCGTCCACCAGCACCCAGTGCTGTATTCCGTGGTACAACTGCTCGGTGGTAGTTACCTGCTCTACTTAGGAATTGGCGCATTGCGTGCCGTGATCTCGATGATCCAAAACCCACAGACGGATCAACCTAAGAAGCAAAATAACCTAGTGATCAGCAATAAGCGTCAAGCGTTTGCTAAAGGGTTTGCGACCAACATTCTTAACCCAAAAGCCCTGGTGTTCTTTGTCAGTTTGATGTCGAGTTTAGTCCCAGCAGGTATGTCGATTACTGGCAAAGGTATTGCACTGGTCATCCTGTTTGGCTTGTCGCTATTCTGGTTCTCTAGCCTTGCATGGATGCTGTCGACACAGCGCTTACAGCGTAAATTGCAACAAGCGGGTATCTACATCGACGGTCTATGCGGCGTGGTATTTACTCTAGTGGGCGGCAGTATTCTATACCAAACTATCAATACTTTTATCGGATAAAGTACTGATTTAAAAGCGTAGCACAATCGACATTTCTAAGATTGCTGACTCGACGTGACTCTCCATAACTGCCAAGCTCAAAGCACAAAACTGGCAACATGGAGAGTCATCATGCATTGGACGTTCAACCGACTCGTGACCACGGGTCTTTTTCTTACTTCCCCACTCGTCTTATCTACCCCAACCTTTGCTAACCAAGCAGCAGATGCGGTTGCGCCGGAGCACAGCACTGGCTTCGAGCAAAAACAACTGGTCAAAGCGAAAGATTATATGGTTACCGCTGCTAACCCAATTGCAACCCAAACTGGTGCGGATGTTATTGCCCAAGGTGGTAATGCTATTGATGCTATGGTTGCCGTGCAGCTGATGCTGGGCTTGGTAGAACCGCAATCATCAGGTATTGGTGGTGGCGCCTTCTTAGTTTATTGGGACAGTGAGAAACAAAAACTGACTACGTATGATGGACGCGAGACCGCACCGCTCGCCGCAACGCCGAAACTCTTCCTAGATGACAAAGGACAACCACTGCAATTTTACGATGCGGTTGTCGGTGGGCGTTCCGTTGCCACTCCTGGCACAGTGAAACTACTTTGGGACACGCACCAGAAATACGGCAAGTTGGAATGGAAGAAGATAATCCAACCCGTGATTACCTTGGCTGAGCAAGGTTTCGAAGTCAGTCCTCGCCTCGCGAGTCTGATTGAGAAAGATGCCAAGCGCCTATCTCGCTTCCCTGCGACTAAGGCTTACTTCTTCAATCCAGATGGCTCACCAAAAGCCGAAGGCACGTTGTTGAAGAACCCTGAATACGCGCAAACTCTGACGGCAATTGCAGAGCAAGGGGCAAAAGCTTTCTATCAAGGCGATATCGCCACAGACATCATCAAGACAGTACAGAATGCACCGGGCAATCCTGGCGTATTGGCACAACCTGACTTTGATGCGTTCCAAATCAAGCAACGTGAGCCGGTTTGTGCGGCTTATCAAAGCTATGGTATCTGCGGCATGGGACCACCTAGCTCTGGCGCATTGACGGTTGGACAGATTCTCGCGATCACCGAGCAATACGATCTTAAAGGTTGGGGAGCCGAAAGCGCGAAATCATGGCAAGTGATCGCCGATGCATCGCGCCTTGCGTTCGCGGATCGTGGTAAATACATGGCTGACCAAGATTATGTGCCAATGCCAACCGAAGGCTTACTTGATAAAGATTATCTCAAGCAACGTGCTGAGCTCATTCAAGTCGGTAAAGCCTTGAGTAAGGCTGAAGCCGGTAATCCTCCTTGGTCGCACGCCATGAACTTAAGCATGGACCAATCGATCGAGCTGCCTTCCACCAGCCATTTCAATATCGTCGATAAGCAAGGCAATGTGGTTTCAATGACAACAACCATTGAGAACGCCTTTGGCTCACGCTTGATGGTACGCGGCTTCTTGCTCAATAACGAACTGACCGATTTCTCTTTCCGCACGCATCAAGATGGTGTGCCAATCGCGAACCGCTTAGAACCGGGAAAACGCCCACGTTCATCCATGGCACCAACCATTATGATGAAGGATGACAAACCTTACATGGCAATTGGCTCACCGGGTGGCAGCCGCATTATTGGTTACGTCGCACAAGCCATTATCGCCCACACGCAATGGGATATGGACATCCAAAGCGCGATTAATCAGCCACGATTGCTGAACCGTTTTGGCACCTTAGATATTGAGCAAGGTACCGCCGCAGAGGGCTTACAGCCTGCTCTGGAGAAGATGGGCTTTAAAACCGATGTTCGGGATTTGAACTCTGGTCTGCATGCGATACGAATAACAAAAGACGGTCTTGAAGGCGCTGCGGATCCAAGACGTGAAGGTGCCGCTATCGGGCAGTAAGAGTCTTTCGCTCGACCCCTTGTGCGAGATCTCTCACAAAGGGTTGAGCAAACCTCTCTTTTTTAATGGTAAAACCGTACAGAAAAGAGCATAAGCCATTGAATTTAATACTCATGTATCTTTTTTGAACGCTAAGAGAGTTAAAAAATGTGAGATTAGCCCGTTGTTGGAAATCGTTAAACACGTAATATTAAACCTGTCGGAAGGATGCTGACACGGAACAGGAAACACCACGGACTTGGTGAACTTCAGGAAGAAGAAACGGTTATTCAGGATGAATAGTCGGGCATGGATTGCAAAATTGGACATTGAAGGGAATCAATAGTGACTAGGATGGTTGCTACTAAGGACGGGAAATGGACACCTCTGGACGAGGCAAGGATTTGAACATCAGGATGATGTCAGGGACACCGCTCAGGGAACAAGTGATGAGAGCTAACGAGGATAGTTAGCAGACCAGGATAAGGTCATTAAGGACACCGCTAGGAAGGCGACGTAAGGATTAAGCTGACGGATTCAGCACACTATCATGGATTAGATGCATGGAGCACTCTTAGTAGCTGGATTGCTGCGAGTAAGACTATAACCCCGATGGGCGCAAGCCCTCGGGGTTTTTCTTTGCCTAAAGTTTTTCTCATCTGCACCGTTAAATCGCGCTTTCGAATTCCATTTTTTTACTGCTTTATCGACGCCAAAACCGCACAAACAAAAAGAGCCGCCGAAGCAGCTCTTAAGTTGATGATACCAATCACAGTAAATAAGTGATCAGAAATAGCGTAGGGAAAATGCTTGAGAACAAGGCGCAATTTTTCGATAAGTAGTTATTCTACAATCAAAAATTGCAACGCAGTTATCGAGTATTTTAACAAGCTAGAATGACCAGTTATTTACTACGATTGGTATGAGTTTTGGTCAAGCCTTACAGTTTCTCTAGTCGTGCGTAAGCAGTTACCAACCATTTGATGCCTTCACCGTTAAAGGCAATCTGTACACGGCTTTGTGGACCACTGCCTTCGAAGTTGATGATGGTGCCTTCACCAAACTTTGGATGCATCACACGAGAACCTAGCGTAAAGCCGGTTTCATTAAAGCTCTCTTTCACAACAGTTTGGCTAAATCGACCACTGCTTGAAGGACGGCTAACTTGCGCCTTCATTCGTACTTCATCTAAACAAGTTTCTGGCAGTTCACGGATAAAGCGAGACGGTTTATGGTATTTATCCTGACCGTACAAACGACGCATTTCAGCATAAGTGATGTACAGTTTCTGCATTGCACGGGTCATGCCTACGTAACACAGACGGCGTTCTTCTTCTAAGCGCCCTGCTTCTTCTGCCGACATTTGGCTTGGGAACATGCCTTCTTCCACACCGACCATAAACACCAATGGGAACTCTAGACCTTTCGCACTGTGTAATGTCATGAGCTGAACCGCATCTTCAAATTCGTCCGCTTGTCCTTCGCCCGCTTCTAGTGCTGCGTGGGTTAGGAATGCCGTCAGCAGTGACATGTCTTCGGCTTCTTCTGGTTTCTCGAATTGGCGAGTTGCGGTCACCAATTCCTCCAAGTTCTCAATACGTGCCTTAGACTTTTCGCCCTTCTCTTGCTCGTACATCGCGAACAAGCCCGAGTATTTAATTACATGGTCAGTTTGGTGATGCAGCGGCATCTCTAAGGTGTCGTCTTCTAGCGCGGTGACAAGCTCGATAAAACGGCTCAGAGCACCAGCAGCGCGACCAGCAAGCACCTTCTCGTCCAACATAGCTACACTCGCTTCCCACATGGTGCAACCACGGTCACGAGCCGCAAAACGGATGGTTTCAAGCGTCTTATCGCCCAAACCACGCGTTGGCGTATTCACCACACGTTCAAACGCTGCATCATCGTTACGGTTGGCAATCAGACGCATGTAGCTCAAGGCATCTTTGATTTCCTGACGTTCGAAGAATCGCATGCCGCCATAGATACGATAAGGCAGACCGGCTTGAATTAACGCTTCTTCCAGAACACGCGACTGGGCGTTGTTACGGTAAAGCATCGCAGCGTCATTCAGAGCACCGCCCTTGTCTTGCCACTCTTTGATTTTGTTCACCGCAAAACGGGCTTCATCTAATTCGTTGTAAGCGCTGTAAACCGAGATAGGCTCACCGACCACGCCATCCGTCCACAACTCTTTACCCATACGCTCGGTGTTATTCGCAATCAGGGTGTTAGATGCTTCCAGAATGGTCTTAGTGGAACGGTAGTTTTGCTCAAGACGAATGGTATTCACGCTTGGGAATTCGAGCGTAAACTTCTCAATGTTCTCGACTTTTGCACCACGCCAACCATAAATCGACTGGTCGTCATCACCTACGATCATCACGTGACACTCAGGACCCGCCATCATACGTAGCCAAGCATATTGAATGTTGTTGGTATCTTGGAACTCATCCACCAAGATATGCTTAAAGCGTGCTTGGTAGTGTTCACGGACGAACTTGTTATCACGCAGTAGCTCATGTGCGCGCAGCAAGATTTCCGCAAAATCGACTAAACCAGCACGATCACACGCTTCTTGGTAAGCGGTGTACAACTGTAGATATGTCTTGGTTACTGGATCATGGTACGCATCAATGTGCGACGGGCGCAGACCTTCGTCTTTCTTACCGTTAATCCACCATGCCACTTGGCGTGCCGGCCACTGCTTCTCATCGAGGTTTTGCGCTTTAATCAAACGCTTTAGTAGACGCTGTTGGTCGTCACTGTCAATGATTTGGAAATCTTCCGGTAGCTTCGCATCAAGATAGTGTGCACGCAGAATACGGTGACAAATGCCGTGGAAAGTACCATTCCACATACCGCCTGCACTGCCCATCATTAGCTCTTCGATACGTCCACGCATCTCTGCCGCCGCCTTATTGGTAAAGGTTACCGACATAATTGAAAACGGAGAAGCTTGCTCGACCGACATCAGCCAAGCGATACGGTGAACAAGAACGCGTGTCTTACCACTTCCTGCGCCAGCAAGAACGAGCAAGTTTTCTAGAGGTGCTGCAACGGCTTCACGTTGTTTATCGTTCAAACCGTCGAGTAATAGAGATGGATCCATCATGATGAGAGCTACTGGTTATTTATACATAAAAACCGATTATAACCTAAACAACCGGGTGCTGTTTAGACAAAACTTGATAAAAAAATCGATGTTTTTTTGCCCAACACATCAATTAGTTATACCTATTTGACCCTACAAACCTATTTACTTCAGAAATTTTTCTGAAAGTTTTTTAGCCAGTTTCCTATCTTTTAAGTTAAGCAAGTTGATAACAAAAACGCCAAAACAGGCGATTCATCTTGCCAACTTAAAGTAAAGGAAATCATTCAGAGGAATTTATTATGAAAAAGTCGAATCTAGCTGTTACTGCTGCTGTTACTGGTCTTCTAGCTCTTGGTGGCACAATGCTAACTGCAGCTCCAGCTGTCGCTGCTGAAAAAGAAAAGTGCTATGGCGTTTCTAAAGCAGGTAAAAACGACTGTGCAACAAAAAGCAGCTCATGCGCTGGTACTTCTAAAGAAGATAACCAAAAAGACGCATTCGTAGTCGTACCAAAAGGTCTTTGTGACAAACTCGCTGGCGGTAGCACTTCTTCTTCATAATCTTTTATCGCTAGCTATTGTGAGGATGCGTTGACGCTCAACCAACGCAAAGCCAAGACGCATCCTTCTCTTCCCGCACGATTTGAAAAGGAGTTTCACGTGAAACACCACACCTTCCACGACCTTGTTGGAGTTGGATTAAGAACCCCTCACCTCGATTACTTTAGCCAAAACCAACCCGAGTTGTCTTGGTTAGAAATCCACAGTGAAAACTATTTCCAACCCAATGCAACAGAGCGCCATCAGCTACAAACGCTTCGTGAGCAATATCAAATTAGCTGCCACGGTATTGGTTTGTCGCTAGGTTCGGTGGAACGTGTTAGTCAAAAGCATCTTGCGCAACTTAAAGCACTGATTAACTCAATCGACCCAATCCTTGTTTCTGACCATTTAAGTTGGAGTGAAAACGGCGGTCACTACTTTAATGACCTGCTTCCACTTCCGTATACGGAAGAAGCGCTCAACGTGTTCACTCGTAACGTGAATGAAGTGCAGGAATATTTGCAACGCGAGATCTTGATAGAGAACCCATCTAGTTATGTGAAGTTTCAACATTCGACCATCAGCGAATGGGAGTTTCTTACCGAAGTGCAAAAGCGCACTGACTGTCGTTTATTGCTCGATCTAAACAATGTTTATGTTTCGGCGTTCAACCACGGTTTTGATTGCGACACATACCTAGATGCGATTCCAGCCGACAAAGTGGATGAGATTCACTTGGCAGGTTTTACCATCAAACAACTCGACAAAGGTGAGATATGGATTGATACCCATAGCCGCCCAGTTAGTGATGAAGTTTGGCAACTGTTCGCGCAGTGGACAAAAAAACACGGTCCACGTCATACGTTGATTGAATGGGATTTGGATATCCCCGCGCCAGAAGTCTTGCTCGAAGAAGCACAGAAAGCATCGCAACTACTGTTGCAAGGCACACTTCCAAGTGAACAAAGCGAACCAAGGAAGGCATCATGAATCTAGCCACCTTACAAAGCCAGTTTGCTAAAGCCCTACACTATCAAGCACTCGGTGAAGATTGCGATATTGCCAGTGATACGTTTACCGCTGATGAACGCATGCAGATTTACCGCAATAACTTTATCGTCAGCTTAAGCGAGGTGTTATCCGCGACCTACCCGATGGTTGAAGCGCTGCTTGGTGAAGAATGCTTTGAACAGATATCTCGCCAGCATGTTCTTTCTTACCCATTAGAAGAAGGAAATGTGGTGCATTATGGCGAAGGCTTTCAAGACACCATCATGCAGTTCAGTCAGGTGATCGCACAAGCACCTTACAGCCCTGAAGTCGCACGCTTCGAGTGGCATATCGACCTAGCTCGTCAAGCACAGTATGAACAATCCAATGCAGCGGAATTAAAACCGCTTGCGTTACTTGGCGAAGTGAGTGAAGAGCAACAACCCGCTTTAGTCTTACACCTTAAAAAGGGCTGCCGCAGCTTTGACTCCAACTACGCAGTATTCGATCTATTTAGTGCGATTCAAACTGGGCAATTCGAACAACTTAATATCAACCAATTACAGCAAGGTGTCATCTCGATTCAAGCCAATGGAGAAGCCTTGTGTCACGCACTCGATGCCGATGTGTTCCAACTGCTGCAATGTTTAGAGCAGAAGCAGAGTTTGAGCGAAATACCTGAAGTTTTACTCGCTCATCTCAATCGCATCATGGCACTCGATATTGTTGACGGCTTTACATTGCAATCAATCTAAGGAGCACTCTATGAAGGATACGGTTAAAAACTTAGTGAATCGGTATGACGATTTAATCAGTACCTTACAAGCAGCCTTTGTCCCTTTACTACTTCTCTTTTGCCGCTTTTGGGTTGCTTGGGTGTTCTTCAATTCAGGACTAATCAAAATCTCGTCTTGGGATAGCACGTTGTACTTATTTGAGCTGGAATACCAAGTGCCAATCTTGCCATGGGAATTGGCGGCTTATTTAGGTACGGCTGCGGAGTTGGTTCTACCGGTGTTCTTGGCACTGGGATTGATTACCCGCCCGATGGCAGCAATGCTGTTTGTGTTCAACATCATCGCAGTGATCTCTTACCCACTGTTGTGGGAGAAAGGTTTTTATGACCACCAACTTTGGGGATTGATGATTCTTATCGTAATCGTATGGGGGCCAGGACCGCTGTCTTTGGACCACATCCTGAAAAAGAAAATGACGAGCTAAAAAACTCCCGCATCATGCGGGGATTTTTTATTATTTATTCAAGTAAGCCAGTAGCTCTTCTGCTGAGATACCTTGCTGAGCGAGGTCTTTTGCCATCTGCTCGACTTGTTCATCTTTGCGTGACTCAATCACTTGCTGAAATTGGTACACGATATCACGCAAAATTGGCAGAGGTACTTGTTTAGCCGCACTACGAATACGCTCGGAGCTTTGATTACCCAGCTCATTAAGCAACTTGCCAAACATCACCTTTTCTGGTGAATCTTCCATTTGCTCTAGAATACGAGCCATTTCATACGTGGTTAACGACATTACTTTTTGAGTTCCGTTATGGTGTCAGGAAAAGTCTGAGTGACAAATATACACGCCTTACTTACATTGGAAAATACTAAATTACACTGATTTACGCTTTCGCAAAGCTCGAGTGCCAGTTCTTCCCTGCTTTTGTAAACAGAACGACCAACGCAGGTAATAGGACCCACATATGAATTGCAATCAAGGTTTGCGGATCCAGAGATAAGCGTTGCAGCGTACCCACCAACAAACCAGAGCCACTCATTTGGAACAATCCAAGCAGTGCAGCTGCCGTGCCCGCCTTATCACCAAACGGTTCTAACGCTTTCCCTGCCGCTGCACCCAGAATGAATGCAAAACCTACAGAA
The DNA here is from genome assembly GCF_000354175.2 of Vibrio alginolyticus NBRC 15630 = ATCC 17749. Taxonomy (NCBI): domain Bacteria; kingdom Pseudomonadati; phylum Pseudomonadota; class Gammaproteobacteria; order Vibrionales; family Vibrionaceae; genus Vibrio; species Vibrio alginolyticus. Next base: position 2,292,228 of record NC_022349.1, read on the forward strand.
GACATAAAGATAGGTAACATGAAAGAAAGCGCGGTATTCTGACCATTCATCACTAGCATGATCACACCTGCGAGACCCAGAGTTGAGATCCCGGTGACCAAGGTGTTGTGAGTTCCAACGCGCTCCATAAACTTAGGCGCCAGCATACATGCCGCAATGTTTATCACCGCATTTACACCAAACCAGAAAGTGAATTCATTCATCGACAGCCCCATCCCCGTCATCAATACCGACGGTGCTGAGGTAACGTAAGCAAGAATAACCGCCATCGCCATCAAGCATAATGACGCATGGAAAACAAAAGATGGTGTGCTAAGCACTGCCCAATACCGACTAAGCTTAAACACGGCTTGCTTTTCTGTTGACGGGTTAGTCTCTTTCATCATGAAAAACATCAATGATCCAGACACCACAGCAAAACCCGCCATAAAGCTAAAGTTAGCACGCCAGTCAAATTGTTGAGTTAACCAGCTACCTAGAATTGGAGCTAAAGCCGGAATGAAACAAATCGCACCGTTAAGGTAGCTGATCATTTTGCCGCTTTTTTCCGGGCCAAAGATATCGCGAACTGTTGCAAAGGCTGCTACCGATGTCGCACACGCACCTAAGCCTTGTAGCAGTCGGGAAACCAACATCCACTCAATATTTTGAGCACTCCACGCCAATAAAGCGCTCATCGCGTAAATGGTGATACCGCCCAATGCAACAGTTCGACGTCCGAGTTTATCTGCTAAGGGACCTGCGAATAGCTGACCAACACCCATAGCAAATAAGAACCAAGTGATCGTGTCTTGTGCTAGCGCATTATCGACCTGAAAAGTGGAAGCAATAAGAGGTAAAGCAGGTAGATAAATATCAATCGCTAAAGGACTGAAAAGAACCAAAAGGGTCAATAACGCCATCTGTTTTTTACTATTAGAAAACTGGCTAGACACACAACACTCCGAATTGGATAAAGAACTTTGGGTAAAGCTTAATCATCTGATGATATGAATGGAAATGATGTATAATCATGAGCATTATTCCTCAGAGGAAATTCACTGTGAACGTCGAAAAACTGGCTCGTATCGATTTAAATCTATTGGTCTGCTTTAAAGTGCTGATTGAAGAGTTAAATGTTACTCGTGCGGCCCACCGATTGTGCTTAAGCCAATCCGCCGTAAGTAAATCACTGGCTAAACTGCGCATTCAATTTGATGACCCGCTTTTCACTCGAAACTCACATGGATTAACACCTACGCCGCGCGCATTGTTTCTTAAACCGAAACTGGATCTGTTGATAAATCAGTTAGAAGTGCTGACTCAACCCGAAGAGTTTTCTCCGCAAAGCAGCGAATACCGTTTTCAAATAGCAGCTGTAGAGAGTGTCTACCCTCTCATTCTACCCCATTTCTTACCGGCGATTTTTCAACAAGCACCTGGCGTGACCATAAGCACACACCCGTGGTCGGATAATACATTTAAAATGCTTCAACGCGGCGAACTGGATTTAGGCTTAACTGGAAAAGATATCGATATAAACGATGCCAAGCTGACTCTCCAACCACCCGATGACATTTGCGAGTTGGAAATTTATCGTGATTACCAAATGTGCATCATTCGCAAAAACCATCCTGCGCTAAAACAACCTTGGAATCTGGAAGCCTATCTCGCCCTACGCCATGTACAAGTACGTTGTGATGGCAACGACCGTTGGTTGCTGGATTATCGCCTTGCAGATATTGGCGCCGACCGCGATATTGCCGTCACCGTGCCCGACTTTAACAGTGCCGCAAGTTTATGTTCATACACCGACTTTATCTTTACTGCGCCAAGTCATTTTGTGCAACTTGCGGCCAAACAGCTTGATTTGGTCGTGCTGCCACTACCGTTAGAATTCCCACCTATGGCTTACACTTTATTCTGGCACCGAGATAGAGAAAACGACCCTGCATTAGGCTGGCTACGTACGATGATCACACAAAAAACCGATCACCTTAGATAAAAACACCGCACTCAATTTGCGCTTAGCGGCTAAAATGAGTAGCTTAACTGTCGTAGTCCTTTTTGGCTCATCTATGGCCTAGTTGTACTCCGACTCTATTGAAGTGATTGCGAGCCTCAATGGAATCGTAAACTGCATGAAGCAGATGGAAACAGCTCCCACACCTGAGCATGAAGGAGCGGTAATTTGAAGGAATAACACAGATGCACAACGATACCCAAAGCCGCGTGAATGCAATTCGCGAATGGCTAGCACAACATAATATTGATGCCCTACTTGTCCCACATGAAGACGAGTATTTGGGCGAATACGTACCAGCGCACAACGAGCGTTTACATTGGCTAACTGGTTTTACTGGTTCTGCTGGTGCTGCGGTAATCACCAAAGACAAAGCTGCTATCTTTGTTGATGGTCGCTACACGGTACAAGTCACCAAGCAGGTTCCTGCTGATCTATTCGAATACCGTCACCTGATTGAAGAGCCTGCATTAGATTGGATTAAAGACCATCTTGCAAATGGCGCGTCTGTGGCAATCGACCCTCGCATGCATAACTCTGCTTGGTTAGACATGGCACAAGCAAAACTTGCAGGTGCACTTGAGCTTAAGATTCTCGACAGCAACCCAATTGATGAGCTGTGGCACGACCGCCCTGCTCCTGTGGTTTCTGACGTTCGCCTAATGGCAACAGAAGCGGTTGGTCAATCAAGTGAAAGTAAGCGCCAAGAAATCGCAGAGCTCGTGAAAAAAGCCGGCGCAGACAGCGCGGTGATCACAGCACTTGATTCTATCTGTTGGTTGCTCAACGTTCGTGGTCTAGATGTATCACGTCTACCAGTTCTGCTTTCTCACGCGATTCTGCATTCAGACTCAAGCGTGGAATACTTCCTAGAGCCAGCGCGCCTACCTGCTGAGTTTGACGCTCACGTTGGTTCTGGCGTAACAGTTCATCACCCAGAAGCATTACAAGCACGACTAGAAACTCTAACTGGCAAGAATGTACTGGTTGACCCTGCGACAAGTAACGCATGGTTTAAGCTGGTTCTACAAAATGCTGGTGCATCAGTGGTGAGTAAAGCTGATCCATGCCTAATGCCAAAAGCGGCGAAGAACGCAGTTGAAATCGCAGGCATGAAAGCATGTCATATCCGTGATGGCGTGGCGATGAGCAAGTTCCTATCTTGGTTAGATGCAGAAGTCGTTGCAGGTAATCTGCATGATGAAGCGACGCTGGCAGACAAACTGGAAGCGTTCCGTAGCGAAGACCCAACGCTTATGGACCTTAGCTTCGATACTATTTCGGCAGCAGGTGGCAACGCAGCGATGTGTCACTACAACCACGAGAACCAACCTGAACCTGGCAAGCTAGAGCTGAACACACTTTACCTAGTGGATTCAGGTGGTCAGTACCTAGATGGCACAACAGACATCACGCGTACCATTGCGATCGGTCAGCCTTCACAAGAGATGATTAAACAATTCACTCTCGCACTAAAAGGTCACATCGGTGTTGCTCGTGCACGTTTCCCGAAAGGCACACGTGGTTACCAAATCGATACACTAGCTCGTCAGCACCTATGGGCGGAAGGCTACGATTACGACCACGGTACTGGCCACGGTGTTGGTCACTTCCTAAGTGTTCATGAAGGTCCAGCGAGCATTTCGAAGAAGCAAATCGACGTGCCTCTAACAGAAGGCATGGTGCTATCCAACGAGCCAGGTTACTACCGTGCGGATGCGTTTGGTATCCGTATCGAGAACCTAGAGCTTGTTGTTGAAACACCAACTAACGGTGACTTCCCTGTTCTGTCATTTGAGTCACTAACACGCTGCCCAATCGACAAGCGCAATATCAACGTTGATATGCTAACTCGTCCAGAACTTGCTTGGCTGAATGATTACCATCAGAAAGTATGGGATGAGATCAGCCCGCTAGTTGAAGGCAATGTGAAAGAGTGGCTTCGTCAAGCAACACTACCAGTAGCACACAGCTAGAAGCTAGAAGCTAGAAGCTAGAAGCTAGAAGCTAGAAAAAGTAGAGGGTTGATGTTTTGCATCAACCCTCTTTTTTTGCCTATGTTTCACGTGAAACATAACGATGACCAGTGGCTTTATTTATTGCTTAACCGGAATACGCTGAGTGCCAATCTCGCCATACAGGGTCAAAACCTTTGGCTCGAATCATATTTTCCACAGAACCCGCGCTTCGTTCGTCACTGATCTCAAACTGCTCGAGTTCAGCATCATCCATCGCATAACCACCCGGCTGAGTTTTCGATGCAGCAGACATACTAGTGATGCCTAACGGTAATGCATTGTCTCTGAACTTCGGTGATTCACGAGTCGATAATGACAACTCCACTTCTGGATTCAACAAGCGATAAGCGCAAATCAACTGCACAAGCTGTTTATCCGTCATGACTGATTTTGGTTGGAGCGCACCCTCACAAGGACGTAAACGTGGGAAAGAAATTGAGTAACGAGTCTGCCAATACGTGCGCTCAAGATAGTCCAAGTGCGCTGCCACATAAAAACAGTCGGTACGCCACTCTTCCAATCCTATCAAAGCACCAATACCGATCTTATCGATGCCTGCTTTTGCAAGACGATCGGGTGTATCCAATCGGTATTCGAAATCCATTTTATTACCTCGCAAATGGTGCTCGGCGTAAGTCGAAGGATGATACGTTTCTTGATAGACCATCACCGCATCCAAACCCAATGTCTTGAGCTCTGCGTATTCGTCTTGATCTAGCGGCTGCACTTCCATCGCCAAATAGTTAAAGCGCTTCTTAATCATCGGCACCATTTCGCGGAAGTATTTCATGCCCACTTTGGTTTCGTGTTCGCCAGTCACCAGCAATACGCTATCAAACTTCATGCGTTTAATGGCCTCAACTTCTGCAGCCACTTCGTCCCTATTCAAAGTACGACGCTTGATTCTGTTGTCCATAGAGAAGCCACAATAAGTACAAGCATTGGCGCACAAGTTAGAAAGGTACAGTGGAATATAAAGCGACATGGTATTACCAAAACGCTTGCGAGTGGCCGAGTATGACAGTTGTGCCATCTGCTCTAAGTACGCTTCAGCCGCTGGTGAAATTAGCGCTTTAAAGTCTTCCAAATCACGCTTGGGTTTATTCAATGCTCGCTCAACATCTTGTGCCGTTTTCGCGTAGATCGACATCGAAATGTCATCCCAATTAAGCTGCTTAAATTGTTCAACGAAGCTCATGTTTTCCTCGCTTAATAGCTAAACCAATCTAGTACTAAAGCTCATCTAGGAATGACGTCAGTGGACTCGACGCAACCGCATGAGAAACCTTACCGGCAAGTCCGGCTTCATAAGCCATACGCCCCGACTCTACCGCCAACTTAAATGCCTTCGCCATCGCAACGGGATCGCTCGAAGCTGCAATCGCAGTATTAACGAGCACGGCATCCGCGCCCATTTCCATCGCACGCGCGGCATGTGAAGGAGCACCAATACCCGCATCAACAATGACAGGAACATTAGCTTGGTCGATGATGATCTCTAGGAAATCGTGAGAAACTATCCCTTTGTTGGAACCAATCGGAGCACCTAATGGCATGACAGCAGCGCAGCCAACCTCTTCCAATCGTTTACACAGAACCGGGTCAGCATGACAGTAAGGAAGGACAATGAAGCCTTCACGAACCAGCTGTTCAGCGGCTGCAAGTGTCTCAATTGGATCGGGCATCAAGTACTTCGGGTCTGGATGAATTTCCAGTTTTAGCCAGTTAGTACCCAACGCTTCTCGCGCCAGTTGTGCAGCAAACACAGCATCTTTAGCATTCTTTGCTCCTGATGTGTTTGGCAATAAGTTCACCCCCGCTTTTACTAGCGGCAGCAAAATATCGTCTTGTTGGTCATTCACATCCACACGCTTCAACGCCATGGTCGCAAGTTGAGAGCCCGATACTTGAATCGCTTCTGCCATTAATCGGCTGCTGGCAAATTTCCCTGTTCCCGTGAACAGTCTTGATTCGAATTGTTTATCACCAATTTTAAGCATCGACTTTAACCCCCCGCGATCGCTTGAAACAAAGAGATGCTATCTCCCTGTGAAAGAACTGTGCTAGCCCACTCACTGCGTGGCACAACATTGTTATTAATTGCAAAAACGCAGCCCTTTTCTGGTAGCGCAAATTGACTAATGATTTGCTGTAGATTCGACTCACTGGCAACTCGATGTGACTGGTCATTGATGACAATAGTGATCACATCTAAGTCAGCAGCGGTCATTTGTGTTGTTTGTTGTTCTGATAACGTCATTGCTTCCAACTCTCTTAATTCTGCCTATTACTCGTATACTCGTAAGCTAAATCTGAGCACATACTTGGCACTGTTTGTCTTTGCTTATCGCCATGGTTTGCCATTGCAGTTTCAACCCATCAAACAGATGCAACTTGGCAGTCTCGACATGAAACTTTCCCGTCGCCAGTTTTTGAATTGCCGCTATCGCTTGGTAGTTACCAAGTGTGCCCACTACCGGGCCGACAACACCGCTCTCACTGCATTTTTGACTTTGTGGTAATTCGTCAAACGGATACAAACAGCGGTAACAGGCTTTACTCTGCACTTCTTGTTCACTTGGTGTTTGGTAATCAAAGACAGCAAATTGCCCTTGCCAACCAATTGCCGCCGCTGAGATGAGTGGCGTATTTTGCTCGAAACAAACTTGGTTAATTAGCTGACGCGTTGGCATGTTATCGGTGCAGTCGAGCACCACATCCGCTAGCATCACCTCAAGCTGAAGCTGTGCTTTGTCTAATCGCTTATTGATAGCACGAATTTGAACCATAGTATTAAGTTCAGTAAGTTGCTTTACAGTCGCTTTTGTTTTCGCAACTTGGAGGTCTTGTTCACGATAAATGATCTGACGTTGTAGGTTACTGCTATCAACTTCATCGTCATCGACTACAACCAATTTACCAACGCCCGCTGACGCCAAGTACAAACTCGCTGCGCTCCCCAATCCACCACAACCGATGATCAGCACATGCGATTTGCTCAAACGCTCTTGCCCAACTTCGGCAATTTCTGGCAGAGCGACTTGACGTTGATAGCGAAGGAACTGCTTATCCGTGAGCATGCTCGCCTCTCTTACTAAGCGCCAACTCACTATTCTGATCAGTAAACGTTAGCTGTCTTTCCTTCATCAGTTGTGCAAAAAACTCGATAACGAACTGAGGTGATTCTGCCAACGTAATAGCACGCACAACTGCCAAACTAGAGACGCCTGTGCGCCAAACTTGGTCTGCATTAGATTGGTCAATGCCACCAATCGCGACCGTCGGAAAGCCAAGCACATAGTCACTATCTGCTTTGTCTTTTGAAGGATGGAAAACCGACTCCGCGTTTCCATAAGGAATGCTATCAATCAGCTTTTGATACAGAGCCAAGCGCACCAAACCTTGTGGTTTCGATGGCATCTGTTTTGTGGTGGTTGGGAAAATATGCCCTAGCGCGATGTAACTAGGATGAATTTGTACGATGCGCAGTAGCTCATAATAACCATGAGTAGAAAGACCAAGACGAATGCCGGCTTTAGTTAGCTGAGCCAAATTCGATTCTTCTATGTCTTCTTGTCCTAGGTGAACACCATAAGCGCCATGCTTGATTGCCAACTGCCAATAGTCATTGATGAACACTTGTGCTTGATACTGACGACCTAGCTCAATTGCTCGAATGATCTGTTGTTCTAAATCGGCTTGTTGTGGGTCCTTGATTCGCAGTTGAATAGTGTTGATGCCTAGTGGCAGTAAACGCTCAATCCAAGCAACGTCATCAACGACTGGGTAGAGCCCTAGACTTTGCTTGGTTAGAGTTGGAAAGCTAACACTCTCACCTTGTGCAGACCAACCAACTTGAATACCTAGTCGGTTATCCTCCAGTACAGGTGTGGGGAAATCATCAAATTGGTCAGCCCACTGAGTAGAGCGTCCCTCGTCAAGGTTGTCGTTCAACAGTGTTTCACGTGAAACATTCGCTTGTTGAGTTAGCATTCCTTGAGCAAGTGTTAACGCATCTTCGATAGGAAAATCGAGTACTGTCAGCGTTACTATCCAAGCAAGGTGATGTTCGGGATCGAACATTGCGTTGGGTTTGGACTTAACGGAAAGCGCTCTCACTTCGTCGTTAATTGGGTGACGCCAGATATCAAGCTGAAGCACTTTCTCCTTTTCACCGAAAACCTGAGTATCAGCAATACCAATATAAATCGCTTTCGACGGTTGCTTAGCACACGCTTCTACCGACAAAGCAGAACGGTAATAGAGCACAAGTGAACTCTCATGCTCAGAGTCATAATCATCAATGAGATCAGTCGTTATGTGTGTGGTCTGTTGGCCGCGAACAAGCTGAATAGATTGAGTTGGGCTCACACCCAACTCAATGTCTTCAATGCTAAAACCCTGTTCTTTCGCCAACAACAAACATTGCTGAACGAAACCTGTCAGTTCAATCAACGATGACGGAATAAGGATTTTGCTCATTAGTCACTTACCTCAGCATGTGCTGCTGGGTGGTATAGCTCGGAACCTGACTCTCTAAATTCTTGCGATTTCTGACGCATCCCTTCAAGAGGATCATCTAGCATTTTAATCGAGATAGCTTGGTCCGCAGCAACTTGCTCAGTGTCTTTCGCGTACTCTCGTACCTCTTGCGAAATCTTCATCGAGCAGAACTTTGGTCCACACATGGAACAGAAGTGAGCAACTTTGCCGGACTCTTGAGGCAAGGTTTCGTCATGAAAAGCGCGCGCGGTATCAGGGTCGAGCGACAAGTTAAATTGGTCTTCCCAGCGGAACTCGAAGCGAGCTTTAGAAAGCGCGTTATCACGAACTTGTGCACCAGGGTGTCCCTTCGCCAAATCCGCGGCGTGCGCAGCAAGCTTGTAAGTGATCATGCCTACCTTAACGTCTTCTTTGTTCGGTAAGCCAAGGTGTTCTTTAGGCGTTACATAACAAAGCATCGCACAGCCATACCAACCAATCATGGCAGCGCCAATACCTGAAGTAATATGGTCGTAACCAGGAGCAACGTCTGTCGTCAATGGGCCAAGGGTATAGAAAGGAGCTTCATGGCAGTGCTCTAACTGTTCTTCCATGTTCTCTTTGATCATGTGCATTGGAACATGACCAGGACCTTCGATAATCACCTGTACGTCGTATTCCCACGCTATCTTGGTTAACTCACCAAGGGTACGAAGCTCTGCAAATTGCGCTTCGTCGTTAGCATCGGCCACCGAGCCAGGACGCAGACCATCACCGAGAGAAAGTGCCACATCATACTTAGCACAGATTTCACAGATCTCTAGGAAGTGGGTATATAAGAAGCTTTCTTGGTGATGCGCTAAACACCATTTCGCGATGATAGAACCACCACGAGAGACGATGCCAGTAACGCGTTTTGCAGTCATTGGCACATAACGAAGTAGTAAACCGGCATGGATAGTAAAGTAGTCAACGCCCTGCTCTGCTTGCTCAATCAGGGTATCGCGCATCACTTCCCAGTTAAGGTTTTCCGCAACACCATTCACTTTCTCAAGCGCTTGATACATTGGTACGGTACCGATCGGAACCGGACTGTTACGTAGAATCCACTCGCGAGTTTCGTGGATGTTACGTCCAGTAGAGAGATCCATAACGGTATCGCCACCCCAGCGCGTTGCCCATACTAACTTCTCTACTTCTTCCTCAATCGAAGAAGTGACCGATGAGTTACCGATGTTGGCGTTCACTTTGACCAAAAAGTTACGTCCAATGATCATTGGTTCGGATTCTGGGTGGTTAATATTGGAAGGGATAATAGCGCGACCTTCGGCGACTTCTTTACGCACGAATTCGGCGGTAATATCTTTTGGTAGGTTCGCTCCGAAGCTTTGACCCGGATGCTGTTGATTCAGCACTTCATCGCGATACTTGGCACGCCCCATGTTTTCACGCAGCGCGATGTATTCCATTTCTGGGGTAATAATACCTTTGCGAGCATAGTGCAATTGGGTCACACAATGGCCATCTTTGGCACGTCGAATACGTGGTAGATTACCGTAACGAAGATCGTCTAGTGTTTCGTCTTCTAAGCGTTCTTTGGTGTACACCGAGCTTACTTCATCAAGTAGCTCAGTATCGGCACGCTCTTCAATCCACCCTTCTCTCAGCTTAGGTAAGCCGCTATAGAGGTCTATGGTGTGCTCTGGATCTGTGTATACACCCGAGGTATCGTAAACGCGTACTGGCTCATTAGGTTCGAAAATAGGCGCTTCTTTTGTGCCTCCAATAAGGCTATCAGCGAGTGATATTTCACGCATGGGTACACGAATATCTGGACGTGAGCCTTCTACGTAGACTTTGCTTGAATTGGGGTACGGTTGTACCGAGAGTGTATCAATGAACTGTTTTGCTTCCAGTCTCGCTTGTTTGCGACTCGACATAGCATTTTTCCTTGCTTTGTTATACTAGATAAAAAGTAATTGGATAAAAATGCTTGGCGGATAGATGCGACAAGAGGAGTCAAATTAAGGCTAGTTAAAGCTTACGATATTTGCCTGTAACAACATTCGACTTTTGATAGATCAACCAGAAAGAACTCCGGTGTGAATATCTTCTCTTGTTCCCTTCGCAGATTCTAATCTGATCAGGTTCAACGGATCCCGAATTAACGGTCTCAGCCTTATGGCACTCCGACAAGTGATGTCAGTATATAAAAACGGCTTGGTGAAACCAAGCCGACCTGTTCAATTTTTAACTACTTTGCTAGCTGCGCATCAATAATTGAAAGCCTATCCACGCCGCTGAAATACTTAACACTACATTCAACAATACGTTCAACCCCATCTTAAAGAAAGCGCCCTGCTGCATAAGCAACACATTATCCATCGAGAAGGTGGAAAACGTCGTTAGTGCCCCTAAAAAACCCAAGCCAATCACTTGTCGCCAAGGTTCCGTTGCCAAAAGTTCATTATCGAAAGCTGCTATCAATAAGCCCATCATAAATGAGCCAACAACGTTAACGGTTAACGTACCATATGGAAAACCACGCCCCAATAAAATGACACAAAGTTCAGAAATTAAGTAACGAGAACATGCACCAAATGCACCACCCAATGCAATAAAACCCAAAACGGATAGTTGTCCCATAATTCCCCCAGAAAAGTTAATGGCGACATTGTAATCAAATTTACGGCAATAGTGATTATACAATCTTAGAATTCAGCAAAGTATAGCGCTTAAAACTTATCAAGATTTTAAAAGTTACAGGAGTCACTTTACTTCGATGTAACCCATCAACCCCGTCTTCATGTGTTCAATTACATGACAATGGTACATCCAACGCCCTGGGTTATCTGCAACAAATGCCGCTTTCGCACTGCCGCTTTTTCCAAGTAAGACCGTATCGGTATGAAACGGTTCGTCGAGTTTTTTGCCATCTAACTCAAGAACCGTAAATGTGTGTCCATGAAGATGAATAGGATGATGATATTGGGTGACGTTCTTTAGGTTGAAGATATAGGTTTTTCCCATCTCCAATGTTGAAAGCGGCGCTGGAATATTATCTTTGCTCATTCCTTCCCAAGCCCGTTTGTTCATCAGCCAGAATTGGGGGATCGCTTTGCCCGATTTATCAGCAGGAGTGATCGCCCCCTCCCACTCAAACACATAATCGATTTGCTCTGCATTTTTCAAATCGAGAGCTGGCACAGGGTTGAGAGGTAACAAAGGCAGTTTCTGGTTGCTCGGCAAGTCAGACTCAACAACGTCAAACTCGCACAAAGGGAATGGGAAGCGTCCTTTCATTCGACGCACATAAACACGTGTTCCAGCCTTCGGAGCAATCAATCCGACATCCAACCTCATTCCTGGACCAATTTTGTGCTGAGTGAGCTTATAAGGCGCTTTAACAGGATTACCATCAATAGCAATAACCCAAGCCTCTGCACCTTCAATAGCGATCGGGTAAGTAATGGTATTATCGACATTAGCAATTCTTAATCGCGTGGTAGCATTCTGCTTCAGCGCATAAACAGGTTCATGCACACCATTGACGCTACTCCACTCTCCGGGAGTCCCCATACGAGCGCTCAAGCGCGGTACCATAAGGTTCTTCCACTGACCTTGTTTGTCTAAATGCCAATGCTTTAGAACTATTTCCTGTTCTTCATCAAATAGAACAGGCTCAGCCTCTTCAACGATAATTAACCCAACTAAGCCCATACCAAGTTGCTTAACGCTATTCATATGGGGGTGATACCAAAACGTGCCTGCATCTGGCGGTGTAAATTCATAAACGAATGTTTCACCCGGCATGATAGGCGGCTGGCTTAAGAAAGGTACACCATCCATTTCAATAGGGATTCGCAAGCCATGCCAGTGAATTGTAGTTGGCTCTGAAAGCTTGTTGGTGAATCGGATAATAACTTTCTCACCTTGGCGACAGCGAATCGTAGGCGCTGGAATCGAACCATTAAATGCGAGTACGTCTGTGTTAAACCCTGGGACCAATTCTGCAGTAGAAGGCTCTGCAGTGATATCGTATATATATTGCCCCTGCTTATTAGTGCTCCTAGATAGAGAACATGCAGGTAGAACGGTAAGCGCGGAGATTGCTAAGGATGATTGAAGAAAGCGTCGACGAGATATATCCATACATAGTTACTCATTAATCCAGATCGGTTGAGTGTAACTAAATATAAATAGTGATTCCCCTTTATTATTAAAATTTCGGGCCACTGATCATTACAGCTAACTGTAGTTTCGTTCGTTCAGTAGATTAAATGCAGCCAAAGTACAGCAGAAAGCCATACTTACGGGATAAGAGTAGAAATAAGCTATAATAATGAGAAGAAACCAGATACAAAAAAGGCTCTGACCTAAGTCAGAGCCTGATATATGGCAGGGGTGGAGAGATTCGAACTCCCAACACGCGGATTTGGAATCCGCTGCTCTGCCAATTGGAGCTACACCCCTATAGAATTTTCATATTCTAGATTTGACAAAACCTCGCATAAGCGAGGTTGTCGATATTAAGTGGCGGAGTGGACGGGACTCGAACCCGCGACCCCCGGCGTGACAGGCCGGTATTCTAACCAACTGAACTACCACTCCGCAGTGGTATCACTCGCTTTAATAAGCAAGCGTCCGCTTTTGTCTTCACTTTTCGAAAAAGTGAAAATAAAACTAAAGCCTGGCGATGTCCTACTCTCACATGGGGAAGCCCCACACTACCATCGGCGCTATTTCGTTTCACTTCTGAGTTCGGCATGGAAATCAGGTGGGTCCAAAACGCTATGGTCGCCAAGCAAATTCTTTAATCTGGAAAGCTGTTTCTTAATTCTCGTTACTACACATTCAACGTTCTTTCATTGAGTCCATCAAAACCCCTTGGGTGTTGTATGGTTAAGCCTCACGGGCAATTAGTACAGGTTAGCTCAACGCCTCACAACGCTTACACACCCTGCCTATCAACGTCGTAGTCTACGACAACCCTTTAGGATACTTAAAGTATCAGGGAGAACTCATCTCAAGGCTCGCTTCCCGCTTAGATGCTTTCAGCGGTTATCGATCCCGAACTTAGCTACCGGGCAATGCGTCTGGCGACACAACCCGAACACCAGAGGTTCGTCCACTCCGGTCCTCTCGTACTAGGAGCAGCCCCTTTCAATTCTCCAACGCCCACGGCAGATAGGGACCGAACTGTCTCACGACGTTCTAAACCCAGCTCGCGTACCACTTTAAATGGCGAACAGCCATACCCTTGGGACCGACTTCAGCCCCAGGATGTGATGAGCCGACATCGAGGTGCCAAACACCGCCGTCGATATGAACTCTTGGGCGGTATCAGCCTGTTATCCCCGGAGTACCTTTTATCCGTTGAGCGATGGCCCTTCCATTCAGAACCACCGGATCACTATGACCTGCTTTCGCACCTGCTCGAATTGTCATTCTCGCAGTCAAGCGGGCTTATGCCATTGCACTAACCTCACGATGTCCAACCGTGATTAGCCCACCTTCGTGCTCCTCCGTTACGCTTTGGGAGGAGACCGCCCCAGTCAAACTACCCACCAGGCACTGTCCGCAACCCCGATAAGGGGTCGACGTTAGAACATCAACACTACAAGGGTGGTATTTCAAGGACGGCTCCACGCAATCTAGCGACTGCGCTTCAAAGCCTCCCACCTATCCTACACATGTAGGGTCAATGTTCAGTGCCAAGCTGTAGTAAAGGTTCACGGGGTCTTTCCGTCTAGCCGCGGGTACACTGCATCTTCACAGCGATTTCAATTTCACTGAGTCTCGGGTGGAGACAGCGTGGCCATCATTACGCCATTCGTGCAGGTCGGAACTTACCCGACAAGGAATTTCGCTACCTTAGGACCGTTATAGTTACGGCCGCCGTTTACCGGGGCTTCGATCAAGAGCTTCGACCGAAGTCTAACCCCATCAATTAACCTTCCGGCACCGGGCAGGCGTCACACCGTATACGTCATCTTGCGATTTTGCACAGTGCTGTGTTTTTAATAAACAGTTGCAGCCACCTGGTATCTGCGACTCTCAATAGCTCCATCCGCGAGGGACTTCACCGTCGAGAGCGTACCTTCTCCCGAAGTTACGGTACCATTTTGCCTAGTTCCTTCACCCGAGTTCTCTCAAGCGCCTTGGTATTCTCTACCCGACCACCTGTGTCGGTTTGGGGTACGATTCCTTACAATCTGAAGCTTAGAGGCTTTTCCTGGAAGCATGGCATCAATGACTTCACTACCGTAGTAGCTCGACGTCGTGTCTCAGCCTTAGAAAGAGCCGGATTTACCTAACTCTTCAGCCTACGCACTTGAACCTGGACAACCGTCGCCAGGCCCACCTAGCCTTCTCCGTCCCCCCATCGCAATTGTAAGAAGTACGGGAATATTAACCCGTTTCCCATCGACTACGCCTTTCGGCCTCGCCTTAGGGGTCGACTTACCCTGCCCCGATTAACGTTGGACAGGAACCCTTGGTCTTCCGGCGAGGAGGTTTTTCACCCCCTTTATCGTTACTCATGTCAGCATTCGCACTTCTGATACGTCCAGCATGCGTTACCACACACCTTCAACCGCTTACAGAACGCTCCCCTACCCAATGCACTAAAGTACATTGCCGCAGCTTCGGTTTACTACTTAGCCCCGTTACATCTTCCGCGCAGGCCGACTCGACCAGTGAGCTATTACGCTTTCTTTAAATGATGGCTGCTTCTAAGCCAACATCCTGGCTGTCTGAGCCTTCCCACATCGTTTCCCACTTAGTAGTAATTTGGGACCTTAGCTGGCGGTCTGGGTTGTTTCCCTCTCCACGACGGACGTTAGCACCCGCCGTGTGTCTCCCGGATAGTACTTACTGGTATTCGGAGTTTGCAAAGGGTTGGTAAGTCGGGATGACCCCCTAGCCTTAACAGTGCTCTACCCCCAGTAGTATTCGTCCGAGGCGCTACCTAAATAGCTTTCGGGGAGAACCAGCTATCTCCAGGTTTGATTGGCCTTTCACCCCTAGCCACAAGTCATCCGCTAATTTTTCAACATTAGTCGGTTCGGTCCTCCAGTTGATGTTACTCAACCTTCAACCTGCCCATGGCTAGATCACCTGGTTTCGGGTCTATATCCAGAGACTGAACGCCCAGTTAAGACTCGGTTTCCCTACGGCTCCCCTAGATGGTTAACCTTGCCACTGAATATAAGTCGCTGACCCATTATACAAAAGGTACGCAGTCACAGGACAAGCCTGCTCCTACTGCTTGTACGTACACGGTTTCAGGTTCTATTTCACTCCCCTCACAGGGGTTCTTTTCGCCTTTCCCTCACGGTACTGGTTCACTATCGGTCAGTCAGTAGTATTTAGCCTTGGAGGATGGTCCCCCCATATTCAGACAGGATATCACGTGTCCCGCCCTACTCGATTTCACTGAACACACGTCGTCAACTACGGGACTATCACCCTGTATCGTCGGCCTTTCCAGGCTGTTCGTCTAACGCGTGTAAAGCTTAAGGGCTAGTCCAATTTCGCTCGCCGCTACTTTCGGAATCTCGGTTGATTTCTTTTCCTCGGGGTACTTAGATGTTTCAGTTCCCCCGGTTCGCCTCGTTATGCTATGTATTCACATAACGATACTTACTTATGTAAGTGGGTTTCCCCATTCGGAAATCCCAGACTCAAATGGTTTTTACTACCTAATCTGGGCTTATCGCAAGTTAATACGTCCTTCATCGCCTCTGACTGCCAAGGCATCCACCGTGTACGCTTAGTCACTTAACCATACAACCCGAAGGAGTTTCGAGTTGATGTTCAAATCACCAAAGTTGTCTCTCATTATTTGAATGAGCGAGAGACATTTCGATTTTGCCGGACTCAATTTCGAATAATCACTTAAAAGTGATATTCCCAAGAACACTTGAATGTGTTTTTTGGTGTTTGTCATAAAGACAAACATTGAGAACTTTACAAACAATCTTAAAGATTGTTTTGTCAGCTTTCCAAATTGTTAAAGAGCTAGATTTTCTGATGAAAACCATTTTTAAAGATTCTTTTTCAAGAACACTTAAAGATGGTGGAGCTATGCGGGATCGAACCGCAGACCTCCTGCGTGCAAGGCAGGCGCTCTCCCAGCTGAGCTATAGCCCCATCAAGGTGTCGATACTGTCGCCAATTCCTTGGAAAAGAAATTGGTGGGTCTGAGTGGACTCGAACCACCGACCTCTCGCTTATCAGGCGAACGCTCTAACCACCTGAGCTACAGACCCAGTATCGTCTCTTTACTTTATAAACCGTATCAATCTGTGTGAACACTCATCGCAATAATCATCGTTTAAGGAGGTGATCCAGCGCCAGGTTCCCCTAGCGCTACCTTGTTACGACTTCACCCCAGTCATGAACCACAAAGTGGTAAGCGTCCCCCCGAAGGTTAAACTACCTACTTCTTTTGCAGCCCACTCCCATGGTGTGACGGGCGGTGTGTACAAGGCCCGGGAACGTATTCACCGTGGCATTCTGATCCACGATTACTAGCGATTCCGACTTCATGGAGTCGAGTTGCAGACTCCAATCCGGACTACGACGCACTTTTTGGGATTCGCTCACTTTCGCAAGTTGGCCGCCCTCTGTATGCGCCATTGTAGCACGTGTGTAGCCCTACTCGTAAGGGCCATGATGACTTGACGTCGTCCCCACCTTCCTCCGGTTTATCACCGGCAGTCTCCCTGGAGTTCCCGACATTACTCGCTGGCAAACAAGGATAAGGGTTGCGCTCGTTGCGGGACTTAACCCAACATTTCACAACACGAGCTGACGACAGCCATGCAGCACCTGTCTCAGAGTTCCCGAAGGCACCAATCCATCTCTGGAAAGTTCTCTGGATGTCAAGAGTAGGTAAGGTTCTTCGCGTTGCATCGAATTAAACCACATGCTCCACCGCTTGTGCGGGCCCCCGTCAATTCATTTGAGTTTTAATCTTGCGACCGTACTCCCCAGGCGGTCTACTTAACGCGTTAGCTCCGAAAGCCACGGCTCAAGGCCACAACCTCCAAGTAGACATCGTTTACGGCGTGGACTACCAGGGTATCTAATCCTGTTTGCTCCCCACGCTTTCGCATCTGAGTGTCAGTATCTGTCCAGGGGGCCGCCTTCGCCACCGGTATTCCTTCAGATCTCTACGCATTTCACCGCTACACCTGAAATTCTACCCCCCTCTACAGTACTCTAGTCTGCCAGTTTCAAATGCTATTCCGAGGTTGAGCCCCGGGCTTTCACATCTGACTTAACAAACCACCTGCATGCGCTTTACGCCCAGTAATTCCGATTAACGCTCGCACCCTCCGTATTACCGCGGCTGCTGGCACGGAGTTAGCCGGTGCTTCTTCTGTCGCTAACGTCAAATGATAGTGCTATTAACACTACCACCTTCCTCACGACTGAAAGTGCTTTACAACCCGAAGGCCTTCTTCACACACGCGGCATGGCTGCATCAGGCTTGCGCCCATTGTGCAATATTCCCCACTGCTGCCTCCCGTAGGAGTCTGGACCGTGTCTCAGTTCCAGTGTGGCTGATCATCCTCTCAGACCAGCTAGGGATCGTCGCCTTGGTGAGCCCTTACCTCACCAACTAGCTAATCCCACCTAGGCATATCCTGACGCGAGAGGCCCGAAGGTCCCCCTCTTTGGCCCGTAGGCATCATGCGGTATTAGCCATCGTTTCCAATGGTTATCCC
This sequence comes from Vibrio alginolyticus NBRC 15630 = ATCC 17749, assembly GCF_000354175.2. NCBI lineage: Bacteria > Pseudomonadati > Pseudomonadota > Gammaproteobacteria > Vibrionales > Vibrionaceae > Vibrio > Vibrio alginolyticus. The sequence continues at coordinate 2,310,467 of NC_022349.1, forward strand.
CCACATCAGGGCAATTTCCTAGGCATTACTCACCCGTCCGCCGCTCGACGCCGTTATCGTCCCCCGAAGGTTCAGATAACTCGTTTCCGCTCGACTTGCATGTGTTAGGCCTGCCGCCAGCGTTCAATCTGAGCCATGATCAAACTCTTCAATTTAAGATTTTGTTCGGCTCAATGAATACTGAACATTCCTTTCGCTAATAAATAGCAGAAGTAATGTTTGAATTGACTGTGCTGAATCCGAAGATTCAATGGTCACTTCGTTTCATTGAAACCTAAATTGTTTCCGAAGAAACTATTTGGATTATCATCAACGAGTGCCCACACAGATTGATAGGTCTATATTGTTAAAGAGCTTTCCTGTTGAGCTTTGCTCAAAACAGGACGGCCATTTTAGCGAGTTAAAGTTTAGTGTCAATCACTTTTTTCAAACTTTCTTCAAGCGTTTCCGCTTGGCTAACTTGGCTTGCTAACTTGGCTTCTTACTTTCGAAACTTAAGCTTCGAAGCGTTGCCGTGTCAGCGAGGTGGCATTATAGAGATTGCGATCACATTGGCAAGCCCTTTTTCTCGTTTTTTTTGATTTTTTTATCGTTTGGGTGTTTTTTATTCTAAAAGGCGAGTTTTCACTACTATTCTACCTCCATACACCCTGTAATCGCCCTGAATAAGGAAAAAAGATGAGCTCAATGAGAAGCTACAAAGGTATAAAGCCTGAACTTGGTGAGCGTGTTTACGTTGACCCAACCTCTGTTTTAGTCGGTGATATCCGAATTGGCGATGATTCTAGCATTTGGCCATTGGTAGCAGCGCGAGGCGATGTAAACCACATTCACATTGGTGATCGAACGAATATTCAAGATGGCAGTGTTTTGCATGTCACCCATAAGAACGCCGAAAACCCAAACGGCTACCCATTGATTATTGGTAATGACGTTACGATTGGCCACAAAGTGATGCTGCACGGTTGTGAGATCCACGATCGTGTTTTGGTTGGTATGGGAGCTATTGTTTTAGATGCTGTTGTAATTGAGTCAGAGGTGATGATCGGAGCAGGCAGTTTAGTGCCACCTGGGAAAGTATTAGAAAGTGGCTACTTATATGTTGGAAGCCCAGTAAAACAAGCTCGCCCTCTATCAGAAAAAGAACGAGCTTTCTTGCAAAAGTCTGCCAACAACTATGTGCAGAACAAAAACGACTACTTAAATGAAGTAAAAGACTTGAACTAAAACCCTGTTAACCGATGATGATATGGCCTTCTTCGTTGAAGGCTTCATCTTCTATTAGCTCTTCAGCCATTTCTTCTAGGTCGAATCTGTAATCAGTAAACACTTTAATTGCCGCTTGCTCAGTTTCAATCAGTGAACCACTGAGCTTTTCTAACTTTTGTTTCGTCACAAAGCACTCTATTAGTGCGCCTGATTGTTGCGCCGAAAAGTTTACCGATTGTGATACTTCATCCCATGATTGAATATCTGGGAATAAGATGGATTGATTCATCGCTTATTGACCTTCAAGATTCTTTCTTAGTTCTCTGAGAATTTGTTTGGCACCAGGACGTAAGCCACGCCAGAGCATAAAGCTTTCCGCAGCCTGCCCAACTAACATTCCAAGACCGTCATACGCATGAGCGGCACCATTCTCTTTTGCCCATAAGTTAAAGCTCGTCACCCCTTTGCCATAAATCATGTCATAGCTTGTACTGTTAGCGGCAAAGATGGAGGATGAAATAGTCGGCAGTTCACCACTAAGAGAAGCGGATGTGGAGTTAATGATGACATCATACTCTTCATCAATACTTGCCATCTCTTTGGCGAGGATAGGACCGTGAGAGACAAACAGCTCTGCGAGCTCTTGTGCTTTACTAAAGGTACGGTTGGTAATGGTTAAAGAGGTCGGCTTTTGATCGAGTAGTGGCTTAATAACACCACGAGCTGCACCACCAGCACCAATAATTAGGATTCGCGCACCTTCCAATACAACCTGATGCTGAAGCAGATCTTGCACTAAACCTGCACCATCAGTGTTGTCACCGATGATTTCACCATCGTCTAACTTCTTGAGGGTATTTACCGCGCCTGCTAACTGAGCCCGTTCTGTCAATCGACTAGCAAATTGATAAGCATCTTCTTTAAATGGCATAGTGATGTTGCACCCCTTGCCACCTTCAGCAAAAAACACCTTCGCCGCGTCAATAAAACCATCAACAGGTGCACTTTCTGCGGTATACACCAAAGATTGATTAGTTTGACGAGCAAACAAGGTGTGAATGAATGGCGACTTACTGTGTCCGATAGGATTACCAAACACGGCATAGCGATCGATTTGCTGGGTCATTTCCTTACCTTTGTTCCTTACTTAGATATAGAGAAAACAGGGCCACCTGATTACAGATGACCCTATCACTATCTATCTATATAGAAAAGGAGATTCCGTGCTTACCACTCTCGGGGCGTTAGGTATCGCTCGTAAAGTTCAGCTTCTGGCGATCCCGCTTCTGGCTCGTAGCAGTACTCCCAGCGAGCGAGCGGCGGCATTGACATCAGAATCGACTCAGTACGCCCACCACTTTGTAAACCAAATAAGGTGCCACGGTCATACACTAAGTTGAACTCTACGTAACGGCCGCGACGATATAGTTGGAATTCACGCTCACGCTCACCATACTTGATCTCTTTACGACGAGAAACGATCGGCAAGTAAGCCTGGCAATAGCCTTCACCCACTGCTTTGATGTAAGCAAAACACTTATCAAATTCCCACTGGTTTAGATCATCAAAGAACAAACCGCCAACACCGCGAGTTTCATTACGATGTGGTAGGAAGAAGTATTTGTCACACCATGCTTTATGCTCTTGGTAAACATCGTCACCAAATGGCGCACAAAGCAGTTTTGCAGTGTCGTGCCATGATTGGCAATCTTCTTCAAATGGATAGAACGGCGTTAGGTCAAAACCACCACCAAACCACCAAATTGGGTCTTCGCCATCTTTTTCTGCAATAAAGAAGCGGACATTGGCGTGTGAAGTCGGTACGTAAGGGTTTTTAGGGTGAATAACCAAAGAAACACCCATCGCTTCAAAACGACGACCCGCTAGCTCTGGGCGATGCGCTGTCGCAGATGCTGGCATTTCTTTCCCTTCCACATGCGAGAAGTTCACGCCTCCCTGCTCGAAAACAAGGCCATCACGCAAAACACGTGAGCGACCACCGCCCCCCAGACGCTCTCCTTTTTCACGTTGCCATGCATCTTCGACAAAGACGGCCTTTCCATCTTCTTGTTCTAACTGCTGACAAATGGAGTCCTGAAGTGACATCAAGAACTGCTTTACGGCGTGCTTATCGATCGCTGACATACGTTATTACCTATTACGTGAAACCTAATGATGGCTGGCTAGCAGGGTTAACCCTGTCTTAATATTTGTGAAGTTTTGGCGTCACGAATCTCGCTGGGTTTATCACGACCGCTGGTCTCGCCACGAAGAATGGCGACCAGCTTATCACCCAACTGCTCTTCGACTTCTTCCGTGGTCATACACGGTGGTAAGCCGGAAAGATTCGCGCTGGTAGAGGTTAACGGCTTTCCGAATGCATTACACATTTTTTGCACCAAAGGATGATCAGTCACACGAACCGCAATTGAATCAAACTGCCCTGAAACCCAGTTGGATACTTTATCGCTCGCTGGCATGATCCAAGTGTATGGGCCTGGCCAAGTGGCATGAACAGTCTGTAATTGTTCTTCAGTCAACTGAGATTCATCAATATAAGGCAAGAGCTGATCATAACTTGCCGCGATTAGAATCAGCCCTTTTTCTACCGGACGCTGCTTGAGCTCTAATAGCTTTTGAATTGCTTCTGGGTTATCTGGATCACATCCGACACCAAAAACCCCTTCTGTTGGATAGGCAATCACTTCGCCTTGCTTGAGTGCGTTGAGCACTTGTTCAAAGTTATCCACCGATTACTTCCTATTTGTTTGACTGTGTTGTTTTCACTAAGTGTACAAATATTCATTCTCAGACACTAAAGCAATTTTTTTATAAAATGTATCAATAGCGCCAACAACAAGACGCAAACGTTTGCTTGAGATAAAAATCCCCGTATAATGCGCACAAATTTATAGCTCACCTAATTTTTGCAGCTTAAAGGAGTTTGAGATGAAAGTCGGTATCATCATGGGTTCTAAATCCGATTGGCCAACCATGAAACTAGCAGCGGACATGCTAGACCAATTTGGCGTGCCTTACGAAACAAAAGTCGTGTCAGCACACCGAACTCCTCAATTACTGTCTGACTACGCTAGTGGCGCAAAAGAACGCGGCATCAAAGTTATCATCGCAGGCGCAGGTGGTGCAGCCCACCTACCAGGTATGGCGGCGGCGTTTACTAGTTTGCCAGTGCTTGGGGTTCCCGTTCAGTCTCGTGCACTGAAAGGTATGGATTCACTGCTTTCTATTGTACAGATGCCAAAGGGAATTGCGGTTGGTACATTGGCGATTGGCGAAGCGGGCGCAGCAAACGCCGGTATCCTAGCAGCGCAAATCCTAGGCACTCATGATGAAAACATCATGGCGAAGGTAGAAGCATTCCGTAATGAGCAAACGGAAACAGTTCTCGCAAATCCAAACCCTGCAGAGGATTAATCAGATGCATGTACTGGTTCTTGGTGCGGGTCAGTTGGCTCGTATGATGTCTCTGGCTGGTGCGCCACTGAATATTCAAATTTCAGCTTACGATGTCACCAACGGTGATGTCGTTCACCCTTTAACTCAACAGGTACTTGGCCATGGTTTGGAAAATGCGATTACGCAAGTTGATGTGATTACTGCCGAGTTCGAGCATATTCCACATGACGTGCTCAAGGTTTGCGAAGCGAGCGGCAAGTTCCTACCAAGTACGCAAGCCATCAAAGCAGGTGGTGATCGCCGTATTGAAAAGGCACTGCTTGATGATGCTGGCGTGCGCAACGCGAAATACTACGTCATTGAAACTCGTGAAGACTTTGAGCGCGCAATTGAACACGTTGGTATGCCAATGGTTCTGAAAAGTGCATTAGGTGGTTACGATGGTAAAGGCCAATGGCGCTTAAAAGAAGCTTCTCAAGTCGACGACATTTGGACTGAGATGGCAGAGTGCATCGCGGCAACACCAACTCAAGCGATTGTTGCTGAAGAGTTTGTTCCTTTTAACCGCGAAGTATCACTGGTTGGTGCTCGAAGCAAAGATGGCAGTGTGGAAGTGTATCCTCTGGCAGAGAACGTCCACACCAACGGTGTATTGAGTCTTTCTACTGCGATTGATGCGCCAAGGTTACAGGAACAAGCAAAGCAAATGTTCACGGCAGTCGCAGATAGCCTAGATTACGTTGGCGTATTAGCGCTTGAGTTCTTTGATGTCGATGGGGCACTTTTAGTGAATGAGATTGCTCCACGCGTGCACAACTCTGGTCACTGGACACAGCAAGGTGCAGAAACGTGTCAGTTTGAAAACCATCTGCGCGCAGTGTGCGGCTTACCATTAGGCAGTACGAAATTGGTTCGTGAAACCTCAATGATTAATATTCTTGGTGAAGACACACTACCAGAAGCATTGTTATTAATGGATGGTTGCCACCTTCATTGGTATGGCAAAGAGAAACGTGCAGGTCGCAAGATGGGACACATCAACGTGTGTGGCGACTACCCAGGAGAATTGCACCGTAGGTTGTGCGCTCTGGCAGACATCTTAGACCCAATAGCTTTCCCAGCCGTGCAAGCGTTCGCTAAACAGCCTCAACACTAACGTTTGGCAGCAAAAAAATAAAAAAAGGGTCGCACGATGCGACCCTTTTTAATTCCTTTGATGTATTTACCCTTGTTGGGTGTGCTGGCACTTACGGTTGGCACATTGCAATTTCACACCACTGGCGAGTTTCTTCTCCACCAACAAAGTAAAACCACATTCTTCGCATCGCCCCTTGACCGGAGCAAGGTTCACAGCAAATTTGCATTTAGGGTAGTTATCACACGCGTAGAATGTTTTGCCAAATCGGGTTTTACGCTCAACCAAATGTCCTTTGCCACATTCAGGGCAAGCGTGTTGCTCTTGTGACTGCGCCTCTGGCTCTGGTTGATTAATCGACTCAATATGATGACAAGCCGGGTAATGGCTACAACCAACGAACATACCGTAGCGCCCTTGGCGGAGAACCAACTCATTGCCACACTCAGGACAAGGCACACCCAACTCTTTCACGATGTGACCATCATTGCTGTGTAGCGGTTTAATGTAATCACAGCTTGGGTAATGGTTACAGCCGAGAAATGGGCCATGTTTTCCGTGCTTGAGAGTCAGCTCACCACCACATTTTGGACACGGCTCGTGCTCCAAAGCGTGTTCATGGGCAGAGAAAAGGGTGTTGTCGATTTTACTACTCATACTTACCGTTTCGTGAAAAACACACAAAAAGACAAGCTCGCGTTTATTCTGGCTAAACTCGAACTTGCCCAGATGGTTAGTGAAGAATCCCTTGTTCCTTGGTGTACAACAGCTCTTCCATTAGCGTGTAAGCGTTTTCGTTGCCAGGCACATTAAACAGCACCATCAGAATGATCCATTTGAGGTCTTCAAGCTCAAACTCACTCGTTTCTAATCCCATCACTCGGTCAATCACCATTTCGCGAGTTTCTGTGGTTAACACATTGATTTGCTCGAGAAACAATAGAAATCCTCGGCATTCCAAATCTAAACGCTGCATCTCTTTCGCTGTGTAGATACGAGTTGATGACGAAGCCATGCAAGTCGAGATTGCAGAAGAGGTGTCACTTTGCTGCAATGCGGCAAGCTCTTCTAACCAGACAAGGGCTTTGTAGATATCTTTTTGTTGGAAGCCTGCACGGAGCAATTCTTCTTCCAACTCGTCTTGTTCGACCTGTAACTCTGCATCGCTATGGATGTAGGTTTCGAATAGATACATCAGTATATCCATCATCATAGCTAGCCCCTCCCCTTTCGAATATAGCCACCTGAAACCGCAACGACATGCCCAGAGAGTTCTAACTCTAAGAGCTGCATCATGACTTCTTGGACAGGTATATTGGTCCTGTTTGCAAGAATATCAACCGGTGTAGCTTCACTTCCTACGTTAGCTAACAGCTGAGGAAATGGCAATTCTTCTTCATCATTTAACGTAGAAAATAAATCGGTACTCTGATTAATAGACCAATCAAGCAAGGACTGTATTTCATCTAAGACATCTTTCGTCTTTTCTACGAGGCAAGCGCCATGACGTATCAACTGGTTTCCACCGCAGGCATTGGGGGCATTGATTGACGCTGGCAGCGCAAATACTTCTCGACCTTGCTCAAGCGCGTAACGAGCTGTAATTAACGAGCCGCTCTTTTTCGCCGCCTCGACGACCAGTACACCAAGCGATAATCCACTAATAATACGATTACGACGCGGGAAGTTTTCTGGGCGCGGCTTGGCATTAGGCCGAAACTCAGACACCAAAGCCCCGTGTTCAATAACACGTTGCGCTAAACTACGATGACGTGCTGGATAAATATTTGCTAAACCAGATCCTAGCACCGCAATCGTCTTACCACCCGCTTGCAACGCACCATCATGCGCATGACCATCAATGCCTAAAGCGAGACCACTGGTGACAATAAAATCGTGCTGAACAAACTCTGCAGCAAACTGACGTGCATGCTGTAATCCATCAATACTCGCATTTCGACTGCCAACCATCGCGATTTGTGGCTGAGAGAGACAAGTAGGGTTTCCTTGAACAAAAAGTAGAGGTGGCGGTGCAACGATTTGTTTGAGTTGAGGTGGATAACGCGGGTCAGTCAGTGTCAGGATATGATGATTTGTAGAAGCCTCAAGCCAGCTTAAACAAGCATCGACTTCTTTATCTGTTGAAGCCCAAGCTTGAATTTGCTTAGTTGTTAACCCAAGTTGTTGTAGCTGTTCAGGAGAGAAGTTTACGATGTTACGTGGCGTGTCTCTTGCCAGTAGCTTATTCATTTTGACGCCGCCAATGCCTGGTAAACAACTCAGTTTTAACCAGGCAGCGAGATCATCGTTATTTCGTCGATTCATCGATGGTTAATTCGTCCGCCAACGGTGACACCACCGAAATATCTTGGTTAATGGGTTTCGTACTGTTAGTGATCAGTGCCAAGCTAAAGTACTCATAAGGACGAATGACCAGCAACTCACCAACTTTGCTTTGAGGCAAAGTGATTTTCTTATCAAGCACGCCAAACTCTTTCTTGAACTCATCGCCGTCTTTGTAAACTGGGTGCGCGTCTTCTTTTAAATCAAACACACTGCCTTGCTTCAGATTGTCTGACGTGCCTTTATCAATCACCACGACTTGGTTAGTTGAACTAAAGCGAATACCTTCGATATTACCTAGCAACTTTGCAGAACTGCCTTGTGGCGACGGCAGCGGATAGAACGTAGTCGTGAAGTCAGTATTCTCAACCGATTGATTTGGCAACGCGATATCGTTACGTAGGATTTCTTGCATTTGCGATGTAAGCTTCAAACCTGAATAATCACTCGAAGCTTCAACGAGCTCGCCTTTGGCAATCAAACGCAGCGCGGTAATCTCTTCGGACACATCGTCACGCGAAAAGGTAGCTACTGGTCGGTAAATAGCCCAACCTGTCGCGGTCTGATTGCCATTGATATACAGCACATCTTCTGCAGTCAGATACTTACTGCCTTTGCTGCTACCCATCACTTTTGCTGCTCTGTTCAACGAATCTTTATCTAGCAACCGATCCGATTTAAGGTAAGGCATCACCAAACCTTCCGCGACCGTTGGTACGGCTTTCTTTTCTGTGATGCGAGCTTTCGGGCTCAGCTTCTTAACCGGTTTTAGGCTCAACACGGGCTGACCGTTAATCCACACCAAAGACAGCTTGTCACCGGGATAAATTAAATGAGGGTTATCGATTTCCGGGTTTACTTGCCATAAACGAGGCCACAACCACGGGCTATCTAAGTACATGGCCGAAATATCCCATAGCGTATCGCCCTTCACAACTACATATGTTTGTGGCGCATCATCTTTAACAGTCAGTGGGTTCGCATCCACATTTGCTACAGCGTTGAAAGAGAAAAGTAACGGCAACGTAACACTGGCAACGTTGCGGAAAATTCGATTCATGACCCTCGTCCTTGGTCTATTAAGCAGGAACCAGAATGGAAATTGGTGCAAGGATGCTGTCATTTAGGCTATAAAATGTCTAGAATTGAGCCAACAAGGTTTGTGCTGTTTCGGCACAGTTCAATATTTCGAGTGAATATGTCTGTATTACAAGTATTAACATTCCCGGATGATCGCCTGCGCACAGTCGCAAAGCCTGTTGAAGCGGTGACACCTGAGATTCAAAAAATCGTCGATGACATGATTGAAACCATGTACGACGAAGAAGGTATTGGCCTTGCTGCAACGCAGGTTGATATCCACAAACGTATCGTAGTGATTGATATTTCAGAAACTCGCGATGAGCCGATGGTGCTAATCAACCCTGAGATTCTGGAAAAGCGTGGCGAAGATGGCATCGAAGAAGGCTGTCTGTCGGTACCAGGTGCGCGCGCACTTGTGCCTCGCGCTGCAGAAGTTACCGTTAAAGCACTGGATCGTGATGGCAAAGAGTTCACCTTTGAAGCCGACGACCTGCTAGCGATTTGTGTTCAACACGAGCTTGATCACCTACAAGGTAAGCTATTCGTGGATTACCTATCACCACTGAAACGCAAACGCATTCAGGACAAGCTAGCAAAAATCAAACGCTTTAACGAGAAGCAGCAAAACGCTTAATCTCGAACCATACCAATTAGAAGGAAGTCTACCTTGAGTCAGTCTTTACGAATTGTCTTTGCAGGTACTCCGGATTTCGCCGCCCGTCACTTGGCGGCGTTGTTGTCTTCGGAGCATGAAGTCATCGCGGTTTACACAAACCCAGATCGTCCAGCGGGTCGTGGCAAAAAATTGGCTGCGCCACCGGTAAAACAACTGGCGCTAGAACACAATATCCCGGTTTACCAACCTGAAAGCTTTAAGTCCGACGAAGCGAAACAAGAACTTGCCGATCTGAACGCCGACCTCATGGTTGTCGTGGCGTACGGTATGCTGCTGCCACAAGCGGTTCTTGATACCCCTAAACTGGGTTGTATCAACGTACATGGTTCTATCCTACCTCGTTGGCGTGGTGCGGCTCCAATCCAACGCTCTATTTGGGCGGGCGATGCAGAAACTGGCGTGACCATCATGCAGATGGATATCGGTCTCGACACTGGTGATATGCTGAAGATTGCAACTCTGCCAATCGAAGCGACAGATACCAGCGCTTCAATGTACGAAAAATTGGCTGAGCTTGGTCCAGAAGCTCTGATTGACTGCCTAGCAGACATTGCTGCGGGTAAAGCAGTGCTAGTGAAGCAAGACGATGAGCTCGCGAACTATGCGAAAAAACTCAGCAAAGAAGAAGCACGCATCAACTGGAACGACGATGCGGCGCACATTGAGCGCTGCGTTCGCGCATTTAACCCATGGCCAATGAGCCACTTTGAGGCGGCAGAAAACAGCATCAAAGTATGGCAAAGCCGTGTGGCAGAGCAAACCAGTGACAAGCCAGCCGGCACCATCGTGCAAGCAGATAAAACCGGTATTTATGTTGCGACAGGCAACGGCGTACTGGTGCTAGAGCAACTGCAAGTTCCTGGCAAAAAAGCCATGTCAGTTCAGGATATTCTGAATTCGCGTGCGGCTTGGTTTGAAGTTGGCACTCTGCTGGTTTAAGCCATACTAGGGGTTATTATCCCCGATTATACGAACTTTTAGAGGGCAGAGATGCCCTCCTTTACTTTAAGGTACTCATCATGAATGTTCGCGCTGCGGCTGCTAACGTCCTGTATCTTGTCGTCGACAAGGGCCACTCACTTTCAAGCGCTCTTCCAGCGGCTCAACAAACGGTACGACCTCGTGACCACGCTCTGTTACAAGAGATCTGTTACGGTGCGCTACGTTACCTACCTCGCCTAGAAATGATCGCAAACCAATTGATGGATAAGCCGCTAAAAGGCAAACAACGTGTATTCCATCACCTAATTCTGGTTGGTATTTACCAACTGAGCTTCATGCGCATTCCTGCGCACGCAGCTGTCGGTGAAACGGTTGAAGGCACTAAAGAGCTGAAAGGTCCTCGTCTGCGTGGTTTGATTAACGCGGTATTGCGTAACTACCAGCGCAACCAAGAAGAACTCGACCAAATGGCCGTCAGCAACAACGCTGGCAAGTACGGTCACCCAAGCTGGTTACTAAAACTGCTGCAAGAGGCCTACCCACAGCAATGGGAAAGCATTGTTGAAGCGAACAACCAAAAAGCACCAATGTGGCTGCGTGTGAACCATCAACACCACACTCGTGATGAATACCTTGCGCTGCTCAAAAATGAAAACATTGATAGCACGCCACACACAGAAGCAATGGACGCCATAAAATTGGCCGCACCATGTGACGTGATGAAGCTACCTGGTTTTGAAAAAGGTTGGGTTTCGGTCCAAGATGCGGCGGCGCAGCTCTCGATCAACTATCTAAAACCACAAGACGGCGAACTGATTTTAGATTGCTGTGCAGCGCCAGGTGGCAAGACGGCGCACATTCTAGAGCGCACGTCAGGCAGTGAAGTGGTCGCGATTGACTGCGACGACACACGCTTGAAACGTGTGCATGAAAACCTGAAGCGTCTCAACCTTCAGGCAAAAGTGGTTTGCGGTGATGCGCGTAATCCACAAGAATGGTGGCAAGGCGAGCAATTTGATCGCATTTTGCTGGATGCCCCATGTTCTGCGACTGGCGTGATTCGTCGTCACCCAGACATCAAATGGCTACGTCGTGCAGACGACATCACCGCATTAGCAGAGCTGCAAAGTGAAATTTTTGATGCCATGTGGACGCAACTGAAGCCCGGCGGCACCATGGTTTACGCGACTTGTTCAATCACACCGCAAGAAAACGTGGAGCAAGTAAAAGCGTTTTTAGCACGTACCGCGGATGCGCAACTGCTGGATTCTGATCCCGACCAGCCTGGTCGTCAAATTCTACCAGGCGAAGAAGATATGGATGGTTTCTACTACGCAGTACTAACTAAAACACACGCGTAACAGCATGCTAAATAGGGCGATTGAAGTGATTTCAATCGCCTTTTTCAGATACGAGAAAAGAGTATGAAGATCATTATTCTTGGTGCAGGTCAGGTTGGCGGCACACTGGCAGAAAACCTAGTGGGTGAAAACAACGACATCACCATCGTCGACAATAATGCCGACCGACTGCGTGAATTGCAGGACAAATACGACCTACGTGTGGTCAATGGCCATGCGAGCCATCCAGACGTGCTACACGAAGCTGGCGCGCAAGACGCCGATATGCTCGTCGCAGTAACCAACACTGATGAAACCAACATGGCCGCCTGTCAGGTCGCGTTCACTCTATTCAATACCCCAAACCGCGTTGCGCGTATTCGCTCTCCAGAATACTTGGCAGAAAAAGAAGCCCTGTTTAAATCTGGCGCCATTCCTGTTGATCACCTTATCGCACCAGAAGAACTCGTCACGAGCTACATCGAACGTCTGATCCAATACCCAGGCGCGCTGCAAGTGGTGAGCTTTGCTGAACAGAAAGTCAGCCTAGTGGCGGTGAAAGCCTACTATGGTGGCCCGCTGGTGGGTAATGCGTTGTCTGCTTTGCGTGAGCACATGCCGCACATTGATACCCGTGTGGCGGCGATTTTCCGTCAAGGCCGTCCGATTCGCCCACAAGGTACCACCATCATTGAAGCCGACGATGAAGTGTTCTTCGTTGCAGCAAGTAATCATATTCGCTCAGTGATGAGTGAGCTTCAGCGCCTAGAAAAACCGTACCGCCGCATCATGATTGTTGGCGGGGGTAACATCGGCGCAAGCTTGGCAAAACGCCTAGAGCAAACTTACAGCGTGAAGCTGATTGAGCGTAACTACCAGCGTGCAGAAAAGCTCTCTGAGCAACTAGAAAACACCATCGTGTTCTGCGGTGATGCGGCAGACCAAGAGCTTCTCTCGGAAGAGAACATCGACCAAGTCGACGTCTTCATCGCGCTGACCAACGAAGATGAAACCAACATCATGTCTGCAATGTTGGCAAAACGCATGGGCGCTAAAAAAGTGATGGTGCTGATCCAACGTGGCGCTTATGTAGACCTGGTACAAGGCGGCGTAATTGATGTAGCAATCTCACCTCAGCAAGCCACTATTTCAGCCTTGCTAACGCACGTTCGTCGCGCTGATATCGTAAACGTATCCTCACTTCGCCGCGGCGCTGCGGAAGCGATTGAAGCCGTCGCTCACGGTGATGAAAGTACATCTAAAGTGGTTGGACGTGCGATTGGAGATATAAAACTTCCACCTGGGACCACCATTGGTGCTATCGTTCGTGGCGAAGAAGTTCTTATTGCCCACGACCGTACGGTCATCGAACAGGATGACCATGTGGTGATGTTCCTGGTCAACAAAAAATACGTATCAGACGTCGAAGCGCTATTCCAGCCGAGTCCATTCTTCCTCTAGGATTTTCCTATGGTCAACTTACGTCCCGTACTGTTTGTTATCGGGCTAGTTTTATCCAAACTGGCCCTGTTTATGTACGTGCCGACTTTGGTCGCTTTCTTTACCGGTACGGGGGGATTCCTCGATTTCGCCCAAGCCGTTGTGATCACGCACCTTGCCGCCTTCATCTGCCTAACGATAGGTCGAACCGCCAAGTTCAAACTCAGCGTACGCGATATGTTCCTCATCACCAGTTTGGTTTGGACCATCGCGAGTGCGTTTGCCGCCTTGCCATTTGTGTTTATCAACCACATCAGCTTCACCGACGCCTACTTCGAAACGATGTCGGGTATCACCACGACGGGCTCAACGGTGCTCAGTGGCCTAGACAACATGGCGCCGAGCATATTGCTGTGGCGCTCTATTTTACAATGGCTTGGTGGCATTGGTTTTATCGTGATGGCGGTAGCAGTGTTACCTATGCTGAATGTCGGTGGTATGAAGCTATTCCAAACCGAATCATCAGATTGGTCGGATAAAAGTAGTCCAAGAGCGAAAACGGTCGCCAAAAACATCGTAGCGGTTTATTTGATGCTAACGGGCCTATGTATTTTGGGCTACTTGATCACCGGCATGAACCTGTTCGAAGCAATCAACCATGCCTTTACTACGCTATCGACGGGTGGATACTCTACATCTGATGGGTCAATGAACCACTTCTCTAATGGCGCACATTGGGTGGCCACTACCTTTATGTTCTTAGGTGGTTTGCCGTTTTTGCTCTTTATCGCCGCATTACGTAAACGCCGTATTGATGTGTTGGTTAACGACGCTCAAGTTAGAGGATTTGCGTACCTGTTCGTATTCTCAAGCTTAGTGATTTCAGCTTGGTTAGTGATTCGAGATGGGTACACCATTTTGGATGCCCTGCGAGTGTCGATGTTTAATATTGTCTCTGTCGTCACCACAACTGGCTTTGGCTTAGAAGACTTCACCGCATGGGGCGCATTACCCACCACTCTTTTCGCATTCTTAATGATGGCGGGGGCATGCTCAGGCTCAACGTCTGGCGGGATCAAAATCTTCCGCTTCCAAATTGCAATGACGCTGCTAAACAAACAAATGATGAAGTTGATTCACCCTTCAGGGGTGTTTGTACAGCGTTATAACCAGCGACCGGTGAATGATGATATTGTTCGCTCAGTGGTGGCATTTGGCTTGATGTTTTTTATCACCATTATCTTTATCGCGGGTTGTTTAAGTGCTCTTGGCCTCGACCCTGTGACCAGTATTTCTGGCTCAATCACCGCCGTTGCCAATGTTGGCCCTGGTATGGGTAGTGTGATTGGCCCGACAGGCAACTTCGCGCCTCTGCCCGATACTGCCAAATGGCTCTTAAGCTTTGGGATGTTAATGGGCCGCTTGGAAATTCTGACTATTCTTGTACTGTTCTTTCCTGCGTTTTGGCGCCGCTAAGCAGACTCTAATTAAAAGGTATAACAATGAAAACATGGATTACTCTGGCGACCCTACTTGCCGCCTCATCCACATACGCCGCCGAGGTCATCACTTTAGCCGATGGTCGAGAAGTGAAGTTGAACGATGACTTTACCTGGGAATACGTCATGAAAAAAACGGCGCAGCAAGCGACGGAGACACAAACAACAGCAAGCGTAGTTGAAACAATCGCAGCTCCTGCGATTGCGACAATCCCAGTGATAACGAAAACCGTTGGCACGACCGTGGTGGTAAACGCCAAAAAGCCAACCATGCAGCTATCAGATTCAGGTGTGGATGTATTGATTGGTTCAGCAAGCTATCAAAGCGGTGAGCTTGTTTTACCTACATCAATCACTAACCAAAGCTCTCAATCTGTCATTCAAGTGGAAGTTGAGGTGCAAGTGTTTGATATGTCTGGTCAGCAACTGGCAAAAGAAAACGTGACTGTTTGGCAATCCATCAAGCGCATGGCGGATACCTACCTGCGACCTCAGCAAGCGGAGCAAGGTAAGAGCATAAAACTGGCTGTACCGCAATCACAGCAATACCAGTTTTCTGCCAAAGTGCTAGAGGTAAAAACTCGCTAATACGTGTTTAATATTCTTTGTTGAGCCTATCGGCTAGATAGGCTCAACAAAGTAATAAATAGCAAAGAAATGGCACACGCAGCCAGCCAAAACAAAGCCGTGCCAAATCGCATGGTTAAAGGGAATGCGCTTCGCAACGTAGAAAATCACGCCCAGTGAATACACAATTCCACCAGCGGCAAGCAGTGTAAGTCCGCCGACATCCAAGTTGATCGCCAACTGATAAATCACAATCAACGATAACCATCCCATCACCAAATACGTCATCAAAGAAAGCTTTTTAAATCGATAGACGAACGCAACTTTCATGATGATGCCGATCAACGCAATGCTCCAAATAACGATCATCAACCCAAATGCTAGAGGTGTTCTTAAGCTGACTAACAAGAAAGGGGTATAGCTGCCTGCTATCAAAAGATAAATAGCACAGTGGTCGAAGGTTTTTAGCCAACGTTTCGCTTTGGGATGAGGGATCGCATGATAGAGCGTCGAGGCCAAAAATAGCACGATAATACTCGCACCATAAATCGCCATACTGGTAAGCGTTAAAGTGTCAGCTTGATGGTCTATGGCTTTAACTAACAGCAGTATCAAGCCAACAATACCAAAAATCATCCCTATACCGTGGGTGATGGTATTGGCCAGTTCTTCACGTTGACTGTATTGAGGTTTCTGCAGCTCGGACATCAATGCGCCTATACTAGAGTTTGAAATTTGCTCTAGTATGGCACATTAGGCTTACACGTGTAAGCTTAAATTAAGACTCATGAACGGCAGTAGTTTGATCGAGATAATTGAGTACCAGTTCGCCAACTTGATCTGGCTTAGTCGTGGCAGGAATGGTCAGCTCTCGCTTGAGTTTGCCACTACTCAGTAAGCTCGCGAGCATGCCACCTTGCCCCTTGCGTGTGCGGTCAACTTCAAACCACAACTTGAGCTCTTGCTCACTGCGGTGGGCAACAAATTCTAATTCGCGCCACACGCCGTGGTAAGGTCCGTCGGTTGGCACCAGTTCAAACTCTTGCACAAATGGTAGATCGAATCCTTTCACTTCCTCGCATTCCACCTGGCGAATTCGTAAACCTTGCGCTTCAAATGCAGATAGTACCGCATCCATCAGTGGATCAGGTCGAACGGTGAGGATGTCTTTATCAGTCGGATCCAAAGCAGCAGCAACGTCTAAGCCGGTTTCTAACCATACTTTGGCATCACCAATGGTGACAGGCGTGTTCCAAGGCACATCGAGCTTAACATCGAAGGTACGCTCTTCGCCGGAATGGATGGTAAATGCGTAAGGGAGACTCCACTTAGCAAGCACATGAGTTTGAGGTACTCGGCGCATGCTGTGTCCTTCTCGCGCACCACGGTCATCAGGGGCTTCGGCGATGTAGCGGCAACAGAGTTTTAAATCAATGTTGTCGATCGCTTGTTCAGTCGCACCACCATATACATGGATTGACACATCCACACTTTGACCTGGGTATAGCACGTCTTGGTTTAAGATTGAGTCGACCTTCGCGCTCCCAATCCCAAAACTGGCAAGTGTCTTCTTCAAAAATGACATAGGCACCTCCTTCATCGAGATCTCATACTACTACTGCTGATCGTGGGATCAAACAAAAATTGCCTCGAACATCGCGACAAAATGACAAAATCTAAACAATTCAATTGCTCAACTATCGACCAATTATTACAAGGATGCTAATCTTACACTTGATATGCATGCATATCGGTATTCCTGACTCATTAACTGGATTGGCGAGAGCCAGAAGAGTGATTCTTCAATCTTGTTGGAGCCTAGCTCATAATGATTCAGGCCATTACATCGGCAATGGATATGCCTGACAGTTAGGTAAATTAATGCGCCCAACAACAGTCAGGTTCGCACACACTAATACTAGTGCAATGCGCCGCCGCAGTGGCTTTACTACTGCACCAAAGGCAAAGCAAGTTGCGCCAGCAATGACATTGGTTGAGAAGACAGCAATGATGTCGAGTGTTCCGGCCAAAGTTATCAAAGCAGCTTAATCAAAAGCGCGGCGCCAGCTGCGCTTTTTTCTTTGCACGCGACTCATAAAGCTTCAAAGACTTAGAACGAACTACAGTGAAAGAGATAGTTTTTCCTATTTGGTCTTCGCAAAGCAATTTGGTACCTTTACTGCTAATTACACCTATAAATTCTGTGGAGAAAGAAATGAAGTGTCATCGCATTGAAGAGCTGCTTGAGCTACTAGAGCCTGAATGGCATAAAGATCAAGAGCTGAATCTATTGCAGTTCATCGTTAAGCTAGCAAAAGAAGCAGGCTATGAAGGAAAGCTAGAAGATCTGACCGACGATGTACTGATCTACCACCTTAAAATGCGTAATAGCAGCAAAGATGAAATGATCCCTGGACTCAAAAAAGACCAAGAGGACGATTTTAAAACGGCGATCCTACGCGCTCGTGGCATCATCAAATAACCAGCTCAACAGCCAGTATTCTTTAAGCGACTCTCTCTGTGAGTCGCTTTTTTATAACCAAAGTTTTTAGTCCCACAATTGGTTATAACTGTTCAGCCAATTATCAGGTTAACTGTACTGATTTTTGTTGTTAAACATTGACTGCGTTAAAGAAACGGAATTGTTATTGATTGTATAATCGCCGTTCATCAGTATTTACTAAAATAATTATGTTCGGTCATCTTTATGACGGAACGAGCAGCAATGTCATCGAGCGACATCAATAGAAATGACGCCGTACATTATAAAAGCCTAAGAAGGATGAGTGCATGAGTCAGGACAAGATCGATATCAAAGATGTGACTCCTAAAACCTATAATCCCAAAACCCATAAAGGAAACGGGGATCGGTTCAACCCAAGTAATCGCATCTATGTACGCGAAAGCAAAGGGACTTACCAGAAACTGCGTCGTTACGGTGGTTGGTTTTTACTGCTTCTCTTCGCTTTGATACCGTGGATCCCTTACGGTGAACGTCAAGCGATCTTGCTTGATATTGGCAACCAGCAGTTCAACTTTTTCGGTACCACGTTGTACCCACAAGATCTTACCCTACTCGCCTTGCTGTTTGTGATCGCGGCGTTTGGGTTGTTCTTTATTACCACCTTCTTAGGTCGAGTTTGGTGTGGCTACCTCTGCCCACAAACCGTCTGGACCTTCATGTATATCTGGTTTGAAGAGAAGCTCGAAGGTAGTGCCAATAAACGCCGTAAACAAGACTCCAATAAGCTGACGGCGAATTTAGCGATGCGTAAAACCGTCAAACATATAGCTTGGTTTGCCATTGCACTCGCCACTGGTTTTACTTTTGTTGGCTACTTCGTGCCAATGAAGCAATTGGTTATCGACTTTTTCACCTTTAACGCCAACTTCTGGCCCGTCTTTTGGGTAATGTTCTTTGCCATTTGTACCTATGGTAATGCTGGTTGGATGCGTTCCATCATGTGTATTCACATGTGTCCTTACGCGCGCTTCCAGTCTGCCATGTTTGATAAAGACACCTTCATCGTTGGCTACGATGCAAAACGTGGGGAAAAACGTGGCCCACGTCCGCGTAAAGCCGATCCAAAGCAACTTGGTTTGGGTGATTGTATTGATTGTGATTTGTGTGTGCAGGTGTGCCCAACAGGTATCGATATTCGTGACGGCTTGCAGTATGAATGTATCAACTGTGGCGCCTGTATTGATGCGTGTGATAACACCATGGATCGCATGGGCTACGAGAAAGGCTTAATTAGTTACACCACCGAGCATCGCTTATCGGGTAAGAGTACCAAAGTCATGCGTCCGAAGCTGTTAGGCTATGGTGCCGTACTACTCGTCATGGTCGGTCTTTTCTTTGCCCAAATTGCAGCGGTAGACCCAGCCGGCATGAGTGTTATTCGCGACCGTAACCAACTGTTCCGCGTTAATGGCTCGGGAGAAGTAGAAAACACCTACACCCTCAAGGTGATCAACAAAACTCAGCAAGTGCAAGAGTACTCGTTGGATGTTGAAGGGCTATCCGATGTAAGCTGGTATGGTAAGCAGACAATTCAGGTCCAGCCAGGTGAGGTATTGAACCTGCCAATGAGTCTTGGTGCCGATCCTGACAAGCTAAACTCTGCGATTACGACAATTCAGTTTATACTCACCGATAAGAGCAACGAATTCACTATTGAAGTAGAAAGCCGTTTTATTAAAAAACTATAGCGCTACTTCAGTGACTAACGGAAAAAGGCTCAGTAATGAGCCTTTTTGTTTATATGTCCCAAAGTATGTTTAACTTTGACGCCCTTACCCCAGACTTTATGTGGTACGCGTTAGAAAGCATCGGCGTTCGCGCAGAATCAGGCTTTCTTCCCCTCAATAGCTACGAAAACCGTGTTTATCAATTCACTGACGAAGAGCGTCGTCGTTATGTCGTCAAGTTTTACCGTCCTGAACGTTGGAGCAATGAACAGATCCAAGAGGAGCACGACTTTACTTTAGAGCTGATTGGCAATGAGATCCCCGTCGCACCACCTGTGCGCATCAACGGTGAAACCCTGCATCACTATCAAGGCTATGCTTTTGCGCTGTTTGATAGCGTGGGTGGTCGCCAATACGAGGTTGACAATTTAGATCAGCTCGAAGGTGTAGGGCGTTTCCTTGGCCGCATCCATAAAGTCGGCAGCCGCCAAGCCTTCCAACATCGCCCTACGATCGGCTTACAAGAATACCTGTATCAACCAAGAGAGATTCTGCAAAACGCCAATATGATTCCAATGCACTTGGAGAACAGCTTCTTCAATGACTTGGATATGCTGATCAAATCAATTGAAAGCCACTGGCAAGAAGGCTTCAATATCATTCGTTTGCATGGCGATTGCCACCCAGGCAATATTTTGTGGCGAGATGGCCCTATGTTTGTTGATTTGGATGACGCTCGTAACGGCCCTGCAGTACAAGACTTATGGATGCTATTGAACGGTGAACGCCAAGACAAACTGATGCAGTTGGATATTGTTTTAGAGGCTTACCAAGAGTTTTGCGACTTTAATCCTGCAGAATTGAAACTAATCGAGCCACTTCGCGGTCTACGAATGGTGCACTATATGGCATGGCTAGCAAAACGTTGGCATGACCCTGCATTTCCTCTCGCTTTTCCATGGTTTAATGAGCCAAAATACTGGGAAGGTCAGGTCCTTGCATTTAAAGAGCAGATCGCCGCTTTAGAAGAAGCACCGCTGTCTTTAATGCCTCAATGGTAAGTCAGGCCAAAAATTCAAAAATGGAGATATTTCGATGAAAAAACTGTTCGCACTGTTTTCTATGCTGATGTTAAGCCTGTCGGCACATGCAGCGCAATTCAAAGAAGGTGAACATTACAAAGTATTGGATCTTGAGGCATCAAAAAAACCTCTTGTGACGGAGTTTTTCTCTTTCTACTGCCCGCACTGCAATAGCTTTGAACCAGTTATCCAGCAACTGAAAAAGCAGTTGCCAGAAGGTACTAAGCTATTAAAAAACCACGTTTCTTTCATGGGTGGCAACATGGGCCCATCAATGAGCAAAGCCTACGCAACGATGGTTGCACTAAAAGTGGAAGACAAAATGGTGCCAGTGATGTTTAACCGCATCCACAATCTAAAGAAGGCGCCACGTAATGATGAAGAACTTCGTCAAATCTTCCTTGATGAAGGTGTAGACGCGAAGAAATTCGACTCTGCATTCAAAGGCTTTGCGGTTGATTCCATGGTTCGCCGTATGGACAAGCAATTTGAAAACAGCGGTCTAACCGGCGTTCCTGCGGTTATCGTTAACAACAAATACCTAGTTCAAGCACAAAGCATCAAAACGATGGATGAGTACTTCTCTCTGGTGAACTACTTGCTGACACTAAAATAAGCACATCGATATCAATCAAAAGGGGAGCACATCGCTCCCCTTTTGTTTACTTGTAAATCTCTTGTAGTAACCGATCTTTTTCTTGCCACACATCACTCAGCCATTGCTGAAATTGCCGCTTATAGGGCTTATCGTTGAAGTAATCACCAAGCACTCTTTCATCAACGGGTAACACATTTACACGCACAACCACCTTGCTCATGCGGCCCATCAATAAATCCTTGAACGGTTTATGCGTATTTTCTGGGTACGCCAACGTCACGTCGATAATGCTCTCGAACTGTTCCCCCATCGCCGCTAACGTGTACGCAATCCCGCCCGATTTTGGTTGCAGCAAATATTGATAGTTTGCTTTACTCTTACGCTGCTTTTCTTCGGTAAATCGGGTTCCTTCGACATAGTTAACCACTGTGGTTGGAGTGTGTTTGAACTTAGCGCACGAGCGACGTGTCGTCTCTAAATCTTGACCTCGCTTATGAGGATTGCGGATCAGATACTCTCGCGAATAGCGACGCATAAATGGCATGTCGAGCGCCCAACACGCCATCCCGATGAAAGGCACATACAGCAGTTGTTGCTTGAGGAAAAACTTCGGCATGGGAATACGGTCTTTAAACACGCAGCAAAGCACAACAATATCGGTCCAACTGAGATGGTTACTGATCAGCAGATACCACCCGTCTTTTTTAAGCGCTTCACCGCCCTGAACATCCCACTCAACACGGTTAGATACCGCCAGAATGCACGCATTAACGGTAGCCCATAACCACATCACCTTATTGGCACAAACGGTCGCTATCGCTTTTAGCTTTACGCCAGGAAGCAATATTTTAAATACAGCGATAACACAAATTGCGAGTGAACAAACCGCAGAATTGAGAATCACAAAAGAAGCGTTAAAAAAAAATAACAAATATGCCAACATGATAGTCAAACAACAGTGATAATGTGTGAAGAATAAAACAGCGTGTAATTATACTGCGCCTTTGCCACATTGGAACATGCGTGGAAATGGTCAGATTTGTTACCGCAACCAATATGTGCACCACTCATTCGACAACAAGGAGATAACGAATGAAACCAAGGCTACTTCTCTTGCCTTTGGCCTTTGTCGTCAGTTCTGCTCAGGCTCAACTCGCTGAAACCGCGGGTTTTGGCGGTGAAATTTCGCTGAATGCCGGATTCATATCATCAGAATCCAATTTCAATACAGAAAATAGTAACACCATCGATTCTCTCGATAAGCGTGCCGATAGTGACAGTTCCGTTATCGCTGCACCGCTAGGGAGTGTGACATACACCTTTGGTAGCCGACTCAACCACCAAGTTTACGCCGGTACCACACGCTCAGATGTCGCGGTAGGTACACTCGCTTTTCAGTTGGGCTATCAACACGAGCTACAATCTGGCACCGTGCTCGATGTTTCCTATCTGCCGACGGTACTCAAAGGCGAAACTTGGCGCAACCCTTATCAAGTAGGAACCGCACGTAAAGAGACGGATGTTGACGGCAATGCGTATCGCTTTCAGATCAAAGGGTTAATTGATAAGAACTTCAACCTTGATCTTGCTTATGCTGATAAAGACATCGAGCAGGAGGAAGTGACAGACCGCTCACTTGCTCGCGATGCTAACCTTTACTATGTCAAAGGCGACTATCGCATTCCACTCAACCAAACGTCTATGTTGCAACCCGCTTTCACCTACATCAATCAAGATGCCGACGGTAAGGCGGAGTCATTTGATTCGTACGGATTTGACATTAGCTGGTTTAAATTTATCAATCGCCATCGATTGGCCCTCACCGCGGGTTATGCATGGAAAGACTATCAAGCCGCTAGCCAAACTTTTGCTAAAACACGAAATGACGACACCATTAGCCTATTTGCGGCCTACGAATATCAAAACGTATTTGACTGGCAAGACTGGTCGTTCATTTCTTTAGCCGGCTATAGCCAAACTGACTCGAATATCACGTTTTATGAGGAGAAAGAGTACCTATTGTCGCTTGGTCTCAACTACACCTTCTAACGTCCTTCATCGCAACAAGGCGCTCACAACACTTGTTGCGATGACATTTTGCATGTCTCTATACCGCTTGCGCCGTAAGCTGTTTCAGCAAACGGTCCATCGCTCGATACCCAAGTGCTTCAGCCAAGTGCGTTCGTTCAATTTGCTCCGCCCCATCCAGATCGGCGATTGTTCGCGCCACTTTGATAATACGATGATACGCACGAATCGAGAGTCCTAAACGGTGCAAAGCGGTTTCAAGAAACTCAGCATCACTCTTGTGCAAGGGACAAAACGCCTCAATTTCTCGACTACCTAGCAGTGCATTGACCTTACCACTGCGGTTTAGCATATTGTTACGCGCATGGCTCACACGCGCTTTTACGATAGCAGTCGGCTCACCGCGATCACCACCTTCTGCTAATGTCCCTTTGGGCAAAGCTGGGATTTCTAAAGACATATCAAAGCGATCTAACAGTGGTCCAGATAATCGACCAAGGTAGCGCAAAATAGCTTGTGGATTGGTGCGCGCTTGATTGCCTTCGTAATATCCTGTCGGGCTTGGGTTCAAGGCTCCAACTAATTGGAAGCGAGCCGGAAAGCGTGTTTTACCTTGCGCTCGAGAGATAATGATCTCGCCAGATTCGAGCGGTTCGCGTAACGAGTCTAGAACTTTACGATCAAATTCGGGCATTTCATCGAGAAACAATAACCCGTTGTGGGCTAAAGAGATCTCCCCTGGTCTGGGTACCGAACCACCGCCGACTAATGCCGCCATTGAACTTGAATGGTGCGGAGAACGAAACGGACGCGACTTCCAGTTATGCTCATTAATTTCACTCTGAGTCAACGATGCCACCGAAGCGGTTTCCATTGCTTCTTCGTCACTCATTTCCGGTAATAAGTCACACAAACGCGAAGCCAACATCGTTTTTCCAGTACCTGGCGGGCCAAGGAAAAGTAAGTTGTGGTTTCCAGCGGCAGCAATCTCCAGTGCTCGCTTACCTTGTTGTTGGCCAATAATATCTTGTAAGTCTCGACCATGTTTTTCGATCGTTTTTCGCTTAGGCGTTTGAAAAAGATTCAGTCGATGTTGACCACAAAGCTCGGCACATACTTCCAGTAATGATTGGGCCGATTTATGTTGTTCCTTCCCCACCAGCGCCGCCTGATCGCCATTCACATGTGGGACGACCAAATGACGTTGAATCTTACTGGCTTCCAGCGCAGCAGGCAGCACACCTTTTACAGGTCTTAGACCACCAGATAGCGCTAACTCACCAACAAATTCGTAGTTTTTGAGCTTATCTGTCGCGATTTGCTCCGAAGCGGCCAAAATCCCCAATGCTATAGGAAGATCAAAACGTCCTCCCTCCTTGGGTAGATCTGCCGGAGCCAAGTTCACGGTGATCCGCTTAGCAGGAAATTGAAAGTTAGAATTAATGATCGCACTGCGTACGCGATCTTTGGACTCTTTTACCGTTGTCTCTGGCAAGCCTACTAAGGTAAACCCTGGCATGCCGTTGCTGATATGAACTTCTACACTAACCGATGGCGCTTGCACCCCGACGCTTGCTCGACTATGAATGATTGCCAGCCCCATACGTTCCTCAATTTTTTTGAACACTCTGTAAACAAATGTTTTATCTAGTTGGTTATGTTATATACCGCGTCCCAATTGAGAGTTAATGTGAAAAAAGAATGACTTTTTGCTTGTCATGCAGCGGAATTGTGTGATACCACTAATGACGCAAACAATTTCGTAGAACATTACACAACATTTTTTAACGAAAAAAGAACGACAGACAGATGAACCTTTTCGCTCATATCAACGCACTGCTAGCCCTGATTATCGTGGTCATTATTGGCACCGCGCGGGGTATTGTGGGCGAAAGGTAACCACAAATTACAAAAAACCCCCGCACTGAAAAGTCCGGGGGGTTTTTTTACAACTACAAGTTGTCATCTGTCTAACCCTCGGACAGTTTAACGGGAAGAATGGGAGTGCACATGAAGTGCAATAAATATGGCAATCGCTACGAGCCACAACGTAGCAAAGGAGGTTTACGATGACTGGTGCACAACTTGTCGTAGCCGCTTTAAGACAGCAAGGCATCGAAACCGTTTTTGGCTACCCCGGCGGGGCCATCATGCCAATCTATGATGCTTTGTATGACGGTGGGGTGGAACACATCCTATGCCGTCACGAGCAAGGGGCCGCTATGGCAGCTATCGGGATGGCTCGTTCCACTCAAAACGTTGCTGTGTGCATGGCAACTTCCGGCCCAGGAGCCACTAACCTTGTTACCGGCCTTGCCGACGCTTTCCTTGACTCCGTACCTCTAGTTGCCATCACAGGCCAGGTTGCTAGCTCTCATATCGGTACCGATGCATTCCAAGAAATGGATGTGATCGGAATGTCCCTAGCCTGTACTAAGCACAGCTATCTCGTGACCGAAATTGAAGATCTAGCTCCGACACTTGCCGAAGCCTTTGAGGTCGCAAAAACCGGTCGTCCGGGTCCAGTCATTGTCGATATCGCCAAAGACGTTCAACTCGCTCAAGCACCCACAGACCTTCTTCCTCCATACATAGCACCAGCAATCGAAGATGTCAGCGCTGAAGATATCAAACGTGCGCAAGATGTCCTGGCAGCATCTACTCGCCCAGTGTTGTATGTTGGTGGTGGCGTGCAACTTGCGAAAGCAACCGATGCAGTACGCGAATTTCTTCGCTTAAACCCAATGCCTGCAGTTAGCACATTAAAAGGTCTCGGTACCATTGAACGCCATGATCCTCACTATCTTGGTATGTTGGGTATGCACGGTACCAAAGCCGCCAACCTAGTGGTTCAAGAAGCCGATCTATTGATTGTGGTTGGCGCGCGTTTTGATGACCGTGTGACGGGTAAGCTCGACACGTTTGCACCAAATGCGAAAGTGATTCACATCGACATTGATGCTGCGGAGATTCATAAACTTCGCCACGCCAACGCACCATTGCGTGGCGACATCAACACCATTCTTCCTCAGCTAGAGCTGACTCAAGATATATCACCGTGGGTTCATCACAGTGAAAGTCTGCGCAGCGGCTTTAAGTGGCGTTACGACCACCCAGGCGAGTTAATCTACGCACCGCTATTGCTTAAACAACTGTCTGACATGATGCCAGATAGCTCAATTGTCTCGACCGACGTCGGTCAGCATCAGATGTGGGCAGCGCAACATATCCAGCCACGCGAACCACAAAATTTTATCACTTCTGCTGGCCTTGGCACCATGGGCTTTGGCTTGCCAGCAGCGATGGGTGCTGCAGTCGCACGTCCTGATGATCAGTCTATCCTTATTACAGGTGACGGTTCATTTATGATGAACGTTCAGGAATTGGGCACGCTGAAGCGTCGTCAGATTCCAGTGAAGATTGTCCTTCTTAATAACCAACGTCTTGGCATGGTTCGCCAATGGCAGTCATTATTCTTTGACGGTCGCCACAGTGAAACCATTCTTGATGACAACCCAGATTTCGTGATGTTAGCAAAAGCGTTCGATATCCCGGGCAAAACCATCACCAAGAAAGAAGAAGTCGAACCTGCTCTCAAAGAGATGCTAGCGAGTGAAACTTCTTACATGCTTCACGTTTTGATTGATGAAGAAGAAAACGTGTGGCCATTGGTGCCACCTGGCGCATCAAACAGTGATATGTTGGAAAATACATAGGAGACAATCGCATGGACAGATATTTACTCGACATCAAAGCCGATGACAAACCGGTACTGTTGGAGCGCGTTCTACGTGTGATTCGTCACCGAGGCTTCGTGATCAAACAAGTCGCTGCTACGCAAAACCACGAAAGCAAAGTAGCCAGCGTCGAGATCATCGTCGACAGCGATCGACCAATCTCGTTTTTGATCAATCAAATAGAGAAGTTGTGGGACGTTCGTAAGGTTGAGGTGCTAAAAATCCGCAACGATGAACTGCCAAATCACAACTTACAACAACACGTAAGTGCATAAGGAAGGCAACAAATGGCAACGAAAACTGCAGATTTCATTTGGTTTAATGGTGAGATGGTTCCATGGGCAGAGGCGAACGTTCACGTTCTGACTCACGCAATGCACTATGGCACATCCGTGTTTGAAGGCGTGCGCTGTTACAACACACCAAAAGGCCCAATAGTCTTCCGTCACCGTGAGCATGCACAACGTTTAAAAGATTCCGCCAAGATTTACCGCTTTCCGATCCCTTTCTCTGTAGAGGAAATCATGGAAGCGACCCGCGAAACACTGCGCCAAAACAAACTCGACAGCGCTTACATTCGTCCATTGGGTTTTGTCGGTAATGTTGGCTTAGGCGTATGTCCACCAGTTGGCACTGAGATGGATCTAATCATTGCAGCATTCCCTTGGGGCTCTTACTTAGGCGAAGAAGCGCTAGAAAAAGGTGTCGATGCGATGATTTCAAGCTGGAACCGCGCTGCGCCAAACACCATCCCAACTGCGGCTAAAGCAGGCGGTAACTACCTATCTTCACTACTGGTTGGTGGTGAAGCGCGTCGTCACGGTTACGACGAAGGTATTGCGCTCAGCGTAGATGGTTACCTATCGGAAGGGGCTGGTGAAAACATCTTTGTTATCAAAGATGGCGTAATCACCACACCACCAGCAACTAGCGCGATTCTACCGGGCATCACTCGTGACTCGATCATGACCATTGCTCGCGATAAAGGCTACGAAGTACGTGAAGCGAACATTGCTCGTGAAGCCCTTTACCTTGCGGATGAAGTATTCATGACCGGTACCGCAGCAGAAGTTGTGCCTGTGGCAACCATCGACAAGATTGAAGTGGGCACTGGTAAGCGCGGCCCTATCACTAAAGAACTACAAGCAGCCTACTTTGGCCTATTTGACGGCACCACGGAAGATAAGTGGGGCTGGTTAGACTATGTGTACCCAGAACAGAAGTAAGAAGGATTAGGAAATGCCAAAATATAGATCAGCTACCACCACACATGGTCGTAACATGGCGGGTGCACGAGCACTGTGGCGTGCAACGGGTGTGAAAGAAGAAGACTTCGGTAAACCAATCATCGCCGTTGTAAACTCGTTTACTCAATTTGTTCCGGGTCACGTACACCTGAAAGACATGGGCCAGCTTGTAGCGCGTGAAATCGAAAAAGCCGGCGGCATCGCAAAAGAATTCAACACCATCGCGGTTGATGATGGTATCGCAATGGGTCACGGCGGCATGCTGTACTCACTGCCTTCACGCGAACTGATCGCAGACTCTGTGGAGTACATGGTCAACGCGCACTGTGCCGATGCCATGGTATGTATCTCTAACTGTGACAAAATCACTCCGGGAATGTTGATGGCATCTATGCGCCTCAACATCCCGGTTATCTTTGTTTCTGGTGGTCCAATGGAAGCGGGTAAAACCAAGCTTTCTGATCAGATCATCAAACTAGACCTTGTAGATGCGATGATCCAAGGCGCGGATCCAAAAGTGTCTGATGAGCAAAGCGAGCAGATCGAACGCAGCGCATGTCCAACGTGTGGATCGTGTTCAGGCATGTTCACTGCAAACTCAATGAACTGTCTAACGGAAGCACTGGGTCTTTCTCAACCAGGTAACGGTTCTATGCTGGCAACGCACGCTGACCGTGAACAACTGTTCCTTAATGCAGGTCGTCGCATCGTTGAACTGACTCGTCGTTACTACGAGCAAGATGACGAATCAGCACTGCCACGCAACATCGCTACGTTTGATGCGTTCGAAAATGCGATGGCACTGGATATTGCAATGGGTGGCTCAACCAACACCATTTTGCACCTGTTGGCTGCAGCGCAAGAAGGTGAAGTGGATTTCGATATGGAAGATATCGATCGCCTATCACGCCAAGTACCACACCTATGTAAAGTGGCACCATCTACCCAGAAATATCACATGGAAGACGTACACCGCGCTGGTGGCGTCATGGCAATTCTTGGTGAGTTAGATCGTGCAGGTCTTCTACACAATGATGCGCGCACCGTGCTTGGCCTTTCGATGAAAGAGCAGCTGGCGAAATACGACATCATCCAAACTGAAGACGAAGAAGTACTTAAGTTCTACCGCGCAGGTCCCGCGGGTATTCGTACTACTCAAGCGTTCTCACAAGATTGCCGCTGGGATCGCCTTGATGACGACCGTGCGGAAGGTTGTATTCGTACTATCGATCATGCCTTTAGCCAAGAAGGTGGTCTAGCCGTTCTATCAGGCAACATCGCATTAGATGGTTGTATCGTTAAGACTGCTGGTGTTGATGAGAGCATCCATAAGTTCACTGGTCCAGCCGTGGTATTTGAAAGCCAAGAAGACGCCGTAGAAGGCATCTTGGGTGGCAAAGTAAAAGCAGGCGACGTGGTTGTTATCCGTTACGAAGGCCCTAAAGGTGGTCCGGGCATGCAAGAAATGCTTTACCCAACCACTTATCTAAAATCGATGGGCCTTGGCAAAGAGTGTGCACTTCTGACTGACGGCCGTTTCTCTGGCGGCACATCAGGTCTGTCAATCGGTCACGCCTCTCCTGAAGCAGCAAACGGCGGTGCAATTGGCCTGGTAAAAGAAGGCGATATGATCGCAATTGATATTCCAAACCGTTCAATTTCACTCCAAGTGTCTGAACAAGAACTTGCTGAGCGCCGTGCAAAACAAGACGAGTTAGGCTGGAAACCAGTTGACCGCCAACGTGAAGTTTCATTTGCACTCAAAGCGTACGCGAGTATGGCAACCAGTGCTGACAAGGGTGCAGTACGAGACAAGTCGAAGCTAGAGGGCTAGCAATGATGGAAGCTCAACCCGAAAAACAAGTGAACCAAACTGGCGCAGATTATCTGCGCCAAATCCTTCGCGCACCTGTTTATGAAGTAGCAACAGTGACGCCACTGCAAGAAATGCCTCGTTTATCTGCACGTATCGGGAATAACGTGCAGATCAAGCGTGAAGATCGCCAACCCGTACACTCGTTCAAATTGCGCGGTGCATACAACATGGTGGCGAGTTTATCTGAAGCACAAAAAGCCGCTGGTGTCATTGCAGCATCGGCAGGTAACCACGCTCAAGGCATGGCGCTCTCTGGTACTAAGCTAGGCATCAAGACCACCATCGTGATGCCCAAAACCACACCAGATATCAAAGTCGATGCGGTACGTGGCTTCGGTGGCAATGTAGTGCTGCACGGCAGCAACTTTGATGAGGCAAAAGCGGAAGCGGAACGCCTTTCTGATCTGCATGGGTACACATTTGTCCCTCCTTTCGATCACCCACTGGTGATTGCAGGTCAAGGCACCATAGGCATGGAAATGCTGCAGCAAAATGGTCACCTTGATTACATCTTCGTCCCTGTCGGTGGTGGCGGTTTGGCTGCCGGTGTTGCGGTACTTGTGAAGCAACTGATGCCAGAAATCAAAGTGATTGCAGTTGAACCTGAAGACTCATCTTGTCTTAAAGCCGCGCTGGATGCTGGTGAACCAGTGGTACTAGACCAAGTCAGCATGTTTGCCGATGGCGTCGCTGTAAAACGCATTGGCGAAGAGACTTTCCGTCTATGCCAAAAGTACATTGATGGCCATATTGCCGTCTCTAGCGATGAAATCTGCGCAGCCGTAAAAGACATCTTTGAAGACACTCGCGCCATTGCTGAGCCTTCGGGCGCACTTGCTCTGGCAGGTTTGAAGAAGTTTGCTGAGCAAAACAAACTGCAAGGTAAGAATTTAGGTACTGTGCTGTCTGGTGCCAACACTAACTTCCATGGCTTACGTTATGTTTCTGAGCGTTGCGAGCTTGGTGAGAAACGTGAAGGTTTGCTTGCCGTCACCATTCCTGAGCGTCAAGGTGCTTTCTTTGAGTTCTGTAACCTCATTGGCGGCCGTGCCGTGACAGAGTTTAACTACCGCTACAACGATGACGCATTGGCAAATATCTTTGTCGGTGTGCGTTTGCAAGGCGGTCAGGAAGAGCTAGAACATATCATTCACGACTTACGTGATGGTGGCTACCCAGTGGTTGATTTGTCTGATGATGAAATGGCGAAGCTGCACGTGCGCTACATGATTGGTGGTAAGCCGTCTAAGCCGCTTAAAGAGCGCCTATACAGCTTTGAATTCCCAGAATATCCGGGAGCGCTACTCAAGTTCTTAAGCACACTCGGTACTCATTGGAATATCAGCTTGTTCAACTACCGTAACCACGGCGCTGACTACGGACGTGTTTTATGTGGTTTCGAGTTAGATGAAAGCGATTTAGCTCAGTTTTCAGCACATTTACGTGAACTTGGCTATCAATGCAAAGACGAGACAGACAACCCATCGTATAAGTTTTTCTTGTCATAAAACGCCACATTTCAAATATATCAAAGACAACACCTCGCATTAGCGAGGTGTTTTTTATGACTGTAACCAATCTTTATGTAGCTGATTAGGCGACCCAAGATAGTCCACCATCCACTGGATCAATTTATGATTATCATCTTTGCGCCATACTAAGCAGCAGTGACTGAGCGGTTTATCATCCGGCATGACCTTCTCCACCAGCACACCATCATTGATTAAGGGTGTTGCAATATGACGTGGCATGTAACCCACGCCCACCCCATTTTTTAAACATTCAATCGCACTATACCAATTGGGCAATAATAATCGGCGCTGTTGCGGATAATGGCCAGTATGGCGTTTTGGCAGCACGTTCGAAGTATCATCAAGACAGATCGCCGGAAATTGACTCACAAACTCTTCAGTAAGCACTTGTTGTCTAACGCAAGGATGAGCGGGTGACATTACAAATGCCCAATCTAATACGCCCATATCTTTGACTTCAAAATCTCCCCCAACGGGAACCGCAGATGTCGCGCCAACGACAATGTCGGCTCGACCTTGTGCTATGGCTTCCCAAGAACCATTGAAGACCTCCATATTGATCTGCAATTCAGCAAATTCAAACTCGCGATAAAAATCTTCCACCAAAGGTTTGAGTTTTTCTAACTTCACCACGTTATCTAAGGTCAGCTTTAACGTGCTTTTCCATCCTTGAGCCGCTCGCCGCGTTTGTGCTTTCACCTCTTCCATTTGACGCAGCAAAGAGCGCGCCTCGGCCATAAAAAGTTCACCCGCTGGAGTTAGCTCGACTTTCCTTGGTAAACGTCGAAACAGCACCACATCTAAATCTTGCTCGACCTGCCTTACTCCATAGCTGATGGCTGAGGGGACTTTATGCAATACCTCAGCCGCAGCGGTGAAACTGCCTAAACGGGCAACCGTATCCAGCATTTCCAAAGACGCTTTAGAGAACATGATTTAACCTTTCAAAAAATTTGATTGATAACCAACAATTTTAGCGTTTTATTTTCTCAAAATCGAAAAATAGAATAATAAGGTAAATAAATCAGGGTTGGCGCCAACTGATGTTGATTAAAAAATGATTAAATAATTTGACTGGTTGAATCATGAAAATCTCAAAACTACAGCTCATTTATCTGGCAGCATTATCGATGCTTGGCTTCGTTGCTACCGATATGTATCTGCCAGCATTCAAAGCGATGGAAATCGACTTTGCAACAGGCCCTGAGCAAATTGCGCTCTCTTTAACGGTATTCCTCGTTGGTATGGCGATTGGCCAACTAATGTGGGGATTGGCATCCGATAAATTTGGCCATCGTAATACACTCGCAGCCGGGTTGGTGCTATTTACTATCGCGTCATTCGGTTTGGCTTTCTGTGATCAAGTATGGCAACTACTCACACTGCGCTTTATCCAAGCTATCGGTGTGTGTGCACCAGCCGTGATCTGGCAAGCTATGGTCATTAAGCGCTACTCAAGCAGTAGCCAACAAATTTTTGCGACGATCATGCCACTCGTCGCGCTATCACCAGCACTAGCACCTCAATTAGGGGTTGTGTTGGCAGATAACTTCGGCTGGCACAGTATCTTTATTACGCTAACACTAGTTGGCGTCTTTTTGGTCTTTGCGACCATGGCACAAAAAGACGAGAAAGCAGAAATCAAACAAACCAGTATGTCTGCCGACATCAAAGCGCTGCTGAGTTCTAAAAAATACCTTGGCAACGTGTTTATGTTTGCGACGGCTTCAGCTGCATTCTTTGCTTACCTAACTGGGATGCCAGAAATCATGGCGCAACTGGGCTACGAAGCAAAAGATATTGGTTTGAGCTTTATCCCACAAACCATCGCGTTTATGGCTGGTGGCTACTTAGGTAAAGTAGGCGTTCGAAAATTTGGTGATGAAAAGGTTCTGCGCCAACTGATTGGCCTATTTAGTGTCGCGGCATTAATGATTTTCATTGCTTCACAGTGGGAGCTGTCATCGATTTGGCCTATTCTTGCGCCATTCTGTTTGATTGCCGTTGCTAACGGCGCACTGTACCCAATCGTGGTAAACCGTGCACTGGCCAGCGCACAACAGAGCCCTGCAACAGCAGCAGGTCTGCAAAACAGCCTGCAAATCTGTGTAAGTAGCTTCTCAAGTGCATTGGTAGCCGCAATGGCAAGCCAAGCTCAGATGGTTACTGGCATCGCAATCATCATCTGTATGGGTGGGCTGTGGATGGGATACATTCTGTCGAATCGCGAATTATCCAAGCACTTTACGACTCCTGACAACGCTCGAGTCGTGAGTGAAGACGAACTTTAATCGTTCAAATAATAAAAAGAGCCGCGCAATGCGGCTCTTTCTGTTTATAAGCTTTTCAACCCCCACTTCTTGGCGGTCTGCTTAAAAAAGCCTTGAGTCTTTTTCAACTCAACCCAGTGATTGATGTAATTAATCCATACTTGATCGTCTTGCGGCAACAACATAGCAATTGGGGTTGGTTTACGCGGTGCGGTCACTGGCACTATCGCCAACTGTTTAAACTTGTCCACCAACGTCGCAGCTTCCACATTGGACGTCACCGATACATCGGCCCTGCGAGCTAGTAGTTCTTGGAAGTCGCGCGCTGGCGCTTCAATAACAATATGCTGAGCAGACGGGAAGAACTCTTTCACCATTTTTTCTTGTACCGTACCTAACGTCGCCGCGACTTTTACTTCTGGTTTATTAAAATCCGCCCAATCAGAGAATTTGGCGAGATCTTTCTTTTGCACCACAGGTACAAAGGCAAGGTAGAAATATGGCTGGCTATATCCAGCTACTTTCGCGCGCGACATGTTCAGAGATGCGCTGCCAGTAATATCGTATTTGTTGGCGGTAATGCCATTAACTAGCGTCTTCCAATCCGTGGGAACATACTCCACTTTTACACCGAGATCTTTAGCAAGTTCTGTTGTTACATCGATATCGAAGCCACGATAACTGTTTGTCGCGGGGTCTTTCATCGTCATCGGATTCCAATCTCCCGTCGTTCCAACTCGGAGTACGCCATTGTCTAAAATGGATTGAAGACGGCTTTCAGCGTGAGCGACTTGAGTCACAGCAAGCAAACACATTCCTAGCACTAGTAAAATCTTTCTCATTTTTATTCCCTTAAAAATAATGACCTTATACGGTTTAATAATTAACCTTTATTAGAGCTCTACTGATAACATAGCAGCAACAAAGGAAGTTTTTTAGTTAATTCAGGGAGTAAATGTGACGTTTCGAACTCTATGGCTATTTTCATTGCTATTACTCACTGGTTGTTCAGATTATCAATGGGGCTGGTATGTACTTGACCCTTCGACGGATCAAGGGCTCACCAATCTAAAGTTTTTAATCGCTGGGTTTAATGACACCATTCAGGTATCACTCCTCAGTATGTTATTTGCGATGAGCTTGGGCCTGATCGTTGCGTTACCCGCTCTGTCGGACTCTGCCTCTCTGAAGTGGATAAACCGTATTTATGTCGAGGTGATCCGTTCAGTGCCAGTTTTAGTCTTACTACTTTGGGTGTATTACGGCATGCCTACGCTATTGGATGTCTCACTCAATCACTTTTGGGCGGGTGTTATTGCACTGACTATCGCTGAGAGTGCGTTTATGGCGGAAGTGTTTCGCGGTGGGATACAAGCTATCAGCCGTGGCCAGCATGAAGCAGCTGAGTCTTTGGGCTTAAGCTATTGGCAAAAGATGCGCTTGGTAATTCTTCCCCAAGCGTTTCGACAAATCCTCCCTCCACTGGGCAATCAATTTGTCTACATTCTCAAGATAAGTTCTTTAGTCAGCGTGATTGGTTTAAGCGATCTCACTCGCCGTGCTAATGAGCTGGTGGTGAATGAGTACTTACCCCTAGAAATTTATACCTTCCTCGTTTTGGAGTACTTGTTGCTCATCCTATTTGTATCTCAAGCCGTTCGTTGGCTCGAAAAACGTATTGCTATTCCTAGCTACTAACGATGAAGCCTGAGCTAGAAACAACAAAGCCGCTCTTGTTGAGCGGCTTTGACAGTATAGCGATAGAGTGAGTGCAGGTAATGTTTATTTCTGTTTTACAGGACGCTGCCAGCCAGTAATTTTGCGCTCTTTGACGCGAGTAATTACTAACTCACCTTCTTCAACATCTTTTGTTAGTGTCGTGCCTGCACCGATGGTTGCGCCATCAGCGATAGTGACAGGCGCCACCAGCTGGCTATCAGAACCAACAAAAACATCATTACCGATGATGGTTTTAAACTTGTTCGCACCATCGTAGTTACAAGTGATAGTACCTGCACCGATGTTAGTACGTTGACCGATCTCTGCATCACCTAAGTAAGTTAGGTGGTTCGCTTTTGAACCTTCTCCGATGCGCGCATTTTTCACTTCAACGAAGTTACCCACATGGGAATCGTTACGCATTTCAGCACCAGGACGAAGGCGAGTAAATGGACCAACCGTACATTCTTCACCAACCGTTGCACCTTCAATCACACTGTAAGGGCGAACGATGGTGTTGTCGTCGATTTCACAATCTTTCAGTACACAACCCGCACCGATAACCACGTTATCACCCAGTGAAACTTTACCTTCGACGATAACATTCACGTCGATTTCACAGTCCATACCGCACTGTAACTCACCACGCAAATCAAAGCGTGCTGGATCGCGTAGCATGACACCTTGCTCTAGTAGCTTCTGAGCTTGCATTGACTGGAAAGCGCGCTCTAGACGAGCAAGCTGTGCGCGGTCATTGACCCCTTCCACCTCAATGGCATTGACTGGGTGTACAGCCTCAACGGCACGACCTTCATCGTGTGCAGCTGCAATAACGTCAGTTAGGTAGTATTCGCCTTGTGCGTTGTTGTTGTTTAAGCCAGACAACCAACGCTTAAGATCCCCACCAGTCGCAACCATCACGCCAGTATTGATCTCTTTAATTTGTTTTTGTTCTTCTGTTGCATCTTTTTGCTCAACGATCGCCACAACAGGACCATTCTTACGGATAATACGACCGTAGCCTGTCGGGTTATCTAGAATCACTGTTAGTAGTGCAATACCGCCTGTTGGCTGTGCATCTAATAGGTTTTCAATCGTTTCAGCTGAAATCAGTGGAACATCACCGTAAAGCACCAGTACTTTTTCATCGTCTTCAAACTTCGGAGACGCTTGATCAACCGCATGACCTGTACCTAGTTGCTCCGCTTGCAGTACCCAGTTTACAGGCTCTTCTGCTAGCGTTTGCTGCATTTGATCACCACCGTGACCATATACTAAGTGGATGTTTTGTGCGCCAAGACCTGTACATGTATCAATCACATGTTTTGCCATTGGCTTCCCTGCCAAAGTGTGTAGCACTTTAGGCATGTTTGAATACATACGGGTACCTTTACCCGCAGCAAGGATCACAGCACTGAATTTCATTAATAACCTATTGACGTTCTATTTTAATTGGGCGTTATTTTAAACACCTTGGAAGGATTAGTTAATGGTGGGATGTAAATTTCCAACTAAAATTAATCAAAAAGGCGACCAATTGGCCGCCTTTTTTCATGCAACGTTGCTAATTGAGCTTAGCGACGCTTTTTTGTCAGCTCGATAACTCGTAGCTGAGCAATGGCTTTAGCCAGTTCACTGGCCGCTTGTGCGAAGTCCATGTCACCATGCTGATTCTGGATTTGCTCCTCAGCGCGGCGTTTGGCTTCTTCTGCCTTCGCTGCGTCTAGCTCTTCACCACGGATAGCTGTATCAGCTAGTACAGTCGCTGTACCAGGCTGAATCTCTACCATACCACCAGAAACATAAATAATTTCTTCGTGGCCGTGCTGTTTCACAATACGCACCATACCAGGCTTGATAGCGGTCAGCAGCGGTGTGTGACCATGGAAAATACCAAGTTCACCTTCGCTACCGGTCACCTGAAACGTTTCAACACGACCAGAGAAGATTTTCTTCTCAGCGCTTACTACGTCTAGGTGAAAGGTTATTGCTGCCATATCGCCTCCTAGTTAGCCTTATAGCTTCTTCGCATTCTCAATAGCATCGTCGATGCTACCGCAGTACATAAATGCCTGCTCAGGAATGTCGTCGTATTCACCAGCTAGTAGGCCTTTAAAGCCACGTAGAGTCTCTTTTAGAGGTACGTAAATACCAGGGTCACCTGTAAATACTTCTGCTACGTGGTAAGGCTGAGTTAAGAAACGCTCAATCTTACGTGCACGAGATACAACTTGCTTATCTTCTTCAGATAGCTCGTCCATACCTAGGATAGCAATGATATCTTTCAGCTCTTTGTAGCGCTGAAGAGTCTGCTGAACACCACGAGCAACTTCGTAGTGATCTTGACCAACGACTAGTGGATCAAGCATACGAGATGTTGAATCTAGCGGGTCGATCGCAGGGTATAGACCCATTGCAGCGATGTTACGGTTAAGTACAACCGTTGCATCCAAGTGCGCGAACGTTGTTGCTGGAGACGGGTCAGTCAAGTCATCCGCTGGTACGTATACCGCCTGTACAGACGTGATAGAACCTGATTTCGTTGACGTGATACGCTCCTGAAGTACACCCATCTCTTCTGCAAGAGTTGGCTGGTAACCTACCGCAGAAGGCATACGACCTAGTAGTGCTGATACCTCTGTACCTGCAAGTGTGTAACGGTAGATGTTATCAATGAACAGTAGTACGTCACGACCTTCGTCACGGAAACGCTCTGCCATTGTTAGACCAGTCAGTGCAACACGTAGACGGTTACCTGGTGGCTCGTTCATCTGACCGTAAACCATCGCTACTTTTGATTCTTCAGGCTTCTCAACGTTTACAACGCCCGCTTCCTGCATCTCGTAGTAGAAATCGTTACCTTCACGAGTACGCTCACCAACACCAGCAAATACTGATAGACCTGAGTGCTGTAGTGCGATGTTGTTGATAAGTTCCATCATGTTAACGGTCTTACCTACACCTGCACCACCGAATAGACCGATTTTACCACCCTTAGCGAATGGACAAATTAGGTCGATTACTTTAACGCCCGTTTCTAGAAGTGCAATTTCGTTTGATTGCTCTTCGTAGCTTGGTGCACTACGGTGGATAGAGTAAACCTCTTCCGCACCCACTTCACCACGCTCGTCAATCGCGTCACCTAGGACGTTCATGATACGACCTAGAGTTTTAGTACCTACTGGTACTGAAATTGGAGCGCCAGTGTTAACCACTTCTACTCCACGACGTAAACCATCAGAGCTACCCATTACGATACAACGAACTACGCCACCGCCTAGCTGTTGTTGAACTTCAAGAACTAGACGCTCTTTTGAGTCCGTTACGTTTAGAGCGTCATATACACTAGGTACATCGCTCTGTGGGAACTCTACGTCGACTACCGCACCGATGATCTGTACGATCTTACCTGTAGCCATCGTTAATCCTCTAAACTATTTCGTTTTACCTAAGCTTAAACCGCAGCTGCACCACCAACGATTTCTGATAGTTCTTGTGTAATCGCAGCCTGACGGGCTTTGTTGTACACAAGTTCCAAATCGTCAATCAAACTGGTTGCGTTATCCGTTGCAGCCTTCATCGCAATCATTCGAGCCGCTTGCTCACAAGCAAGGTTCTCAACCACACCTTGGTATACCTGAGACTCTACGTAACGCACTAATAGCGTATCCAGTAGAGGTTTTGGTTCAGGCTCATAGATGTAGTCCCATGAATGCTCACGCTGCATCTCTTCGCTGTCCGATTTAGGCAAAGGTAGCAATTGATCGATCGTTGGTTGCTGAACCATAGTATTTACAAACTTGTTGAATACTACATATAGACGGTCCAGTTCACCTTCATCGTATTTCTTCAGCATTACGCCAACAGAGCCGATTAGGTCTTGTAGGCTTGGATTATCTCCAAGACCAGAAACCTGTGCCGCAACTTTTGCGCCACCATGTTTAAAGAAAGCTGTTGCTTTTGAGCCAACAACGGCTAGCTCAATCTCAGCACCTTTCTCTCTCCATGCTTGCATGTCTGTAACGGCTTTTTTGAACACGTTAATGTTCAAACCACCACACAGACCACGGTCTGTCGAAACGATGATGTAACCAACACGTTTAGCTTCACGCTCTTCTAGGTACGGATGACGGTACTCTAGGTTTGCGTTAGCCACATGACCGATCACTTTACGCATTGTTTCAGCGTATGGACGAGAAGCTTCCATTGCATCTTGAGAACGACGCATTTTTGAAGCTGCTACCATTTCCATCGCTTTCGTAATTTTCTGAGTGCTTTTAACACTACCGATTTTATTACGTATCTCTTTTGCGCCGGCCATCGTTACTCTCCGTTAGTTGGTGGCAGAAACTGCCACCGACCTAATTACCAAGTTTGGGTTGCTTTGAAGTCGTCAGTCAGTTTCTTCAACTGAGCTTCGATTTCATCGTTGTAAGCGCCAGACTTGTCGATCTCAGCTGCTAGTTCAGCGTATTGACCGCGAGCGTACGATAGTAGAGCCGCCTCGAAATCTAGAACTTTGTTAAGTTCTACATCATCAAGGTAACCGCGCTCTGCCGCGAAGATAGTTAGAGCTTGGTCAAATACAGACATTGGAGCGTACTGCTTCTGCTTCATTAGTTCTGTAACTTTTTGACCATGGTCTAGCTGTTTCTTCGTTGCGTCATCAAGGTCAGAAGAGAACTGAGCAAATGCCGCTAGTTCACGGTATGCAGCTAGTGCTGTACGGATACCACCTGATAGTTTCTTGATGATTTTCGTCTGAGCTGAACCACCTACACGAGATACTGAGATACCAGGGTCAACAGCAGGACGAACACCAGCGTTGAATAGCTCAGTTTGTAGGAAGATCTGACCATCGGTAATCGAGATTACGTTAGTCGGTACGAATGCTGAAACGTCACCTGCTTGAGTTTCGATGATAGGAAGAGCAGTCAAAGAACCAGTCTTACCTTTCACTTCACCGTTAGTGAAACGCTCTACGTACTCTTCGTTTACACGAGCTGCACGCTCTAGTAGACGCGAGTGTAAGTAGAATACGTCACCTGGGAATGCCTCACGGCCTGGTGGACGTTTAAGTAGTAGAGAGATCTGACGGTAAGCTACCGCTTGCTTAGATAGATCATCGTAAACAATCAGTGCGTCTTCACCGCGATCGCGGAAGTATTCACCCATCGCACAACCTGCGTAAGGCGCTAGGTATTGAAGCGCTGCAGATTCAGAAGCTGATGCAACTACAACGATAGTATTTTGTAGTGCGCCGTGCTCTTCTAGTTTGCGAACAACGTTAGCGATAGTCGATGCTTTCTGACCGATTGCTACGTAGATAGAGAAAATACCAGAGTCTTTCTGGTTGATGATCGCGTCGATCGCCAGTGCTGTTTTACCAATCTGACGGTCACCGATGATAAGCTCACGCTGACCACGACCGATTGGGATCATTGAGTCAACTGACTTATAACCAGTTTGCACAGGTTGGTCTACCGATTTACGGTCGATTACACCTGGTGCGATCACTTCTACAGGCGAAGTCATTTTCGCTTCGATTGGACCTTTACCATCGATAGGCTCACCCAGCGTATTTACTACGCGGCCTAGTAGTTCTGGACCAACTGGCACTTCAAGAATGCGGCCAGTACCTGTAACTTTCATGCCTTCCTTAAGGTCAGCATATGGGCCCATTACAACCGCACCAACCGAGTCACGCTCAAGGTTAAGTGCCAGTGCATAACGACCACCCGGTAATTCAATCATTTCACCTTGCATCACGTCCGCTAGGCCGTGGATGCGGATGATACCATCGCTTACCGATACGATAGTACCCTCGTTGCGAGCTTCACTAACAACTTCGAAAGATTCGATACGTTGTTTGATCAGATCGCTAATTTCCGTGGAATTAAGTTGCATGCTCCAATCCCCATTAAGACTGCAATGCATCGCTCAGGCGGTTCAAACGACCACGCGCTGAGTCATCGATGACTAGGTCTCCGGCTCGAATAATAACCCCACCAAGTAGGGTCTCATCTACACTGCAATTCAGCTTCACTTTGCGTTCAAGACGCTTTTCAAGTTTGCTGCCAATGTTTGCAAGTTGTTCATCAGAAAGCTCTGTTGCTGAAATTACTTCAACATCAATTTCTTTCTCATGTTCTTTTTTCAGAGTAAAAAACTCCGTGCAAACATCAGGAAGGGCCGCTAAACGACCATTCTCAGCCATTACCTTCAAAAGGTTTTGACCGTGCGCATCAACTTGTTCGCCGCAAACTGCAACAAAAATTTCTGCCATTTTGTCAGCAGAAACCGAACCCGTTAGTAGTTCGTTCATTTGTTCGTTTTTGGCCACTTCAGCAGCAAAAGATAACATTTGGCCCCATTGGTCCAACTGGTCTTTCTCTAAAGCAAAGTCGAAGGCTGCTTTAGCATAGGGGCGTGCGATAGTAGTCAAATCAGACATATGCGCCCCCAGACTTAAAGTTTTGC
This sequence comes from Vibrio alginolyticus NBRC 15630 = ATCC 17749, assembly GCF_000354175.2. Classification (NCBI taxonomy): domain Bacteria; kingdom Pseudomonadati; phylum Pseudomonadota; class Gammaproteobacteria; order Vibrionales; family Vibrionaceae; genus Vibrio; species Vibrio alginolyticus. The sequence goes on from NC_022349.1 coordinate 2,352,878, forward strand.
AGTAATGTTGTCGAGAATATCTTTTTGCGCATCTTTATCGATAGAACGCTCAAGGATTTTCTCAGCACCAGCTACAGCCAGAGTAGCAACTTGTTTGCGCAGCTCATCGCGTGCACGATTGCGTTCAGCTTCAAGTTCTGCTTCTGCTTGCGCTAGGATTTTCTGGCGTTCTGCCTGAGCTTCCTCGCGAGCTTCATCAAGAATTTGAGACTTACGTTTGTTCGCTTGTTCGATGATCTCAGTTGCTGTGCGCTTCGCTTCTTTCAATTGATCAGAAGCGTTGGCTTGTGCTAGATCCAAGTCTTTCGCAGCACGTTCTGCTGCTTGAAGACCATCAGCAATTTTCTTCTGACGCTCTTCGATCGCTTGCATCAATGGTGGCCATACATACTTCATGCAGAACCACACAAATAGTGCGAACGAGATTGCTTGACCTAGCAGAGTTGCGTTTATGTTCACAACAGCTACCCCTCTATTTGGACTTAGTGTTAATCAGTGACAAGCGATAATCGCCCGTCCCGAGTTAAAGGTGATTAACCTAGTTGACCAACGAATGGGTTTGCGAAAGTGAATAGTAGCGCGATTACGATACCGATCATTGGAACCGCATCAAGTAGACCCGCGATGATGAACATCTTAACTTGTAGCATAGGAGCCATTTCTGGTTGACGTGCAGCACCTTCTAGGAATTTACCACCTAGCAGTGCGAAACCAATCGCTGTACCAAGAGAAGCAAGACCGACGATAATACCTACGGCGATTGCAGAAAAGCTCAGTAAAGTTTCCATTACTATCTCCAATTTATAGTTGTTGGCTTAGTGCCCAAATAAAAAGCTTTAAAAAAATTAATGATCAGGATCTTCGTGTGCCATTGACAGGTAAACAATTGTCAACATCATGAATACGAAGGCTTGAATCGTAATAACCAAGATATGGAAGATTGCCCACGGTAGTGAACCCATCCATTGTAAGTACCATGGTAGCATTGCCGCACAAAGAATGAATACAACCTCACCCGCGAACATGTTACCGAATAGACGCATACCAAGTGATAGAGGTTTCGCTAATAGCGATACCACTTCAATTAGTAGGTTAAACGGAATCATCAGTGGGTGATTGAATGGATGTAGTGCAAGTTCTTTTGCGAATCCACCTAGACCTTTTACTTTGATGCTGTAGTAAATCATCAATGCAAAAACGCCTAGAGCCATAGCCATGGTGATATTCACATCAGCAGACGGTACAACCTTAAGGTAAGGAATACCTAGCCAATGCTCTGCTGGGTATGGTAAGAAGTCGATAGGAACTAAGTCCATCACGTTCATCAAAAATACCCAACAAAAGATAGTCAGTGCTAAAGGCGCGATCAGTGGGTTGCGTCCATGGAACGTGTCTTTGACGTTATCGGCGACAAATTCAACGATCATTTCTACAGCACACTGAAGCTTACCCGGTACACCCGCTGTTGTTCTCTTTGCTACTTTGTAAAAAATTCCGAGGAAGATTAAACCAGTAAACCAAGAAAAAAACAGGCTATCGATATGTACGTTCCAGAAACTTGTCTCCGACCCTACTAAACCCAACTTGTATAGCGATAGGTTAGAAAGGTGGTGGGCAATGTAACCGGACGATGTTAGCGCTTCACCTGGCGCAGCCATAACTCATCCTATTTTTTGTTGTTAATGAATAGCACTGGTGCACAGATATTAATACCTAGTACCAGCAAATAGGTTAGTTTGAGGGGAACAAGTTCCACCTGCATATACATGTAGGCAACATAGAACAGTGCAACCGTGATGAGAATTTTCAGTACTTCACCCGTATAGAAGGAAGCAGCGATGCGCTTGGCAGCGCGAGCTCCACTAAACATGAAAGCACACAGCGCGAATACTGCATTGGCAACAACAAAAATGCCTCCGCCAATCAGCGCTGAAAATCCCCAGTCAGGATTTATGGCTACCGCCATTCCTGCTGCCACAAAAATAACCGCGCCAGACTGGATCATTAACAATTGCCTTGCGAGCTCTCGTCCTGGTCTAGCTAACGCAGCTACCATGTATTCGTACCTCTAGTAATATCCACTTCGCACTTAACTCTCTGTGCTGGGAAATTGGCGAAAATTATACGTTCAGTTCAACGTAAAGCAATTCGATTGCATCAAAAACTTACAGTTTTGTTTACAAAACGACAACTTTCGCACAAAATTCGATTAATTAGATTAATTGACCTAAATCAATTATCTCATCTAGGCCTCAAGCTTGGCAATTAGTTGGTCCAATTTGTGAGGCTCATCAAGACTTATCGTCAATTTCGCTTTTCCGTTTGCAGAACGGGTAAGAGAAACTTTTGCATCAAGCAGCTGACTCAATTTATGCGACATTTGCTCGGCTTCGGTATCCTCTTGTTGCCCTTTTTGCTCATTTTGTGGGGCTAAGCACTTTTTTACTAACTGTTCGGTTTGGCGAACAGTCATTTGCTTCTTAGCCACTTGTTGAGCTACTTCGACTTGCTGTTCGCCTTCTAACGCTAACAGAGCTCGAGCATGACCCATTTCCAATTTTTTATCTGCAACCAGACCTTTTACATCAACTTCCAACTGATTCAGACGTAATAGGTTACTCACCGTCGTTCTTGATTTACCAATCACATCGGCCACTTGCTGATGTGTCAGCGTGAATTCATCTTGTAGACGTTCAAGCGCTTGGGCTTCCTCAATCACATTCAAGTCTTCACGTTGAATGTTTTCAATCAACGCCATGGCGATGGCGGCACGATCTTCAACTTTTTTCACCAAACACGGCACGCGTTTTAAACCCGCCTGCCTTGCAGCACGCCAGCGGCGTTCACCTGCGATGATCTCAAACTGACCACTTTCGACCTGGCGAACCACGATTGGTTGAATAATGCCTTGTGATTGAATCGAAGCCGCTAGTTCTTCTAGCGCTTCAGGCGCCATATCTTTACGCGGTTGGTATACACCCGGCTGCAATTGACCAATCGCTAAATCGGTTAACTCACCGTCTGCCGATAATTCTTGGCTATGCGATGCAATATGCTGTTTTTCACGAGCAAACGAACTGGTCGACAATAACGCATCCAGTCCTTTTCCGAGACCACGCTTAGACATGGGATTGAATTCCTTAGGTTAGAGTTAAACTGGGATTTCTTCGCGGCGGAGCATTTCGCCCGCTAGAGCAAGATACGCTTTGGCACCTGCGGAGTACTTATCGTAGTACATTGCAGGCTTACCGTGACTTGGTGCTTCAGCCAAACGAACATTACGCGGAATGACAGTACGGTAAACTTTATTCCCAAAGTGTTTTTTAAGTTGATCGGATACTTCATTCGATAAGCGGTTGCGTGGGTCGTACATGGTACGCAATAAACCTTCGATTTTGAGGTTTTCATTCACAACAGCCGCTAACTTGCTGATTGTATCCATAAGAGCAGTTAAACCTTCTAACGCAAAGTATTCACATTGCATCGGCACCAGCACTGAGTCAGCTGCCGCCATCGCATTGATTGTAAGAAGGTTTAGAGAAGGAGGACAATCAATAAAGATGAAATCATAGTTATCGCGAACTGACGACAATGCATTTTTTAGACGCACTTCACGAGCGAAAACTTCCATCAATTTGATTTCTGCCGCGGTTACGTCTCCGTTCGCCGCGATCAAATCATACTTCCCTGTTGTTTGGGTACAAACGACTTGATCGAACGGTGTATCTTCGACCAAAAGATCGTATGCGGTGGCGTCGACCATATACTTATCCACGCCACTGGCCATCGTAGCATTACCTTGCGGGTCGAGATCGATCACCAAAACCTTGCGCTTTGTTGCCGCCATCGAAGCCGCTAAGTTAATGCACGTTGTTGTTTTGCCGACCCCACCTTTCTGGTTGGCGATTGCTACAATTTTACCCACGATTACCTCGCTAATTTTCCTTGCGCGATAAGATTACTAGATGACGATCACCTTCCAACTCAGGAACAGCCAAAGATATGATCTCTGTCACACTGCACCATTCAGGAAGCTGATCCATTTCATCTTTAGGGTGCTGTCCTTTCAGCGCTAGAAACACCCCGTGCTCTTGTTTCGGCAAATGGTGGCACCATTCCACCATGTCTGTCATTGAAGCAAAAGCTCGACTCAAAACGCCATCAAATTTTTCTTCAGGCTGGAATTCTTCGACGCGACTTTGAATTGGTGTCACGTTTTTCAGCTCTAATGTGTGCACGACTTGCTTGATAAAACGGATGCGTTTGCCAAGACTGTCGAGCAAAAAGAAGGTTTTCTCAGGGTTCATGATTGCCAAAGGGATGCCCGGTAACCCCGGACCAGTACCAACATCAATGAAGCGCTCACCGGGCAGGTGTGCGCTTACAACGATACTATCAAGAATATGTTTCACTAACATATCAAGCGGATCACGTACCGATGTTAAATTGTACGCTTTGTTCCATTTGTCGAGCAGTTCGACATAGCCAACTAACCGCTCTCGTTGCTGTTCTGACACTTCCAAATCGGTTTTCGCGATCAGTGAATCCAGCTTTGTTCGCAATGCGCTCATTATTCTTCCTCACCTTTCTTCAGCAAACCATGCTTTTTCAAGTGAACAAGTAGAATAGAAATTGCAGCAGGCGTAATACCAGAAATGCGTGATGCAATACCGATGCTCTCTGGTTTGGCCTCGCTCAGTTTAGCAACGACTTCGTTTGATAAACCTTTTACATCGCGGTAATCCAAATCAGCAGGTAACTTGGTATTTTCGTGACGCAGTGATTTTTCGATCTCTTCCTGCTGACGCTTGATGTAACCATCATATTTCACTTGAATTTCAACTTGCTCAGCCGCTTGCTGATCTTCAAGCGCAGGAGCAAACGCTTCAAGTTGCGTCAGTTGCGAATAAGTGATCTCAGGACGACGCAGAAGATCCTCACCACTCGCTTCACGGGCCATTGGGGTTTTCAGCAGCTTGTTCAGCTCATCAACACCCTCTGACTTCGGATTCATCCACGTTGCTTTCAAACGCTGATGCTCCGTTTCCATATTGTTGATTTTCTCGTTAAAGCGAGCCCAACGAACATCATCAATCAAGCCTAGCTCGCGCGCTTTTTCCGTTAAACGTAAATCGGCGTTATCTTCACGAAGTAGCAGGCGGTATTCCGCACGAGAAGTGAACATTCGGTACGGCTCTTTGGTACCCATGGTCGATAAGTCATCAATCAACACGCCCATGTAAGCTTGGTCACGACGTGGGCTCCAGCCTTCTTTGTCTTGGCTAAACAAGCTTGCGTTTAGACCGGCCATCAAGCCTTGCGCTGCGGCTTCTTCGTAGCCAGTCGTACCATTAATCTGGCCAGCAAAGAACAAACCATGAATGAACTTCGTCTCGTACGTTTGCTTCAAATCACGTGGATCGAAGAAATCGTATTCAATCGCATAACCTGGGCGAACGATGTGTGCATTTTCAAACCCTTTCATTGAGCGCACGATTTGTACTTGCACATCAAATGGCAAGCTGGTCGAGATACCATTAGGGTATAACTCGTGCGTGGTTAGGCCTTCTGGCTCAATGAAGATTTGGTGGCTGTTTTTGTCAGCGAAACGCATCACTTTGTCTTCAATAGACGGACAGTAACGAGGACCAATACCTTCAATCACACCAGCGTACATTGGACTGCGATCCAAGTTACTACGGATCACATCGTGAGTTTGTTCATTGGTGTGGGTGATGAAACATGGAATCTGACGCGGATGCTGTTCACGTTTGCCCATGAACGAGAATACAGGCGTTGGGTTATCACCATGCTGAGCTTCTAGCACTGAAAAATCAACAGTACGAGCATCAATGCGCGGTGGAGTACCTGTTTTTAAACGATCCACACGGAACGGCAGTTCACGCAGTCGATCCGCTAATGCGATCGATGGTGGATCCCCGGCACGACCACCAGACGAGCTTTCCATACCTATGTGGATCTTACCACCAAGGAAGGTACCCACGGTTAGCACAACGGCTTTCGCATGGAAGCGAAGTCCCATTTGAGTTACCACACCAACTGCGCGATCTTGTTCAACAATCAGATCATCAACTGATTGCTGGAACAACGTTAAGTTAGGCGCATTTTCTAATGCATTACGAACGTACGCTTTGTACAGAGCGCGATCGGCTTGAGCTCGAGTTGCTCGTACTGCAGGACCTTTGGAGGCATTTAGTGTACGAAACTGAATACCTGCATGGTCGATGGCTTCAGCCATCAAACCGCCCATAGCATCTACTTCTTTTACTAAGTGACCTTTACCAATACCACCGATCGCCGGATTACAAGACATCTGGCCTAATGTATCGATGTTATGGGTAAGGAGAAGCGTTTTTTGTCCTGTGCGTGCAGATGCGAGCGCGGCTTCCGTTCCTGCGTGTCCGCCACCGACAACAATGACGTCAAAGTTTTCGTGATAAAGCATGAACTGACCTCAGGTATTCAAAGGGATTTAATGGACAGATAAAGGAGCCGTATTTTACCTGCTTTATGCCAGAGAGAAAAACGTTTTCTCGTTTTATCCGTTTTAAGCTTCAAGATAAATATATATAAGATCTATATATATGATCTTTTATTAGATCTACTATTAGGATCGACCGTTTCTGTGGATAACCTAAAAATGATCAACAAGATCATGGATCTTCTTTGGATCATATCTTGTGATCATGATTGGATCAGATCGAGGATTACCTGGGATCAAAAGTGGTGGTTATACACAGGGGGTGAAATTGATCAAAGTTGTTATTGGGATAACTAAAGGAAAATCACTGGATCTTATTGTAGTTATCCACAGTCTGTTTGGTTGGTTTTTGAGCGGTTAAACAAAATAATTTGGTGGGAGAGTTATTCACATGGGAGAAAACAGAGCCGAATTTCGACTCTGTTGAAGGGAAAGTCGTGAGTTTAAAAACGTTCGATATTCTCTTTTAACCACATTTCTGCGGCGTCTTCTGGCACATCATGGCTCAGTACATCGATTTTAAAGCAATCTGCGAGAGGGGTTGCACCAATATCCTCTAATAAATCATAAGCGTGTTGACCAGCGGCACAGAACGTATCGTAGCTAGAGTCACCAATCGCAATCACCGCAAATTTTACATCAGTCATTTTTGGCGGTGTATTTTGTAATGCTGCGATAAAAGGTTGGATATTATCAGGATACTCACCAGCTCCATGTGTAGAGGTGATCACCAACCACGTACCTTGATTTTCGATATCACTGAGGGAAGGCTGGTTGTGGATCGTTGTTTCAAATCCATTCTCGTTGAGTAGATCACTCAGGTGATCCCCTACGTATTCTGCGCCACCTAACGTGCTGCCTGTAATAATGTGGATCATACTTCTTCCTTATTGAATGCGACGGCTAAAGCTCATGGATGGCTTGCCGTACAAAAAGAAACGCGGTGTGAGTTAAGCTCAGCACCGCGCGTTCGATTATTTACTTCCCGATACAGAATGAAGAGAAGATTCGTCCCAGTAAGTCGTCAGAACTGAACTCACCGGTAATCTCATTGAGATGTTGTTGGGTGATGCGTAGCTCTTCAGCCAATATTTCACCTGCCATATAGCCTTCAAGCTGCTCCTGGCCTATTTGAAGGTGCTGTGCGGCACGTTCTAATGCATCGAGATGACGACGACGAGCCATAAACCCACCTTCACTGTTGCCAGAGAAGCCCATACACTCCTTGAGATGATCGCGCAGAGCTTCAACCCCTGCACCAGTCTTCGCTGACAAACGGATAAGAGTAGGGTTATTGACGTGGCAGATCCCCATATCTTCACCCGTTTGATCCGCTTTATTACGGATCACAGTTATGCCAATGTTGTCTGGTAGGCGATCCACAAAATCTGGCCAGATATCTTTCGGATCGGTGGCATCGGTTGTCGTGCCATCCACCATGAACAACACGCGGTCTGCTTGGGCTATTTCATCCCACGCACGTTCGATACCGATTTTCTCTACTTCATCGGAAGCATCACGCAAACCTGCTGTATCAATGATGTGTAGTGGCATGCCATCAATATGGATATGCTCACGCAGTACATCACGCGTGGTTCCTGCGATGTCGGTTACGATTGCAGATTCTTTACCCGATAGCGCGTTCAGTAGGCTTGATTTGCCCGCATTTGGGCGACCCGCAATCACGACTTTCATCCCTTCACGCATAATAGCGCCTTGGTTAGCTTCTTTGCGCACCGCATCTAGGTTGTCGATGATGGCTTGTAGGTCACCAGCCACTTTACCGTCGGCCAAAAAGTCGATCTCTTCTTCAGGGAAGTCGATGGCTGCTTCAACATAGATACGCAAATGAATCAGCGACTCAACTAAGGTATTAATACGGCCTGAAAATGCGCCCTGTAAGGATTGCAGCGCCGATTTTGCTGCTTCTTCAGAACTGGCATCAATGAGGTCTGCAATCGCTTCGGCTTGAGCTAGGTCGAGCTTATCGTTCAGAAATGCGCGTTCAGAGAACTCACCAGGGCGAGCAGCTCGAATACCATCTATACCTAGAATGCGTTTTATCAGCATATCCATCACGACAGGGCCGCCATGGCCTTGCAGCTCAAGTACGTCTTCACCTGTAAATGAGTGTGGGTTAGGGAAGTACAGTGCGATGCCCTGATCAAGCACAGTGCCATCTTCTGACTTAAACGGCAGGTACTCTGCGTAGCGGGGCTTTAGTGTTTTGCCAGTGACTTCTAACGCCACTTGGTTGGCTTTAGGGCCAGAAACTCGAATAATACCGACACCGCCACGACCAGGCGCGGTCGCTTGAGCGACAATCGTATCTGTAGTCATAATTTTGCCTTTTGAGCTGGGCTATAGGGAAGATACCTAGGGAGCCATCACAATTAATTAGCTGAATTGTAATCAGCCAAAAACAAAAAGGCGACCTTTTGGCCGCCTTTCTCAATCATTTCCTAAAAGGTTACTTGCTGTGTAAGCCTTTTTTCTCTAATCCTTTGTAGATCAGAGTTTGCTGGATAAGCGTTACGATGTTCGACACCAACCAGTACAGAACGAGACCTGATGGGAAGAACAAGAAGAAGAAGGTAAACATAACCGGCATAAAGGTCATGATCTTCTGCTGCATTGGATCCGTTACTGTTGTCGGGCTCATCTTCTGGATTAGGAACATTGACGCACCCATCAGTAGAGGCAGGATGTAGTAAGGGTCCTGCGCTGAAAGGTCATGAATCCAACCGAAGAATGGAGAGTGACGTAGCTCAACCGATTCCATTAGTGCCCAGTATAGTGCGATGAAAATAGGCATCTGTAGGATAAGAGGTAAACAGCCACCTAGTGGGTTCACTTTCTCTTTCTTGTACAGTTCCATCATTTCTTGGCTCATGCGCTGACGGTCATCACCGATACGCTCACGCATTGCTTGCAGCTTAGGCTGAAGCATACGCATTTTCGCCATAGACGTGTATTGCGCTTTTGTTAGTGGGTACATTGCACCACGAACGATGAAGGTCAGGCAGATGATTGCCACACCCCAGTTACCAACAAAGCTCTGGATGAATGAAAGCAACATATGAAGAGGCTTCGCAATGAACCATAACCAGCCGTAGTCCACTACTAGGTCTAGGTTAGGTGCCACTTCTGCCATTTCATCTTGCAGTTTTGGACCAACCCAAAGTGTTGCTTCAAACTTAGCCTGATCGCCTGTTGCGATAGTTTTGTTCGGCATACGAACGCCGATGTCGCCTAGGTTGCCAATTACACGAGTGTATAGGTTAGTACCTGGTTCGTTACGTGGGATCCAAGCTGCGGCAAAGTAGTGCTGAATCATTGCTGCCCAACCTTGGCCATCGGCTAGGTTAAGAGACAGGTTGCGATCCTGCATATCATCAAAGCTGTACTTCTTGTAACGCGTATCTTCTGTTGAGTATGCGCCACCACGGTAAGTAGGCATTGTGATGCTACCACCATCGTCCATTAGGTTTTGACGTAGGTGAGCGTACATACCAAATGTTGCGTTGTTGCCTGAGTTGTTCACTACATCGTATTCAACATTAAGCGCGTAGCTGCCGCGTTTAAAGATGTAAGTTTTGGTGTATTCGATGCCGTTTGCAGTGAATGTCATCGGAACGCGAAGTTCATCTTGACCGTCAGCCATTGTGAAGCTGTCTGCACTTACGTTGTAGTGAGGGCGATTTGTGCTGCTCAAGTCGATACCTTGAGGACCCACTAGACCGCTTTGAGCGATAAATTGGTGACCTTGAGCGTCTTTAAGCAGAACAAAGGAATCTGATGAATCTAACTCAGCAGAGTATTCGTTAAGGTTGGCATGTACCACATCGCCACCAACGGTGTCGATCGACAGAGTTAAAACATCAGTCGTTACTGTGATAGTTTTTGCAGAAGCTTGCTGTTGACCAGGAACTGGGTCAAGTTCATCAGCAAAAGATGGTGCAGGTAGAGTGCTGCTTGATTGAGCCTGTTCAACTGCTTGAGGTTCTGGATTCTTTGCAACTTGCCATTGTTGAAACAGCAAAAAAGAAACCAGGGCCAAACCGATGAGCAGGATATTACGTTGAGAATCCATCGTTAGTTATCTCTGTCTTGTTTTTGGACTGGTGGAACGGGGTCATACCCCCCTTCATTCAAAGGGTGGCATTTTAATAGACGTTTGCCTGATAACCAACATCCTTTTACAAAACCGTGAGCTCTCAAAGCTTCTAGCGCGTAAGTGGAACAGGTTGGTGTGAACCGGCAACGAGGACCAATCAAAGGGCTGATAAACCAGCGATACAGATAAACGAGCCCAATGGCTATCCACGTGAAGGGCGAGACAGGCGTTGCCATAGCTTATCAAACAACTTAAAAATTTCCTCATTGCTTAAATCTTGCGCGCTTTTCTTCGCAATCACAACAAAATCTTTGTTTGGAAGCTGATGTTGATTGTTACGAAAGCTTTCACGAGCCAAACGCTTAAATCGGTTACGACCGACAGCCGTTTTGATTTGCTTTTTGGGAACCGCTAAACCTAATCGTGGGTGAGAAAGTTTGTTATTGCGAGCAATGATGGTGAAATGAGGCGAGCCAGCTCGATGAGCTTGCTGGAAGACGTTTTGATAATGCTCGGGAGTTAACAAACGTAACTCCCGATTAAACGCGTACGTGTTCAAAATAAACTAGCGATTATTTTGATAGGCGCGCACGGCCTTTTGCACGACGTGCGTTGATAACTTTACGACCGTTCTTAGTTGCCATGCGAGCACGGAAGCCGTGAGTACGCTTGCGCTTTAGAACTGTAGGTTGAAAAGTGCGTTTCATGATAATTACCTTTACTGATCAGTAGTTTTAGGTTCTTGTTAAACCCGGCGTGGGTATTTGCTTTCTTATATAAAGAAGCTCTTTATATAGAGAAGGACAACCGACGCCTCTCAACAAAGAGGCGGAATTGTAATCACACTCACATAATGTGTCAATGACTCAATGAGTACGAAATTCCGGCCGGGCGATTATACGTAGTGTGAGTAAAATCTCAAGGATCAATCGATCCTGATGCTTGATCGTTACTCTATTCCTACTTGGTTAAGGAATTTTTTCAAACGAGGATCTTGTGGATTATCGAAGATATCCTGTGGAGAACCTTGCTCAACGATATTGCCTTCCGCCATGAAGATCACTCTATCAGCGACTTCTTTCGCGAATTGCATCTCGTGCGTCACCACCAGCATGGTTTGATGCTGATTAGCTAACTTCTTCATTAATGAGAGAACTTCACCGACCCATTCAGGATCCAGCGCAGAAGTTGGTTCGTCAAACAACAGCAGTTCTGGTTGCAGCGCCATCGCTCGGCCGATACCCACACGTTGTTGTTGGCCGCCAGACAATGCCGCTGGATAACTATCGCCTTTATCCCCAAGACCGATGTCATCCAGAATTTGTTGCGCTCGTTTGAGAGCATCGGCTTTTTTCCAGCCTCGAACGGTCACTAGACCTTCGGCAATGTTCTGGCGGGCATTCATGTGGGCAAACAGGGCATAGTTTTGGAACACAAAGCCAGTTCGACGACGCAGCGCTAATACTTCGGCTTTAGTGTGTTTTTGAGTATCAACGGAGATGTCATCTATCGTGATACGACCTTCATCAGCCTGCTCTAGAAAGTTCACCGTACGCAGCAAGGTTGATTTACCCGTTCCACTTGAGCCGATAATCACGATGATCTCACCTTGCTTAATATCGAGGTCGATGCCTTTCAGCACTTCAGTCTCACCAAAACGTTTGTGAATATTTTCTAGCTTAATCATCGTACGTACGCCTTATTCAGTTTTGCTTCTGCCCAGATTTGTACGCGAGTCAGAATTACCACCACGCCCCAGTAAATAAGAGCAACCGCAAGGAAAGCTTCAAAGAAACGGAAACTTGATGAGGCTTCCATCTGTGCTTTCGCCATGATTTCGGCCACACCAAGCGTGAAAGCGAGAGACGTTGACTTGATCATATCGATGAAATAGTTCATCAATGAAGGCAGTGCGACACGCGTTGCTTGAGGTAAAATCACTCGGCGCATTGCTTGGGATGTCGTCATACCGACCGATAAGCTCGCTTCCATTTGGCTGCGATCAATGCCAATAATGGCGGCACGAATACTTTCCGCCATATAAGCGGCAAAGTGCAGCGTTAAACCGATTACCGCTGCTGAAAAGGCGTCGATACCGACCATCAATGGAAAAATTTGCGGTAAGCCGTAGTAAAGCAGGAAAAGCTGAACCAACAGTGGGGTGCCACGGAAGAAGCTGATGTACAGTTGGCTTAATTGATCCAGAACTGGCAGTTTAAATACGCGAATATTGGCTAAAATGACGGATAAAATCAGCGAAAACACCAATCCCCATGTCGCCATTTCCATGGTTGTGCCAAGATATTTCAGCAATATCGGCAGCAGTTCCAACATGTAATTAAAGTCAAATCCCATACGGCTTACCTAAAGGCTAGAGAAAAGAAAAGGTGGAAAACAAGTTCCACCTTTACGTAAGTTTATTTTAGTCCGAGAGTGATACCACTTTGCGGCCTAAAGTACAAAGAGTTCTTATTTCGTGATGTCAGCGCCAAACCACTTCACGGAAATTTTCTCTACTGTACCATCTGCGCGCATCTCAGCCAGTGCTTTGTTTACTTCTTCTTGCAGCTTACGACCTTTCTCGTTGTCAACGAAAGGCCATGCGTTTTGAATGGTCTCAAACGGTTCGCCTGCCAATTCCAGAGGAAGGCCAGTTTTCTTAATCAGCTCTAACGCAGAAAGACGATCCATTACAAATGCATCTGCTCGACCGAGCGCCACGTCATGTTCGATACCTGTGTCGTACGTTTTAATGTTGATCTTGCCGTCTTTGTCGTATTGACGCAGCAGTTGTTCAAAGTTAGAGCCTAGGTTCACCGCAACGGTTTTGCCCGCAAGATCGTCAACACCTTTGATGCTGTCGTTGCCTTTACGCACGGTAATTTGTGCGCCATCTACAACGTAAGGGTCAGCAAATAGGTATTTAGCTTTACGCTCGTCAGTCATGGTGATTTGGTTGGAGATCGTATCGATACGACCAGTTTCTAAAAGACCAAATAAACCAGAGAAGTTGGCTGTTACGTATTCGATTTTGTAATCGTTACGTTTACCGATTTCATCCCACATGTCGACTTCAAAGCCTTGTAGCTTGTCTTGCTTTACAAAAGTAAACGGGAAGTAGCGACCTGACATACCAACTTTGACTTCAGTAGCGGCTTGTACGGTTGCTGCCGACAGTGCAATGGCTGCAACGGCAACCTTAATCCAGTTTTTCATAATACATCTCCATAATTTTATGGTTGGAAATACTACTGTTAGTTAGCTCAATTAAATAAATAACCAAGAGCAATAACCTAGACCTGTGAGTTATTAGATAATAGAAGAAGAATGTTAAATGTGACGAAAATGCGAACTGAACCTAGCGAAATGATCGACAAAATCAGCATTGGGAATAAAATAATACACAGACTTATCACCAATCGCTCGATCTTGTTAATTTTGCCCAATTGTGGATCGTTGTGTGGGCAAATTTGGGGCAAGGTGTGTTGATCTCATCAAGTTTGCAGAAATAATTGTGAATAACTTGGATCTTATTCACTGGATCGTCGATCAATCGCTGGCGATCTTGGTTATCAACAGGTAAAATTGCCAGTCTTTTCCGATAATTCAATTACTCAGTGGGGGCACCGTGTCATCTTCGCTTTGGCTGCAATGTTTGCAGCAGCTTCAAGAAGAGCTACCAGCTACAGAATTCAGCATGTGGGTTCGTCCGCTACAAGCGGAGCTCAATGACAATACTCTCACTCTATTCGCGCCAAACCGCTTTGTGTTGGACTGGGTGCGTGATAAGTATCTGAACAATATTACTCGCTTACTGCAGGAATACTGCGGTGGCGATATTCCTAACTTACGCTTTGAAGTGGGGAGCCGACCTGTCTCTGCTCCAAAACCAGCGCCGACACGTACGCCTGCAGATGTGGCTGCCGAGTCATCTGCACCTGCGCAATTACAGGCGCGTAAGCCAGTACACAAAACCTGGGATGACGACGCTCAAGCTATTGCGGCTATCAATCACCGCTCAAACATGAACCCAAAACACAAGTTCGACAACTTTGTTGAAGGTAAGTCGAACCAACTGGGTTTGGCTGCGGCGCGTCAGGTATCGGATAATCCTGGAGCTGCTTACAACCCGCTGTTCCTATACGGCGGCACGGGCTTGGGTAAAACGCACTTGTTGCATGCGGTGGGCAACGCGATTGTGGATAACAACCCGAACGCAAAAGTGGTCTACATGCACTCAGAACGTTTTGTGCAAGACATGGTAAAAGCGCTGCAAAACAATGCGATTGAAGAATTCAAACGCTACTACCGCAGTGTGGATGCACTCCTTATCGATGACATCCAATTCTTTGCTAATAAAGAACGTTCGCAAGAAGAATTCTTCCATACCTTCAACGCACTATTGGAAGGTAATCAGCAGATCATTCTAACGTCTGACCGTTATCCTAAAGAAATTAATGGCGTTGAAGATCGTCTTAAATCTCGCTTTGGTTGGGGTCTTACTGTTGCGATCGAGCCGCCTGAGCTTGAAACGCGTGTGGCGATCTTGATGAAAAAAGCTGAAGATCACCAAATCCACCTTGCTGATGAAGTGGCATTCTTCATTGCCAAGCGTCTGCGTTCGAACGTTCGTGAGCTAGAAGGTGCATTGAACCGTGTTATCGCGAACGCGAACTTTACTGGTCGTCCAATCACGATTGATTTTGTGCGTGAAGCGCTGCGCGATCTGCTTGCTCTACAAGAGAAGCTGGTGACGATCGATAACATTCAAAAGACCGTGGCGGAATACTACAAGATTAAAGTGGCGGACTTGCTGTCTAAGCGTCGTTCTCGTTCTGTAGCGCGTCCTCGTCAGCTGGCTATGGCGTTAGCAAAAGAACTAACCAACCATAGCTTGCCTGAAATTGGCGATGCGTTTGGGGGCCGCGATCATACGACCGTACTTCATGCTTGTCGCAAGATTGAGCAGCTGCGTGAAGAGAGCCACGACATTAAAGAAGATTACTCTAACTTGATTCGCACCCTGTCTTCGTAATCGGTTAGAATAACGGTATTCTAAGCAAATCATTTATTGAGCTGACAGCGTAAAGAGCCAAGCATGAAATTTACCATTGAACGTAGTCATTTAATCAAACCGCTACAGCAGGTTTCGGGCGCTTTAGGTGGCCGACCAACTCTGCCAATCCTGGGTAACCTACTTCTTAAAGTAGAAGAGAACGTATTGTCGATGACGGCAACCGATCTTGAAGTAGAGTTAGTAAGCAAAGTGATGCTAGAAGGTGATTTTGAAGCGGGCAGCATTACCGTTCCTTCGCGTAAGTTTCTCGATATCTGCCGTGGTTTACCGGACGATGCGATCATCACATTTGTATTAGAAGGTGATCGCGTACAAGTTCGCTCTGGTCGCAGCCGTTTCTCGTTGGCAACGCTTCCTGCGAACGATTTCCCTAATATTGAAGACTGGCAAAGCGAAGTGGAAGTATCACTGAGCCAAGCTGATTTACGTACGCTGATCGACAAAACTCAGTTCTCGATGGCGAATCAAGACGTTCGTTACTACCTCAACGGCATGTTGTTTGAAATTGACGGCACCACGCTACGCAGCGTGGCGACAGACGGCCACCGTATGGCGGTATCGCAAACTCAGCTAGGTGCGGACTTTGCGCAGAAGCAAATCATCGTGCCACGCAAAGGTGTGCAAGAATTAGTAAAGTTGATGGATGCGCCAGAGCAGCCCGTAGTACTTCAGATCGGTAGCTCCAATGTTCGTGCTGAGGTGAATAACTTTACTTTTACCTCTAAGTTGGTTGATGGTCGTTTCCCTGACTACCGCCGTGTATTGCCTCAGAGCACCAATAAGACACTAATAGCAAGTTGTGACGAGTTGCGCCAAGCCTTCTCTCGTGCTGCGATTCTTTCCAACGAAAAATTCCGTGGCGTGCGAGTGAATCTGGCTGATACTGAAATGCGCATAACCGCGAATAACCCAGAACAAGAAGAAGCGGAAGAGATGCTTGATGTAACCTTTGAAGGTGACGCCATCGAAATCGGCTTTAACGTAAGCTATGTGCTTGATGTTCTGAACACGTTGCGTTGTGAAAATGTACGTGTGTCGATGTCGGATGCTAACGCTAGCGCGTTGATTGAAAATGCCGACGATGACAGTGCCATGTACGTGGTGATGCCAATTCGTCTATAAGCCAACTGAATGCCTCTTTCTCGTCTCATCATTCAGCAGTTTCGAAACATTAAAGCCTGTGATATTGAGTTATCAGCAGGCTTTAACTTTCTTATCGGGCCGAACGGCAGCGGTAAAACCAGTGTCTTAGAAGCGGTTTATCTGCTCGGGCATGGCCGCTCATTCAAGAGCTCTCTCACCGGACGAGTGATACAAAATGAGTGTGACGAACTGTTTGTTCATGGTCGTTTTTTGAACTCGGATCAATTTGAGCTACCTATCGGCATTAATAAGCAGCGTGATGGCTCAACAGAGGTTAAAATAGGCGGTCAATCTGGACAAAAATTAGCGCAGTTGGCACAAGTTCTGCCTCTGCAGTTGATACACCCAGAAGGGTTTGATTTACTGACAGATGGCCCTAAACATCGTCGTGCGTTTATTGATTGGGGCGTGTTTCATACCGAGCCCGCTTTTTATCAAGCATGGGGAAGGTTCAAGCGCCTGAACAAGCAGCGCAACGCGTTGTTGAAAACCGCCAATAGTTATCGTGAGCTCAGTTATTGGGATCAGGAAATGGCAGGATTGGCTGAAAACATCAGCCAATGGCGAGCAAGTTACATCGAGCAGATGAAAACTGTCGCAGAAACTATCTGTCAGACATTTTTGCCAGAATTTGAGATCCAATTGAAGTATTATCGTGGCTGGGATAAAGACACTCCATACCACGAGATACTAGAAAAGAATTTTGAGCGTGATCAGGCATTGGGATACACCTTTAGTGGCCCAAACAAAGCTGATTTGCGCATTAAAGTGAACGGAACGCCCGTTGAAGATGTTCTGTCACGCGGTCAATTAAAACTCATGGTGTGTGCATTGCGTGTAGCGCAAGGGCAACACCTGACAGAGATGGCCGGTAAACAATGCATTTACCTAATTGATGACTTCGCGTCGGAATTAGATAGCCAACGTCGCAAGCGTCTTGCTGACTGCTTAAAAGAGACGGGCGCACAAGTATTTGTAAGCTCTATCACTGAAAGCCAAATCGCCGATATGTTGGACGATAACGGTAAATTGTTTCATGTGGAACATGGCAGGATAGAGTCAAACTAGAAGAGAGAAACTCATGTCTGAAAATTACGATTCATCGAGTATTAAGGTACTGAAGGGTCTGGATGCGGTACGTAAGCGTCCAGGAATGTACATCGGCGATACGGACGACGGCACCGGCCTTCACCACATGGTTTTCGAGGTGGTGGATAACTCAATTGATGAAGCGTTGGCAGGTCACTGTAAAGACATCGTTGTGACAATTCATGAGGATAACTCGGTTTCCGTTAGCGATGATGGTCGTGGCATTCCAACAGAAATCCACTCAGAGGAAAATGTCTCTGCAGCAGAAGTAATTATGACGGTTCTTCACGCGGGTGGTAAGTTCGACGATAACTCATACAAAGTATCGGGTGGTCTTCACGGGGTAGGTGTTTCAGTAGTAAACGCACTATCAGAGAAAGTTGAGCTAACGATTCATCGTGGTGGCCATATCCATACGCAAACCTACCGCCATGGTGAGCCTCAAGCGCCACTAGCCGTTGTGGGTGATACGGATAAAACCGGTACACAAATTCGTTTCTGGCCAAGTGCCGAGACGTTCTCTAACACTGAGTTCCACTATGACATTCTGGCGAAACGCCTGCGTGAACTGTCATTCCTGAACTCTGGTGTGTCGATCAAATTGGTTGATGAACGTGAAGCGGACAAACATGATCACTTCATGTATGAAGGTGGTATTCAAGCGTTCGTTGATCACCTAAACACCAACAAAACGCCAATCATCGAAAAAATCTTCCACTTTAACTCTGAGCGTGAAGACGGCATTTCAGTTGAAGTGGCGATGCAATGGAACGATGGTTTCCAAGAGAACATCTTCTGCTTTACCAACAATATCCCACAGCGTGATGGTGGTACTCACCTTGCTGGTTTCCGTGCTGCGCTAACACGTACATTGAACAGCTTTATGGATAAAGAAGGTTTCTCGAAGAAAGCGAAAACAGCGACTTCAGGCGACGATGCGCGTGAAGGTCTAACTGCGGTTGTTTCGGTGAAAGTGCCTGATCCTAAGTTCTCAAGCCAAACAAAAGACAAACTGGTTTCTTCTGAAGTGAAATCAGCTGTTGAGTCTGCAATGGGTGAAAAACTGTCTGAGTTCTTGATTGAGAACCCGACAGAAGCGAAGATGGTTTGTTCGAAAATCATCGATGCAGCACGTGCTCGTGAAGCAGCGCGTAAAGCTCGTGAAATGACGCGCCGTAAAGGTGCACTAGACCTAGCTGGCCTTCCAGGTAAACTTGCAGACTGTCAGGAAAAAGATCCGGCACTCTCTGAACTATACATAGTGGAGGGTGATTCGGCAGGCGGCTCCGCAAAACAAGGCCGTAACCGTAAGAACCAAGCGATCCTACCGCTAAAAGGTAAGATTCTTAACGTAGAAAAAGCACGTTTCGACAAGATGCTATCTTCTCAAGAAGTAGCAACACTGATCACCGCACTAGGTTGTGGTATCGGTCGTGACGAGTACAACCCGGACAAGCTTCGTTACCACAACATCATCATCATGACCGATGCCGATGTCGATGGTTCGCACATCCGTACGCTACTGTTGACCTTCTTCTACCGTCAAATGCCAGAGCTTATTGAGCGTGGCTATGTGTACATCGCTCAGCCACCACTATACAAAGTGAAAAAAGGCAAACAAGAGCAGTACATCAAAGATGAAGAAGCGATGAACCAATACCAAGTATCATTGGCTCTGGACAATGCATCGCTACACGTAAACGCAGAAGCACCAGCATTGGCTGGTGAAGCACTAGAGAAGCTTGTTCAACAGTACAATGCGGGTATTAAACTGGCGGAACGTATGAGCCGTCGTTACCCAAGTGCTTTGGTAAACGAGTTGATTTACACTCCTCGCCTAACGCCAGAGCAATGCCATGACGCATCAGTTGTGGAAGCGTGGACGAAGCAGCTTGTTGAACAGCTGAATGCGAAAGAAGTGGGTGCAAGCCAGTACAGCTACGAAGTTGAGCAGCACGAAGAGCTAGGCTTAAACTTGCCTAAGATTGTGGTTCGTACTCACGGCGTGACGCACGAACATGCAATTAGCATCGACTTCCTAAACTCGAAAGAGTACGGCAAGTTGGCTGATCTATCAGAAGCACTTGATGGACTTCTGGAAGAAGGCGCGTACATCAAACGTGGTGAGCGTACTATGCCAGTGGCAAACTTTGCAGAAGCGCTTGACTGGTTAGTGAAAGAGTCAATGCGTGGCTTAAGCCGTCAGCGCTACAAAGGTCTAGGTGAGATGAACCCAGACCAACTTTGGGAAACCACCATGGACCCAGAAACTCGTCGTATGATGCAGGTCACGATTGAAGATGCGGTAGGCGCAGATCAACTGTTCACTACGCTAATGGGTGACCAAGTAGAACCTCGTCGTAACTTCATCGAAGAGAACGCACTGAAAGTAGCGAACCTAGACGTATAACGACACTGTTCGTGATAGTAAAAAGCAGCGAGAAATCGCTGCTTTTTTTGTTTTCAGCCCTAAACCACCTACTTCAGTAGGTGGTTATCATCCGTTTCGGCTTTGCCTGTAAAACTACTCATGCTAAATGCGTCTTTGATTTTTCCAGAAGTCAAAGAGGACAAATAACATGAGTAGATACAATCAAGCTTCCCACGTATTTTGGCGTTGTCAATACCATATAGTGTGGACGCCAAAGTATCGATTTAGGATCTTGAAGAACAATATAGGTAAAGAAGTTTATCGATGTATTTATGTTTACTGTAATCAACTTGGATGTGAAGTCGTAGAGCTAAACGTACAAGTTGACCACGTACATTTAGTTGTAAAGGTCCCACCAAAGCTTTCGATATCCAAGTTGATGGGGGTATTGAAAGGCAAAATAGCCTTAAAGCTATTTAGCAAGTTTCCTCACCTTAGGAAGAACAGGCTTTGGGGTAATCACTTTTGGCAAAGAGGCTATTTTGTCGATAGTGTTGGAATCAATGAAGAAATAATACGCCGATATGTAAGACATCAAGAGAAGCAAGAGCGAGTAGAGCAGCAGCAATTGGCGCTGGACTAAACAAAGGCCCCCTTTTAGGGGGCTCACACAAAGCCACCTTCTTTAGAAGGTGGTAATTTACTTTACCACCAGCTAAAATCGCCACTTTCTGCTAAAGCGGATGTTTTTCTGGTACTAACTGCCAACAACCCGATCAAGCCTGCCATTTTATTTCTGTTTTCTTTTTTTCTCGCCATTTTGTTCGCTTGAGCGTTTTTGCTTTCTTTTTTCTGCTCGCTATAGTGCTGAAGAGCTGATGAATAAGGAGACTAAGAAAATGGTGATGACTTTCCTGAACTAAGCCGGAAGTGATGCACTTCCGGTTCAATGCACTGAATTTATTTGTAAGACAAGGCATTAAGAAGGAAATAATCATGTTTGAACGCTGGTTCTCAGCGTACTGCTTGGCGCTGCGAACTTGGTGGTTAACCAGTCGCTTTTTAACCTATCAATCACCACTAAGGTTGTTATCGCTATTTGAAACCTGCGAGCAACAAGCCCATTGCCGTAACCGAACTCGTATTGCGGTTGGGGACACGGTTCGCTTAGTGGATGTTGAACGCGCCTATCAATATCGCATGACATTGGTCAGCTCGCGCAAGGGGCAACCCATGACAGGTATGCTCGCGGTCGATTCTTATTTGGGGTCTCGACTATTAGGTCGAGCTAAAAATGATGCGCTCGAAGTGGAAATTTTTAATCAGCGACGCTGCTTTGTGATTACTGAAATTGTTCATCAATCGCAACCACCAGCTCAGAAAATGCTGTGTGGTTGTCTGTTGTGCCAATAAATAGAGGTGAAGTCATGAGTAAGAAAGAAAAGAAACAACCGCAGTTGAGTCTAAAAGAAAAGCGCAAACTAAAGCAGGAAAAGGCGGCAGAAAAGGGCGTTGTAAAAGCGCGTAAATCCTCCCGCAAGCAAAGTGTAGATTGAGCCCTCCAGAACGGCGGGCTTTTTATCACTGATCGCGAAGTGATGAGGAACTAAGCTGTTCAAGGGGATAGTGGATGCTTTAAAAATTTTTATTTTTTCCCTTGAAAGTCATTTTTGACGACCTTATATCTAGTTATGAAGAGGGTGACTGGCTTGCTAGAGACTAGAAGACCAGCCCTCTGAAATCGCTAAAACGAGATCGCTCAGAAGAGGATATGGCGTTTTAGCACACAACTTAAACCTTTAGATTCAATATCATGTCTCCGAGCCAAACCAAGGCCAGTGGAATGATAAGAATCTCTTAGTTCGGCGTTGGTTTTTGCATAAACACGCCAGTAGGATGAAACTCATCTGAACTAAGACTATTGCTTAATTAAGAGGATAGATTTATGCGTAATGTAGATTTCTCACCACTATACCGTAATGCAATTGGCTTTGATCGTCTGCTAAACCTGATGGAAGCGAATACAGCGAAAAATACTTCTGGCGGTTACCCTCCATACAACATTGAGCAAAAAGACGAGCACAACTACCGTATTACTATGGCCGTTGCTGGCTTTGCTGAAGAACAGCTCGATCTAACTCAAAATGAAAACATGTTGATCGTGAAGGGCGAGCGTAAAGCAGAAGAAGGCAAAAACTACGTTTACCAAGGTATTGCAGAACGTGATTTTGAACGTAAATTCCAGCTAGCGGATTACGTAAAAGTCGTGGGTGCATCAATGGAAAACGGTCTGCTTCATATTGATTTAGTTCGTGAAATCCCTGAAGCCATGCAACCACGTAAGATTGCTATCGGTGGTACCAACCTGATTGAGAACAACTAATCAGTTAACCACCCGGTTATAGAATGAGAAAGAGCGCCATATGGGCGCTCTTTTTAGTTTGGGGTTTTCAAATCCGCTATTTTAAAGCTGTAATTTCAAAGAGAAGAACGGCTGAGTTCAATCCGTCTATTTACCTTCGCGGTAAGCCTTTTCCACTTCTTCAGCGATAATCGCAATGCCTTTTTGCATCATCTCATCATCTTGAACGTAGTTCATACGCAGGCATTGGTGCGCGTGATCCCACTCGTCTTGCTGACCAATAAAGAAATATTCACCAGGGACAATCAATACGCCACGCGCTTTCAAGCGTTGGTACAGTTCCATTGTTGTGATTGGCAGTTCATCAAACCATAACCACAAGAAGATAGCGCCTTCCGGCTTGTGGATGCGGAATCGCTCATCGGTAATTGCTTGTTGGAGCAGTTCAACCGCACGTTGCGACTTCTGCTTGTAGAACGGCTTAATCACCTCTGAACTCAGTTTAAGCAGATCGCCTTTACCAATGATGTGGTTTGCCAACGCAGGCCCAACACTGCCTGGAGCTAGGCTGATGATGCCGTTCATATTGGTTAATGCTTGAGTGATTTCTTCACTCGCAATCACAATCCCACAACGCACACCTGGCAAGCCAAGTTTAGATAGGCTCATGCATAGGATGGTGTTTTCATTCCAGAACGGTTCGACATCTTCAAAGATGATGTTCGGGAAAGGTAGACCGTAGGCGTTATCGATGATCAGCGGGATGTTGTTCTCACGTGCTAGCTTGTCCAGCTTACGTACTTCTTCATCTGTCAGTACATTACCCGTTGGGTTAGTTGGGCGAGACGCGCAGATTGCCGCAACAGAGTCGTCGACGGCGAGTTGCTCAAAATCGACGTGGTATTTAAACAGGCCGTTATCTAACAGCTCGATTTCTGGGTGGTAAGAGATAAAGATATCTTCATCAATGCCAGCATCACCATAACCGATGTATTCAGGCGCGATAGGCAGTAGCACTTTCTTGTGCGAACCGTCTGGCTGTTTACCTGCCAACAAGTTGAACAAGTAGAAAAAGCCACTTTGGCTACCGTTAGTTAGGCTGATGTTTTTTTCGGAAATATCCCAGCCGTAAGTTTCACGGAATAACTGAGCTAGCGCTTTGACGAACGCGTCTTTACCCTGCGGGCCATCGTAGTTGGCGAGGGCGGCGACGAGCTCCCCACTGGCGAGCATTTCCTCACTGGCTTGGTGAAAGTAATCGAGCATGGCAGGAATGGCGGCAGGATTACCTCCACCGAGCATGATGGCACCTGGTGTGCGCAGGCCATCATTCAAATCGTCCATTAACTGCGTAATACCTGAATACTGATTAAATTTTTCACCAAACTTTGAGAACTGCATGCTGACTTATACCTAATTCATTGTGATTGCTTTGTGTATGTTTATGCCGATGTTTTATCGGCTTATCGAGTAATCCTTGACCTTACCTCAATGTGTAATTAACGCAAAGTGTGAATTAAGCCGAAAAAGAAAAAAGTGCGTCATCAGACCAGAGGAACGAGACAAAAGGGCAAAAAGAACAATAAAAAAGGGAAGCTTATGCTTCCCTTGCTGGTGGAAAGAGTGTGATTTACTCACCGGTGTAAACAATCAGCACCTTGTCGTCTTGGTATTGGCGTTCGAACGCGTAGTAACCTTCTTGATTGCGAGTGATGTGCTTACCTTGAGCAACCGCTGGGTGGCGTTTACGGAATTCACCCAACTTTTGCCAATGTTGCAGCAGATCTTCACGCTCGCCATGAATCTTATCCCATGGCATATCTGAGCGTGTGCCTTGGTGGGCGTCTGAACCAGTAATGCCAAAATCACGAGCTATCTCATCACCGTAATAGATCTGTACTGCACCGGGAGCCAGCATCAGTGCATTCGCTGCACGTGCTTGGTCATCAAAGCTGCGGCTGCGCGCTGACCAAAACAGCTGTGTATCGTGTGAAGACAGGTAGCTCAACACGTTGAACTCAGGATCGGTATTGATGCGTTCTGCATAACGGCGGTAATCATTATCAAGTTGAGCGAAACACTTCAGCGCTTTTGGTGCTACATCAGATTGGAACTCAAAGTTGATGATGGAATCGAAGCCGTTATCGAAATACGGACTCTTCACCACGCTGTGTGCCCACACTTCACCTGTCATCCAGAAAGGTAGGTCATCCAAGGCTTTGTTCGGGTTGTTTTGCTTCCATTGAGCAAGCGCTTGGGTGGTGCTGGCTTTCAGCTCTGCCCACGCTTCCATTTCAACGTGTTTGGCAGTGTCGACACGGAAGCCATCAATGCCGTAGTCGCGCACCCACTCGGATAACCAGGTAATCAGGTGTTCACGCGGGGTTTGCAGCTCATTTTGCGCATTGGTGTCTTTATTGTGGAAGAAGTTTGGTAATCCGGTTTTTTGAGTTGATTCGGTTTTTAGATCCGGTAGGTAGTTCAAAGACATGGTGATGTCGTTGTAGCCCGGAGCATCGTAGTCGCCAATGTCGGTGCGAATCCAGTCTTTGCCCCACCATTTATCCCACGCTTCGCTATCACCGTATTTGATATAGTCGTTGAAGCTATGCCAGCTTTGTCCTGATTTTGGCTGCCAGTCGGTCCATTTTTCACCGAGGACTTCTTTAGCTTCTTGGTCATCAAGGTAAAGCTGACCAAAGCCGAATTCCTGCATGTCTGCTAATGTGGCGTAGCCAGTATGGTTCATGACCACATCCCAGACTACACGGATGCCTTTCTTGTGGGCGGTATCGATGAAGGCTCTCAGCTCATCTTCGGTACCCATGTTGGCATCAAGCTTGGTCCAATCTTGGTGGTAGTAGCCGTGGTAGCCGTAGTGCTTAAAGTCGCCTTTATCGCCGCCGCCAACCCAGCCGTGGATTTGTTCCAGTGGTGAGGTTATCCAGATAGCATTGACACCAAGTGATTCGATGTAATCGAGTTTTTTCGTCAGACCCGCTAAGTCACCACCGTGGAAGGTACCAATCTCATATTTTCCGTCTTTGCTGCGACCGTAGCTGTTGTCGTTGTCTGGATTGCCATTGTAGAAGCGGTCGGTCATGACGAAGTACACCGTCGCATTGTCCCAACTGAACGGTTTGTCGGCTTGCTGTTCAACTTCTTCTAGCAGCAATAGACCTTGGCTCATAGGACCCGGTTGCATGGTGACGCTGCCATTGGCGACAGTGGTTTCTTGTTCGGTTAAGGCATCACGAACGACAGTGCCATCATTAAAAGTTTGAGCAACGTTGATGGTTTTTGGCGTGTCAGTTGCGACAGGGCAAGAGTAGGTGATGTCCTGACTTTGTTTTGGTTTAATTTTTACCGTCAGTTCGTTGGTGGTTGGATTGAGCGTAAATTGATAGGTATTGGCTTTGAAGATGCGCAGCGGCATTTGTGCATCAGTGGCGCAATTATCCATTTTTAATGGACGATTGAATTTGATGCGATCTTCTTCTGCTAGGGCAAAGCTACTGCCACAGCTTTGCTTGCTGTCAGCAATGGTAAAGGTATAACTGCCTTTTTCGAGTTTTTGCTCAGCGACAAGTAAGCCTTGTGAGTTTTCCTCAAAAACAGCGGTGTCATCACCAACGTTTAATACGATGGCATTTTCTGGTATCTGGCTGCAGGCGCTCAGTAGACCGATAGAGAGTGCGAGAATTGTTTTTTTCATTGTGTCCTTCCCCCGAATAAACAGTCCAGTTATAGCAAAACTGTGCCTCTACAATCCGAGCTCTACACCAACAAGTTAAACGCGTCTCACCCTACAAATTTTAGTCTTGTTCACAAAATGAATAATAAGCGTCACCTTCATCGGTTTGAAGGCAACAAAAAAGGGAAGCATCTGCTTCCCTTTTACTTATTTCTTAATCACTTCGAAGAGTAATGAATTACTTTTGAAGCAAAGAAATGTCTGCGATCTGTAGGAACAGGTTACGCAGGTTGTTCAGTAGTGTCAGACGGTTCTTCTTAAGTGCTTCGTCGTCTGCCATTACCATTACGTTATCAAAGAATGCATCAACTGGTTCACGTAGGTCAGCTAGCTTGCTTAGGGCTTCTTGGTAGTTACCTGTAGCAAATGCTGGCTCTAGCGCTTCCGTCATTACTTCAACGCTTTCTGCTAGTGCTTTCTCTGCGTCTTCTTGTAGAAGTGCTAGGTCGATGTCTGCTGCTAGTTCGCCGTCGAATTTCGCTAGGATATTACCTACACGTTTGTTCGCTGCTGCTAGAGACTCTGCTGCTTCTAGTTCACGGAAGTGAGAAACCGCTTTAACTCGTTGGTCGAAGTCTGCTGGTTTCGTCGGGCGACGCGCTAGAACTGCTTGAATGATGTCTACGCTGAAGCCTTCGTCTTGGTACCAAGCACGGAAACGACCAAGCATGAACTCGATAACGTCTTGCTCAACGTTGTCGTTGGTTAGGCGATCGCCAAACAGTGACTTCGCTTTCGCTACTAGGTCAACAAGATCTAGGTTGTAGCCGTATTCAACGATGATACGTAGTACACCTAGAGATGCGCGGCGTAGTGCGAATGGGTCGCTGCCTTTAGGCGCTTGACCAATACCGAAGATACCTACGATAGTGTCTAGCTTGTCTGCCATTGCAACTGCAGTTGAAACACCGTTAGATGGCAGTTCATCACCTGCGAAACGAGGCATGTATTGCTCGTTCAGTGCGACTGCAACTTCTTCTGCTTCACCGTCGTGGCGAGCATAGTGCATACCCATAACACCTTGAGTATCCGTGAATTCGAATACCATTGAGGTCATTAGGTCACATTTTGCTAGTAGACCAGCACGCTTTGATTTCTCAACGTCAGCACCGATTTGCTCAGCAATGTAGCCAGCAAGCTCTGTGATGCGGTCTGTTTTGTCTTTGATCGTACCCAGTTGCTTTTGGAAGATCGCTTGCTCTAGTTCAGGCAGACGGTCGATAAGCGGACGCTTACGGTCTGTGTTGAAGAAGAATTCTGCGTCAGCAAGACGAGGACGAACCACTTTCTCGTTACCTTCGATTACGTAACGAGGCTCTTTTGATTCGATGTTCGATACGAAGATGAAGTTAGGTAGTAGCTTCTTGTTTTCATCGTAAACAGGGAAGTACTTCTGGTCACCCTTCATGGTGTAAACCAACGCTTCAGAAGGCACTTTTAGGAACTCTTCTTCAAACTTCGCTGTTAGTACTACTGGCCATTCAACCAGAGACGTTACTTCTTCTACTAAGTCATCTTCTAGGTCAGCGATACCGCCAACCGCTGCTGCCGCTTTTTGTGCGTCAGCTAGGATGATTGCTTTACGCGCTTCGTAATCTGCCATTACTTTACCGCGCTCTTCTAGGATCGCAGGGTATTGCTCAGCAGAATCGATAGTAAACTCTTGCTCACCCATGAAGCGGTGACCACGGATAGTGCGGTCAGAAGCAACACCAAGGATCTCGCCTTCGATTAGGTCGCTGCCCATTAGCATGGTTAGCGTCTTAACTGGACGGATGAACTGAGTTGTTTTGTTACCCCAGCGCATTGGTTTTGCGATAGGTAGGTTTGCTAGTGCTTTCGCTGCAAGTTCAACGACGATCTCAGACGTTGGCTGACCTTTCACTTCTTGTTTGAACAGTAGCCATTCGCCTTTGTCTGTAACCATGCGTTCTGCTTGGTCAACCGTGATGCCACAACCGCGTGCCCAGCCTTGAGCTGCTTTTGTTGGGTTGCCTTCCGCGTCAAACGCTGCAGAAACTGCAGGACCACGCTTTTCAACAACTTTGTCAGACTGGCTGTCTGCTAGTGCTGCTACTTTAAGTGCAAGACGACGAGGTGCCGCGAACCATTTCACGCCTTCGTGAGCAAGCTCAGCGCCTTTTAGTTCTGCTTCGAAGTTTGCTGCGAATGCTTCAGCTAGAGTGCGAAGTTGCGTTGGTGGTAGCTCTTCTGTACCTAGCTCGATTAGAAATTCTTTTGCCATGTTACTCTACCCCTTACGCTTGTTCTTTCTTACACATTGGGAAGCCAAGAGCTTCACGCGATGCGTAGTATGCTTCTGCAACTGCTTTCGTCAGGTTGCGGATGCGTAGGATGTAACGTTGGCGTTCAGTTACTGAGATCGCTTTACGCGCATCTAGTAGGTTGAATGCGTGGCCAGCTTTTAGAATGCGTTCGTAAGCAGGCAGTGGCAGTGGCTTTTCAAGCTCAAGTAGTTCTTTACACTCTTTTTCACACTGTTCGAAGAAACCAAATAGGAATTCAACGTCTGCGTGCTCGAAGTTGTAAGTTGATTGCTCTACTTCGTTTTGGTGGAAGATATCACCGTAAGTCACTTTGCTGCCGTCTGGTGCGATGTTCCAAACTAGGTCGTAAACAGAGTCTACTTCTTGGATGTACATTGCTAGACGTTCGATACCGTAAGTGATTTCACCAGTTACTGGTTTACACTCAAGACCACCAACTTGCTGGAAGTAAGTAAACTGGGTCACTTCCATGCCGTTTAGCCAAACTTCCCAGCCCAGACCCCATGCGCCTAGTGTTGGGTTTTCCCAGTTGTCTTCTACGAAACGGATGTCGTGTACAAGAGGGTCAATACCAAGAACTTCAAGGGAGCCAAGGTACAACTCTTGAATATTGTCAGGCGATGGTTTTAGCGCTACTTGGAATTGGTAGTAGTGCTGAAGACGGTTAGGGTTTTCACCGTAACGGCCATCAGTAGGACGACGTGAAGGTTGTACGTAAGCTGTCGACATTGGCTCTGGGCCAAGCGCTCGTAGACAGGTCATTGGGTGAGAGGTACCCGCACCCACTTCCATATCTAGCGGTTGAACAATGGTACAACCATTTTGAGCCCAATAATCCTGCAGCGCGAGGATCATTCCCTGGAAGGTTTTGATATCGTATTTTTGCATAAGTCAGGTTCGCGCGATTCTCTTGTTACTCGTTAATTCGTCATCTATGCCGAGTTTTTCAACTCTAACAACGGCGATAAAGAGTAATTACGGTTGAATAAATTAACAATCTAGTATAACCAGATATTGAGCATGGGAGTAGAGCTAATCTTGATTAATTCGTGGGCGATTTTCTCCTTTAATGAATTTTTACCGCGTTATCTGCTGTATTTTTCCTAAAAGGGAGTTTTTGCCTGCTTTGGCTCTTGAGAAGCGCAACAAAGGTGGCTAGAATTGCGCCTGTCTTTGGGGAGTAGCTTACCTGATGAAGTTTCTGTTTCATCTGGTTCGTCCGTCAACATAATTGGTGCAAAATCACCATGGCGTTCGAGACTTGAAGCCTTTCAAGTTTAGCAAGACCTTAGACAAATCATCACGAACCGGGGTAGGGGCGTGAGGTTTGTCTTCGGTTAAAAATAATAATCCCTGCCCCAATGAGCATGTCGTGAGCGTTTTAGCTATTTCAATTACTACTGTAGCGTTAGCAGAAATTGGCGATAAGACCCAATTGCTATCTCTATTACTTGCAAGTCGTTACCGAAAACCAATCCCAATTATTGCAGCAATCTTTTTGGCAACTATTGCCAACCACGCTTTGGCTGCATGGTTAGGTGTGGTTGTCGCAGACTATCTATCACCTGAGATTTTAAAGTGGGTGCTGGTGGTCAGTTTTGTCGCGATGGCGGCTTGGGTTCTGATCCCGGACAAACTGGATGATGACGAGCAGATTTCTAATCGAGGCCCATTTATTGCCAGCTTTATCGCGTTCTTCGTTGCGGAGATAGGCGATAAAACTCAGATCGCCACTTCCATCTTAGGGGCGCAATACGCGAATGCGTTAAGTTTGGTGATTATCGGTACCACAATCGGTATGCTGCTGGCGAATGTACCTGTGGTCCTGATTGGTAAATTGTCGGCCGACAAGATGCCTTTAGGGCTGATCCGTAAAATCACCGCATTTTTGTTTATTGCTCTGGCAATAGGGGCTGCACTGTTCTGATTTTTTGCACGTGAAATGATGTGAGTTATCAATCATTAGTGGCGTGCTGCGCGAGTTCAAACTCTGACTCTAAATCGTTCCGTTGCGTGACGGATGACATATAAGTGTCATACTTGTCATGGTAGTTTAATGGTGTGAATGATAGCGAGAGGGCAAGTTTATGCTTACACGTTACATGGGGATGTCCCCGAAGAGTCAGAGTTATTTATTCACTTTTGGTTTAGCGCTGTGTTTACTAGCGATGGTGCTAACTGATATGTGGTTACCGATTGTAGCAGGATCGTTCGTCCTTACTGGATTGACAGTAGAAGCGTGGATTCGTGTCGCTCACATCATTCCTATGCATGAAGAGATGCGGGCAATGAAGAAACAACTTAACAAGCTCCAATCAGAAGTTCGCACACTCGAATACGACGAATAAACAAACGGCAGCCAATATTGGCTGCCGTTTTTAGTTCGACCAGATTATTCCAATCCTTTCTTGATCAGGTACTGATACGGAACTTGCTCCGTTTGTGCCGCAACTAATTGGTGGTCCATAAAGCGGCAGAAACTCGGAATGTCTCGAGTTGTGGATGGATCGTCTGCTTTGACCAGCAAAATCTCACCATCTTGCATGTTGCGAATTGTCTTCCTGACCATCATCACTGGCTCTGGGCAGCGCAGTCCTTCCGCCTCTAATGTCTTGTTTGCCAGTTCAGGATTAAAGCTCATAGTGTGATTCTCGTAACTAACTGAGCGTTGAATTTTACTTTCGTTGAAAAAATATTCAATAACCACTTGGCAAACCGAATTTTTTGTTTTACCTTAAATTAACAATTTGGTAACAACTGGCAAGGGAGAGGCAATGTTAACAGCGTTAGACAGACTTACGATTTACTCAGTGCTGTGTTTTATCTCGTTTTGTGCATTGGTACTCAGGACGCCAGCTGACACCTCTTTGACGCCTCTAGTAGGCATGGTTGCCACTATTATTGGGATTTGGATCGAGATGCGCAGATGGTCTGGCGCATCTGAGCAAGAAAATTAGCGCTTCTTGCTTGGATCAGAATGCTTTTAATAACGCTCACCTATTTTTACCGACACTTCATTCCGACACTATCCCCATTTTTCTTGGGCTTCCCCGCTGAAAGGCGGGATTTTTTTTGCCTAAAGAGTACAATTTACCCAAACACATACAAAATAAGTGGCTAATTCGTGGAACTGGAAGACATCTATCGCCGAGATTTAAATTTACTGGTTGCGTTGCGAGTACTGATAGAAGAAAACAGTGTCAGTAAGGCGGCAACACGTCTGAACCTGAGTCAATCGGCAATGAGTCGCGTGCTTGGTCGTCTGCGTGACTTATTGGGAGATCCGCTGTTTACTCGTCAGGGACAGCATTTGATCCCAACTCAGAAAGCGTTAGAGATCGATCGCTCATTGGGCGAACCATTAGAGTCTTTACGTCAGTTGTTATCTCCGGTTGAGTTTGACCCATTGCAATGCGTACAGACTTTCAACATCGTGACCACCGACTATGCCATGCAAACGATCTTACCGTTCGCTTTGCCGAGAATTTACCAAGAAGCGCCAAACGTGTCTTTCAACTTCTTACCACTGCAACACGACCGTTTATCAGATCAGCTCACTTATGAAGGTGCAGACTTAGCGATTTGTCGCCCGACAGGCCCGGTGGAGCCTCTACGCAGTGAAGTGTTGGGGCGAGTGGGGGTGCTGTGTATGCTTTCAAAACAGCATCCATTAGCGAATAAAGAAATGAGCTTGGATGATTATCTGAGTCATCCACATGCCATGATCGCCATCAGTGATGGTGTTAAGGCACTGATCGAACAAGCTTTGATGGAGAAACCTAAGCGTAAAATGGTCCTGCGGGCTTATCATTTAGAAGCCGCATTGGCGATCATGGATACCTTGCCAATTATCATCACAGTGCCAGCGGACTTGGCGTATCTGGTTGCCGAGCGTTATGACTTGGTGGTGAAACCGTTACCATTCCAATTCACGCCGTTTGAATACTCGATGATTTGGCATGCGCGTTGCGAGCATTCTCCCGCTCAAGAATGGTTAAGAACGATTGTGCGTGAAGAGTGTAGCCGTCTGATAGCTAAACGTATCGAAGATATGGGACTGAACTGCTAACAAAAAAGAGCCAGCAATGCCGGCTCTTCGTCTGTTTACACTGAGTCAGTGTTTATAGCTTGATAACCACACGACCCGTTACTTGACCGTTGGTGATGTCTTCTGCATATTTCGGTGCTTCAGCAAGAGCAACTTCAGTACACGCTTGCTCGAAGTAGCTGTCTGGTAGTAGCTCGACCAGCTTTTCCCATGCAGCGATACGTTTCTCTGTTGGGCACATTACTGAGTCCACACCTTGTAGGCGAACATTACGTAGGATGAACGGCATCACTGTGGTTGGTAGATCAAAACCACCTGCAAGACCACAAGCTGCAACTGCACTGTTGTAATCCATTTGCGCCAATACTTTAGCCAGTACTTTGCTGCCCACAGTATCAACGGCACCTGCCCATACTTGCTTTTCAAGCGGACGTGCTGCCTCTTCAAATTCAACGCGGTCGATGATGCGGCTAGCACCAAGTTTTTCTAGTAGTGGGCCGTTTTTCTCTACGCGACCTGTCACTGCAGCAACTTTGTAGCCAAGTTGTGCTAGAAGCGTTACTGCTACTGAGCCTACACCGCCACTTGCGCCAGTTACTAGGATTTCGCCGTTTTCAGGTTTGATGCCTGCATCAAGCAGTGCTTGAACACATAGCATGCCTGTGAAACCAGCAGTACCAACCATCATTGCTTTCTTGCTGTCTAGACCTTTTGGTAGTGGTACTAGCCAATCTGCTTTTAGACGAGCACGCTGAGACATACCACCCCAGTGGTTTTCACCCACGCCCCAGCCAGTAAGGACAACTTTGTCACCAGCTTGGTAGCGGTCGTCTTCTGAGCTTACTACCGTACCTGCTAAGTCAATACCTGGCACCATCGGGAAGTTACGGATGATTTTACCTTTACCTGTGATCGCAAGACCGTCTTTGTAGTTTAACGATGAGTAATCAACGTCAATCAGAACGTCGCCTTCAGGCAGTTGTGTTTCATCGATTTGCTCGATGTTAGCGATAGTACGTTTGTCTTCTTGATTTAGAACTAGAGCATTAAACATAAGGTTCTCCGATTGTGCGGTAGCATGACTCTGGGCCACATGCAGCAAGATATCAACTGGTCTAAGTGTATGTCTTCTTTGTCTATGAATAAAATGAAACTTGAGCATTTAATGTATGCTCTTCATGCATGTTTGATGTAAAACAAAGGGCGACATCAATTGTCGCCCTTAAGTGTAATACTAAAAATTTTAGTACTAGTTCATTTGCTTATGATTGTTGGCTCGATCACTACAACAACGTCTTGAACTGTTATGGTCGTTCAAATACTGTCGCAATGCCCTGACCCAAACCGATACACATGGTGGCCAGACCGTATTTCGCGTCTTTCGCTTCCATTAGGTTGATCAACGTTGTTGAGATACGTGAACCAGAACAGCCTAGTGGATGACCCAATGCTATCGCACCACCGTTAAGGTTGACCTTCTCATCCATAACATCAAGCAGGCCTAAGTCTTTAGCACACGGCAGAGACTGCGCGGCAAATGCTTCGTTTAGCTCAACCACATCCATGTCTTCAATTGAAAGACCGGCACGCTTGAGCGCTTTTTTCGTCGCAGGTACAGGACCGTAACCCATAATAGAAGGATCGCAGCCCGCAATGGCCATGCCTTTAATACGTGCACGAATCTTCAAACCAAGCTCATTGGCTTTCTCTTCACTCATGATCAACATCGCTGATGCACCATCGGACAGCGCCGATGAAGTACCGGCTGTTACTGTACCGTTTGCTGGGTCGAACACTGGGCGAAGTTGAGATAGACCTTCAACGGATGTTTCAGGGCGAATCACTTCGTCGTAATCCAGAGTGAACAGTGTGCCGTCTGCTGCGTGGCCTTCAATTGGTAGAATTTCGTTTTTAAAACGACCCTCTACGGTTGCTGCGTGCGCACGAGCGTGAGAGCGAGCGGCAAACTCGTCTTGTTGCTCACGGCTAATACCATGTAATTTACCAAGCATTTCAGCCGTTAAGCCCATCATGCCCGCAGCTTTTGCTACGTTCTTTGACATACCTGGGTGAAAGTCTACACCGTGGTTCATTGGCACATGCCCCATGTGCTCAACACCACCAATTAGGCAGATTTCAGCATCGCCAGTCATGATGGCACGTGTACCATCGTGAAGCGCTTGCATTGATGAACCACACAAGCGATTCACCGTCACGGCGCCAATTTCAATCGGCAGACCAGCAAGCAGCGCCGCATTACGTGCAACGTTAAAGCCTTGCTCTAGTGTTTGCTGTACACAGCCCCAGTAGATGTCTTCAATCTCGCTTGGGTTCACTTGTGGGTTACGCGCAAGAATGCCTTTCATTAGGCGCGCAGATAGATCTTCTGCTCGTGTATGACGGAAAGCACCACCTTTAGAGCGACCCATTGGAGTACGTAGACAATCGACTACGACAACATTTCTTGTTTGATTAGTCATTTTAGAATCCCTCCTTAGATAGAACCTTGCTGTTGTGCACCGTAAAAGCTTTCACCTTTCGCCGCCATATCAATCAGCATTTGCGGTACTTGGTACATCGCACCTAGCTCGGCGTGTTGTTTTGCCATTTCAACGTATTCAGCAATACCCACGCTGTCTAGATAGCGGAATACGCCACCGCGGAATGGAGGGAAACCAAGACCATAAACCAATGCCATATCTGCTTCCTGCGGAGTCGCGATGATGCCTTCTTGTAGGCACAGCACCACTTCGTTGATCATTGGAATCATCATACGTTGAATGATGGTCTGATCGTCAAAGTCCTGCTTATCGGCACAAACGTCAGCAAGTACCGGTAAGATCGCTTCGGAGAAGGTTTTCTTCGGCTTACCTTTTTTATCTATGGTGTAGCAGTAGAAGCCATTACCATTTTTCTGACCATATTTGTCTGCTTCGAACAGTGCATCAATCGCATCACGACCTTGTTTACCCATACGCTCAGGGAAACCGTCAGCCATCACAGCTTGTGCGTGGTGCGCGGTATCAATGCCGACTACGTCAAGCAAGTACGCCGGTCCCATCGGCCAGCCAAACTTACGCTCCATGACTTTGTCGATTTTCGTAAAGTCAGCACCATCACGAAGTAGCATGCTGAAGCCGCCAAAGTATGGGAACAATACGCGGTTAACGAAGAACCCTGGGCAGTCATTAACGACAATTGGTGATTTGCCCATTTTCGCAGCATACGCCACAACACGATTGATGGTTTCATCAGAGGTGTGCTCACCACGGATGATCTCAACAAGAGGCATACGATGCACTGGGTTGAAGAAGTGCATACCACAGAAGTTTTCTGGGCGTTTTAGTGATTTTGCCAATAGGTTGATAGGAATCGTTGAGGTGTTTGAGGTGATAACGGTGTCGTCACCGACATGGGATTCAACTTCACTTAAAACTGCTGCTTTTACTTTCGGGTTTTCAACGACAGCTTCAACAATCACATCAGAGTTTTCAATACCTGCGTAATGTAAGCTCGGTGTGATTGACGCTAAAATACCCGCCATCTTAAAGCCATCAATGCGACCGCGAGATAAGCGTTTATTCAGCAGCTTAGATGCTTCAGTCATGCCTAGGTCGAGCGACGCTTGTGCGATGTCTTTCATCAAGACTGGCACACCTTTTAGCGCTGATTGGTAAGCAATGCCGCCACCCATGATACCTGCACCTAATACGGCTGCACGTTGCGTGTCTTTACTTGCTGACTTCGCTGCTTTTTTCGCAATGCCTTTGATGTATTGATCATTAAGGAATAGGCCAACGAGTGATTTTGCTTCTTCCGATTTAGCCAATTTCACGAAGTGCTTACGTTCAATGTCTAACGCTTCATTACGTGCAAAGCGAGCACTTTCTTCAATCGTGATAACGGCTGTCATTGGGGCAGGGTAGTGAGGGCCTGCTTTTTGTGCCACCAGACCCTTCGCCATGGTGAAGCTCATCATTGATTCAAGCTTACTCAGCGTTAGCGGAGATGTTTTCTGTGCTCGGCGTGCTTGCCAGTCAAGTTTCTCGTTAATTGCAGAGTTAAGAGTTTGTAGTGCTGATTCGTATAAAGCATCAGTCTCTACAACTGCATCGAGTAAGCCAATTTTCAATGCTTCATCAGCTCGGCATGCTTTACCTTGGGTGATGATTTCCATTGCGCTGTCTGCGCCAATAACGCGAGGTAAGCGTACACAACCACCAAAGCCAGGCATGATTCCCAGTTTCGTTTCTGGTAGGCCGATGCTGGTGGTTTTGTCACCAATACGCATGTCTGTTGCTAGCACACATTCACAACCGCCACCAAGAGCGTGGCCTTTGATCACTGAGATGGTCGGAACGGGTAAGTCTTCTAATTTGTTAAAGATGCTATTAGCAAATTGCAGCCATTGGTCGAGCTCGGCATCCGTTTTAGCAAACAGACCTAAAAACTCGGTAATGTCTGCGCCTACAATGAATGCGTCTTTATCTGAAGTGAGCAACAACCCCTTGAGGCCTTGATGGGCAATGAGCGCATCAAGAGCTTTATCTAGCGATTCTAATGTCGCTAGGTCGAGTTTGTTGACGGATTTTGGAGAGCAGAAGCTTAGCTCTGCAATACCATCTTGTATTTCCTTTACCTGTAGGGTTTCGGCTTGGTAAATCATTGTCTATCTCCATGACATACAATCGTGGATTGTCTGTATACCTATTTCAACGACGCCGTGTACCTCGGCAAATAGGTATCGAGGAAGTCGTTTTATTTTGTTCTGGTTTGACCAGTAAGGTTAGTTTGGATCGTGGATTGTTTAATTTCAATACATTTTTTAAACAAGTGTTTAACATTGTGCGCTGTGGCAGATCTTATGCGACGGGTAAATCACACTCGTGATAGACTTCAGGCAAATAGACATGAATCCATAATCCTATGAATGACAAGCCTTATCTGATTCCAGCAGAGCCCGCTCAATTTGAAGAAGAAATTAAAAAGAGCGTCTTCATTACTTATTTGGCACACACGCCAAGTATCGAAGCTGCAAAAGCATTTGTTGATCAAATCAAAGCTAAACACGCTGATGCTAGACATAACTGTTGGGGCTTTGTTGCTGGTCGACCAGAAGATTCGATGAAGTGGGGCTTTAGTGATGATGGAGAACCTTCAGGGACGGCAGGCAAACCAATCCTGGCGCAGCTGTCTGGATCTGGGGTGGGGGAGATCACGGCTGTGGTCACGCGATACTCTGGTGGAATCAAGTTAGGTACAGGCGGCTTGGTTAAAGCGTATGGGGGTGGGGTTCAACAAGCGCTCAAGCTGCTTCAAACTATTGAGAAAAAAATAACCACAAAGCTCAGACTAACGTTAGACTATGGGTTTATGCCTATCGCACAATCAATCATGCCGCAATTTGGTGCGATAGAAGTCGAGGCTGAATACAGCGATCAGGTCGTATTAGTGGTGGAAATTGAGCTTCGAGAAGTGAGCGCGTTTACCCAAGCAATCATCAATAAAAGCGGGGCAAAGGCAATTGTCACTCCGCTAGACGGACAATAATGAAAAACAGGAAGCAACAGGGACAGCTTCGCTAGTCAATTTATCCATGCAATTTCGTTCAATTATTCGAATCGTCGGGCTACTGCTCGCACTCTTTAGTGTCACTATGCTTGCGCCAGCACTCGTTGCGCTGATCTATCGAGATGGTGCTGGTGTGCCTTTTGTCACGACATTTTTTGTTCTGCTGTTTTGTGGGGCCGTTTGTTGGTACCCAAACCGCAGGTATAAGCACGAGCTTAAAGCTCGAGATGGCTTTCTTATTGTCGTCTTATTCTGGACAGTACTTGGCAGTGCAGGCTCGATCCCCTTTCTCATTGCTGACAACCCGAACGTCTCAGTGACAGATGCGTTTTTTGAATCGTTTTCTGCTCTCACGACGACCGGGGCGACCGTTATTGTTGGTTTGGATGAGTTACCTAAAGCGATTCTATTCTATCGACAGTTACTGCAGTGGTTCGGCGGTATGGGAATCATCGTATTAGCGGTGGCGATTTTGCCAGTACTTGGCATTGGTGGTATGCAGCTTTACCGCGCCGAGATCCCAGGTCCAGTCAAGGACACTAAAGTGACGCCGCGCATAGCAGAAACTGCTAAGGCGCTTTGGTACATCTATCTGAGCCTGACTATCGCCTGTGCTTCGGCTTTTTGGTTAGCTGGTATGACGCCATTTGACGCCATCAGTCACAGCTTTTCCACCATTGCTATTGGCGGCTTCTCTACCCACGATGCCAGCATCGGATATTTTGATAGTTACGCGATTAACCTGATTACTGTGGTTTTTCTGCTTATATCTGCATGTAACTACACGCTGCACTTTGCTGCATTTGCATCAGGTGGCGTACATCCCAAGTATTACTGGAAAGATCCTGAGTTTCGCGCCTTCTTGTTTATTCAAGTGCTGCTATTTATCATTTGCTTTCTATTATTACTGAAACATCACTCTTACACATCGACATACGATGCTTTCGATCAGGCTCTGTTCCAAACCGTATCAATATCCACAACAGCGGGCTTTACGACAACAGGTTTTGCGGATTGGCCGCTCTTCTTACCTGTGCTGTTATTGTTCTCTTCTTTTATCGGTGGTTGTGCTGGTTCAACAGGCGGCGGCATGAAAGTGATCCGTATCCTGCTTCTTACCTTACAAGGTGCGCGTGAACTAAAACGTTTAGTCCATCCACGCGCGGTTTACACCATCAAAGTAGGTGGCAGTGCCCTACCGCAACGTGTTGTCGATGCGGTTTGGGGTTTCTTCTCCGCATACGCATTGGTATTTGTGGTTTGTATGTTGGGGTTGATTGCAACAGGAATGGATGAGCTTAGTGCGTTCTCAGCGGTGGCTGCGACTCTGAACAACCTCGGTCCTGGCTTGGGAGAAGTGGCGCTTCACTTTGGTGATGTTAACGACAAAGCAAAATGGGTATTGATAGTTTCTATGCTGTTTGGTCGTTTGGAAATCTTTACCTTACTTATTCTACTTACGCCGACGTTTTGGCGTAGCTAAGGGGAAATCGTGGCAAAAGCATTATTTCTATACTCTTCCCGCGAAGGGCAGACTAAAAAAATTCTCCACTATATAGATGAACAACTTCCAGATTTCGATTGTGAGCTGGTGGATTTACATAATGTTGAGACGATTGACTTCAGCCAATACGACAGAGTATTGATAGGCGCCTCTATTCGCTATGGCCATCTTAATAAAAAGCTATACCAGTTTATTGAGCGAAACCTCAATCAATTGGAGCAAAATAAAGTGGCATTTTTCTGCGTAAACTTAACCGCTCGTAAAGAGGACCAAGGAAAGGATACACCTGAAGGTAGTGCCTACATTCGCAAGTTCCTAATTAAGTCCCCTTGGAAACCAACGCTAATCGGTGTTTTTGCTGGTGCACTTTATTACCCACGTTATAGCTGGTTCGACAGAACTATGATTAGGTTCATTATGTCGATGACGGGTGGCGAAACCGATACGACCAAAGAGGTGGAGTACACCAATTGGGAAAAAGTGGCTCTTTTCGCAGATAAATTTAGAGAACTGTAGAAATAACGTGCTCTTTTGACCGCTTTTGATGCAAATTTATCCGAACGATAAAAAAATCAAAAAAAACGAGAAAAAGGGCTTGCCAATGTGATCGCAATCTCTATAATGCCACCTCGCTGACACGGCAACGCTTCGAAGCTTAAGTTTCGAAAGTAAGAAGCCAAGTTAGCAAGCCAAATTAGCCAAGCAGAAACGCTTGAAGAAAGTTTGAAAAAAGTGATTGACACTAAACTTTAACTCGCTAAAATGGCCGTCCTGTTTTGAGCAAAGCTCAACAGGAAAGCTCTTTAACAATATAGACCTATCAATCTGTGTGGGCACTCGTTGATGATAATCCAAATAGTTTCTTCGGAAACAATTTAGGTTTCAATGATACGAAGTGACCATTGAATCGAAAGATTCAGCACAGTCAATTCAAACATTACTTATGTAATGTTCAGTATTCATTGAGCCGAACAAAATCTTAAATTGAAGAGTTTGATCATGGCTCAGATTGAACGCTGGCGGCAGGCCTAACACATGCAAGTCGAGCGGAAACGAGTTATCTGAACCTTCGGGGAACGATAACGGCGTCGAGCGGCGGACGGGTGAGTAATGCCTAGGAAATTGCCCTGATGTGGGGGATAACCATTGGAAACGATGGCTAATACCGCATGATGCCTACGGGCCAAAGAGGGGGACCTTCGGGCCTCTCGCGTCAGGATATGCCTAGGTGGGATTAGCTAGTTGGTGAGGTAAGGGCTCACCAAGGCGACGATCCCTAGCTGGTCTGAGAGGATGATCAGCCACACTGGAACTGAGACACGGTCCAGACTCCTACGGGAGGCAGCAGTGGGGAATATTGCACAATGGGCGCAAGCCTGATGCAGCCATGCCGCGTGTGTGAAGAAGGCCTTCGGGTTGTAAAGCACTTTCAGTCGTGAGGAAGGTGGTAGTGTTAATAGCACTATCATTTGACGTTAGCGACAGAAGAAGCACCGGCTAACTCCGTGCCAGCAGCCGCGGTAATACGGAGGGTGCGAGCGTTAATCGGAATTACTGGGCGTAAAGCGCATGCAGGTGGTTTGTTAAGTCAGATGTGAAAGCCCGGGGCTCAACCTCGGAATAGCATTTGAAACTGGCAGACTAGAGTACTGTAGAGGGGGGTAGAATTTCAGGTGTAGCGGTGAAATGCGTAGAGATCTGAAGGAATACCGGTGGCGAAGGCGGCCCCCTGGACAGATACTGACACTCAGATGCGAAAGCGTGGGGAGCAAACAGGATTAGATACCCTGGTAGTCCACGCCGTAAACGATGTCTACTTGGAGGTTGTGGCCTTGAGCCGTGGCTTTCGGAGCTAACGCGTTAAGTAGACCGCCTGGGGAGTACGGTCGCAAGATTAAAACTCAAATGAATTGACGGGGGCCCGCACAAGCGGTGGAGCATGTGGTTTAATTCGATGCAACGCGAAGAACCTTACCTACTCTTGACATCCAGAGAACTTTCCAGAGATGGATTGGTGCCTTCGGGAACTCTGAGACAGGTGCTGCATGGCTGTCGTCAGCTCGTGTTGTGAAATGTTGGGTTAAGTCCCGCAACGAGCGCAACCCTTATCCTTGTTTGCCAGCGAGTAATGTCGGGAACTCCAGGGAGACTGCCGGTGATAAACCGGAGGAAGGTGGGGACGACGTCAAGTCATCATGGCCCTTACGAGTAGGGCTACACACGTGCTACAATGGCGCATACAGAGGGCGGCCAACTTGCGAAAGTGAGCGAATCCCAAAAAGTGCGTCGTAGTCCGGATTGGAGTCTGCAACTCGACTCCATGAAGTCGGAATCGCTAGTAATCGTGGATCAGAATGCCACGGTGAATACGTTCCCGGGCCTTGTACACACCGCCCGTCACACCATGGGAGTGGGCTGCAAAAGAAGTAGGTAGTTTAACCTTCGGGGGGACGCTTACCACTTTGTGGTTCATGACTGGGGTGAAGTCGTAACAAGGTAGCGCTAGGGGAACCTGGCGCTGGATCACCTCCTTAAACGATGATTATTGCGATGAGTGTTCACACAGATTGATACGGTTTATAAAGTAAAGAGACGATACTGGGTCTGTAGCTCAGGTGGTTAGAGCGTTCGCCTGATAAGCGAGAGGTCGGTGGTTCGAGTCCACTCAGACCCACCAATTTCTTTTCCAAGGAATTGGCGACAGTATCGACACCTTGATGGGGCTATAGCTCAGCTGGGAGAGCGCCTGCCTTGCACGCAGGAGGTCTGCGGTTCGATCCCGCATAGCTCCACCATCTTTAAGTGTTCTTGAAAAAGAATCTTTAAAAATGGTTTTCATCAGAAAATCTAGCTCTTTAACAATTTGGAAAGCTGACAAAACAATCTTTAAGATTGTTTGTAAAGTTCTCAATGTTTGTCTTTATGACAAACACCAAAAAACACATTCAAGTGTTCTTGGGAATATCACTTTTAAGTGATTATTCGAAATTGAGTCCGGCAAAATCGAAATGTCTCTCGCTCATTCAAATAATGAGAGACAACTTTGGTGATTTGAACATCAACTCGAAACTCCTTCGGGTTGTATGGTTAAGTGACTAAGCGTACACGGTGGATGCCTTGGCAGTCAGAGGCGATGAAGGACGTATTAACTTGCGATAAGCCCAGATTAGGTAGTAAAAACCATTTGAGTCTGGGATTTCCGAATGGGGAAACCCACTTACATAAGTAAGTATCGTTATGTGAATACATAGCATAACGAGGCGAACCGGGGGAACTGAAACATCTAAGTACCCCGAGGAAAAGAAATCAACCGAGATTCCGAAAGTAGCGGCGAGCGAAATTGGACTAGCCCTTAAGCTTTACACGCGTTAGACGAACAGCCTGGAAAGGCCGACGATACAGGGTGATAGTCCCGTAGTTGACGACGTGTGTTCAGTGAAATCGAGTAGGGCGGGACACGTGATATCCTGTCTGAATATGGGGGGACCATCCTCCAAGGCTAAATACTACTGACTGACCGATAGTGAACCAGTACCGTGAGGGAAAGGCGAAAAGAACCCCTGTGAGGGGAGTGAAATAGAACCTGAAACCGTGTACGTACAAGCAGTAGGAGCAGGCTTGTCCTGTGACTGCGTACCTTTTGTATAATGGGTCAGCGACTTATATTCAGTGGCAAGGTTAACCATCTAGGGGAGCCGTAGGGAAACCGAGTCTTAACTGGGCGTTCAGTCTCTGGATATAGACCCGAAACCAGGTGATCTAGCCATGGGCAGGTTGAAGGTTGAGTAACATCAACTGGAGGACCGAACCGACTAATGTTGAAAAATTAGCGGATGACTTGTGGCTAGGGGTGAAAGGCCAATCAAACCTGGAGATAGCTGGTTCTCCCCGAAAGCTATTTAGGTAGCGCCTCGGACGAATACTACTGGGGGTAGAGCACTGTTAAGGCTAGGGGGTCATCCCGACTTACCAACCCTTTGCAAACTCCGAATACCAGTAAGTACTATCCGGGAGACACACGGCGGGTGCTAACGTCCGTCGTGGAGAGGGAAACAACCCAGACCGCCAGCTAAGGTCCCAAATTACTACTAAGTGGGAAACGATGTGGGAAGGCTCAGACAGCCAGGATGTTGGCTTAGAAGCAGCCATCATTTAAAGAAAGCGTAATAGCTCACTGGTCGAGTCGGCCTGCGCGGAAGATGTAACGGGGCTAAGTAGTAAACCGAAGCTGCGGCAATGTACTTTAGTGCATTGGGTAGGGGAGCGTTCTGTAAGCGGTTGAAGGTGTGTGGTAACGCATGCTGGACGTATCAGAAGTGCGAATGCTGACATGAGTAACGATAAAGGGGGTGAAAAACCTCCTCGCCGGAAGACCAAGGGTTCCTGTCCAACGTTAATCGGGGCAGGGTAAGTCGACCCCTAAGGCGAGGCCGAAAGGCGTAGTCGATGGGAAACGGGTTAATATTCCCGTACTTCTTACAATTGCGATGGGGGGACGGAGAAGGCTAGGTGGGCCTGGCGACGGTTGTCCAGGTTCAAGTGCGTAGGCTGAAGAGTTAGGTAAATCCGGCTCTTTCTAAGGCTGAGACACGACGTCGAGCTACTACGGTAGTGAAGTCATTGATGCCATGCTTCCAGGAAAAGCCTCTAAGCTTCAGATTGTAAGGAATCGTACCCCAAACCGACACAGGTGGTCGGGTAGAGAATACCAAGGCGCTTGAGAGAACTCGGGTGAAGGAACTAGGCAAAATGGTACCGTAACTTCGGGAGAAGGTACGCTCTCGACGGT
This sequence comes from Vibrio alginolyticus NBRC 15630 = ATCC 17749, assembly GCF_000354175.2. Classification (NCBI taxonomy): domain Bacteria; kingdom Pseudomonadati; phylum Pseudomonadota; class Gammaproteobacteria; order Vibrionales; family Vibrionaceae; genus Vibrio; species Vibrio alginolyticus. The sequence goes on from NC_022349.1 coordinate 2,397,493, forward strand.
GAAGTCCCTCGCGGATGGAGCTATTGAGAGTCGCAGATACCAGGTGGCTGCAACTGTTTATTAAAAACACAGCACTGTGCAAAATCGCAAGATGACGTATACGGTGTGACGCCTGCCCGGTGCCGGAAGGTTAATTGATGGGGTTAGACTTCGGTCGAAGCTCTTGATCGAAGCCCCGGTAAACGGCGGCCGTAACTATAACGGTCCTAAGGTAGCGAAATTCCTTGTCGGGTAAGTTCCGACCTGCACGAATGGCGTAATGATGGCCACGCTGTCTCCACCCGAGACTCAGTGAAATTGAAATCGCTGTGAAGATGCAGTGTACCCGCGGCTAGACGGAAAGACCCCGTGAACCTTTACTACAGCTTGGCACTGAACATTGACCCTACATGTGTAGGATAGGTGGGAGGCTTTGAAGCGCAGTCGCTAGATTGCGTGGAGCCGTCCTTGAAATACCACCCTTGTAGTGTTGATGTTCTAACGTCGACCCCTTATCGGGGTTGCGGACAGTGCCTGGTGGGTAGTTTGACTGGGGCGGTCTCCTCCCAAAGCGTAACGGAGGAGCACGAAGGTGGGCTAATCACGGTTGGACATCGTGAGGTTAGTGCAATGGCATAAGCCCGCTTGACTGCGAGAATGACAATTCGAGCAGGTGCGAAAGCAGGTCATAGTGATCCGGTGGTTCTGAATGGAAGGGCCATCGCTCAACGGATAAAAGGTACTCCGGGGATAACAGGCTGATACCGCCCAAGAGTTCATATCGACGGCGGTGTTTGGCACCTCGATGTCGGCTCATCACATCCTGGGGCTGAAGTCGGTCCCAAGGGTATGGCTGTTCGCCATTTAAAGTGGTACGCGAGCTGGGTTTAGAACGTCGTGAGACAGTTCGGTCCCTATCTGCCGTGGGCGTTGGAGAATTGAAAGGGGCTGCTCCTAGTACGAGAGGACCGGAGTGGACGAACCTCTGGTGTTCGGGTTGTGTCGCCAGACGCATTGCCCGGTAGCTAAGTTCGGGATCGATAACCGCTGAAAGCATCTAAGCGGGAAGCGAGCCTTGAGATGAGTTCTCCCTGATACTTTAAGTATCCTAAAGGGTTGTCGTAGACTACGACGTTGATAGGCAGGGTGTGTAAGCGTTGTGAGGCGTTGAGCTAACCTGTACTAATTGCCCGTGAGGCTTAACCATACAACACCCAAGGGGTTTTGATGGACTCAATGAAAGAACATTGAATGTGTAAGAACGAGAATTAAAAAACAGCTTTCCAGATTAAAGAATTTGCTTGGCGACCATAGCGTTTTGGACCCACCTGATTTCCATGCCGAACTCAGAAGTGAAACGAAATAGCGCCGATGGTAGTGTGGGGCTTCCCCATGTGAGAGTAGGACATCGCCAGGCTTTAAATTTAAGAAGCCCGCTCGAAAGAGCGGGCTTTTTTGCATCTATAGAGTTTTAAAATTAGCCCACTTTATACCTAAAAAGTGTTCATCTAAGGTGCGATATACTTGCTCTCTGCAACCTTCCAAAAGGCTTTAACAAGCGGATTCTCCAGCTGAGTTTTGTTGCAGCAAACACCAAGTTTAAAAGGTTTAATTGGTAAGACTTTTAAACGATTTATCTTTTCTCTTACCGGACTGTTGTTGATTACAACATCAGGTGCGATACCTACTCCACACCCCAATGCAACCATACTTACGATGGCTTCATGTCCGGAGGTTTGTGCGTAGATCTTTGGCTTTATTTTCATTTGTTTGAGCCAAGTATTGGCCCTGTCCCTTGCCGTTCCTGCTTCTGGGAGTATGAATGGAATGACCGACCAGTCTGGTTTTTCTTTTTGTAGCTCTTCAGCAAACGCACTAACCCCAACAGGTACGATGACAGAAAGTGGGATTTCACTGATCGTTTCAAATGCGATTTTATTTGGCATCTGTTCTGACTTGGCTGATATGGCAATATCGGCTTCATCTGCTAGTATTTTGTCGATCGCTTGAGCTGGATCGCCGGTTGATAGTTTGAACTCAATGAAAGGGTTCTGAATACGAAAGTCAGAGATTAGCTCCGGAAGATGGCTGTAGCTTGCAGTAACAGAACAAAAGAGACGGATTTCTCCTTTCAATTCATCCTCGGTTCCCTTCAGGTGACTCTGATACTGCTGCCATTCGCCAAGAATCTTTAAGGCAACTGGGACTAGCTTTTTACCTTGGATAGTTAAATCAACGCTACGGTTGTCGCGTAAAAACAATTGTTGGCTGGTTTCCTCCTCTAATTTTTGTATCTGTCGGCTTAAGGCTGAAGGGCTAATATGCATTGCCGCTGCGGTCTTGGCGAAACTTTTACTCTCACAGAGATGAATGAAAAGTTGCAGGCTTTTGATATTCATTAAATTTTCATTTCCATGTTGCATAAATTGCAATAACTAATTGTGAATATATCACTTTAAGCAATCTCATGTCTGTTTTAGTATGAAGTTATTCGGTAAGGCAATTACTGACCTCAATGGAAGAATCTCA